>JBCBJV010000009.1:0-151999 GCA_038522945.1 Pseudomonadota bacterium
AATTCCCTCAAATAAAGAATGAATTTGATAGATCTCGCGGCAAAGCTGTAGGTGCCTCAAGCGAATTGCCCATAATTACTGCTGTTTTTCATTACAAATTCGGTAGGCGGACTTTATTGAAAATCAAGTAATATTGCACTAATGCATGTTGCAAGCCGCGCCCCTTCTGGCTTTCGTTGATTGTTAAAAATTGAACAGGCCATTTTTCATCAATTATGCCCTTAGTTTCACATTAAACCTGCGCTCCTCCGTATACCAAACGAAAATGAATTGGATTACTTCTCCCGATATCGACAGGCATTCTGATTAGTCTGTCATCGAAGAAGTTTTGATGAGTTTTACGGAGAGAGCGATGAATACGGTCAATGGCGTGGATCCAGTATTTCTGAACGAGGGCGAGACAGTTTTTTCTGGTGTGTCTGGTGATTACATTCAGGCGGGTCATACGGATGCGATGGAGGTTGGGTCTGGGACGTTGTCTCTGACGTTTGCGGCTGATGACGTGTCTGGAACGAACACGCTGTTCTCCAAGGATGGGCGGAACTTTGACGATGGCGGTCACCTGACGGCGTGGGTGAAGGACGGGAAGCTTGAGATCCGTCAGCAGACGGCGGATCGGTCTGAGACCCTTAAGGTGCCGGATGTGGAGATTGAAGCGGGCGAGAGCTATCAGCTGGCGGTCTCGTTTGGTGACGATGGCCTGAAGGTTTATCTGAACGGTGAGCTGGTGGCGGCCGAGCCTGACATCAAGCAGGGGCTTGTTGAGAACGACCGGGCGCTGTTGATCGGGGCGTCTGGCACCCATCGTGACAATGATGATCAAAGCCCGCGGGATGTCTTTGCCGGGACGATCAGTGATGTGGCACTTTACGGCACGCAGTTCTCGCCGGAAGAGATGGCCGAGCTTGCGGGTCTGTCTGACCCGGCGTTTGAGGCGGCTGCGCTGGTCAGCCTTGCGGAAGAAGATCTGATGCCGGCCTTTGGCCAGCTGCACCATGGCTCTGATACGGCGAAGGCCCTGGCGGTTGAGTACGGGTTCAACCATCAGGGTGAGCAGATCAATCCGGTTCCGATTGAAGCGGGCACGGATGGTAATGATAACCTGACCGGCGATGGTGACCGCGATGCGATTAATGGCGGGCTCGGCGATGACACTATTGATGGCGGTGCCGGCAATGATGCGCTGCAGGGCTATTACGGCAATGATAGCCTGCTTGGCGGTGCCGGCAATGACGTCCTTGATGGCGGTCATGGCGAAGACACGCTGGAAGGCGGCGCTGGCGATGACCTTTTGATCTCGCAAGCCGATGGCCGTGAGGGAGAGGTTTATCCTGATGCGGACCGTGATGAAGGGATCGATGAGTACTCAGCCGATCAGGTGACGGGCAAGGTCTATCTGGACCAGCCGATTGCGTCGGACGATGTGCTGATTGGCGGGGAGGGAGCGGATACGTTCTACTTCCAGACGCTGATCAACGCCAAGTCGATCTTCATCGAAGAGCACACCAATGACGACGGGACGATCCGTTGGCATGGGGTGGCTGGTGAGAACAACAATATCCACGACCACTGGGTGGATGTGATCGGCGATGACATCATCATGGACTTCTCCAAAGGAGAAGGGGACCGGATTGTGATTGAAGGTCATACCACGGAGATTGCCGGGATCACCTATGGTGATGCCAATGGTGACGGTGTGATGGATCACTCGGTGATTGAGCTTTACTCTGACCAGGGCAATGGGGGCGGTGCGCACAATGACGACCGTCTGGGGACGATCACGGTGTTCGGTGACCTTGTGAACGAGGACGACATTGAGCACACGGCAGCGCCTGCCTATGGGATCGTCAACACGATTGACGGGCTTGATGAGGCCATCACCCCGCTTGCCCCATCCGTCGACTCAGGACCCGTCGATGCGCCTGATCTGCCTGACTTTACCGGGTACGGCACCGTTGCCGGTGAGGCGCCCGTCTTCCTCTATCCCGGCGAGACAGTTTTTTCTGGTGTGTCTGGTGATTACATTCAGGCGGGTCATACGGATGCGATGGAGGTTGGGTCTGGGACGTTGTCTCTGACGTTTGCGGCTGATGACGTGTCTGGAACGAACACGCTGTTCTCCAAGGATGGGCGGAACTTTGACGATGGCGGTCACCTGACGGCGTGGGTGAAGGACGGGAAGCTTGAGATCCGTCAGCAGACGGCGGATCGGTCTGAGACCCTTAAGGTGCCGGATGTGGAGATTGAAGCGGGCGAGAGCTATCAGCTGGCGGTCTCGTTTGGTGACGATGGCCTGAAGGTTTATCTGAACGGTGAGCTGGTGGCGGCCGAGCCTGACATCAAGCAGGGGCTTGTTGAGAACGACCGGGCGCTGTTGATCGGGGCGTCTGGCACCCATCGTGACAATGATGATCAAAGCCCGCGGGATGTCTTTGCCGGGACGATCAGTGATGTGGCACTTTACGGCACGCAGTTCTCGCCGGAAGAGATGGCCGAGCTTGCGGGTCTGTCTGACCCGGCGTTTGAGGCGGCTGCGCTGGTCAGCCTTGCGGAAGAAGATCTGATGCCGGCCTTTGGCCAGCTGCACCATGGCTCTGATACGGCGAAGGCCCTGGCGGTTGAGTACGGGTTCAACCATCAGGGTGAGCAGATCAATCCGGTTCCGATTGAAGCGGGCACGGATGGTAATGATAACCTGACCGGCGATGGTGACCGCGATGCGATTAATGGCGGGCTCGGCGATGACACTATTGATGGCGGTGCCGGCAATGATGCGCTGCAGGGCTATTACGGCAATGATAGCCTGCTTGGCGGTGCCGGCAATGACGTCCTTGATGGCGGTCATGGCGAAGACACGCTGGAAGGCGGCGCTGGCGATGACCTTTTGATCTCGCAAGCCGATGGCCGTGAGGGAGAGGTTTATCCTGATGCGGACCGTGATGAAGGGATCGATGAGTACTCAGCCGATCAGGTGACGGGCAAGGTCTATCTGGACCAGCCGATTGCGTCGGACGATGTGCTGATTGGCGGGGAGGGAGCGGATACGTTCTACTTCCAGACGCTGATCAACGCCAAGTCGATCTTCATCGAAGAGCACACCAATGACGACGGGACGATCCGTTGGCATGGGGTGGCTGGTGAGAACAACAATATCCACGACCACTGGGTGGATGTGATCGGCGATGACATCATCATGGACTTCTCCAAAGGAGAAGGGGACCGGATTGTGATTGAAGGTCATACCACGGAGATTGCCGGGATCACCTATGGTGATGCCAATGGTGACGGTGTGATGGATCACTCGGTGATTGAGCTTTACTCTGACCAGGGCAATGGGGGCGGTGCGCACAATGACGACCGTCTGGGGACGATCACGGTGTTCGGTGACCTTGTGAACGAGGACGACATTGAGCACACGGCAGCGCCTGCCTATGGGATCGTCAACACGATTGACGGGCTTGATGAGGCCATCACCCCGCTTGCCCCATCCGTCGACTCAGGACCCGTCGATGCGCCTGACGTGGCCGATCAGGAAAGCTTCCTGGAGTTCCTCGTCGTTGATACGGACACCAACGCCGTTCTGACAGCGGTTGAGCCTGGCGGGGAAGTGGACCGCGATCTCGTTGCCGGACGGAATGTGGCGATTGCGGCAGTTCCTACTGCCAACGCTCCTTCCATCGGCAGTGTGCAGTTGACCTTTGGCGATCATTCGCAAACGGAGAATGTCACTCCCTATGCGCTGTTCGGCGATACCAACGGCAATTATCATGGGGGAATTGACTTCCCGGTTGGAGATCATTCGGTATCAGTGACTGTCTTTAGCGAAAGCAATGGCAACGGTGCGGTGATGCAGACCACAGGCCTCAGTTTCAGTGTTGTGGAAGAGCTAAGCGAAGCGCCAGCAGATCCCCAAGCGCCATCGGAAGATGACGCCCCGCAGGACATGGCTCCCGAAGAGGAGAACATGGATACCGGTGAGGAGATGGATGCGGGCACTGGTGAAGACACAAGTGATGCAGCCGACCCAGCTGAAACGGGCGACCCAGCTGAAACGGGCGACCCAGCTGAAACGGGCGATACAGGCGACGCTGACGCCAGCGATGCCGGCGACGGTGACGGCGACGAAGAAACCGGCGATCCAGAAGCGGAAGACTCGGCTTCTCCACAGCCCGTTCTCTTCTTCGATGATAACCTGATCGTCACTGACACCGAGGGCGAAATGGCATTCGCTGATGACGACGCGCTAGACCTGGGTGAAGCAACGATTATGTTGACGTTTACGCCGGACGATGTGGATCGCGGCCGAGAAACTCTCTTCTCGCGAGACGAAGGCGGGAACAAGGAAGACGGCGAAATGATCATCTTTACTCGGAATGATGATGTTATCGCTCGTCTTCAGAACGGAGAGGAGGCGGTCCGCCTGAAAGCGAAAAATGTCTTAGAGGCAGGTGAGGAAGCAACTGTTGCCCTCAGCTTTGACGGCGACACGGTGAGCCTATTCGTCAACGGTGAAATCCAGGACAGTAAGGCATTCGATTTCGACTGGACCACCTCCGACGATGACATCCTCCTTGGTGGCAGCAATGCCCGTCAAAACCGGCGCAATCCTGACCGTGTCGACGATCGCTTTGAAGGCACGATCAGCGAGTTTGCGATCTATGACGAAGCCCTCAGCGAGGAAGAAGTCTACGCCATGACCAATGATGGTGAATTCCTCGTCGCTTAAGAGCTAAGGCCAAAAAGAATAGCCCGGGTCTCGCTATGAGATCCGGGCTCTTGTTTGGTCAGTCAAACACCCGTCCGATTAGTTGGATAATTCAATCTGATCAATGTGCTGACGAACGGGACCCATGGGGATTTCCGTTCCCTCGCGCACGTAGGCCGCAATCTCGGTCAGTTCCAGCTTGATGGCATGGACCTCACCCCCTTCGATTGGCTCACCCGTCGTCAAGTGAGACCAACGGCCCTTGGGTAAGTAGAACGCCACGGTGTCGTCACTATGAACGCAAGGCGCCACAAAAATATCGCTACCGAAGAAAAACTGTTCATCAAAATGCCAAGCTTCCGGTTCATTCGGGCACGCGAGCGGCATGGCCCTCTGAACCGGCATTCCCGTTTCGGAAGCTACGATCGCGGCCTTCTTGATATAGGGCAGCAAACGGTAGCGCAGCTCTATTGCTTCATTTGCCGCTTGTTCAGCCTGCGGACCATAGGTCCACGGCTCGCGCTGACCGATCCCGTGCAAGCGCATATGGGCTGAGAAAATTGCAGCTTGAAGCCATCGGACATAGAGTTTCGGATCCCTCTGGTCCCCATAAAAACCGCCCACGTCCGTTGCGTAGAATGGAGCCCCCGTCAGACCCCAGGAAAGACCGCCCCTGATGCTTGCGGCCAGCCCTTCCCAGTCCGCCTGCGGATCGCCGCCCCATTGTGAGGGAAATTTCTGGCATCCCGTCCAGGAGGCACGGCTGAAAAGAAATGGTCCGCTCTGAGAATACTTCTCTGCCGCTTCATAGACGCATTTGTTGTAGAGATAGGCGTAGACGTTGTGTAGGCTGCGTCCGGTCTCACCGTTATGGGCGACTGTGTGATCGGCGACCTGCTCGCCGAAATCAGCCTTGATCATATCGACGCCGAGCTCGAACAAACTCTGGTGGGCATCCCGCCACGCCTCGTAAGCAAGGGGGTGGGTAAAATCAACAATACCTGAAGCTGGCAAGGGCGTCAGCACATCGTCAAAGGGTTCTGCATCCCACTGCAGAATATGGGTATCATTCGTACTTGCCTCTTTCAAAAGCCATTCCCGATCGGACCATTCCTCAAACCATTTGTTCTTGGTGGAAATGTATGGGTACTCCCAGACGCAGATTCTGAAGTCGAGGCTCTTTAACTCATCGATCACGCGGCCTGGATTTGGATATCGGGTTTTGTCCCATTCAAATGAAAAGCGCGTTTCAACATCCAGCCAAGCGCGCCCATCCAGGGTTATGGTATCGCACGGCAGACCACGCTGGCGAATTTCACGAGCCGTTGATAGGAGTTCATCGGCGTCCTGATAATAGGCCTTCGACATAATGAGCCCGAAGGACCAGTCCGGTGGTATCGGTGCGCGGCCAGTGAGTCGGGTATAATCTCTGATCAATTCCTCACCGGTGTCGCCAGTGAAAAGAAAGAGATCAAGGTGAGGGTCTTCGACGCAGAGACCGAAAGTGCGTTGTGACCATGGGGCAAAGCCTACACCGTGCTGGAGTGGGGACGGCGTGTTCACAAAAACACCCCATCCAGCTGAGCTCCAGGCAAAGGGTGCATTCTTGTAGGAAGCTTCTGCGTTAACGCCGAGGGCATCGCGATTATAGCTTTGGAGAAACTGGCCGCGTCGGTCCAGCTTGCCCCATTTCTCACCGAGACCGTAGATTCGTTCTCGTGAGTGGAGGTCAAGGTGAACGACCCATCCTCGGTCATTCTGTGCAATGGGAGGCAGTCTGAATTTCCGTACAAAGTGTCCGTCGCGGGCGCTGCGCACTTTTGAGTGACCTGTCTTGGAAAGGTCAAAGGCAAGTGTCTCACGTTCAATGACAAGTCGATGGCTTGCGCTTTCCACCACCACAGTTTCGTCATCAGCTTTGATGCCAGCAACAGCGGGCGGCGAATTTTCATTCACCAGACCGTAGTCAATAGCACGCGGGCCTCCCATTCTAATCCGCACACCGAACTCATAGAGGGTGAGGAGAAGCGGTCCCGCGCTCGTCTCAAACTCAATCTGATGGGCATCAATATGCCGACCATCGCTGGTCAGATTGATTGTCGGCAAGTCGAACCAACTGCGTTTAACCGGCTCAAACGCGCTCATTACGGGGTCAATTCCAAAACGGGCAGATCGAGTGCGGTGCCAATTTCTCGCAAGGTTTCCCGGTGGTCGCCATAGGCGATCGCATAGTGATGTTCGAGGGCCTCGGCCATGACCGTCTCACAAAACGCGTGGGCAGAGACATCAAATGTGGCGACCCCTGATGTTCCGGTAAAGGCCATGGGGCGGCGGATGAATTCCCCTTGTCCGATGACGAGTTTCGGATTGTCCCGCGATTGCGAAACGCGGGCAATGGTGAAAACGCCCGGCTTCAAAGGGAATTGATGCAAGAGCGGCATTTTACGATTTGTGTGGATAGTTGCTTCAGGCTGAGCGTCCGGGTCGCACATAGTCAGCGGCGCAAGGCCGCAATGCCAGAAAACACCGGTATTATCGGCAAAGTCCAGATCGACAAGGTCTGCCATCCAAACCGGCTCTTCCACAATGGATTGCAGCATCAATGCTGAAAATGATCCGTAGACGTCCGCTTCACATGCGCTGGGCACGCACTTCTGGTTCATCATGGCCATGGGCCCGCAAGCGGCGCACCCATATTCTGTGAAGGTCTCTGGCCAGCACCGGACCGCAAGTCCGTCCGCACCAGAGGCCTTCTGCAGGTCTTCAAAAGCGCAGAACAGCCGAAATGATCGATCAAGCTGCGCCTGATCCACTTCGTCAAGCTTGGCAAGACTGCCAGCAACTTGAGCTTTCACGTCGGCGACTCGCGGTGCGTCAATGTTCTTTGCCGCTTCGAAAACGCCCTCCAGGTCAAACTGTTCTACTTTGACGTCGGCCAGGGTCTTCAGATCGCCCGCATCAAACTCGCAGGTGTCAAACCCATCTGGATGCTGACCAATCACGCTGATCTTTGAGTCCCGCAAGCGCGAGAGAATGACTGCCGTTTCCTCAGAAGGAGCGCGTTCCAACTGTTGGGCGGCGCTCGACTTAATCTCCACCGGCGTGCTCAGGGCCCGGAGGTCTTCGGTCAGGTTTGGCGCATCGGGTGCGGCGTAAAGCCAGCTGTGCGCGACATTTGCCTTTCCGAGAGCATGGGCGGCAAGGTTCAATCCGCAAAATGCATTCAGGCGCAGTCTACCTCCAAGGCGCGGCTCGGGGACGGCCCAAATGGCAATTGGCGCGGCCGATCGTTTGGCCAAGCTCACGGTCATGGTGGCGTCGGTGAACGTGATTTGCAGGATAAGGAGGGCATCGATTTGGCCCGCCGCTTCTATGTCCGCAAAGGCCTTTTCTGCGGCATCGGCATCGTAAAGAAGCGTACGTGGTCCAACAGTCATTATCCCGGCGGCATCGAGAGCCGCAAACGCTCTCTCAAGCATTTCTTCCGCAAAAGGCACATCGAATGTGGGCCGTCCAAGCGCGGCGACGCCATAGATCAATTGATCGTTATTGCTTGCCATGTCTAAACTCCCATTCCGGCGTATCGGTGGCGGAACGTTCCATCAGCGGGGAAAACACCCGCCCCATGCTCCGCATAAAGAGGGTGAGAGGTCCACGGAGTTGCATATTCGTCCGTTAGGTCGTTGAGGGACTTCATGTAAGCGGCTGCATCCCCCTTTAGTCCCGTGCGGATCTGGTCCCAGTCGGGGAAATGTTGAAAGGCGTCAAGCCAGATTGCGCGGCCGGCTAGGTAACCGGATGCCCCTGCGGCGTAAGCGTGGGTGAGGATGTTCTTGAAGTCAGCTTTTCCAGCGCCAGCTGATAACATAACCCACGGCCGACCGGCAGCCTCGCCGAGGGCCTCGAAATAGGCCTGGGCCCCGCTTGCGCCGTCTCCATCGGTTCCTGGGACATCGCTGGCGGCGAGCGGGCTTTCCACCTTGAAGAGGTCGACACCGAACTTCGGGTCGGCAAATGTGCGAACGCTCTCGATCACGAGATCAGGCTTTTTGGACTTCATTTCGACATAGTCCGTGGTCTGCTCACTGTCAGAGGCGAGGGGGTAGACCAATAACTCAAAGACATAGGGGATGTCATACTTTGCGCACGCCTCGCCGATCCGTGCGGTGAAGTCCTGTTGTTGTTGACACAAAGCAGCTAAAGCGTCCGGGCGGTACCAGGTCAGGACTTTCACTGCGTCGCCGCCGACGCGTTTAATCTTCTCAACGGACCAGTCATCAATTTCGCTGGAAATGCGCCCCTCGGGCGTCTCTTCAAAAACGGAGTCTTCAAGGGTTACAATCAGGCCCTTGGTGGGACTGTAGACAGAAATACCGTGAGGATAGGCATAATGCGGGTCCAGCAGCATGGCGCTCGATTCTGCCTGTAGCTCTTCGATGAGCATTTTTTTAAAGTCGGCCACGTGCGCCCAAGGCGCTTCGTCAAGTCCTAGCTTCTCCTTAATGGGATTTTTAATGGGAGGGCGCTGATCTACTGCGGTCATCTTGAAACGTCCCTCGGCATCGGCCATACGCCGCATACCCCATAATTTCCCGGCCGTGAGGGTCATTGCCTCGCCTTTCGTTCTGATCGGATAGATTGGTCTTGTGACTGAGTAAATGTTTCGAGTTCGGCGCGATATGGGGCCCCTTTGCGCCCACCGGCGCGCGAAACTTTAAGGGCTGCAGCGGCATTGCCGAAAGCAACCGCCTCTTCCGGGGGCATACCGTCGGCGAGCGCGAGGGCAAAGGCACCATGCCAGATATCGCCAGCCCCGAGAGTATCCACAACATCGCAAGCATAGGCGGGGACTGGCGTGATCCGATCCCCTTGAGCGATGAAGGCGCCGTCCGCGCCCGCAGTGACGCAGCACCACGCATTGGTCGCACTCGCCGCTGCCAACAAGGCTTCGGCCAAATCGTTTTGTCCCGTAAAGTCAACCAATCCGTCAGCGGAGAATGCCACGTGGCTTGCTGCCTTAACCAAGGAAGGCCCGGCCGGGACGGGAAGGTCCGCATCGAGAATGCCGGGGATGCCCCGCTCGCGAGCGGCATCAAGAGATGCTTTTGCTCCCTCGGGCCATCGGACATCGGCGAGAACTGCGTCAACAGGCTGGGCAAAAGCGGCATCCAGCCAAGAAGGATCGGTGGGGAGGTCTGCCGGACGGTGATTGACGATCATGCGTTCGCCGCGATCGTCGATGAAAACCGCCGACAGTGATGAGCTGACCCCGGGAAAGACTTTTACATGGGTGCAGTCAATACCTTCCGTACACAGAGCAGTCACGATTGATTGACCGATGGCATCACCGCCTACACGAGCGGCGAGCCGAACGTCCCCACCGAGTCGAGCGATCGCAACAGCGGCATTCGCGGCTGGTCCACCGCCGACGATCTCAAAGCCCTTCGATTGGTACTTGCGACCTTCGGTCGGTAATGTCTCAACTTGGAAGACATGATCTTCGACCGCATGACCGACACACAGGACGCGCGCCATGTCGTCAGCTCTCGAATTGAAATGGCGGGCAGAGACGCATTATCGACCAAGTCCGCCAATGAGGGAGTATTTCACGTCGAGATAATCATCGAGTCCGTATTTGGAGCCTTCGTTACCAATGCCTGAATCCTTGACGCCGCCAAAGGGGGCCACTTCCGTTGAGACAAGGCCGGCGTTGATGCCGACCATGCCATACTCCAGCTTATCGGAAAGGCGGAACGCCCGGCCAAGGTCAGTGGTATAGGCGTAGCACGCCAGCCCGTACTCTGTGTTATTGGCCATGGTGATGGCGTCTTCTTCTGTCTCGAACCGGAACAGAGGAGCTACGGGTCCAAATGTTTCTTCACGGAAGATCTGCATGGTCTCGGTGACCTCGGTCAACAGGGTCGGCTCAAAGAAAGTCCCGCCAAGTGAATGTCGCTCGCCGCCGGTTTTGACCGAGGCCCCGTTGGAAAGGGCGTTGGCGATATGCTCTTCGACCTTTGCGACAGCGGCGTCGTCAATTAGAGGGCCTTGTTCGACCCCGTCTTCGCGCCCGTCTCCAACTTTCAGCGCCGCAATCGCACGGGAAAATTTCTCCGCAAACGCATCATAAGCGCCAGCCTGAACCAGGATACGGTTGGCGCAGACACAGGTCTGACCGGCATTGCGGAACTTGGAAATCATGGCTCCTTCCACCGCCGCGTCGAGATCGGCGTCGTCGAAGACAAGAAACGGCGCATTGCCGCCTAGCTCCATGGAAACCCGTTTCATTTGCGCGCCAGCAGCAGCGGCGAGTTTCTTGCCTACTTCCGTAGAACCGGTGAATGATATCTTCCGCACACGGGGGTTTTCGCAGAGTTCCGCGGCAATTTCTGAGGCGCGACCGGTGAGAATATTGATCAGCCCGGCAGGCGCGCCAACTTCTGTGGCAATGTCACCGAAGGCAAGGGCGGAGTAAGGCGTCTGCGAAGCGGGCTTGATCACCATTGAACATCCTGCCGCGAGGGCAGCGGCAAGTTTGCGCGCGATCATGGAGTTTGGAAAATTCCACGGCGTGATGGCCCCAACGACACCAACGGGATGTTTAGTCACAATGATCCGGCTATCAGCGAACGGGGAGGGAATAACGTCACCATAGACGCGCCTTGCCTCTTCACCGAACCATTTGAAGAACTTTGCGCCGAACCCGATCTCGCCTTTGGCCTCAGCGAGGGGCTTGCCCATTTCTTCGGTAAGGATTTCGCCGAGGCGCTGTTGGTGATCCATCAGGCAATCATGGATCTGCATCAATAGCTTGGCCCTGGCCTCCGCTGATTGGTCGCGCCAGTCTTGAAATGCGTCATATGCGGCCGCAATGGCAGCGGCAGTTTCCGGCCGGCCGCACGTCGGGACCGTGCCGATGATCTCATCCGTGGCTGGATTGATGACTTCAAAGGTCGAGCCATTTTGGGCGTCGCACCAACTGCCGTTGATGAAAGCCTGCTGTCGCTTTTCCATGGTTTTTGATTTTCCTCACCTTGGTCATTACTCTTACATAAGACATAAGATCTTGCAATCTGTTGTTCGGCGGCTTGCGTGTTTTCTTTGGCCAGCGCCATGACCTTATTGGGCCGAGGCCGACAGAGGATTGGCGCAATTCGCAGATCAGGTCAGATCGACGGCGTAGTGATACCTATCCGACAAATAAAACGTTCGCCGGAATTCGATGGGCTGGTCGTCCAGACCGAACCCACGCCGCTCAACGAGAAGCAAGGGTGACCCCACGGGCACATTGAGCGCTTGAGCGGGGCGCTTTTCGGCGGGCACAGCTTTGATCTGCTCTCGGGCGCTTACGATCGTTGCATCATAGGTCGACTGGTAGAACGCATACAGCGTATTGGGCAGCGGCTGGTGGGTATCGAGGTTCGGCATTAGCTGCGCCGGGACCACGATTTCCTCGAAAAGGGCAGGGGTTTCCTCCACATATCGTGTGCGCGTTAAGCTAAAAACCAAAGCGCCCATTTCAAGGCCCAGTGCTTTGCGTTCAGCGGGTGTTGATTTGCGTTTGCTGATGGAGGCCCGTTTGCAAGCAGGGAGGGCCCGCTCATTGGTATCGTCATTGCAAAGCCGAAAGAACCTGAAAAGCGCGCTTTCCGGGGTATGCTGAGAAACATATGTGCCCTTACCCTGACGGCGCTCAACAAGTTGGTCTGCGGCAAGCGAGTCCAAGGCCTTACGGACAGTGCCCTGGCTTACCCCCAGCTCAGACGCCAGCGCTTGTTCACTGGGGAGCGGCTCTGCTGGGCGCCAAGTGCCACTGATGATTCGCGACAGTAAAAGCTCCCTGACTTGTTGGTAGAGAGGTCGAAACCCGGGCCGGTCTGGATGTTTCTCTAAGAGCTGCATAACGGAGAGAGCCTATCCAAAGTTCATCTCACTTGTCTATTGCCTAATAAATTCTATCATATATAAGACCAAAGAGTGAACTGCGTTTGAAATAGGCTCATAAAGGGTCGATAAGGGCAACTAAGGGCCTTCGGTAAGCAATGCCGTTGGTGTCTGAGGTATGGCCGGGTCGCTACGGCTTGCTGATTCGCGGTTTACCAACGGCACCGCAAGGGCATTTCGAGGCAAGAAAAAAGAGGTGACATATGACGATCCCGCATCTTTTGGTCCATCACAAAGAAGACAATGTCGGCGTTGTCGTTGTTGAAGACCTGAAAGCCGGTACGGAAATGCTCTGTGTTGTGACGGAAGACAATTCTGATTTTCACATGACTGTCGCCGAAGACGTCCCCATCGGCCACAAAGTGGCGCTCAAAGGTCTGTCAACGGACGACGCAATTATCAAATATGGTTGCGATATTGGCCGGGTGGTGCAGCCCGTGGAGAAAGGCGGCCACGTCCACGTCCACAATCTGAAAACGAAACGCTGGTAGGAGGCAAGATAATGACAAATACGGATCATTTCCTGGGCTATCGGCGTGAAAACGGCCGGGTGGGCGTGCGAAATCATGTGGTGATTTTGCCGGTCGATGATATCTCCAATGCTGCCGCGGAGGCGGTCGCCAACAACATCAAAGGCACGCTTGCCTTGCCCCACGCTTATGGGCGTCTTCAGTTTGGTGAAGACCTTGAGCTTTTCTTCCGGACGATCATCGGGACGGGGGCGAACCCCAATGTGGCAGCCGTTGTGGTCATCGGGATCGAGCCGGGCTGGACAGGACGTGTCGTCGACGGCATTGCCGCAACGGGCAAGCCGGTTACCGGGTTCTCGATCGAACAAAACGGCGATATCGCCACGGTCGCAGCCGCATCCCGTCAGGCCAAGGAATATGTCCACTGGGCGAGCGAGCTCCAGCGGGAAAAGTGTGAAATTGCAGACCTCTGGATTTCGACCAAATGCGGTGAGTCAGATACGACGTCCGGGTGCGGGGCAAACCCGGCGGTGGGCAATATGTACGACAAGCTAATCCCCGAAGGTATCCATGGCGTCTTTGGGGAGACGTCCGAACTGACGGGTGCGGAGCATCTTTGCCAGGCGCGGGCTGCCACGCCGGAAGCCGGTGAGAAATTTATGAAGACGTTTCAGGCCTATCAGGACGACGTCATCGAGCCCCACAAGACCTCTGATCTGTCAGATAGTCAGCCCACCAAGGGGAACATTGAAGGCGGTCTTTCGACCATTGAGGAAAAAGCCCTCGGCAATTTGGAGAAGATCGGCCGAGAAGTGAAATACATTGATGTGCTGGGTCCGGCGGAAATGCCTGAGAAAGGCCCGGGCATGTACTTCATGGATTCGTCTTCTGCGGCAGCGGAATGTGTCACCCTCATGGCCGCCGGTGGCTTCACGGTGCACACCTTCCCCACAGGCCAGGGCAACATCATCGGTCACCCGATTTTGCCGGTGATCAAGTTGACCGCAAATCCGCGCACCATGCGTACCATGTCCGAGCACATTGACGTGGATGTTTCCGGTATTCTGCGCCGGGAAATGACCATGTCCGATGCAGGCGATGCCTTGATCGATATGGTGGTGCGCACGGCGAATGGCCGATCAACTGCGGCAGAAGCCCTCGGTCATCGCGAATTTGTCATGACCAAGCTGTATCGCAGCGCCTGATAAAAGCGTAGTCAGGTGGGCACTCCATACTGAAGTCGGCGCGAAAGTCGGTATTGCTAATTCGGGATACAAAATGAGCGGGCAGCAAAGCGCCGAACCGGTCAAACTGACATCAAAAGAAGCATTCGATCTCGTCGTTGAAGCGTTGCAGGCCGCGGGGGCCAACGACCGCGCTGCGACGGCAACCGCAAGGTCGCTTATCGCTGCTGAGTGTGACGGTCAGCGGGGTCATGGTCTCTCGCGCGTCTCTTCTTACTGCGCGCAAGTTGAGGCGGGGAAAATCAATCCCGATGCGACGCCGACTGCCGAGCGGATCAGCAATGCCGCCTGCATCATTGATGCGGATTTCGGGTTTGCTTATCCGGCTATTGATCTCGCTATCGGGGAGCTGACCGTTCTTGCACGGACGGAAAAGATTGCCGCGGCCGCGATCAAAAAGTCCCATCACTTTGGCCAGGCGGGCGCCCATGTGGAGCGCCTTGCCGAGCAAGGCTTTGTGGCCCTTCTGTTTGGCAATTCCCCCAAAGCCATAGCATTTTGGGGTGGGGCATCGCCGATGATGGGCACCAACCCAATCGCTTTTGCCGCGCCTGTGCCTGACGGCGCACCGCTGGTGATTGATCTTGCGCTGTCGGTCTCTGCCCGAGGCAAGATAATGGCCGCGGCTAAAGCCGGCGAGGCAATCCCTGAAGGATGGGCCCTCGACAAGCAAGGCCGTCCGACGACGGATGCAAAGGCGGCGCTGGAAGGATCGATGCTCCCCCTCGGCGGCGCTAAGGGTGCCGCGCTTGCCCTTATGGTCGAAGTGTTGGCGGCGGCTTTGACCGGCTCTCATTTTGGATTTGAGGCAAGCTCATTTCTAAAGCCGGAAGGCCCGCCGCCAAATGTGGGCTGCTTGTTTGTGGCGATCGATGCTGAGGCGCTTTCCGGCGGTTCATTTGCCGAGCGGATGGCAACGCTTATCGCCGCTATGGGAGATGAAGAGGGCGTGCGCTTGCCGGGCAGTCGTCGCCTGACCAATCGAGCGGCAGCGGAGCGAGATGGTCTTTTCGTGTCGCCTGCGCTTTTGTCTGAGCTTCAAGGTTTGGCGGGCCGCTAATGGGTGAGGAGGCAATCGAGGGAGGCGGTATGGCAGCAGAACCAGCCAAAGCCGCGGAAGACCCTCGTGCAGAGGGGCTTCGATCCAAGCTGAGAGCGCTTTTGCCGGGTGTGCTGATTGCCTTTACGATTGCGGCCGCGGCACGATTTCTTTCTGAACACTATGGCGGCCCGGCCATGCTCTTTGCTCTGCTCGTGGGGATGGCGTTCCATTTTTTGAGCACGGAAAAGCCGTGTGCGGAGGGGATACAATTTACCGCCTCCCGGATCCTGCGGATCGGTGTTGTGCTACTCGGGGTGAGCGTATCGTTCGCCGACCTTGCAAGTCTTGGGTTTGGACCCGCTCTGGCGACACCGGTGCTTATTGGATTGACGGTCGCTTTTGGCGTCGGGATCAGCCGGCTCATGGGACGCTCGATTCAGTTCGGCATACTTTCCGGCGGGGCAGTCGCAATCTGCGGCGCGTCCGCAGCCCTTGCCATATCAGCTGCGCTCCCGGCGGGTGGGGGCGCAAAATCCTGCGAAGAACGGGATACGCTCTTTACCGTGATTGCTGTGACCACCCTCTCTACGATCGCTATGATCGCCTACCCGATCTTGTTTGCTGCTTTCGGCTTTCAGGACATGGAAATCGGATATCTTATTGGTGCAACTATCCACGACGTCGCTCAAGTGGTCGGGGCGGGCTACGCAGTTTCCGACGAAACTGGTGCCATTGCTACTTATGTGAAAATGCTCCGTGTGGTGATGCTTCCCGTCGTGGTGATCGCAATTGCCGTTGCCCACAGGAACGAGACTGCAGAGGGCCAAGCTGGCGCGCGCTCAAGTTTTCCCTGGTTTGCCATTGGGTTTGCCGCCCTCCTTGCCATCAACAGTACGGGCGTCTTGCCGGATCTATTGGTTTCCGTTCTCCGGGAAGTTTCCCGCTGGTGCCTTATTGCAGCGATTGCCGCCCTTGGCATGAAGACCTCCCTCAAAGCCATGGGGGAACTTGGCGGTGGACACATCGCCATTGTCGTGGGTGAAACTCTCTTTTTGTTGGTGCTCGCCTTTGTGGCAATCCAGCTCATCTAAAGGAACCGTCAAGCCATGGCCGACATTGTGATTTCAGAGTTCATGGACGAGGCGGCGATTGCTGAGATCCTCAAAGGCTATGATGTCCTTTATGACCGGAAACTCGTCGATGATGGCCCACGTCTTGAGGAAGCACTCAGCAACGCTCGCGGTCTTGTGGTGCGGAACCGGACGCAAGTCAGAGGCACTCTTCTTCAGCATGCCCCAAACCTAAAAGTCATCGGCCGGCTCGGAGTTGGCCTGGACAACATTGACCTTGAGGCTTGCGCTGAACGCCAGATCCAAGTGTTTCCTGCGACAGGCGCGAACGACGTGGCCGTCGCGGAATACGTCATTGCGACAGCGATGATGTTGGTGCGCGGCGCGTATCTCTCAACTGGCTCTGTCGTCAACGGAGACTGGCCGCGCGGGGCTTTGATGGGCGGCGAGGTTGCCGGACGGTCTCTAGGGCTTGTGGGGTACGGATCAATCGCCCGCAAAACAGCAGATCGCGCCCGAGCACTCGGAATGACGATTTTGGCCTATGACCCGTTCCTGGGCGCCGTCGATCCAGCCTGGGCCGGCACCGAAAACGTTTCCCTGGATGATTTGCTAAGCCGCGCAGATATCATCAGCCTCCACACGCCCTTGACGGATGAAACGCGGCACATGATCGATGGAACGGCCCTTAGCCGAGTCAAACCGACGACCGTTCTGATTAATGCCGCGCGCGGCGGTGTCGTTGACGAAGGCGCGCTTGCCGAGGCTCTGCGAAACGGTGCGCTGGCGGGTGCCGCGCTCGATGTCTTTGAAGATGAGCCCTTGACCGGCGAGGGGGGCGCCCGTTTTGAGGGGATCCCAAATCTGATATTAACGCCCCACATCGCAGGTGTTACGGACGAGTCCAATATTCGGGTCAGCCGGTTGACCCTTGAAAATGTGGTGAGTGTACTGAATAATAGCTGAGCGGCGACAGTTAGTTTCGCTTGTATTGGTCGCTCACAAGCTTGTATTCATCGCTCACAAGATGGTAGAGTCTAGGTGGAGCATGCGGGCTTAACCCTTCACGTAACGTCCATGCGTGAAAACACATTTCGCTTGTTTCATCCCGCAATTGCGAAGGGGATTGTCGCCTGTATCTGTGGTAATTATGCAAGCTGCTTCGGCATATATTTTCACCACCGTCGCAAAGCGAACGCTAGGCCCACGTCGCGTTTGGCAATGCCGACTCATTTGCTAGAATTCTTGTCGAATAACGCTAAGTTGGCATCGATTGCCTGGGTAAATTTAATTCCGCACCGCAATAATTGCGCAGGCGATTCCCGGGAGGTCGATCGAGTCCGGCTCCTTGCTTAACCATGTTGACACATCCACAAAACCAGTAAACTATAACTCTTATATAAGACTTTGACAGGCGGTCTTCACGCAACCGAGGGCTCAACCGCCGGAGCGAAGCTTTGGTCATTTTGTAACCGATCCTTCAGGGAGGGAATTCCATGAAAATGCGCACACGTACCATTGGTGTGAGCCTCGCGGCGATTGCTGCGGCCAGTGCCACATCCGCCCATGCCCAATTTGACGAGATTATCGTCACGGCACAGAAAACAGAGCAAAACCTGCAAGAAGTTCCCATCGCGGTTAGCGTTCTGCCCACGGAGCAGATCGAGAATAAATTTGCGAATAATCTTGAAAGCCTTCAAACGCTGGTGCCGTCCATCAGTTTCCGGAAGGGGTCGACAAACGCCAACTCCGCGATTTCGATCCGTGGTATCGGGACCGTATCCTTCTCGCTGGCGGCAGAACCCGCCGTGTCGACAGTGGTCGACGGCGTCGTTCTCGGGCGCTCAGGGCAAGCCTTTGCCGATCTCTATGATATCGAACGGATTGAAGTTCTGCGCGGTCCGCAAGGGACCCTCTACGGCAAGAACGCCCAAGCCGGTGTGATCAATATTGTCACCCGCCGTCCGTCCGATGAGTTTGAGGGGTATGTGGACGCGTCTTACTTTGAAGACAATGAATGGAAAGTCCGTGGACGGGTTTCCGGTCCGCTTAGCGATACGGTCAATGCCAGCCTGACGGTCACCAAGTCCGAGTTCGATGGCTATATCCGCAATGTTTTCGATAATGAGCTGGTCAATGGCTATGACCGCTGGGGCCTGCGCGGCATGGTCGAGTTCAAGCCTGCCGATGACTTCAGCATGCTGTTTATCTATGAGCATTCGGAGTCTGACGATGATTGCTGTGCGGACCTTGAGCTTGTGCCAAGCGGCCGAAACCCAGCCTCAGGCGCCGTGCCAAACTCCAATGGTTTTGTCGATCTTAATAATGATGGCGTCATCGGCCGGAGCGAAGCTGAAGCTGCCCTCGATCTCGATCAACGCCGGGTCGACCATGACCTGACCACCCGGACGATCGATACGACTGACGCGTTCTCTGTGGAGATCAACAAGGAGTTCCTGGAAGGGCACACCTTTACGTCGATTACGGCATATCGGAACTGGGAGAACACGGAGATCCGGGAAGGCGACTTCACGTCCATCGGCGGAACCTCAACGGAACCTGTCTTCGGCGTTCCATTCCAATTACATGATGACGGTACCCGCGACTGGCGTCAGTTCACCCAGGAATTCCGGATCCAGTCCCCGGCCGGTCAGCGCCTGAACTATCTCCTGGGCGGCTACATTCTTAGCCTGGATGTGGAAGCGGACTTCACCCGGAATGCCAGCTGTCAGAACAATGGTGGTCAGAACCAGGATATTCTTGACGCCAATCCGGGCCTCACGTGCAACGCCAATGATATCGTTTCAGCAACAGGCTTTTTCGATAACAGCTTCGACAACTATGCGATCTTCGGCCAGGCCGATTATGACCTCACCGATTGGCTCAACGTCTTAGCCGGGTTTCGTTTCACCAGAGACGATGTGGAGTTTGTCTACACACGGCGCAATAATGATCCATTTGGCCGCCAGGGTGTCGGTGTTCGGCCGGCAGAACCTAACAGCCAGTTCGGGGAAGCCTCTGGCGGCTTTGACAATACTTTCTCCAACCAAACCGATAATTCCGACTTCTCAGTGAAGGCAGGCCTTAATGTTGATATCGGCGGCATGGTCGGCAATGGTGGTAATTACGGCAACGCCTACTTTACCTATGCCCAAGGATATAAAGGGCCTGGCTTCAACACCTTCTATAATATGGGTACGAACGATGCCCTGCCGATTGACCCGGAGGACGGTGAGTCTTTCGAGATCGGCTATAAACTGAATGTGGGCCGCGTGCTCCTCAACGTTGCTGCTTACTCCGCAACGATTGATGATTTCCAGGCGAACAATTTCGACAACTCCACAGGCGTCACCATTACGCGTCTGACAAACGCCGGTACTGTTCAAACCCGCGGCATCGAAATCGATGCGCTCTGGTCGCCGATCGACAATCTGACGTTCAATGGGGCGATTGCCATCAATGATGCGGAGATCGACGAGTTCAACTGTCCAGTTGATCCGACGACAGCCTTGCCGCCCGCAAACTGTACCGATCGGTCAGGCCTTGATCTTTTCTTCTCGCCTGACTTCAACTACTCCTTCGGCGCAACGTATGAAACACCGATTACCGAAGAGATCTCCGGCTTCATCAATGGGAGCTTCTCCCATGTGGATGATCAGTTGTCCTTGCTTCCGGGTAATGATGGATCGGTAAGCCCGAACAGCTTCTTGCCGAGCTACAACCAGCTGGACATCAATGTTGGCTTGTCGATGTACGACGATCAGTATCGTCTGACACTGATCGGCAAAAACCTCACCGATGACAGCTTCGCAACGACTTTCTCCGGTGACGGTTTCCGCTATCAAATCCCGCGGGAGGCTGATCGCTACTTCGGTGTGAACTTCCGCGCGAACTTCAACTAGCGGTCCGATCGTCTAATCCAGACTTAACTTGCTCTGGCGGCCACACAACTCTCCCCGTTGGCCGCCAGTTTTTTATTCAACCGCAAAGCGGGGCGCGGGTCGGTCTTGTGGAGGGACTGGTCGGAGGTAGGCGATGGTTCAGGACGATTTGGCATTCACCCTTGGCACCTGCGCCATGTTCATGGCGGCTGTGGCGTGGATTTCCTACCTGAAAACCCGCGGTGAGGTGGACAGCAAGGAAGGCTACTTCCTGGCAGGTCGGGGGCTCAGCGGCGTTTTCATCGCCGGGTCATTGCTGTTGACCAATTTGTCTGCGGAGCAATTGATCGGCCTGAATGGGTCGGCCTATGGCTATAATCTGAGCAGCATGGCCTGGGAAGTAACGGCGGCTGTCTCGACCATCCTGATGGCGCTCATCTTTCTGCCGCGGTACCTTGCCGGGGCGTTCACGACACTGCCTGAGTTCCTGGACGCCCGCTTTGACGATGATGTGCGTCGCTACACGGTGATCCTGTTCATGTTGGGATACGGACTGATTACGATCCCGTCCGTTCTCTATTCCGGGTCCGTCGCGGTCATGCAGCTGTTCGACGTGGAGACGGTGCTCGGCGTCAGTTACTTTACCGGACTTGTTATCACGGTTGTTTCCATTGGCTGCGTCGGCGCGATTTATGCGATCTTTGGTGGGCTAAGGGCTGTTGCCATTTCCGACACGCTGAATGGCGTTGGCTTGTTAATTGTTGGCCTGCTGGTCCCAACCCTTGGCCTCATTGCCTTAGGCAAGGGTGACTTCATGGCCGGTCTTGAAATCGTCACCACAACCGAAACTCAAAAGCTAAATGCGATTGGCGGGCCTCAGGACCCCACACCGTTCGCGACGATCTTTACCGGGATGGTCTTCGCCAACTTGTTTTATTGGTGCACAAACCAATACGTGATCCAGCGCACACTTGGGGCAAAACATTTGGCGGCGGGACAGAAAGGCGTGTTGCTCTCCGGCTTTCTCAAGGTCCTTGTCCCGTTTTTGATGATGTTTCCCGGCATCATCGCCTTCCACCTCTACGGACCTGGATTAGCAACAATCGACCAGGCCTATCCGCGGCTCGTCAATGATGTGCTGCCCACTTATCTCGTTGGCTTTTTCCTCGCGGTTCTGTTGGGCGCGGTATTCAGTTCCTTTAACTCGCTCCTAAATAGCGCTGCGACGCTATTTGTGTTGGATGTCTATGCGCCAATGCGAAAGCAGGAATTGAGCGACAAGCAATTGGTCGATGTGGCCAAAATCGCCAGCGTGGTCATCGCCCTCTTTTCTTTTGTGGTTGCGCCCTTGTTGTTTTTTGCGCCGGAAGGGCTGTGGCAGATCATTCGGAAATTTACCGGCTTTTACAACATCCCGATTGTGGCGATTGTTCTTGTCGGTCTGTTCACCAAACGAACGCCGGCGATCGGGGCGAAAATCGTCATCATCTTCCATGTGATCACATACGGCGTCTTACGTTTTGCGTTGAACGACGTGGTTACCCTGCACTTCCTTCATCAGTATGCGATCCTCTTTGTTATTGAAATCCTGATCATGCTTGCCGCCGGGATGATCGTGCCCCGCAAAGAAGCCTGGAGCTACACGCCTGCAAACGTTGTCGATTTGACCCCCTGGCGCTATGTCTGGCCATCGGCGTTGACGCTTTTTTCCTGTGTCGTCGCGCTCTATTTATTGTTCTCGCCACTGGGCATCGTCGACCGCACTTTCAATGGTGTCTTTGTCGGGTCGATGACGGCAATCGTTGGCGTCAATCTTGTCGCCTGGTTGATTGCCTTTACCCGACGCAGCACCGGCCGGGCAGGGTAGCGCCTAGCAATCTGCTCGATTGCCATCGAATTAGGGTCAGCCTATCTTTCCCGCCAATGCGAGAGGTGATCACTAATTTGTGGTCATCACCAGTGATTTTGCACAGATGGATCCGAGCCAGCGTTTATGAAATCAAGCAGACTCTAGAAGGGGAAGCGGGAATTGTTCGCGCGTCTTGAAAGTACGTATCTAATGAAAATCAGACCGTTGAAAAACATCCATTCATTCGTGGTCTTAATCCTTTCCGTCCTGTCCTTCCCCGCGCTCGCCGGTATCTCTCTCCATACAGAGTACCACCGGCCGACAGATCTCTTCGCGATCATGGACGAAACTGCGCTTTGGTATGAAGGGTTCAACGACACCGCCTATCGTGAATACTGGACTGACCGGTTTGGCTGGACCGAAGAAGACCAAACCATGGCGGACCGGTATCGCGGCTATCGCGAACGAACATTCGACAATAGCGATCAGGGGGACCGGTCCCAACGCCTCGAAGTGGATGGGATTTTTTCGACCCGTTCTTCGGTGAGTGAAAACGCAGATCCGCTATTTCGTCATTTTGGGTCAGCGGAGACGATTGATGCCGCGCTGTCGACTTTCGACGAGATTGCCCAGCCAGAAGATGCGCAGGTGCTTCAAGAATTTTACGCGCACTTTCGTCCCGGCTGGGAGTTGCTGCTTGCGGAGAGTGCCGCGTTTAAAGATCAAGTGGGTCCGTTAAGGGCCGACCTGCGCACCCCAAAAGTCGCTGCGCACTTGTCGAGGATCGCCTCGTTCTACAAAGACACCGAAACGCGAGCGTTCCGTGTGCGTCTGGTCTGGTGGCCACCAATCGACCGCACCTTTGCTTACATCAAGGGGAATTCGTTCCTCCTCTATCGGCATCCAGAACGCCACGCGGAAGAGACGGGCCGCACCGAAATCGTGATGCATGAGGTCGTGCACTATATTAGCGCGCATCAGCCGTCGGCGCAGAAACGGGAGTTGTCGGCTCAGTTTTTGGAGATCTGCCCTGCGGAAATCCGCAATCTCTACCACTTGTTGGAAGAGCCTCTCGCGGTCGCCTGGGGGCAGGCGGCATTCACCAAATATGGGCGCGGGCTTGAGCCGGACCCGTCGGAGAACTGGTACCGCCCGCCAATGCCTGACGTGTTGGGCCGCCTTTTATGGCCGCATATCGATGAGATCTATGAAACCGAAGAGACGATCACGGATGGTATCGTCCCCATTGCCGCGACCTATTGCGCACGGCTTTTGGAGATCGGCGACCAGGTGAAGCGGCAGGAGTAGGATTTCGGACGTGGCCGGAATGGACGTAAATTCTGGTCTCTTTTTACGCCAGGCTGGCTTGAGACAATCGTGAGCCAGACGTCGGTCGGCGTTGAATATGACAAGATGAATATGACGGAAGTCGAGGCTTCTTTCGCGGAATATGGTCTCGGCTATGACGGCCCAGACGTGAAGTTTCGCCAAGGGTATGACCAGATCCTTCCCACCCTTGCGGGTGATTATAACGTCACTCTATCGACGCCCGTTGAGCGAATTTCTTATGGGGCTGGCGGCGTCAGGCTTGGTCTTAGTGGCGATGAATCCGAGGCCTGCGATGCGGTTCTGGTCACGGTCCCGCTTGGGGCGCTGAAAAATGAAACCATCGTATTCGATCCGCCGTTTGACCAAGAAAGAAAAGCCGCTATTGGCCGGATGGGGATGGGCACGCTCGATAAAGTCTATCTGCTTTTCGACCAGCTTTTTTGGGATGATGACCTGAGCCCTTCGGCGCCCTCGATCTTTATGAGAGTCGATGCTTGCTACCATGCTTAAGCGATGCGGGCGAGAACCTCAGTCTCAAGGCACATGAATATCGTGGATCTCGTACGAGTAGCCGTCTGATTGCTCGTACACCCGCACGAACATGACCAGATCGCTAGCCCCTTCGTTGGCTGTGAATAGATCAACCAACACTTCCCAGAAGCCATTTGACCACTGATAGATCGAGGTGCTCCAGCTGTCTTCGGGCAGGGGAACGAGTTCGTCCCCATACGCCTTGATGTTGGCAGTGATGCGTTTTGCGTCTTGATCGGGCACAGGATGAACGCCACTGATTCCGGTACCTATGCTCGCGTCGCGAGTGGCAATAGAGGTGACAACTTTCGCAAGGGTGCTACGCCACACGGTCGGCACCGGCCGCTCGTGCTGTTCGTCCTTCAAGACAGGATGGTCATCATGCATACTTACTCTCTAGATCGATAGTTTAACCGGTCTTCGGGACTCGTGCGAGCGCGCCGTGCGCGGTGCCCTCAGATAGCACAAGCGTCCGGCGCGCGGTTGCCGGTGCAAGCCCGCCCAAGGCCGAATGCGGGCGGATGGTGTTGTAGTCGTATCGCCATCGGGCCAGGTGCTGCCGAGCGTCAGCGAGGCTAGAGAAGATTTCCTCGTTGAGCAACTCGTCCCGCAGACGGCCGTTGAAGCTCTCGGTGAACGCGTTCTGCGTCGGCTTCCCGGGCTGGATGTAGTGCCAATAAACACCGTTGCGGTTCTGCCAGTCGAGCATCGCTTTTGAGGTCAACTCGGTGCCGTTGTCGCTGACAATTGTCCGGGGGCGTCCATAGAGGCGTAAGACGCGATCCAGTTCACGCGCCACCCGATGGCCTGAGATTGAGGTGTCTGCCACCAAGGCCAGGCATTCACGTGTGTAGTCGTCGATCACGGCGAAGATGCGGAAGCGCCGCTCTGGCTCGAACACGTCCGAGAGGAAGTCCAGCGACCAGCGTTCATTCGGGCCCGACGGTACCGGCATCGGCTCGCGAGTGCCCGTTGCGCGCTTGCGGCCGCGGCGTCGCCTGACCGACAGTCCTTCCTCGGCGTACAGCCTGCGAAGCTTCTTATGGTTCATCATGATCCCCTCACGCTCTAGCATCAGACCGACCCGGCGATAGCCAAAGCGTCGGCGCTTGGCCGCGATCTCCCTCATCCGCTGTCTGATCTCGGGACAATCAGGCTCGCGGCTCCGGCGTACTGTCTTCGGATCGACACCGACCAATCGGCACGCCCCGCGTTGCGAGACGTCATAGTTCGTCATCGCCTGAAGGGCCGCCGACCGCCGCTCCATCGGCGTCGTCAGTTCTTTCCCAACAGGTCCTTGAGGATGGTGTTGTCGAGCATCTGTTCGGCCAGGAGCCGCTTGAGACGGGCGTTCTCGGTCTCGAGGGTCTTCAGCTTCCGGGCGTCAGAGACATCCATCCCGCCGAACTTCGCCTTCCATTTGTAGAATGTCGCGCTGCTGATCCCGTGGTCGCGACACACTTCAGCTGTGGGCTTGCCGCGCTCCTGTTCCGCCAGAATGGCGATGATCTGTTCCTCGATGAACCGGCTCTTCCGCATGTCTGTCTCTTCTATGACAGACTCTCGTTTCAAATGAGGGACCAAACGGGGCTCAGGTCAATGATGACATCACCATGATCCTCACGCCCCACAATGATCTGCCGCGAGGCCAATTCAATTACTGGATCAATTTTTTCAAATATCTCAATGTACCGATCATCGGTGCGTTTAACGCAGCAACCCCAGCGCTGGATCTTAGCGGGTTGTCTGACGAAGAGGTCGTCTCACGGGCCCTTCAAACGCTGAATATGGCGTATCCGGAAAAATAAGGCAGAGTGGCTTGGTTACAACCCGTCTGAGCTAATTCTCCGAACCGCCCTCGGCCTCGCGAAACTCCCGCGGGGTGACGCCAACCTGCTGCTTGAAAGTGCGATTGAACGTGCCGATCGAGTTAAACCCGCAATCGAAAGCAATCGATGAGATCCGCTTTTCCTGGGTGGCACGATCACGCAGTTGCAGCTTGGCGTGAGACACCCGGTGCGAATTGATCAGGTGATTAAAGTTGCGGAAGCCGAGGTCGCCTGTGATGCATTGGGTAACGAGATATTCCTGAACGCCCAGCTCGGCGGCCATATCGCCAACCTTGAGGTCGGGCCGCGTGAAGAAGTTCGCGTCTTCGATCGTCTGGAGAATGCGTTTTGCTAAAGCCGGGTCCGCAGCTCTGGTTGCAGATGGTTTTGCTGGTTTGATGGGTGCCCCCGAGGAGGTCAGCTCGGCGGGGAGAGGATGCCGACGACGAAACTCTACCGCGACACGGCTGCCTACAATAGTAAACAGACCCGACAACAGCACGATCCGACCGCCAAGATGTTCCCCGTACCCAGCTTCATGGATGCCGGCCCCCCAGATAATAGCGAACACAATCATCCCGGCGTACAAGGCAATGTATGTCTGCCGGAAGCGCCGCTCAGTGATGGTCAATCTGTTGCTGTAGCCCGCAAGTGCTTCGACAAAAACGAGAGCGATGGCCGTCAGGCAAAAGACCATTTCGGCGTTGTGTACAATGCGCAGGACTTCCCCGTTGACCCCGGCGGCCGCAAGGGTCGGGGAGAGCCGCGCGACGGCGATCACGCCAGAGACCCCCGCGACAACGGCAAAGTTCCAAGGCTCAATCTCGACCCCTGGCCGAAAGAGCGTGCGGGTGAGGAGCCAGGTCCACGCGCAACCGCCAGAGCCAGCGATCGCCACTGCAATCGTGAGGGGCAGCGAACCTGAAACCATCGACGCGGGGACGTTTATCATCACGATAACAATCGCAAGCACCCACCAGATGATCACCGCTGGGTCTTTAGGCAAATGGCCCCTTGCGATTCTTGCCATGAAGTCGGCAGGAAGCGCCCGCAGAAATTGAGCAAGGGCCGTTTCGCCATGTCGCATGATAAAGTGCATGTGTCCCTCGCTCGCCAGTCGCCCTGATCCGATCGCCCCGATGGCGTGTTCCACGCCTTGCGGCCTAAGTCCCTTTTTGCGGCTTAAATCCCCGGGCCCCAACGCCCAGGACCCACCTGTTTCTTCTCAATTGGCAAACTGACCATAAAATCAATGGTCAATTTCCAAAACGGCAAGACCTTCCCGCCCAGCTTACATCCTAATCGAGCTCAGTTGGAGCCCAAGTGCTTTTCGATGAAGCGATTGCCAGAAGCGTTTTTTGGGCGTTTTCGCAGCGCTACTGACACGCGCAATCCAGAAGGGGTGGATCAAAACCATGCAAGATATCAAAGAACAGTCGTCGACCATGCCTGAGCGGTTACTGGCGTTTTCCGGCATTCTTTGGTTCCTGGTGGCAGCCGTCGGTCAGTGGATCTTCGTCTATTACATCGCTGTTGAATACATTCCCACGCTCGCCATCAAGGGATTGCCCGGGATGGATGAGACCGCTGTCCCGGACGGCTATGTGCCCGGCGATTTGATCGGGAACCTCGCGATCGCCTTTCATGTGCTCATTGCGATTGTGATCATCGGCGGGGGAACGCTCCAGCTGACGCCGGCGATCAGGAGCGCCGTGCCATGGTTCCACCGGACCCTCGGGCGGATCTATGTGGTGACGGCGATCTTGACGAGTATCGCTG
Organism: Pseudomonadota bacterium; assembly: GCA_038522945.1. Lineage (GTDB taxonomy): Bacteria > Pseudomonadota > Alphaproteobacteria > Caulobacterales > Parvularculaceae > MED-G105. The sequence continues at coordinate 27,674 of JBCBJV010000009.1, forward strand.
GGCTTCACCTGGTCTGGACCCGCGGCGTACCCGGCGGGGTGTTGGCCCACTATGCGATCAGCCTCGACGCCGTCCTGATCATTTTGTTTGCCGGGGTCGCGGTCTACTTCGCCATGAACCGCAAGTTCGACCAGCACCGGCGGTGGGCGATGCGGCTGTTCATGGTTTCCAGTGCGGTCTGGTTTTTTCGGGTCGGGCTGATGTTCTGGTTCATGGCAACAGGCGGGATCGGCATCGACACCGAGACCTTTGAGGGGCCATTCATCACATTCATCTATTTTGGACAGATGTTTATTCCGCTTGCCCTTTTGCAGATTTACTTCATCGCCCAGGACAGTAACCACGGCGCGGTCAAAGTCATGACCAGTCTGCTTGTCGTGGCTGCAGCCATCGCGACGGCAGTCGGCATCTTCGCCGCAACAATGGGCATGTGGCTGCCCCGCCTTTAGCAAAGGGCCTTTAGCAAAGGACCTTCAGCGAATCGCATTTGGTCGAACCGAATGAGATGGGCGCGTCGCGCAGTCGTCAGATTTCGGATGCGTGCCGCCAAAAGCCTTGCTACATTCGTCGCATTTGCGACAGGAGGCGCGGGGCGATGGTCCAGTTGGTGAGCCGAGGTTGGTTGGTTTTTCTGGTTGTGTGCCTCTTTGCGACGACCACAAGCTGCGCAACACAACGTCCAACTGGCCGGCCCTCGTTGGAACGCCAAGTTGTCCTCAGTGATCTTAAGAGCCCGTGGGGGATGGCTTTTGTCTCTTCAGAAGATGTTCTGATTACGGAAAAAGAAGGCGGGCTCATCCTCGCGAACATCAGGACCGGAGAGCAATCGGACGTTACCGGCTTGCCGGGAGATCTTGTCGATACCATCCGTGCGGAGCTGCCGTTCGACAATAGCGGGCTTTTCGATGTTGCTATTGACCCGGACTTCCAGAACGAGCCATGGGTTTATCTTTCCTACACGGCCAAAGATGAGGGAGGGCTTACCACGAAAGTCGTGAGGGCTCGTCTGATCGACCGTCAGCTGACAAAGATGGAAACGCTTCTTATTGCCGAACCCTTCACGACGGGGGAGTTTCACCACTATGGCGGGGGGCTCGCGTTTGGGGTTGACGGTAAGCTCTATGTGACTGTCGGCGAACGGATTTTCCATGAGCGCGACAACCCGGATGTGCCGATAGCGCAGGACCTGACGGATCGGCGCGGCAAGATCTACCGTCTCAATGCAGATGGGTCGATCCCGGATGATAACCCGGACTTTGGGCCCGGCGCTGTCCCTGGCCTCTATGCACTGGGCATCCGCGCGGCCCAGGGGATCACCCTCAATCCGACCACGGGCGATCTCTGGTTCAGTGAACATGGCAGCCGTCAGGGGGACGAGATCAATCGCCTTGTGGCGGGGGCCAATTATGGCTGGCCGCTGGTGACGACCGGGGGATATCGCAATGAGGAATTTGTTCCACCAGACGTAGGCGATGAAGAATTGGAAGGGCCGATCTGGTCCTGGCCGCAGACCGTCGCACCAACGGGTCTTGCCTTTTACATAGGCGATGAGTTTCCCGAATGGGAGGGAGACTTGTTTGTCTCCGGCCTTTCACGGGGCAGTTTCTGGCGGATGAATTTTAACGGCGGCAAAATCGTCAGCGTGGAAGAGCTCTTTGTCGATGACAGAGTGCGCTCGCGCGATGTGACGGTCGCGCCCGACGGGTCACTCTACATGCTGACCGATACGTTGCTTATCCCAAAAGAGGGCGGCGGTTTCGACAATACCGACGTGCCGAGCGGTCAGCTCTTGCGCATTGTTAGAAAATCCCCGTAGCCGCGCGGCTTTCAGCAAGTTATCGAACACCTTGCAAACAGGTGTATAGTGATAGTTACGCGGTGCGTGTGCGCCGTTGGTTAACGTTTCACCATCGCTTCGGCGGTATAAATCGGCTTCATGAGTACGATGCCTAATTCCCAATCCGGTTTCCAAAACGAGGCGCGCAACAGTGCTGGTGTTGCCGCCATTGCCATTGGCCGCAATGAAGGCGACCGGCTGAAAGCTTGTCTCGCCTCGCTTGAGGGAAATGCGGATCCTCTCGTCTATGTGGACTCAGGCTCCAGCGATGACAGCGTCGCATTCGCCAAGTCTATCGGCGTTGATGTGGTCTCTCTTGATATGAGCGTGCCATTTACAGCAGCACGCGCTCGCAATGCGGGGTTTGAGCGGATCCGGGAACTGGCGGGCCCTGACGGCCTGCCGACTTATGTCCAATTCGTGGACGGAGATTGCGAAGTGGTCACCGACTGGGTGGCCAAGGCAAAAGACTTTCTGGACGCCAATATAGAAGTCGCGATCGTCTGTGGACGTCGTCGCGAACGCCACCCAGAGGCCTCCGTCTTCAATCGCCTGTGTGATATCGAATGGGCAACGCCGGTGGGCGAGGCAAAGTCATCCGGGGGTGACTTCCTTTGCCGCGCTGACGCCTTTGATGCGGTGGGCGGGTTTAACCCGGCGCTTATCGCCGGCGAAGAACCTGACTTGTGTTTCCGCTTGCGCGAGCAAGGCTGGAAGATCTGGCGGCTCGACGCGGACATGACCTTGCACGATGCAGCCATGACCCGGCTTGGGCAATGGTGGACACGGATGAAACGGGCGGGGTTCGCTTATGCCAGCGGCAACGCCATGCACGGGCGGTCGCCGGAAAAGTTCTGGGGACGGGAAGTTCTGCGGGCGGTCCTGTTCGGTGGTGTGTTGCCGGTTGCGGCTGTTCTCGGTGCGATCCTTGTTCACCCGGCAAGCCTCGCGCTGCTCGGCGTCTATCCGCTGCAAGCCGCGCGCACGTACGTGAAGTTGTCGGACCTTGGGGCAGGGCGCCTGGCCTATGCTTTAAGTTGCACGTTCGGCAAGATCCCGGAATTCGCAGGCGTTGTTTCCTTCTGGACCAAGCGCGTGTTCGGTCAGCGCGCTGAGTTAATTGAGTACAAATGATGGACTCCAAATCAGAACTCCCCCTCATCCTGAGGAGTGCGCATCAGTGCCCGTCCCGAAGGATCAAGTGAATTGGGGCAGCAAAGGCAAGACGCCATCCTTCGAGATGCAATCCTGGCAGATTGCGCCTTAGGTCGATGGTTGAATTAATGAATGGACGTTAACCAATTTTGCGCACGTGTCAGAATATCTTAAGGGTCTATAGCCAAGCACACGTCTTTCGATTTTACCGTCGTTGAGAGCAGCCAGTTTTTCCATGAAAATCGCCTACCTGATCAATCAGTACCCGGCCATATCCCACTCGTTCATCCGCCGGGAGATCCAGGCCCTGGAGCGTCAGGGCCTGAGTGTGGCGCGCTATGCGATCCGTCCGGCGGGCTATGGGATTTCATCTGCTGAAGACGATGAAGAAGCGGCCCAAACCCGCTATATCGTCAGTGGTCGGAAAGGGGAGATTATCTATTCGTTGCTCGCGACAGTCGCCCGCCGTCCGGTCGCCAGCCTCAAGGCCTTCGGGGCGACACTAAAAATGGGCGCAAGGTCCGAAGCAGGGCTCGTGCGTCATCTCTTCTATTGGGCCGAAGCGCTCGTTGTCGCCCATTGGTGCCGCGCGGACGGGATCACGCATCTCCACGCCCATTTCGGCACGAACTCAGCGACCGTTGCCATGCTTGCGGCGATGCTCGATGAGGAGCGAACCTTTTCCGTCACGGTCCACGGGCCGGAAGAGTTTGACAAGCCGGGGCTCATCTCCTTGCCGGAGAAGATCAAGAGCGCGGCATTCGTGGCTGGCGTATCGTCTTTTGGCGTGAGCCAACTTCGTCGCCACGCAGACTTCGACGACTGGGACAAGCTGGCCCAAGTCCATTGCGGTATCGAGCGATCCTTCTGGGAAGGCGCCCCAGCAAAGCAATTCGGGTCAAAGACCTTTGTTTCAGTCGGCCGGCTTGCGGAACAAAAAGGCCAGATGACGTTGGTTCGAGCTTGTGGGCTCTTGAAGGAACGAGGGCGGACATTCAGCTTACGGCTGGTTGGTGATGGGGAACTGCGCGGTCCCCTTGAGGCGGCCATCACGGACTTAGGCCTTAAGGACAGTGTTCAGATCCTGGGCTGGAAGACACCAACGCAAGTGCGCGAGGAAATCCTGAAGGCACGGGCGTTTGTGTTGCCGAGCTATGCCGAAGGCCTTCCCGTTTCGATTATGGAAGCGTTTTCGCTGAACACCCCGGTCATCTCAAGCTATGTGGCGGGCATCCCGGAACTCGTGCGCCCCGGTGAGAATGGCTGGCTCGCCCCCGCCGCCGATGAAGAAGCGCTCGCCGATGCCATGGCCGATTGCCTCGATGCATCGGAACAAAAGCTTGCCGAGATGGGCCGCGCCGGGAAGGCGCGCACCCTGGAACGTCATGACATGGATACCATTGCCGCGCAGCTGGCGCGCCTATTCCGTCCGTATGCTGCGCCAACTGACAGTGCGCCTGAAAAGCCGATCCCGAATGCTGATCAAAGATCGGTAGAGGAGGAGGCCGCATGAGTGCCCTTGTGGATCTTCTCGCACTGCCCATCGGCACCATCGCCATGATTGCCTTTCTGCTGGCGGGCTTTTTTGCGGTAGAGACCATTGTCGGCCTCTTGCCATCGCGGGGGAGCAGGGAGGTTCCATCTGACGATCATCCTGCGACGGCGGTGGTGATCCCCGCCCACAATGAAGAGGCCGTCATTGGCGACACCCTGCGTCGCCTGGAGTCCCACCTTTCTTCGGAAGTGCGCGTTCTCGTAGTGGCCGACAACTGCACAGACCAAACCGCAGAGCTGGCCCGGGCTGAAGGCGCCGACGTGATCGAGCGCAGCCACCCGACCGATCGGGGCAAAGGCTTTGCTCTTCAGTTCGCCCTAGATCATCTCAAAGAGGCACCGCCCGAAGTGGTCGTCTTTTTCGATGCCGACTGTGTTTTCGACCCTCCGGCCGAGGGGCATGACGATATCGGCCCCCTCCGGAAGCTCGCCGATGCAGCCTTCCGCAAGCAGATCCCGGTTCAGGCGCTCTATTTGATGGAGCCCCCCGAAGACCCCAGCCCTAAAGAACAAATCGCGGCATTCGCCTGGCGGCTGATCAACAAGTTTCGTCAAACCGGGCTCGATCGGGTGGCTGGGGTGACACGGTTGACCGGGTCGGGCATGGCCATGCCCTGGTCAATCGCCGACGTGCTGGCGCTTGGGTCCGGCGAAATCGTTGAAGACCTGGCCCTGACGGTGAGCCTTGCCAAAACCGAGTACGCGCCCCGGCTCTTGTCGTCGGTGGTCGTCAAAAGCCAATTCCCCACGGACGAGGCGGCCGCTGCCAAACAGCACGCGCGCTGGGAGCACGGGTCTTTGCGGCTGGCACTAGGGCAAGTCCCCGACCTATTGCAGGCGGCAATCTCGCGCGGGCGTCCGCAACTGGCGGCGCTGGCCTTTGACCTTGCCATCCCGCCGATCACCCTTTTCGTTGGCGGCCTCGGGTTCCTCTATCTTTTATGCGGGCTGCTGGCGCTGACAGGCGCGGTCTGGCCGTTCATGTTTGCTGGACTGGCGATCGTTTATGTTGTTCTGGCGATTGCGATCGCCTGGGTCGTTGACGGGCGAGATCTCTTGCCAGCCTCGAGCCTTGCCGGTATCGCCGGATTTTTGGCCTCAAAAACAGGCGTTTACGGCCGTGAGGCGCGTCAATCCACCCGCACCTGGACGCGCACGGAGCGGGACTGACACAATAAAGGTGTGCCCCCTAAAGCCGCCAATTGATGCGGCGCAGTTTCACGTTGCGTTCCCGGGCCGGTCTGCCTAGTTTCCGCGACAATTCAATAGCTTTGGCCGGGAAATGCATGCCGGCCGCGAGGAGCCCGAACGCCCCATGGCAACGTCTGATTTCCTTCTCGATTATCTGCCGATCCTTGTCTTCCTCGCCATCGCCCTTGCGCTGGCTATCGGCTTCGTCATCGCCCCAACCTTGATCGCGCCGTCGGACCCTGACCCGGAGAAAGTCTCCACCTATGAGTGCGGGTTCACTGCCTTTGACGATGCGCGCATGAAGTTCGACGTGCAGTTTTATATTGTCGCGATCCTTTTCATCATTGTCGATCTGGACGTGGCCTTCCTCTTCCCCTGGGCAGTGACGCTCTTTAATCCGACGCTTGGCGCCGACCGCGACTTCCAGATCTTCGCTTTCTGGTCGATGTTTGTGTTCCTGGCGGTCTTCGCGGTGGGCTTTTTATACGAATGGAAAAAGGGAGCGCTGGAATGGCGCTAGACGACACCAAAATCGACGAGACGAGAATTGACCGCACCCTCGACAGCAACGGACCGGTCTATCGTCCGGATGCGAAAGATCCGTTCTTCAACGATCTTTCCGATCAGCTTGCCGACCGGGGCTTTTTCACGGCACCCGCCGACGCCTTGATCAACTGGGCGCGCACCGGCTCGCTCATGTGGATGACCTTCGGGCTTGCCTGCTGCGCGGTGGAAATGATGCAGGCCTCCATGCCGCGGTATGATCTGGAACGGTTTGGTTTTGCGCCGCGAGCCTCACCTCGCCAGTCAGACGTGATGATCGTCGCGGGCACGCTCACCAACAAAATGGCACCGGCTTTGCGGAAGGTCTACGACCAGATGCCGAACCCGCGCTATGTGATTTCCATGGGGTCATGCGCGAACGGCGGTGGTTACTACCACTATTCTTATGCGGTGGTTCGTGGCTGCGATCGTGTTGTCCCTGTCGACATTTACGTGCCGGGTTGCCCGCCAACCGCTGAAGCCCTCGTTTACGGCGTTCTGCAACTGCAGAAAAAAATCCGCCGTGAGGGGAGTATCGTCAGGTAACCCATGAGCACGCTATGGAAGCGCAGGCTAGTCTGGATCAGTGCCATCATCGTTTTGGTGAGTGCCGTTATGGGCGTGATAATGGTAATTGCGGATTTTGTATTAGTCGCTTTCGTCTACGGAATCGTCGACGTGGAAACAGCAAGTGGCGATCCTGAAGCGATTGCTGGTGCAATCAGTGAGGCTCTTGTTGCATTTGTGTTAATAGCGCCATTTGGTATTGCCCAATTTATACTTGGCATTTGGGCGATAAAGACGCTCAGGAAGCAACGTCAGGCTGAAGTGAACTAGATGACCGAAGAACTCGTTGAGCTGAAAGAACATATCGCTGGATCGATCGACGATGACGTGCGCGAGATCGATATCGCCCACGGCGAATTGAATGTCATTGCCCGTGCCGACCGGATCAACGCGGTCCTGAAGTTCCTGCGCGACGATCCGCTGTGCCGGTTCATCCAGCTGATTGATCTGTGTGGGGTCGATTTTCCCGAACGCTCGCGTCGGTTCGATGTGGTTTATCACCTTCTCAGCCTCCACAATAATATCCGCATCCGCGTAAAGATTGAAGTCGGTGAGGAAGAAACCGTCTCGACGGTGCGGTCGGTGTTTCCGTGCGCGGATTGGTATGAGCGCGAAGCATTCGACATGTACGGCATCCGCTTTATCGGCAATCCTGATATGCGCCGTATCCTGACGGACTATAATTTTGAGGGCTTCCCGCTGCGCAAGGACTTCCCGCTGACCGGGTATACGGAAGTGCGCTACGATGATCAGGAAAAGCGCGTCGTCTACGAGCCGGTCAATCTTGTCCAGGAGTTTCGCGACTTTGACTACGTCTCGCCTTGGGAAGGCGCGCAATATGTCCTGCCGGGCGACGAAAAAGCCGAAGAAGAAAAGCATGACTGAGGACGAAGACGATAGCTCAAAGGGACTGCGGACGGTGATTATTGCAGCTGTCATCGTCGCTATTTTCGTTGGTTTCTTCTATGGCGCAGGTGAGCAGTTTGGCGAGTTTCTCGCCAATCTGGGGATCAACATTTAAGGAGCTGGAAATGGCCGAAGATATTTTGGAACGCACCGGCCAGTGCCTTTGCGGAACTGTGAAGTACAAAGCACACCTTAAAAACAACCAGATGGATGCATGTCATTGCCGGATGTGTCAACGCAATGTCGGCGGGCCGCTGATGGCGATTAATGCGAACACATTGGACGTGGTTGCCGGCGAAGCTTATCTCGGCGCTTATCAGTCGTCGGACTGGGCTAGTCGCTACTTTTGCAAGCGTTGCGGATCATCGTTGTTTTGGAAAATGAAAGACGGTTCGTTCATTTCGATCAATGCAGGTTCGCTTGATGACCAGTCGGATCTGGAATTCACGACAGAAATCTTCATCGACGAAAAGCCGCCCCATTACAGCTTTGCCGAAGACACCAAGAAAATGACGGGGGCAGAAGTTATCGCTGCCTTTTCAGCGCCGAGTGAGTAGTGGTTCGGAATTTGCGAATGGCGAGTAGTCGGGAAATGGGATCGCATGGGCGCTGGAATTCAGTCCTACCGCGACTTGCAGGTGTGGGAGACGGGCATGTCTCTTGCGGAAGACTGCTATCGCCGCACGCAGGACTTTCCAAAGGAAGAACAGGTTGGATTGACCGCACAGATAAGACGGGCCGCCGCCTCAGTGCCGGCAAATATTGCCGAGGGCCACGGGTGCGAAACGACCAAAAGGTTCATTCAGTTCTTGCGGATCTCTCAAGGATCGCTGAAGGAGCTGGAAACGCACTTACTTCTGTCAAAGCGTGTCGGCCTTATTCCCGAAGACCCTTGTCTTCGCGTCCTGGACAAATGCAACAACCTTGGAAAAATGCTTCGTGGCCTGATCAGATCCCTACAGCGAAAAGAAGAAATCGCAACCTGATCGCCGACGATTTATCGGACAAACTCAACTTGCTATTCCCCAACAACTATTCCCTTTTCTCCAAAGGAGAAATCCATGGCTGACGGCACACCGATTGTCGAAGACTCACCCTCTGACGCCACGTCGGAGCGCGAATTCACCATCAACTTCGGGCCGCAACACCCGGCGGCCCACGGCGTTTTGCGTCTCATCCTCGAGCTTGACGGGGAGGTTGTTGAGCGGGTCGATCCGCATATCGGCCTTCTTCATCGGGGGACGGAAAAACTGATCGAGTACAAGACCTACCTTCAGGCGATCCCGTATTTCGACCGGCTCGACTATGTGGCACCCATGAACCAGGAGCACGCGTTCTGCCTTGCTGCGGAAAAGCTGCTCGGCATCGAAGTCCCCCGCCGGGCTCAGCATATCCGCGTGCTTTTCTCCGAAGTTGGACGAATGTTGTCCCATATCCTGAACATAACCACGCAAGCGATGGACGTGGGCGCGCTGACGCCGCCGCTTTGGGGCTTTGAAGAGCGTGAAAAGCTGATGGTGTTCTACGAGCGCGCTTCCGGCAGCCGGATGCACGCGGCGTACTTCCGCGTGGGCGGGGTCCATCAGGATCTGCCAGATGCCCTGCTCAATGACATTGATAAGTGGTGCGATACGTTTCCAAACGTTCTCGATGATATTGAAAAGCTGATCACTGAAAACCGGATCTTCAAGCAACGTAACGTGGATATTGGCCTTGTCAGCCAGGAAGAAGCCTTCGCCTGGGGCTTTTCCGGGGTGATGATGCGCGGGTCGGGCATTGCCTGGGACTTACGCAAGTCACAGCCCTATGAGACGTATGCAGAGTATGAGTTCGACGTGCCCGTTGGCAAGAATGGCGACTGTTGGGATCGATATCTCTGCCGCATTGAGGAAATGAAGCAGTCGCTCTCGATCATGAAGCAGGCGATCGCGAAGATGCGAGAAGAGGGGCCGGGCCCGGTTATGACGACAGATGGCAAGGTCGCGCCGCCCCGCCGGGAAAACATGAAGGGCTCCATGGAAGCTCTCATTCACCACTTTAAGCTCTACACGGAAGGCTTCCACGTGCCGGCTGGCGAGGTCTATGCCGCCGTGGAAGCGCCAAAGGGCGAGTTCGGCGTTTATCTCGTCAGTGACGGGAGCAACAAGCCTTATCGCTGCAAAATCCGCGCGCCAGGATATGCGCACCTGCAAGCCATGGACTGGATGAACCGCGGTCACCTGTTGGCGGATGTTTCGGCGATTATTGGCTCGCTGGATATCGTCTTCGGCGAGATTGATCGTTAGACGCTCTTTCCTCTCTTGCGATCGGGCAAGGCGAGGAAGCGACTAGCGAGGGTATGGTATGACAACAATCAAATGCGGAACTCATGGCGAACAAGAGACGACATTCGTCTGTGTGCATATCATTGAGACATTGAAAGACGGCGTGCCGCGTGGGTTTCTTTGGAACCATGTGGACGGCGACTTCCAGGCGATTTGCGAAAATTGCAATAATCTGAGCGAAGAAGAATTCTATGCGCAAGAAGCAGAGCTCATCCAGCTTCTTTGCTACGGTTGCTTCCGGGATGCGGCTGCGATCAATGGCGTTGACATCGACTGACGCGATCCTGACGCGACTGTGAGTGCCGTTAACTCTTTCGCTTTGGGAGGCATTAACCAGCGCCGCGCAAAATTTGTGGGTCTTCAAACGCGACGTCCTTCAAATTTTACAGGTGTGCCCATGGACCCGATTGCCGTTCTTCTTTCTGTTTTGCTTTTTCTCCTCGGGGTCAGGCTTGCCTTGCACCTACCCATCGGCCGTGCGGCCGGGCTGACGCCGGCTCGGCTCGTTGTGCTCGTTTTCGTGGAGGACGGCCTGAAACTGCTGGCCACTGGTGCAGGGGTTTTCGTGGCCGCTCCACAGCTTTTCGGGGTGATCCCCGACTACAGTTTGTCGCTGGTCGGGATCGCTGTTGCGGTGCTTGCCGGCTCGACCCTTGGTCAGGGATTGTCATGGGCTGCACTGAAACTGCCAATTTCTGGCGGCTTAAGGGAGACGCAGCAGATCCTGCGCGATGAGCGTTTTCGCCGCCTTGGATATGTGCGAATGGAGCCCACCGCGACGTCTGCCACGGCTATTTGAGCAGGTCTTGCGCCTTCCAGGTGCCTGCGTCCCTTAACCACCGGCAAATCAGGCTGGTAAGCCTTGACCAGACGCGCCGAATGAGTGACCTAAAGCCGCAGATTTCCAACAGATACTGTGGTTTTTGGAGCAAATACTATGGCGGTCAGACGCCCGGCAAAAGAGCAACCGGACACCTTTCAATGGTCGGCGGGTAACGCTGCATGGTGTGCGGAGCAAATCAAGAAGTACCCGGAAGGTCGTCAGGCATCTTGCGTGATCCCGTTTCTTTGGCGGGGACAGAAACAAGAGGGCTGGATCTCCATTCCGATGATGGAGGCAATCGCCGACCAATTGGCGATGCCCTATATTCGGGTTTACGAGGTCGCCTCATTCTACACGATGTTCAATCTGGAGCCGGTCGGCGAATACTTCGTCCAACTTTGTGGAACAACGCCATGCGTGCTCCGCGGTGCCCAGGAGCTACGCGAAGTTTGTAAGAAGGTCATCGGCCCCGAGAACAGTGTGAGTGAAGACGGCAAGCTTTCCTGGCTGGAAGTTGAATGCCTTGGTGCATGCGTGAACGCACCGATGATCCAGGTTTCTACAAATGACGGTGATCATTATTACGAAGATCTGACCCCGGAGATTTTCGAAGACCTCTTAGGTAAGTTCCGCCGCGGTGAAGATGTGAAAATCGGCACGGCAAACCCTGGCCGACATACCTCTGACCCGGAAGGCGACGACACAAGCCTCACCGATCCGTCTTTGTATGATGGCTCACGGATGAAGCCGATTAAGGAATTGCCGAACGCACAACCTGCGCCGGCTGAATAACTTCGTAAGCCCAGGCCAATCAACTGGCCGGTTTCTTATGGGAAACATGTGATATGCTTCTTGAAGATAAAGACAGAATTTTCACAAACCTCTACGGACGTCACGATCCGGGTTTGGAAGCCGCGAAAAAGCGCGGCGCCTGGAACGGCACAGCATCGATCATCCGCATGGGCCATGAGTGGATCATCCAACAGGTGAAGGATTCTGGGTTGCGCGGGCGCGGCGGGGCTGGTTTTCCGACCGGGCTAAAATGGTCCTTCATGCCGAAAGAGGTCAAAGACCGGCCGCATTATCTTGTGGTCAATGCGGACGAGTCCGAGCCCGGCACTTGCAAGGACCGGGACCTGATGCGCCACGATCCGCACCTCTTTATTGAAGGGTGCCTTGTTGCGTCGTATGCGATGCGAGCCCATGCCTGCTACGTTTATCTGCGTGGGGAGTATGTGGACGAACGCGTTGCGCTTCAGAAGGCCGTTGATGAGGCGTATGCTGCTGGACTTGTGGGCAAGAACGCCGCCGGGTCCGGTTGGGATTTCGATATTTATGTCCACCATGGAGCAGGCGCCTACATTTGTGGCGAAGAAACAGCGCTTCTTGAAAGCCTTGAAGGCAAGAAAGGGCAGCCCCGCTTGAAGCCGCCATTCCCCGCAGGTGCCGGCCTTTATGGATGTCCAACGACGGTGAACAATGTGGAGTCGATCGCGGTTGTCCCGACGATTATTCGTCGCGGTGCGGACTGGTTTTGTGGGTTCGGGCGCGAGAACAACGCCGGCACAAAGGTATTCTGTATCTCCGGGCATGTGGAACGTCCGTGCAATGTGGAAGAGGCGATGTCTGTGCCTTTGAAGACACTGATCAATACCCATTGCGGCGGCGTTGTCGGGGGCTGGGATAACCTAAAGGCTGTGATCCCCGGTGGATCTTCCGTGCCGCTCCTACCAAAAGAAATTTGCGATGATGTGCTAATGGACTTTGACGCTCTGCGCGATGTTCGCTCAGGGTTGGGAACAGCTGCCGTTATCGTCATGGATAAGTCCACTGACATCGTCAAAGCAATCTCGCGTATCTCTTACTTCTATAAGCACGAAAGCTGTGGCCAGTGCACGCCTTGCCGGGAAGGCACGGGATGGATGTGGCGCGTGCTGGAACGTATGTCAGTTGGAGACGCCGAGACCGCAGAAATTGACAAGCTCCTTGAAGTTGCTGGGCAAGTGGAAGGGCACACAATTTGTGCCCTCGGTGATGCGGCGGCATGGCCGGTGCAAGGTTTGATCCGTCATTTTCGCCATGAAATTGAAGACCGCATCAACGCTTATCGAAATGATCGTCCGCATGTGGCGGTCGTTGCTGCCGAGTAATAACGCAATCTTCTAAGTGCGGAAGACCTTCCAAAAAGCCTAATTTCAGGGCACTTTTTGATGTATCGGCCCTTGGATCATCGAAAAATGCCCCATTTTTCAGGCTTTTTGCGACTTTTCCATATTGTCTTGTTCCGAATCTGTGAAATGTCGCGGTCACCAATCAGGTTCACAGACAAAAAGGATCGTCATTATGGCACCCGCTCGCAAGACCACGAAAAAAGCAACTACCCGCAAGACCGCAACGAAAAAGGCGCCCGCTCGCAAAACTGCAGCGAAAAAAGCGACTGCTAAAAAGGCCACAACGAAAAAGGCCACTAAGAAAACGGCAACGCGAAAAACCGCAACGAAAAAAGCTCCAGCGGTCATGACGCTCAAGCACATCGCTGCTGAGATTGCGGAAGAGCATGAACTGACCAAAAAACAGTCGGAAGAAATTCTAACGGATTTCGTTGATCACATCGGCACCAACCTCAAGAAGGGTCAGAAGATTCGTATTGCCGGGCTTGGCATTCTGCAGGTTCGTGCTCGGCCAGCGCGTTGGGGACGCAACCCTGCGACTGGTGAGAAGATCCGGATCAAGGCCAGCAAGAAAGTCGCGTTCCGTGTTGCAAAGGATTTGAAAGAGTCGATCTAACTGCAGTAGCCTAGGCTAAAGTCTAGAGTGTTTATGGCGGCCCAGGGCAACCCGGGCCGCCATTTGCATTAACGATACTTTCTTTAAGGCTATCGATACGCACTCGTTTGTCGGATAGTTAACTTTGGAGAACTGGGATGGGAGGCGAAGGTGATCATCCGCAAGGCTCAACCGTCGGACGCGCAAGCCTTGTCTGCAATTGGGGCTGCGAGCTTTAAAGAAACGTTCCAGCACTTGTATGCTGCAGAAGATCTCAATGCATTTCTCGCAAAGAGCCATTCAGAACAAGCATATCTCAATCTGTTTACAAATCCGAAGAATATCGCCTGGCTCGTTGAAGACGAGACAGATGTCGTAGGCTATGCAGTTGCGGGTGTTTGCACCTTGCCTGTGCCACATATGCCAAAAAACTCTGGTGAATTAGGACGCTTGTATCTTTTGGAACGGGTTCAGGGAAACGGGCTTGGCAAAAGCTTGTTGGATTTAGCAATGGATTTCCTGACCACAAATTTCGATCATATTTTTTTAAGTGTGTATGCGGAAAATATCCGTGCGCAGGAGATTTATCAGTCACGCGGATTTCGGAAAGTTCATGATTATTTCTATATGGTTGGCAACCATGCTGACCCAGAATGGATCATGAAGTGGATAGGGCTACCAAAAGCCGAGGTGTAAGGAGCTTACATGTCAATTGATGATCAAATTCTGGACCGGTTGGATGCAATCGAAGAACGGCTGAAGATGCTCCACGAAGATGTTCGCCGCACAGCGGAAGATGTCGCGAGAATAAAGCTGCGTGTCGTACCAGAAAAAGATACATCGCTTCATCATGATGATTGCGATGAGTAGGGGCCGCTTAACACTCTTTAAGGCTTTATCTTCTTGCTCTTAATGGCGAGGTAGAACGAACCAATTGTTCCACTCATCGCGATTGAACGTCCTTCGTTCGTTGAGTCTGTAGATCGCTGCCACTGAGCTAGTCTCGGTGGCTTCCAACAGCTCGGCTACGACGATTGGCTCTTCACGCTTGTCAGAGCCATCCGGCAGATACTTCAAGAACAAGACGTCATCGCCGATTGACGGTGGCCTACCTGGATCAACCCAAACGATTTCACTGGTCTTAAATCGCGGGGCCATGGCATCGGTTGGTGCGTAAAATCCGAAGACCTTTGTCGCTGTATCAAAGCCAGGTCCCTTGGGGCGAAAATCAACCGGGTCCGACATTCGATCCAGAAACCAGTTGCCTTCATTGTCACCGCGAGCGGCATAGATCGGTGCGTGAGAGCCGCTGACCGACCCAACGCTGTAGTCTTCGGCTTCTTCAAAAAAACCGAGAGGGTTCGGCAATTCCAGGTAATCGACAATGCGCGCGAGTTCGTTAGCAGAAATGCCGCGCTCGCCAGAAAGCATCCGCGACACAGCCGATTTATTGACGCCAAGGTGGCGTGCTAAACCTGCCTGTGTCTTTTGCGGATTAGCGTTTAGGTGTTCGCGAGTCCAACGCGCAAAGTCCGGCATGCCGGGAACATGGCGCCAGTCCGGTATAAAATCGATGCATAAATCAGCAACCAATGGTAGTAAAATGTTGTTAATTTAGCAACCACTTTTTGGGGTATTTGCGCCGCAAGCCAATGATGTAAGCCCGTAAGCGATTGCTTCGCTGCTCGCTCCAGTGTCTCGGTAAAATGCGACCGACTGCCTTAGGCCTCCTGTGGGCTCTGGCAAGTGAATTCGATTGTCGATAGAAGGCCGCTCTAGATGAATTTCAAAAGCAACTATCAGGCAATTGTTACCAATGACCGAGACCCGCACGATTAAAGTCAACGGTCGAGAAATCGATGTCCGTTCTGATTTGACACTGCTCCAGGCGTGCGAAGCCGCTGGCGAGGAAATCCCGCGGTTTTGTTATCACGAACGCCTTTCCGTCGCTGGAAACTGCCGTATGTGCCTGATCGAAGTGAAAGGCGGTCCGCCAAAGCCGGTGGCGTCGTGCGCGCAAAATGTTCGTGATTTGCGCCCCGGACCCGAAGATACCCCGCCGGAGCTGTTCACCAATACGCCCCTGGTAAAAAAGGCGCGCGAAGGGGTGATGGAATTTCTGCTGATCAATCATCCCCTGGACTGCCCGATTTGCGATCAGGGTGGTGAATGTGACCTTCAGGACCAGGCCATGGCCTACGGTAGGGATGGTTCGCGCTATGAAGAAAACAAGCGCGCGGTTGAAGAAAAGCATATGGGACCATTGATCAAAACGATCATGACACGGTGTATTCAGTGTACCCGCTGCGTGCGTTTTGCCACTGAAGTTGCCGGTGTCGATGATCTGGGTCTGGTGAACCGTGGTGAAAACGCGGAAATCACAACTTATCTGGAAAAAGCCGTCAACAGCGAGCTGACAGGTAATCTGATTGATGTCTGTCCCGTCGGGGCTTTGACTTCAAAGCCATACGCCTTCAACGCCCGGCCTTGGGAACTCACCAAGACCGAAACTGTCGATGCAATGGATGCTGTGGGCAGCAATATTCGCGTCGACAGCCGTGGGCGGAGCATCATGCGGATCCTGCCGCGGTTAAACGAGGACATTAATGAGGAGTGGATCTCTGACAAGACCCGCTTCATCTGGGACGGTCTCAAAAATCAAAGGCTCGATAGCCCATATGTCCGCCGCGACGGTAAACTGGTCCGGGCGAGCTGGAATGAAGCCCTGCAAGTTGTCGCAAGCAAGCTTACCTCGACAGCCCCTGACCGCATGGCTTCGATCGTTGGCGATCTTGTCTCCTGCGAGCCCATCAAGGCACTGAAGGACATGATGGCGACGCTGGGCGTTTCCAATTTGGATTGCCGCCAGGATGGGGCGACCCTGTCAGGGCCGCGTACGAACTATATCTTTAATTCTGGCATTGCAGCCATTGAAGATGCCGATGCCATCCTGCTTATCGGGACCAATCCGCGCCTCGAGGCGCCCATGGTCAATGCGCGCATTCGCAAGGCGTGGCTTGCGAACCTCAGCCTTCGGATCGGAGTTATCGGCCCGGAAGAAGATCTGACCTACGATTACCGTCATTTCGGTACCGGGGCTGAATGTCTGCAAGAGGCATTCGACGCCGTAAAGGACGCTGAACGTCCCATGGTGATTATCGGTACGGGCGCCTTGAGCCGGGAAGACACCCCAGCACTCCTTGCTCGGATCGGTGATCTCGGTTCGCAGATTGGTCTCGTTAAAGAAGATTGGAATGGGTTCAACGTTCTCCATACCGCGGCCGGCCGAGTTGGTGCCATGGACCTTGGGTTTTTACCGGGAGAGGAAGGGCGCGACTTCAACGCAATCCTGGAGGGGGCACGAGAACGGGAAATCGATCTGATTTATAACCTCGGCTGCGATGAAATTGATCCGAGCGATCTTGGCGGTGCCTTTGTTGTCTATCAGGGCCATCATGGAGACAATGGTGCGAAAGCCGCCGACGTCATACTGCCTGGCGCTGCGTATACTGAGCAAAATGGTATTTACGTGAATATGGAAGGCCGTCCGCAGATGGCTCACCGCGCCCATTTTCCTTACGGAGACGCACGCGAAGACTGGTCCATCATTCGCGCGTTGTCGGGGTTGATTGGCACACCCTTGCCCTACGATGATCTTTTCTCCCTACGTCAGGTTATGATCGAGGAAGTGCCATTCCTGGGACGGATCGGGCAAATGCCGGATGGAGATCACTTGGATCTGAAAAGCCTTGGCGAGGCCGGTGAGTTGAGCGCAGATCCGTACGTTTCGTCGGTGCCGGATTTCTATGGAACAAATCCTGTCGCAAGGGCATCGGCAACCATGGCCGAATGCGCTGCCTCGTTAGCACCACGCGCGATGGCGGCTGAATAAGGGAACCGGACTCCGGTTCAAAATGGCAATCCAAATGAACCAGAAGGTGCCGTCCGACGAGTTTCTGTTGAACTTACGCGCCAACACCGCGTTTGAACGCTTTCTAGTCGCTGCCTTGAGTGGTGCCTCGGTGAGTGGACTGGTTTTCTGGTCTTTCTGGTCCATTGGGTTACTGCTGGGTGGCGATGGTGTTTTTCAAGCTCTGTTTTCCGGTCTCCTGCCCAGCATCGGATACATGTTCGTCGTCTTTTTGATGGGTTTCGGAGCGGCGGCGTTTTTTGGTTTTCCCCTCTGGCGCCGGTTCGAGCAAGACGGGGAGTACCATCCGGCTCTTTTTCTTGCTTTCGCCGTCGTGGGTCTTGCGGGGGCGGTGATCTTGGTTTCACCGAACACGCTGCAAGAGATCATTTCCGTCGCAGTTCCCTCGATACTCATCCCGCTTCTTTTTTATCGACAGGCCAGAAGGCTCGCTGCTGCCAGAAAAGAAAACCGGCTTGGGCAACCGATGCCGCATTAGGTTGTAAAAACGGCGCGCTATGAAAGGCATCACTTAATCTCGGTGTTGCCGCGCCTATATGTGCGGCAGTCGAACTGCCGACCGATTTAAGAACCAGAGATAAAACGTGGCCTTCGTGCAGGCCCATTGAAGGACAGAACAACTGTGGTAGCCGGTGCATCGGAACAGGAAAATCGAGCCACTGCTTTTGAAGCAGATCTGGAACGCGACAAGGGACACCGCCCGACGGTAAAGTCCCTGAAACCGCTTCGGCGGCTGGTTCCATTTATTACCCCATACTGGGGAACGATTGCCGCGTTTATCGTCTTTCTTACGCTGGCATCGGCGCTGACACTTTCCTTACCGGCGGCCGCTCGCTTATTGCTCGACTGCGGCTTCAATCCTGGATCCACTTCCAGCTATTGCCAATCAGTCTCGATTGGCGGCAAAGGTGATTTATCCGGGTACTTTAAATTTGCCATGGGACTTGCCGTTGTCCTGTCGCTAACTTCGTCGCTGAGATACTTCTTTGTAAGTCGGCTTGGAGAACGCGTCGTCGCGGATCTGCGCCGCGCCGTTTTTGACCATATCACTCGTCTGAGTCCCGCTTTTTATGAGAAAATGCGCACTGGCGAGGTGTTGTCGCGCCTCACAACCGATACCACGCTGATCCAGACGGTCGTGGGGTCGTCGATCTCAATTGCCCTTCGCACCACTGTCACGACGCTTGGTGCCATCCTGTTGATGGCATTTGTCAATCTGAAGCTGACACTGGCGATCCTCACCGGCGGGGCAGTTGTCCTTGTACCGATTGTCTTGTTTGGCCAGCAGATCCGCAAGCTCTCCCGTAGCAATCAGGATAAACTCGCGGACGCGTCTGCTAGGGCCGGGGAAAGCCTGTCGGCCATAGAAACCGTTCAAGCATTTACGCGCGAACCGTTTGAGCGTGATGGCTTTGCGGTGTCCGTTGAAAATACCTACAAAGTGGCGATGCGGCGCGTCCTTACGCGTACCGTCATGACCACGGTCATCTTCGCAATATTCCTGTGTTCAGTCATTGGTGCGCTATGGTTCGGGTCGACACAGGTTCAGTCGGGTGCTGTCTCCAGCGGTGAAATCCTCCAGTTCATGATGTATGCCTTCATCGCCGTCAGCGGAGCGGGGATGCTAACTGAGACGTGGACGGAACTTATGCGTGCGGCTGGTGCCAGCGAGCGTCTGATGGAGCTGCTCGCGATTGAACCCGAAATCAAGGCGCCGCAATCGCCGATTGCGCTGCCAAGCCAAGTCCGCGGTGAACTTGAATTTATTGCCGTCTCATTTGCCTACCCGAGCCGCCCAAATGATCTGGCGCTAAATCAATTCAGCCTGAAAGTTCGTCCCGGTGAGACGGTGGCTCTCGTTGGTCCGTCTGGGGCTGGCAAGAGTACCGTGTTCCAATTGCTCCTTCGTTTTTATGATCCGCGCGACGGGCAGATCGCCCTTGATGGTATCGCCCTCGATCATCTGGACCCGGTAGACTTGCGAAATCAGCTGGGGGTCGTTCAGCAGAATGCGCCGCTTTTTTCAGGAAACGTGATGGAGAACATCCGCTACGGTCGGCTCGAGGCCAGTGACGATGAAGTACGCGCGGCAGCAAAAATAGCGAATGCGGATGAATTCATTTCGGCTCTGCCTGATGGGTATGGCACAGACCTTGGCGAAAAGGGCAGCGCGCTTTCCGGCGGGCAACGCCAACGTATCGCGATTGCTCGGGCGATCCTCCGCAATGCCCCAATCCTATTATTGGACGAGGCAACTAGCGCGCTTGATGCTGAAAGCGAACGAGCGGTCCAAGATGCATTCTCGGTCTTATCGAAGGATCGAACGACGATCGTCATTGCACATCGTTTATCGACGGTTCTGACGGCTGACCGGATTGCGGTTCTCGATGCGGGGCAGGTTGTTGAAGAAGGCACCCATGAAAGCCTGATGGCGCAGAATGGGTTGTATGCGAGACTGGCGCGGTTGCAGTTCGACTTGTCGAAAGCGCCGGATTCCAAAGAAGTTGGCCCGAGTGGAGGCTGGCACGAAGCGGCGGGGACCCAACGCGCGACCTAAATCGGGCGAATTTTCGACAGCAAGAGTGGCGTTTGCGGCCAATGGCATCCATTGCGCGTTTCTTTGGAGCCCAAGTCCGCTAAGTTCGAGATCTAAAATGGCAACAACCGCCACGCTTTTTTGAAGCCGGATCCACGAAGGAGGGGAACCCATGAAATCAATTGTCTTTGCACTGGCAAGTGCATTGCTCGCAGTCACAACGGTATCCGCCGAAGAGGTGTCCGAGAACTATGACTTTGAAGGCTTCGACAAAATCGAAATCGCCGGCGTTTACGATCTGGACGTCGCAGTGGGTGATGATTTCTCCATTTTGCTTTCAGGACCCGAGGTAGAAATGAACCGGGTCGAAGTCTCTCTTGATGGCGACACGCTGGTGCTCGATCAGCGCAAACGCAAACGCGGTGAGAAGAAACGGAACAACCGAGAGGGGATCGATGCCGTTATCACATTGCCAGCCCTCAACGGCCTTTCCGTTTCAGGTGTCGTTGATGCAGACATCGACGGCGTCGATAGCGATACCTTGCAGCTTTCACTTTCCGGCGTTGGTGATGTGGACATTGAGGGCAAATGCGGCCGCTTGAAAGCCCGGGTTTCCGGCGTTGGTGAATTTGACGGTGAGGCCCTGGAATGCGCCGACGTGACGGTCTCCGTCAGCGGCGTCGGTGACGCCACGGTTTTTGCCAACGAGTCGGTCGACGCCACGGTTTCCGGAATTGGTAGCATTACCGTCTATGGCTCTCCGGAGAACGTTGAAACCAGTGACGGGCTGTTTTCGAATATTGACATTAAATAGCGACAAATGCCCGGAAACTGCCGACTGGCAATGGGCTTTTCGCTAGTGACGCAGATCAGATCACGGGCCCGGCGCGACGAATTTGCGCAGGGCCTTTTTCGTGTTCGAAAGGCCGTGACCTCTACACCAATTCCATCTAATAGCAGGGCGCTATGGCTGACGCGCTTTCGTCCTTTTGGGAATTTGTCTCTTCTAGACCGACAGATGCGGGCTGGATTGGTTGGTTCATTCCAACCCTGATCCAGGCCCTTGCGCTCATCGTTAGTTTGCTCGTTGCGCAAGCATTCCTGATGTATTTCGATCGGAAGGTCTGGGCTGCGGTCCAGATGCGCAAGGGCCCGAACGTCGTGGGCCCATTTGGGTTACTGCAGTCTTTTGCGGACCTTTTGAAGTTTGTCTTCAAAGAAGTCATCATCCCGGCAGGGGCAAACAAGACACTCTTTGTCGTTGCGCCGGTGCTGACGTTTGTCCTCGCGCTAATCAGTTGGGCTGTGATTCCAGTGGGGCCGGGCCTTGTTGGTGCTGATATCAATGTTGGTATCTTGTATATCTTTGCAATTTCATCGCTAGGTGTTTACGGCATCATCATTGGCGGTTGGGCTTCAAACTCTAAGTACCCCTTTTTAGGAAGTCTGCGATCCGCGGCGCAGATGGTCTCTTATGAGGTCTCCATCGGCTTTGTCATCATCACTGTTCTCCTGCTTGTGGGCTCGTTGAACCTGTCGGACATTGTTGAAAGCCAGAATCGCGGCGCGGGCCTTTTGAATTGGCATTTCCTTCCGCTGTTTCCGATGTTTGTGGTTTTCTTCATCTCAGCGCTGGCCGAGACGAACCGCCCTCCCTTTGATTTGCCGGAAGCGGAATCGGAATTGGTAGCGGGCTATCAGGTTGAGTACTCCTCCACGCTCTTTTTGCTCTTTATGATCGGTGAGCTCGCCAACATCGTGTTGATGTGCTCGCTCTTGACCATCCTCTTTTTCGGTGGATGGCATTCGCCTATCCCGTGGGCGCCCTTGGAATCGGTCCCGGTCCTGTGGTTCTGTCTTAAGACGCTTTTCTTCTTCTTTATGTTCGCGATGGTGAAAGCGATCGTGCCCCGCTATCGCTATGATCAGCTTATGCGGATCGGCTGGAAGATCTTTTTGCCATTGTCCCTAGTTTGGGTAGTGCTCGTTGCTGGTGTCTTGATCCTGTTCCCGGACCTTGCTGCTCACTTTCACAGTTGGAGGGCATAACCGATGGCCAATGTCGCTCAAGCTCTTAGAGGACTGTTCCTGTCTGACTTTGTGAAGGCCTTCTTTCTTGGCTTGAAGTATTACGGTCAGCCGAAAGCTACGATTAACTATCCATTCGAAAAAGGGCCGTTGAGCCCGCGTTTTCGTGGTGAGCACGCTCTTCGCCGGTACCCCAATGGCGAGGAAAGATGCATTGCCTGTAAACTCTGCGAGGCCGTTTGCCCGGCTCAGGCGATTACTATCGAGGCCGAACCCCGCGATGACGGGTCCCGTCGGACAACCCGCTATGACATCGACATGACTAAATGCATCTATTGCGGCTTCTGCCAGGAAGCGTGCCCGGTGGATGCGATTGTCGAGGGGCCGAACTTCGAATTTGCGACTGAGACCCGCGAAGAGCTTTTCTACGACAAGGACAAATTGTTGGAGAACGGCGATCGCTGGGAGCGCGAAATTGCGCGGAACATTGAGTTGGATGCGCCCTACCGGTAGGCCGGCGCACGCTCTGCAACAGGTTATGGGCTTCTTGAAGGCTGCGCTTTGCAAAATGCGATGGGCGGTCTAGAACCCCGAGAAATCTGGGTGGTGTTGGAGAGGAGGAGCTCTGGCACAAAACCTTTCAAACTGCGTTCTGACCCAAGGCGGGGAGGACGCTCCATTGCGGACCGGATTGGCACGGACGGATGGCAGGTAGGTCTGCCGGTGCAATCACGCGAGGGAGCGATCATCCCCGACAAGCCTGAGCGCACTAGGATACGGACACGCTTCGAGCCATGACCTTCGCGGCCTTTAGTTTTTACGTTTTCTCTTTCGCTGTCATTGCTTCTGCTGTCATGACCATCAGCGCGAAGAACCCCGTCCATTCGGTCATGTTCCTCATTTCAGCCTTTATTTCGGCAGCGGGCCTGTTTGTTCTGATGGGAGCTGAATATCTCGCAATGCTGTTGGTTGTGGTCTATGTCGGCGCGGTGGCGGTACTGTTTCTCTTTGTTGTGATGATGCTTGACGTTGATTTCGTCGAAATGAAACAGGGCTTCCTACAGTACCTGCCCATCGGCGGGGCACTGGCGACGGTGATCGTCATTGAACTGGTGATGGTCGTTGCCGCTTGGGCTTTTCCGGATGACGTGGAGCTGGCAAGAGCTCATCCTTCGCCGACGGCTGCTGAAACCATCACGCGACCGACTGGCGCAAACAATGTCGAGGCGATCGGGCTTATTCTTTACACCGACTACGTGCACTATTTTCAGATTGCCGGCATGATCCTGCTCGTGGCAATGATTGGGGCCATCGTGCTTACTTTTCGCACCCGTGAGGGTGTCCGGAAGCAAGACCCCGCCGAACAGGTGGCTCGCCAGCGCGAAGCCAGTGTGGAACTAAAAAAAGTTGGCACAGGACACGGGATTTAGGCGCGGCATTTGCCAGCGGGCTAGAGGGCACTCAAAGCATGGACATCGGACTTGGACATTATCTCTCGGTGGCAGCAGCGCTGTTTGCCATCGGTATGGCTGGGATTTTCCTTAACCGGAAGAATGTCATCGTCATCCTGATGTCCATCGAACTGATGCTCTTGTCGGTGAACATAAACTTTGTTGCGTTCTCACAATTCCTTGGCGACCTGACCGGCCAGGTATTCGCATTCATGGTGCTGACCGTTGCCGCTGCTGAGGCTGCCGTTGGCCTCGCCATTCTCGTTGCTTACTTCCGTAATCGCGGCGATATCGCCGTCGAAGACGCCAACCTCATGAAGAACTGATCCAGTCCCAATGCCCATAGAGTCATTTGTCGTTCTCCTGCCTTTATTTGGGGCCATGCTCGCCATGCCTCTCAGCCGCGCGAGCAACGCCCGGTCAGCGGAAATTCTAACAACGACATTTGTCGGTCTTGCTGCAGTTTATGCGTGGGTCCTGTTCTTTGATGTGGCGCTGGGCGGCAACACTAGGGCACCCAAAGTATTCACCTGGATCTCCTCGGGCGACTTTGTTGCTGAGTGGCGGGTCAGGCTGGATACCTTGTCAGCGACGATGCTTGTCGTAGTAAACTCGGTCTCTTTTCTGGTTCATGCATATTCCATTGGGTATATGCAGGAAGACGAAGGACGGCCGAGGTTTTTTGCGTACCTTTCCCTTTTTACGTTCGCGATGCTCTGCCTGGTGACAGCCAACGATTTCCTCCAACTGTTTTTCGGTTGGGAAGGGGTCGGCCTCGCATCTTATTTGCTGATCGGTTTTTGGTTTAAGAAAAAATCCGCGAACGATGCTGCCATTAAAGCGTTTGTCGTTAACCGGGTTGGTGACTTCGGTTTCGCGCTTGGCATCTTCTGTGTGTTCTATGTTTTCGGCACCATTAACTTCGACGAGGTCTTTGCAATCGTCGCCAGCAACGACGTCGTGCAGCCGTGGCAGGCGTCGTATTCGGGCCCAATTAAAGACCTGACGATTTCTGTTTTCGGCGGGGAGTTCCATGCGCTGACGACTATTGCGGTGCTGCTCTTCATCGGAGCAATGGGTAAGTCAGCTCAATTCCTTCTGCACACATGGTTGCCCGACGCGATGGAAGGGCCAACGCCTGTTTCCGCCCTCATTCACGCAGCAACCATGGTGACCGCCGGTGTTTTTCTCGTCTGTCGTTGCTCAATCATATATGAGTACGCGCCGGGCGCTGCAGCGTTGGTCACTGTCGTCGGCGCAGTAACAGCGTTCTTTGCGGCAACGGTTGGTCTGTTCCAGGATGATATCAAAAAAATCATTGCCTATTCGACCTGTTCGCAGCTCGGCTATATGTTTTTTGCGGCAGGTGTTGGGGCCTACGGCGCTGCCATGTTCCATCTCTTCACGCATGCCTTCTTCAAGGCCCTTTTGTTCCTTGGCGCCGGAGCGGTTATCCATGGCATGCACCACGAACAAGACATCAAAAAAATGGGCGGGGTCAAAGATCTTCTTCCGCTTACGCACATTTTCATGATAGTGGGCACAGTCGCTATCACTGGCGTTGGTATTCCTGGGCTAAAACTTTTCGGCGCACCGCTCGGGACTGCCGGTTTCGTTTCAAAAGACATGATCATCGAGAGTGCGTTTGCGGCCGGAGAAGCGGGGCGGGCTTATGGGTACTTTGCGTTTGTCATGGGGCTAGTCGCAGCGGTCTTCACAGCATTTTATTCTTGGCGCCTCATTCTTTTGACGTTCTGGGGACCGTCACGGGCACCTGAGCATGTGCGAAAGCATCCCCATGAGGTGCCCAATGCCATGCTCATGACGTTGGCGCCTTTGGCGGTTGGGGCGTTGGCAGCGGGCATGGTTTTCTATCCGAACTTTGTTGGCAAAAAGTCAGAGAGCTTCTGGAACGGGGCGATCTATGAGTCCGTTAGCCATGGCGAAGCGGGTGATCCTCACAACGGTGAAGCTAAAACAGAAGGTCATGCGTCCACTGATGATCATGGTGAAGCTGGCCACGTCGGAGTTGGTGATGACACTGGTGAAGCCAGCAGCGAAGGACATGGTGAGGAGCACAATGATGCCGGTCATCACGACTTCCCGGTTTGGGTGCTTTGGGCCCCTTTCGTCGCAATGATCATCGGCACTTCCGGTGCCTTTATTCAGTATGCTGGACAAAACCCGTTGAAGCCCGGCCTGCTCCGAGAAGGCGGGATGATCTATAGTTTCCTCAAGAACAAATGGTACTTCGACGAAATCTACGATTTCCTATTGGTGCGTCCCGCTCTCGCCTTTGGCCGGTTCCTCTGGAAAGAGGGCGATGGCAAGACCATTGATGGCGTGGGTCCGGACGGGGTTGCAGCGGCGGTCGCCGTGGGCGCAAAACGAATTGTCAAATTGCAGACCGGCTACATGTATCATTATGCGTTTGCGATGCTCCTTGGGATCGTGATTTTCCTTAGTTATCTCTTGTTGGGGTCAGGGGGCTGATAATGACGGAATCACTCGCAACGGCACCTTGGCTATCACTCATCACGTTCTTCCCGCTACTCGGCGCCTTCTTTATTGCACTGCGCAGGACAGGGGCGCGCCGAGACGCCAGTGGCAATATCGCGACTGTAGAGCAGGAACAGATCGACAGGATCGCCCGCAGCATTGCCCTTAGTTTTACGCTTGGGGTCTTTGTTGTCGCCCTTGTTGTTTATCAGGTTTTTTATGACCCAACGTTTGCTGGTTATCAGTTGGTCGAACAAGCTGAGTGGCTAGGCGGCGGTGTAAATTACAAGATGGGCGTGGATGGCATATCCGTCCTATTTGTTTTGCTTACTGCCTTTTTCATGCCGATTTGCATCCTGGCATCCTGGCACTCGATCACACATCGGGTTGCTGACTATATGATCGCATTTCTGGTGATGGAAACGCTCGTGATCGGCGTGTTCTGTGCATTGGACCTTGTGGTTTTTTATCTCTTCTTTGAAGGCAGCCTGATCCCAATGTTCCTGATCATCGGGGTATGGGGATCAAAAGGGATTAAAGAATTCGCCGGGTACCGACTTTCCAGCAGGGTCTACGCAGCGCTTAAGTTCTTTCTCTATACCTTTCTTGGCTCAGTACTCATGCTGGTTGCTATTCTTTGGATCTACAAAGAAGCCGGCACGACCGATGTCCCCACACTGCAGACATATGCGTTTCCTGCAGGCGCCCAGAAATGGCTCTGGCTAGCTTTTTTTGCGTCATTCGCCGTGAAGATGCCTATGTGGCCGGTTCACACCTGGCTGCCCGACGCTCACGTTCAGGCGCCGACCGCGGGCTCCGTTATTCTGGCTGCGATCCTTTTGAAAATGGGCGGGTACGGGTTCATTAGGTTCTCATTACCAATGTTCCCTATCGCCAGCGCAGACTTTGCGCCGCTGGTCTATGCGTTGTCAATTGTCGCTATAATCTATACTTCCCTTGTGGCGCTGGCACAGGAGGATATGAAAAAGCTGATCGCGTATTCCTCTGTGGCTCATATGGGTTTCGTCACTATGGGAATTTTCACTGGAACGACCCAGGGGATCGAAGGCGCGCTCTTCCAGATGATCTCTCACGGTTTCATCTCTGGGGCACTCTTTTTGTGCGTCGGCGTAGTTTATGATCGGTTGCACACGCGCGAAATCGCGGCCTTTGGTGGGCTCGTCCATCGCATGCCGTTTTATGCATTCTTGTTTCTCTTCTTCACGATGGGGAATGTTGGCCTTCCGGGTATTTCGGGGTTTGTCGGTGAATTCCTGACCATGGCGGGGGCGTTCAAAGCGAACTCCTGGATCGCCTTCTTTGCTGCATTCGGGGTGATCTTGTCGGCTGCGTACGGTTTAAGGCTCTTCCGCCAGGTGATGTACGGGGAACTCGTCAAAGAAAACCTGATGGCAATCACCGATGTGAATGCTCGCGAACTCGGCATGTTGGTGACGTTGATGGCGTTCGCTCTCTACCTTGGGGTTAATCCGAGCCCGACGCTTTCCGTTTTCGAGCCATCAGTTGGCGTCTTGCTTGAAAACTACAACAGTGCGCTGGCAGGGACATCCTCTGTTGCTGCGGGAGGCCATTGATCCATGGGGCTTATTGAAACGCTAAGTTACGTTATTCCAGAGTTGATGCTCGCGCTTGGCGCGATGGCATTACTTACTTTCGGCGTTCTTCAAGGGGATCGCTCCACAGGTACCGTCTCGATTGCGAGCATGGGCCTACTGATCGCTGCCGCGCTGGTAGTCATGGCCGGATACGGCGGCGATACGGAGATTTTTGATGGGGCCTTCCGGATCGATGCATTTTCCGGGTTCTGCAAGATCCTGATTTTTGGTGCAGCGGCAATCGCGATTTTGATGTCTGACAAATACCTCGCTGGTGAACAGCTTGGGCGCTTTGAGTATCCGATCTTGATCCTTTTGGCCTCTTTCGGCATGGCGCTGATGGTGTCCGCGAATGATCTAATCGCTCTCTATATGTCTGTCGAAATGCAATCACTCGCTCTTTACATTCTCGCGGCATTCAACAGGGAGAGTCGCAGATCAACCGAGGCCGGATTAAAATACTTCGTCCTTGGTGCCTTGTCGTCCGGCCTGCTCCTGTATGGAGCGTCATTGGTTTATGGGTTTTCCGGGAGCACCTCTTTTGTCGAAATCGCGCGTGTGGCCGCCGCGACGGAAGGAGCGAATGTAGGACTGGTCGTTGGGCTTGTGTTCCTCATAGCTGGATTAGCGTTCAAGGTATCGGCGGCTCCGTTCCACATGTGGACGCCGGATGTCTATGAAGGGGCGCCGACCCCGGTCACGGCGTTCTTCGCAGCTGCGCCTAAGCTCGCCGCCATGGCATTATTCGCTCGAGCACTCGTTTCCCCGTTTCTGGATGTTCACGATCAGTGGCAGCCCGTGATCGCGATGATCGCTGTAGCGTCCATGGCGATCGGGTCGTTCTCGGCGATTGTTCAGAGCAACATTAAACGCCTAATGGCCTATTCGTCCATCGGCCATATGGGCTTTGCGCTTGTGGGATTGGCTGCAGGCACGAAACAGGGCGTGAGTGCAGTTCTGATCTATATGGCCATCTATCTGGTGATGACGATCGGCACGTTTGCTTGCATTTTGCTAATGCGGAGGCGGGGCGGCCAGACTGAAAGTCTCGACGACTTATCAGGGCTATCGGAAAGCCAACCGGGGCTTGCCATTCTGTTCACGGTGCTTTTCTTTTCGCTCGCGGGAGTGCCACCGACTGGTGGTTTTTTTGGCAAGCTCTTTGTGTTCAATGCCGCAGTACAGGCGGACCTGATTTGGCTCGCAGTGGTCGGCGTTCTCTTGAGTGCTATCGCAGCCTATTACTATCTTCGAGTGATCTGGATCATCTGGTTTAACGAAGCGGGATCGGCCTTTGAGCGCGAAGCAGGCACGCGACTTGGGGTCATCGCAACCGTTTCTGCACTGATCATGATGCCAATTCTGCTGATTGGCATTGCGCCGCTTCGTGCCGCCGCCGACGCTGCGGCGGGCGCCCTTTTTTAAGGCGCGCCTGATTTGGTTTCACAGCCCGTTCCCACCCAGGCGCCATCCGGCGCGTCAATCGTCTTTTTTGATCAGTTGGACTCAACGAGCCTGGAAGCTAAGCGCCGGGCGGAAGCGGGCGCACGGGGACCGCTCTGGATTATTGCAGGCGAACAAACTGCCGGCTATGGGCGGCGAGGGACAGGTTGGACCCACGGCTCCGGGGATTTAGCGGCAACGCTTCTTTTTGAAGAGTCAGCGGACGCCAAAAGGCGGTCTCTACTGACCTATGTCGCAGCGCTTGCCGTTGCGGAGGGACTTGAAACGTTTCCATTGTCCGAGTCCATTCAGTTCAAATGGCCAAACGATATTTTTCTCGGTGGAGCAAAAACTGGTGGTCTTCTCATGGAAGCGGTTGGGGAGGCAGACCTTTTTTGCTTCGGGGTGGGGATAAATATCGTAAATCGTCCGACGATTGAGAAGTATGCTACCGCCTCGCTTACGGACTTTTTCAAAGCTTCCGGCGCTGAAGGGCTCGCTGTGCCAACACCGACGGAATTGCTTGTTTCCATTGATCAGAAACTAGCTTTCTGGCGTGGTCACTTTAGGCAAAATGGATTTGAGCCAGTGCGTGAGGCCTGGATGAACAGGGCAATCGGCCTCGGCAAACCTGCATCTTTTGCGACCGGCAACGAAACTATCGCCGGAACCTTCGACGGTATCGGGGAGGACGGGAGTGCGCTGATGACTACCCCCAACGGGCAATTGCGCTTTTTCGCTGGCCGGCTCACCATCAAAAGAAAATAACAGAGACTTTGCCCTGTGAAAGACCGACAGGCAAAGATTAGAAAGGTCGGGTCGTAGCCATGCTTCTGGCAATTGATGTGGGAAACACGAACTCAGTCATCGCCCTTTGTGAAGGCGACAAGACCCTTGCAACATGGCGAACCTCGACATCATCTTCGCGCACCGCAGATGAATACGCGGTCTGGCTGACCCATCTGATGGCCCTCAATGGTTTCAAGATGGAAGACGTCAGTGAATGTGTGATTTCGAATGTGGTGCCGCAGTCGCTCTTTCATCTGAAGAATCTCTCTCGGCGGTACTTTAATCGCGAGCCATTTGTTGTGACGGCAACGAGCGTCCCCGGTATTGAGGTGCGCATTCCGAAGCCAAGCGAGGCAGGTGCGGATCGTCTCGTCAATGCAGTCGGGGCATTTGCACACTATGGCGGGCCTGTCGTTGTTGTGGACAGTGGCACTGCTACGAATTTCGATCTGGTGGCAAAAGATGGCGCATTCATCGGCGGTGTCATCTCGCCGGGCATTAATCTCTCAATGCAGGCGCTTCACGAAGCCGCGGCCCAGTTGCCGCGCATTGCCATCGAGCAGCCTGCAAAAGTGATTGGGACAGACACAGTGGGTGCCATGCAGTCGGGCGTTTTTTGGGGTTATATCAGCCTCATGGAGGGCCTGATTGAGCGCATCAAGGCGGAGTTTGCCGAGCCCCTCCAGGTTGTGGCAACCGGTGGCATTGCCTCTCTTTTCGCAGGAGCAACCACGGCGATTGACATATTTGACGGCGATTTGACCATCAAAGGTCTTGTTGAGATCCACCGACGTATTCAATCCAACAAGTAAGTATACGCCTGCGGCGCTGACATTTTGTTCGCGCAACAGCGTCGTTTTTCAAAGTTTGAGTTTTTAAGGAGTGGCAATGGCCAAATCAGAACTGGTTTTCCTCCCGCTTGGAGGGTCCGGTGAAATAGGCATGAACATGAACCTCTACGGACATGGTCCTGCCAGTGACCGCCAGTGGATCATGATCGATTGCGGCGTCACGTTCGGCGATTTGACAACGCCCGGGATTGACCTGATTTGTCCGGATCCAACCTATATCTTGGAAGAGCGGGACCGATTACTCGGCCTTCTTCTGACCCATGGACATGAAGACCACATCGGCGCGGTGGCCTTGCTCGCGCCGGAACTGGGGTGTCCGGTTTACGCAACGCCCTTTACCGCACAGCTTGTTGAGCGAAAGTTCGAAGAAGCGGACATCGATGTGGACCTAAGGGTCATCCGCATGGGCTCAAGGTTTTCGCTCGGACCTTTTGACCTCGAATACATCACGCTGACCCATTCAATCCCGGAACCGAATGCTATCGCAATACGGACCGAATTGGCGAATGTGCTGCATACCGGTGACTGGAAAATTGATCGCACGCCGACACTAGGGCCTGAGACAGACCACGCCGCGCTCCAAGTATTTGCAGAAGAAGACGTTCACACAATTGTCTGTGATTCAACGAATGTCTTTTCTCCCGGCGAGTCAGGGTCTGAAGAGGGCGTCCGCGCTGCGCTGACTGACCTAATCACTGCCCAAAAGGGCCGCGTTGTGGTGACAACCTTTGCTTCGAACGTATCCAGAGTGGTATCGATCTGTCAGGCCGCGCAGGCGGCTGACCGAAGCATTTGCCTTCTCGGCCGATCTATGTTGCGTATTGTTGGCGCGGCTCAAGCCGTTGATCTTATCCCCAGCGATATCTCGTTTGTAGAGCCTAAGGATGCAGGCTACCTGCCACGGGAGCATGTCCTTTACCTGTGCACCGGGAGCCAGGGAGAACCTCGTGCGGCTCTGTCGCGCTTAGCGCGAGATGATCACCCGGAGCTTTCAATCAGCGAAGGCGACACGGTGATATTCTCCTCAAAGATTATTCCGGGCAATGAACGCGAGATCTTCGATCTCCAGAACCAACTCGTCGACCTTGGCGCCCAAATTGTAACGGAGAAGGACGCGCCAATTCATGTTTCCGGCCACCCTAACAGGGATGAGCTCAGTCAAATGTATGATTGGGTCAAGCCAAAGCATGCGATCCCGGTCCATGGCGAAGTTCGTCACTTGGAAGAGCACGCTAAGTTTGCACGGACCAAGGGCGTGGCAAAGGCGATTGCGCCTCGCAACGGGACGATGATACGGCTCACCCCCGGTGAACCGGAAATCATCGATGAGGTTCCCAATGGCCGGTGGTATCTGGACGGCAACATTCTGTTTCCAGATGGTTCTTATCCGGTCAAAGAACGCCGTAAACTCGGATATGCTGGCCTTCTGTCCGTTGCGGTGGTCCTTGACAGTCAATGCAGTATTGCAGCGCCAATTCAGGTCTTCGGTGAGGGCGTCCCGCGCGAGACTGACGACGGCGAGGATTTCATGGCGCTCCTTGAGGAGGCCGCCGAAGACGCCCTGGAACGCCTCTCGCGGGGCAAGCGCGATGACGACCAAACGGTCGAGAATACCGTTCGGAGAACTGTCCGTACACTCATGAATGAGATCTGGGGCAAACGCCCGCAGGTTCTCGTTCAGCTGTTACGTACCTGACGAGAGCTTGTTCAACATGAATATTGCCAGTGCCGTCGTCGTCTTTGTTATTATCTGGTGGTCTGTGTTTTTTGTGGTGTTGCCATTCGGTGTGCGAAGCCGATGGGAAGACGCCGATATCAATGACGACAAGGTCAAAGGGGCAGATCCAGGCGCGCCTTCGAATCTGAACATGAAACGGAAGCTCTTTCAGACGACAGTAATCAGCACCGTGATCTGGGTGCCAGTCATCGCGTTTATTGCAAGCGGATTGATTAATTTTCGGGAATAACGTCAGTCACTTCTTGCGTTATCCTGCGACAAAACCTACTTTGGTGTTGTAATCTTAAAATTCGGTCTCGACTGGTATTAATCGTCCGTGCGCGGTGCAGAACGCGTGGGCAGATGTGTGTGGCGTGACCGGGCAACGTGACACAAAAGGGGGCGTGAATGCAGGATCAACCGACCATCGAGGACAAGTCGCGCGACCTTGAGACTAGCTCAAGTACGACGGACGTGGCATTGAAACCGAACGATGGCGGGCTGGGATCTGGTTCTTCCAATACGTTGCCCCCAGACCCCAATGGAGACCCCAACCGAGATCCGGGCGGAGATCCCCTTACAGATGATCCTAATGCGCCATCAGAGGATGCTCATTCTGCGGATTTAAGTCACGCAGACCGATTTCTGGAGCCGGTCACAGATGCCCTTCACGATGCAGATGCCGACAGATTAACGGGGATCCTTGCTGACCTTCACCCGGCCGATGTGGCCGATCTTATCGGCCTTTTGAGAGAAGATGAGCGTCTCAGTCTCATCGAGTTAATGGGCGGGCGATTGGCGCCGGAGGTGCTGGCCGAACTCGACTGGGACCTCACCGAAGAAGTGGTCTCCGCCTTGTCGCCAGCGGCTGTTGCCGAAGCCGTGGTCGAGCTCGATACCGATGATGCTGCGTTCATTCTAGAAGATCTTGATGAGGAAAAGCGCGCTGAAATTCTAGCCGAAGTGCCGGCCATGGACCGGATCGCCCTTCATCAGGCCTTCGACTATGACGAAGAGACGGCCGGGCGGATCATGCAACGGGAGGTTTTCGCTGCCCCGGCATACTGGACGGTTGGCCAGATTATTGACCGTATGCGGAGTTCAGAAGATTTGCCAGAGATCTTCTACGAAGTGTTTGTCATCGATCCTGTGTTTAAGCCCATCGGTGCGGTGCCGCTATCACGTTTGATGCGTACCCCTCGGGATAAGCGCATCGAAGAAATCATGACGGAGAAAGTGCGCCGGATCCCGGTCAGTCAGGACCAGGAGGAGGTCGCCTACCAGTTTGAGCAATACAATCTGATTTCTGCCCCGGTCGTGGACGAGTCTGAACGACTTGTCGGTATGATCACCGTCGATGACATCGTTGAGGTTGTTCACGAAGAAACCCATGAAGATATGCTCGCGCTCGGAGGTGTTGAAGCGGACACCGGACTCAGTGACAGCGTCATGGAAACGGTAAGGTCACGGTTCTCTTGGCTCGGTGTCAATTTAGTTACCGCCATCGCCGCTTCTATCGTGATTTCTCTTTTTGGAGGCGCTATTGAACAGATTGTGGCACTCGCGGTCCTGATGCCGATAGTGGCGAGTATGGGGGGCAATGCGGGCACCCAGACCCTCACAGTCGCTGTGCGCTCCTTGGCGACGAAAGACCTGACTGCGGGGAACGCAGCTCGAATTATCTGGCGTGAAGCAATGGTAGGCATGACCAATGGCTTTCTGTTTGCCATCATCATGGGGCTGCTCGCTGGAGTTTGGTTTTATACTACCGGGCAGGGCAGTCAGACGGATGCCATGAGCCTAGGCGCGGTCGTTGGTATTGCAATGATCATCAATTTATTGGTCGCCGGGCTAGCGGGCATCCTCGTGCCAATTGGTTTACAGCGAGCAGGGGCGGACCCCGCCGTGTCGTCGGCTGTGTTCGTTACAACGGTTACGGACATTATTGGCTTTTTGGTCTTTCTCGGTTTGTCCGCGGCGGTCCTGCTTTAGAAGCGCATAAGGCGTATTCGCCCCATCAGTTTCTTTCCGTTAGATCTGCCTTAGCAAGGCGGGCCATCACGGAAAGGATCACCAAACCGATCAGTACTAAGAACACTCCCTGCGGCTCAATGAGTTCGGCATCGGGTGGCATATCCGGTGGGGTGTCTGCGTCTGGCGATGATTCTCCCCCTGGCGGCGGTGTAACCGTGCCAGGCGGCGTATTTGGATCGTCGGTTCCTGGTGGTGTGTCACAATGGGGCGGTGATGGGCCGCCATCGTCATCTGGATCGCAAACAGGCGGCGGGGGACTGCCAGGCGGCGGGACTATGATTGTGGGCTGAGGAGGTGGTGGCGGCAAAACGACTGGCGAGCCTGGCGGGAATACGCCCACGAGGGGTATTACCTGGGGGGAGCTCACTGCTGCTGCCGTCGTTGAAAGTGGCGATGTCGGAGCCGCCCGCCGAATTCCGTTTCGGGGTACCGGGGTGTATCCGGCAACCCTTTGGGGAACAGGGCGGGCCCTTAAAAAGAATCTGCGCTGGACCTTCGGGGCCTAGCTTCTTCGTCACCGCAGCATCCGCAGTTAACGACTATATCATTCCGGATATCGCCGACCGCTCGTGCATACATTTCCGCGAGCGCTTGTTCATCCATGGTTGAAGGGCTGTCGGATTTTCGCCCAAGACCATTATCCCAGAGGATCGCGGCAGCGATTATTGCTGCAGCAATTATATTGGCAATACCGTTCCCAAACATCGAGTTACCCTCACCAATTGGCCTGACCGGCGCGCGCAAGCCTATGCACGCAAAGGTTTGTCAGAACCCTTTTAATCGTCCGCTCCCTTGGGGGAGCGCACCAATCACTGCCAGAGTTTCACCCAAAAATTGTGCCAATGGCAATTAAATGGGCGCTGGAACGGGCTTTGACCGGACTAAGAGTGGTCTGGTTCCTCGTCGTCGGTCATTTCTTGATCTGGTTTTCGAATTGCCGTTGCAGCGTCATTTCCAGAAAACTCAACACTTACAGTGAGATACGCCGCTTTCTGCATTTGCCATGTTGCCAAGACGCCTCGGTCTGCTTGCGATCCCGGCCAGTTTTCACGGTCTTCTACACAAGGCGAGATTCGCATGATAAGTATTAACTTTACGGTATGGCGCGGTACCTGATTGGGTCGCGATAAAGATGCGGGGACAGCGGGTCACCATGAAGACGGGCGACACCGGACTAAATTTGATCAAAGGGTATGAAGGCCTGCGGATGTCGGCCCACTACACCCCTAATGAAGAATGGACTGTGGGATACGGTCATACCGACAGTGCTCGCCACGGGATGAGTGTAACCGAGGTCGAAGCAGAGCGACTCCTGCGACAGGACGTCCAGCCGATTGAGAAACTACTTTCTGATACCGTCCGTGCACCGCTTAATCAGAACGAACACGATGCCATTGTCTCGCTGATCTTCAATATCGGTGAAGTGAATTGGAAACGATCTACGGTTTTGCGCAAGCTCAACGAGGGCGACAAGCTTGCCGCGGCGCGTGCGATGGAAATGTGGACCATGGCGCGGGTCAATGGTGAGCTCGTTTCGCTCGATGGTCTTGTGCGCCGGCGCGCAGCCGAAAAGTCTTTGTTCTTGATGCCAACGGATGCGTCGCTCGTCGTTCCAACTTCTGACGTGATGCCTGCACCGGAGTGCGAGCTGGACTTCAAATCCGATGCGGAACTCAAGGCCAGCCCAGTTGTTGACTTTGATCCGCCGAAAAAAGGCGAAGCGGTTACGATTTCAAATGCAGAAAAGGCTGCTCGAACCCGGGCGCTTTATTCAGCAACCCAAGCAATCGGTGGCGATCCGACGAAGATGATTATCTCCAAGGCCGAAGAACATGCGGACATGGGCGTTACGTTCGGCGCTGCTTTTGCGGGTATTCTCGCTCTTTTCCTTACGGGATTGGGGTCGGTTCTATTGTTGTTTGATGCATTCCCGTCCGCTGCCGGCCTTATCGGGCTGAGCGCTGACACGGTGTTCACGATTTTTGACCAGTTGCCAATGTGGCTTGCAGGTATAGGCGCTGCCATGTCGTACTTTATCTTGTACGTTCTGGTTAAACGTGTCTCCCGCCACGACTTGAAACGGCAACGGGCCCAAGAGGTTGCGCGGTTGCGGGTCGCTGAGTAACGCGTCTTTTACGGCACTCATCACGGGACTACCGACGATATCGTCCCGTCCGTATTCGGACATTGAATGACTGTTCATCTTGTGAAGCTCTGCGTTGGCGCAGAGACGATTCTGGATCTGGAAGATTGGGTCAATCGGCGCACGCGGTACAACCGGGAGCGAGGTATCGGGAATGTCCACGACCACGTTACGCGCATGTTTCCTAAACGTCGCGAAGACCTGTTGGCGGGTGGGTCAATTTATTGGGTGATTAAGGGATTGGTCCTGGCGCGCCAACAAATCCTAGATCTCCAAACCGTTTCAGGGGAGGACGGTATCAATCGCTGTGCGATTTTGTTGCGTCCGCCCCTCATTTTGACGGAACCCCAGCCTAAGCGCGCATTTCAAGGCTGGCGCTACTTGCCATTGCCTGATGCACCTGCTGATCTATCAGCGGGTGACGGGGGCGGGCTCGGGCCGAAACTAAAGGCTGAATTAGCCGAACTGGGGCTGCTTTAAGATGACCGATGATTATTCAGATGGGGAATTTGGTTTCGATGGGGAGAAGACCAAAGGTCGAAAGATCGCTGCTCCAATGACCGCGAGCTTAACTGCAGTGGGAGCTTCGCTTGTGGCAGTCATCGCCGCAACGCAAGTGGCGACGCCGTCAGATGAAAGCGAAGAAAAAGCTTCGGGCGTGTGCCTGAAAACAAATGTCAGAATGATCGATGGGCTTGAGCCCGGCTGTTATGAGCCCGAGGAGCTTGATCTGTTTGCTGAGCGTCCAGTGATGTCGGAGCGCGGTGGCGAAGTCGTTGTCTCGCTTTCCCATCCAACCGATATCATGGCCCCGGTCGCGAACGTGAGGACATGCGCAAAGTACAATGAGTATAAGGACAAAGACTGGTACGCTTTGTCGACACGTGAGGCGATCCGGCAAGAATTTTTTGAACGCTCATGCGGGGCACTCCAGCTATTGCGTGAGGCAAGGGCACCGGAATGGACTTATTTCGATGCGGGCGAGATGAGCTCCAAGGATATCGAGGAACTCGCAAAAGGACCGCCTTTTGCTATAGTCGAAAGCGATGCGCCGTTTGCAGAAGCGGAAGTCTCTTTGACGGAAACGGGGATGTGGCGTCTTTCTGCGGTGAGCCAGGACGCCATTATTCAGGAAATCGCTCACGCCGATTTTGATGGCGACGGTGATGGTGAAATTCTTGGCTTCGTCGTGATTCAGGTACAGGGCGGCACAGCGCGAGCCAGCCATGTAGGTGTTTTCGAAAAAGAGAGTGAAGACACGCCCTGTCGCTTCCGACCAATTGGCGATGTGATCAGTGAGCGAATTGTTGAGAAGACACGCGGCTGATTAGGGACCATTGCGGCGATTAATCGGCCAGTTGTCGATTAGCCGCGTTTTCCCAATCACCGCAGCCGCCAATAGTCTTGCTTCTTTGTTAGTTGCAATACCGTCCTTGAGTTCTGATAGATCTGTCGCGTCGCGCATTTCAAGATAGTCAACGCGATCAAACCCGGCTTCAACGAGATTTTCGATCCCGGTACCGATGACTTTGTCTTTGGCTTCACCGGCTTCAAGTCGGAGTGCACATGCCATCAGCGTTTTATTGAGCTGGGCGGCGATCTGCCTTTCGTCGGGAGACAGGTAGGCGTTCCTTGAGGACATGGCGAGCCCGTCAGGTTCGCGGACAATCTCGCCCCCAATAATGTCCATAGGCATGTCCAGATCGGCGACCATGCGTCGGATGACGTGGAGTTGCTGAAAGTCCTTTTCACCAAACACTGCGAGGGTCGGTTGTACTTGGTTCAACAGTTTGCAAACGACCGTTGCAACACCGCCAAAAAAATGTGGGCGACTATCAGCGCAAAGGCCACTTGCGACGGCCCCGACAGAAATGGCTGTATCAAATCCGGCTGGGTACATTTCGGTCCCTGACGGTAGATAAGCCAGATGACAGCCTGTTGCCTCCAGTTTCCCCAAATCGGCTTTTTCCTCGCTGGGGTAGGTGTCCAGGTCTTCGTGAACGGCGAATTGTTTTGGATTCACGAAAATGCTGACGACAACACAATCGGCAAGAGAAATCGCTTTTTCCACAAGGCTTAAATGCCCTTCGTGGAGTGCGCCCATCGTAGGAACAAGTGCGATTGTTTTCTTATCGGCCTTCCAGCAGTCGACCTGCGCGCGCAACCCAATTAAGGTCCTTTCGACAGCAAAATCCTTTTCACGAATCGCTTTCGGCACGAGAATTTTCCCTTTATAGAACCTTAAAGATTAACGTTTGGAGAGGCTAATGCGGCAAGGCCTGTTGAGTTTCAAGGCAATCGCTGAGATCAAGCAAATGAAATTAGCAAAGATCATCCTGGTCTCCGGACTGACGCTACTGGGGGGCTGCAGTGTTTTCGGCAACGATGAAACCCCAGATGTCACCGGCGAAAGCGCTGCTGACGTAAATTGGACATTTGCCGATGCCACCGCCATGGAAGCAAAGGTCGCCAGCCTGCAGTCGGACAACGCCCGGTTATCGCGAAAGGTGATGGAGCTGGAGCGAGAACTTGAGCAAGCGGAAAATCGAACGGCGAACGCGATTGCGGAAGCTGACGTTGCGCCTTCTTTAAAAGAGCCGCCAACGCTCGAACCTCAAGCGCCTTCCTCGCTCGCTTCCGCTGCTACGACGAAGCCTGAAAAACCGGTGATTGACGCAAATGTCCAAGATGCCGAACTGGATGCCGCTCCTGTGCCTGTAGAGGAAGCTCCAAGGCTCGTTCAGCCGACATTCGCTTCGGCAAATACCGATACGGTGTTTGAAAATGAAATGCCGGTGAAAGATGCGGGTCGCAAATTCAAGAGTGCTCTTTGGGGCGTGCACCTGGCGTCATATCGGGCAGAGCGGGAAGCTCGTGAGGGCTGGATCAAGCTACAAAAACAAAATCCGGACGAACTGGGCTTGCTTGAACCGCGCATTGAAAATGTGGAAATCGAAGGGCGAGGCAAATTCCTTCGCTTGATTGGTGGTGGGTTTACTTCCTCGGAAAAAGCGCAAGATCTGTGCTCGACTTTGGCGTCAAAAGGGTTGTTTTGCAAAGTCTCGAGCTTTGATGGTGATCGGCTGTCATTTGCCGAGAATACAAAAGGCTAATTCCGGCAATCAGATTTGTCAGTCCCCCTTGTACTGGATCTTAGGGGGCATCGACGTCAAACGCTTTCGCCGCAAATTCTCTATTATTGAATTCGGCTTCACCGATATAGCGTAAGGTAAGCCGCGAGGCGGGAAGGTACTCCTCACCAAGCTCGATCCTTACTTTTCGGGCTGTGCTGTCAGGATAGACTGCTACGTTTTTTAGCGTGGCGAGCAAATATTCAGCGTTTCCCTCAGGTTCGAGCATGACATCAAGTCGTCCGAAAACAGACGACGTGCCGGACTGGGTCAGGACCGTTTCCAATTCCAACAGGCCGTCTTTGTTGCGAACAAGGCGCGTTTTTCCGAAGGCTGCCTCGGCCTTAAATGGACGTGGTCGGATGATCACCGGCATGGACATGCCAATTCCCACATCGGCCTCAAGGCCACCGCCCGCCTTTCTAAGTGGCGTACGCAAAGCTGACGTTTTAACCAAAAGGTGAGACCGACGCTCGTCTTTTGGCAACCGAATCCCCTGGCGGAGTTTTACCGTGATTATGCCTCTGGCGCCCGGCTCGAGTCGCAAATCTGCGGGGGTCACTGTCAGGAATGGCGCTGCGCTAATTGAACTGCGTTCTTCGCCACTTGCTCTCTTGTAGCCATCCATGGTGGCCTTCAAATCGATCCAGTCGACTTTGACATCGGCGATCCGGTTTGACGGGTTGGAAACTTCAAAACGACCAATTGTGTTCTTCTG
Organism: Pseudomonadota bacterium; assembly: GCA_038522945.1. GTDB lineage: Bacteria > Pseudomonadota > Alphaproteobacteria > Caulobacterales > Parvularculaceae > MED-G105. The sequence goes on from JBCBJV010000009.1 coordinate 68,227, forward strand.
GTCGATGACAAGTCGCAACGGCGTCACGCTTAGCTCGGCGTTCGCCGGCATGGCGAAAAGGATGCAGCAAGGGAAAATGAATGCGGCCCAGACCTGCGCCGTCCATTTGGCAGTGCGCGCTTTCATGGAGCTAGTGTGGCGATATTCCTGTCGGCGACGATACAATCGTTCTCTCCGTTACTAGAATCACGGCAGTTGTGTTGTGATCTGCAAGGCCTGCGCCGTTTTGGGCTGCTGGCCTCAATTGGTTAAAGCGATGAATTGGAAGTTTTTCACGTGACCCACGTTATTGTCCTAGGGAACGAAAAAGGTGGGTCCGGCAAATCAACTGCTGCGATGCACATCGTCGTTGCCCTTATGAAAGCCGGAAACAAGGTCGCTGCAATCGATCTCGATATGCGCCAGAAAAGCCTCAGCCGATATCTGGAAAATCGTGACGCCTATGCACGGGCAAAAGGGATTGAGCTTGCCTTTCCAACACGACCAGACGTGCGTCCATCCGCGATTGATAGCCGTGAAGCTTCAAGGCAAGAGGAAAGCACAAATCTTCGGAACGCTTTTGACAGGCTCTGTGATCACGACTTTGTTGTGATTGATTGCCCGGGGGCGGATACGCACCTCTCTCGAGAAGCCCACGCCCACGCGGACACAATCGTGACGCCGCTTAATGACAGCTTTGTTGATTTCGACCTGCTCGCCCGGATCGATAACGATACGGGAGAAGTCGTGGGGCCCAGCCTTTACAGTGAAATGGTCTGGGAAGCCCGCAAACGCCGAGCGCTATCGGGCGTCGCTGGATCAATCGACTGGGTGGTGATGCGCAATCGGTTGTCCGCCACCCGAGCGAATAACAAAAAGCATATGGGCGAGAAGCTTGAAGACTTAGCAAACCGCATTGGGTTCCGCTTAGCACGGGGCTTCGGCGACCGTGTAATCTACCGAGAGCTTTTTCCCAACGGCCTTACCTTGCTGGATCTTGGCGGTCCTTCAGCCCCTATCCGCCTTTCCACCATGAGCCATGTAACGGCTCGCCTGGAGATCCGTTCGCTCATCGCCACCTTGAACCTCCCACGGCGGGAGAAGCAGGCGGAGGATGGTTTGAAAACGCCCGGTCAGGAAGCCGCCTGAAGTATACAGGTGAGTACGGGGTTCGAGCGGTCACCCCCAAATCTCCATGACCAAGCCCTTTGAATCGTAAGCACCGTCGGTCAAAACCTTGGCATTCCCAACCAGAAACGCCCTTGCGCTTAGCGATAGCACCAACGCGTCCAGAAGGTCGTCATCGAGCCAGTCTGCTTTTCGGGGAAATTTGTCCCGAAGACCGGCCAAGCAGTCAGACGTGTTAAGTCCTTCGCGGCGAAGCAGTGCTGATCTTTCCTTCGCGCCTTCGGGCGATTTCTTCGAGTGTTCACAAGGTGCCCCTCTTAGACGAGCGAAGGCCAGTTCAGGATGGGTTTCTTTGACGAAAGCCTGATCGGTGGCTGTCAGTGCGTCATCAAGCTCACGGATTTTGGGAATGAGATGCCAACTTTGTTTGGATAGCCCGAGACCTGATGGATCACGAGTTTTACCCCATCGATTTGCCTCCTCATAGGTACCGAAAGATAGCATTGGGCGTCGCGGTACAGAAAAAACGCTCGACCGCCTCGCCCCCAAATCGGCACGTGCCATTTTTTCACACGCGCGGCGTCCCTGATCGGGTAAGCCGATGGGCATGTCGATCATTATCGCTGAGAACGTCTGTCTCGCTCCTTTCAGAAATGGGGCAATAGTTTCTTCAATCGTGACACTCAATTCCTGATTTTGCAGATTGAGCTCCACAATAAGCCAACCACGGCGGCATCCATCAATGCCCGCAACCATAGATTGGTCTCTTGGCGGGTCTTTAACGATTGGCATATCGATTGCTCGGTTGGGCAAGATAAATCGGCAGGTCCTTGATCTGCCAAACGGAATTTCCTGTTGTCACCGCTTAGCCCCTTCGGCATGGTTGGCAAACAAGGGGGCGGACAGCGAAAGAAATGGCGCAAAAATCACAACAACAAGAACGCTTTGATGGCGGGCGGAACTTTGTCCAGTCTGAAGTTTTTGCCCGCACCTTTAAAGAGGGGATGTCGTTGGTTGAGGAAACCGCGAATTATCTCGATGGGGAAGGGCGGACCGTTTCCAAATCGCTTTCGAAGAATGCGGCACTCTCTTATGCGGGCGCTTCCATGCGCTTGACCACTGAACTAATGCAGATTGCGTCATGGCTCTTGGTTCTTCGAGCTGTCAGGGAAGGGGATATGCAATTCGCCGAGGCGAGTGAGGATAAATACCGCTTGCCGCCAAAGGAAATATCACCGGTTGCGGAGCTCGACGGAGAACTGCCACAGACACTGCTGGCACTCATCAACGCGTCGACACAATTGTATGAGCGGATCGCGCGCATCGACATCGAGCTCTTCAACGAGGCAACGGTTGTTCATCCCGCCAATGATGCCGTTGCCCAACAAAAGGCCCTGTGGGAAGCATTCGCATCAAACAAGCGATAGCAGGGGGTCGCACACGACCGTTATCTTGATGCCGGCCAAACTATTTTCAGCCAACGCAAGAAGAATGTTGTCACCAAACAAAACTGCCCTGCAAAGCTTTTGCCGGGCAGCAATTTCGTTTTAGTTTTCGTGCCGAGCCTTTTACGTTTTCAGGCCAAAAGCACCAAATTTCTGGTTGAACTTCGACACTTGCCCACGATCCATCGCTCGCTGTGGGCCACCGGTCCAGGCTGGATGGGACAGCGGATCGATATCGAGTGAGATCGTCGCGCCGGCCTCACCGTAGCACGAACGGGTCTCAAAGGACGTGCCGTCCGTCATAACCACTTTCACCGTGTGGTATGATGGGTGGATATCTTTTTTCACCGAACTAACCTTCTTCGCTGTCGATTGTTGTTGTGCAAGCGCGGGGACATAACCCTCAATTCGACAGTTGACAAGGCCTAATTGGCTCCCTCGGAAAATTTAGGTCGTGCCTCGCCCTGACGCCGTTGAGCAAACACCCTCACATTCGCCTATAGACAACAAGCAAAATTGTTCGCGCCGGTCTAGTCAGCGGCCTCACACGCCATTAACGTCAAGCATCTTGGCGGGGTGTGCAGTTAGGTGTCAGGCGAGGTCCGATGAATATCGGTTTATGGGTGAGATCGCTGTTCTTGGTGGCAGCGATGGTCGCAGCAGCAGTTTTTGCGACCCTCTTTTCGTTCAATCATTTTTCGACTGTCGACGAAAAGCTGCCTGACCGGTGTACGCCTGTCGTCGGGATTTCGGGACCCGTTGACCTTCAAGTTGATCGTGCCAGAGGCATCGCGTTTGTGTCCTCGCTCGACCGAACCGAGGAACGTCCGCGCCGCGGCGGGATCCATGTGGTCGATATAAATGATCCACTAAACGGATCGAATTGGAGAGATCGTACCCGCGGCAAACCGGAAATCTTCGAACCCTATGGTCTTTCCTACTACAACGAAGACGGGGTCCAGCGCCTTTTTGTGGTAAATGCCGCGACAGACGCAGTAGAAGTCTTCGACGTCTTGCCGAGCGGAGATCTGGATCATCTTGAGACACTATCCGAGCCACGACTAACAAGCCCCAACGACTTAGTCGCGACGGGACCGCGCGCTTTTTACGTCACTAACGATGTAGGTGCCGGGCGCACATCATTGCTCGGTAAGCTGATGTTTTTGAGCCGTGCCAGTGACGGCAAGATCATGTACTTCAACGGTATCTCTTGGCGGGTCGTCGCCAGCGGGTTGCAGTTTGCAAACGGGATCGCCATGAGCGCTGACGGCAACAAGCTCTTCGCGGCTGAATCCGCAGGGATGGGTGTGACGTCGTTCGATCGTGACCGTCGAACCGGACTAGTTGAACGCGCAGAGAGTATCGGGGTTGGGTTCGCAACGGACAACTTAAATCTTACCCGGGATGGCGACATCATAGTCTCTGGGATAAATAAACCCTTGGGCTTACCACTCCACCAACGCGATCCATCCGTACACGTCCCATCAAGTGTTGCCAGACTCTCAGCATCATTTGAGATTAAGGATCACCCTGAACAGACCTTGTTTCGCACTAGCGGTGATTTGCTGTCTGCGGCGACGACCGCGGATGTCTTTCAGAATAAGCTCTTGATCGGGGCTTTAATGGAAGACAAGTTTTTGATCTGTGATCTAGATCAGTAGGACCCATTTCATGGAATACGTTTCGACCCGCGGGGCGGCGGGCAATATCTCTTTTCTTGAGGCCATCTTAAGCGGCCTTGCGCCAGATGGTGGGTTGTATGTCCCTACGATTTGGCCTGAAATTCCAAATGCTGATCTTTTGGGATCAGCTGAGTTCCCTGAGATTGCAGCCAGAGTGTTGGCGCCTTTCGCTGGCGGTGATTTTTCCGAGGATGCTATTCGCGCCATGGCGGAACGCGCCTTTGGCTCGTTCGATCATCCGAGCACAACTCCGTTGCGCAAGCTCTCTGATGGAACCTATTTGCTTGAATTGTTCCACGGACCCACACTCGCCTTTAAAGATGTGGCCATGCAACTTTTGTCTGAATTCTATAGCGCGGCGATAGAAGCAACAGGCGACCGCAAAACGATTATTGGCGCAACGTCTGGGGATACAGGCGGCGCGGCGATCCACGCATTTGCCGACAAACCTAATGTCGAAGTCTTCATGTTGCACCCAAAAGGGCGGATCTCTGATGTTCAGCGCCGCATCATGACGACGAATACCGCGGGTAACATCCACAATATTGCCGTGGATGGCAGTTTTGATACCTGCCAGAAAATCATCAAAGATTTGTTCGGTGACGAAGCCATTTCTGGTCGGTTGGCGCTTAGCGCCGTTAACTCCATCAACTGGGTCCGGCTCGCCATACAACAGACGTACTATTTTCGAGCCATCGCTGAACTTGGTGAGGCGGCAGACTTTGTCGTTCCAACCGGAAACTTCGGTGACATATATGCCGGCTATGTTGCGAAGAAGACTGGCTTATCCGTCGGGGATCTGATCATTGCCGTAAATGAAAACGACATCATGCACCGCGTGATCGAGACTGGCGATTATCACCCGAAAGGTGTCCTTCCCACGACGTCCCCGTCTATGGATATTCAAGTCGCCTCGAACTTCGAGCGATTGCTGTATGACGTGACCGGAAGAGATGTTGAGAGAACTGCGATGTGGATGCAGAGCCTAAAGGAAGCCGGTACGTTTGCGCTTGATCCTGACACGTTATCAGATATCCGCGCGAGCTTCAGTTCCGGGCGGGCGAGCAGAGAGGACGTTGCCGGCAAGATCAAAGCCGTACTTGAGGCGGATGGGTATCTTGTTGATCCGCATACGGCAGTCGGGCTTCATGTCGCTAAGCAGAAATTAAAGACCGGCCGACCGACCGTTGTTCTGGCAACGGCAAGTCCTGCAAAGTTCCCTGAAGCGGTCATCGATGCCTGCGGGGAGCATCCGCCCCTTCCAGAACGATACGCAGACTTGCATCTGCGCAAAGAGGCCTGTGCCTATGCCGATGCAACGAGCGCTTCCGTCCGCGACCTTATTCTCGCAACCTCTGCATTTGCCTGAATTGGGCTTGGCCTCTTTCGCCCAATTGCTATGGTGGCTCGTCGATGGAAACGGGGACAGTATACCCATGGCACCGTTGAGTTTGGGCTTTCGTCGGGAACGACGTTTTTCGCCCTTCCTAGAGCACGATCGCTTTTTTCTGCGTGCGCCTGAGTTACAGGATTATGACGAATGGGCCGCCCTCCGTGAAGCAAGCCGCGCTCACTTAACGGAATGGGAACCGGATTGGACTGATGACGACGTTTCGCTGGAGGCCTTTCGCAGAAAACTAAAGAGCCAGGAACGCCAGCGCATGGCAGGGCAGGCGATGCCGTTACTGGTTTTTGACACGTTCAACGGTCAGCTAATGGGTGGGGTCAATCTTACGAACATCCGCTTTTTTGCATCTTGCTCTGCTTCCATAGGATACTGGATCGGCGCGCCATTTTTGCGGTGCGGCAATGGGCTGGGCGCCGTCACCGCCGTTGTTGCATATGCATTTGGGACGCTTGGGCTTAACCGCATTGAAGCCGCCTGCCAGCCAGGCAACCAACCGTCTCGAAAGCTCCTTGAAAAAGCAGGCTTTGGTCTTGAGGGGCTTGCCCGCGATTACCTCTTTATCAACGGCGCATGGCGAGACCATTCCATTTATGCGATCGTCGCGAGCGATACCGAATAGAGCGGCTGTTTTCCCCGTTTTCGCGAATTTCACATCGTGCAGCGCCGAAAACCAAATCCAATTTCCTGGGGGGCGTCATCATCGGACATCTCCATGGATTTTTTTCGCCGAAATCGACCAGAAGACTGGCCGGGGCGTTCATTGGAGGTTGCAACGACATGCGGGCCGCGAGAAGGTGTAAAGAGGCCGCGAGGGATTGAATAGCGGCGCGTGTGGGGTTTGCATTTTAGCGGGGAAAACTGAGCCAATGATTGTGCAGCATTTAGTTGCGACTGATTTGCCGGCAGCGCTGGGCGTTATCAAAGAAGCCTCGACCTCTGACATAGGGAAGGGGGCCATTGCAGGTGCCTTTGTCATGGGTACAGCATTCCTCGCTGGTCTGGCGGCGATGGGCCGGAGCATTGCTGCAGCATGTGGCCTCTTTATGATCGCTGCAGCGGCTACTCTGTTTGCCATGCAAATAGGGATCATTGCAGCTCCCGGGTTTGCCATTCAGCTCCTTATTCAATCTTTCTTCGTCGGGTCGGCGGTGGTGTTTGTTTCCGCCGTGGTGGGCCACGCCAGGGAAAACGCTACAGTGAGTGGCGGAATGTTTATGGTGGCACTGGCAATTGTGTCGGTGGCGATTGCCAATATTGCCATTGGCGGGGATCTTGCCAGGCTTGTTCAAGCGGCTCTGATTGGTGGACTTGGCGTGGCAGCCATCATGGTACTGATTGAAACTGTTCGCGGCGACCATGGCGCGAGACTTATTTTGCCAGGAGTTATCCTTGCCACTGCAGCGGTTCCCTTGGCAATCAGTGGGGTCGCTAATCCGGTCACTTCGTACGCGTTGTTCGCAGCTGGGCTCATGATCTCAGCCATCGTGGGTGCGACTGAAACGACCCTAAAGCGTACATTTGAGCGCGTTGCGCCACCTATGGAACCGGCAACGCCTCATCCCGTCATTGCTGCTTCGATTAATGAAGCCCGCCTAACCGGTGGTGAAGCGCGACAGCTGCGTGTTTCGGAAAACCAGCTCGCGCAAGTTCTCGACTACACCGGGGTCGCGGTTTGGGACTGGACAGAAAAGCGCAGCCATCAGTCGGCGTCGTTTTGTGAGTTAATGGGTGCGCAAGCTGCCGGATCTTTCTCGCCCGAGACTATGCGTGAGTTTATCGCGCCCGCTAATCGAGCGATTTATGACGAAAAAATCATCGGTCGTTCACTCGGCGATGGAGGCTTCGACGAAGTCGTCGATCTAGTTGCTGGCCAGCAAGTTAGAATGCGCGGTGCCCGGACGGTTTCGTCAAACGGAGATCTGGAGCGCATTGTCGTATTTCTGGAAGACAAGCTGGATGCCACCGCAGAACCATCTTCATCCTCTAAGGGGGCCGCGCTTCTACAGACCGCCGCAACATCACTTGCAGGAGCTGCGGCAGCGACCGCCGGGCAGAATCGCCTCGCGCCAGGATATGTCGAAGATGTCAGATCCGCCGTTCAAGAGGGAGACATTGAAGCTTGGTTCCAGCCAATCGTAGATCTGAAAAAGCGGACGGTGGTTGGCTACGAAGCTCTCCTGCGGCGACCGTCCTCCAGTGAGGTTTCTTCTGCAAAGCCAGAGGGAGGTAACGGCGATACCGAAACCCTCCTAAGGGCTGCGAAGGCGGCGGGCGTAATGCCTGACTTGACAAGGCTAATGGTTCGCGAAGCTGCACGCATGGTGAAAGCTGAGCTCGAGGCCGACAAAAAGCATATCTTTGCGGCGTTCAATGTCGGGGTAAGCGATCTTATGTCATCGGGCTTTGCCGAAGATGTTGAGGCGGTCATCAAGGAGTTTTCGTTGCCGCCCAAGTCCTTAGTCCTGGAGGTCACTGAAGCAGATCATTTGGTGGACGACCCTCAAATCGAAGCGACGTTCAAACGAATGAAGGCTGCTGGTGTTGCTTTGGCATTTGATGATTTTGGCGCAGGCTTTTCGTCGCTAACAAATCTCTACAAGTACAGCTTTGACTATCTTAAGGTCGATAAGTCGTTCACGGAGCGGTCGTCGCATGATGCTGGCGCTGCAAAAATTATTAAGGCGATCGCAAGCTTAGGCAAAGATCTTGGTATGGTTGTGATTGCTGAGGGAATCGAGCGAACCGCTATTTCGGAAGCAGTTGCTAATGCAGGATGCGATCTTGGCCAAGGTTATCTGTTTGGATCGGCGAAGGCTCTAGCTGGTCGCTCGCCTAAAAATGGACCCCAAAGCGCATCGGAAAAGCCTTCTGCGTTGGCAGGGAAACATAAGTCTCCAATGGATTTGTCGAAGGAGAATGTTGTTATCTCAAATGAGGCTGGAGTAAGCGATTTTCCCCCGGCGCCGATTGCGAAAGACCAAGACACCGGCGAGCCTGTGTCAACAGATTCCCATGCCGACGAAAAGCCAAATGAAGGCCGCGAGCGTCGGGCCCCTGTTCGGCGTCGCCTTTGGGCCTCGGATTTCCGGTAGGGCGAAGGACGGTCAATGCTTGCCAAGCGACGTCATCGACCGTCGGTATGACATCCGTATGCCAACTGATCCGATAGGGATAGAGGCCTAATTGACGGGTGTGTTGGCATCACGGACCATTGACCACTCAGATGAGAACATAGCTCGGCTCACGCCGAGCCTCTCGAACGCCTGATCCCAAATGCTCTCAAGATCTTTGGAAAAAACCAGATCTCGGGCCGATGGTAAATGTAGCCATACATTGGCGAGTACTTCTTCCTCAAGTTGTCCCGCGCCCCAACCTGCATAGCCAACAGCAAATACGAAATCGCCCGGGGGCGTGAGTGTCGGTGTCTCAACTGCAAGGTCTCGTACAATCTCACGATGGGTGGTCACCGCAAGGCCTTCGTCAAGCTTCGAACCGGTTTCACCCTGATAGTCCGTTGTGTGAATAACAAATCCACGGTTCGTTTGAACTGGGCCGCCATAATGGACGGGCACCCCTCGCGAATGGGGGCCAGGTTCAATGTCCAGTTGCGCAGCCAAATCGGCTAAACTGAGCTTCTGTAGGGTCTTGTTTATTACGACGCCCATCGCGTGTTCAGCATCATGACTGAGCATGAGAATTACCGCCTCAGCAAAGCGATTATCTGTCATATTGGGCATCGCAACCAACAGACATCCAGCGAGGCTTTCATGTGGGGCGGAAGGCTCTGCTTCTACTGACAATGCGCATACTCCGAACAAAAGATGATAAGCAAAGGCTAACTTTGGAATCTCATATCGACAAGAGCCTTTTGCTCTCATCGGGCTTTTCATGCTCTGGCCTTCGACCTGGAATGAAGATAGGTAACGCGAATGACCCCTATAACAGATGCAAAGGATAAAACGCGATGACAGTTCAAGTTGGAGACAAGATCCCATCGGCAACCGTGATGGTCGCAACCGCAGATGGGCCTGAAAAGAAAGATGCGGTTGACGTGCTCGGCAACGGCAAAACAGTTCTATTTGCCGTGCCTGGGGCATTCACGCCGACATGTTCAGCCCGCCATCTGCCAGGCTTTGTTGAAAAAGCACAGGAAATCAAAGGCAAAGGCGTTGATACAATTGTATGTATGTCCGTGAACGATGCATTTGTTATGCAGGCTTGGGGAGAGCAACACAACGCGAGTGGCGATATTGTCATGCTCGCTGACGGGAATGGTGAACTTTCGCGTGCATTTGGGCTGACTATGGATGGAACCGGATTCGGAATGGGTGAGCGTTCCCAGCGTTTCTCAGCGCTCATTGAAAACGGTGAGGTAAAGGCTTTGAATGTTGAAGCACCGGGTGCCTTTGAAGTCTCGTCAGCGGACCATATCTTGACGCAGATCTAACGTGTAAGATCTCTGAGAATAAATTATCTCAGATGCAGGGGATCCCTTTGCGGGCTAAAGCATCGGCGCGCTCATTTCCCGGGTCTCCTGCATGTCCTTTAACCCAACGCCATTCCACATTGTGACGCGAGATCGCTTCGTCGAGCGCTAGCCATAAGTCTTTATTTTTGACCGGTTTTTTGCTGGCAGTTTTCCATCCATTGCGTTTCCAGCCATTGATCCAGTCCGTGATTCCATTCTTTACATACTGACTATCGGTATAAAGAATGATATCCGATTTATCTGGCGCGATGTTCAGTCCTTCAATCGCTGCTAATAACTCCATTCGATTGTTGGTTGTTTCGATTTCGCCGCCGCAGTGTTCGCTTTCCTGCCCGTCTTGTTTGACCAGTACTCCCCATCCACCAGGGCCAGGATTACCTGTGCATGCACCATCTGTATAAATCTCAATCATCCTAAATAATATCCTCAAATGTGGTCGTATTCGTGCGGTGATAGGTTAGGGTTTCAAGATAGTCGAGCGGGTCTTTAACTTTGACAACGGCCCCGTCAATCTGGTGGATCCAATCATAAAGACGCGTCAGCAAAAATCTTAAAGCCGCGCCCCGCAGAAAAAGCGGTAACGCCGTTTCTTCTTCAACGTTTAGGGGCCGTTTAGACTGATATCCCTCAATCAGGGCTTGGGCGTTTTGGTGCTGCCAGCCGTTCTGAAAGCACCATGCATTCAAAGTGACAGCAAGATCATAGGCAAAAAAGTCCGTACACGCGAAATAATAGTCAATTATGCCAGAGATTTGCACGCCTTTGAAAAAAACATTGTCCGGAAACAAATCTGTGTGAACGAGCCCACGGGGAAGGGCGAAATCGTTCGTGACGTGATCAGTATCGAGCCGACTTTGCGCCAGTAAGGACAGTTCATCGGCGATAATGTCATTCAACCCAGGACGGTAAACGTCGCCTTTTTCTGCGCATGCCTCAGCCAATTCTTGCCAGCCATGAAAGGAAAGTGGATTTGGCCGAGTGCGTTCGAAACCATTAGCAGCAATGTGAAGCTCGGCGACCATTTCTCCCATCATCCGACATGCCTGCGCATCAGGTATCATATTCGGATTGCCATCTAGGAAACTGATAATAACCGCAGGGCGGTCAGCTAGGGGACCAATAGTTTCGCCGTGCCGGTTTTTTATTGGCTCCGGCGCAGCAATTCCTTTTGCGTTGAAATGCGCCATTGCTTCCATAAAAAACGGGAGGTCACTTTTGTCGGTCCGCCGCTCAAATAGAGTGAGGATAAATCTGCCATGTGACGTATGCAGATGATAGTTTGTGTTCTCAACGCCTTGCTGAATGCCTCGAAAATCAGTCAGCGTGCCGATATTATACTGCTTTAGAAACGCGACCAGTGCGTTTTTTTCGACATGAGTGTAGACTGCCAACTCAGCGCGCTCCCAAAACGACCAATAAAGCTAAATGACTGGCATTTTGAAAGCAATATCTTCCCTTGTCACTTCGACGGTCTCCACATCGAGTGCATGGTGCAAGGCAAGTTTTCCAAGGAAAGCCTCAACCAGTTCTTCCGGTGCGGAAGCCCCAGATGAGACCCCGATAACACCGAGATCGGTCATTAAGCCCGTATCAAAGTTCTCTGGATCAGGCACAAGGGTTGATGTCGCGGCACCGGCAGCTCTGGCAGTTTCGACCAAACGTACTGAGTTAGAAGAAGTAGGATCGCCGATCACGAAAAAGGCGTCGCAGCCCGGCGCAATCGCCTTTACTGCCTCTTGTCTATTAGTCGTCGCATAACAGATATCAGCGCGGCTTGGGCCTTCAATTGCCGGGAATCGTCTTTTTAAGATCGCTATGATTGCCTCGGTTTCGTCTGCCGAAAGCGTCGTCTGTGTTGTGTAGGCGAGGTGTTCTCCGGTTGGCTGAATGTTTTGTGCGTCATTTTCATCCCGCACAAGTAATACGGTTCCATTAGGCGCTTGGCCGAGGGTCCCTTCAATTTCCGGGTGACCCTCGTGACCCACCAGGAGGACCTGATAGCCGAGACGATGCCAGCGACGGGTCTGGTTGTGTACTTTCAAAACCAGCGGGCAGGTGGCGTCAATTGCCACCATATCTCGGTTGTATGCCGCTTCCTTGACAGATGTCGCGACACCATGGGCAGAAAAAACGATTGGGCGGTCGGCTGGCGCATCATCGACTTCATCGACAAAGACAGCCCCCATTTGAGCTAGGCGCTGCACAACATGGGCATTATGGACAATCTCATGCCGCACGAAGACTGGGGCGCCGTATTTCGACAGCGTTTCTTCAACGGTCTGGATTGCACGGGATACGCCGGCGCAAAATCCCCTCGGTGCGGCAATTCTTACCGTCAACCGACGGCTGTCTGTCGCCTTACTTTTTTTTGCCGCCTTTGTTTTGAGCTCTGGCTCTAGGGGGACGAACATCATACTTCTCTCGATCGGCGCTTGCGTTTCATTCGATTCTGCCGCGTCCATTGCGGTCTCACCACGAGGGCGGTACCACCTTTTTCGCGCCATCGAACGGCAAGATTACGTTGTCTCGACGGCCATGAAATGACTTAAAGTCGATATAGGAGTTTGGGAGTATGAACAAAGTCGCAACACTCACGCTTTTCGCCGCATCATTGAGCGCATGTGCGGGGTCAGACGAGTTTCGAGCCTCCCAGGAGCGCAACCCGGCGCCTTGTCCGAATATTGTCGTGTTAAATGACGCGGCTCGCTTGGTGGATTTTGCCACCGATGAAAAGACGATCGAGAATGTCGCCTGGTCCGCTGAAATCGAAGATGTGTCCATTGGCTGTCGTTACTACTCGGACAAACCGATTGAGGCTTCGGTAGAGGTGGACCTCGCATTTGGGCGGGGGCCGGCTGCCGATGGAATCGAACGGGAATACCAATACTTTGTAGCGGTGACACGCACCGATAGCGAGGTTATCGCCAAGGAGACATTTACCGTCCCAGTGAAATTCGACCCGGACAAAAACGTCTATCGTCTTGAGGATGAGATAGACGAGATTGTAATCCCGCGAAAAGGCGAGGAAACGTCCGGACTGAACTTTGAAATCGTGGTTGGATTGGTCGTGACGGCAGACCAGTTGCGGTTCAATCGGTCAGGCGAGAGCCTGAAATTCCCTGAACTCTAGGGCACTCATACCTATATGACACTTACAGATGAGCTGTCGTCAATTGTTGGCGACGCATTCGAGGCCAATGGGTTTGATCGGAAGTTCGGACAGGTCCGCGTGTCTGATCGTCCGGATCTGTGCCAGTTCCAATGCAATGGTGCCTTGGCGGTCGCAAAATCCGAAGGTCGAAATCCGAGAGAGATTGGTCAATTGGTGCTTGATCGATTGGTTGGGCACAACTCGATCGAACATGTTGCTCTTGCCGGCCCCGGGTTTCTCAACTTTGACTTAAATGACGAGTTTCTCGGCGAAAAGCTCAAGGCGGTCGCGTCGACAGAGAGCCTCGGGGCTTATGGTGCGTCGAATAAAGAAAAGATCGTCATCGACTATGGTGGACCGAACGTCGCCAAACCTCTCCATGTGGGCCATTTGCGGTCTGCAATCATCGGTGAAGCGCTAAAGGGGATTTTGAGACTAGCCGGGCACGAGGTCACCGGTGATATTCACTTGGGCGATTGGGGCCTTCAAATGGGGCAGCTGATTTCAGAATTGGCGGTCAGGCAACCGGACCTTGTCTATTTCGATCCGGCTTACACTGGACCGTACCCGGAAGAACCGCCAATAACCCTCAAAGATCTCGAAGAGCTTTATCCGATTGCGTCTGCTGCCTGTAAGGCTGATAACGCCCGCGCCGAGCAAGCGCGGGTTGCAACACAGGAGCTCCAGACCGGTCGGGCAGGCTACCGGGCGCTCTGGCGGCATTTCGTCGACCTTTCGATCGCCGACATGAAAAACAACTATGCTGATCTTTCTGTTGAGTTTGACGTCTGGAAAGGAGAAGCGGACGCCGATCCCTACATCGAGGAAATGGTGAAGGATCTGGAGGCGAAGTCATTGGTCGAGCTTTCGGATGGGGCCAAGATCATTCGCGTCAGTCGTGAAAGTGACAAAAAAGAAGTTCCGCCGGTCATTCTTGTAAATTCAAAAGGGGCTGTTGGGTATCACGCCACTGACATTGCCACAATTCTTGATCGTAAGAAGAACCACGATCCGGATCGAATCTTATATGTCGTCGACAACCGTCAGGCTTTGCACTTTGAGCAGCTTTACCGTGTGGCCGATGCAGCAGGCTACTTTCCTGAAGAGCGTTTGGAGCATCTTGGCTTTGGTACGATGAATGGCCCAGACAAAAAGCCATTCAAGACGCGAGAGGGAGGCGTCCTGAAGCTACGGGATCTGATCGACCTAGTGACTGAAAAAGCCCGCGAGAGGCTTGCGTCGTCTGGATTCTCAGATGATTACACCGAAGAAGAGATGGCACTAATCCCGCAGCAGATTGGCGTCGCTGCATTGAAGTTTGCTGATTTGTCGAACCCGCGTACGACCGATTACGTATTTGATTTAGAACGGTTTGTCGCCTTTGAGGGTAAAACCGGGCCTTACTTGCTTTATGCTGTTGTCCGGGTCGACGCGGTGCTTTCCAAAGCCGCGAAAGAGGATCTTGCAACTGTCGAAGGCGGTCTCGACTTTGTTTTCCAGAAAGAAGAAGAACGGCGGGTAGCGCTTACGCTCCTTGAGTTTGCTGATGCGATGCGAAGCTCGATAGACAAACGCTTGCCTCATATTCTCTGCGAGCACGCGTACACTCTCGCTCAGAATTTTTCAAAGTTTTATGCCGCATGCAGAATAAGTGACGAGGCTGATCGATCGGCTCGGTTAACCCGTATCGCCCTCTCGATTGCGGTTAAACGTCAATTAAGTGTCATACTTAAGGCGATGGCTATTCCTGTCCCCGCCAGAATGTGACTACGAACCTCTCTTCTTTTTGACAAAAAGTCATGAGTGAGATGCGCACAGTGTGCGAATTAAATTCGTAGTGCGTTAAAATCACGATGTATTTCTGCCTTCTCCACACCGATGTAAAAATGCAGCGTCATGCAAGTGACAATTCTTTGTCACATCGCTGAAACATCTCGGCCATACGCGAGCGCAGTCTCGGGATCAGGTGATCTCTCCCGTTGTTTTTCTTTCCAAGTGGTTGGGGATAATCCATGAAAATTACACGGCTTCTTACAGCTAGTGCTTGCGCTATTGCTGCGGCAACAGCGACTACGAGCGTTGCCTACGCTCAGCAGATTACGTCAAACATCCGCGGTGTTGTGACGGATGCGAACGGCGCACCGGTCTCCGGCGCTGTTGTTCGTGTTGTTGATACGCGGACAGGCGCAGGCCGGTCAGTATCGACAAACGCAAACGGTTCCTTCTCTGTTCGGAACCTCCAGGTTGGCGGTCCTTACTCAGTTTCTGTTTCTGCAAGTGGCTTCCGCGGTGAGACGATTGAAGGCGTCTTCGCGTCGGTTTCCGGTGCAACTGAACTCAGCTTCGACCTTGAAAGCGCATCCGCGGGTGTCACTGACGAGATTGTTGTTGTCTCTTCACGCACCAACACCGCTGAACTGGCGATTGGCCCAAGCTCTTCGTTCGGCCTTGAGACCCTAGAAGCTCTTCCATCTATCCAGCGCGACATCCGCGACGTTATCCGGATCGACCCCCGCTTGACCGTCAATGGTGACAATGACGACAACGTTTCTTGCTTGGGTTTCAACAACCGTTTCAACCTTCTGACGATCGACGGAATTCAGGCAAACGACCCATTCGGCCTTAATGCTTCTGGCTTCCCTTCACGGAACGCTTTGCCACTTCCATTCGACGCTGTTCGCGAAGTCTCAGTCGAATTCTCGCCGTTCGACGTTCAG
This sequence comes from Pseudomonadota bacterium, assembly GCA_038522945.1. Lineage (GTDB taxonomy): Bacteria > Pseudomonadota > Alphaproteobacteria > Caulobacterales > Parvularculaceae > MED-G105. The sequence goes on from JBCBJV010000009.1 coordinate 84,226, forward strand.
TATGACGGCTTCCAGGGCTGTGCGATCAACACCGTCACCAAAGGTGGTACGAACGACATCACTGGTTCGGCATTTGCTGTGTTTAACTCGTCCGGCCTGACCGGCAAGACGCTTGAAGGCCGTGACGTTGCGGGCGACGAGTTCCGTGACTGGAACTGGGGTGCGTCTGTTGGTGGCCCAATCATCAAAGACAAGCTTTTCTTCTTTGTTTCTTACGAAGAGGTTCAGGACGGCGGCGACATCGTTGATGACGGTCCAGAAGGTGCAGGCTTTGCCAGCCCGGTAACGGGTCTTTCGCTCGACGAAGTCAACCAGGTCAGCGACATCCTGCAGAACGTCTACGGACTTGACTCTGGCGGTATCTCACGGGTTCTCCCTGAAGAATCTCGCCGGATTTTTGGTCGTATCGACTGGCAGATTAATGACAACCACCGTCTCGAAACCAGCTACCTGCGCTACCGGGAGAGCAACGTTGAGCCAGATGATCTTGGCTTCGACGCGCAGTTTATCTTCGCGAACACTTTTGAAGATGAAGGTAACGAGATTGAACAATACTCAGCTCGTTTGTTCTCTCAGTGGACTGATCGTCTATCAACCGAAGTCCGTGCTTCTCGGATTGACAACCAGGACCTCCAGGGACCAGTTGGTGGTGGTGAGGCTCAGTCGAGCAACCCAATCCCGATCTTCCGCATTACCGAAAACGATGGCAACGTCCTTCAAAATGGCCCAGGTCAGTTCCGCTCTGCAAACGATCTGAAGACACAGATCGACCAGATCCGGGTAAAGGCAGACTACGAAGTAGGCAATCACACATTCACGGCCGGTTACGACCTTAACCAGCTCGATGTGTTCAACCTGTTCGTTATCCAGGCGACGGGTATCTTCGAGTTTGACAGCATTGCCGACCTCCAGGCTGGCACTGCGTCGTCGATCACCGCGAACGGCTCATTCTCTGGTGACATCAATGATGCTGCGGCGGAATTCTCCCGCTCAATTCACTCGCTTTACGTACAAGATGAGTGGCGGCCGACTGACGCTCTGACGATGACCCTTGGCCTGCGCTATAACTTCTACAAGTCAGGCGATGAGCCAACCGAAAGCCAGGCGTTTGTCGACCGGTACGGTTTCTCAAATACCCAGGGGTTCGACGGTCTTGAGGTCATCTTGCCTCGCTTTGCTATGAACTATGATGCTGGCGAAACATTTGCGGGCACAACAACTTTCCGTGCTGGTGCTGGCGTCTTTGCTGGCTCCGACCCAACGGTCTGGTTCTCAAACTCCTACTCCAACACTGGTTCCAACCAGGGATTTGGTGAGACTGGAGAAGCTCCTTGCACGGATGCTGATCTTCAGGTTATCCAAGGCGGTGCATTTACGGGCATCCCGAACTGTATCCTAACGCAGCAGCAAGCCGAGGCCGCTGCAGGTCAGGGGCGTGTCGCAGCGATTGATCCTGATTTCGATATTCCATCAGTTATCCGTGGATCGTTCGGTTTTACCCACCGCACCGACTTTGCGGGGGCAGCTGGCGGGTTCTTTGATGATTGGCGCGTAGACATCGACGTGATCCATTCACGCCGTCGCAACGCTCCAAACTTCGTTGACCTGACCCTGACGCCAATTGGAACAGCACCAGACGGGCGTCTGCTGTTTAACGCAGTTGATCCTCTTCTCGACGGCTGCGACGCGACCTTCAACGGTAATCGTCAGCTCCCTGGCTTTAACGGCTCTGCTGATCAACTCGCTGGGGATGGCGCTTGTGACGCTGGCGGCGACGACCAGGACATCCTTCTCACGAATGTTCGTGGCAAAGGTGAAAACGGTGGTTCGACAGTCTTTTCAGCCCAGTTCAACAAAGGCTGGGACTACACCACGCCGTGGGTTGGCTCAGAAGGCAGCTTGGATCTGACGCTCGGCTATGCATTCTCGAATGCGAAAGACGTCAACCCGACGACGTCATCAACGCAAACATCAAACTTCGAAGAAGTGGCGCTTGCGAACATCAATGACCCGGCACTGAGCCCGAGCCCGTTCTTTAACGCGCACAATGTTACGGCTGCTCTTCGCATCCGTCAGGAATTCGTTAAAGATCTCGACACGAGCTTTAACTTCTTCTTGTCAGCTCGGTCAGGTCGTCGGTTCAGCTACACATATGACAACAATACGCCGACGCAAACATTCGGTGACTCCGACAATGAAGAACGGAACCTGTTTTACGTTCCGACCGGTGTTAACGATCCATTGGTTGACCTTTCCGGCTTGGACGACGTTGATCAGTTCTTCCGTTTCCTGGAAACAAGCGGGCTTGATGAGTTCGCGGGCGAAATCAGCCCACGGAACGCCTTCAAGAACCCTTGGTTCATCGATCTTGACTTCCGCTTCCAGCAGGAGCTCCCGGGCTTCTTCGGCAACGATCGTCTGCTGGCCTATGTCGACATCGAAAACCTGCCGAACCTGATCACGGATGAGGCGAACATCTTCCGTGAGCACGACAACGGTGATGTTGGCGAAGCAGTGCCTGTATTGGATGCATCAATTGTAGACGGTCAGTATGTCTACACCAACTTCAACCCGGGTGGCAGTAACTTCGATGAAGGCGATGGCATCTTCCGAGACTTCGACGTTGATGACAGTGTCTGGGCAGTCCAGTTCGGCATTCGTTACGAATTCTAATTCGTAACGGCGAAAGACATCGGGGGGTGTCTTTCGCCGGCCCAAACTAAAGGGGCGGCCCACGGGCCGCCCTTTTTTTGTTTATCTCGTTCGAAGGATACTTAGATGGCGTGCAAAAAATTCAAACCCCGGCGAGTCGCATGAAACGTGCCTCCAGGGCGCTATCCTTCGCAAACTCACCGCGCATTGATTGCGTGACACACGAAACGTCCGGTTTGTGAATGCCTCGGGTCGTAATGCACTGATGCTGAGCATCGATCAGGACCGCTACGCCGCGAGGCTCCAGCGCGGTTTCAATTGCATCCGCGATCTGATTGGTAAGTATCTCCTGGCTCTGAAGGCGTCTCGAAAACACATCAACAACTCTTGCAAGTTTGGAAATACCAACAACCCGAGACGAGGGCAGGTAGGCCACATGAGCTGTGCCGATGATCGGCACAATGTGGTGCTCGCAATGACTTTCCAGGCGGATATTCTTCATCAGGACGATATCGTCATAGCCCTCGACTTCTTCGAAGGTGCGCGACAAAATCTCGATTGGATCGTCCTTGTACCCCGAAAGAAATTCCTCATATGCACCGATAAATCGTTTCGGCGTATCGCGCAGCCCCTCACGGCTCGGATCCTCACCAAAGTAAGTCAGCAAAGTTCGAACGGCTTTTTCTGCGTCAGCGCGCGTTGGGTGTGATGCGTTCTGGTCATTTGCCGACATTGGGTCAAACGGAACGGTTTCGGCTGTCATGATCTATGCCTCCGAAATTGATTTGATCAAGTTTGCTGTTTCAAGCGATGCGAGAGCTGCCTCAGCACCCTTGTTTCCGGCTTTTGTACCGGCCCGTTCAATGGCCTGCTCGATTGTGTCGGTTGTCAGAATTCCAAATGACACCGGGACGCCGGTTGTCGCTGATACCGAGGCAATCCCTTTGGCCGCCTCACCAGCCACATAGTCGAAATGGGCTGTCGCACCTCGGATCACGCAGCCAAGCGCCACGATGGCATCGTAGCGACCAGTTTCAGCAAATTTCCGGCAAACCAGTGGCAATTCGAAAGCACCCGGGGCAATTGCTTCATCGACCTTGGAAACACCATGGCGGGTGAGGGCGTCTTTCGCTCCAGCAATCAGGTGGCCAACGATAAAATCGTTCCACCGTGTAGAGACAATCGCCACGGAAAGACCTGTTCCAACCATGCTTCCTTCAAAAGTGCGTCCCATCTTTGTTGGTCCCCCCTTAGCCAGTTGCCTGCATCTGCTTGTTGTCGCCTTCCGTCAGGCGCCGATAATCCTGAAGGGCTTTAACCGAAATGATCTTAAGCCCATGGCGCTCGGCAACGTCTTCCAGATCAGGCAGGCGCGCCATTGTGCCATCGTCATTCATGACCTCACAGATCATAGAAGCGGGCGTCAGACCTGCTAGCTTAGCCAAATCCACGCTCGCTTCAGTTTGCCCGTCCCTTTGGAGTACACCTTCTTCCTGCGCTCGCAGAGGGAACGTATGTCCTGGGCAGACGATGTCAGTGGGACCTGATAATGGGTTGATCAGCGTCCGGATTGTATGGGCGCGATCATGGGCAGAGATGCCAGTGGTCACGCCCTCGGCTGCCTCGACAGATACTGTAAAGGCCGTGCCGAACCCGGATCTGTTTTCGTCTTGCTGCACCATTAATGGCAGCTTGAATTTGTCGACAAGGGCAGGCGCCATGGCGCAACAGATTAAGCCTCGTCCTTCTTTCGCGAAAAAGTTGACGGATTCCGGGGTGACAAAGTCTGCAGCGATAGCAAAATCGCCCTCGTTTTCACGATCTTCATCATCCACAATGATGACGATTTCTCCGGTTTTGTAAGCAGCAATTGCTTCAGAAATGGACGCATGGGGCATGTTAGGCGGCTCCTTTGTCAATAAAGCCTGCGGTATGCAGAAGGTTTTCATCGAATGAATCTTCGTTCCGATCAGCAAGAAGGCGTTCGACATATTTTGCGAGAATATCTACCTCGAGGTTCACTAGGTCACCGGCTTTCTTCTGGGGTAGGATGATTTTGCTTTGTGTGTACTTTATCAGGGTAACATTGAACCAATCACGTCCGGTTTCCACGACCGTCAGGGATGTACCATCGATGGTGATGTAACCTTTGGGTACAATGTACCTCATCAACGTCGCCGGCGCTGCAATAGTCAGCCAGAGCGCATCCTGATCAGGCCGAAATGACTTTATTGTGCCGGTCGCGTCCACATGACCCTGGACATAGTGTCCTCCGAGACGTGTGGTCGGCAGGGCGGCGCGTTCTAGATTCACCGGGCTCCCGGCTTTGAGCTCCTCAAGACTTGTTCGATTTCTTGTTTCCGGCGCAAGCCCGACCGTAAACGTATCATCATTGAACCTCGTCACCGTCAAGCAGGTGCCGTTTACACAGATCGAGTCGCCGAGTTGAACTCCCTCAACGACTATCTTTGCCCTGATTGATAAGTCGTATCCTTTAGCGGAAGAGGCGACGCTTACAACTTGGCCGACTTCCTCGATAAGTCCGGTGAACATCAATTAGCTTCCTTCTGCCGCTTGCCGATAAACAAGAAATCAGTGCCTAGGCATTCAGGCTCGTCGAACAGGAATGCTGAGGCTTGAGACAATTCGGGTGTCCCTTCGCCGCCAAACATACCTGGACCGCCGCCGATCACTTTGCGTGCTAGGTAAAGGTGCAACTCGTCTAATAGACCAGCGTCAAAAAATGACCCGAGAACGGTTGCCCCACCTTCAACAAGAAGGGTCATCACCCCTTGCTCGAAGAGAAAGTCAGAAAGCACCAGAAGGTCTGGGTGACCGCTTTCATTAGTTGAAAGGCGGACAATCTCTGCACCCACTTCTTTGAGACCTACTTCAGCGTTGAATGGCATTGCATCTGTCGTCACGATCAGTGGCGCTGGTGACATTCGATCCAGAGCTTTGGCGCCGATGGGGCAACGGCCCTGGCTATCGAGAATAATCCGGCGTGGCTGGCGGCGGTCGACTACTGTTGCGACGCCTCTATCCCGGGCCGTTAGGGCAGGGTCGTCATCAATAACCGTTTGCACGCCAACGAGAATTGCATCGACGTTTCGGCGGACTGAGTGGGCATGGGCTCTCGCCTCTGCGCCAGTGATCCATTTGCTTTCGCCTGAAGCGGTCGCAGTGCGCCCGTCGAGAGACGCAGCGGATTTCCCAATGAAATACGGGCGGCGTGCCTTTTGGGCGAAAAACCATGACTCGTTGAGGGCCGTTGCTTCTTCAGCCAGGAGTCCAGAACTAACTTTTATGCCTGCTTCAGCAAGAGCTTCGGCGCCGCCGGTCGCGACCGGGTTTGGATCGGCAACCGCAAACACGACTTCTGAAATCCCAGCATTGATAAGGGCTTTTGTGCAAGGTCCGGTTCGGCCTTGATGGTTGCATGGCTCAAGAGTGACAACGGCGATTGCCCCTTTTGCGCGCATCCCGGCATTTTGTAACGCCATTACTTCCGCGTGGGGGGTGCCCGGCCCCTCGTGCCAGCCTTCACCTATGATTTCATCTTTTGCAATAATTACGCAGCCGACCCGCGGGTTCGGTGATGTTCGGACGCAAGGCTTTTGTGCAAGCCTGATTGCGTGTTCCATGAATGTGTGTCGATCTGTCATATCGAGCCCATACACACGATCCATGGGGCTCGGGCATGAAAATACTAGCTAGGATTAGGTGGCCGCCGACTGGCGCACACGTAAACCAAGCTATCGGGAATATTGCACCCGACTTCATGCCTGATCTTCTCACATCCGGACTATAACCGTCGGCTCTGGGCTCTCACCAGCATCCTGCTTCGACGAACAACTGCCGTCTCTGCTCGCGGGCTCATCGACTTAAGGGTCGCATTACCGCCGGTGGGGACTTTCACCCCGCCCCGAAGATCAATTATCTAAATACCAGCGGTCGCCCGCCTGCCAAACGATATAGCGAACGATTAATTCTCATTCAAGACAACGCGACAGTCCGGCAAGTCGCACTATCTCTATATGGGCCCTTTCGCAAAACGAAAACCGCCATTCATGGCATTGAATGGCGGTCTCGCTTGGATCGACAATTTGCTCATTCAGCTGGCACGGCTGCACCAACGACTGCTGGTTTCTCTTCCGACACTGACTCTCCCTGATCCAGATGCGCTAAGGCTGCTTTGAGCGCTTCGACCCGGGTTGGATAGCTTGTATCCGCCGGCAAGCAGTGGTCTGCACCAAGCCCGGCCAAGACATCGCTTACAGCTTTTGACATGCCGGTGATGTAGACCGTTTTGCCCGCTTTGCGCGCATCACAGGCGATGGTTTCAACAGCGCGTGCCGCCGACAAATCGATTGAGGGAACGTATGTGAAATCAAGGATGATCGCACGGGTTCCATCTTTTACCTTTTCTCGAACGTGGTGACCAAGATCGGCTGCTGCGCCGAAGCTAAGCGGCCCACCAGCAAAATCGAAAAGCAGGATTTTGCCGTTGCTGTCGTCGAGGATCTTCCGCTCTTCCGGATCATCGACGCGATCTTCGAAGTCCTGAAGGGCTTTGACCTGAATGTCGGCTATCTGTTTCACGAAGGCGAGGGCCGCAAGAACGACGCCAACGGCCACTGCCTGGATCAGGTCAACGAAAACAGTCAGCCCAAGGACGATTGCCATGAGTGCAAGGTCCCACCGTGGGCCTTTGTGCGCCCGAACGATGTAGCTCCAGTCGATGATGTCGTAGCCGACTTTGATGAGAATGCCTGCGAGAACCGCGTGGGGAATGTTGGAGGCAAGACCCGCGAGCGGCAGCGCAGCGGCGACGAGCACCAATGAATGGGTCATCCCCGAGATGCGCGTTTCACCACCCGACCGGATATTCACAACGGTCCGCATTGTTGCACCCGCGCCGGGGATTGCGCCAAAGAGCCCGGCGATGCTGTTACCAATGCCCTGACCTATCAGCTCTCGGTTGGATTCATGTCGTGTACCCGTCATGCTGTCCGCGACTAACGACGTTAACAAACTGTCGATCGCACCCAGTAGCGCCAGGATGATTGCCGCTTCCAAAATAATCATGGCGGTGTCCGGCGTGATGGCTGGAACGGTCAGCTGTGGGAGCCCTGTCGGGATTTGTCCGAGGGTCAGGTCAGAAGGTAAGCCAACAAAAAGGCTGGCGGTCGTGCCGATCAGCAGAGCAGCAAGGGCGCCCGGAACGTACTTACCGAGGTTTTTCGGCCAAAAGAAAACGGTTGCCAGAGAAAGAGCACCTACAAACAAAGCGGACCACACTGGCGTTGCAACAGCCCCCGGGATGGCGGCCATCGCTGGGATCGTCCCTGGTTGGTCAGGCTCGTGTCCGAACAACCTCGAAATTTGTAGTGCGATAATGATAACACCGATGCCGCTCATAAAACCGGAGACCACAGGGTAGGGCACCAACTTAATGTACTGTCCGAGCCGCAAAACGCCCATCAGGATCTGCAACACACCAGCAAGGACAACAGCGGCAAAAACAAGTGCAGGGTCACCGGAGAGAGACGCAAACACCCCAGCGAAAACGACAATCATTGGGCCCGTCGGACCAGAGACTTGGGAGCCAGTACCGCCGAATAGGGCTGCAAAGAATCCGACAAAAATTGCGCCCCACAAGCCTGCAATCGGGCCGGCGCCAGAGGCCTCACCAAACGCTAGGGCGAGCGGAAGGGCGACGATGCCCGCAGTCAATCCGCCTAAGATATCACCACGCAAGTTGCTGAGATCGAAATAGCCTGGTTTCCCGCCACTGGCTTCTTCGGCTGTCGTCATACTTCTCTCCTATGGATGGTGCTTATTTACTATCAGACGCAGTTTTGCGCTCGGGGGTTGACCACAATTCTCGCGCGGTCTCGATGCTGGATTTGGAGACCGCTTCGATACGGCCCTCGACAAAGCTCAGACCTTCAACGATCCAGCTGGCCAGCTCTGGTTGGACAAGATGGTACAGGTGGCGGCGTCCTTCACGGCGTTCTTCGACCAGCCGATGGGCCTTAAGTAAGCTCAAATGCTGAGAAACCCGCGGCCCCGGCAGCGACAGGAGCTCAGCGAGGGTGTTCACGTCAATCTCTGTCGAGCGCAATTCCTCTATCAGCCGGATCCGGTCCGGATGAGCGAGGATCTTGTAAATCTCGGCCAGTTCCTTGGAAGCGGCCTGGCGGCTGGGCATAGGTCACCTAACTTAATATGTCGCAACAATGAGATCTTCAAAGATTTGAAGATATGAGTCAATGGAGATATGGTCACAAAACAGTGACGAATACCGTTGTCTCGGTTCTGTCGATTGTCGTTTGAGGCGCTAAGTCGACGGTAGATCGCCCGGAAAACTGGGTGGTTTCCGGTCCCGGTTAGCCCCAAAGAGCGCGTACCCGCCGATCGCGACCGCAACCTGTCCGATAGTAGCGGTATTTCAGCTTGTTCTTTTTATAATAGTCCTGATGGTAGTCTTCTGCGGGCCAGAATGTTGCCGCGTCCAGAATTGGTGTGACGATCTCTGCATTGAGTTGCTCGGCTGCTTGCATTTTTGAATCAGTAGCAATCTCGAACTCGTCGGCCGTTTCAACAAAAATGGCCGTTCTGTATGAGCTGCCGCGATCACAAAACTGGCCGTCTGGATCTAAGGGATCTACGTGGCGAAGAAAATAGTCCACCAAGGCACGGTAGCTCACCTTCTTAGGGTCAAAGGTGACTTTGACCGCTTCATAATGGCCGGTTCGATTTCTGGATACTTCTTCATACGTCGGGTCGTCGACGAAGCCACCTGTGTAACCAGACACGACATCCACGACGCCCGCCAGTTTCTCGAAGTCTGCCTCGATGCACCAAAAACAACCGCCAGCGAACACAGCCGTTTTTACATCGGCCGCTGGTATCGTGGCTTCTTCATCCACCGAAGAAGGTTCGTCTGCGCGTGCGTGGTGCGCGAAATTAAAACTGGCGGCGGTGATGGCGGCCGCAAGAATGACGAAGGCGAGGATGAGTCTTTGCATCATGGCCTGATACATAGATGACGCCTCACATGCCAGTCACGATCCCTTTAGCGGCACTTTGGGATTTCTGCACGTCGTCCCAAAAACCGCCGCTAGCTCACCAATCTCGGAGCCGATCTCGAACAATGTTGGGCAAAATGAAATCTAAAATTGAGAGAAATAAATCAGGAAAATGACAAAAATGCTGAAAGGGAATTGAACAGATCAGCAAGTTGAACCGGCTAGCGTCGGTATTGCAAATGCGGGGGCATGGAAAATTGGTTCATGCTTGTAGGAGACTTGCCCGATGACGATGGCAACAAGAATTGTGATCATAGTTCTAGTGGCGTTGATAGCAGCGTTACCGGCGAAGGCTGCATCAACGATCTTCAGCGATACGGTTTTTGACGAAACAAATGTAGCCGACAGCGGAAATGCTGTTGGGCTACCGAATGGCAGTGGTGCCGTTGTTGGTGACGGCGGGGAGCTCGTTCTTCAATACGATTGGCCCCTAACCGGCGCAGGCGTTGCGGTCAGTCTCTTGCCGAGCGCAGGCTTGAACGTTCTTGCTGTGTCAATCGGCGATGTGATCGGCGGTGTGGCGACATTCTCAGGTGAATTTGTCATCCTTGACACCGGATTAGGCGGCATACAGACGGCTGATCTTACTAGTCAGTGTTCGGCGGTCAATCCCGCTGGTTGTTCGCTCATTAAAATCAGGAATCCGATGACGATTTCCGGCGCAGGCTTTATCGTGGATGGGGTTGGTGCAGTCACTTCCGCTCCGGAGCCCGCATTCTGGTCCATGATGATAATTGCCTTTATTTTGACAGGCTGGCGGATGAAAATCCTTGAGCGCTCACGCAGTCATGCAAAGAGATTGCAACCTTTCCCGACGCCAAAACAGCCCGCGTTCTATGCCCGGTTCTTTGAAAGGCTTTTCGAAAGATCTGGAGACAGAACAGCTCTGGCGTCCTGATCTATTAATGCTTGCCTTTAGTGAACCAAAACAAATCCTCGGACCGTTCTACCGTTCCGGGGATATTCCATTTTGGTCGATGTCTGCAACGAATGACCCATGCTCGCGGAGGATTGGTCAGGAAGTGCGGCCAAAGACCCGATTAAAAATCGTATCGACATTCCTCGTGTGATATCCAAGGTCAAAAACCTGACGCACCTGTTCTGCGCTTACCGCAGCAATCACCTCAGTGTCTCCAAGTAGATTATCAAGGAACTGACCTTCACCGCGCCAAGCAGGCATCGCCGATTTCTGAACGAGACGGTAAGCATCTTCTCGCGAGATACCGTGCTGTGTAAGCAGCAAAAGAACCCTTTGTGAGTGCACGAGCCCGCCTAATTGGTCGAGATTTCGTTTCATATTCTCTGGATAAACAACAAGTTTTTCCATAACCCCGGCCAGACGGTGGAGAGCAAAGTCCAGATGAATTGTCGTGTCTGGGCCAATGCCACGCTCGACAGAGGAATGAGAGATATCCCGCTCGTGCCATAATGCAACGTTCTCCATGGCTGGTGTGACTGCCATACGAACAAGCCGCGCGAGCCCGGTAAGATTCTCAGTTAGAATGGGATTGCGCTTGTGGGGCATGGCCGAAGAGCCCTTCTGGCCAGGTGAGAAGTATTCCTCGGCTTCTAAAACTTCAGTACGCTGCAGGTGTCTGATTTCAACGGCAAGGCGCTCAATTGAGGATGCAATTACGCCAAGTGCAGCAAAGTATGCCGCATGCCTGTCTCGCGGGATGATCTGTGTCGAGACGGGTTCAGGTGAAAGGTCAAGTTTTTCCGCCACGTGGGCTTCAACAGTCGGATCTATGTTGGCAAAAGTACCAACAGCCCCGGAAAGGGCGCAAACGGCGATTTCCTGGCGGGCGGCTTTTAATCGATCCAAGCCGCGCTGGAACTCAGCATGGAAACTAGCAAGCTTCAGACCAAAAGTCGTTGGCTCTGCATGAATGCCATGGCTGCGCCCTAGGCAGATTGTGTCTTTGTGTTCAAACGCCCTTTTTGCGATTGCACTTAGGAGGCGCTTCAGGCCTGTTTCAAGGAGATCTGTTGCCTGTACCAATTGCACCGACAGGCAGGTATCCAAAACGTCAGAGGACGTCATTCCCTGGTGGACGAAGCGAGCCGATGGACCAACAATCTCAGCAAGGTGGGTGAGAAAAGCAATAACATCGTGCTTCACCTCCCGTTCAATTTCGTCGATGCGGCCAACATCGAATGTCACGTCTCCTGCCTTTGACCAAACTTCCTTCGCGGCCTCGGCCGGAATAATGCCAAGCTCTGCCATTTTGTCAGCGGCGTGCGCTTCGATCAGGAACCAGATTTTGAATTTGGATTGGGCCGACCAGATTTCTGTCATTTCCGGCCGCGCGTAGCGAGGGATCATCGCATTCACTTTCGTTCGCGGAGTAAAGCCGCGGCGTACGATGATCGTCCGGAGGTGTCAAAAAATTTTATATCCGGCTCGAAATCGCGGGATTAGGCTTCGCCTTGGAGCAGGTTGCGGGCCTGGTCGATCCAGCCTTCGCGATCTATCCGGCCTTCGTCGCCTAGTTGGCCATCAAGCCAGCGCGTGCTTTCATCCGTCAACTGTGCAATCTGGGCAAGCGTTGTCACACCGACTGCATGAAGACGGGTTTGGGTCGTCGCGTCCAACCCAATGATTTGAGTCAGATCTTCCGCGGGGCCGACGGCCGCGGCAGGCCTCGGCGAGGCGCTGACCTCGGCCGAAACCGGATTAAGGGGCGCTTTTTCCACCGATTGCCGTCGCAACTCGCCGGGTTGGTCGTTTCCAACCTTTCCGGCATCCGTAGAGCGTGCCCTTGGCAGATCCGGCGCGCCTCTGATCCACCAGCCAAGACCTGCGCCAAGCCCGAAAGCGACGGCAAGGATCAGCCACATTTGGGAAGCAAGCCAGATCATTCAGGTGGCCCTCGGCGTAAGGATACGTGCATCGATCATGGCGTTTTAGTCTCGAATTTTCCCGGCGGCTGGAGTCGAAAGTGATGTGCCGTCGTTGATTGGTAACACTGTGAACTCAATACGTCTGTTTACGGCTCGCCCTGCAGCTGTGCGATTTGTCGATAATGGTCTGGATGATCCGAAGCCTTCGCTCTCAAGCTGTACCCGACCAACGCCTTGAGCGTGAAGAAATGAAGCGACCGTTTGAGCCCGTAATCGGCTAAGTTGTCGGTTGCGCTCTTCGCTTCCCGTGGCATCGGTGTGTCCTTCCACCAGAACGATAACTGGTTCGCAAGTACGGACTTCTTCGGCAAGGGTCGTCAGTACACGTTGGCCACCACGATTGATCTGTGTGCTGGAGGATAAGAAGCGAATATGAAAGTTTTCCATGTGAGACTTGATCTTCACAGCGCATCTTGCTGCGTCTTCAATCGGGTCTGGAACGTCTGACGCGTCAATGGACGGCTGAACGGAAGAGGGGTCTGAACTGTCGGTTATCGCTGCAACGGTCGTTTCGGGTGATTTAGGCAGCGAAGGAGCGGGCAAGCTTTCTATGTCGACAAAGACGGTGTAAGGGGCATCGACCCTCGCAAGGAGGCTTTCAACAGCCCGGCTAGTGCCCTTATCAGGAGCTATGCCGGTAATCGTAAATTCCGTCCCCTGATTGAAAACTTCACCTTCAGTGAGGAGTGACAATGCTTTGATCGAGGTTGTGGCGACCTGCACCCACGTTTCAGGCGCCGGGACATCCTCCAAAACCAGATCCTCACCTTCAGCTAGAGTTGAAAAGGCCTCGTTTATTGCCGACTGGACGGCTCTTCTAGCTTCATCGGAAGGGACCCGCCCTGACTGAAGCAGAGTATTCTCCAGCCGGCTTAGCTTCCACTTCTGGACCTGGCGAGCAAGGATGATCGCGCCGGTCTCGATCGTGACGCCCGCGGAGTTTAAGGGCGCCTGTTCCTGAACATACAAATAGAAGGCCGTTTCCAATGCTTGCCTTTGGTCGTCACTTGGGGCCTCGCCGGAGATTTTCAGGATGCGTCCGTCGACAGTGAGTTTCGCCCATGGAAAGCCCTGCTCGTCAAAAAAGGAAATAGCGTGTGTCTCGATATGAGACTGGATGCGCTGCGGCGCATTAAGGCCGACCATGACGAACAAGCCAAACCCGAAAAACGCGGTAACCGCCAGACCTATGCGAGGTATTAGGCCCATTTACTCACTGTTCTGATCATAGCCGGGCAGGCGCTCGGCCAAATACAAGCGGATTCCACCACTCTTAATCTCTACATTAAGCAAATTCGTGGCCAATGCCCACCTGCCGATAGAGCGCGATCTTGGCAACCCTGCGTAAGTGCGAGGAACGAGTGGGGCCTTCCATTGGTCCGTTGAATAAGTCGGGTTCAAGTCCAGTCCAGGATTACTTTGCCCGATTGGCCCGATCGCATGATGTCAAAGCCTTCTTGAAACCTTGAGACGGGGAAGCGGTGGGTGATGATCGGGGTCAGATCAAGGCCTGCCTGGAGCAGCGCACCCATCTTGTACCATGTTTCAAACATCCGGCGTCCATAAATCCCTTTGATGTCGAGCCCTTTAAAAATGACGTGATCCCAGTGGACGCCAGCTCCGTTTGGCATAATGCCCAGCAGCGCAATTTTTCCGCCATGGTTCATGCTTTCTAGCATGCCGTCGAAGGCTTTGGGCGCACCCGACATCTCAAGCCCTACGTCGAAGCCTTCAGTCATGCCTAGATCAGCCATCACGTCGCTTAGGTTTTCTTGCGCCGCATTGACCGTGCGGGAAGCACCCATTTTTGAAGCCAGATTTAGGCGGTATTCGTTCAAATCACTGACGACCACATGACGTGCGCCGACGAAACGGGCAACTGCTGCTGCCATGATGCCAATCGGCCCTGCACCGGTGATGAGAACATCTTCGCCCACGAGGTCAAAAGCGAGTGCCGTATGCACCGCGTTTCCGAATGGGTCAAAAATCGCGCCGTATTCGTCGGAGATATCCTCCGGTAACTTGTAAACGTTGAAGGCAGGCGCGGAAATCAGTTCCGCAAACGCCCCGGCACGATTGACGCCAATGCCGACTGTGTTGCGGCACAGATGGCGCTGGCCTGCACGGCAATTCCGGCAATAGCCACATGTGACATGGCCCTCTACTGACACACGATCGCCGATCTTCAGTTTTGAGTGTTCTGGGTGAACCTCCGAGCCGATTTCGACGATCTCGCCCATGAATTCATGGCCGACCGTCATCGGGACCGGTACGGTTTTTTTCGCCCAATCGTCCCAGTTGTAAATATGGACATCTGTGCCGCATATGGCGGTTTTCTTCACGCGGATCAGGACGTCGTTTGGCCCGATCGACGGGGCCGCAACGTCCTCTAGCCAGATGCCTTCCTCTGCGTGGGCCTTCACCAATGCCTGCATGAGATCCTCTTGCCGGTTGTGGGCCAGTTCCTGGCCGGTGCTTCGTCCCTCAGTTAAAGGGGAGCTTAATCGCTTCCCTGACGGTCATCAAACACTAGTGGCGATTGGGCTAAGACTGCGCTTTGGAGAGCAAATCGACAGCGCGGGGCGCGAAATAGGTAATAATCCCGTCAGCGCCCGCCCGTTTGATGGAGAGAAGGCTCTCCAAAACGGCGCGGTCTCCGTCGATCCAGCCGTTTTGTTCTGCCGCACTGATCATCGCGTATTCGCCCGACACCTGGAATGCGAAGGTGGGCATACGGAATTCTTCTTTGACGCGGCAGATGATGTCTAGATAGGCCCCGGCGGGCTTTACCATTACGCTATCGGCCCCCTCAGAGATATCCATCTCAACTTCCCGGAGGGCTTCATCGCTATTTGCAGGATCCATTTGATAGGTTTTCTTGTCGCCCTTTAGAGCTGTTGAGGCGCCTATTGCTTCTCGATAAGGCCCGTAAAGACATGAGGCGTATTTCGCTGCATACGACATGATTTGGGTGGACTGAAGGCCAGCTTCATCGAGGGCTTTGCGAATCGCCCCGACGCGTCCGTCCATCATGTCGGACGGTGCAACGATATCAAAGCCGGCCTGTGCTTCAACAAGGGCCTGACGGGTCAGGCATTCGATGGTTTCATCGTTCAGGATCTCGCCGTTTTTGAGAAGCCCATCATGACCATGGTCTGTGTAGGGATCCAGAGCGACATCGGCCATAAGCCCAATATCTGGAACGGCGGCTTTAATCGCTCGTGCGGTTCGGCACATTAGGTTCTCAGGGTCGAAGGCGAGCGAGGCGTCACTGCTGCGGTCTTCCGTACTCGTGTATGGGAAGATTGCCAGAGCCTTAATGTTGAGAGACAGAGCTGTCTCAGCGGCGCGCGCAGCTTCGTCCGGTGATACGCGGAAAACGCCCGGGAGGGAGCTGACAGGCTCGCGTACATTTACCCCTTCCTTAACAATAACAGCCCAAATGAGATCGTCAGGACTCAATCTGGTTTCGGCTACCAATTGTCGAGACCATGGCGATTGGCGAAGGCGGCGAAGGCGGGTTGTCGGATATTGCTGGTTTGGCATGGCGAGGAGGGCCTTCATTGGAAGCGACTTTATTGGTGTATAGGGCAAGGCAGCTGCCAAAGTGACCGGCGACGCGTTGCTGATGCCATTATAATTTGACTTCAAATTGAACGGCTAGCCTTAACGTGCCTTTTAGAAGATGACGCTATCTTGATTTCCAGTAATCAAAGTTGTGAGGCGTAAAGATGGTCGCAGTGGAACGGGCACTGGAATCCGGGGTAATTGGGCTCAGCGAAAAGAATGAGACCGACCCTGAGCTGTTACAGGCCTCTTATCTTCAATTGTTGCATCTCGTTGAACGGTTGCACCGTCAACTTCTTGATGTGATCAAAGACGAATTAGAACGGTTAGGGCAGACTGATATCAACTCAGTTCAGGCCCTACTCTTATACAACATTGGCGACGCCGAGTTAACGCCGGGCGAGCTACGTTCGCGGGGGCACTACCTGGGGTCCAATGTGTCCTACAATTTGAAACAGCTGATCGATAAAGGCTATATCCGCGATCAACGTTCTGACACGGACCGACGTTCAAAGCGCGTGTCTTTGACTGCCGGTGGTCTTCATGTTCGGGACAAGCTGGCAGAGCTATTTGAACGGCAGTTGCAATCTGTCGAACAAGTCGGCGGCGTCGACATCGAACTCCTAAATGGGACGAACAAAGCACTGCAGCGTCTGGAACGCTTTTGGGCTGATCAGGTTCGCTACCGCCTGTAGTCGATTTATCTACCTCATAAAAAAAGAGCCGCGCCGGAACATTCTGGTGCGGCTCTTTTCCTTGGTAATTTGGTTCGATTACCGCTTGGCCGGTCTACCGCGACGCTTGGCGGTTTTCTTTTTTGCTGCCCGTTTGCGGGTTGGCGCACCAGCGCCTCGACCTAGGCCGATTTCTTTTGCAAACTGTGAGCGTCTCTTGGCGTAGTTTGGCGCAACCATCGGATAGTCAGCAGGCAGGTTCCATTTCCGACGGTAGTCTTCCGGTGTCATGTCATACTGCGTGCGAAGATAGCGCTTCAGCATTTTCAGTTTTTTGCCATCTTCGAGGCAAATCACGTAATCGGGGGTTACAGATTTTGCCACCGGCACGGCAGGCTGTTGGTTCCCGGCATGGGCTGTTCCACCGGAGGCCAGCGCCTTAATCGCGTCGTGCACTTCCTGAAGGAAGGCGGGCACATCGTCTGCATCAAGCTTATTGTTTCCAACAAATGCCGAGACGATTTGAGTGGTTAGATCCAGCGTGTTTTCGGTTGATAGATTTGTTTCAGAGGACGCCATACTTTTCCCTACGAGGTTTGTTTTATTTTGTTCTGAAGGACATCAGGGCAAAGAATATGCCCCGCATTAATAAGATAGGTGGAATAATCATGGAAAAAACCGAACGCAAGCTCTTTCGGAAAATAAGTCGATAAATTGACTGTAAGTCCTGTAAGAGCACTCAAGAGAATTATCGAGCAGCTTTTTGCTGAATACTCTTTTCATGCCGTCCTAAAAGGCGAGGGTGTCGCGTTGCAGGGCAATGCAATCGGGCCTATACGAGAGGAAACAGAGCTGTGATTCGACACTTGCCACGGCTTTAATTCAACCAAATCGGGAAATTTCGAGTGAGCCAAGCGATACAAACGGATACAAAGGGTTTTTTTTCTGAGTCTGTGCAAGACGCAGATCCGCTGATTGCCGGATTGATCAGTAAAGAATTGACGCGGCAACAGCATCAAATTGAGCTCATCGCATCTGAGAACATCGTCTCACGCGCTGTTCTTGAGGCCCAAGGCTCTATTCTGACAAACAAGTACGCTGAAGGATACCCTGGTAAACGCTATTATGGTGGATGCGAAGTTGTCGACGAAGTCGAAAATATTGCTATAGAACGGGCGTGTAAGCTGTTCGGTAGTGAATTTGCGATTGTACAACCTCATTCTGGAAGCCAGGCGAATCAGGCCGTTTTTATGGCCACATTATCGCCTGGTGACTGTTTTTTGGGGATGGATTTGGCCGCTGGCGGGCACCTTACCCATGGCGGCAAAGCTAACCAATCAGGCAAGTGGTTTAAGGCCGTCCATTATGGAGTTGATCCGGAAACACAGCTCATCGACTACGATGAGGTTGCAAAACAGGCCGAAGAACACAAACCAAAACTCGTAATTGCTGGCGGTAGTGCTTATTCGCGATTTATTGATTTTAAGCGGTTTCGCGAGATAGCCGATAGCGTTGGCGCGCGGCTCCTTGTCGATATGGCCCATTTCGCCGGGCTTGTTGCTGCTGGTCTTTATCCTTCGCCCGTGGGTATTGCTGATGTTTCCACCACAACCACACACAAAACCCTTCGCGGGCCCCGCGGTGGTCTAGTCGTAACGAACGACGGGGATCTGGCAAAAAAGATCAGGTCAGGGCTATTTCCCGGGATCCAGGGTGGGCCACTGATGCATGTCGTTGCGGCCAAAGCGGTCGCATTTGGCGAAGCGTTGGAGCCCTCCTTTAAAGACTACAACCGTCAAGTGATTGCGAACGCTCAGGCGTTGGCATCGTCACTCGTTGAGGCAGGCTATGCGGTTGTTTCTGGCGGGACAGATACCCATCTCGCGCTCATCGATCTTCGGCCAAAAGGCGTGAAGGGAAATGCGGCGGAAGATAGTTTAGAGCGGGCGGGCATCACTTGTAACAAAAACGGTGTGCCATTCGATCCAGAAAAACCGGCGGTTACTTCTGGAATAAGGGTCGGTAGCCCAGCATGCACGACACGCGGGTTTGGCCTTGCTGAGTTTCGCGAAACCGGCCACCTCATGGCGGAAGTTCTTGACGCCTTAGCGTCGGGGGCTGATATGCCAAGTGTAGAGGCGTCAGTCGGAGTGAAAGTAAAAGCTCTGACCGAGCGTTTTCCGATTTACTGATAGGGCAACGCGGCCACGATAATTGGACGCGTTGTGGGTTAGAACACGATGCGCTGTCCGTTTTGTGGGTGCGAAGACACTCAAGTCAAAGATTCAAGGTCTGCCGAGGATGGTTCGACAATTCGCCGTCGGCGCCAGTGCACGGCCTGTTCTGGACGGTTTACGACATTCGAGCGCGTTCAGCTCCGAGAGCTGATTGTTGTGAAGAGTTCAGGCAAGAAAGTACCCTTTGATCGTGATAAACTTATGCGCTCGCTCAACGTCGCGTTGCGCAAGCGCGAAGTTGATCCCGACCGGGTCGAACAAATGGTGTCTGGTATCGTCCGGCGCCTTGAGTCCATGGGTGAGACAGAAATTGATACGAAGATGATCGGCGAACTCGTCATGGAAGGGCTCGCAGGCCTCGATGACGTCGCCTATGTCCGCTATGCGTCTGTCTACAAGAACTTTAGGGAAGCCCGCGATTTTGGTCAGTTCCTAAATCGCCTTGAAGAGACAGAATTGACGGAACCAGATCAATAAATTGGATTTATACGTGTACTAATAAGAGGGGTATGTGGCGTCAGTGACTGCAATTGAGTCAAGTGCCACTCTTCACACTGTCAGCATTTACCACCGCCACCTTCTACGAGGTTGATTTTTCACGTGCTATCGTTTCAAGCGCCAACACGTTTAAGAGTATAGGTACTCACCATTGCTATGAGTAAAATCGACAGCACACAAAAACGCACAAATGCCCGGCTCGCGGCCGTTCAAGCACTCTACCAGTTGGAGCAGAGTGGGACTGGCGTTGAAACCGTGATCCTTGAGTTCCAAGCTCATCGGCTCGGGGGTGCCCTCGAAGAGCATATTCTCCACGAGGCCGATGATGATCTTTTTGCTGACCTCGTCCGCGGTGTTGTGCGGATGCAGGCGAAGCTCGATCCTTTTATCTCGAGGCAATTGGCGAAGGGATGGTCTCTCGGACGCCTAGATGCGACGGTTCGAGCGATTTTAAGGGCAGGGCTTTATGAACTTGTTCATCGTGCGGACATTCCGGTTAAGGTGACGATCAACGAGTATGTCGAACTTGCCAAAGCCTTTTTCGAGGATGAGGAAATTGGCTTCGTGAACGGTGTCCTTGATGCAGCGGCCAACGACGTGCGCGCTGATGACTTACAAGCTTCCCCGTGAGTGAATTCGACCTCATTCGAAATTGCTTCCGGCCTCTGACCGCTGGGAATGATCTCGCGTTCGGCTTGCAAGATGATGTTGCTCAGCTTTCTGAGAATGGTTTGGTCGTCTCGAAAGATGTTCTGATTGAAGGCATCCATTTTCTAAAGAACGACCCAATCGAAGACATCGCTTGGAAAGCGCTGATGGTGAATGTCTCTGACATCGTCGCCAAAGGCGCACGGCCTCTTTTCTACTGTCTTGGCTGTGCCTGGCCGAAAGGAACCGACCCTTCCCATGTTCAGGACTTCGCTGGTGGCCTCAAGTCAGCTCAGGACGTGGCCAAATTGACGCTTCTTGGAGGCGACACTACGGCCACCCGCAAGGCAAGCGATCCATTCGTGATCTCGGTCACGATATTCGGGCAACCGGCGAGAGAAGGGGTCGTTGCAAGGGCTGGTACGGGGGGCGGTGATGATCTCTATGTGACCGGCACGATTGGTGACGCTTTTCTTGGGCTCAAGGAACTGACTGGTAAGCCTAAACTACCAGCCGATTTATCAGCTGAGGTGATCTCCTGCTACCGGCGCCCCGAGCCCGCCATTGCCTTTGGTACAACGCTCGCTGGCTTGGCAAGTGCGGCAATTGATGTTTCGGATGGCTTGGTCGCCGATGCCGGCCACTTGGCAAGTATAAATAAGAAGCAATTTATTCTTGATGCTGATCGAATACCGTTGTCACCCGCGGCTGAAGCTTGGGTCGGCATGCAAAAAGATCCAATGAAGGCGATTGGGGCGCTCGCGTGCGGAGGTGATGATTACTCTATCCTATTTACGGCACCACAAAGCCGTCGCCGCGCAATCGACATTGCAGGGCAAGTGACAAAGACCCGAGTCACGCGCATCGGCACCGTCAAGCCAGGTAACGGCATCAACGTCACCGATCGATTTGGTGATGAGATTCCCATTAGCCAGCGCGGTTTCGATCATTTTCAAGAAAGTTGAGTGCGCCTAAGGCGCGGATTTCCCGCATTAGGGTTGAGAGTTTGAAGTCTTGGAAAAGCCCAAGAAATTCGTCGCCAGCGAACCTCCTCTTGCTCATATTTGTTTGGTTTCCAAATTAAATTAGGCTGGCAAAACTGATCTAGACCTCTGTTTTTGAAGGAATTTATTGCCTATATGCGGCCTTGGGTGAAGGGCGTACTGATGCCCTCTTTCGTTTTTCGAATTATCTGCTATAGCTAAGTCACCCAAGCAACATCGTCCCTGCCTGCGCACGAAATACGTGCATGATTTTGTGAGCGATTTCGCTCGCCTATTTCGTTTGCCCAGGGGTTTTTAGTGGACGGAACCAACAATCGACCGAGGGGGTCATAAACGTGAATAAGTACCTGGCCAGCGTTTCGCTGATCGCCGTTTCCTCAGCATTTTCGTCTGTCGCATTTGCCCAAGTTGAAGAGATAGTCGTTACAGCAACAAAGCGCTCAGAGAATGCCCAAGATATTCCTGTTGCGGTTCAAGCTCTAGGCGGCGACACTCTTGATGAGTTGCGCGTCGACAACTTTACCGACTATTTGACCCAATTGCCGGGCGTGACAGCCGGCGGCAGTGGCCCGGGACAGAATACAATATACATCCGCGGTGTTGCCTCAACGACGCCGAACCTTACCACTGCAGGTGTCGCTGGACTTGCCCCGAATGTTGCCTTGTATCTTGACGAACAGCCACTGGCTCAGCCCGGACGCAATCTGGACGTCTATGCCGTCGACCTGGAACGAGTGGAAGTTCTGTCTGGTCCCCAGGGCACACTCTTCGGCGCGAGTTCGCAAGCCGGGACCATCCGTTTGATTACGAACAAACCAAAAATCGGTACGTTCGAGGCCTTTGCGAATTCGCAGGTCACAACGACGCGTGGCGGGGAGGCAAGCTACAAAGTCGAGGGAGGGCTCAACATCCCAGTCGGCGAAGCGGCAGCGCTCCGGGTCGTCGGTTACATCGATGATCGTGGCGGCTATATCGATAACGTGGCAGGGACGCGATCGACCCGCGAGTCGGCTCGATTCCGCCCGGCGGGAACCGTACGAGCCAACGGCGTACCTGTTTCGAGCCAGCGCGCAGGGTTTCAGTCCGATCCTGCAACACTCGCCGCCCTCGATAGCAATGTTACTTTCCTACAAGCGAACAATGCCAACCTTGTCCAAAACGACATCAACGATACCCGTTACACAGGGTTCCGTGCGAGCGGGAAATGGGAATTCGGGTCCGACTGGTCACTAACCGTCGGGCATGCCCGTCAATGGGTGGAATCCGACGGCGTGTTCTTTGCTGATCCGGAGCTTGACGAGTTTGAAATTCAACGATTCGAAGATGATCGGCTGGATGATGACTTCAATAACACGAACTGGACAATAGAAGGCCGGCTGGGGGCGCTAGAAGCTCTGTATACGGGCGCCTACACGGACCGCGATGCGCAGCAAAGGGTAGATTACTCCGACTACCTCTTTGTTGGGCAATACCTTCCGTACTATATCTGCGATTCTTCAGTCTCATATCCGGGCTCCGCTGAACCGACTGGGGTCTGTCAGTCACCAAATCTCTTTGTGGCGTCTACAACAGAAACGCAGGTTTTCACTCATGAGCTTCGGTTCAACACGCCACAGGATAAACGCCTGCGTGCCACAGTGGGCGGTTTTTACTCCGACCTGCAGCTCGACGAGCGCAACGACTTCAACTACCCAGGAAATGTGAACGCGAACGTTTTTGGATCCCTTGGGTTTTCGGCGAACTTCCCACAAACAACCGGGTTCATATCCGACCGGGGACCATTTTCTCCGGAAACGATTTTCCGCAACGACATTCGACGTACCGACGAACAGCTTGGGTTCTTTGGCGAGGTCAACTTTGATCTGGTGCCAGACCTTGTGACTCTGACCTTTGGGACCCGTTGGTACGATATCGACGTGGATTTTGAAGGGAGTGCCAACGCCTCGTTCTGTAACTCATTCCAAGACGATGCCGACGCCTTCGGAACAGACATCTCCGACCTTTATAATGGCGATGGGCGTTTTGAGTTTATTGGTACCTGCGATACGTCTCGCCATATCGTTTATACGCAAGGTCAGTCGATCGCAGATATCCAGGCAATTGATCCGGCTCTTTCATTGGCGCAAGCGACTCAGATCTTTAATGCGCTAAGCGCGCCAGATACAGCGTCTACGGATGGCTTTATCTTTAAGGGCAATATCAGTGTCACACCGACCGATGGGGTCCTGCTATATGCAACCTATTCAGAAGGGTTCAGGCCTGGCCTCTTAAACCGACCTGGTGGTGCGCAAGGACCAAACGGCTTTAGCGTTCCATTTGAGCTGGATACGGACGAGGTGAAGAACTACGAAATTGGTTGGAAAACTAATCTCTTTGATAATCAGGTACAATTCAACGGAAGTGCTTTCTTTGTTGATATCGAGCGGTTGCAAACAACGATCTTCGATCCGAGCATTACGAACCTGTTCTTCTCAGACAACGCAGCGAATGCCGAAGTCTATGGCGTCGAGGGCGATTTTATCGTTGCGCCAGCTAGCATTCCAGGTTTGACCGTTACCGGTGCCTTCTCCGTCCTTGATACAGAGATTACAGACGTTATCACCCCGACGGGCGACGTAACATCCGGGTCGGAACTTGCGTATGCGCCAACGTTCCAGGGCAATCTGCGGGCACGGTATGAATGGGACCTAACCCCAAGCCTTGTTGCTCATGTGATGCCGCAAATTGTCTATTCTGGCTCGTCTCGCAGTGATATTATTGACATTAACTCAGCGGAGGTTGATGCATGGTCGACAATCGCACTTTCAGCGGGTGTCACGGCCGAGCGATGGACGGCGGAGGTCTTTGCGGAAAACCTCGGCGATACGTATGGCACCTTGGCGAACAATTTCATCAATGACCGTGAACGGATTACTGTGCTTAGGCCACGCACAATCGGTGTTCGGATTGGTATGAAGTATTAATGCAAAGCCCGGGCAAAACACTCTCTCTCAACAGCACGCCCCGTTCTACGGGGCGTGCTTTTTGGAAGCTCATCTAGTTGTCCGGGGAGAACCCATCCCTTGATTTGCGCCTTCGTGACGCCCAGCAGCTTGTCTCGTCGGGCGACTTTACGCGTGCGCGTGAAGTCATTGATGAAGTGTTGGAATCCTCGCCGGATCAACAAGAAGCACTCTACATGCGTGTCGTGTGCGCCCGGTTTTTGGCAGATACGGAACTTGCCCATCGAACTCTCAAACAACTCATTACAAACGTGCCGGACTATGGCCGAGCATTTCAGGAAGAGGGGCATCTTTATTTCCAGTCAGGAAAAATGAAAGAAGCGCTCCAGAGTTATCGACGGGCCTGTCATTTTAACCCAACTCTTGAGGCAAGCTGGCGACGGCAAGCCGAGATCTTTGCTTCGTCGGGCAACGTTGTTGAAGCCAAAAAAGCACAGACCGAAGTCCGCCGCCTGAAGTCATTGGCCCGTGAACTTCTTGCAGCAATGAACCACTTGCATGAAGGTCGGATCCTGAAAGCCGAGCGACTGGCACGAGCTTTTCTTCAGAAGAACCCTAAAAATCCCGACGGGATTAGGCTTTTGGCGGATATTGCAGCCAGATTGAACATCCTTGATGAGGCGGAGTTTTTGCTGGAAAGTGCCTGCATCTTTGATCCGGAGAACACCAATGCTAAACTGGACTACATCCAGATCCTCCGTAAGCGTCAAAAATACCGTTCAGCACTAAAACAAGCACAGGACCTTTTTGATCAGAATTCTCGCAATCCGGTCTTCATGTCGACCCTTGCTATTGAGAACATGCACAATAACAGGTTTGACGAAGCCTTCGCGTTGTTCGACCAGGTCCTTGAAAAAGTACCGGGTGATCCAGCAACCCTTGTTTCCAAGGGTCACGCTCTTAAGACCTATGGGCATCATGACGATGCTGTTCAGTCCTATCGGTCTGCGTACGCATCTATGCCAGACCATGGCGATGCGTGGTTTGGGCTTGCCAATCTGAAAACGTATCGGTTTACCGATGACGAAATAGCTATCATGGAACGTGAAGTGGCGTCTGAGCGACTTGGCTATCAGGCACGCATACAGATTTGTTTCTCGCTCGGTAAGGCGTTTGAAGACCGAGGGTGTTATGTAGAGTCGTTTGGCTACTACCAACGCGGCAACGAGATGAAGCGTGTGCAGTCACGCTATGATGCCGATCAAATGTCCGCCGAGCTACAAGCGCAGATTGATATTTGCAAAGGGGATTTATTCGATCGCCATCGGGGAGCGGGGCACTCTGCGCCTGATCCGATCTTTATCGTTGGCCTTCCACGCGCTGGATCAACCCTCTTGGAACAGATACTCGCCTCCCACAGCCAGGTCGATGGCACCCAGGAGTTACCCAACATCCTCGCGCTTGCCCATCGACTTCGGGAAAGACGACGCGTGAGCGAAAAATCAGCGTATCCGGAAAATCTCTATACACTGGACTCTGCGCAGTTCGGGTCATTCGGTGAGAAGTTCCTTGAAGATACGCGCACTTTAAGGGGCAGTGCGCCATTTTTCATCGATAAGATGCCAAACAACTTTCGTCATATTGCCCTCATCCATCTGATGTTGCCAAACGCCAAGATTATTGATGCCCGTCGCGAGCCAATGTCCTGCTGTTTTTCCGGGTTCAAGCAACTGTTCGCGGAAGGGCAGGAATTCACCTACGGTCTGAATGAAATTGGTCAGTACTATCGTGACTATGTCCGCTTGATGCACCATTGGGACAATGTCTTGCCGGGAAAGATCCTGCGAATTCACCACGATGATGTTCTAAATGACCTGGAGGGCGAAGTGCGTCGCATGTTGGGATTCTGTAACCTTCCATTTGAAGCGCAATGCTTGGAGTTCCATAAAACCGAGCGGTCGGTGCGCACGGCGAGTTCTGAACAGGTCCGCCAGCCGATCAACCGGCGCGGCGTTGATCAATGGCGGCCGTTTGAGGCGAATCTCGATCCACTGAAACATGCCCTTGGCCCAATCCAGACAAACTGGCGATAGCGGAGTATCGTGCGTGAACGACAATAGTGAAATCCTGCCTGAAGATCTTGCGCCTGAAGACTCGATTTATGAGACCGACTATGAGACTGGTCAGGATAATGTGGATGTCTTAGGGCTCGATCTGCACAATCCGGTATTTTTCATCAGTGCCGCGACGATCCTCTCATTCATCGTTGGAACGCTGATTTTTCCTGAACAAGCGGGCGCCCTATTGAACGGGGCAAAAGACTGGACCCTGAACAATTTTGATTGGTTCTTTGTAATCGCCAGCAATATTGTCGTGGTGTTCTGCATTGGCGTTGGTGTGTCGCCGCTAGGGGCCATACGGCTCGGCGGACCCGACGCAACGCCGGATTTCAGCCGGGTGTCCTGGCTTTCCATGCTGTTTTCCGCCGGGGTGGGCATTGGTCTTCTCTTTTATGGCGCAGCCGAGCCCATGGCGTACTACACCAACTGGTTCGGGAGCCCATTCAATGTTGAGCCACTAACCCCCGAAGCACGAAAGCTTGCGTTTAGCGCGACCATCTTCCATTGGGGTCTAACCCCCTGGGCCGTTTACGGTGTTGTCGGTTTGGCGCTGGCTTTTTTCACGTTCAATAAAGGCCTGCCGTTGACGATCAGGTCAGCGTTTTTCCCACTGTTCGGAGAACGGGTTTGGGGCTGGCCCGGCCATATCGTCGATCTTCTTGCCGTTGTGGCAACGCTCTTTGGCCTTGCCACCTCTCTTGGCCTGGGGGCAAGGCAAGCAGCAAGTGGGCTGGAATTCCTGTTCGGCATTGACGGCGGGCTCAATACCCAGATTATTATCATTGCAGGGATTACCTGTACCGCGATTGTCTCGGTTGTCAGGGGGCTAGATGGTGGCATCAAGGTGCTCAGCAACATCACGATCGTCATTGCGATCGGTCTCTTTGTTTTCGTGGTACTTGCCGGGCCGACGAGTGAAATCTTGAACAGCATCGGCCCTAACGCATTGGCCTATGTCACTGACACGCCGCGTCTCAGCAATTGGATCGGCCGGGAGGATACTGACTGGTACCGCGGCTGGACGATTTTCTACTGGGCCTGGTGGATTTCATGGTCGCCATTCGTTGGCATGTTTATAGCGCGTATTTCCCGTGGTCGAACTATCCGCGAGTTCTTGTTCTCAGTTCTTGTCGTTCCGGTTCTTGTGGCAGTGCTTTGGTTCACGGCATTTGGGGAAACTGCACTCGCGCAGGTCGACGCTGGAATTGGCGCTCTACCAGGGGGAATTTCCGAAGTGTCTCTAGTTCTTTTTCAAACCCTAGAGAACTTACCGTTCGCGGCGATTTCCTCGTTTGTGGCAATTGTTTTGTTGCTGATCTTTTTCGTGACGTCGTCCGACTCTGGCTCGCTTGTCATCGACAGCATTACCGCCGGTGGTAAGCTCCACGCACCGGTGTCCCAGCGGATTTTCTGGGCGACGATGGAAGGGTTGATTGCCATCGTGTTGCTAGTCGGGGGAGGGTCTGCTGCCCTTTCGTCTCTGCAGGCCGGAGCAATCACGGCGGGGCTTCCGTTCACCTTAGTGGTTCTGGTGTGTTGCGTCAGTCTATATCGCGGATTAATGACTGAGGCGCCAGACCGGCGCGACCAGAGCGCAACGAACATGCCCGCCAAACTTTAGCGGATATGGATATGACCGACCGGATTGATCCTGCTCTCATCGCACTTCGTCAAATTCTCAGAGCGACAGAAATCAGTTCTCGTGCGCTCGCCAAGGACTGCGGCTTGACGCCTTCACAGTTGATCCTCATGCAGATTACCGCTGATAGGGAAAGCCCAACCCCAAGCTTTTTGGCGAAAGAGGCATCCCTTAGTCAGGCGACCGTGACGGCTTTGATCGATAAGCTTGTCGCTCGGGAGTTCGTGCAGCGTCGCCGGGATGAACACGATAAACGGCGTGTCTATGTGGAACTGACTGACAATGGCCGTCGCACGCTTCGCGAAGCCCCAGACAGCGTTCAGACGCGATTTGAACACGGGTTTGCCCGACTTGAACCATGGGAGCAGTCATTCCTTGTGGCGGCGCTTGAACGTGTGGCGGGCCTTCTCGATGCGGAAGATCTCGACGCAGCACCGGTGCTCGATGTGGGAGCGATCGGGACACCGGTCGAATAAGGTCTGAAATCGGTTTTTATGGCCGCAGTTGAATGGTCGGAGCGGCGGGATTCGAACCCACGACCCCTTCACCCCCAGTGAAGTGCGCTACCAGGCTGCGCTACGCTCCGACCTAAATCGCTTGCAGGAATAATCCAGCAAGAGAGGCGGAACTTAATCAGGAATGTCCGAAGACGCAAACGCTTAAATGACGAGTGACGTGCATCAACGAGCTAAGCTGAACTCAATGCCCCCGACGCTTTGCCGATTACTCGGTCTCGTCAATCTTGCGTGGCAGCGCATCGAGTGCGGAAGCTGCCTCATCAAGGGCCGTCTCGACTTTTTCGAGCCGGGTCAGGAGCGTTTCCAGTTTGGTACGAAGCGCAGGCCCAAGTTCGTTCGGGGTCGGCGTCGCTCCGATCAGGCTCGCGCTTTGGATTTCCTCAGGCAGGGAAATGGTCGTCTGTGACGTCGCGCCTGATTGATCTCTGTCAACATCCGGCTGCTGCTTCTCTGAGTCGGCTAACTTGCGCAGATCAATCGGCTGTCCCGACGCTGCCGCGCGGCCAATGTCACCAACATATTTCACGCCATTTTCTTTAAGGATTTTTTGCACGCCTTTGGTCGTGTATTTCTCCTGATACAGAAGAACGCGCACCCCTCTTAACAGATCAAGATCTACTGGGCGATAATAGCGCCTCCCACCAGCGCGCCTCATCGGTCTTATCTGTCCGAATACATCTTCCCAATGGCGTAGGACATGCTGCGGCACATCAAGCTCATCAGCTGCTTCGCTGATGGTTCTAAAAGCTTCCGCTGATTTCTTGACTGATGGCATCGGTGTTCAGATTACGGACTGTTAGCGATAGGGTCCTTAAGTGGGTTGTTACCGCCCTGTGGCTCGACACAGACCCATATTAAGCAATCGAGCCAATCGTTGGCGGGAAGGGCGGCCGGCACAAACGCAGAAGGTCATTCAGCAGCTTGCGACGCTGATTGAGTAAGGTTCGTGTTGATTTGTTCCTTGAGCACATTCGATGCCCTAAACGAAATCACCCGGCGCGGTGTGATCGGCACTTCCTCGCCGGTTTTTGGATTACGGCCCATGCGCAGTTTCTTATCGCGAATGGTGAAGGTGCCGAATGATGAGATTTTCACAGTCTCTCCCCGTTCCAGCGCAGCAGATATTTCATCCAATATGCGCTCAACAAAGATAGACGATTCGTGCCGCGAGATGCCTAGGGAGTGATAAATCGCATCGGTGAGGTCGGCCCGTGTAACCGTCCCTGAGCTCATTTAACCCTCCGTTATTGCTTCAGCAAAGTTTAATCCGAAGCGTTGGGACCAATCAACAACTGATTGAATTTATTTGCAGCTTTCCAGCCGGGCTGACGTCTTGCCTTCACTTGCCCCTGGGCTAGTGGCTGGTCTAGCGATAGGGCTCGTCAGTATCTAAAGAGGGCGGCGCCCCAAGTTAGGCCCCCACCCATTCCTTCAATCATCACGAGATCGCCGCGTTTTATACGCCCGTCCCGGACTGCTGTATTGAATGCAAGCGGGATCGAGGCGGCAGATGTGTTGCCATGGCCCTTAATGGTCGACACCACCCGATCGATCTTGAGATCGAGCTTTTTGATGACCCCGGCAATAATCCGCTCATTGGCTTGATGGGGAACAAACCAATCGATTTCGTTCGGTTTGATGCCGGCCTGTTTCGCAACTTCAACCATTGCCCCGGAAATCCTGTCTACTGCTTCGCGGAAGACCTTGTTGCCCTCCATTCGCAGGTGCCCAGTTGATTGTGTGGATGAGACGCCGCCATCGACATAAAGAAGATCCACAAGCGATCCCTCGCAGCGAAGATAGCTTCCCAGAATGCCAGTTTCACAAACGGTGCCATCGTTTGCATCCGTATCGGCTGATTTTTCAACAGCCTCCAGGACCATTGCTCCTGCGCCGTCTCCAAAGAGTACGCACGTTGACCGATCACCCCAATCGAGGATCCGCGAAAAAGTTTCAGCCCCAATAACAAGGGCCTTTTTGTTTTGGCCACTCGCCAGGAACTTTTCCGCAGTGGAGAGGGCATAAACAAATCCGGTGCACACCGCCTGTAGATCGAACGCCGTACCGGCACCCGCGCCGAGCTTGCCTTGAACGATGGCAGCAGTAGCGGGGAAGGTTAGATCCGGTGTAGCGGTGGCAACAATGATCAGATCAATATCGCTCGCACGCAGATTGGCGTGTACCAGCGCTTGCCTTGCTGCATTCATCGCAAGATCAGATGTAACCTCGCCTTCGGCTGCAATGTGCCGCTCATGAATTCCAGTTCGTGTACGGATCCATTCATCACTTGTATCGATTTTCGAAGCAAGCTCATCATTGGTGATGATGCGTTCCGGCAAGTACCCGCCGCACCCGGTCACATGGACAGAAAATCTCATTCCGCCGCCTGCGGAACATCTGGCTCCGGACGATCAGACGGTGTCGAGGTCGTCTCGGTTCCTTCATGCACGTCGTGGCGTCGGCTTTTCACCAAAGCCACGGTTTCGGCAACTTCCTTGCGGAACCCCTTGCCCACAAGCTGAGCCGCCATGGAGATGGCACTGGAGACGCCTTTAGAATCGGCACTGCCGTGACTTTTCACGACAACGCCATTGATGCCCAGAAAAACGCCCCCGTTAACCGAAGATGGATCTATCCTATCTTTCAGGACGCCCAACTGCCGACGCATTAAGAGCGCGCCCAACTTAGAAAGAATGTTCGCAGTCAGGGCCTCTTTCATCCAGCCACCGACCAATCGTGCGGCGCCCTCGGCGGACTTAAGAGCAATGTTGCCGGTGAAACCGTCGGTGACAACCACATCAACAGCCCCCAGTGAAATATCATTGCCTTCAACAAAGCCTGAAAATGCCATCGCCGGGTCAGCCTCGCGCAAGGTCTTTGCCGCGCGCCGGATCAACTCATGGCCTTTGAGCTCTTCAGAGCCCACGTTCAAGAGCCCTACCGTCGGGCGCTCCTTACCGGTCAGGGCACGGAAGAATGCCTCACCCATGATGGCAAAGTTAACAAGCTGCTCCTCATCCGCTTCAACATTGGCGCCAACATCCAGAACGACGGACCTTCCTTTTGGGGTGGGCCAAATCGCCGTAATCGCAGGTCGTTCGATGCCCTCGATCATCCCGAGTTGTCGGCGAGCGACTGCCATCAAGGCACCGGTGTTGCCGCAGGAAACGAGGCCATGCGCGGCATTGTTTGTGACGTGCTCAATGGCCTTCCACATGGAAGTGTCACGCCCACGCCGAAGCACATGCATCGGCTTATCGGTCATGGAGACGACACTGTCGGCATCGAAGATCTTGGCACTGGCCAGTTCTTGCTGGTCATCGAGCAGGGGGCGCAATTGGGCTTCCGGCCCGAAAAAATGCATCTCGGCGTTAAGGCCATCTCGAAGGGCTTGCGCTGCGCCTGCAACCACTGGCGCTGGGCCCGCGTCGCCCCCCATGGCATCTACGGCTAAGCGGAGCCCGCCCGGTTCAGGATTGGTCGAGGTGGTAGAATTCATATAGTCTCTGCTACCCGCGCATTAGCGCCGAAACAACAGGGGCTTATCATCCTTCGGGGGCTCGGCGCAAAGGTGGAATCAGCCTGTTGACGGGATGGTGAGGCGAATTTTGACAGGCAGATCTCCGGATGCCTTCTCGGCTGGGGTCTGACATCAACTAGATCAATCCTCATCCTTCGGCCTGCGCGCCGGTGTCGAAGTGGTGCCGGATTGTGAGTTTGCGTCGGCGTCAAGCGCCGCTTTCAATCCGGCGAACGGAGAGGCGGGGGCGTCCTGTCCGTAAGTGTCTGCCAAGCTAGGTGCGCCCTTTTTGCGTGGATAAGGCTCCATAGCGAGCGCGATCTGTTGGACGATCAGTTCCCCGAAATCGATCAGATCTCCTTCCACGACATCCCAATCATCGAGTTGTTCCTCCGCCTCATCGTCGCTTGGCGCCTCGCGAAAGAGACGTAAGACAAACGGCTCGCTAATCTCTTCATTGACGTCCTCAAGACTTGCCACGCAAGTTCGGGTCAGTTTTGCCTCGATTGTGCCAGAAACCACGAATCCTCCCTTGTCGGCAGATATGGTTCCTTGCCCATTCAAGAGCGTAGCGCGCACCACCTGGAGGCGGACGGCTAAAGTCTCGAGCTGTTCCTCTGTTGCCGCGAAATTAAGGACCCGGTTGGTATCTGCGGCGCTTGCCAAGTCGATTACCGACCCAATGGGATGTTCGGCGGGAGAAAGGCTCGCAGTGATCTTTTCCGGATCAGAAATGCCCGGCTCAGCGTCTTGTTGCCGTTTGTTTTTCATTGCTCAATCCGATTATGTCGCCGGATTAGGAAACTGGATGTGCCCTTTGCAGATCTCGGTGAGAGCCTGGTCTTCAAGGGAGGCCTGGGCCGCCATTACATACTTTGCGAGGTCTGGGGCAGAAACTGCCTTTTCGGTCTCGTAGACATTGCGGGACAGAGCGTCTGCCAGATCTCCGGCATTGCTGTCGTCGAGCGCCGAACCGTAGGCGCCAACCCGACCGTAGAAAGCCTCCGCCAGCCCTCTGATCTTGCGAGCAACGGACAGGTCGCCAACGCCCATTTCGCGCAGAGAGTCATCGAGATTTTTGAAGAACACGTCAAACAATGCTTGGGACAATGACCGATACCCGTCGCCTTGCTCTTTCAGGTGGCGCAATACTAGGTAGACGTGCACGCTCAATAGCTCAAAGCGCCCGACCGGCGTATCGGGTACCTGCCATTCGGCATAAAAGTGCCTACGTCGCGCGGCCGCAACGATCTCTTGGTAGAGGGAAACC
Source organism: Pseudomonadota bacterium (assembly GCA_038522945.1). Taxonomy (GTDB): domain Bacteria; phylum Pseudomonadota; class Alphaproteobacteria; order Caulobacterales; family Parvularculaceae; genus MED-G105. Next base: position 117,513 of record JBCBJV010000009.1, read on the forward strand.
GCAACTTCAGCGGTGGGGTCTTTTTTGAAGAATGAAAAGATCATCGTTTCTCGAAATTGCGTTTCGCAACCCACCTAGGTAGCCTTGCAACGGCGGTCAACTGCGGCCAAAAAGGGCGAGTTGTCCGCGTTGGCGGTCGCGACCGTCATTTCCAGTATCTTGAGGCAAGTAGAGTAGTGATGTCGACATTTAAGCCCTTAGCCGTGATTGCCGTACTAGCCGCAGCCTTAACCGCTGAGGGTTGTGTTTCTGTGCGCTCGGCACATGGTTATGTATTGGAGCGGGGTGAGACCAAGCTTACCGCCCGTGAGAATGTCGATACGAAAGAAAGCGTCATTGCAAGATATGGCGAGCCTTCGGTTCGAGGGGTTTTTGGCGATAATCGCTGGTATTACATCGCCAATCGCGATGAGGCGCGGGCCTTCTTCCGGCCAGAAATCACTTCCCAGGAAGTTGTTGCTTTCCATTTCAACGATGAGGGTGTTGTCGAGAAGGTCGAGACGGTTGGCCTGGAGCGCACTGTGGATTTGAAAATGGTCTCTAAAGTAACGCCGACCCGCGGCAAGGAGCTTTCGTTCTGGGAGCAGCTGCTTGGCAATGTTGGTCAGCTTCCCGCCGGTGGGCTCGGTGGCCAGCAGCAGCAAGGCCCGCGTTGATGACATCAAGCAAGTTGATGCTTGCCGTTTGCGACCCGGCATGAGGCCGAGGTAATTCGCACGCGTCTAGGCTGCAGATTCACTCGCGCCTGGATGCCCGTCCGTTGGGGCTTCGCCGTTCTCTTCCGCCTGGCGTTCGCGCACAATCCGCTGATAGGCATGATTGACCTTTTGGGTTGCCAGGATTGCTGCCCGGGAAATCTCGTCGTCGACATCGAGGCCTGACAGCGTGTCCGGATGGACCGCCTTTATCCGTGCCTTGTAAGCGCGGCGTATCTCTTCCAGCGACGCGTCCGGCGACACTCGGAGGGTCTTGTAGGGATCGAACGTGCGGCGGCGTTTGTGTGGGATGGGGTTCTCGTCGCTTTGCTTATCCTCGCTAGTATTCGAACCGCCTAGATCTTCCCCATCAGGATTTGGTTGATGGCCGATGGCATCTGCAAAATGAAAAGTGTGCGCTGTTTCGTCAGGTGCCTCGTGATCAGCTTCGTCGCTGGCGTAGCGTTCAGTGACAGACACGATGTTGGTTTTGGCAACAATAATCGTTTTTCCGTCAAGTCGCTTGACGGGGATAAAGTTGCGCTCATCATTTAGGAGGTCAATCAGCCTCTCGTCTGGACGAAGAAAGACAATGGCGTCGAAAAGCTGGTTATCCGCCAACGCAATGGTGACGGACGTCTCGAACTTCGTTCGCGCCTGGGCCCCTTTTTCGAACATATGCACTCCGCTCGTTAACCGCAGAGGCTAGATAATTTGCCTTAAGGAGGCGTTTCCAAATGGAAAATCGGGATCTGACCGGGGGATTTAGCTCACTCGGCTTTCGGGTCACTGTTCATCCAGGTGATCAAATATTTGACTGGTAGGGCCCAGGCGAGCCCCGCAATGGTGAAATAGAGCACCTGGAGGGGCCAGAAACTCGGCAGCTTTTCGCCAATGGCTGCTGCCAAAAACATATATAGCGTCACCCCGGGAACAAGGACGAACAAGCCGAGGAGTTTCTTTTGTCTTGGAGCCATGGGTGCTTCCGGTTGAAAAGTCTCAAAAATCCGTACCGGTTTCTTTAACCGCGGTCAAAGCAACGCGACGTCGCGCCACGCGAAATCCGAGCGCTGCTGCCCTATTTCCTTCCCATGAGACAAAACCGATTTCTTGATGGGCTCTTCCTAGAGGCCCCCTGTCAGATGCGACAGCGCCCCGTTGCGATCTGGCTTTTTTTGATGTGTGCCCTGGTGGCCCTTATGGTCATGGTCGGCGGGGCGACAAGGCTGACGGATTCTGGGCTCTCAATTACCGAGTGGCGCCCGGTGACAGGGGCCATTCCCCCTTTGTCTGAAGCCATGTGGCTCGATGAGTTTGAGAAGTACAAGACAATCCCGGAGTACGAACAGGTCAACTGGGGGATGAGCCTTGATGAGTTCAAGGTCATTTACTGGTGGGAGTGGGGGCACCGCTTTCTCGGCCGTCTCATTGGAATCGCCTTTTTCGTGCCTTTTGTTGCCTTTTTGTCCATGGGACTTTTGACCCGTCACCTGGCGCTGAAGCTGTTTGGATTGTTCTTGCTTGGCGGTGCTCAAGGGGCTCTTGGATGGTGGATGGTTTCATCGGGGCTCTCTGAGCGGATAGATGTGAGCCAGTATCGCCTCGCGGCCCATCTGGGCATGGCAATGCTCTTGTTTGGCGCCATGTTCTGGGTCGGCCTCGGCCTGATCAGCACCCAGAGGAAAAACTCGATCCAATCGCCTTTGCTTGCATTGCTGCCAGTTTTTGTCTTTGGGCAGATTATCCTTGGCGCCTTTGTTGCTGGCTTGAGGGCGGGGCTGACGTATAACACTTGGCCATTGATGGATGGTAGGTTCGTGCCGCGCGGCTACTTCCGTGAAAACGCTCGCTTCAATGATCTTTTTGAGACCATTGAGGCTGTCCAGTTTAACCACCGCATCGGTGCCTATCTGGTCGTCTCGCTTGCGGTTACTGTCGCGTGGCAGCATCGCGCGTCGCTCTTAAGAACGCCGGCGCTAGCAATCGGGGCGGTTGCCTCCAGCCAAATGTTGCTCGGTATCGTGACACTGCTAGCTGGCACGCCAATCTGGATGGGGCTTGCCCATCAATTCGGTGCCTTGATCTTATTTGCCGCCACCATTTACGGCGCTCACGGACTTGGCAGGTCTATTTCGATTTCAAATCCGGTTTCTGCCTCCGGTATGACATCCCGTGCGCTCACCGTTGAGCCAAGCGGTTGAGTGAGTGCCGTCAGGATGCCGTTCCATGGCACGATCGTCAGAGTTGGATCGTCGCCTGTGCCGCAGCAAACTGTCAGCACACCATCCCGATAGACAGCCCCATAGTTATCGAACCCGATGGCAAAGCTGTCGGCCCGGGTCACTGGCCCGAAATCGAATGTGCCCTGAATGGAGAGCGTGCCCAGCGCATGGCCGTCCGCGGTGTCAAAGAGTGAAAGGGTGCCACTGGATTTGTCCATGACGCCAAGCGTGGCGGAGAGTGTGCGTTCGTCTCCGGAGGCCTCCGAGGCCCTTAGCGAAATCGAAATGCCTGTGGGAGAAACAATGCCCGTTTCAGCGAGCAAGTCCGGGGCTTCCTCGCCCGCTTGTTTCAAAATCGAGCCGGATGCTGTCAGGTAAAACGTCGAACCTGTGTCCGGACGGCTTGTACAAGCAATCACGTCTTCCGGCAGCCGCACTGAAAAGAGCGCCGCATTATCAAGTCCGCCTGCTGATAATGAATAGTACCGCGCGGCACCATCACCAAACGCAACAAGACGGTCAGTTTCCTGATCAATGATGCAAACACCTTCCGCTTCTAGCTCAAAGCTGCCTACGGTCGACAGGGTCCGGGTCATATTGTCGATCGAAACCAACTGGCCACTATTGGCTAACGCATCGAAGACCACCGCGTATCCTTGCGCGCCGGCGCCGCGACCGTCGTATCCGATTGCTAAGTCTGTCCCAGCCACATTGATCAGGGTGGGGACATCCGTGCCGTCTTCAATGTTTAATGCCGTCAGGCCCTTTCTGCTTAAGGACAAAATCAGGCTATTGAACGAAAGTGTAGGATGGGACCACATGCCGATGGCATTTGCCGGCGCAGGCAAGGTGTAGGCATCAGTCGCCGTTGCTGCAGCATTAGGCGCGGTCTGCGGCGTGTCTGAGGGTGGTTGTTCCAGAACCACCGGATCCCCTTCGGCAGTCGGCTGGTCAATCGATCCTTGGTCGCCGCAGGCTGCCAACAAGAGATATGGCCCTCCGACCGCGATGACCCGCCAATTGATCTTGTTCATGTCGTAACATCCCATCTCTGACATCATCGAATTCTAGCTTTATGCCCTTAGCGCTTTTTGCTGCTGCGTAAAGCGCCCATCGCTCCGGGTTGGATGCATGCGACTCTCTTCGTTGCCACCAACCGCACGCAGCATGGTTTATCGCCTAATGGAGTGAATTGCGAAAACGGCCAAAATATTGTGGTATCATAATACCGCACTCGTATAATACTGATTTCATTACGTTTTAAAAAATTTGTTGACGACATGCATGCAGGTGGCTATTCCCACGGCCCAATCGCAGCGCGTTCTAAAGCGGCGCGCGTGCGCATTCAAAGGATAGCTAAAGACATGAAGACCTATACCGCCAAAGCGGGCGAGGTAGATAAGAAGTGGGTGCTGATCGACGGCGAAGGACTCGTTGTTGGTCGTCTTGCTTCCCTTATCGCCTTGCGCCTGCGCGGCAAGCACAAGCCGATTTATACCCCGAATGTCGACTGCGGAGACAATGTGATTGTCGTTAACGCAGACAAAGTCGTCTTTACGGGCAACAAGCTGAAAGACAAAAAGTTCTACTGGCACACGGGCTATCCGGGCGGGATCAAGGAACGCACCATGGAGAAGATCCTTGGCGGCGCACATCCTGACCGGGTTATCACCAAAGCTGTTGAGCGGATGATGCCAAAGGAGTCTCCTTTGGCCCGTCAGCAAATGACAAACCTGCGGGTTTATGCCGGTACCGATCATCCTCATGAAGCTCAACAGCCTGAAGTGCTGGACATAGCTGCCATGAACCCGAAAAACAAAAGAGACGCGTGACGGACCCCATGAGCACAACGACCTTAGAAGACCTGAAAGACGTCGCCGCGGATGCCGGTGTTGTAGAAATCGAAGATGTCCTGCCGGAGCCGAAAATCGACTCCCTCGGGCGCTCTTACGCGACGGGCAAACGGAAAACTGCCATCGCTCGCGTTTGGATCAAGCCAGGCAATGGCAAGATCGTCGTCAATAAAAAAGATCACACGGAGTATTTCGGCCGTGCTGTTCTCCAGATGATCATCAAGCAGCCTCTAATCGCCGCTGAGCGCAATGATCAGTATGATGTGTTTTGTTCCGTTACGGGTTCTGGCCCTTCCGGACAAGCTGGGGCCGTGCGCCACGGGATTGCAAAAGCATTGACATACTATGAGCCGACACTTCGATCAGCCCTGAAAAAGGGTGGCTTCCTGACCCGTGACAGCCGCGTTGTCGAACGGAAAAAGTATGGACGGAAGAAAGCCCGTCGGAGCTTCCAGTTCTCAAAACGATAGTCACGACAGCCGCTACAATGCACAAAGGCCCCGGCTTTGCTGGGGTCTTTCTTGTTGCGTCAACTCAAATCAGTCTTGGTCGGCTTCGCTTGCTTCTTTGGTCGCGGCAGACTTCTTCGCATGTTCCGACAAGTCCAAGCGAGCAGGGGCGCCCAACATCGACTTTAGCAAATCGTGTTCGCCGTCTGCCCGGAGTTGTCGGAAAACCGATGACGCCTTGGCGGACCGTTCTGCAGGCGTGCGTCCGAGCTTGATGAATAGCTCTTGTAGGGATGGATCAACCTTGCTCATCTTCTTCTTCAATGCCCCCGCATTCTTAAGTCCTCGAAGCTGATTCGGATTGGTTAACCAGAGGTTAACCGCGGTGGTCTCTAGGTCGCCGGCAACCACGATGCGACTTGCGCGCAACAGCTTCTTTGATGACGAGGCGCCGATTCCTTGACATCAATTAGATATTTAGCTAAAATTCGAAATATGAAGCTTGTATTCAAGGCATTGTCTGATCCGATAAGGCGTCAAGTCCTCGCACTATTGCGAACCAGGCCAATGACGGCAGGCGAGTTGGCGGACAACTTTGACGTCTCAAAGCCAACAATGTCCGCCCATTTTTCAGTACTTCGGGAGGCGGGCCTGATCGCGGCAGAACGCCAGGGGAAGCAGCTCATCTACTACCTGCAAATGTCTGTCCTCGAGGAAGCACTCATGGAGTTTGCAAAAGCGGTGGGGCTTGACGTCGTTCCTTCGCAGACACCGCTTAGTAATTCGGCCGCCCTGGACAAACCGCAAACGGAAGAAAGTTCTTGAGGAGATAAAAAAGTGGAAAAAGCAGGCAGAATTCTTTCCGTTGATATGATCAGTATACTGGTCCTCGTTGTGGTGTTTGGCGCGGCCAACATTGTTGTTCGGCCTCACGGCTGGCCATTCTGGTTGGCGGGACTGCTCACGCCATTCGTGCTGATCGCGGTTGTTCATCAGCTTGAAGGGAACGCGCCTAAAGATGGAAAAAAGCAACTGCCAAGAGCGCCGATCAATGCGCTTAAGCTAGCGTCACTCTTGATCCTCGCAGCCTTGGCAAGTTCTGCAATTGAAAATCTTGGCGAGACGCCATTAACCGACAGAATTGCCGGGATTGGGCTTGGGGCAATCTTTCTTGTTTGTGGCAACGCTATCCCCAAACAAGTCGCCGCAATGGAAGCAACGCTTGCCAAAACAGCCTTTTCCCAACGGGTAAATCGCCAATTTGGCTGGATCCTCTCCCTTCATGGGGGTGCTCTCATGTTGAATTGGATCTTTGTGTCTCAAGCACTGGCTGCCAATTTCGGTTTCTGGATTACCGTCGCGATGACCGCAGCGATCCTGATCCGCCTGTTGCTGGTAGGTGTGACCTGCGCCTTCAACCGCAATGCACTTCAAGACTGACCCAGGAAAGGGACGGGGCCATGCCGATCATGACGCTCATTGCGTCAATCATCTCTGCCGTTTTGAGTGGTATGCTGATGATAAATGCCATCGGATAGTCTTACCGACTGGGTGGTTCCTCGTTTCTAGCAGAAGGTAGTAACTGCGCCTGGTGCTTTTGTTGGCGGCTTTGCAACCATAATGTTGGCGAACCATCGACAATAAGGAACTTAACGTTATGCCTGTCCTGTCCGAAATGAAGAGTGATCATGTTTGCCTGATTACGCTGAACCGCCCGGATGCGTTGAACGCATTTGATACCGCGCAGCGCGTAGAGCTCCTAGATGCATTATGTGAGGCGACCAACAATGCTGACGTTCGAGCCATTGTTCTGACGGGTGCGGGACGGGGTTTTTGCGCCGGCGCTGATATCACCGATATGAGTGGTCGAAATGTCGAGGATCAACTCAATGCGGAGTACGGGGCATTTCTGTCGGTGATGCAAGGCGGTGAAACGCCGATCATTGCTTCGATTAACGGCCCCGCGGCTGGGATCGGCATGACACTCGCCTTGACCTGCGATTTGCGGGTTATTGGACAGGACGCATACCTCATGTCAGCTTTTGCAAATATTGGGCTGGTTCCCGATGGCGGCTTGTCTTGGCTCCTGACCCAACAGATCGGCTACGCGCGGGCATATGAATATGCTGTGGAAGCGCGGAAGATTGGCGCCGATCGAGCTCTGGATCTGGGACTGGTCAACCGGGTGGTGCCAACGGAAAGCGTTGTCGATGATGCTTTGGCCTGGGCTGGCGAGATTGCACAACGCGCGCCTCTTGCCATGGGGCTGACAAAACGATCCTTCCGCGCGTCGTTTGAGCACGGACTAAAAAATGCCATGGCGTTAGAGGCCATGTTGCAGCGGACCGCCATCAAAACCGACGACTGCCGAGAGGGCGTTACTGCGTTGCGTGAAAAGCGCGCGCCCGTTTTTGCCGGCAAGTAGATTTGTTAGCTGGTTGAGGATCAGCTTCCCGCCGTTTTCGAGAACCTCAAAACCCGACGGGCACCAGAAGCAGCAAGAAGCCTGCAGAGGCGAGGCCAGGACCGAAAGGGATAGCGACATCCTTGTAGCTGACTTTTTGGCTCACCGACTTGATGCCGACGATAGCCAGTGTGGCAAGCGATCCAATCAGGACCACCATGGGCAAATAGGTCCATCCAAGCCAGGCGCCGATAGCAGAGAGTAGCTTTGCATCGCCGCGTCCGAGCCCGTCGCGTCCTCTGATCTGGCGGTAGGCAAGTTCGACGGCAACGAAGATCACGTAACCCGCCAGGGCGCCGATCACGGCATCCGGCGCTGGCGCAAAAATATCGACGGTGTTCACGGCGAGACCACCGACGATGAGGGTGATGGTCAAGGCGTCCGGCAGAAAGCCGGTTTCAAAGTCTATTCCGGCAAGGGCGATCAGAGTGAGTAGGTATATTGCGGCAAGGCCCGCTTCGACTGTTGGGCCGAACACAACAACCGCACCTGCAACCGCAAGGGCTCCAAGTAGCTCCACAATAGGATATCGCCAGCTTATGCGGTCCCCACAAGCATGACAGCGGCCCTTGGCCAGAGCGAAGCCGATGAGGGGTATCAGGTGGGCCACGGGGATCGGCGTTTTGCATGCTGGACAATGGGAGCGAGGCCGCGCCAGTCCGCCGGGTCGCTCCGATGGATCAATCAAGCCCCAGCGGACTGGCCCCCGGTGAATCACCACGTTCAAAAAGCTTCCCAAGACCAGCCCAACCAAGCTGGCCGTTACATAAATGCCCCAATCCATGGAAATTCCGTTTGCTGACTTGCGGTCATGTCTTTGTCACGCGTTTGGCAAAACTTCAATAAAGCCATGAATTTTGAATAGATGGCTCCGTCAAGACGATCTGGTTGCGCTGTGCCAAGCGGGCTTCAATGAGTGCTGTCACAGAACTGAAATAAATTCGTCACGCAGGCTTTACAAAAGAGGAATACCCGGCGCGGCCATGGATGACGCGTGGGGCGGCATCCTATCCGTTTAACGCGTCATTACCTCGCGGGGGTTTTCTCATATGCGCTTACAACCCAAACTTCGTTCTTTGTTCCTACTCGGCAGCGCCCTCGGCCTTGTCGCGGCTTGCTCCGATGCAGACGTTGCTTCGCTCGGCGATGCTGGTCCTGTTACTGTCGGTGGCACCGATGATACGACCGACGCAACTGCTGACCTCGACTTCATTCCCGCGGCTGGTTGCCCTGCAGGCACCGAGACGCGGAACCTGACTGTTGATGGAACAACGATTGATGCCTGTGCCCTCGTTGGCGGAACGATCACGTCTGACGTTTCCCTCGCTCAAGGCACCTACGCAATCGACGGTGCTGTATTCGTTGGCAACGACAACGCAAACTCATCAACGCTGACAATTGCTCCTGGTTCAACGCTTTTTGGTGCTTCGGGTAACGACTACATCGTTATCTCACGCGGTTCACAGATCAATGCATCTGGTACGGCTGCCGCGCCGATCGTTTTCACGTCTGCGACCGACCTTGCTGACGGCAGCGCTGATGATGCTTCATCAGGCGGAAATACGGACGCTAACGGCGAGTGGGGCGGTCTGGTTATCTCTGGTAACGCACCGATAAACGACTGTAACGACGACACCCAAGCTGGTGGCACGGTGGAATGCGTCAAGTTCGGCGAAGGTAACTCAGGCCTCTTCGGTGGCGCTGACCCAGCTGATACGTTCGGCACGCTGCGTTATGTCCGTGTCCAGTACGCTGGCTTCCGCGTGAACGACGAAGACGAGCTGAACGGCATCGCATTCCAAGGCACCGGTAACGGCGGTACGGCTGAATTCATTCAGGTCCACAACAACCTGGATGACGGTATCGAATGGTTCGGTGGTACGACGAACGTTCGCTACGCAGTTGTCACCGGCGCAGGCGACGACAGCTACGACTGGACAGACGGCTGGGTTGGTAACATCCAGTTCGCAGTCGTTCAGCAGAGCGAGCTCCGCGGCGACCGCGGCATCGAAGCCGACAACCGTAATGGCGACAACGACATTACGCCTCGTTCGGACCCGAACTTCGCTAACTACACCTTTATCGGTGGCGCAGCTGGCGACACGGGGATGGTTCTTCGTCGTGGTACGGCTGGTAACTACGTCAACGGTATCATCACGGGCTTCCAGGATGCTGCTATCGACCTCGACGACCAAGCCACAGTCGATCAGATCGGTACGGGCGAGCTGACGTTCCGCTCACTGCTTCTGGCGAACAATAACGAAGACTTCGAAGGTTCTTCGACGGAAATCGACACTGACGATGATGATGTCGGTGACTCCCCAGACGGCTTTGAAGATGACATCGAGGCTCTCTTCGCGGCAGACGCAAACAACACGATCGCTGCGGCAACGACGCTTGATGGTGTGTTCCCAGGCCCAACCGAAGACGCGGTCACCGCATTCGATGCTTCGACGCTCGACAGCTTCCTTGAAGCAACAAGCTACATCGGTGCATTCCCAAGCGGTTCTTCTGACACCAGCGCTGACAACTGGGCTGCAGGCTGGACCATCGGTCTGGACGGCGTCACCGGCGCCGGTGGTGCAGTTGCAGAAGCTTGCCCAGAAGGTACGGTTCTCACGAACACAGCCGTACCAGCTGGACGCGACGAAGAGCGTGTTTGCCTGCTCTCTGCGACGGGCTCAATCACTTCCGACATCACGCTGACACGCGGTAATCTGTACCAGCTTCAGGGTGCTGTCTTTATCGGTGAAGATAACGCCAACTCTGCGACGATCACGATTAACCCTGGCGTCACTGTCTTCGGTTCCGGCGGCAGCGACTACCTTGTTATCGCTCGTGGTTCGCAGATCCGGTCACTCGGTACGCCAGAAGCGCCAGTCGTCTTCACAAGCCGTCAGGACGTTGAAGGCAACGTTGATATCGCTTCTGACAACGGTCAGTGGGGCGGTCTGGTTATCTCTGGTAACGCACCGATCAACGACTGTAACGACGACACCCAGACGGGCGGCACCGTTGCTTGCGTCAAGTTCGGCGAAGGTAACTCGGGCCTCTTCGGTGGTGAAGATCCAACTGAAGACTCAGGTGACATCTTCTACACCCGCGTACAGTACGCTGGCTTCCGGGTGAACGACGAAGACGAGCTCAACGGTATCGCCTTCCAAGGCGTAGGCAATGGCGGCGACTACGAGTTCATCCAGGTCCACAACAACCTGGACGACGGCATCGAATGGTTCGGTGGAACGGCAAATGCCCGTAACGTCATCGTTACCGGAGCTGGTGATGACTCGCTTGATTGGACCGACGGTTGGACCGGTAACGTTCAGTACGCCATCGTAGTTCAGACCCGTGAAGGTGCTGGCGACCGCGGTATCGAAGCTGACAACCGCAACGGTGACAACGATATTACGCCGCGTTCGAACCCAACGATCTCGAACTACACCTTCATCGGCGGTCTGACGGATGTTGGCTTCGGCGATAACATGGGCGGCGGCTTCGGCGATACAGGTCACGTCCTTCGCCGCGGTACCGGTGGTCTTTACGCCAACGGCATCATCACAAACTGGGCAGACGCTGCACTGGACATTGATGACGCTGCTACGGCTCTAAACGCCACGTCTCGTGATCTGCTGAACTTCCGTTCGGTCTACATCGTTGAAAACAACGAAGCGTTTGAAGACTCCTCAACGGAAATCGATACCGATGACGATGATATAGGTGACTCCCCAGACGGCTTCGATGATGAGTTGATCGCAGCCTTCGAGGAAGTTGGTGCTAACAACGTTAATGGTGACGCTCTGGCTCAAAGCAGCACGCTGACAGTTGGTGCAGACGACGGCACGACGGCCGCTCTTGTACCAGGTGCAAACGAGAATGCTGTAACGGCGACGGACCTTTCCGGTACAAACAGCTTCTTCGACTCAGTCGACTACATCGGCGCTGTCGAAGATGATGCGGACAACTGGTACGTCGGCTGGACCATCGGCTTCTAATCGCCAAAACATTGAAGGGACGGGTCGTTCACGACCCGTCCCACCCAAGCTGTGAAGTTGCAAATGAATGTTATCCCGTTTCCCAATAGGGCGATTAAAAAGGTGGGGTCTATGAAAGGTTTAAGGACAGCGGCGCTGGCCACGCTTCTCTCAGGCGTAGCAACAAGTGCGTTCGCTCAAGCAGTCGATGAGATCGTCGTTCGCGGCGTGAACATCCCCGATGAAAAGAAAGCAACGTCTGAGATCTCGGCGGTCCTCGATGAGGCCGCTTTTGAGCGTACAGGCGACTCAAATATTGCGGACGCCCTCAAGCGGGTTACGGGTCTGTCCCTCGCGGACGGCAAGTTCGTGATCGCTCGTGGTCTGAACGAGCGCTACAACTCAGCGACCCTGAACGGCAGCCCCCTGCCGTCGCCGGAACCGCTTCGCCGTGTTGCGCCGCTGGACTTGTTCCCAACGTCAGTTTTGAGCGGTTCGCTCGTTCAAAAAACGTATTCGCCTGAGTTCTCAGCTGAATTCGGTGGTAGTGCGATCGATCTCCGCACGAAGTCGGTTCCGGATGAAGACTTCTTCGAAGTTGAACTCGGGGTTGGCCTCGATACGGTGACGACAGCTCGCGATGGCCTCACCTACGACGGTGGCGACCTTGACTGGCTTGGCTTTGACGATGGCACCCGCAGTGTTCCAGCGGAATTACAGCCGTTCTTCACTGACCAGCAGCTTAATGTTGGTGCACTGACGGAAGACGAGCAGAACGCAATTGACGTTTCGCTCGACAATGACGCGACTTTGGTTCTTTTCGAAGAGCCTACCGCGCCAAACTGGAACGTCCGGTTGAATGGCGGTCAGCGCTTCAACGAAGACGGCGCAGTCACCTTCGGCTATGTTGCTTCAATTGGGCTGGACACTGATTTTGTGACGCGCGAAGGCTCGCGTCGTCGTGGTACCGCTGTTAACGCAGCTGACGGGTCATTCGACACCAACCAGGGTTCCAGTGCTCAGGTACGCTCAACCCAGCAGAACGTTGGTCTCAATGGTTTGCTATCGGTCGGCGCTGAGATCTACGACAATCACGAAATCAACGTCACCGGTTTGGTTCTGCGTAGCACTACAAAAGAAGCTCGGATCGAAGAAGGCATCAACAACGACCGGAACCGGACGCGGAACGACTTCACTGAATTCTTCGAACGTCAGGTTTGGCAGTTCCAGGGTGACGGCGAGCACGTCTTCCCAGAACTAAGTGATCTGACTGTTGACTGGCGGATTGCTTACGGTGAAGCATCGCGTGATGCACCATACGAACGTCGCGTTTCTTACCTCTTCAGCGAAGCCGCTGGTGAGTTCCGTTATGACTTCACCGGTCAGCAGAATGACATTTCGACCCTTCGCTTCACGCGTCTTGACGACCAGAACTTTGGTGGTGGTTTCGATCTTCTTCTGCCACTCAATGTTGGTGACAATGCGCTTGAGCTGAAAGCCGGCTATGCGTACACGGATAAAGAACGTGTTACGTCTGACCGTCGCTTCCAGTATTTTGCTGACGGCGATATTGCTGAGCTTGCCGATAGCCGTATTGACGTGATCTATTCAACGCCAGTTCTCGGGTCGAATCTGATCGACATTCGTCAGGCTGGTATTGGCCTTGGCAACCCGGATAACTTCATCGGTAATCTGGAAGTCCACGCGGCCTACGCGGGTGTGGATGTAGAACTTGGACCTTACCTCCGTCTGGCAGCTGGCGGTCGATATGAAACGTCTGAGCAAACCACTGATGCTTTCATCACGGGCGGTTCGCTGGTTGATGGTCTGCCGTCAATCGACGAAGACTACTTCTTGCCAGCCGCTACGATTACTTGGAACCCAACGGGCAACTTCCAGCTTCGTGCTGGTTTCTCTCAGACGATTGTTCGTCCTCAGTTCCGTGAAATTGGTCCGGTTGAATTCACCAACCCGAATACGGATATCCTGACGATCGGTAACGCGTTCCTGGAAAACTCTGAAATCGACAACTTCGATGCACGGGTTGAATGGTACTTCGCACGCGGTGAGTTCCTCACTATCGGTGGCTTCTATAAAGACATCGAGAACCCGATTGAAGAAATCACCAACTCTGCTCTCGGTGGCGGTGACGTTGGACGATCAACGTTCGTGAACTCTGAGAGTGCTGAAGTCTATGGCGGTGAATTTGAGTTCCAGAAGAACTTCGCTGTCGATGAGTGGTTCACAGAAGGTTGGCTCGGTCAGTGGGCGTCCACGAAAGAGCTCGTTTTCATCACGAACTACACCTACACGCAATCAGATGTTGATGGTGGTGTTGCGCCGATCGGGGTGTTCCTTGCAAACGGCACTCTTCAGCCTTCAACACTTTCGGTCGCAAGCGGTCGTTCCCTGCAAGGGCAATCTGACCACATTGCAAACGTCCAGATTGGATACGAGGATTTTGAGTCACGTTCGCGCGCGACGGTCCTCTTCAACTACGCGAGTGAGCGTATCTTCCTGATCGAATCAGGTGCGCCGAACAACCGCGTTGTAGAACGTCCACCAGTGCTCGTTGACTTTGTCTGGAACCGGACCCTCGAACTCGGTGGCGGCGAGTATGATGTTGAACTCGCAATCCGCAACATCCTAGGCGATGACTACGACGCTCAGCAGGTAAGCGTTGTTAACGGTGATATTGTAGACCGCACAGTCTTCGACACCTATGACATCGGCCGGACATTCTCCATTGGTCTGAAGCGTCGCTTCTAGACCGAAACGAGATTTCGAAATTGGTTAACGCGGTTGCAGGTTTCTGCAGCCGCGTTTTCCGTTTTTTGAGTCGTTTTCATTGATCGTCCTGTGATATGGGAAGCCTTGATTTGTATTGCGTTTTGGAAGCTTTCCCGGCCTGGGATCCTTAAGTGACAACTTTGACAGAGCCAGATCGACATCTACCAACGGTCAAACTGCCGGCGTTGCGCGCGCCGCAGCGGGCAGGGGCTCAATTAACACCTAAAGCGGCCATCTCCGCGTCACTCAAGTGGGTCGAAGGAGTGCTCGCGATTGGGATCGGATTGGCGCTTATTCTTTTGGGCTACACGTTGTTTGCTCCGTTACCTGTTTCACAGGTAGCGCCTGATGCTGCGTCTATAGCGCGTCCGATACCGTCTACCTCAAATAGGACAAATGCAGGTGAGATTGATCCATTCCGGACAGTTGCGAACCTTGTTGAAGAGGCAGCGCCGGTCCTTGATCAAGGACCAGATCTCGCGGAAACGAGTCTTGATCTTGTATTGCGCGGGGCTTGGCCAAGCGAAGAGGGCCAGAGCAGCGCCATAATTCAGCTCCCCGATGGCAAGCAAGCGAGGTTCGGGGTTGGAGAAGAAGTCTGGCGCGGTGTCACACTGGATGAGGTCTATGCCGAACAAGTCGTTCTGCTATCGGGGGGCGTGCGCGAGTCACTTCGCATGATCAATCGTGCTGAGCGAACCACAAATCGCGGCCGATCCGATAGCAAACGCAGGCCCAGTAGTGGCGGCGGCAGCGACCGAGGAAACAACCAGGTGACGGCGTCTGCTTCTGGAAGTGTGCCTACTGCGACATCCGCGACTCCGGTGGCGGGCGGTTCGGCGGGATTTGAGCTCGGTGAACATCTGAAGGTTGTACCGCAACCGGGGGCAAATGGCGTAAGGCTTGCGCTGAGACCCGGCGACGACCCAAGTGTGTTCAATGCAAATGGACTTAAGGATGGGGATATCCTTGTGGCAGTCGACAACAGGCGAATCGGCTCCAATCTGGTATCGGAGTTTGGCCGATTGCGTGCATTAGCGAACCGGTCTTCGGTGGCGGTCACCGTTGAACGGGGCGGCGTGACTGTCCCGTTGGAAATAGCCTTGCGCAAGCAAAGCGAGGATGACGATTAAGTATTATGAGTAAGGTCGTGCGATACTTTCTGAGCGCTATGGTAGTGGCCGCTCTCCTTAGTCGTCCCGTTGCCGCACAAGAAGAGTGCGGCGATGCTATTAACTTTGAAGACGCCGAAGTCCGCGTTGTTGTGGATGAATTTACCGTTCGTACAGGCAAGAAGTTCGTCATCGACCCTCGGGTGAACGGTCGGATCACAATTAAGTCGGGGCCTGACGCCACTGTCTGCCCGGACGAGGCATGGGAGCTTTTCCAGACTGCATTGCGGGTAACACAAGCGACCGCAACTCCCATTAATGGCGATAGTTACAAGATCATCCCGATACAGGAAGGCGCCCGAGCTGCCGGTCCCGTTGGCGATGGCCGTGATGGGGATCTCATTACACAAATCATCCGGCTGAAGCATATCGACGCTCGTGAGGCGGTATCTGGACTTGCACAAATCATTAGTGAACGGGGTGTTGTCACGCCGGTGCGAAGTGGCAATGCAATTATCCTTGTCGATGTAAAAGACAATTCTGAACGCATTCGAAAAGTCCTGTCGCAGATTGATCGGGATACCACCGTCTACAGAACAATTTCACTCGAGTACGCATCTGCTCTTGAAGTTTCAAAGGTCGTCACGAACCTTGCGCGCGAAATTTCTGAAGAAAGTGGGGGGCAGGGCTCCAACATTTCCGTCGTACCGGTAGAGGCATCTAACAGTATCCTCATTCGGGCAGAGCCAACCGTCATCGGACGCCTGGCGTCTGTCGTGTCGGAGCTTGACCGGATTGGGGAAACCAAATCTGACCTATCAGTGATCGCCCTCGACCATGCAGACGCAGAAGAGATGGCACCGCTCTTACGCGAAATCGCAAACGCTCAGCCCGCTTCGCCGGGTGCAGAAGGTGGGCCCGTCGCGACGACACAAGGGCAACGGGCGACAATTTCATTCCATAAACCGACCAATTCCGTCATCATTTCCGGTGATGCCAACATTCAGCAAACGCTACGGAACGTAGTGGCACAATTGGACGTGCGCCGGGCGCAAGTATTGGTGGAAGCGATTATCGTCAATATCTCAGAGGACACAGCACGGGAGCTTGGCCTCCAATATCTGGTAACAGGAAACGGCGAGAATGCAGTCCCATTTTCCGCGACAAGCTTTTCGTCGGCGCAGACGAATCTGCTTTCCGCTGCTGGGACCTCACTTATCGGCGCCACGACAACAACCACAACCGATGCCGATGGGAACGAGACCACAACCACCACGGATTCGTTTTTTAACAATCCCGTTCTAGAGGCGGCGCTCGGCTCATTATTGGGATTAAACGGATTTGCTCTTGGCGGGGCAGGCCAAAGCGGGGATACGATCTTCGCCGCCGTTCTTACGGCCATCCAGGACGATATGGAATCCCAAATTCTGTCGCTTCCTTCAGTGTTGACGTTGGATAATCAGACTGCTGAGCTTTCAATTGGTCAGGAAATCCCGATTACGACGGGCGAGGCCATCGGAGACAATTTCTCAAATGCGTTCAGGACCGTTTCTCGCGAGGAAGTTGGGGTTATCCTCAACGTCACACCGAAGATCAATGAAGGGGGCACCGTTACCCTTGATGTTGAACAAGAAACGTCAAGCGTTGCAGGGCAAATCATCAATACCTCAACGGACCTGATCACCAACAAAAGCGCGATCAAAACGACGGCTCTCGTTGATGATGGAGATGTGCTTGTGTTGGGTGGGCTGATCGAACAGACTGATGAGATCAACGAAAGCAAGGTGCCGTTGCTCGGCGATGTACCTGTTCTCGGCAATCTCTTCAAAACCACCGGTCGAACACGCGATCGGAGTAACCTTGTCGTGTTTATTAAACCCACCATTATCCGCAGTCGTGATGATGCTCGCACTGCCACACAGCGGAAAATGGACTATATCAAAGCCCGTGAGCTCATGCGCAGCGATGATGCCGTGTCCGAGCTTGACCGGCTGATCTATCAAGTGACAGGCGCGCCGGAAGGCGACGTATCTGGCGAGTAGGAGCTTCGCGCTCGTGGAAAACGCAGAATCAAGAGCCCCGGACGTTCTGTCTCGTTTCACATATTCCTTTGCGAAGGAATTTGGACTTCTTGTGCTGGAACAGGATGAGAGCAAAGCCTTGGTGGGCATGCGCGGCAAAGCGGACCCGTTTGCCGTCTTGGAGGCCCGCCGCGCCCTGCAACGGCGAATTGTTTTGGAGGAAATGCCTGGCGATGCGTTCGATCGCCGGTTATCTGAAATTTATTCTGCCAGCAATCTTGATACAGATGACCTAGCTTTGAATGAAGATGGCGATGATCTGTCGAGCCTTGCAGAAGGTCTTCCGACCACTGCTGACCTTCTGGACAGTGACGACGATGCGCCAATCATTCGTCTAATAAACGGCGTCATTTCAGAGGCCATCAAGACAAAGGCGTCTGATATCCACGTGGAGCCCTATGAGAAGTCCATATCTATCAGGCTCCGCGTTGATGGTATCTTGAGGGAAATTCTTTCCCTACCAGCTCGGGTCGCGCCTGCGCTGGTGAGCCGTGTGAAAGTCATGGCAAGGCTCGACATTGCTGAGAAGCGCATCCCCCAAGACGGCCGAATTTCATTGGCCCTTGGCGGAAAAACTGTCGACGTGCGTGTCTCGACCTTGCCGGCCCGCTTCGGGGAACGGGTTGTGATGCGGATCCTTGATCGGGAGGAGGCGCGTCTCGATCTCGATGTGCTTGGCATGCCGGCTGATGCCTTGTCTCGTTTTCGCCAACTTCTTGAGAGACCGAACGGGATTATCCTTGTGACGGGGCCAACGGGCTCTGGTAAGACGACAACGCTTTATGCGGGTCTTGCGCTCCTTAATCATCCAAGCCGGAACATCCTTACCGTTGAAGATCCGGTGGAGTACGCGATTGACGGGGTCGGCCAAACCCAAATCGACCCCAAGGTTGGGATGACGTTTGCCACTGGCTTGCGGGCAATTCTTCGTCAGGACCCGGACGTTGTGATGGTTGGTGAAATCCGGGACGGGGAAACAGCAGAAATCGCGATACAGGCAGCGCTCACCGGACACCTGGTGCTCTCAACGGTACATACTAACTCAGCGGTTGGCGCGATCACCCGGCTGCGCGACATGGGCGCAGAGCCGTTTTTGTTGTCGTCGACTGTCGCCGGGGTATTGGCCCAAAGGCTCGTTCGCCGCCTTTGTCCGAACTGCAAAGAACCCTACGAACCGGATGCGACCGAGCGTCGGCTTTTGGGACTAGCCGACGGTGCTCCCGCTAATGTGCATCGCGCTGTTGGCTGTGGACGTTGCGGTGATACTGGCTATGAAGGTCGGATTGGTCTTTATGAGTTGATGGTCGTGGATGAAACCATGCGCCGGATGATCCACGATCAGGTTGGCGAACAGGATATGGCTGCTCACGCTTTTAGGTCGGCGGATACTCTGGCCAAATGTGGGTTTAAACATGTAATTGAGGGCATGACTTCCATTGAGGAAGTTCTGCGCGTGGTTCGCCAGGACGAGGAAGATGCCATCGTTTGACTACGAGGCCGTGGATGCGCAAGGCCGCGCCCGGAAGGGCGTGATTACCGCGGACACAGCAAGGCTTGCGCGGCAGGAGCTAAGGCGCCTCAGCTTGACACCGGTCGCGCTTGATGCGGCAAGCGCCACGAAACGCCTTAAGACAGAAGCGGGTAAGGCCGATAAAGCTGCGCGCATTAAGGCCCGTCAGCTGCCTGCGCTTACCCGCCAATTAAGCGTTCTAATTGGAGCTTCTATTCCCCTTGAAGAAGCCATTGGAGCCATCGCTCTCCAGTCGGATCAACCAGGTGTCCGGCAGAGATTTCTGTCCGTGCGCGAGCGTGTCACAGAAGGGTGGCGATTTGCCGATGCGCTTGGCGAAGATCGAAAGTCCTTTCCCGATCTCTACCGAGCCGTCGTCGCGGCAGGAGAGACATCCGGTGACCTAGGGCCAGTCCTGGAGCGGCTGGCAACCATGCTAGAGAAAAACAGTGCCATGAAAAACAAGGCACTAGGCGCAATGATTTACCCGATTGCCTTGGCGTTGGTCGCGGGGGCTGTGGTCTCAGCGCTGATGACACTGGTTGTGCCAAAGATTATCGCTCAATTTGAAGCGTTTGATGCAGAACTTCCGCTCGTGACCCGAATTGTGATCGGGGTATCAGAGTTTCTTGGCTCTTATGGACTTTACATGATTGGGGCGGTCGTCCTCGGCGGGATTGCTTTTTGGCAAGCCATGCGCACGCCGTCGATGAAACTGAAAATCGATGAAGCTATGCTGAAACTCCCTCTATTGGGCCGCCTTCTGCGTGGCCTTGATGGCGCGCGCTTTGCGCGAACTTTGGCAACGCTTGTCTCCGGCGGTGCGCCGCTTCTCGATGCGCTTCGAGGGGCCAAGCAAACCGTCGGCAATTCCTTCATTAAAAACAAACTCGATGCGGTGATCGTTCAGGTGAGGGAAGGTGCGTCCATGGCAGCATCCTTAAAGCGGGCAAATGTCCTACCGTCCATGATGCTCCATATGGTGGCAGCTGGCGAACGGGCGGGATCTGTTCCGGCGATGCTCGACAATGCGGCAAGTCAGTTGGAGGATGAGTTTGAGACCACGTCTAACGTCGCCTTACGGCTTCTTGAACCGGCAATCATTGTGATCATGGGCGGGGTTGTTATGATGATTGTCGTGGCGATCCTGCTGCCCATGTTGCAATTAAATAGTATTGCTGGGCAATAAATCGCGGAAATCAAAATCGAGACTTTAACGACCTAATTAGGGACCCGGCACTAGGTCCCGGTTCCTATCAGGAGATGCCCATGTTCTTTCATCGCTCAGTTCCTAAGGGAACTGCGGTTACAAAACGCCAAACAATACAACGGGGGATCACCCTGATTGAGCTACTTGTTGTGTTGACAATTTTGGCGTTGATTTCCTCGCTTGTGGTCATCAACATTTTGCCGGAACGAGACCGGGCGGCTGTCAAAAAGGTGCGTATTGATCTTGGACAGATTGAAACGGCCCTCGACCAGTATCGCTTGGACATGTTCAATTATCCGAGCTCAGAGCAAGGGTTGACCGCGCTTGTGAACGTGCCATCCGACGCGCCGCGGCCAGAGGACTATCGTCAGGGGGGATATTTGCGTGGTGGTGTACCTCTCGATCCGTGGGGCAATCCCTACCAGTATCGCTTTCCAGGCGAGCGCGGCATTGTCGACATTTATTCACTCGGCGCTGACGGTGAGATAGGCGGTGAGGGGCTCAACGCGGATATCGGCAATTGGGTGGAAAACCGATAGAAACTCAGTCATCAGTACACCAACGACAGACCGGTATCACACTGATTGAATTGCTGGTCGTGATGGCGATCCTTGCCTTCGCCACGGGCATGATTGTCATGAACGCGCCGCCGCGGACCCCACCGGCAAAACAGCAAGCGCTCAAATTCGCCGCAGAACTCGACAAGGCGATTTCGTTTGTTGTTTTGACAGGGGCGCCAGTGAGGCTTGGTGTTCGCCAGGGCGAGTATCAATTTGAAGTCTACAAAGAGGAAGGCTGGGAGAGCCTGCCATCCTTTTTATTTAGTGGGTCGGGCGTAGTGCTGCCTTCAGTGCCCGCCGCAGGAACGGTCATTTCTGTTTTCAGCGAAGACGTTTTCTTGAAGAACCGTGTCGGCCTAAACAGTGACCTTGGCGAAGAGAGGGTCGACGACAATGACTGGGACTATCACGCCATTGATCCCTTTGGCGCAGCACCTCTGCCCGAGATCAATTTTCAAACTTCCGGTTCAAGCTGGCGGGTAGTGATCAGTGAAGCACGCGAGGTACAAGTTGTCCGTGGTTAGAGTGAAGCAAGATCGAGACCGCCATAACCGCTTAGGCCAAAACGGGCTGACGCTTATCGAAGTGCTTATCGCCTTTGCTATCCTCGCTATGATTGTCATCAGCGTTTATTCATTTATTGGACAGAATACGCGTTTTCTGCTGGTTGCAGAAGATCGGCTTCTCGCGTCCATTGCGATCGACAATCAAGCCATCAATGACTTGGTTTCCATCAGAGGACGGACGGAGGGCACAGAAACACTGGAAGAAACGATTGGTGGCAGGACATACGTAATTGAGCGAGAGGCGCTTGAGGTAAATGAAGGGCTATTGCGTGTGACGTATACCGCGAGACGTCAGCTTGCGCCTCAAGTCCCCGGACAGTCGCAGGCACCTGCTTCGTCCCAGTCGCTAAGCCAAACACTTGGACAGGCGGTTATTTTGAGGGAGCGGTCTTAAAGCGTGCCCTTCGCCAGAACATTTTTGCAAAGAAAGAGGCGTCAAGCGGGCCTGACGCTCGTTGAGTTACTGATCGCACTTTTTATTTTTGCACTTTTGTCGAGTGCCGGTGTTGTCGCCCTTCGGCTTGCGGTGGATTCCCGCGAGCAATTGGGGGAGACGGATGACCGGGTTGAACAATGGCAGTATGCGCGTCTGATCATCAAGCAGGACCTTCTGCAGGCGACACCACGTCTTGTACGAGACGAATTTGGAGAGCGTCAGCGCTCAGTTATGATTGGCGGGTTTGGCTTCTCCGAAAGGGCGCCGATTGCTGGAGAGACCCCATTGGTCGGCTTTGTACGTGGGGGATGGGCAAATCCACAAGCAAACGATCCGCGCTCAAATTTACAGTACATTGAGTATATCGCCCTTGACGATCAGCTTATTCGCCGGGTCCGACCCTTTCTCGATGATGCCCGGGATCAGCCGGAACACGATGAAACCCTATTGTCTGATGTGTCGAACATTGAAATCGGTTTTTTGATCGGTGAGACCAGCCGCGGTTTGGAATGGACGCCAGATTGGCCGCTTCCTGACAGTACGAGCGCCAACCGATTGCCGCTCGCCTTGCAGATTAAGCTTGTAGACCGTCGGTTTGGCGAGGTCGATCAATTGTTTTGGATTGGCGACATCAGCGCAAGCGGTGGAGAGACGGGATGACCCAGTGCTCAAGCCAGGCGCCAGATAGTTCCGCAGGCGAGCGTGGGGCGGCCCTCATCATAGTTCTACTGCTTGTGGCATCGCTCTCCTTTATCATCGTTGCGATGACCGATCGATTGTCGATTTCGGTCCGGCGCACTGGCGCTGTGGCGGTTAGAGACGTTCTGATCTGGCAGACAGTTGGACTGGAAGCCTTTGCCCGTCAGGCCATCGGAGAGCTCGCCCGCAGCTCTGAAGAGGTGCGCAGCGTCTATTCACTTGAGAACCCACTGTTCCGTGCACCAGTTGCGTTGCCCGTGAACCGTGGTGAAGGGGAGATCCAGTTTTCCGACGGTGGCCGGTGTTTCAACGTGAACAGTCTCGCAACGACTTCGAGTGGACCCGGACAATCCGGCGAAAGAGATGTGGATCAGGGGCAAACGGGCGACGGGCAAACTGGCACAACAGTCTCGCCGGCTCAGGAGTTTCGAGCGTTGGTGACTTCCATTGGGCTTGGTGCTCCGGAAGCAGAGCGTCTGATCGCTGTTGTCCGAGACTGGGTCGACGCCGACACAATTCAAGGCGTCGGCGGTGCTGAAGATAATCTTTACACGCTTTTGCCAACTCCCTATCGCACTGGGGGGCAACGGCTTGCTGAAATCAGTGAGTTGC
The DNA here is from genome assembly GCA_038522945.1 of Pseudomonadota bacterium. Classification (GTDB taxonomy): domain Bacteria; phylum Pseudomonadota; class Alphaproteobacteria; order Caulobacterales; family Parvularculaceae; genus MED-G105. The sequence continues at coordinate 140,743 of JBCBJV010000009.1, forward strand.
GTGCGATGGACGGTGTAAATGCGGAGACTTATTCGGCGCTGAAGCTTATTCTTTGTGCTCTACCAACCAATGAACGGCCCAGTTTGAATATTAACATGTTGCGGCCCCAGGATGCGCCGCTTCTCGTGGGTGCGACCGGCGGACGGCTCAGTGCAGCGGCGGCAACGGACGTGATTGCGTCGCGTCCTCCAGGCGGATGGAAAACCGTGGGGGAGTTTCTTGCTTTGCCAGCTCTCCAGCCCGATCCCGAAGACCAGGTGAACTTTTCAGACCGTTTTGATATCCGATCGACGTTTATTGATGTGCGGGGCACGGCGTCCGCAGAAGCAATCGACATTGACGTCCGTTTGTTGTTCAACGCTGAGGGCGGGAATGTGCGCTTATTGCGCCGCCGCATTGGAGAAGCTGCGTGACTGACCGCCTTATCATGCGACTTGGAGCGACGCCGGACGACCAGATTGCCTGGTCATCCGTTGAAGCAGGGCTTATGGGCGAGGTCCATCAGTCACCGACACTTGCGATTGCTGCGGAGGAAATCGCGGAGATAACAAGCGAAGATGTTGAAATCACGGCCATCATCCAGGGCGAATTTGTTGCCTGCCGCAAGTTTGAAGCGGCGCCCCGAAGTGCTAAAAAGTTCATTTCCGCGGCGAACTTGATGCTGGAAGATGAGTTGGCATCCCCAGTTGACAACTTGCACATCGCCGTCGGCCATATCGGAGATAATGGTTGGGTCTACGCAATGGACCGGAGCTACCTTCGCAATTGGCTCGACGGGTTTGCCGAGAACGACCTTCTTGTTCGGAGCTTGATCGCAGACTTTCATTGTTTAAGTGCGGACCCTGACCGCTTGACGGTTTTCATTGAAGAAGACCGGGTCGCAGCGGCCTCCAACACTCACGGATTTGCCGCTGAAGCTGATATCGCCCTTGCTGCTGTTGCCCAGTGCATTGTGGAAGCGCCAGCCAACCCGATCCGTGTTTACGGAGAGTTGCCAAGCCAAAAAGGGGATGGCGGGTTACAGTTTGAGCGGTGTGGACCAGCCGACGCTGAATGCCTGATTGAGCTTGCGGGGCACCGGTTTGAAAAAGGCGAGGTCGTCAATCTTCTTCAAGCCGAGTTTCGTCCGCCCCGGCGCAAGATTGTTGATGTCAAACAATGGACGCGCCCTGCCGCAATGGCGGCAGCTCTGATGGGCACTTTTCTGGCGCTCATTGTGGCGGATGGCATCCGGGCCGGGCGAATTTCAGATCAGTACACTGATCAGGCGCAGCTTGTTCTGGATCGCACGTTTCCTGACGCAGCTGGGAGCGATCCGCGCTCTTATGCGCGCTCAGTGCTTTCACAGGGACAAGCCGGTGCCTCTTTCCTGACCTTGTCGGCGACTGTCTCCGAAGTCGTTTCCAAGCATGATAAAGTTTCCATTGACCGGATCCGGTTTGATGCAGGACGCAGACAGTTTGTCTTTTCTGTGCGCAGCAATTCAGATGCGGAAATAGAAACGTTCCGGTCCAGCCTGGCGAGTAAAGGAATTGCGGTTCTGGATACGGGCGGTTATCGGCGATCCGGGGCAGCGTGGGTGGGCGACATGACCGTGAGGCTTTCGTCGTGACGGAGTTCTGGACACAGTTATCGGATCGTGAGCGTCAACTGATCATTGCTGGCGCGGGGGTCGCGCTCTTTTTCGTTGTTGTTCAATTTGTGGTGATGCCACTTCTTGATTGGCGCAAAGATCGATTGGCTGCGGCCGAGAGCGCAGAGAGCACGTATGATCTTGTCGTGGAAGCCGCCAGCCGGAAGCCAGTGGCACAATCTTCGACTGCGTCAAACCCTAATGCCAGTAAACCAATTCGAAACGTATTGTCGGAGACGGCGACGCAATCAGGTGTTAATCTGATTTATGTGAATGTACGCCCGGATGGGGCGGTCGATGCAAATGCGACGAATGTGGACCCGGCGACCTTATTCGCATGGTTTTCTTCAATGGAGGCCGGTTTTGATGTGCGCTTGCTCCGGGCCGACATTTCGCGAGAGCAGTCCAGTCCGGGTACGCTCCGCGCTCAGATGACATTTACCAGGTAAGTTGAGTTATGGCTCGAAAGACGGCCACCATAAACAATCTGTCCCCTAAAACGCTCGCTGCGTTTTGTGGTCTCGCGTTCGGGATTGGGGCAATCTCATTCGCGCCTGCGAGTCTCATCACACCGTTGCTTGATGCCGGTGGCACCCAGCTTTCCTTTAAGAAAGTCGAAGGCCGGCTTTGGCAGGGAACAATTGTCGGCGCCCGGTTGCCTGGTCAAAATCTCGGGGACATTGAATACCGAATTAATCCGTTCTCTGTGCTGATCGGCAGGCCATCAGGACAATTCGCGGTTCAAGGCGGTGTCGTGACTGCGATTTCTGATTTTTCTGTAAGCGCCTGGTCGCGTGAGCTTTCGCTTAGAAATGCGACGGTTGACTATAACCTTAACAGCTTGACTAAGTATTCCATTTTTGGCTTCCCATACCAGGGTCGGTTTCGCGCTGATATCGACAAGATTGTCTGGGGACGCGACGGCTGCCGGGATGCACAAGCTACTCTGTGGACTGATATTCTTGATGCATCGTCTAGAGAATATGTTGGTGATGGCATGGAACTGAACGGTGTCGCGGCTTGCCTGAAGTCTGACCTAGTTGTCGCCTTCGATGGTCGAAATCGAGAAGGCGAAACCCAAATCGAGATTACCTTGAAAAGCTCACTAAGCTATCAGATGGCCGCTCGGTTGACGCCGCGCCGGGTGCAGATTGCCGAAAGTCTTCGTCAGTTTGGCTTTGAAGAGCGTAATGGGACATTTACTTACGATGCGATTGGCGAATTGCGGGGTATCCAGTCATGAAGCGAGCGTCGATTTGTCTGACCCAGTTACTGCTTGCCTCTCTGATTGTAGTTGGATGCACGACCGCGGGGTCAACAAGCAAGTCGGGTGCTGCCCCCGGTGCCGCCCGGTCTGCAAGCGAAGGCATTATCCTCTCCGGGATTGATCAGTCGGCACTGCCTAAAGGCAAATGCGGGATGATCCTGTGGACGGTCGATGAAGCGCGTCCAAAGTCAATTTTCCGCTTTATTTCTGGCGATGATGCCGAAGTCGGCCTGAACGGCAGCTTGGTTCAGTTGCCGTTGATCGAAGCCTCGGGGGCGAACAGTTACGGCGTATCAGAGTGGCAGGCCTTTGTGAGTGATCGAGGTGTACGTATCGATGTGAAGGTGAAGTTTGGGATCGGCTTTGAGGGCGGTTCTTATCTCCAAGAGGGCATTATTTCCGTGGAAGACCCCACCGGCTGGCGAACAGTTGCCCCAGCAGCAGGCATCGCCGGATGTCGCACATAAGGACCACTCGCCTCTTAGTGTGCGTGCGGAACGAACGCGTGGTTAATGGTCACGCCAATTGTCGCGATTGCAACGCCGATACCTGCCCATAAGAACGTTCGGTTGTTCGCCGTTTTTGCTGCATGAGGGCCTAAATGAAAAACGATAATATATATCAGGGCACCAGCTGTGATCCCCATCAGAGCCCCAATTGGAAGCTCAATAGAGTAATCGAGGACCAGGGCACCCAGCAAAGCGCCGACGACAGTCGTCACGGATGAGGCAAAAAAACCAATTACCAAAGACAGGACGTTTGAGAAGCCAGCCTCGCGCATGAGGAAGAACGCGATGATCCCTTCTGGAAACTCATGTAACAAAAGGCCAAACGTCGACACTAGACCCGTAAACGTGTCTTCGTGGAAGGAGACTTCATAGATTGCCCCGTCAAGCAGCGAATGAAACGCAAGTGGCAGAATCGAAGCAAAGCCAAAGGCGACCGTTCGCGCTTCGCTTTGGCTCGGTGTTAGAATGCGCAGACCGACATTCAGGGTAACCATCACGGTGATGGCACCCAGGATCCACTTCCAGGCCCCTTCTGAGTAATCAAAAGACTCAGGGATCAGGTGCAGCATGACACCGACTGTCAGTATGCCAATGGCAAATGCAGAGAAGTAGGGGCTATTCCGTCGTGCCCAATCGCCCACGAGCAAGAACGATAAAATCCCCAGAGCCGATACGGCTGCCGCGGCAAGACTCGCCGTCAGACCATGGGCATGGTCTTCTCCAATCATCGTTGCGGAATCCCCTTCGATAACGCGGTAAGACAACTTGGTGGTCGCCTAGATGCCCCAAAATTGGCACGCGCAAATTTCATTCATTCACGTCGAATTATATTGTGTATAATGTTATCACGTCACCTGAGTGCCCGGCGCATTTTGTAAGCTGTTGCACAGATGCGGCATTTGTGAGGGGCAGAAGAACAGTTTCCCTTGCCCTGCTGGTTCGGGGCGCGATACAACAAACGACGTTTAGAAGTCTTGGTTCGCCCTGATATATGTCTCATTGCGGTCACGACCACGGATCAAGTTCTGACACCCGCCGGTTACTTCTCGCGCTTGGTGTGATCGTTGTCTTCCTGATCGTTGAAATAATTGGCGGACTTTTATCCCAGTCCCTAGCGCTTATTGCTGACGCAGCGCATATGGCGACGGATGCACTAGCTCTCAGTCTAGCAGCGAGTGCGCAGTGGGTTGCCTCCCGTCCAGCTGGACCCAATCTCCATTTCGGGTATCAGCGTGCTAAGGTGTTGGCGGCGTTTGTGAATGGGATCGCCCTATTAATTGTTCTCCTGTGGATAGTGTACGAAGCAATTTCACGGCTCTTCAACCCGGTTGAGGTCGAATGGCGGACGATGCTGGTAGTGGCAGTTCTCGGTCTTGTCGCTAACGGTGTTGCGTTTGCCGTGCTCCACCAAGGTCAGGTTTCCCACAACATCAATGTGCGCGGAGCCATGCTCCATGTTGCAAGCGACTTCTTAGGGTCTGTGGTTGCAGTCATCGGCGGGATCACCATCGCGCTTTCTGGATCGAGTCGTATTGATCCGATTTTGTCAGTTATCGTTGCAGCCCTGATTGCAAACGCGGCAATCAAACTTCTGAGAGAGACGGGACACGTCTTGTTGGAGGGCGCGCCAGCGAACATTTGCGCCGGGGAGATTGAGCAGGATCTGCATAGTTGGTTACCCGCCGTGAGAGATATTCATAACGTCCAGATCTGGCAGATAACGCCTGAGTCTCCCCAGATTACCCTGCATGCACGATTGTTCGAGGGGGAAAACCCGGAGGCAACCCTCACAAACTTGAAAGAGAGACTGAAAAACAAGTTCGGTATCTCTCAGTCGACCATACAGATTGAGTTTAGTGCCGACTGTCCTGATTGCGTGGGTGAAGCTGTCGTGCGCCGTGCCGCCGTCCAATTGGGGGATGACGTGGGTCACCCTCGTCAAGTTCGGCAAGAAGATGATACGCCAACGAAACAGGGGATCGATAAGGCCACATCAGATCCTGGCCATGGATCCTTGCCTGGTGGGGTCGTGACTGCTCGTCCTCAGAAAGCCTGAGAAGTAAGCAAGAACATGAGTTTTTCAGTAATTAGGTCGATTACCTTATCGGGCTTTTCAGACGCCGGCCTGCAGTCGTATCGATTCCGCGAGCAGCAAGCCTCCAACTGAATCGCTTCCGCACCGAACCTCGCTGGCGGGCGTTTGCTCCCAATGGGCTCGTGATATGTGAAGCTGAGGCAATCAGTGCAATGACCAGCAAATAGCCGTCCCACATTTCTAATGAAGCCGATGCACCGCCAATGCAAAAAACGGCAAGGGAAATCTGGGAGAAGTATCCAAACCGACCGACCCAAGGGGGAACTTGTCCTTCTTTCCTGCCGAGTTTCTGAAGCCGCAAGGCCGAGAAAAATCCCGTTCCTATAATTGACAGAAAGATGAAGAGCCCGGCGATACCCATGCCGCCAAGGATCTCAAAGTAGATGCTGTGTGCAGCTTTTGCTCGGGGTGCTCTTGCCGGATCGACTGTTTTTGCAAGCTCCGTCTGGTAGGGGACGCGCAAGCCTGCACCGGTCACCGGGTTTTCGCGGGCAAAAGCAGTATTGATATACCAGGCGTCAACGCGGCCCATGAATGACTCATCTTGCGTTGCCTCAGTGATCGTGGACATTCGCTCGGTCCATTTCGACGGCACCATCGCTACTAGTGGGATGGATAAAAGCACAACCAAAGAAGCAATCGCTATTTTGTGGTTAGACTTTAGCCAGAAATAGCCTGCAAAAACGATGATTGAGAGGAACGCGCCTCGAGAGTGCGTGCCGATTATTGACAAAACTGCGCAGAGGAATACCACCATAAGGCCTTGCTTGACGATTGGTCTGGACGCTTCACCGCGCAGATACAAAATAAGGGGCAAGCTGGTGGCCAGCATGATGCCGATATGGTTGTTGTCTCCCATTAAGGTCTCGTCGATGCCCTGGACCCGGTATTGCCCGAAAGTCAGGATCGTAAAAATCGCTCCTTTCACCGCGAAGAAACCGAGCCCTAAAACGAGGACCCATAACAGGGCATGGAGCCGCAACCGCGATGTCACCATTTGTGTACAGAGGAGAATGAAGACCATGGTTTTCAGGAAACGATCCGTATAAGGGGCAGAATGGGTAGGATCGAGAGAGAAATGTTGTGACAGCAAAAGCCAGGCGCAAAAGAGCAGCATGATGCCGATCGTAAGATCGAGACGAAACCTGGAGATCGCACCATTTATAAGGATAGACAAAATCGTTGTGCCGGCAATGAGGGAGTTCAGCGGAATCCCAAATGCGCCATAGGCAAGCTGGTGTGGCGTGACCAAAGTAAACCAAGCCCATAGCAACAGGCCGGCAAAGGGAAATCGCAAGGCGACCACAAGCGCACTAAGAATAACAAAGACGATCAATACGTCGCGCATCTTGTGTTGGAGCCCTTTCCGAAATGCCCGTGATCAGCGTCGGGTATTCTGACGGATACAATTTCTGCGCCTTATTAACCTTTACATCCAAATGGGCCAAGTTTTCTGGCGGTTTTGTGGGGCAATGACACTGGTCAGAAGGCTTTTGACTGATCCCGAAAGAGTTTTCGTCACCCGATTTGATTCAAGTGGCTGAGTGGCGACCCCGAGAGGATTCGAACCTCTGGCCTACAGATTAGGAATCTGCCGCTCTATCCTACTGAGCTACGGGGCCGAACCTCGCGGATAGTAGAACGCTTCAGGCGATAATCAAAGGCGCAGCGCTCAAGGAACAACATCGTTGAGCATGGAAAGACGCGTTCTCTTATCTTTCGCTAAGTTCTCCCTTTTTTGGGCCTGAAGAAGCGGATAGGCTGCGAACTTATGGGCTCGGCACCCCAACCGGCCTGCGACTTTCGATCGCTGAATTTAAGTCGCAATAATCCACTAAGTCCGCTTAAGGAGATCCTGCCTTGGGAAAAAGCAATTCCACGTTGATGGCCGCTCTCGTGCTGTTTTCGTTCGCTGCCGGATTGCTGGTGGGGACTGGGATTGACCGGGGCAAAGGTGAGCTCGCCGACAGCGCCGGCAACTCGTTGGTCGCGCCTCAGGCGCGCAACAGTGAGCAGGGCCCACAGCATCCCTTTCAGATCGTTCGCGGCGCGGATGCGCCGCGGCCCGCTGAAAGCGTAGAAGGATTTGCCTACCGCCGCTTGACGATCGACTCAGAGAGCGATGCTCCTTCTGCCTGTTTCTCCTTTACCAGCCAGCTGGATAATACGGGTACGGTCAATTATGCCGATTTTGTCCGGATCGCGTCCGGAACTTCAACTGCAACGCGCCCGGCGGTCCGTGTTGACGGATCAAATCTATGTTTGCTGGGCCTTTCCTTCGCGCAGGATTATGAAGCAACCCTTTTAGAAGGTCTGCCAGATGCGCAAGGAGTAATCCTGCAATCACCGCAGTCGGTAAAAATTGCTTTTGGGGACCGACCGGCATTTGTCGGTTTTGCGGGTAGTGGTGTCATTCTTCCGCGCATGGATGCAGATGGTCTCGCGATTGAGACTGTTAACGTTTCCGAAGTCGAGCTGGAAGTGTTTAGGGTTGCCGATCGCGCCCTCGTTCGAAAACGGGTTCTTGCGGGAGAGGCTGTCCAGGAAGGTCAGTACGCCTATGTTTATGGACAAGACGATGGGAAGGATGTTGGCACATCCGTTGTTAAGACATCACTTTCAGTTAAACGCGAACCAAACGCCAATGTGACAACGGTGTTCCCGTTCGGCGCAGCATTGTCTGAGTTGAAAGCAGGGGCATATTTCGTCTCATTGAAAGATGCTTCTCCGGGACGCCAGGGACGACGGCGGACCGCCGAAGCCTGGCGGTGGATCGTCTTTACTGACTTGGCACTCACAAGTTATCGCAGCTCGGAGGGGATGGATGTCGTTGTTCGCTCCATCAAAACGGCGCGCCCGTTGCAAAGTGTTTCTCTCCAGTTGATCGCTGAAAATAACGAAGTCTTGGCTACACGAACGACATCATCAGAAGGGCGAGCGAGCTTTCCACGGCCTGCGCTTGCCGGTGAGGGACCTCTCCGGCCCAAGATGATTTTTGCCTTCGGCGGGATGGATGACTTTGCAGCTTTGGATATCTCCCGCCCGCCCCTCGATCTTTCCGATTTTGATACGGCGGGGCGGCGTTCGATCCCGGTGGTTGATGGTTATCTTTACACGGACCGGGGCATTTATCGCCCTGGTGAGACTGTTCATTTGACAGGTCTCATGCGCAATCGCGCGGCGGAGGCCGTGGACCGCGCCGCGCAGCTTATTGTCAAAAAGCCCAACGGCATTGTTGCCAGTCGCGTGCGTGTGCTTGAGCCGCGGCTTGGATCAGCAAGTAGTTCATTCACCCTCCCGGCCTCGTCGCCCCGGGGTGTATGGACGGCCGAGCTAAATGCAGACGGGGTCGGCGTTGTGGCGCGTCAAACATTTTCCGTCGAAGACTTTGTCCCCCAGCGAATGGAGGTCTTGCTTGAGGCAAATGATTCCGACCCCCTCGTGCCAGGTGAGACGAGAAAGGTGACTGCTACCGGGCGTTATTTTTACGGGGCGCCTGCAGCCGACTTGCGTGTGGAAGCGGAAGCGCGATTGCGCCTCGATCCCAATCCTTTTCCGACATTTAGCGAGTACCGATTTGGCCCCGTGGACGGACGTTTTTCAGAGCGCTTCCTGACATTTGATCCGGTGCGGACTGACGCAGACGGAAAAGCGGACGTCCAGCTTGTCATTGACGAGGCCGTTGCCGCCGAGGGGGCACCGCTACGCGCCGACCTTGTTGTTGGCATTGTGGAAGATGGTGGCCGAGTTGTGCGTGAGAGTGCGCGGATCCCGGTGCGCGCAAATCCCGACTATATCGGGCTCAAGGTTGCTAATGAAAATGGGTCCATCGGGGTCGGGGATGAAGCTATGATCGATATAGTCGCCCTTGATCGCTTGGGTACTGCCCTGGAAGGTGAAGTTGAATGGCGCCTCGTTGAGGAGGACTACTGGTTCGACTGGTATCAACAGAACGGTGAGTGGCGTTGGCGACGGTCATTTAAAGATATTCCGGTCTCCGACGGTCGGCTCAAAACGAGCCCGGAAGGCCTAGCTCAACTGAAACAGCGACTGGAGCCAGGCTCCTATCGCTTGACGGCCTTCAGACCTGGACAGAAGGCTAGGACTGACCTTCGCTTTTATGTGGGGTGGCGATCATATGGCGCAGGCGCGGATCAACCAGACAAAGCCAGCCTGACACTCACTAGCCGGGACATCACACCGGGGGCACGAACTAAACTCTACCTTGATCCGCCTTACGCAGGCGAAGCGACAATCATGGTTGCGACAGATAAAGTTGTTGAAATCCGCCGCATGCGCGTAGAAGAGGGCGGCCGAGAGATCACCATCGACACCAATCCAGAATGGGGTAGCGGTTTCTATGTGTTGGCAACGATCGTAACCAATCGTGATGCGTTAGACAGGCCAGTGCCACGCCGGGCCATGGGGCTCGCACATGTTCCCTTTGATATCGCCGATCGAGGCTTGTCTGTCAGTCTTGATCTCCCAGAAAGAGTCCGCCCACGGCAGGTCCTCGATGTTCCAATCTCGATCTCAGGATTGACGAGAGGGGAGGATGCCATGGTGACCTTGTCTGCCGTTGATGAGGGAATTCTTCGCCTGACCAAGTTTAAGTCGCCGGACCCTGCTGCCTTCTATTATGCAAAGAAGCAATTTCCGATTGAGGTGCATGATGACTACGGAAGAATTCTGAACGCAAACCTTGCAGCGCCAACCGACTATGGTGGCGATCAGATTGGTGGGGAAGGGCTCACGGTCGTTCCCACAAAGACAGTCGCTCTTTTTCAAGGTCCGGTCATGGTCGACGACGACGGAACGACGACGGTAAGGGTAACTTTGCCGGACTTCGCCGGGGAACTAAGACTGATGGCTGTTGCTTGGAGTGAACGCAAACTAGGTGCGCAATCCCGGCCGCTGACCGTTAGAGATTCCGTGGCAACTCTTGTTTCCCTGCCGCGTTTTCTGGCACCGGGCGACACCGCCTTGGCGAGCCTCTCAGTTGATAATGTGGAGGGCCCAACCGACGCGTTTCGGGCCGTCGGCAATGGCGAGGGCGTTCTGCGTGCCGAAAGCGATCTCCTTATTGAGCTTGACCAAGGTGAAACCTCCCGTAGCGATTTCGCGGTTTCCGCGGAAGAAAATGGGATTGGCGCAGTATTCGTCGATGTAACGGGCGAGCAAGGGTTCTCAGTCCGTAGCGAGTATCCCTTACAAGTTCGCTCGCCATTTCATCCCCGTACCAATATTTCTACCTCAACCCTTCAACCGGGGCAATCAATCACGCTGGATGCGAGCCTCCTTTCAAATCTGCAACCTGGATCGGCTGACGTCACAGTTGGGTTTTCGCCAATTTCAGGGATTGAGACCAACACGCTACTGGCTAGTCTTTCCCGCTATCCCTATGGATGTAGCGAGCAGCTTGTAAGTGTCGCGCTTCCCCTCTTGTACGCAAATCAGCTGGCCTCGGTAGAAGGTCAAGGCGCCGGAGAAGTCCACCGCGAGAAAGTCCAAGAAGCTATCAATCGCTTGCTGGACCGTCAGGGAACGGATGGTGCGTTCGGGCTTTGGCGCGAAAACGACCGCGCGGCGACGGCCTGGCTAGGTGTCTATGTCACCGACTTTTTATGGCGCGCGAGTGAGTTGGGCTATGCCGTCCCGGCGGAAGCGCTTGATCGTGCCCTCGTGAGCCTCGGTCAAGTGGCTGACCCTCGAACCTGGGCCTATGGCATATATCGCGCTTCTTTTGTTCCTCC
>JBCBJV010000010.1:0-119762 GCA_038522945.1 Pseudomonadota bacterium
TCACAAAACACTGACCCATCTAACCACATCGGTCCTGTCGGTCGCGATTGCCCGTTGGCTTCCGGCCTTCGATATGACCTGGAGCAAAGTGCGCGAAATCCTAACCTTTGTACGCGAACTATTGCTGGGGCGAACGGGTGGCCTTGTCCAGAATTATAGCTCTGATTTTCTGGTGGGCGCGCTTCTTGGCGCAGCCGAGGTCGGATACTACCGTGCCGGGATTCGGTTTGTCGGTGCTGTCAATGAAGTCCTGACGGAACCTTTAAGGGTCCTGGCATGGACAGTATTGCCCAAAGCTACGGAACAAACGCCGTCCCACACAACATCACGAAGATCGCAAACTCTTGAGGACTTTGTGCTCATCATTTCTGCCGTTGCCCTACCCTGCTATGTGGGAATGGCGATGGTCGCCAAAGACTTGATTGTGGTGCTTCTTGGCCCCGGGTGGGGACCTGCTGTGACGGTTATGGTTATCTTCTGTGCGGTGAGATTGTTGCTTTCTCTCCGGGCCCTTGTTGAACCGGTCTTGTCACTTGGTAACGCCCTTTCAGTCCTACCTCGGTTTGTCGTTCTTTCTATGATCTTATCGATTGGGCTATTTCTCGCTATTGGGCACCGTGGGTTAATGGAAGCCGCGCTTTCCCAAGCAATAGCTGCAATTTTATTGTTACCTGTCATCATATTGATTTTCATGAAGTATGGAAACTTGAACATTCGATCAGTCATAACAAGCCTTCTAGGGCCGGTTTTTGCCGTGTTGGCGATGACCGGGGCGCTCTTGTACTTGAACAACCTACTTTGGATCGCTGACTTGCAACCAATCGCGCGACTTCCGATTTTGGTCCTGGCGGGAGCGAGCGCTTATGCCATTGCCCTGTTCTGTATTGCCAGAGACACAATCAGGAACGCTTTTGACCGTATCAACGCGCTTTGATTGTTTCACATCGAAGCTCTCGCTAGAAACCTGGAGAGGGAGCGCGAATGATGAACGGCTACGTCATAATTGCGACGAAGGGACGAGCGCGCGAAACGGCGACGCTTCTCGATTTCCTGGCCGCTCAGTCAGCACCACCATTGCTCACAGTTGTCGTCGGAGCCGGGCCGGAGGATGTCGACGCGCTGGACACCCACCCTCTCGTCGCCCGAGGACAGTTAGACATTATTTGCGCACCAGCGGCCGGCTTACCACTTCAACGCAATTGTGGAGTAACCCAGCTTTTTTCGTCGCCGCTTTTCCGATCACAATCACCCGGCTTTGTTACTTTTTTCGATGATGATTTTCGCCCCGGATTTGACTGGCTACAGCAGGCGAGTGCCCTTTTTGAAAGCGATGAGGAAATCGTCGGGTTAACCGGGAAAGTATTGGCTGACGGTATTAAGGGAGCTGGGCTTACCGAACAAGAGGCGTTACTTTTCTTGAGTGGTCAATCGTCGGCCCTTCCCCATTGGGCCAGCGGTGACACAGTTCGCGATTTGAGCTCCATGTATGGCTGCAATATGTCCTTCCGGACGACCGTCTGTGAACGGTTCCGATTCGACGAAGCCCTCCCCGCATATGGATGGCAAGAAGATCGCGACTTTACCGGCCAAGCGAAAACCATGGGGCGCACCGTTTTCGCACCATTATGTCGGGGGGTTCATCTTGGGATTAAAAAATCCCGCACACCGGGCTTTAAGTTCGGGTATTCCCAGATCGCGAATGTCCTTTATCTTATGAAGAAAGGCACAATGGCGCGAACGGAAGGGGTCAAATTCCTGACGAAGGCGCTCATCGCGAATTCGCTTAAGAGCATCCGTCCACATCCAATTCACGACTATCGCGGGCGTCTTCGCGGGAATTCGCGTGCAATATCAGATCTCCTTCGCGGGAATTGTCATCCTATGCGCGTTACCGAAATCTGAAGTTATGGGCATTTTACGTGACTACCTTAACGCCAGCATTCACCTGGCAGGTTACACAAAGCAAGCACGCCTGCGGAATTGGGAAAAAGTATGCCGCGAACATTCACCTTATCAACCGTGGAACTGTGCAAACAATGCGATCTACGTGCACATTCCAAAGGCAGGGGGCCAAGCGGTCAAAGCTGCCCTCGACATTGAGGACCATCCATTCCTTGGTCATTGTCCTGCAACAGGTTTCAAAGCCGCTGACCCGAGGTTGTTTGAAGATTACTATTCATTTTCCGTTGTGCGCCATCCAGTGACCCGATTGAGGTCAGCGTTCCAATATCTGAAACATACATCCTTACACGAAACCGATCGCCGTTTTGCCGACCAACACCTTTCAAAAATAGCAACGTTTCCGGAATTCGTTCAAAAACTGAATGACTGGCATTTCCGAGCAATGATTGTCCCCTGGATCCACTTCCAGCCCCAGGCATACTTCCTTGCAGATTTGGAGGGGACACTGATAGTAGATGAGATTTTTAAGCTGGAAAATATCGACAAAGGATTTGAACAGTTGAAACGCCGGCTGGGGATAGACGCAACACTACCGAAGAAAAATGCCAGCACGAAAACGGCTGAAAGTGATTTATCCCCGCAGGATACGGATGTTATCCGATCGATTTATCGGGAAGACTTCGCTTTACTGGGATATGAATAGGCGATGGAGATCTCGCTGATTATATCGACATTGGGCCGCTCAGAAGAGTGCGTGAAACTTCTCGATTCCCTACTTATTCAAACCTACCCGGCCAAAGAAGTTATCTTCATTGATCAAAATAGAGACGATATTCTTTATCCTGTTCTAGAAAGATATCGCGACAGACTGAATTTAAATCATGTCCGCACGCCAAACGATCGGGGCCTCAGCCGTGGTCGAAATGCGGGACTTCAGTATGCAACAGGAGAAATCGTCCTCTTTCCAGACGATGACTGTTGGTACCCTGCAGACTGCTTCGAAAAAGCAATCTCCCTGTTAACGCAAAATAATGCCGATATTGTCACAGGAAGAGCGGCCGATGAAACGGGACGCTCCATAAACGGACGGTTCTTAACGTCGCCGCAATTGATCGATCGCTCAAATGTTTGGACAACGCAAATCGAATGGATGGTGTTCTTCAAACGCGAATTGTTGTTGGATGTCGGCGGATATGACGTGAATATCGGTGTGGGGGCGGCATCACCTTGGCAAGCATGCGAAGGACAGGATATCGTTTTGAGGTCGCTCACCTTAGGCGCGACCGCGTTCTTCTCGCCAGCTTTGATCGGTCACCACGCTGAACTTCCGACCCAGTCCCCGGACAAAACGATGAGAACAAAGGGCAGGCTCTACGCCCAAGGCTTCGGGTATGTTGCTGGCCGCCATAACTACCCGGTGTCCGAATTTGCCTACTTTCTTTTTCGCTCTTTTGCTGGTGCCATCGTAAGCGCCGCAAAGCTTAATCTGCCACGCGCTCTATACTTTTTTGAGATTATGATGGGCCGCCTATACGGATATAGGAACGGCAGAGCGCAGAGACTATCGAACTCCGTCTAACAGGTACCATCTCGCTCAAAATTGCCGCTCATCAGCTGCGGCAAAGAAATGAAAGAATGTTTTTGGAACGGTGGACACTTTTAAAGGCGAAAAACCACTTACGCGGCAGACAATTTGTTAACGACCATGTTTGCAGCACGCTCGCCCGACATAAATGACTCATCGGTCCAGATGTAGGCCCAATCGCCATATCGACCACAATAGGCAATGCCTACATCATTCAGATAGTCATGGACCAGCTTGAGCGACTTTGGGCGATCCTGATCAAAAATCACATTCCCCCACGGGGCGTATAGCGTCGAGGTATGAACGATTTCCTCGCGATCCCGAACCAGACCACAGGCAATCAGTCCGTCGACAACTGGGTCTATCCAATCCTGGAGGGTTCCTGTCATCGGTTTCCATTTTTCTGAGAAGTATACCTCTGCCTGAATTGATCCGTGCCCATCAGGTACGGTCTTTGGCGAGAACTTATATGGAAAGCTCAAGCGGGAAAAACAAAACTCATCATCATAAAAATAAGTCCAGTGCTGATCGGTTATGTCTTCGCGATTCAAGCCGATGTTGACCAGAACAACCTGAGAGCATGAAAGCAAGGCTGCCGCTTCGCGCACATCTGCAGGCGCTTGCTTAATCATCTCGATGAGCTTTGGCAAAGGCACGGAGGAGATAATCTTGCCAAAGGGCGCAGAAGTGCCATTGGCAAATCTCAGTTGCTTTTCATCAAGATCAATCTCGGTCACGCGATGACCAAGATGAATTTCTGAAAGCGCCGCAAACTTATCCAGATATTTTACGAACCCGCCAAATGTCGGATAGCGAAAATTGGGGATATAGTGGACGTCTTTTGTTTCTTTCGACAAGGCCCCATGGAGGACTTCACCTAAGTCTGGTTGATAAAGCCGCGGCCCAAGCCAGTCGGTGGTCAGGTTTTTGGCTTCCGTTGTGTGGTACTTCTTCGTGTACTGACCTGGAAAAGTTTCCGCAAATGTGGGACCAAATGTGGCGTGCAGCCAGTCCTGATAATTGTTGATCGGTCCGAATTCGTTGTATTGGGCGTGAATGAAATCTTTGATGCAATCAACGACGAGATCCTGAGGAAGACCTGCCAGGTTCACCTGTGCCGGGTGCTTTATCCAATGCCCTTGCCAGTAATTGTTCACGTTCGCGGAAAACGCTTGGAAGTCCTGCTCCACGCTTTCAGCGAACAATTCCTTGATTCGATCATGCTTCGTAAATGAAATATGGGGGCCTTCGTCAAACACGTAGCCGTCATTGTAGACATGGGTTGACGTGTGCCCACCAATGAATGAATTCGCCTCATAGACGATAGGCTTTACGCCTTCTTGGTGGAGCTGCCATGCGGCTCCCATACCCGCGCAACCGGATCCGATGATCCGTATACCGTGATCTCCGGTCATGTTCATCTCCAAGGCTGTCAGTTATACTTTCCAAGGGGCGTTGCCACTCGCCCATACTTTCTCCAGGACATTCTTGTCACGGAGTGTGTCCATGTTTTGCCAGTAGCCCGTGTGATGAAAACTCGCCAACTTACCGAGCGAAACAAGCTGGTCCATTGGTTCCTGCTCAAGGACAGTGTCATCTCCATCGATCACATCGAAAACGCCAGGCTCGCATACAAAGTAACCGCCATTGATCAAGCCGCCATCGCTGGCCGCTTTCTCCCGAAAGGCGAGGACCTCGGTGCGATCTTCGCTTAAGCCGAGTGCGCCAAAGCGCCCCGGCTGGGTTACCGCGGTCAGCGTCATGGTTGCCCGCTTGGTACGATGAAATGCGATTAGGGTCTCGATGTTTACGTCGCTCACGCCATCGCCATAAGTGAGAAGAAACGTCTCGCCACCCAACACCTCTTGGGCCCTTTTCAACCGGCCCCCGGTCATGGTGTCCATCCCGGTATCGAGAACGGTCACCCTCCAGTTTTCGCCCCGGGATTTTGACCACAGAATGTCGCCAGTCCCGGTATCAACGGTGAAATCGGCATTCTGGAGATGAAAATTGAGGAAATACGACCTAATCACCTCGGCTTTGTATCCAGCCAGAATGACAAAGTCCTCGATGCCAAAACGGGCGTAATGGCGCATAATATGTAGAATGATTGGCTGTCCACCAATTTCGACCATCGGTTTCGGCCGAACCGTGCTTTCTTCAGAAATCCGCGTTCCAAAGCCCCCGGCCAGAATTGCTACTTTCATCGGCTCCCCCAAATTGCGCCTACTGGTCATTCATACTCAACGAGCCTGTCCAAGCACAACAAGTGTTAGACTATGTTGCGCTGCAAACTTGTCACATGTTGCAAATTCGATGACGTGCGACATCTCATTTCCGCAAAAAGTACGCGTAGGGGGTGCAATCAGCAGGTGCTGACCATACCCTACACTTCAGTGCGATGTGGGGGCACGGACCGTGCACTTTGTTACACCTAATAAAGCCAGTGAACCGACAGACCTGTTGGTGATCGGATCAGGCTTTGGTGCCCTTTTTTTCGCGCACAAGTTTTTGCAAAGATACCCGACAAAGAAAATCACCATTCTTGAATGGGGAAGCCATAAGAGCCTGTCTGACCAGATCAAAGATCGCAAAAACTCTGACAAAGAGACCAACGAGACATTTGTCAACAACGGTACCAAACCCTGGAATTTTTCAATTGGATTGGGCGGAAGTTCAAATTGCTGGTGGGCCCTCACACCTCGTTTACATCCAAATGATTTTAATTTGCATACACACTATGGCGTCGGTACCGATTGGCCAATTAACTATGACCACCTTGCTTCGTATTATAGCGAAGCCGAACGAATAATGATGGTCGCTGGACCGGATGACCTTGATCGCGTCTATCCCGGCGTCAAACGCTATTCCCAACCTGCCCATCGCATGACGTCAGCAGACAAGATCCTGAAAGCAGCGTCACCAGACGCTCATTTTGCTCTTCCCTCGGCGAAACTCTCGCAAGCCCATCAAGGGCGCGGGCGGTGCTGCAGCGCCGGGACATGCAATCTTTGCCCGACAGACGCCAGATTTTCGCTATTGAATGGGATGCGGGAAGTTCTTTCACACCCCAACGTCCGTATCTGTCTAAATGCGGAAGTGAAAGAAATCGACTTGGCCAACAATTTGGCGGGTAGAGTCTACTTTCAGCATGATGAACAACTCTATGCGGCATCAGGCGATCTAGTCGCCTTAGGTGCCGGAGCTATTCATGCACCTTTTATTCTCACGAGATCGGGGGACACATCCGGCGCCTTGGGTCGGTATCTGGGCGAAAAACTGCACGCTACCGCTGAAATTAAGCTAGAGGGTTTGAAACACTTCGACGGTGGTTCGGTGACGACAGCGTTTAATGTATCGCTACTGGACGGAGACCATCGGCGCGACCACGGCGCCGTCCTCTACATGACCGATAATTACTATGGTCAGTTTGGCCTGCGCCGATCTCCAAATCGGTGGCGTGAAGTTATGCCAGTGACGATATTTGTGGAAGATATTCCGGATGCCGAAAACCGAGTGATCGATGGCGGATTGGGCAAGCCAGTTGTTCAGCATTCGGGGTACTCTGAATACGCCCTAAAGGGCTTTCAACGAGCACTTGAAAAGATCCCGGAGGTGTTCGAAGCACTACCAATTGAATCTGTTTCCTTCCACCACATTCATGGGACAGCTAATCATGTCCAGGGTACTGTTCGAATGGGAATGGATCCGGAAACTAGTGTTGTGGACGACAAACAGGTCCACCACAAGTATCGAAACCTGGTGGTAGTCGGCACCTCTGTTTTCCCGACGATTGGCACCGCGAACCCCACTTTGACTGCCTCCGCGTTGTCGCTTCGTGCTGCCGAGGCACTGTAGCGATGAGATTTATTTCGGCAGATAATGCAGCTTCTTCCTGGGATACGATCATTGTAGGTTCCGGTTTTGGCTCCCTTTTCTTTTTGCAGAAGCACCTTCAGAAGCGGCCAAATGATCGCATTCTTTTGCTTGAATGGGGTGATCACAAAACGATAGCAGAGCAAAGAAACGCACGCCAGAACTCTGAGATCAAGAGCGGCTCTACATTCATCAACGACGGTGGCAAGGAATGGTCGTTTACGATCGGTCTTGGTGGAGGCACCAATTGTTGGTGGGCATTATCGCCAAGACTTCACCCTAGTGATTTTCAAATTAATGCCAAATATGGCGTGAATGTTGATTGGCCAATCTCTTATGAGGAGCTTGCTCCATATTATCTTGAGGCCGAAGACACCATGAATATGGCGGGTCCCAATGATATTGCTGCTGTTTATCCTGGAGCCGATCAATATCCACTTCCCCCGCACAAGCTCAGTACTGTCGATAGAATTCTGAAAGACGCTAATCCCGATAAGCACTTTGCGATTCCTTGCGCCAGGCTTTCGCGCGCAAGGGATAATCGCGGCCGCTGTTGCAGCACGGGGACCTGCAATCTTTGCCCAACCGGCGCAAAGTTCTATGCTCTAAATTCAATGGAAGAGACGCTCTCGAATCGAAACGTATCAATCTGTACCCGCGCCAAAGTCGAATACCTGGAGCACAGCGGTAATACGATCGAAAAGGTCAGGTACAGCCACGATGGCAAGGAATTTACAGCAACCGCTGATCTCGTGGTCTTGGGCGCGAACGCCATCTTTAACCCGTTCATCATGCTGCGATCAGGCATCGAGGGAGCGGGATTAGGGCGTTATCTGGGCGAAAAAATCTACGCATACGCTGAGGCGCGACTCGACGGTATCAAACACTTTGATGGCGGAACATTTACCACCGGCTTGAACACCACGCTCCTTGACGGCCCCCACCGAAGTAAACACGGCGGCGCAGCAATTCTGATCGAGAACGGTTTTGAGCGGTTCGGTTTACGATCCGATCCCAAGCGCTGGCGAGAACTCTTACCCATCGGCCTCTACATTGAGGATATCTTTCAAGAAACCAATGGTATCTTCGATGACGGCGGCGACAAACCGATTGTACGTTTCAAAGGATTCTCTGACTATTCACTTAATGGGTTGAAGGAAACCGTTCGCCAGCTACCGGAAATCCTGAGTGCACTGCCGATAGAGGAGATTGAGTTTAAGACTATCCACCCAACAATCGCCCATTTGCAGGGGACAACTCGGTTCGGAGATGACCCATCAACCTCCGTTCTCGATGCAAATCAGCTTCATCACAAAATCCGCAATCTTGTTGTCGTTGGAACCTCAGTCTTCCCCACAACTGGTAGTGCCAATGTTTCAGTAACCGCGGCGGCCATGTCGCTCCGAGCTGCCGACAAAATCCTGTCGTAGAGGAACTTTGAAATGGAAATTTCAAGACGTCATTTGATGATCGCAAGCGGTGCGACCGGGGCACTTGTTGTGGGCGGCGGCGCCTTGGTGGCGACAGGCACTTCAAGTCGCTTCCTGGAAAATCTATTACGCCGCAGTCTGCCCGGCATCACATTTTCCGATACCGCCATTAGCGAATATGTGAGTGATTATCTGGCATTTATCGAAGACGACACGCGCAGCAATATTCAACTCATTATGCGGATTACCCGTTTGGTCGGTTTCGGCGGTCTAGAAGTCATGTTTGACCGGGTTGATCGCCTCGCAATTTGGCGACGCATGTTTATTACCCGGTTTGTTGCCTCTAGTGATATTGCTTTTGAGAAATTTGAGAATGTTGAGTACTTTGGTCTTACGCTTGATTGCGGGAGAAATCCGTGGGCCGAGTTTGACTGATGGCCCCGGATACGATGCTTTGGCATGAAGCACTTTGCCGCCCTTGATAGTCTACGAGGAATTTGCGCAATCCTCGTTGCCATTCGGCACTTCCCCTCAACGAATTCTTTTTTCAACCTTCCGTTCTTTGCTCACAGTTTTTTGTTTGTTGATTTTTTCTTCGTATTAAGCGGATTTGTGATTCACCAGAACTACGGCCATCGAATAATTGATTTCATTTCTGCAAAGACGTTCATTATTCGGCGTATTGCCCGTCTCTGGCCACTTCATATAGCAACACTTGTCGGCGTGGTGTTGTTAGAAGCGCTGCAAAAACTTCCACACCTTCAAGGGTACACCGAAAGTAGCCCATTCGCCGAGGGGCCCTTCGAGACCATCCGATCGCTATTGTCGAACGCTTTTCTACTTCACGGACTGGGGTTTGAAAAAAGCCCCACATGGAATGAACCAAGCTGGTCCATTTCCACCGAATTCTGGGCATATGTCGCATTCGTCGGATTTGCATTTCTTGGACCTAAGCTCCAGAGGATGTCCGTCGCTCTCTTGATGGTCGCCATGCCACTCATGATTGCGCGAAACTCATGGGACTATATGAATACGACGACGGACCTTGGTATGGCACGGTGCCTGTATGGCTTTGGAGCGGGGATAATCACGTCATGGGTTAGCTCTGGCTGTAATCATCTGTCCGCCGTTTCAAGAACGCTCCTTACCATTATCCAGATCGCGGTTACGTTCATCACTGTTATATTTGTCAGTACGGCTAGCAATGGCGCACTGACCTTACTCGCTCCTTTCGTCTTTAGTGTATCCGTTCTGGCCTTTGTGGCAGATCGTGGGTTGATGGCGGATATTCTCCAAAGACGCTTCTTTCTCTCGCTGGGAGCTTGGTCTTATTCGATCTACATGCTGCACTATCCCGCGCAAGTTGCACTGCGGGGGGCTCTGAAGATTCTCGGAAGCGTTTTCCAACTTGACTTTGTTCATTCCGTACCTCGATTTGACGGGGTCGGTATGGAGCAGGCAGTCGGTCGAGGGGAAATTTCTGGCGCACTCTTTACCTTCGGAATGGTCGCTTGCATTGTTCTTTTAAGTGCACTTACCCATCGCTTAATCGAAGTGCCTTGGCGCGAGCATGGAAGAAACTACTCCATTCGCATTGCCAACACATAAGCTTCAACGAGACCGACGCTCGTCACTCCGGCAGACCAATCAGTTAGGCAACTCTCAATTAGGCCGGCAAGGTCCAATACAGGTCATCATTTAAGAGCCCTGACGCCTTATGCTTGAGTAACATTTTAATGCGCGTGTAAGGTGGAGCTTTGAAAACTTCTTCACTTAAGTCCATACGCTTAAATAGCTCGTGCATTTGTTGGGCGCCTTTCTTGGCAGTCCATTGGCACTCAAAATCTGGCAAGACTTTCTGGATGCGATCAAAATTCACACGATACGATCGGTTGTCACCCCCGGGCTCGCCCACCAGCAGCTCGCAACCTGGAAACTCGTCAGCTACGATCTGAGCGATCTCGATGACCTTATAGTTCTGACCACTTGAGCCGACATTAAAGATCTGACCTGAGATTTGTTCCGTTGGAGCGATCAGCGAAAGGTGGACGGCTTGACACATATCAAGCGCATGAACCAAGGGGCGCCAGGGAGATCCGTCGCTTAGGAGTCTAATCTCTTTGGTCGTCCAGGCAAGGCCGCAAAGATCATTTAAGACGATATCAAACCGCTGACGCGGGCTTGCCCCATATGCGGTCGCATTCCTCAAAAAACAGGGAGCAAACCCTTTATCACCGGCCATGGGTCGAACATCGCGTTCAACATTCACTTTGCACTCGGCATAGGCGGTCTGCGGATTGACGGGACTCGTCTCGTCCATGACCTGATCAGGCTCGCCAACACCGTATACAGAGCATGATGACATATATACAAACCGGTCAACGCCGGCTTGACGGGCCATGTTGGCAAGATCGACCGACCCTTGATGATTAATCTGATGAGTCAGCCCAGGGTTTTGTTGTCCAAGGGGATCATTTGATAGCTCAGCGAGGTGCGCGATCGCGTCAAAGCCAGTCAGGTCCTCGACGGTGATATGGCGAATATCCTTCGTGATGACCTTTGGCCGTGCGCCCGGCATCGGGTAAAGCCAACCTTCACGGTAGTATCCAGTATCAAGGCCAACTGCTTCGATCCCGCGATCCAGAAGGTATGTTCCTAGAAGTGCACCGATGTAGCCATCTGCGCCGGTAAACAGAACTTTCATTGCTTGATCCCCCAACTTTGCGCCGCGCCGCGGCCGCAAAACTCCCCTGCACCAGCTCGTGGATTGAAACTGGTCAGGCGCTTTTACCATTCAAAGTTCTAAGCGGCCAAGCGGCAGCGTGTCGAGGTGTTAGAACTTCATTTACGACCGGAAACGCCTGACCGTGTCCTTGGCTCCAGACTGAAGAGAGAAGCGCGGGCGCCATTCCAAGGCTGCATGGGCTTTTGACATGTCTGCAACGATCAGAGGCGGCTCAAAAGCCGGTGCGTCTCGGGCACCAAGCCTGACGAGACCCGGGTCTCCGGCGGCTTCGGCCAAGGCCGCAATCAAGTCTTTGACCCGGATCGCTGTACCGGAACCGATGTTAAAAGCCCCGGTGAGATCGCTGTTAGCAAAGGCTGCGACCCCCTCACCCACATCTGTTACGTGCAAATAATCACGCAATTGCATGCCATGGGAGCACAAGGCCGGCTCGCCCTTCAAGATTGATGAAACCACTGATGCGCCGAGGCGGCTTGTGTTTTCTCGCGGCCCATAGACGAAAAACGGTCGGAGCCAGGCGAATTCGAGATTCTTGAGATCGAAGAACCCGGACAACAACGTTTCCAGGCTATGTTTGCATGCACCATAAAATGTGCTTGGCTTCAAAAGCGTTGTTTCCTCTGAACAAAGTCCACTCGCCCAGTCGTACTCTCCACACGACCCAATACCGACAAAACGACGGCCGCCAATATCGGCAAACGCCTCCGCAAGACTGAGGGAGTGCTTGACCCAATCAAGATTTTGCGGCGCTCCCCACAACCCGGCAATAACCGACTGCCAAGCCGAATGGATCAAGATCTCCGGACTGTCTGCCTGCAAGGCCGTGCGAACGGTTGCGTCGTTGGTAAGATCGACTACCCGTTCAACAACGCCTTCGGGAAGATCCGCACCCGGTCGAGACGTATATCCCACCACCTCATTGCCTGATCCCACGCTAGCCTGAGCGATTTGGTATCCAATAAAACCACTCGCACCGGTAACAATTGTTTTTGCCACACTTACCCCCGATTACAGCCGTAAAGCCTAGATCTTTTCGGTTTTACTTCAGCGAAATGTCAGGCCAGGTCTTATCTTTCTCTGAAATATCCGCGGGCGCCATCGGCCATTTTATCCCGACACCCGGATCGTCAAAACGAACTCCACGCTCCGTACCCGGTGCATAATATGCGGACGTCTGATACATAACTTGACTATCGTCTTCCAACGACATGTACCCATGAGCAAAGAGAGGCGGTACAAAAATCGCCCTCCGATCTTCCGCTGTTAAGGTCACCCCAAACCATTGGCCATACGTGACCGACCCTATGCGCATATCGACAATGGCATCGAATATCCGTCCACGCACGCACCGGAGAAACTTCGCCTCAGGCGCGGTTTCATCTTGATAATGCAAACCTCGAAGGGTGCCCGCTCGGCTGTTGCCCGACATATTCATCTGGACGAAATCAAGATCAATTCCAGCCTCACTGAATTCCGCCTTGCAAAAGGCCCTCGCAAAAAATCCCCGATCATCGCTGAAGGGC
The DNA here is from genome assembly GCA_038522945.1 of Pseudomonadota bacterium. Taxonomy (GTDB): domain Bacteria; phylum Pseudomonadota; class Alphaproteobacteria; order Caulobacterales; family Parvularculaceae; genus MED-G105. The sequence goes on from JBCBJV010000010.1 coordinate 13,063, forward strand.
TCCTGTTCAACAACAAAAGCCCCCTCAAGAGGTGTCGGCAGAAACTTCATGACTTGCTCTCCCCTACGCCGTCGGCTCGCTCAATCTGGATTGCCTCAAACAATCCCTCACTTCAACTAGGAATTTCGATCAAACGCCGGTATCGGCCGGTACTGAGAGACTTAACTTCACCTTTCAATACAACCGAACACATGATTATATCCAGCAAATTTTGCCTTGGCGCTCGCCAAGAGATCCAAAAGAGGATGTTGATTTGAAAAGCGCTTTAATTACCGGCGTCACTGGTCAGGATGGGGCCTATCTCGCCCGCCTGTTACTAGACAAAGGATATCTCGTTCACGGCGTGAAGCGACGCGCCTCTTCCTTCAACACACAGCGGGTCGATGGTATCTATACTGACGCCCATGAAGAGGCGTCGAACTTCTTCCTTCATTATGGCGATCTCACGGACGCGACCAACTTGATCCGTTTGGTCCAAGAGACCAAACCTGATGAGATCTATAATCTGGGGGCACAATCCCATGTGCAAGTGAGCTTTGAAACTCCGGAGTACACTGCAAACTCTGATGCAATGGGCACTCTTAGGCTCTTAGAGGCTATTCGTATTTTGAAAATGAATGATCGTGTGCGGTTTTACCAAGCCTCGACTTCGGAGCTTTACGGTAAGGCTCGGGAAGTTCCGCAGTCTGAAGATACGCCGTTTTATCCACGGAGCCCTTACGCGGCGGCAAAACTCTACGCCTACTGGATTACGGTAAACTACCGCGAAGCCTATGGAATGCATGCCTCAAACGGGATTCTGTTTAACCACGAAAGCCCGATGCGAGGTGAAACCTTTGTTACCCGAAAGATCACCAGGGCAATTGCGAGGATTGTTCACGGCATTCAAAAATGTCTTTATCTCGGTAATCTGGATGCAAAGCGAGATTGGGGGCATGCGGAAGATTACGTTGAAGGAATGTGGCGCATCCTTCAGCAAGATGAGCCAGATGACTATGTGCTGGGCACCGGCCAAGCGTGGTCCGTGCGCACTTTTATCGAAAAGGCATTCACCCATGTGGACCGGAAGGTTGTTTGGAGTGGAACAGGGATTGATGAGGTTGGTCGGGACAGCGAAACCGGCGACGTAGTCGTGAGAATTGATCCCCAATACTTTCGTCCGACCGAGGTCGATTTACTGCTAGCAAACCCGACTAAGGCTTACGAAAAGCTCGGCTGGAAAGCGACTAAGTCGTTTGACTTCCTTGTGGAAGACATGATGAAGAGTGACCTTGCAGAAGTGGAACGCGAATTGCTCGAGGCTCAACATGGCGACCAGGCCACATGACGTCAGGAATATTCAGCCTTTCCGGAAAGCGTATCTGGATCGCCGGTCATCGCGGGATGGTGGGTAGCGCCATTGCCCGCCGGTTAGAGACGGAAAACTGCGAGGAAATCCTGACAGCGTCACGAGACGACCTTGATCTTCGGCGTCAGTCGGATGTCGAAGCATGGGTGAAAGACCGCAAGCCGGAGGTTGTCTTTGTCCCGGCGGCCAAGGTCGGCGGGATCTATGCCAATGATACGTACCCGGCTGAGTTCCTCTACGACAATATGATGATAGCCGCGAACATCATTCATGCCGCACACTTGAATGATGTGAAGAAGCTTATGTTTCTTGGGTCGTCTTGCATTTACCCAAAGCATGCGCAGCAGCCAATTATAGAAGACTACATACTGACCGGACCACTCGAACCAACCAATCAGTGGTATGCCCTTGCGAAAATTGCAGGCATTAAACTCTGTCAGTCCTATCGGAAACAGTTTGGCCGAGACTTCATCTCCGCCATGCCAACGAACCTATATGGGCCAGGCGACAACTTTCACCCTGAGAATAGCCATGTCATTCCAGCCTTGATGCGCAAGGCCCATGAGGTCAAGTGTGACGGAGGAATGGACCTAGAAGTCTGGGGGTCCGGCGAACCGTATAGGGAATTTCTTCATGTTGACGATTGCGCCGATGCCATCGTTTTCCTAATGAAACACTATTCCAGCGAAAGTCATGTAAATGTGGGATCAGGCGAGGAACTTAAGATCTCTGAGCTTGCACGGCTTATCATCGAGGTTGTTGGATTAAGGGGCGATCTGCAATTCGACACAAGCAGACCTGATGGGACACCTAGAAAACTGATGTCCAACAATATGCTTTCGTCACTTGGCTGGACGGCAAAGACCCCACTTCGACAGGGCTTACAAGAAACGTATGCTTGGTATTGTGCCAATATCAGCAGTCGAGCCAAAATTTGAGCTGCACCTGCCCCTATGACATTGGCCATCAAGCGGAACGGCCCCAGATGCAAGCTTTAAAAACAATTGCCTGATAGCGGCAGAAATAGAGGCAAGAGCGTTTACGCCTCTATTTCTGGTCGCAATCTCGCATTTACTCCTGAACTGGCCAAACTGGCACGCCGCTTCCAGGCGTGTAGGGAGCGCCGAGTTCGATGAACGCACGTTCCAGATTTTCAACGCCCTCTTCCACCTCCTGCAATTGAACAACGGCGATGCCGAACTCCTCTTTAGCAAGAGCAATTGCTTTTTCCGCAGAGCCGGTTGCCGGCGCTTGCGTAGCCCAGCCCCAACCGCGGACCTCGCCGATCCGACCTGAGATCGACCACGGCGCCGGTTCATTCCGCGCGGAGACGGTCCGATCTCCGAAGAGCGCGGTATCCGCGACATCCAACGTTCCTTCCAAGGTCTGGATCGCCGCCCGGTGGTCTTCATTTGGAACCGCAAGCGCTTCAACGGCAACTTTTAAATAGGCCAGGCGGTTGCGCAGTTCCTCCGAGGCTACGCCAGCGCCCGTAATAGCACGGGAGGCATTCGCGACATCCTTCTGAAAGGCCAGAAGGGCGGGGCGATCACTGCTTGCCTCAGGGCTCCGGTCGAGCGCCTTCACGGTAAAGGATTGTGGCTCAGCTAAGGTTGTAACCAGGCCATTGACGCGTTTTGACATGGCCACCGAGTACTCGCCGGGGACAACCATCGGCCCCATTGGCGGTGAGCTGAAGACAGACCCGCCACCACTCTCAAGGCTTGCCGGGTCCGGCGCCTGATACCTTAGATCCCATGCGACCCGGTGCATCCCCTTCGTATGAGGGGCGGTTATTCGGCGCACAACATTCCCCGAAGCATCACTTATGGTGAAGATAATGGCCGGGGTATCCTCAGTATCTTCTGCACGCAGATCTTCCCAAGTCGGATAAGGCGTATTGCCACCTTCTTTCTCGATTTCTTTTTCCGACTCGCGCCTAGCCTCAGCAAGTGACTTCAGGCCATCCCGCAAGACGTAGGAAAAAACTGCACCAAAGGGTGGATTTTCCGCGAACCAAAAATTGTCACCGTTAAATGCCTGGGCACCGCCCCAAGTTCCCCATAAATCGCCTTCCACGTAGAGCCACGGATCGCGTACTGGAAACAGGGTGGCCTCAGCCTTTTGCAGGTCATCACTTTTCACCCGTAAAGGCGAATAGTCGTCCAAGACGTAGATGCCCCGCCCGAAGGTCCCAACGACAAGATCATTTTCCCGGCGCTGGATCTCGATGTCGCGCACGTCGATTGTTGGGAAATTAGTCTTCAATTGGGTCCAGTTACCCCCGCCATTCTGACTGTAGAAAAGGCCGAACTCGGTCCCGACAAAGAGCAAGTCGGGATCGATGTGATCTTCCGCGATGGTGTGGACTGCCCCCCAATCGGGCAAGTCACCAGAGATATCGCGCCAAGCGCCCCCGCGATTGTCGGTGCGATAGATATATGGCTTGTGGTCTCCGCGCTTGTGATTATCAAACACTGCATAAGCCACAGCCGCATCATGCGCTGAGGTGATGATGTCCTCAACGAGGGTCATGTCGGGAACGCCTCTTATGGTTTCAATTCGGCGCCACGTTGCCCCATTGTCTTCCGTGATCGATATCACACCATCATCCGTCCCTGCATAAATGAGGCCTTCGGCTAGCGGGCTTTCGCTGAGAGCAATGGCTGCACCATAAATCGACGTTGAGTCATTCTTCGCGATGGCGTCTACACTCCAGACCCTGCCCATCACTTCCAGCGCATTACGGTCTATTTTCCTGGTGAGATCTGGACTGATGATCTCCCAGTTATCGCCGCGGTCATTGGAGGCAAAGAGATACTCCGCGGCGTAATAAATCCGATCGGGGTTATGTGGGCTGATCAAGAGCGGCGTGTTCCAGTTCCATTTGTATGCTGGTTCACCTGTTGGTGGCTGCGGCGCCAAAAACACCCGCTCCTGCGTCCGCCGATCATATCGGACCAACCCGCCATACTGGTACTGGGCGTAAACAGTATTTGGGTCTCGGGGGTCGATCTGAGGCTTATACCCATCACCGCCCAGAACGATATGCCAATCGGAATTAGTTATTCCGTGAACCACCGTGGTCCGTGACGGTCCGCATAAGGAGTTATTATCCTGTGTCCCACCGCAGACATTATAGAATGGCGAGGCGTTATCAGGCTGAACCCGATAAAACTGGACAATTGGCAAATTGTCGATATGCCGCCATAACTCGCCCCCGTCCCAACTCTCATAGATCCCGCCGTCACCACCGATGACCAAATGATCCGTATTAGTTTTATCAACCCACAATGCATGATCATCAACATGTCGGTGGGCCGCACTTAGGTCGGTGAACGTTTTTCCGCCATCGGTTGACCGTTTTGAGAAGGTGTCCAGAGAATAGAGGACATCTTCATTCATTGGATCAACGACTAGTTCATTGTAATACTGAGGGCTGGTGGTCATATGCCCGGATCGCTTTTCCCAGTTCTGACCGAAATCAGTCGACCGATAAACGCCCTGTTCATCAGGTTGCGCTTCGATGATGGCGTACACCATCTTGGGATTTGACGGCGCCATCGCCAGGCCGATACGCCCCATATCATCGCCTGGAAGCCCAGCGTTAACCTCCGACCAGGTCTCACCACCGTCTGTCGTCCGGTGGATGCCTGAACCAGGACCTCCATTGATCAGCACCCAGACATGACGACGACGCTGATAGCTTGATGCAACAATCACATCGTAATTGTCTGGATGGACAACAAACTCATTGATGCCGGTGTGCTCATCAATGGCCAGGATTTGTGTCCAGTTGTTCCCGCCATCTATGGTTTTGTAGAGGCCGCGGTCACCGCCATTTGACCATAATGGTCCCTGCGCTGCGACAACAACGGTTTCTTCATCATCAGGGTGGATCCAGATTTGACTGATGTGACCTGAGTCTTTGAGACCCATATTTGACCAAGACGTTCCGCCGTCGGTGGATTTATAGACACCATCCCCAAATGCCACCGAGCGCTGTGCGTTGTTCTCGCCCGTGCCAATCCAGATTGTGTTTTCGTTCGAGGGCGCGATCTCTACGACGCCAATTGCATAGGTTCCCTCGTGGTCAAAAATTGGGGTCCAGGTGACACCAGCATTTTTCGTTCTCCACAAGCCACCGGAGGCCGTCCCGACGAGATAGTCGTGGTGTCCACCTGAAAAGAAGGCAAAGTCAGAAATCCGGCCTGACGGATAAGCAGGCCCTATCAATCTCAGCGGCATCGAAGCCAGAGGGCTGACTTGCTCCTTAGGTTCGGTCTGCGACGACGCCAGCGAAGCAAGTCCTATACTTAAAGCCAAGCCCCCCAAGATAACGGCCAAAATAGAGTTTTTGCGTAGCCAATCCATTGCGTCGATCCCTCCCCGCATGGTCAAATTTCCCTATAGGATCAGCCATTTGGACCAAAAACGCAAATCCGTTCCACACTTAAAATCGTGCCGCATGCACCGGCGTACAGCTCTCTTACCCCGTTAACTTTCGACGCCTTCGCAACGGTCGACGCAGGCTGCTACGCACGCTATGGTTCTCTAAAAAGACAGAAATAAAGTGACATATGCCAATTATTCGCCGACTGATGATGCCTATTGCTGTAATCCTGCTTGTCGCTGCCTGCGGCCAGAAGACTACCCAAGATTTGACCCACGATGCAGCTGAACTCGACGCCTCCCCCAAAAAACCTGCTGTCCGCGAGCCGGAAGCCAGACCATTCCCAACTGCCACCCTCAACGAGCAATCGCTGAGGGACAGAATTGCAACGTTATCGGCAGACGAGCTCGAAGGTCGCGCGCCAGCGACGAGCGGTGGGAAGAAAACACGGGAATATCTCATCAACGAAATGCAGGAAATTGGCTTAGAGCCTGGCAATGGCGATAGCTATGAACAGATTACGCCGCTCATCGAGATTACCGCCGATCCGAAGAGATCATCTTTTTCCGTCAACGGGACGGCACTCTCCTACGGCGACGAAATTGTTTTTTGGACCAAGCGCGTCGAGGAGGACATTAGCTTCCACGACAGCGACATAGTCTTTGTCGGTTACGGTATTGTCGCACCAGAGTATGGCTGGAATGACTATGAGGGGATCGACGTTGCCGGCAAGACAGTCGTGATATTAGTCAATGATCCCGGTTATGCGACTGAAGACCCGAACCTCTTTAATGGAAGGTCTATGACCTATTATGGTCGGTGGACTTACAAATATGAGGAAGCGGCAAGGCAAGGTGCAGCAGCCGCGATCATCATTCACCAAACCGCCCCCGCTTCCTATGGATGGGGCGTGGTTGAGGGAGGTTGGACAGGGCCGCAACTCGATCTGAAACGTGTCGACGGCGGGGCATCCCGTGTGCCTATGGAAGGGTGGGTCCAGGCAAGCGTTGCAGAAAATTTGTTTGCCCAGGCAGGGCTTAATCTCGACGATCAAGTCACTGCTGCAGCGCGACCGGGATTTCGACCCCTCAAACTGAAGGGCCTGAAGGCCGACGGCAAGATCAAAAACATCATTCGGGAAAGCCAGTCAGCTAACGTTGCCGGAGTGCTCCGCGGAGCAAAATCGCCTGATGAATACGTTCTTTATATGGCGCACTGGGATCATCTGGGTCGGAACTTTTCTTCATCGAACGACAACATTGCCAATGGTGCCGTTGACAATGCAACGGGTACTGCAGGGATTCTCTCGATTGCCGAAGGCTTTGCTAAGAATGGGACACCACCCGATCGATCGATCTTATTTATCGCGGTGACAGCCGAGGAATCCGGCCTGTTAGGGTCTGCCTACTTCGCCGATGATCCGATCGTGCCACTCGGTAACATAGTTGGTGGCGTCAATGTTGATGCGCTGCTGCCGACGCCGCCTGCAAAAGACTTGATGGTAATCGGCAACGGCGCCTCCGAACTCGAAGATATTCTGAAGGTCGCCGCAGATAAGCGCGGGCTCTATCTCCGCGCAGACTCAAGCCCCGAAAGCGGCTTCTTCTACAGATCAGACCACATCTCCTTAGCCAAAACCGGCGTTCCCATGCTTTATGCTAAGAATGGAGTCGATCTAGTTGAGGGCGGCGAAGATGCGGGCATCGCATTTCAAGAAGACTACAGAGTCGCGCGCTATCATAAGCCAGCCGACGAATATGATAGCAACTGGGATATTCGCGCTGTTACCCAGACGTTTGAAGTCCTCTACGAAGTTGGAGCTACTATGGCGTATACCGATTATTGGCCCAACTGGTATGATGGAAACGAGTTTCGTGCCCTTCGCGATGAGCAGCGTGCGAACGTTTCCAGTGCGAATTAGTTTCTATGCCCCTTTTTTCAATACCCACGCTTTCTTTTCATCATTCCCAGTAGCAACAATCAAGAGCTATCATGACAAAATTCACTTTCCAAAAACGCATCCTTGCTGTCTTTGCCGGCCTTGCCATTGTCGCGAGTAGCGCAGTCGCGGAAGATACTTTGACAATAAAACGAGAGATTGGAGCGGGCGGGCGCCCAGTAGGCGAGATTTGGTCACGTAGTCCCGTTTACGCCAAGCACGGAATGGCTGCGACCGCTCACCCACTCGCAAGCCAAGTCGCAATCGATATCTTGAAGAAAGGTGGCAATGCTGCCGACGCAGCAATTGCGGCGAACGCGGCTCTTGGATTGATGGAACCAACAGGGAACGGGATCGGCGGGGACCTTTTTGCGATCATCTGGGATCCAAAATCCAAAAAGCTCTATGGGCTTAACGCGTCGGGTCGCAGCCCAATCGGTCGTTCCTATGAGGAATTGGTTGCTCGCCTAGATGGAAAAGGCAAACTGCCGCCCTTCGGCGATATCCCTGTCAGCGTACCGGGTACGGTTGATGGATGGTTCGAGCTCCATGAGCGTTTCGGCAATATGTCGATGCGCAAGGTGCTCCAGCCAGCCATTGACTACGCGAATGATGGTTTCCCTGTCTCACAAGTAATTGCCCATTACTTTAAGGGAAACTTGGCCCGGTTTGAATCGGAGATGGACAGCATCAATGAGTTTGACAATGCGCGGAGAACTTACTTCGAGAATGGCCCGCCTCAAGAAGGAACAATCTTCAGGAATCCGGACCTTGCCAAAACGCTGACCCTCATTTCACGGAAAGGACGAAACGCCTTCTATAAAGGTGAAATTGCCGAAACAATTGATGCGTATATGGAGCGAATTGGTGGAGATCTTCGATACGAAGATTTTGCTGAACATGAGAGTGAATGGGTCGAGCCTGGGTGCGTTGATTATCGTGGTTATGAACTATGTGAGCTACCACCCAACGGCCAGGGTTTTGCGGCACTACAAATGGCAAACATTCTCAAGAATATCGACCTAAGCCAGTGGCCAAGGGGTAGTGCAGAAGTCCTGCACTACATAACCGAAGCCAAACGCTTGGCGTTTGAAGATCTTGGTCGGTTTTACGCAGACCCGGCCTTCGCCGAAATTCCTGTCGAAGGTCTGTTGTCGGACGAGTATGGTCGCACCCGCTTCGCCGAAATTGACCCCCAAGAGGCGAACCCAGCGCCAGCACCGGGCGACCCGAAACTGGAAGGGGAAAGCGACACAACTTATCTCACCGTCGCAGATAAAGACGGGATGATGGTTTCATTGATCCAATCGAACTATCGCGGAATGGGGTCCGGCCTTGTCCCCGACGGTCTCGGCTTCATGTTACAGGATCGAGGCGAGCTATTTTCTCTCGACCCTGATCATCCAAATGTCTATGCGCCAGGCAAGCGACCATTCCATACAATTATCCCAGCCTTTGTGATGAAAGACGAAGCGCCACTAATGAGCTTTGGCTTAATGGGCGGCGGCATGCAGCCCCAGGGGCATATGCAGGTCCTCATCAATATCGTCGATTACGGGATGAACTTGCAGGAGGCGGGCGACGCAGCGCGCCTCAATCATGTTGGCGGTAGACAACCAACCGACCAGCTAAATGACGGGTCAATTGACTTACTCGGCACGCTGAATGTCGAACCAGGGATTTCGACTGAGACCATTGAGCGACTGCGCGCAATGGGCCACCGCGTCGAAGTCGTTGATAACGGCATCATGTTTGGCGGCTACCAAGCGATCATGCGCGATCCGGAAAGCGGCGTATATGTGGGCGCTACTGAAATGCGTAAAGATGGCCTAGCCATAGGATATTGACCGCCACCGCAAGGTAAGGATGGAAATGCAACCGAAGGCGACGCCTTTTCATTCCTGAATTTGGAATGCCTAGAAACATGTCGTGGTGCGATCTGTAAAAAATGGTGGAGGGGGCTGGATTCGAACCAGCGTACGCCGAAGCGGGCAGATTTACAGTCTGCTGGATTTAACCACTCTCCCACCCCTCCAGACCGAACCTGAAGCCGCTCGAAAAGACGACCATGCGGGAAAGACGCGGGTAATAGCGAAGCCGGCCCTCAAGGGCAAGGCGCGAAACACCAAATTTGGCAATAAGATCGATTTTCTACCAGACATACGCGGAGCGAGCTGAATGCCATGGAAAAAAAGCAAAAACGCAGCGGCCGGGGCGGCTGAAGATCTTTTTTGTGGTTTGAAATCCGGGTACTAGCCGCAAATGAATTCAACAACAGACGCGAAGCGATACGGCAAACTAGGTTCAGCCGGTAGAAGACCCAATAGCGGCGACGAGCCGTTGTGGCTCTATGGTCGCCACGCTGTTGCCGCGGCGCTTGCTAACCCGGAGCGACGAGCAAAACGCCTCGTTGCGACGAAGAATGCATTCGATTGGCTTCAAAACCAACAGGTACCAATTGAAAAAATCAATACTCGGGAAGATCTCAAGCCAGGGGCAATCGATAAGCTCTTGCCCCAGGGCGCGGTTCACCAAGGAATTGCGCTCCTAACAAATGATCTCCCGCGAGCGCGATTAAAAGACGCCTGCACGTTTGGCCATTCAAACCCAGACATCGCAAATGTCGACACCGCAGGTACGGGCTTGTCGCTTCGCCCCGTCCTCGTCCTTGACCAAATCACAGACCCCCAAAACATCGGCGCTCTTTTTCGCTCGGCGGGTGCTTTCAACGCCAGAGCCGTTGTTGTTCAAGATCGGCGCACGCCACCGTTGAGCGGGGCGTTAGCTAAGGCCGCAGCTGGTGCCATCGAACGGGTCCCTTGCGTGAAGGCAGTCAATATCGCGCGATCCATCGAAGCTCTGCAAAACCTCGGCTACTTCGTATGCGGTCTGGCGGGCGAAGCGGAACCATCCATTCTTGACCTACCAACGAACGCCCCCATTGCGATCGTCGTGGGTGCCGAAGGCAAAGGCCTTCGCGACCTGGTTGCGACGAGCTGCGACGGACTATTTCGCATCCCTATTAGCCGCGATATGGAAAGCCTGAACGTTTCCAATGCCGCGGCAATTGCCCTTTATGAGGCAACTCGGGCCGCAACCCTACCGGCGCCCTAGCGCAAAAGGAGTAATCGCCATGACGGACAAACGTCCAGTGCTGTATCATTCCCCCCAAACGCGCGGGGGCACGACCCTATGGATGAATGAAGAACTCGGTAATGTCTGCGATATCAAGCTGATCGACCTGAAAGTAGGCGATGCTCAGACACCGGACTATCTCGCAATCAACCCCATGGGTAAGATCCCCTCCCTCACTCACGACGGTGTTGTCGTCACGGAAGCAGCCGCCATCTGCGCTTATCTCGCCGACGCGTTCCCCGACAAAGGACTCGCCCCTGCATTCAACGATCCCGCCCGCGGCGCTTATTTTCGATACATATTCTATGCGCCATCATGTATTGAACCAATGATGCTCGATAAGTTTGGCGGCGTAACACGCGAAAACCCAAGCTCGGTTGGGCATGGGTCATATGAAAAGACTATGGTCGTGATCAATGCTGCTCTTGAAGAAGGACCGTTCCTACTCGGAGATACCTTCAGCGCAGCCGACATTGTTTTTGGGTCAACACTCCGATTTGCGACATTGTTCGGCGCGATCCCTAAGGAAGGCTCCGTTTCCGGGTATATTGACCGGCTCACAGACCGCACGGCCTTTAAAGCAGCTGAAACAAAAACCGCAGAGCATCTCAAAATCCTTGGCAGCTGAGGAAACGCGCAGCATTACCGGGGACCAATATCAACCTGGCGATCTTAAGGAGCGCCCTCTGCGTATTCATCTGTAAAATACGAGTACATGGAATTGTAAAGGACATCTAAGATGGCAAAATCAAAGTCTGTCGTGGTAACCGGTGTTTCCACTGGAATTGGCCGAGCCATTGCGAAACGTCTAATCGCCCACAACTGGAAAGTTTTTGGCAGCGTCCGGAAGGAACAAGACGCGGCTGACGTTTCCGAAGAGCTTGGTTCATCCTTTACGCCACTCCTATTCGACGTGACCGACGAAGCGGCTATCGCTCAAGGGGTAGAACAAGTTGCTCAAGCATTAGACGGTCGCCCTCTCGGCGGTCTTGTCAACAACGCAGGGATCGCCGTCACTGGCCCCGCTCAGCATATTCCGCTTTCGGAAGTTCAGTGGCAGTTCGAAGTAAACGTCTTCGGTCCCCTTAGGGTTTCCCAAGCCTTTCTCCCGCTCTTGGGCGCACGTCGCGACTTCAAAGGAACGCCAGGCAAGATCGTCAATATGAGTTCCGTCGCCGGCAAGATGGCCTCCCCGTTCATGTCCCCGTACGCCATGTCGAAGCACGCTTTGGAAGCTCTCTCCGACGCTATGCGGCGTGAACTAAAACTCTATGGCGTGGATGTTGTGATTGTTGGCCCGGGGGCAATCAAAACGCCAATCTGGGAAAAAGCCGACGACATTAATGTCGATCAGTATCGCGATACCGACTACGGTATTTTCCTTCAAGGAATGAAAGACATGATGCAAGAGTACGGGAATGAAGGTCTGCCTGCGGATGATGTCGGGGAACTCGTTGCCGATATTCTTGAAGGGCGAGCTAAGAAAACGCGGTATGCAATTTTGAAGAACAAGTTCATGATGTGGACTGTTCCACAATTGCTCCCGACCCGCATGGTCGATAACGCTATCGCGAAGCGGTTTGGTCTGCGCAAAATCAAGTGACGATATTTCCCTGATTTTTGACAATTGTCCAAGGTAGCGATTAGGGGTCGACACCCATTTCATTCGCCATTGCAAAGTTAAAACATGACTGTCCCGATGCCTTTGGAAGCTGGACCGTACGACGCTTTTTTGCCGGTATAGAAATACCAGGCGCAAAAAGGATGCGCTGCCGATTTTCCTCAGCAAGCGCGGGCCACGCTTGCTCAAACTCAGCACACACACGGAATTGGGACTGATCAAGTTTCTGATATTCGTAAGTCTCGCCTGACCGGGGATCGGTGGGTATCACACCGGTACAATGCGCATCCACTCCCGGGCGACGAGCGGCCTTACTGAAATAGTCTTCAACTGCTGAAAGGGTTTCGGGCAACTCATTGAGTTCTTCAGTATAACAATCAACATTGGTAGTGATGCGTGCCAGATCCGCGAGACGACGTTCGTCAAACGCGATCTCTCTTGCCGCAAACGGGCTGCGGACAACTGTAAACCCCCATACAATCAAAGCGATGACTGTGAGCGTTAGTGCAGATGCCAGAATTCTACCCAGAAGATTGCTGCCCGATTGGAGTCGCTCCGCATCGAGCATGAAGTTAACAAGGACACCGGCCGAGACGATTGCGACAATCGCCGCCTTGGAAAAGAAGCGCGTATTAAGTTCGCCATCGAGAAAGCGATAGACAATCGCAACGAGGTCACCGATCAGGAAAAGTGCTGCAAATATGAGCGTGATGTAAGTCAGCCAAATGCGTACTCGTGAGCGCTGCCTGTCTGGATCCCGCTGCTGGGCCCGCGCAAGGTGAGTGCCAAGTAACAAAAAGACCGGATAGCCAACGAGCAAGGTCGCAATCTGCCACCTCGCCGACGAGATAACATAGGATGCGCGCTGATTATCAATTGGGTCGGCAAAGGCTGTTTCAATCCATGTGAACGAAAGAGCGATGACATTACCTAGGGTCGCAGCGAGCAAGCCGAAAAAGACAATATACAAAAACGCTTCACGAGCCGCGCCATAGCGCTGAGGTGTAGGGACCGGGATATCGAAAGCGATATCCGCGAACTTTGCCAAGCCCGCCGCAATGGCATCGTCTGACCAACCCGCCCTTTTGAGAACATCGGCGATTTCCTGTCGAGACTTCCCTGCTTTCAGGGCCTCGGACATGAAGCTTGTAAGATCTTTATCCGCCATGGCATTTCTTTCAGATTTCAAGCGCCACATTTTTCTATGGTGGCCACTGCCCTTTCCGCTCGGAATCACGCGGTCGCACCCCTATCATTAGGTCGTCAGGAACTTTCAAACAATGCAGCAGTCCCAGTTCGCAGGGACATTGGAGAAGGCCATGGTTCACCGCGCCCCCAAGGAAAATCTTCAGACCCACGACGTCACGAACCAGCCGCCTCCATTTGTCGATATCAATTTTTTTGATAACGACGCAGCCTTGATGGGTGCTATTGAGGCCAACGGCGCGGCTGATCACATGCCCCATCTCTCAGCGTTTGGGGCAGCCTGCGGAAGTGACGAGACGCAAGGTTGGGCGACACACGCCAACCGTCATTTACCAACCCTTAAATCCTTTGATCGCTATGGTCATCGGCTGGACGAGGTTGAGTTTCACCCAAGCTATCACCGGCTAATGGACCTAGGGCTGACGGCCGGCACCGCTGGGGCCGCATGGCAAGCGGAAAGCGCGGGGCACGTTCTTCACGCAGGGCTAATGTTTTTAATGGGACAAGCGGATTCGGGAGTTTGCTGTCCGATGTCGATGACCTATGCGGCCGTGCCAGCTCTTTATCATGGTGCGGAGGAAGTCGAAGATTGGGTGACCCGCGCAGTTGTTTGCGACTACGACCATCGTTTCGTTCCGGCGGATGAAAAATCAAGCGTCACCATCGGTATGGCTATGACCGAGAAGCAAGGCGGGTCGGATGTTCGGGCAAATACAACTCGTGCTGAGCGCGCTGGCGAGGCGTGGGCACTCACTGGTCATAAGTGGTTTTGTTCCGCCCCCATGTGCGATGCATTCCTGACACTGGCTCGAACCGATGAGGGGTTGACGTGTTTCCTAGTTCCCAGGTGGCGGCCTGATGGTACACGGAATAATATCCATATTATGCGGTTGAAGGATAAACTCGGCGACCGGTCTAACGCCTCTTCGGAGATTGAATATCACGGTGCGTATGCCCTAAAGGTCGGAGAACAAGGGCGCGGGATCAAGACGATCATCAATATGGTCCACCATACGCGTTTGGACTGCATCGTTGGTTCCGCTAGCGGCATGCGCATAGCCATTGCAAACGCCCTTTGGCACACGGAGCATCGGAAAGCATTTCAACGAAAACTGATCGATCAGCCAGCCATGTCCCGTGTGCTTGCCGATCTCATCCTTGAAAGCGAAGGTGCAACAGCACTTGCCTTTCGCGTTGCGCGAAGCATTGACCTACCGGAAGACGAGCACGAGGCGGCCTTTATGCGCCTTGCAACGCCAATCGCCAAATACTTCGTATGCAAACGGCAAACGGCAGTTGCCTATGAGGCGCTTGAGTGTCACGGAGGGGGTGGTTTCGTCGAAGAGAGCAGCATGCCCCGTTATTTCAGGAACGCGCCTCTTAACGCGATATGGGAGGGCTCAGGCAATGTCATCGCCCTTGATATCCTGAGGGCCATGGAGAGAGAACCAGGCGCCTTTGAGGCTGTCATCGCTGAAATTGCTCAACATCAAGGAACAAACCCACACTATGATGCCCATGCACGGCGACTGACGTCATGGCTCAACCCTGGAGCAATCAATGAAGCAACGGCAAGGCGTTTCGCAGAAGACATGGGGCTCGCTCTTGCTGCCTCGTCCTTGAAAGGCACAGCCCCGGACCATGTATTCGAAGGATACTGCGCCACACGACTTGATAACAACGCGCGTGGGCTCGGATTTGGTGCCTCAGACGCGCTCATTGACGAGCCTGCGTTGATCGCAAGGGCAGCACCATTTTGATGAAGCGCTGGTCACTTACGCCAGACCTTGTCGCGGGCAAGACTTTTGTCGTCACCGGCGGCAACACCGGGATCGGATATGAGATGGTCCGTTAGCTCGCGGATGCCAGCGCAGACGTGATCTCAGCCGTCAGGTGTCCGGAGAAAGGGCATGCCGCCGTCAAGGAAATGCGGCTTGGCACTAGAGCGAAATCCGTCCTTGTAGAGCACCTAGACCTCGCAGATTTGGCGTCTATCGATGCCTTTGCCGACAGAGTCGCATCAGCCAGCAAAACGATAGATGTCCTCATCAATAATGCTGGCTTGCATGATTTAACCGGCGCAAAGTCCAAGTACGGTTACGATCTCACCGTGGCCACAAATCATATCGGGACCTTTCATCTGACAAATAGACTGCTGCCCGGCTTGCTCGCAATAGCCGCCGAAAAGGGCGAAGCACGCGTGGTTAATGTTGCGTCTTGGGTGCACAACTTTGCTTGGCGATTTGATCCAAACGATCCGCTGCCTGACGAGTGGCCACCGCATCGAGAGAGTTATGGCGAAAGCAAGCTTGCAAACATCATTCATACCCACGAGCTTTCCAGGCGATACGGTGCCGATGGACTGATTGCCCACTCTGTGCACCCGGGCCATGTGGCGTCAGAATTTCTAAGGCAAGAAAATCTTCCAACGAAAGGTCTCGTCGGTCCGCTGGTCAATTTCGCATCCGCCCTAAGTCGCCCTTGGGCCATTAGCCCTGCAAAAGGAGCGAAACCATCCCTTTTTACCGCCACCAGCGAAGTGGCCGCGACCCATAACGGTGTGTATTGGGATAAAAACGGCCCGGCTCGAGCCAAGTTTCGCTTCGACCCCGATGAGGTCGGCCCAAGACTTTGGCAACAGACCGAAGCCTTGATTGGTAGGTTAGCGTCGAATGACCTTCGCTCAATGAAGCCAACTAATGCCTTGAATTAAGCTGCTGTCCTGAATTTGACGATCTTTGTTGGCGTTGCGGGTGGCTCGCCGCGAGCGACGGCGTCAACATTTTCCATGCCCTCGAGAACTTTTCCCCATGCGGTATACTGGCCATCGAGAAAAGACGCGTCGTCAAAACAGATGAAAAACTGGCTGTCGCCCGAATTTGGGTCTTGGGCACGGGCCATGGAGACAATCCCGCGCTGGTGGCTCACATCGTTAAATTCAGCCTTCAGTTTTTTGCCAGATCCGCCTGTGCCGGTTCCATTCGGGCAGCCCATTTGCGCCATGAACCCTTCAATAACGCGGTGCAGGGTCAGGCCGTCGTAGAAGCCGTCATCAGCAAGTTCCTTGATCCGGGCGACGTGAGCTGGTGCTTTGTCAGATAACAGCTCAATGGTGACTGGGCCCGTTTCGAGAGTAAGGGTCATTTTTTCGGTCATAGTTCAATCTTTCCGTTCACGCGGCGCGGCGCTTTGATATTGCACAGGTCCTTTACGAAGCCATCCCGCACGAAACCGGCTTTCTCAACATACTCCTGGAATGTATCCGTCTCTGTCCGGAGCACTTCGACGTTTGGGCGGTCTTCTTCGGGAATGTCCGATGCAATACGCATGCGGACAATTGGCGTTGGACGATCAGGTGGCTCGCCTCGGTTGATCCGACGAGCATTCTCTTGACCATCAACGATTAGGCCCCAGGCAGTGTACCGCATATCAAGATTTTCTCTGGAGTCGCCAATCATCAGAAAGAACTGACTATTTGCGCTATCGGGCGCGCTTGCTCGCGCCATTGACATCACACCTGGGCAATGAGCCGGCCAAAGCGTCACGCGCCGGTCTGTTCGAAAAGACCGCAAGCTTTCTGGTTCGGCAGCGGCGGGCATGCCATGGACAAATCCGATACGGGCGGCAATGCGGTCCCGACCGATTACGGAGAACCCGTCGACATCGCCGCTGTCTTTAACGAATTCCGGTGGAATGTTTGGCAAGTCCGATCCGCCCGTGCCATCGCCCTCCGGGTCACCGCCCTGCGCCATAAATCCTTCGATCACACGATGGAACTTTAGGCCATCATAAAAGCCCTGTCTTACAAGGGTCTTGATCTGTTCCACGTGCTTAGGAGCGAGGTCCGGGCGCAATTCGATTGCAATTTCCCCAGACGGCAAATCCATCAACAACGTGTTCTCCGATTCAACGGATCGCCATGCGCTGTCCGGTGCGCTCTGGATGAACTGGAATGCCGTAACTTGCGGCGCTTGATCTTTTTTCTTTTTGTCTTTCGCAGCGGAAAAAGGGACCACAGCGAACGCTGCCAGACACACCGCGCCCAATGAAACGGCTAACGCAGATCTTGAAAACCCTTGTTTCATTTAAATTTCTCACTCCTACTGGCAGCTGAAACTATGGCTTGAAGCCATGCTCGTTAAATTTCAACAATTTGATATGGCAGCTTATCGGCCATCACGCGAGCCCTGCTCTACTATTTTACTCACTTGAGACGGCAAAACCAAAGACAGCTAGGCTTTGAACTTGGCTATGAGCCTGCTCGCGACCTCATCAGGTACGAACGACTTAATATCGCCGTCCAACCGAGCGATTTCCTTCACAAGCCGAGAGGCGATCGACTGGTAGCGCGCATCAGCCATGAGAAACACAGTTTCAATATCATCGTTGAGGGCCTGATTCATGCCGACCATCTGAAACTCATACTCAAAATCGGAGACAGCCCTCAGCCCCCGGATGATGATGTCTGCTTTGATCTCCTCCGCAAATTTCATCAGCAGGATTTCGAAAGGTTGCACAATAATTTCAATCTGGCTGCCAGCAGCGATCCGCGCCATTTCGAGTTCAACCATCGCAACCCGTTCTTCCAAGGAGAAAAGCGGCCCCTTATCCCGGTTAATCGCAACACCGATCACCAAGCGGTCCACCAGCTTTACTGCCCTTTCGATGATATCGACATGGCCGAGCGTCAGGGGGTCAAAGGTCCCCGGGTACAACCCTGTTCTCATGATCCTCGCTCCTCCTGCAATTAAGCCAATAGCACCCTAGTCTTGATCCTCAGAGGACGGATCGGCGTCGTCGTTTTCATCATCCGTGATATCCTCGATGCGTTCGACAGATACAACGTGTTCACCGTCACGGGTCTTAAAGATCGTCACGCCTTGCGTGTTGCGTCCTGCAATCCTGATATCGTTCACCGGCGTGCGGATTAACTGACCGCCGTCCGTCACCAGCATAATCTGATCGCTATCGTCTGCAGGAAATGAAGCCCGCACCGGACCATTCCGGTCATTTACGACGATAGCCGCAATGCCCTTACCTCCGCGACCAGAGGTCCGGTACTCATAAGATGATGACCGTTTGCCATAACCGTTCTCCGTCACGGTAAGAACAAACTGTTCGGCGGCACCCAGAAGAGCAATTCTTTCTGGCGAAATTGCCATGTCCGGACCATCAACATCGAGGTCAACATCGCCTTCTTCGCCAGCAGCACGGCGCATGGCGGCCGCATGCTTGAGATAAGCGCGTGCCTCATCGCTTGTCACGTCGATGCCGTTTAGAATGGCCATCGATATCACTTGATCATTCTCATCGAGCTTGATTCCACGAACACCGGTTGACGTACGGCCCGCAAAGACCCTGACATCTTCGGCCCGGAAACGGATGCACATACCTCCGGCCGTGGTCAACAGCACATTGTCGTCCGGTCTACAGATCTGCACGCCGACGATTGCATCATCGCCGCCCTCCCAATCATCGGAGAGCTTCATGGCGATTTTGCCATTGCGATTAATTCGCCGGAAATCAGAAAGCTTGTTGCGTCGGACGCTGCCCGAGCGCGTGGCGAACATGATTTGGAGCGTATCCCAATCATCTTCATCTTCTGGTAACGGCAGGATATTGGTGACCCGCTCGTTTTGCGCCAGTGGAAGCAGATTAACAAACGCCTTCCCCCGTGAATTGGGGTTCCCTTCCGGAAGGCGCCAAAGTTTCAAGTTGTAACACATACCCGTCGACGTAAAGAACAATAGCGGCGTATGCGTATTACCCACAAAGAGTTGCGCCACGAAGTCCTCATCGCGGAACTTCATACCCGCACGGCCCTTGCCGCCCCGCTTCTGGGCTCTGTAAGTGGAAAGAGGCGTCCGCTTCACGTACCCAGAATGGGTTACGGTTACGACCATCTCCTCACGTGTGATGAGATCCTCGTCATCAACCTCGCCTTCTGCGTCGAGAATTTCCGTACGCCGCGGTGTGGCAAACTCTTCTCGGACCGCAAACAGCTCATCGGTGATGATCGTCATGACCCGGTCTCGTCGTCGAAGAATATCAAGATAGTCCTCGATTTTCTCCGCAAGTGACTTCAGTTCATCGCCGATTTCATCTCGCCCGAGTGCCGTCAGGCGCTGTAAACGCAAGTCAAGAATGGCGCGGGCCTGTTCCTCGGAAAGACGAAGGGTATTTCCATCGGTCATCAGGTGACGCGGATCGGCAACCAGCAGAACGAGAGGCGCCAAGTCTTTTGCTGGCCAGTCACGCGCCATAAGTTGCTCTTTGGCTGTTGCCGGATCCGGCGCCGCACGGATCAAGGCAACGACCTCATCGATGTTTGCGACAGCGATCGCAAGGCCGACCAAAATATGGGCACGCTCGCGGGCCTTATTCAGCTCGAACTTCGTTCGATTGGTGACGACTTCTTCGCGGAAGCGGATGAAAGACGTTAGCACATCCCGCAACGACATCTGCTGAGGTCGCCCGCCATTAAGGGCTAGTAGATTGACCCCAAAACTCGTCTGCAGCTGTGAGTGTCGATATAGCTGGTTCAACACGACGTCAGGTGCTGCATCCCGGCGCAATTCGATGACCACGCGGATGCCCTTTCGGTTAGACTCGTCGCGAATATCAGCAATGCCTTCGATCTTCTTCTCGCGCACGAGCCCGGCAATCCTCTCAATCATAAGCGCTTTGTTCACCTGATACGGGATCTCAGTCACGATAATCGCTAATCGATCTTTTCGGACCTCTTCGATTGTTGCCCGACCACGCATGACAACTGATCCGCGCCCCAGAAGGAGTGCTGCTTTAGAGCCTGCATGCCCAAGGATCGTACCGCCGGTCGGAAAATCAGGCCCCGGAACAATCTCAATAAGCTCAGCATCGGTAATGTCCGGGCGCTCAATCATGGCGATTGTCGCATCTACCACTTCGCCGAGATTGTGCGGCGGAATGTTCGTCGCCATCCCGACCGCGATACCGCCGGCGCCATTGACCAGAAGGTTCGGAAACCTTGCTGGCAAGACCATGGGCTCTTTTTCAGAGCCATCATAGTTCGCTTGAAACGGCACCGTATCTTTTTCGATGTCCTCTAGGAGCGCACCGGCGGATTTATCCATGCGCACTTCAGTGTAGCGCATGGCCGCGGGCGGATCGCCGTCGATGGAGCCGAAGTTTCCTTGTCCATCCAGTAACGGCAGGCGCATCGAAAAATCTTGCGCCATGCGGGCCAACGCTTCATAGACAGCCGAATCTCCATGGGGGTGATATTTACCGATCACTTCCCCGACCACGCGGGCTGATTTCTTGTAGGCCTTGTTCCAGGTGTAGCCATTCTCCTGCATCGCCCAAAGGATGCGCCGGTGGACTGGCTTTAGACCATCACGCGCATCGGGAATCGCGCGGCTCACGATGACGCTCATTGCGTAATCTAGGTATGAGCGCCGCATTTCATCTTCTATGGAGATAGAGCTCCCGCTGTCGCCGGGGGAACCACCTGCTGGTTTATCTGGGTCGGTCGGGTCATTACCAGAACCCCCGGCGCCCGCATCAGGCGTCTGATCATCTTTGTCGTTGGTCACAAATTTTCCTTGGGGAATCAGTCATCAAATCTTGGTCAAATACTAGCATTCTGTGCACCTTTGAGGCAAGGGCGCAGCCCACTAGATGGGATGCTACAACGGAAAAAAGGTGCTCTTTTGCTTACTTTCAGAAGGGACTGAATTAGTGCATTTTGCCAACTCTCACGCCGCTCTTTTGGGAATGATATCGGAGATTTTTTGATGCCTGCTCAATCTTGTACCGTCACTTCTTTTGCTCGACCTGTGCTTACATGCTTTGCAATTTTTTCCACAGTCGCGGCTTGCGGCAGCAATGAAAACACCGACCCCATGCTCACAGAAATCACCGCGCAAGGGCGGGTCGATGCGGCCGGGAAGCTCATAGGACCTAACGGAAACGATATGGGTGTCGTGGCGTTTACCGAAGGACCTTATGGCACAATTATACGTCTGGATGTTAGCGGCCTAGCACCTGGCTGGCATGGAATACACTTGCACAAAGTCGGCGACTGTTCAGATGGGGCAGACGGGTTCAAAGCCTCAGGCGGACACGTAAATCCAGATGGGTTCGCCCACGGTCTACTTAATCCGGAAGGCAACCACCGGGCTGACCTTGTCAATATTTATGCGGGCACGGATGGCCGCGTAACGGCGGAGCTATATCGCGAGGGCGTGAATTTGTTGCCAAGCGAAGCGGCCGCCGCCGAAAACGGCCCGTTTCCGCTTCTCGACGAAGACGGCTTTGCTGTCATCATCCATGAAAACGAAGATGATCATATGACCCAACCTATTGGTGGTGCAGGCGGACGGGTCGCCTGTGCAGCATTGACGGAGTAAGCGATATGGCAACGACCAGGCGCGTTTTGCTATTGGCAGGCGGAAGCGCGCTTCTCGTAAGCGGTGTCAGCTGGGCCATGACACGTTCACCTGCGAAAGCACTTGCTCCCTGGCGCACGGCGACCGAAGGATTTGATGATCCGCGACTGAGCATCCTCGCATATGCGATCCTCGCGCCAAGCCCGCACAACATGCAGCCCTGGCAGATCGAGCTGAAAACGGACAATGCACTTGAGGTGTACTGTCGACCGGACCGACTACTCCCTGAAACTGATCCACCGAACCGCCAGATCACAATCGGCTTTGGTTGCTTTTTGGAGGTCATGCGACTTGCTGCTTCCGACTTCGGATACAAGACGGAAGTTGATCTCTTTCCGGAAGGCGATCCCTTTTATGGCGATTTTGATCGCCCAATCGCGAGGGTGCAGCTTGATGAGATGCCGAACGTGGAGCCGGATCCGTTGTTCCAAAACGTTCTTGGACGACGAACAAACCGATCGCCGTTTCAAGCGGAAACCAAGCCCAGCAAGGATGACCTGGAGGCCATCATTGCAACGACATTAGATGTTGAAGGTATCCTCACTGAGGCAACTCAGGAAGATATGTTGATCCGCCAGCTTCGTGAGTTGACGCGACAGGCGTGGAAAACTGAATGGTACCTTGACCGAACCCGCCGCGAGTCAATTGATGTCACGCACGTTGGAAGGAACGCTATTGAAGCAGCACCGTACGGCATCAATCTCAGCGGGCCAGTAATTGAAGCGCTCAATGCAACGGGGCTTTTTACCGCCGAGAAGTCAGGTCAGGTAGGCACAACAGCGTTTGATCAGTCGTTTGAGTTTTACGACAAGGCTTGTGCGACTGCGCAAGGCTATGTCTGGATACTGACCGATGGAAACACGCGCGCTGACCAAATTACTGCTGGCGCTGGCTGGGTGCGTGCGCATCTGGCAGCTACGGGGCGCGGCGTCGCTTTTCATCCATTGAGCCAGGCTCTGCAGGAATTCCCCGAAATGAAGGTGCACTACGATGCAGCCCATTTGATGCTTCAAACGCGCGCCAACCAAACAGTGCAGATGTTAGCGAGAGTCGGATTTGCCGCAGCTCCCGCCCCAGCGCCACGCGAACCACTCAGTGCAAAGATTGTCCCGATCTAACTGGTCGTTTTAATACGTCTAGAATGCTTTAGAGTTTATTCGCTGATAGCACCGGCATATAGCGACTCCTTTGGCCGCTCGAAGAGCTTCATGACCATCGGCTCAAACGCCTCGAGAGGCATGGACTCATAGTCTTTGTCGAACGCAGCCTGATCGTACTTTTCGCAGAACTCCGCTGTTCGTTCAAAATGTGGATGTCCTCTGAATTCTTCACGCACGTCGCGGTCCATTCCGAGATACTGGAAGAAATAGTAGCCTTGGAAGATCCCGTGTTTTTCAACCATCCAATGATTTTCTTCCGACACGAAGGGTTTCAGTATCGCCGCCGCAATGTCGGGATGGTTATACGCACCGAGCGTGTCTCCAACATCGTGAAGCAGTGCGCACACAACATATTCATCATCGCGACTGTCACGATGGGCACGGGTGGCGGTCTGCAGGCAATGTTCAAGCCGATCGACAGGGAACCCACCGCAGTCACCCTTTAGAAGCTTCAAATGGTCAAGAATACGTCGGCCGCCCGTTGCCGCAAATGGAATGAACTCCGTCGCAATGGCGGTCCAGTCTTCTTGGGTACCTTCGGTCATCGACTTGAAGGTTGCTTGCGTCTTCGGCGTTGTACCATCGTGTGCCATTTAAAGGTCCTCCTGACGGCCTTACCTTCATCGAAGAAGGCCAAACGATCAACTCCGGTCCGCAGGAAGACAAACGGCCGACACTGGATTTCCAACAACCTGCTGAGTTTGCCAGGCGGCAATCGCTTTTTCGCAATCACTTTTGCGACTGAAGTAGCCGATGGTTTTGGGCTCACCCGCTTGCGAGGCATTGAGATAGCCATAGCCAGCCCAAGACGCTTCGTCATTGTGCGTCGCACAACCAGACACGGAAAGAACAATCATGCCCGTGGCTTGAACAAGGTTCGCGACGTTGGCGCGAAAGTTCATCATAAGTCCACCGATCATGGTTACAGAGGGTCTATAGATGCCATCAACGCCATAAAAAAACCGGCAGTCAATGACTGCCGGCTTTGTTGTTCTCCCGCACCCAGTGGCTCAACGACGTTTCGTCGTTTTCCGCTTTACCGTCTTGCGCTTAGCTGGCGCCTTACGCTTGGTCGCGGTTTTGCGCGTTGCCTTCTTCGTCGTCTTGCGCTTTGTCGCTGTCTTACGCTTAGTGGCTGTCTTGCGCTTTACAGTTTTTTTCTTCGCAGCTGTCTTGCGTGTCGCCTTTTTGGCAGTTGCGCGCTTCTTAGTCGCTTTTTTTCGCGTCGCTGTCTTCTTCGTTGCTTTGCGCTTTACGGCCGTTTTGCGAACCGCTTTTTTCTTGGTCGTTTTACGCTTCACCGCCTTCTTTTTGGCAGGTGCTTTCTTTGTCGTCTTACGTTTTGCCGCCTTTGTAGCGGTTTTGCGCTTGGCAGTTTTCTTAGCTGCCGTTTTCTTTTTGGTCGCTTTGCGTTTGACCGCCATGGTCGTCACCTCCGACATATCTAACGGAAGTCGCAAACTTAACTGAATTTGCTAAAAAAGTATTCATATGCGGGCTTACGGAGCGTCCGCATAAGGTCTTTTTCGAACAAAATACGCATTTTTTTGAAAATCGACCGAAATATTGCGTCGTAAACGCAACACATCCGGCCCAAGACGAATGAAAAACGCACAAGGATCATTGTTGATTCGTGCATTTTGATTCGTTTTGGATCGCTTCTTGCGACTTAAAACGGAATATCATCATCAAGTTCGAACGATTGACCGCCGCCGGAAGATCCGGACCCACCGGTATTTCCACCACCAAAGTCGTCACCTCCGAACGAACCACCGCCACCGGAATTGCGTCCGTCCAACATCACCATGGTGCCGCCATAGTTCTGCAAGACCACTTCCGTTGAATATCGATCTTGTCCGCTTTGGTCCTGCCACTTCCGTGTTTGAAGCTGGCCTTCAAGATAGACCTTCGATCCCTTTTTCAGATATTGTTCCGCAACACGGGCAAGACCTTCTGAAAATATCACGACGCGATGCCATTCAGTTTTCTCGCGGCGTTCACCGGTATTGCGGTCCTTCCAGCTTTCCGATGTAGCAATGGCAAGATTGACGATAGGACGACCGTCCTGCGTCTGACGTACTTCAGGATCCCGGCCCAAATTGCCGACCAAAATGACTTTATTGATGCTGCCTGCCATTTGAATTTTCTCCAGTATTGCATTTTCGCGCAGTGTCTCGGGGATTCGGCGCTCCGAAAAGCAATGGTTTTCCCATGTAGGGAGATTTCCCCGACAAAAAGTTCACATCTTGTTCTAGCTAACGGGGCCTATATAACAAGGGGTCTGCTGCGCATCCGGCGCGCCCTTAAA
The DNA here is from genome assembly GCA_038522945.1 of Pseudomonadota bacterium. Lineage (GTDB taxonomy): Bacteria > Pseudomonadota > Alphaproteobacteria > Caulobacterales > Parvularculaceae > MED-G105. The sequence goes on from JBCBJV010000010.1 coordinate 38,602, forward strand.
AAACGTATTTTCACCCATGACCCTCAAAAACATCCGCGTCGTCGGCGCCCGCGAACACAATCTGAAAAATGTCACTCTGGAGATCCCTCGCGACAAGCTCATCGTCATGACGGGGCTTTCTGGATCCGGCAAATCGTCCCTTGCGTTTGATACGATCTATGCGGAAGGACAGCGCCGGTATGTGGAAAGTCTCTCCGCTTATGCGCGTCAGTTTCTGGAAATGATGCAGAAGCCAGACGTCGACCAAATCGACGGTCTGTCGCCGGCGATTTCGATCGAACAGAAGACAACGTCCCGAAATCCGCGCTCAACGGTCGGAACAGTCACCGAGATTTACGACTATATGCGACTTTTGTGGGCGCGGGTTGGCGTGCCATATTCGCCAGCCACGGGGTTACCGATCACCTCTCAGACCGTATCGGAAATGGTGGATCGCCTCATGGACGAACCGGAAGGGTCGCGGTTCTACCTTCTTGCCCCGATCATCCGTGGGCGCAAAGGCGAATACAAAAAAGACTTTGCTGAGCTCCTGAAGAAAGGATTTCAGCGGGTGAAAGTAGACGGCACTTTTTACGAGATCGCAGACGTCCCAGCCTTAAACAAAAAGGTGAAGCATGACATTGATGTCGTCGTTGACCGAATAATCGTCAAAGACGGCGTGCAATCGCGCCTGGCGGAATCGTTTGAAACAGCTCTTGGCTTGGCCGATGGCATCGCCGTTGCCGAGCGCGCTGTCAAAGAAAATGAAGACGCTGAACGTCTCATATTTTCGGCAAAATTCGCTTGCCCCGTTTCTGGATTTACGATTGATGAGATCGAACCGAGGCTTTTCTCATTCAATGCCCCCGCCGGTGCGTGCCCCTCATGCGATGGATTGGGCACGCAGATGGTTTTCGACGAAGACCTCGTCGTGCCCGAACACGACCGCGCGCTGAACAAAGGGGCCATTGCACCTTGGTCGAAGGGAACATCGCCCTATTATGCCCAAACACTCGAGGCGCTCGGTCGCCACTACGGGTTCAAAACCAGTCAGCGATGGAACGAGCTGAACGACGAACAGAAGTATGCGGTGCTTTACGGTACGAATGATGAAGATATCTCGTTTGTCTATAAAGACGGCAGCCGCAAGTTCGAAACCGTCAAACCCTTCGAAGGGGTTATTCCAAACCTGGAGCGCCGCTTCCGCGAAACCGATTCCAGCTGGGTCAGAGAAGAACTGTCGCGTTATCAGGCAATCACGGATTGTGACGCATGCGGTGGGTATAGGCTGAAACCCGAGGCTCTCGCTGTCAAAATTGCTGACAAACACATCTCTGAAGCAACAGAGCTTTCCATCAAAGCAGCCAGTGAGTGGTTCAATGGCCTTGAAAAGAAGCTCACCAAAAAACAAGCAACGATCGCCGCGCGGGTGCTGAAAGAAATCCGTGAGCGGCTGGAATTTCTGAACAATGTTGGACTTGACTACCTTACCCTATCGCGGGCGTCGGGGACACTTTCCGGTGGCGAAAGCCAGCGCATCCGGCTGGCATCTCAAATAGGGTCGGGCCTAACGGGCGTTCTCTACGTACTGGACGAACCCTCGATCGGTCTCCACCAGCGAGACAATGAGCGTTTGTTGGAGACCTTAAAGCGGTTGCGCGATCTTGGAAATTCCGTGCTCGTCGTTGAACACGACGAAGACGCGATCAGGACTGCAGATCATGTCGTCGATATTGGTCCGGGGGCGGGCGTACATGGCGGGAAGATTATTGCCCAAGGATCAGTAAAAGACATTACCGCAACAGATGGCTCGCTGACCGGTGACTATCTCGCCGGGCGACGTAAGGTCCCCATTCCAACCGAGCGTCGCGTGTTTCAACGGAAAAAGTCCGTTAAGATAATCGGGGCCACCGAAAACAACCTCCAGAACGTGACTGCGGAAATTCCAATAGGCCTCCTGACATGCGTGACCGGTGTTTCAGGCGGAGGCAAGTCCACACTCGTCATTGAAACGCTCTTTAAAGCCGCCGCCCGAAAACTATACAATTCAAAGGACGCGCCCGCTGCGCATAAGCGCATCGAAGGACTCGACGAATTCGATAAGGTGATTGATATTGATCAGTCTCCGATCGGTAGGACGCCGCGTTCAAACCCAGCCACTTACACTGGCGCGTTCACACCGATCCGCGACTGGTTTGCCGGCCTGCCCGAAGCAAAAGCCCGCGGATATAAACCTGGGCGCTTCTCTTTCAATGTGAAGGGCGGGCGATGCGAAGCGTGCCAAGGGGACGGTGTTATCAAAATCGAAATGCACTTCCTGCCGGACGTTTATGTGACGTGCGATGTTTGCAAAGGTCAGCGCTACAACCGCGAAACACTTGAAGTGAAGTTCAAAGATAAATCCATCGCCGACGTGCTCGACATGACCGTGGAAGAAGGGGTTGAATTCTTTAGAGCGGTCCCGGCCATCCGCGATAAACTGGAAACCCTTTATCGCGTTGGGCTCTCCTACGTGAAGATCGGCCAGCAAGCGACAACTTTGTCCGGTGGTGAGGCCCAAAGGGTTAAGCTCGCAAAAGAACTTTCCAAACGCGCAACCGGCCGGACCCTGTACATACTTGATGAGCCCACTACAGGCCTTCACTTTGAAGATGTCCGCAAGCTGATGGAAGTGATCCAGGAACTAACCGACGGCGGCAATACAGTTGTGGTTATCGAACATAACCTCGACGTCATCAAACAGGCTGACTGGATCATCGATCTCGGGCCGGAAGGCGGCGACGGAGGCGGCCAGATCGTTGCGGCTGGTACACCAGAAGAAGTTGCCACAACCAAAGGCAGCTACACTGGTCAATTCCTGGCTCCGATGCTGAAGAAAGCAGGCACCGCCGCTGGCAGCAAGACCGTCAAACGCAAGACGACCAAGAAAAAGGCAACGCGTAAGCGCAAAGCAGCGTAGTCTAGGTGGGCACAAACTCCTTTTTTTAGGACAGTTATCAAAGTACGCTGGCTTCGGCAAAGGGAGGACACGCCATGACCATCGAACGAAAAACACTGTCGGAACAGCACTACCTCTTCGTGGAACGGGAATCGTCCATGTCAGGACCCGAAATAGCAGACGCAATGGGTTCTGGTTTTGGAGAGGTCTTCGGCTTCAATGCCCAAAAAGGGATCGCCCCTATCTCTATGCCGATGGCGATATACATGGAAATGCCGTCGGGAGACAAAATGGCCTTCCGGGTTGGCGTTTTCGTCAGTCCTGAAGACGCCGCCAAGGCTGAGGGCAACATCAAGTCGGCAACGATGCCTGCCGGGGACGCGTTGATGATGACCCATGTTGGCCCATATGCGACGTTGAATGTGAGCCACAAAGCCCTCTGGGACCATATGACGAACGAAGGCTTGCCTCAAGCAATGCCGGTCTGGGAAATCTATGTGGACGATCCAACGACTGTATCGGAGAATAAGCTCCGTACAGAGATCTATCGCGCGATTGGCTCCTGAGCTGAGCGTTTGCATTCGACCCGCGTCACCCAACGATCTCCCTGCCATCATTCACTTGGTACGGACGGTCGTCCATGAGACTTATCCAGATCTCATCGCAAGGAACGGCCCTCCATCGCCCGGCATCCCAGATCGTTGGGTGGGCGCATTGATCGCCGAAAAAGAGCTCGACCTTGTCGGCGTGGGCCTGGCCACGAGCAACTTTATCTCTGATCTCTGGATCGCAGAAAACCATCGAAGCCAAGGCATCGGCGCAGCGCTGCTCAAAAGGCTGGAAAATCAAATTTTTGCTGACCACACCAACGCAACATTGAGGGTGGTCTCGACTAATGCGGGTGCCCGAAGGTTCTATGCCCGGCACAGCTGGCGGGAGACAAGGACTTACCGCCATGAGCGCGACGGACACCTGATGATCGACCTAGAAAAGGAACGGCCTTGACGGATCAATAAATGCCAAGAGCTAGCCCCGCACCGAAGGCTTGCCCTATCGCGGCGCACTTTTCCAATGAAACAGGGTCAATCGTCTTTGGAGAGAGTATTTCCTCTTTCGTTTGAGCGTGGGTACAAACAATCAATGGTTCCTGGACAAGCTTAAGACGCCACCCCGTGGCAATTTTCGCTATTTGTCGAACCGCATTCTCACCATCGGATCCAGCGCATATCATCTGGCAGTAAGGACGCCCGTCAATCCGGCCAAGCAACTCATAGTAGGTCCGGTCAAAAAAAGCTTTCATCACTCCCGAGATAGCAGCGAGGTTTTCCGGGCAAACAAAAATGTAGCCATTGCTTCGCAACAGATCATCAGCGCTCACATCATCTGCATGCTTCAGCAGAGATTGAAATTCGATCTGTGCGCCGCTCAATACCGAACGGGCAATCGCTTCGGACCCGCCGGTCATGGTGTCGTAGACTATGAGCAGATTTGGCATGGAGTCGCTTGCATGCGTACAAATTCTTTAAGGGTGTGTCCTATCACCGCCTAACCCTGTGGCGTCGTTGATTTGCACGACGTCGGTGGAGGAGCGGAAGATGCCAAGGCATCGTCTGCAAACCATTTTTCTTCCAAATCGTCCCAATACCCTTGGATGTCACGGGAGATGACAAACTCGTTGAGACGATCGCGCAACTCATCACTGCCCTTTTCGACGGCATACGCCTCGATCGTCCGGGTCAGCGCAAACTCGTGAGGCACCCTATACTTGTACTTTTTGATGTCCTCAGCTGCACCCAAATAGGGTTCGAACATCACCGCACCATCAACCTCGCCACTTCGCAGCGCATCAACGATTTCAGGAAATGAACTGAAGCCCTTCAGGGCTGAGCCGGAAAACTCACCTGTTGCGACCATGCCGGATACGCCGCCGAGCTGATAGCCGATCTTGACATCGTCACTATTCAGCCCACGCAGTGTCTTGGCTTTCTTGGCCTTTTCCCGTGACACAACAAGGAAATATTCCGTATCATGATAAGGCAAGGAAAAGTCCAACACACCGCGACGCTCGGGCATGTTTGAATAACCAGATGCAATCATGTCTGCAGCGCCGGAGACCACCGCTTCGGCAAGTTCGCAGAATGGCCGTTCAACAAACTCAATGCTAAGCCCGGTTTCGGCTGACAGGGCTTCCATCGCATCGATTTCCAAACCCGAAAGAGAGCCATCCTCATCCCGGATAACAAACGGAGACAACGGCGCGACCGCCACCCGCAGTGTGCCTCGTTTTTTGATTTCGTCCAGAGAGGCCGCATTGCCAACACTGGTGCACATGTACAATGCAATGATGAGCGACGTGGTAAATCGAGTCATAAGATGTTCACTCCAGTCCAATGTGGGTCAGGAATTGCTACGGATTGAGTCTAGGGGAATTCGTCAAAAAAACACCTGCCTTCCCTCACCGTGCTATATGTAACTCAAAGCATGATAAGGCCACATCGACAACTCAGTGCGTTCGATGTGATTTGCAATTCGAAAGACCGGAGCAAAAAACATGATCAACATCCGCTTGGACGAAGTAGGCCGGTACATTGAGCTGGAGGTATTCGGTGCCTATCAGCCTGAAAAAGTATCGGAGATATTAGCATCCATGCGCGGCCTCGCGGAGAGTTATGGAAGGTTCAGTGTTATTGAGATCCGCCACGGCAAGCCAACAAATCTGTTGGCCATGCTTGGATCGGCATCAAAGGCATCAGGTAGCGAGAAAGACTATAAGTTTCTTTCAAAGCTTTGGCGTTACGCGGTTGTCTCTGATGAGCCGGGATTTTTGTTTCGGCTTGCAGCCGCGTTCGGAACGGGACAAGCGGCAAAGATTAAGCTGTTTAAACAACACGAGGCTGATTTGGCCCGCCAATGGGTGAAGCAAGAGAAAAGCCAAGTAACCTCAGTTCCGATGACCTAGTGTATTGCCACTGCCTCGTTACTAACGAATCTGGGCGAGTTTCTCGAAACTCCCAAAATACTCCTAGATCAGTGTTGGCTGGGCTCCTGACCGATAAAAGCCAAGTGTAGAAAAAACACGCGCAAGGTGACGGTAGCGTCAAATACCGAGGCCGACTGACTATAGGCGCTCTAGTGCCGTTTTGAATGCCGACTTCACTTCTTTCTTGATGGCTCTCCGCTTAACTGGTAGCGCGCTCATGGCATTGACGAGGTAATCACGAACATCGTCTTCCGTTTCCAAGAGCTGCATATCAGCCTTAAGCTGAGCATGGCTCTGCGGGGCTCCTAGGGATTTTGCCCAACTAGCCAGTAAGTCCGCGCGTTCTGCGCGGAGCCAATCCAGCCCGCCACAGCCGTCGCTTTCCACGATAAAGTCTATGTTGCGACAGTAATCGTCATTCTTGCGGCGGGAGCAGAAGTCTTCCCGATTTTCCTTCCGGCTTACATTGGTCCGGCGAAACTTATCCATCACAGCGACAGCACCAGGTGTGATGTTGCAGGTCACGGTGTTCGCTGTGATATCTACCTTATAGTACTTGTCGATCACCTCTTCATCAGGAGATCGATTGGGGGTATCTGCGAGTCCGACCCCCCGGCCATTGAACGCAATCATATTCCTATGCAGCAAAGGCGGTTGCTCGGGTTCTCTTTGTCCATACTTTAGCTCCCGGCGCTCCCACTCAGCTCGTCCGAACCGGCCAGATCGACGATAAAGATTAGAGTACTCATCCGCCCACTGTAGGATCACTCCGCGGCGGTTGGAGACGATCTCATTCTGAACAAACTCGCCTTCCGGGTTCGACAACACTAGGCCAGCATACTTATTCAGTCGTACCTCGGTTTGGCGCATAGTCATTCGGCCATTGGCCAACACGCCAATGTCATTCTCTCCGACAATACCCTTGTTGATTTCAACGCCGTCGCCCCAAGCGCAGACACCGATGTCGAACCCGTCCACATGGAAATCACCGGTCACCTGAGGATCGCCAGCTCGTTTATCTTGAGCACGGTCAGCGAGCACGCCGATCGTATGCTTGTTCCTGTCTGATTTCCCGCAATTGGTATCAAACGCAGGTTCTTCGGTCTCAGCGGCAATGGCGTGTCCAGATATATTTGATGTGCCTTCTGCGGAATCAAAGACGCCGCCTTCCACATGGATACCCATTTTACGCGCGTTCACGTTCAGCGAACGGACGTTCACGACACGGCCGCCTCTTTGAAGAATCCCAGTCTGGAAGGGCTGGGCCGATGACCCAATGTCGACATTGTCGAGGAAGATATCGCCGCCATTGACGGTCAGACAGGTCCCAGCGGCACCGGCGATATTAGCTTCTAGGCGAATATCGCGAAGGGTAACTTCCATCCTGGCATCGCGCATTCGCGGCGACTCCCGTCGATCAACCGCGGCAGCCATAATAAAGCAGGTGCCGTCAATGGCGGCCGTTACTTTGCCGACTTGCGATTTGCCGTCAATGTCGAATTGCGTGCGCAGATCAGAGTCTAGATCGATCGTCACCGGCTTTGTTATCAGCAATCCCGAATTGTCATTAGACAGTCCAGACTGCGCTTCCGTGAGGTAAATGATACCACCACTCTTCACTTTCGCGTAGGCGCCCTTAATTGAACGGGCCTCATTTCCCCTTTCCGGTGCTCCGCTGACCACGAAAACTTCGTCATAAAGGACGGCTTTCGGCGTTGGCTTGGTATCGCACTTGCGCGCAGAAAACGCGCCCACTTGCGACTGATTTGTTGCCGATTGTCGCTGATCTGGATCATTTGGGCACGTAGAGTCGGCGAGCGCTGGTGTCGCGATCGAAAAAGCGACGGTTAACCCCGCACAAGTAGTGAGACCTGAGACAAGTCTACGGTTGAGCTTCATGGTCTTCATCGTCCCCTAACTTCAAGATCGAGGCTTTTGCCATCCGCAAATCATTAGTCAGCATCGGCCCTAAATACTCTACTGGTTGTTCTTGCCTATTCTTTTTGGCCTATTCGTTTTGGCCGTCCCCGGCGTCTTTGCGTGGCGCACCGCAGCTTCGGCCGACAAGCTCAAGGCCAGTTGCATTCTCTGACTGAACACGCTGGCGGAATTGATCAAACGATTCCGATGCAGGACCTGGGTGCCCTAAGCGACGAGCGTCATCGTAATAGGATTTAGCACGGGCGTCGTTTGACGGCGCGTCGCAAAGCCGATAACTCGAAAGGATCGTCCCTGTGGCGTAGACCCGCGCCAAGTTATAGGCCGCGTCCGCAGACCCGCGTTGCATCGCTCGCTCAAACCACTCAAGGGCAAGGTCCGTATTCTGAACAACGCCAAGGCCTGCGGCGTTCATGATCCCGAGGATGTTCTGACTGTCTGCATCGCTCTTCGCCTGGGCAGCCTGACAAATCAGCAGCACAGTCTCAAGGGAAGAGAGAGCGCCAGTTTCATCAAAACCGATTTCCCGCTGGAAGCTTCGAACAGCTTCGCGCGTCCGCCGGCCGTAGGTTCCGTCAATCGCGTAATTATAGTAGCCAAGCGCCTTCAGCGCACGTTGTCGGTGTTCAAGATCGATGAAACGACCGCCAGGGGCACCGCGTGCGATATTGGCCAGGCTTGCGGTCGAATACTCGCAAGTCGTGGAGAGCGCACGGATACGATCACCGGCAATAATCGAGGCTTGCGCGCCGTAGACCCGGCCACGATCAATCGACGCGCGGAAGTACTGTAAAGCAAGATCTACATCGCCGGCCGACAGCATTGCGTCACCAAGCCTAAGGCAAACGCGTGCTTCATCCGAAGCCTTCAGGGCTTCCGCCGATTCAGCGCAGTACGGATCAATTGTTGATCCCGGCGCACAGATCGGCGCATCGGAAGCATCGTTCGCCGGATTATATCCTGATCGCCCGGGCCTTTCACGTTGCGCCTGTTGGAGCCCTTGACGAGGACCGAGTTCGCAATATCGGACGGCAACCGCTCCAGCCCCCGCAGCAGGATTAGATGAGCCACCGGATTGCTGGGCGACTTTACGCGGTTGCGGCGTCGGAGGTGGCGGTGTTGGCACGCCTCGGCAATAAATCTCTCCGCCTTTGGCTACTTTTTCCGCGGCTTCAGCCTCAATACGGGCCGCTTCGGCGGCACTCACTTTCCCAGCATTGCGCATGGCCGTGACCCAGCGACCCGCCTCTTCGTGGCCACACCGCATGGCTCGCTGAAAACCGCCAAATGCTTCGGGATAATTCTGCTTTAGAATATCATTCGGGAAGACGAGCCTTGCCGCACCCGGGAGTTGAAAGTTCTTTTCGCAAGGCGGCCAAGTCGGCACGGCCTTGTCCCGATTAGAGATCTGCGTAAGTCCCTTTTTCTCAATTTCATTGTCGGTAAGGCAGTACTTCGTATTCGGATGTTGTGCGAGTTCGAAAGCGTCATCCTGCAGGTAAAGCAGTCCCAAGCGGAAGTTGCCCTCACGACCACCATTCTCCAACGTATCAACTAACTTAGTGAGTGCATTGGTTTTTTCATTAGGTGTTGCGCCAACTTCCTGACGTAGACGGAATGCAGGCGTAGACCCCTGAGCCGCAGCAAGACTCAAATAATAATAAGCCCCCTGAGCATCGCTCAAGCGCTTGTCAAAGTATAAGCCCACAGCAACTTGGTCGAATGTGTGACCGTCATGGGCTGAACTCGCTTTGATGGCTGAATCTCGAAACGAATCATCGGTCTGATCGACCCACTCTGCAAGCCGCGGCCAGCGCACGGGTTCATGGTATCCTGGGGAAGTCGTGACAGAATCAGCACCTGCTTCCTTCCCTGCCAAATACGTAATCCAAATCAGTCCGCCCAATATGAGCGTTACGAGTATCAGATAGGCAAGGAACCGGATCACATCCTCCAGTGTTGTGCCTTTTTTTGCGTCATCTTTTTTCTTGGTATGGGCGACACCACCAAAAACGGTTTCGGCATCAAAGCTTGCTTCAACATCGGGATTTTCGACCAGGTATTCGGTATCTGTCGCATCGATTACTGGGGATCCAATAAACGCTTGCGGGTCTCCCGACCGGCCCTCCGGCTGCATCGAGTGCTGTTCCCGTTCCCGCCTAAGCCGCTCAACGAAGTCCTTCATTCGGCTGAAACTCCCCGCACCGATTTCTGCACTAAGTGGAGCTGAAATCCCCCAGGATTTCGCCTCTCTTTTGCGCACCCCTCAAGTCCATACCCGCCAGCGAACGCCAATAAAAAACTCTCCGCAAGCGAGAAAGAGTTTGCAAATCAGTCTCTAGGGGTCAATCCCATGGTTAACGAATCTACCGGCCTGTGGCGGACGCGCACCCAATGAAACCTTGGAAAACCCTCGCTATGGTGCGCTTGTTCTTAGCTTGGTGAAAACGACTTTTGCCGACCGTTTTGATCAAGAAGCACCGCTTCTCTGTTGCCCATTTTTCGGGCCTCGTGACTGCCATGGAGAATTGCCGTTGCCCTGAGCCAAGCCCATTATGGTTACATGAGTGAATCGTTGGCCCGTTTTAAGTCAACGATTTCAACAACAAGGACCTTCCAATGCCCTATAAAAACCACGAAAACAAAGACTTCGACGTGATTGTCTATGGAGCTTCAGGCTATACGGGTAGACTTGTCGCTGAGTATCTGTCCGCCGCCTATCCCAATGGCGAGATTACCTGGGCAATGGCCGGGCGCAACGCGGAAAAGCTTGCAAAGGTCCGCGATGAAATCGGTGCGCCGGCCGATACGCCGTTGATCGTTGCTGATGCCAGCGACCCGGCTTCTTTAGAAGCCATGTGTTCACGTGGAAAAGTGATTGCCACGACGGTCGGCCCCTATCAGCTCTATGGTAACGAACTGGTGGAGACATGTGCCAAAACCGGCACAGATTATGTGGATCTTTGCGGCGAACCGGCCTGGATGCGCGAAAAAATAAAAGGCCTCAGCGACGCAGCGAGCCAAAGCGGCGCGCGAATCGTCTTTTCGTGTGGCTTTGATTCGATCCCGTTTGATCTTGGTGTCTACTTCACCCAGCAGCACGTCATCGACAAAACCGGCGCACCGGCCCCTGAAGTTCGCGGCCGCGTTAGAAAAATGAAGGGAACTTGGTCTGGCGGCACCGCAGCGAGCCTCAAGGCAACCATGGCAGCTGCCTTCAAGGATCCATCGATTATCGAAGTGTTGAAATCCCCGTTCGCCCTGACCCCGGGGTTTGAGGGTCCCCGGCAGCCATCAGGATCAAAACCAAAACTGGAAGAAGATCTGGGCACTTGGTCAGCGCCATTCGTGATGGCCGCGATCAACACGAAGAACATTCACCGATCAAATCGGTTGCTTGGCGGCGCTTATGGAGACGACTTTCTCTACTCTGAAATGCTCTTCACAGGCCCGGGCGAAAAAGGCGAACAAATCGCTAATGCCGTTGCAAGCGACAATTCAATGATGAATGAGGACGGGCCAAAACCGGGAGAAGGTCCTAGCAAAGAAGAACGCGAGGCTGGCCACTATGATGTCCTCTTTGTTGCAACCACCAAAGACGGAGAACTGTTGAAGACCTCAGTAAAAGGTGACCGAGACCCCGGCTACGGCTCCACCTCAAAGATGCTCGCTGAAGCGGCGGTCTGCCTCGTTGAAAACGCGGAAGAAACCGGTGGCGGCATCTGGACCCCTGCCCCGGCCATGGGGTCCGCGCTTATTCGCCGACTGGAGGAACGTGCCGGTCTCACCTTCGAGATTGAATAAGGTCGTAGCCTCGTCTTTGGACAATCGTACTTATCGGAACAGATCCGAAAGCGGTTCAGCCTGGGCAGATTTATCTGTCCGGGCTTTTTGCTTGCATAGAGCTTGACGGGCCCATGACCTTGCACTGCTGTGAGTAGACGATTGCGCCAATCAAGAAGGCCAATTCTTCCATTAAGGCGCTTAGCGTTAACCAATTTGGCAGAACTATGCGCCGCTGCCAAAACTTCCACGAGAAGGTCGCGGACAGGACCCTTTCATGGCGCCATTCCGCCCAATTCCAACACCACTCTCCTAAGTGTCGATGAGTTGCGTACTTTCATTAACTGCTGACAAAGGGGAGAGACCAAATGTCCAGCAAAATTCGCACACTGACGACCATCATCGCTACCGCAGCTATTGCGCTGATCTCAACGAGCGCAATCGCCGATGACGCCGCTACGGAAACAAATGCCGTTTACGCGTTTGCCGGCAACTCAAGCAGCATCGCTTCTGGCGGCGTTGCAACGGCAGCGATCCTGTCCAATCTGACTGCTTACAGCACGTCTCAGTATAGTACGTTGAATGCAAAGACATTGCAGAAAGCAGAGGATAGCATCAATAGCCGCCTCTATACTCTTGAGCCGGACTATTCAACGTTCAACTTTGGGGAGTGAGTGAAGACCTAACCCCTTAGCGAACACCTAAACCAAACGGCCTTACCGATTCAGGCCGGCGCGCCCTGACGATCAATATCACGCCCCTCCCGATATTGATCCCCTCAGCCCCGAGGAAGCGGGGCGCGCATGGATCAACGAAACGCCTGCAGTATACCGAGCGCCTCGTGCGTTCGGTTTTTCGATTTATCTAAGTCGGGTGGGAAGACCATACCGAAGACTGTAACGGCAGGGCGTACTCACGAAACACCCCCAGCACCGCCAGATTTGCTTGTTTGCCGCGGCATTCCGGTCTACCGCGCTCATTTCAAATCCTGAAAGTCCACTTGCAATGTCCGACGGCGCTGACCCGACCTCAAGAGACGAATCTAATTCGCTGTCCCATGCCACAACTGGCGAAGCGTCGCCCAACAATCAAACTTCGCCCGGGCGGCGGAAATTCGCGATCGCAGTCTTACTGACCGGCGTGGTCTTCATGGGCATGGGCCAAACCGTTGTCTTTGCGGTCTTGCCGCCGCTGGCCCGGCAAATGGGGCTACAGGATATTCAAGTCCTTTCCATTTTTATGGCATCCGCTGTTTTCTGGGTGACCATGGGCCCATTTTGGGGGCGCAAAAGCGATACCACTGGCCGCAAGCCAATGATCATCACCGGATATACCGCCTTCGGAATATCGATGATCTTATTCGCAAGCGTTGCGCGACTTGGTTTGAATGGTGTTTTGACCGGCCTGCCCTTGTTCACCGCATTGATCCTAAGCCGGATCATTTATGGGATGATCGGCTCGGCAAGTCCTGGCGCCTCTACGGCTTACATTGCAGACCGGACCAGCCCAGAAGACCGAACGGCTGGCGTTGCCGCCTTCCCTGCGGCGTTCGGGCTAGGGGCAATGGCCGGTCCATTGGTGGCGACAGCTTTCACACCGCTAGGCCCCGTCGCACCGATTTATGCAGTAGCAATCCTGGCCCTCGGCGCAGCGGGAACAGTGTTTTTTCTGCTGCCGGAACGCACGCCGCCGAAGGATCGTCCGCGCCCGCCGCGGGTATCACCAACAGACACACGCGTGCGCGCGTTTCTCCTGTTTGGCATTGCCACTTCTATTGCGACTGCTATTCCAGTTCAGTTTGTTGCATTCTACGTTATTGATCGCATCGCGCCGGCCGACACTCTAACCGCGACAAGTACGGCTCTTTCTGCAGCGGCCGCGGCATCCCTCTTTGCACAACTTGCAATTATCCAACGCCTAAAGCCGTCGCCAGGCCTTCTTATGAGAATAGGCCCTGGACTGATCTTTATCGCACACGTCACAATCGCCGGGGCCTCATCGATGCCGCTTATGATTGTAGGCATGGTGTTTTCTGGTTTAGGCGCTGGCTTGATCACACCAGGGTACGTAGGAGGTGCATCGCTTGCGGTATCGAAAGAAGAACAAGGCGCAGTTGCCGGTCTTTCAAATGCGGCAATGGCCTCGGGTTTCATCTTCGCGCCTATTCTCGGCACCCTGGCATATCAGATTGCGCCGCAGGCAGTATTTGTGTTGACGGCGACGATCGCGTTCGGGGCCTTGGTCTTTGCCTTTCTGAATCCGACGATGGCGAATGCAATCCAGCTCGGTCGGCGCCCGACATAAACCTCCCAAACGGTGAGCCCCTGACTGTCTGTAGGAGTTTCTCGAGTGTCCTATTCATTTCTTTGCACCAGCCTGCATTTGTCGAAGGCCGAATTTCTGACCCCTCAAGGGTATCCTTAGCCAACCCGACAACTAGAGAAGGGCAAACAGCTTGCGCAGTTGCATCTGGCCCCCGCGCCGATCTAAGGTGCGCGTCGCACTGAAATCGCACTAAAGTTAGTCGATCCACTGATAATTATACAATAGCAGGACACGTTATGTCTTTTCGCACACCCTACACTTTCCTCTTGGCGTCCTCACTGGCCGCTCTTCTTGTTGCCTGCGGCCAGAATCACACCCGTACAAGCGAAAGTACTTCTCCGCCATCGGACCAAAGCGAGGCCAAAAAACAAGACCAAACCGACGCGATAAATGAATGGTTTGAAGAGCAATTTGAGGCCCAGATCGCGCGCTCACCCATGTACCAGACATTCCTTGGGCGGAAGACGAATTATGGCGCCTGGGACAACGTGAGCGAAGACTATCGGCTGGAGTCCTATCGACTGCGCCAAGCTGCTCTCGCGGAGATGCGCACTTTATTCCCGCTAAGCAATCTCAATCCTGCCGCCCAATTGTCTTTCCGAATGGCGGAATACAACGCAGAGCTGGAAAAAAAGCGATTCCCTTTCCGCAACTATTCCTACGTCTTCAGTCACTTCCGCGGCCCACATTCTTCCGTACCGACGTTCATGGCAAACCAACACCGTGTCGACAACATCGATGACATGAACGCCTATCTGGAGAGACTGGTCGGCATTCAGGCTTATCTCGGACAACATCAGATAAACGCTGAAGCTCAGCATGCAAATGGCGTACATCCGCCTCAATGGTCCTATCCACAAATGATTGAGACGTCGAAGAACATCATTAGAGGCGCTCCGTTCGACGACAGCGACAATCCATCAGCGATGCTTGCCGACGTAGATCGAAAACTCGACGCTCTAGAGATTGATGATGTAACTAAGGCGGCCTTACGCGATCGCGCCATCGACGCCCTGAAAACAAGCGTCAAGCCAGCGTACGAAGCACTCATTGCAATGTTTGAAACGCAAATGGAGGGAGCGTCCAACGATGACGGCGCCTGGAAGCTTCCTGCGGGTGACGCGTATTACGCCTCGCAACTAGAAGCGATGACGACGACTGATATGACCGCCGATGACGTGCATAATCTCGGCCTCGCAGAAGTCGAGCGTATACATGCAGAAATGACTGCGATCAAAGATGGTGTCGGGTTTGAAGGCACGTTGCAGGACTTTTTTGCCTATCTTCGCGAAGACCCCGATGGCAAGTTCACTTATCCAAATACTGACGAAGGCCGCCAGCAATATCTGGCAGAAGCAACGGCAATGATTGAAACCATGAAAGGTCGTCTGGATGAGCTATTCCTGACCTTCCCAAAAGCAGAATTGGTCGTCAAGAAAGTCGAACCTTTCAGAGAGCAAGCAGCCGGTAAAGCCTTCTACCAGCGCCCAGCTCCTGACGGATCCCGTCCGGGGATTTACTATGCGAACCTCTACGACATGGCCAATATGCCAACCTATCAAATGGAAGCGCTTGCCTATCATGAAGGGATTCCCGGCCACCATATGCAGCTTGCCATTGCACAGGAGTTGGAAGGGATCCCCAAATTCCGCAAGTACGGAAGTGTTACAGCGTACACTGAAGGCTGGGGCCTTTATTCGGAATTCATCCCGAAGGAAATGGGCTTTTATGAAGATCCGTACTCAGATTTCGGGCGGCTGGCGATGGAGCTATGGCGGGCAGCTCGGCTTGTGGTTGATACAGGTCTTCACAGCAAAAAGTGGACTCGTGAACAGGCGATTGACTATCTCCTGACGAACACGCCAAACCCAGAAGGCGATGCGGTCAAGGCAATTGAGCGTTACATCGTTCTTCCCGGACAGGCGACAGCATACAAAATCGGCATGCTGAAAATCCTTGAACTTCGTGAAAAAGCCCGCAGAGCCCTCGGTGACGATTTCGATGTCCGAGGATTCCATGATGTCGTCCTTAAGGATGGACCGGTCCCCCTCTCCCTTCTGGAAGAAAACGTGGACGCCTGGGTTGCCACTCAAAAAGGGGAATAAATAAAGCGAATTCCTTCTTTGGGCGCGGGTCCGTTTCCAGCGGGCGTACCAGACGCGGCCTTTGGGTTCTAATCCAAAGTCGGCAATGGTAGTCCCGCTGTCTCGCCGTTTTCTCGTCGGATGGCAGCCAACTCTGCAAGCCCAGGCCGTTCCCAAAGCGCATGGTAACGCGGGTGACGCAGGACCCAATCGGGGTATGGATTTGTTCCGTAGTAGGGTGACAATGCATAGGAGGCGCCGAACAAATCGCTCCGGTCATAGGCCAACTCAAGGGCATCAAAAAATACGTCTGTGTCCAACACAGTTGCTATGGTCGGCGCCCACATCCCTGGGGAGTCAGTGATCAACTGCTCGTCAAAAAGCGCCTGAACTCTTACAATTTTTTCCTCCTTGTCAGGACGATCCAATTGAATGGCGAAGGCGGCTGGCGCCACACGCGCGACATGGGGCAAGGCCGATGGTGGCAATTGCGAAACGAATGCCTCGAATTCGTCGTTCAGCGGACGCCATTTTTCAATTTCTCGCTCATCCCCAGACAAGAGGGCGGCCAACGTCGCGAAGGCAATAAAGCCCTCACTCAGACATTTTTCCGCCTGGCATTTGTTATAGAACGCCATGCTCTCTTCAAATTCACCGATAACCGCCAGAAATTCTGCGCGGGCTCTGAGGGCACTATAATTTAGCGGATCCAGTTCCGCGGCACGGTCAAAAGCGGCAAGGGCAACCTCTTTCCGCCCAACGTGGGCATTGAAGTAGGCCGTCGCCAACTGCGTCACCACATCGTTAGGGGCCGCCGCAATGGCACGTTCCAGATGGCCGCGAGCGCCCTTCAAATCGTACTTCTGTGATGACTTCCAAAAGACGGCGTGGGCATTCGCCGTCAGGTTACCGGGTTCAAGCTCAAGTGCCCTGGCAAATGCATCATCAATCTCTGCAGTGAATGTGTCGCGGTCACGAGACAAGGGCCCACCAATACTGAAGGCACCAATCGCGCCAATCATCGCCCAGGCATCGGCAAAGTCGGGGTCGATTTCGGTCGCTCTACGGAGTGACTCAAGTGCCTTCAAACGCGTGCCGTCCTCGCGCATGCGCACACCCCAATAGGACTTGCCGCGAAGATAGTGCTCGAATGCTTCAGGGTCGACGCCCTCCCCAGACGCTCGGTCAGCGCCAATACCGACCCCGAGCCGCACCTGTAGGGTCCGGCTAATCTGGTCGACAATCTCGCGCTCGATATCGAACAGATCAGCTGCCGGGCCTTCATATTGCTCCGACCACGCCTGAAATCCATCGTCGGTCCGGACCAATTGCGCGCTGATACGGATCTGATCGCCGAGCCGGCGCACGGTGCCCTCTAGAATATAGGCAACACCCAGATCCTGACCGACTTGCCGCAAGTCGACGTCCTTACCTTCGAATGAAAACGCCGAGGTCCGCGCTGCGACTTTGAGCGAGGGGATGCGCGTTAAGCGATTGAGGATCTCTTCTGAAAGGCCACGTCCAAAGTAGGTATCGTTTTCGTCACTGGAGAGCGTCACAAAAGGCAAAACGGCAATGGACTTTTCCGCCAGTGACGCTTCTGGGCTCTTCGCGACCTGCACGTCCGGCGTCGGAAGGTCTCCCGTTTCGGCAAGGGCTGCTGCCGGATCGGGAGGAGCATCTATCTCCCCACCGCGCAAAAAAATGAATGCCACCGCGCCAATCGTTAGAAGACCGGCACCCGCAAGAATAACCGGGTTCAGTTTTGGCGATGAAATAAGCAAAGAGGAGGCTGCTTCAGTCTGCGGAGGCTTAGGTGTCGGTGTCGGCTCCTGCTGTCCCGTCGTCCGCCGAAGAGCTAGCAATAAGTCGGTGAATGCAGGGCTATCCGCTTCGCCCGTCCACTTTGAAAAATCGATGGTCTGAAACTGTCTGAAGCCAATCTTCGGCTCCACCGCGTCAATCGCGATCGGCACGAGATTACCCTTGTCGCGGCCGACCGTTGCTTCGTCCGCGACCCAGTGGGACTCGATTGAAGCGTTTGACCAAAGGACAAGTACGGCTTTCGCCGCGGTCAGTTGTGCTTCGGTTTCCTTAGAAAACGCCGTACCGCCCACGAGATTGCGATCCCACCAGACGGAAAACCCCTCCGCCTCCAGGGCAGCAGCAAGCTTTTCCGCACGCGCCCGGTCAGTACGCGAGTAGGACAGGAAGATATCGTGGGATGATGACGACATAGGACCTAGCTGACCAACGCTTTCATGATTGCCTTCTGCACATGGAGCCGGTTTTCCGCTTCTTCCATGGCAATGCACGTCGGCCCGTCGAACACCGCATCAGTGATTTTCACGTTTCGGCGCATGGGCAGGCAGTGACTGACGAGCGCATTGTTCGTCAGGTGCATTTTTTCTTCGTCAACAATGAAATGCTTGTACCGGTCGCGGATCGCTTTTTCCGGTGCCCAATTGCCAAAGTAAGGAAGCGCCCCCCAGCTTTTGGCGTAGACTACATCGGCGCCTTCATAAGCTTCCTCAATACTATGCGAGATCGTCAGGGGGCGGGCGTTCACGCCTGCATCTTTCGATGCTTGCTCAATATACCGATCATCGAGGACGTACTCCTCGTTGGGACAAAGCAGCGTCACGTCCATCCCGAACTTGGCGGCAATCATCAGGGCCGAGTTGGCGACCGCCGTATTCAGAGGCTTGGGGTGATAGGTCCAGGTAAGGACAAACTTTTTTCCGTCAAGCGTCCCTTGCCCGTCGAGTTCAAAGCGCTCCTGAAGCGCCATGATCAGCGCCATTTCCTGGCAAGGATGTGTGATTGTTTCCATATTGATCACAGGTACCGAAGAATAGCGCGCAAAGGCGCTGAGGATCCGGTCCTTACGGTCCTCTTGCCAGTTTTCAAACTTCGGGAAGGCGCGCACGCCGATCAGATCGCAATAACTGGAAAGAACCCGGGCCGCCTCTTTCACGTGCTCTTCCGCGTCCCCGTCCATGACGACGCCATCTTCAAACTCCAACGGCCACATGCCGCCCGACGGAGAGAGCACCACCGCATGGCCACCAAGCTGGCGGGTGCCCACGTCGAACGAGGTCCGCGTCCGCAGCGAGTTATTCAAAAAGAGAAGTGCCACAGTCTTACCAGCCAGGGCATCGCCCATGGGGGAGGCTTTGAACCCCCGCGCCTCATCGATCATGGCCTGCAGTTCGGTCCGCGACCAATCGCTGGTATTTAGAAAGTGGCGCATGGCAATTCCTAACTCTTCTTGATCTTCAGGTCCCGGCAAAGGACCCGAGATCCCACCTTAAAGCCTTTGTCGCGGTGTTCGATAAATTTTAATGTTACTGTCATTCGATGGCGATCCAAGTGGCACCTCATACGAATGCGGTGCCTGTTTTGCCGGCAAACAAGCCGAAACCAGGTGTCGGAAATCCCGGTACCAACCTACAATCAGACCCTGACCATGACCCGCCCGACGCCTTTCATTATCCTCACCAATGGCCGCAGCGGCAGTAATAATCTCGTCAATCTGATAAACTTGCACCCACACGCTCTGAACTATGGGGAAGTGTTGGGCGACTGGACGACCGCCTGGAACCGGCGCGGGCTCATGGGCTTTCCCGGCGATGACCCTGCTTCAATTAAGGGCTTTCTTAATGCGCTGCTTTCGCGGCGAAGCGTTTTTTACGCGGCTCAAGCCGCGGCTCTGCCCGGCCGCCTTAAGGGGGGGCGTCCTCCAAACCTGAAAACGTACGGCCGGGTCAAAGCCCTTGGCTTCAAGGACTTTCATCTCAATTTTGAGCGGCGAGGTGTCGTCGATTACCTGACTGAAACGGAAGACTTGCGTGTGATTGGACTGCGCCGGCTGGATCCGGTCCGCCGATTTGTCTCGTCTTCGATGCTGGGCGAGACCAGGCAGGCAGTCGCGCGAGAGGGGGAAACATCCGCGTTCAAACCCCTGTCGATGTCAGCAGAAGCATTCGTCGAAGGTGTTAATGCAGTCCACGCGGAGAACCAGGCTCTGAATGCGACACTGAATGGGATGCCGTCTTCGAGGCGGTATATCATCGACTATGAGACCTACTTTGGCGAAACAGGCCAGCGAAAACAAATCCAGCGAGAGATGTTTAAGTTCCTTGGCCTTGATCCGATCGAGGCGGAAAGCAGCCACCGAAAGATGAATGCGCGGCCTTTGTCTCAAAGCCTTGAAAACTTTGAAGCTATCAAGGCCGCGCTGTCGGGTAGCGAATTTGAACGCTTCCTTGAAAGCTGATCGCGAAGTCACCAAACTCAGTATCGTCTCGTGGCGTCTGGCAGATCCAATCTGACGGATTTCACGGACCCGCCCAGAATGCAGCGAAAATTTTTGCCAGCACGCCGTATCGATCTGCCCACAAGGACCCTTCATGCGCACTGACACTCCGCCGACCATTCGCCTGGAAGATTATCGCCCGCCGAGCCACTGGATTGATGCAGTCCACCTCGACTTCCAGCTGGACCCGGCAAAGACGAAAGTGACTTCCCGGCTTGAAATCCGTCGCAACGAAAGCCCGACCGGGAAAGATCTTGTCCTCCACGGCGAAGCGTTAGAGCTAATCTCCGTTCACCTGGACGGTGCGCAACTGACCGAAGGCCAGTTTAAGGCGACCGATAAGACACTGACCATAATGGGTCCGCCGGACCGGTTCACGCTGGAAATCGTGAACACGTGCGCGCCGGAGCAGAACACCGCCCTTTCCGGTCTTTACATGTCCAAAGGCATGTTCTGCACCCAATGCGAGGCGGAGGGCTTTCGACGCATTACCTATTTTCTGGACCGGCCGGACGTATTGTCGGTCTTCTCGGTACGGATTGAAGCTGAAAAGTCCGCCTACCCTGTACTGCTGGCTAATGGCAACCCGACAGGCGCTGGCGACCTGGACGGCGGTGCCCATTTTGCCGAATGGCATGATCCTCATCCGAAACCGGCTTACCTGTTTGCGCTGGTGGGCGGAGATCTTGCGGTCGTGGAAGATCAGTTCACGACTCAATCAGGCCGCTCGGTCGACTTGAAAGTCTACGTGCAACCTCAGAATGCCGACAAGTGCGACTACACACTGGACGCTCTGAAGCGTTCCATGCGGTGGGACGAAGAGGTGTTTGGGCGAGAATACGATCTTGATCTCTTCATGATTGTCGCCGTTGACCATTTCAATTTCGGCGCCATGGAGAATAAGGGCCTGAACATCTTCAACTCCGCTTATGTTCTGGCGAGCCCGGAAACGGCAACGGATGCGGATTACGAAAACATCGAGTCTATCGTTGCGCACGAGTATTTCCACAACTGGTCGGGAAACCGCGTCACGCTGCGCGACTGGTTCCAGCTCTGCCTCAAAGAAGGTTTCACGGTGTTCCGGGATCAGGAGTTCTCTGCCGACATGCGCTCACGGGCTGTGCAGCGGATCCGGGATGTGCGCCGGCTGTGGGCCTCGCAATTCCCAGAAGATGCCGGCCCCCTCGCTCATCCACCGCGGCCTTCTGAATATGTCACCATCGACAATTTCTATACCGCGACGGTCTATGAAAAAGGCGCAGAAGTCGTCCGCATGATCATGACCCTTCTTGGGCCGGAGAAATTCCGTCAGGGCTCAGACCTTTATTTCCAAAGGCATGATGGCAGCGCGGCGACTGTCGAAGATTTCGTCAAGGCGATGGAAGACGCCAGCGGCAAAGACCTCACCCAGTTTCGCCTGTGGTACCATGAAGCAGGTCGTCCAAAAGTCACTGCACGGATCGGCCAAGAGGGTGATCGCAAGCGACCAACGTTGGTCCTTTCCCAGCGAACGCCGCCAACGCCTGGTCAAACGGACAAGCCTGCCAGGGCCATTCCCTTTTCATACGCGGTCTTCGGAGCAGAAAGCGGCGAGCTGCTGGCTGAAGACATCGTCGACTTCAACACCGAAGACCATACCATCGATCTGCCCCAGCCAGATCAAGAGACACACGGACGTCCCGTCCTTTCACTCAATCGAGGCTTTGCAGCGCCGATTGATCTGGCATTCGAGCGGTCGCTGGAAGACGACCTTCTGATCCTGCGAGCGGAAACGGATCTATTCAGCAAGTGGGCAGTGAGCGATCGTTTGTGGAAAGACTTAAGTCTTGCCCTTGGTGACATTCAGCCCCTCAGCGATCCATCGATCACGACGGACAATGCCCTTGATCGATTTGCGGCCGCGCTAGATGCTTATCTCAGCTCACCCACCCTTGACCATGCCTTTGCGGCTGAGCTTTTGACCGTGCCAAGTGCGGCGGAGATCGCCGAAACACAAGCAGTAATCGACCCAGGGGCGATCGTTACTGGCCGGCGAAAGTTGCGCGCAGTAATGAGTGCCCGCTTAAGTGGTCGTCTCGAGACTCTCTATGATGAGTTGCAAGACGGGGCGGCGTTTTCCACTGATCCCGCGTCGGCCGCGCGGCGGGGCCTCAAAAATGCGTGCCTCAGCCTTTTGATTGCCGGCGGCAATGCCGAACTCGCCGTCCGGCAGGCTGCTACCGCGACAACCATGACCGATGAAGCGGCAGCCGTTTCTGCGCTTGCCGCATCGTCGGCGCAAGGCCGCGACGAAGCGCTTTCGGCTTTTTACGCAAAGTGGCGCGACAATGAGCTGATTGTGAACAAATGGCTCGCCTGGCGCGCCATGACACCGGACGCAGACGCCCTTGATCAGTTAGCTGCATTGGAAGCTCACGAAAGTTTCGATATCAAAACCCCCAACAAAGTCCGGGCACTCATTGGGGTTTTTGCCTACCGGAACCTTGCGGCCTTCCACCGCGAGGACGGGGCCGGCTATGAGTACCTCGCCGAAAAAATCCGTGAGATTGACCCGCTCAACCCACAATTGGCGGCACGACTGTCGACCGCTTTTGAAAGCTGGCGGCGTCTAGAACCCGGCCGTCGACCGCTGGCTGAACGAGCATTGAAGACTCTTGTGGAGGGCCACGATCCCTCGGAAAACGTTAACGAAATGGCGACGCGCCTGTTGTCCGATCGAAGCTGACGCTAAACACGACGCGGAAGGCGATTCGCTGGTGACAGCGCCAAGCGAATAGGAATAGTTTCCAATTCGTAAACGCGAAGGTGCTGCCGCGCCCTCGCTGTTTCGTCACTCGCCTGAGACCGATCCCGCGTGCAGGCAAAGTTAAACTTACCGGAAGGTCGTCCGTAAACGCATCTTCCTATTCAGAACGTGACAGGAATCGAGCGCTCTTTCATGGTGCGAGTGTTGAAAGACGAGTCTCACGAAAAGGCTGGCGCCGAGGGTGGCGGGCGAAAACGCGCCGGGCGACCAACTGCGCGCGCCGCTGAGACCTCGCCTGCCGCCCTCTCCTCGTCGATCGTTGCCTCCGCCCGGCAGTTAACGCCGCGCCGGCTTATGGCACTGACCGGCGCTTTTGTTATTGCTGTTGGTGCAATTTTCTTTGGTAAGTTTCAGGACGATATCAGCGCACGGAAAACCGAGACCCGGCTCATCGTCGAGCAAGCGGCAGGGACATGCGCCGACATCATCAACCTCGCCGTCATGACAGGGGACAGCTTGCGCCAATCAATGGCCCAGTGTCATCCGGGTGGGGTATCGGCAGTTTATCATCTGTCCTCGGATGGGAATATCCTCACCGCGTACGGTAACACCCGTGAACTCGACTTACCGCTGACCATCAGCCGCGGACTTGCCCTCAACAAAGTCAGCGGCGGTGAGCTAAGCTTGGACAAAGGCCCTGCCCGCGCCGCCTGGCGTCCGCTCGATAACAATGAAGCGATCCTCATTACAGCGCCCACGCGAGACATCTTCAATCGCTCACCGCTATGGCTCACTTACTTTTTGTTGTTTGCGGCAATCAGTCTTGTCCTGGCGTGCCTCATGGCAGCCTTCCTAAGGCAGAGCCGGGCAGCTGGTGAGGCAGCAAATGCTCTTAACATTCTAAGCGACACACGATCCGGGCTCGCCCATGGTCGCGCGTCGATCTGGCAGTTCCATGAAAAAGATCGCTCGGTTTCGCTGTCACGCTCACTCCTGGAATCCATCGGGCTTGGCTCACGGGATCGGGTCTTTTCCCTGCGCGAGATCACCGCGCTCGTGCATCCTAAAGACCTGCGCACGACGCTCGCGATCCTAACCGGTGAGACAAAAGGCATTACCGAAGGAACCGTCCGACTGCGTCGTCCCAATGGGGAATGGTCCCGGGTCTACCTACGCACGTCGCCCGATGCGTTGAGATTTTCCAGAAATGGGGTCGCCATTGATCTTGCTGGTGCCGAGACCTTTGAGGTCACCGCCGCTCTTGCTGATGCCCGGCTGAAAGATGCCATCGAGGCAATTCCCGAAGCATTTGTCCTTTGGGACGGGAACGGACGACTTGTCGCCTGGAACCGCCGCTTTGCTGCAATTTTCCGGCTCGACCTGAAAGGTCTGGAGGCGGGCCTCACCACAGATCAAGTCGTTGAACTTGCCCGGGTTGGCGGTGAGATTATCGAACAGTATTTCGCGCCTGCATCTCCTATTGGGGAGCAAAGCCTCGAAGTGGAGTTACCGCGCGATCATTGGCTTCTGATTTCACGCAGGCGGACTAAAGAAGGTGGTATTGTATGCGTGGCGTCAAATGTCACCGACAATAAACGCCGCTCTCAGGCGCAACTGCGCAAAGAGCAGGAACTGAAGCAGCTGGTCTTCGACTTGGAACACTCCCGCCGCGATCTTTCCGACACCATGCAAAAGTATCAGGTAGAAAAACATAAAGCCGAAGAAGCAAGCCGCTCCAAGAGCGAGTTTCTGGCAAACATGAGCCACGAACTGCGCACCCCCCTCAATGCAATCAATGGTTTCAGTGAAATCCTGCAGCTGGAACTCTACGGCCCCCTCGGTAATGATAAGTACAAAGAATATGTCGACGATATTCTATCCAGCGGCAAGCACCTGCTTGAACTGATTGACGACGTCCTCGACATGTCGAAGATTGAAACGGGCCGCATGGCGCTGGACCGGGACCGGGTGGAGCTAGAGCGCGTGCTTCAAGAGTGCGGCCGACTGGTGGCAAAAAGAGCCCGCGATAAAGGTGTTACCCTGACGGTTTCTGTGGCCCATGCGCCTTCTGTTTGGGCCGATGCGCGGGCCATTAAACAAGTCGTTTTAAACCTGCTTTCCAATGCGGTTAAGTTCACCCCGGAAGGCGGCACGATTGCGCTAACCGTTGAGGCGGACCTGGAAGGCGCGACCATCATCGTGGCAGACAGCGGCATTGGTATTGAGCGAACCGACCTCATGCGCCTGGGGGCGCCTTTTGAGCAGGTGGGCCATCAGTACGCGGCAACTCAACGTGGTTCGGGTCTCGGCCTTGCCTTGTCAAAATCGCTCATGGATTTGATGGGGGGCATCCTCGCCATCGCTTCTCAACCGACCAAAGGGACTGTCGCCTGCGCCGCCTTGCCAAGGCGACCTGATGCAAAAGTGCGTCTGCCGCAGTTTGTGCGCAAGGAAGCCCATGTCCTCGCAGATCCGGAAACGTTGACGCTCCAGAAAATGCAGTCACCGGAGAGCAATCCGCGCGAGGCGGCCGAATAGCACACCCGGTCCCTGACGATCATCGGTATCCGGTAGTCAAGCCTGGCCTTTGATCGAAAGCCACCACCGAAAGTGACCATTGATCTTTCCTGAAACAAGACGCAGGGTCGCGCATTGTCAGACACCCTAAGAAACTCTGGAACCCCAGAATCCCGGACCTTATGACAGCTATTTCAATCCCGCCGCTTTCCTACTGCCACCGCCGCCTTGCCAATGGCCTCGATGTTTACGCTCTCCCTGACGCTGAAACGGCGAGCGTATCGGTCCAGGTCTGGTACAAGGTCGGGTCAAAACATGACCCGGAAGGACGATCAGGCTTTGCCCATTTGTTCGAACACATCATGTTCAAGTCGACCCAGAACATGCCGCCTGAGTTTTTCGATCGCCTGACGGAGGACGTCGGCGGGTTCAACAATGCATCGACCTATGATGACTTCACGAACTATTATTCCGTCGTCCCTGCAAATTGTCTGGAAGCAGTGCTGTGGGCGGAAGCAGAACGCATGGGGTCGTTGGTGGTCGATCAAGAAACCTTCGATGCGGAACGCAGCGTCGTCATCGAAGAATTCCGCCAACGGATTGAAGCCTCCCCCTATGGCCGGATCTACGGACTTTACGGGGCGCAGGCCAACTACGATGAACACCCCTATGGCCGCCCGGGGATTGGTGCCATTGAGGATCTGGAGGCAGCAACCCTTGACGATGTGCGCGGCTTCCACTGCTTACACTACCGGCCGGACAACGCAGTTCTGGTCGTAGCTGGGCGCTTCGACAATGACGCCCTTGATTCCGCGATCGACACATACTTTGGCCCAATCACGCCATTTAGCTCCGATGAAGCTGTTGCGGCCCGCGCTAGTGTTCGCGCTGAGTTTGCGCCTGAACCCTTTCGTCCTGAGACGAGAAGATTTCTAACCAGCGCTCCGAATGTGCCCTTGCCAGCGGTCATGATTTCTTGGCCGGGCCTCGCAGCGACAGACTCTGACCTTGCGAGCCTTACCGTTCTGGACGCGATCCTTTCCAAGGGTGAAAGCAGCAGACTTTATAAGTCGCTCGTTTATGAGCAGCAGATTGCAAGCGAAGCATTCACGCTTTTTGAACCGACCATTGAGCCATCCGTCTACGCAATATCCGCGATCCTTGCGGATGGGGAAACGGCAGACGCAGGGGAACGATCAGTTCTTGCCGAAACGTCTCGTCTGGTAAAGGACGGCATCACCGCGAACGAACTAATCGAGGCAAAGAACGAGCTGATCACCGAAAAGCTTGAAGCGCGCGAGACCGCCTTTGGGCGCGGCTTTGACCTCGCCGAAGCGGTGATCCGATATGGCGATCCGAGCGCGCCAGACCGATTGCTGGAAGAGATACAAGCCGTCACGACCGGCGACGTCCTGCGCATTGCCAATCGCATATTCGTCAATCCAGTTTCGATCATTCACTATGTGGACCAAAGCGACGACGAAGCGCAGCCAAATGATCAAATTGTCACCGCACAGACAATCAAGGCGAACCCGCCGATCCGCAAAATCGATGATCTTCCACACTATGCTCTAAAAGACGAGGACACGCGTCAGGCGCCGCCCGCGCCAAGGGCGCCAGTGAGCCCCTCCCTTCCTCTTCCGGAAGCCATGACCCTCGCGAATGGCATGCGCATCGTCCGCGTGCCAAAGCCAGGCGCACCGCTTGTCAGCGCGACCCTTCGCATGGACGGCGGTGAAGCCGGCGATCCGCCGTCACTTATCGGGCTCACCGATCTCACCGCGCAACTCACCAGCAAAGGCGCAGGCTCGCGCGACGCCATTGGGTTCGCCAGCGCTGCTGAACAACTCGGCGCATCAATTACGCCGGGAGCGGACAAAGACAGCTCCACCCTTTCGCTTACGACGCGCCTTGATAATCTAACCGGGGCCTTTTCCTTGTTTGCCGATGCGGCCAACGAACCGCGGCTGGAGGCCGACGAACTAGATCGCTTACAAAAGCAAACCGTTGACGAACTGGCGCTTGCCTTGAGCGAGCCGAGCGCCATCGCCGCAAGGGTTCTCGCGCGGGCTTTGTTTGGCAAAAGCGGCTATGGCCAGCTCTCCAGTCCGGAGACCATCAGCCAGATTTCCCGGAACGACGTTGCCGCGCGCTTTTCGAAAGTTTGGCAACAGCCTCACCAAGCGATTCTCACGATCGCCGGCGACATTTCCACACAAGAGATTGAAGCGCTGTGCACAGAGCACTTCGCCAATGGCGCCTCGAACAATCCGTCAGCGGACCTTAACCCGCAAATGCCATTGGAACACAAAGCCGGTGCCAGGATTGTCGCCGTGGATCTGCCTGGTGCAGGGCAAGCGGCAGTCTATGCCGGGATGGTCACCCTGCCGCGAACCGATCCTGACTTTCTGCCGCTCCTCTTGGCAACAACCGTTCTGGGTGGCGGCTATTCTGCAAGGCTCAATATGGAAATCCGGGTAAAGCGGGGCCTTTCTTATGGTGCCGGCGCAAGCCTCGCAGCGCGGCGGGCGGCAGCTCCATTAGTGGCCGGGACACAGACAAGAAACGATGCAGCCGGTGAAGTCATCTCCTTGATCGAGACAGCATTTGCAGGTCTACCTCTCGATGATTTGCCGGAAGAGGAATTGGAAGCGCGCAAATCCGTCCTTGTGGGGAGTTTTGGTCGCCAGGTTGAAACCACAGCCGGTCTGATGGATCAGCTTTCAAGCGATGCATTCTTTGGGCTCGATGGAAACAGTTTTGCAAGCTACCCGAATGAGATCGCAGCCCTGACAGTTGAAGATGTCAAACGGGCAGCCAACACCTATTTCGCCCTGGACAATTTAGTCTTCGTTGTTGCGGGGGATGCGGCCTCGTTCATGCCGTCGCTCAAGTCGCTTGGAAAAGCGATTCAATCGCTGAAGGCCGATGAGATCGATTTTGCCCGGCTGGAGATATAAACGTATAGACCTCAAGTGAAAGGTGCGTTTCAACAGTACAAAGAGCAGGTGGTTCGCCAAGCTCAACCGCATCATGCTTTGCTGGCAAGACCTTTACCGCTATGGGCGCTGGGCTAACTTCTCGCCTTATCCCTCGTCGGGCCTCTGAAGGCCACGACGCCGCATTCTTTCTTCCAGAAGGCGGCCTCTTCGCTTTTGTGTATTCGCAATAAGGCGCTCGCGCTCTTCTAAAGACAGGACACTGAAGATATCGAGAAAGACGGAAATTGCTTCCTCTTCTCGTTCAGCACTGTGCGCCAGCAGTGCTTCCAACGCCTTTTGCGCCTCAGTGCGGTCAAACTCTTCTGCCGTCATGGCACTGACGACATTGTCACGCAGCGTCCCGACTTTTTGCGCCTCCTGGAGAAACGTCCCGCGCTTCTCTCTAAAGGTTCGGCGAATTATTTGTCGAGCCTCCGGGGGAAGATCGCGGGGGTTGCCGAGGATGCTCGAAACGGCCCCTGGGCCGCTACCGGGCGGTGCTTGATGTGGAAGGGGCGGCGGCAGGTCCGCAGTGATTGCCGGCTCATGACCAATCACGCGCCCGACAACAAAACCGCCCAGAAAAATATTCAGCCCTAAGGATACCGCAAGGGCAATTGCTACTCCTCGGCCCATAACTCACTCCCAGTGACCGAAAATTCTCCAAGCAGGCTCGCTCCCTGAACCGAGCTTGTCGCCATCAATTCTTGATCCACATAAGTTGCAGCCGCATCAAGGCTTTGTGCCTGTACGGAAGAAAGGCCCGACACAAGTCCCAGAACTGAGAGCGCCGCTGCCGCACCGCCCGGTGCAAAGACTCTCGCCCATGATGTAGACGGCAAGCGCAAGGCGCGCGCCCAATCGGTAAGCGCCCCTCCAGATAACGTGTCCAGAATACCAGCACGCGATGGCTTTTGACTTTCCAGTGCGTCGAAGTCTGCGAGCAACTTTGCTTGCAGATCATCCGGTACCGGCAGCACAGTATACGGCGCAAGCAACTCCGTTACTTGCTGCGCTTCCGTTCGCGATGTCATCTTCCCCTCAGACATGGCTCTTATTCTCCTGCCAACAGATCCGGCCGCAAGGGATCCAATGCTTTCCGTAAAGCGCGGCGGCCCCGCGCCAGAAGCGACTCCACCGCTTCCACACTCACTTCCATGACCTCGGCCGCTTCGATATTCGAGACTTCCTCGAAGTGACACAAGATAATTGCCTGTCGCTGTCGTTCCGGCAACTGATCGACAGCTGCCTTTACCGTTCCCGCTCTTTCGTCAGACATCAGCGCCTGATCAGCGGGTATCGCTGGATCGACTTGCTCAGGGGCGGCCTCCTCCGGTGCCTCACGGCCTCCTTTGCGGAGCCGATCCAGGCACGTGTTCATGGCGATACGATAAAGCCATGTCCGGAATAGCGCGCCCTGCGGCGACCATTTTGATGCATTCTTCCAGAGCTTTAGGAAGGTTTCTTGTACAGCATCTTCCGCAACACTCCGTTCACCGAGCATCCGATAACAAATCGCCATCACTTTATCAGAGTGACGCATAATCAACGTGCTCGCTGCAAGGCGATCGCCTTTGCCAACACGTTCGACCAAAACCTCGTCCGCTTCTTCCGAACTGACCACGCCCAAAGATTTTCCCGTCTTCGTTCTGCGACCGGCACGCCCTCATTGCCGGCCACGAAACGTATCCCCTTAACGGCGTCCACGGCGGTGCTTGCGGTGGGACTTCGCTTCTTCTGGGCTAAGCACACCGTCCTGATTGGCGTCAAGCTTTGCAAATCGCTCATTAGCCGCATTTTGAAACTCACTGAGGTCGACAACGCCATCTTGATTGGCATCAGGGAACCGCATGGCCTTCATCTCGGCACGTTTTGCCTCCCGAAATGCCCTCATCTCGGCTTCGGTCAACAGGCCATCGCCGTTTGCGTCAACTTCTGCCGCCCGAGCCGCAGCGCGCGCTTCGATATCGGCAATCGCAACCTGGCCGTCGCCATCTTCATCAAGCTCTTCGAAGATCATTTTTCCGGGCCCAAAACCGCCCGGCCCGTGTCGCTTAGGACCTTCTTGTGCGAGGGCAAAACCGCCGACCGCGATGATACTACCCGCCAGAATCAATAGTGATTTCTTCAATGTATTCGCTCCTAATGTTTTACAAGAGCAAGGGCGCTCTCACCCCATTAAACGGCGCGAGAGAAGGATTCCGTCGCTGCTTTCTCGCGCTTGCGGAATTCTTTGGCCAATTCGCTTTCCTGGGTGAGCAAGTACTGCGCCTCACATCGACGTGAAGCGTCAGTCTCAATGGTAAATGGGCCAGCCAAGGCCGATCGTTCGATATCTGCAAGACAAATCGCGGACCGCAGCCCGGGAGAAAAGGCTGCCGACGTTACATGCCCGACTGGACTGTCCTTACACCTGACACTAGCCCCGGCTGACACCACATCGGCGTTGACGGAAAATGAAACCAGCCGTCGGGTGCCGCTTTCGCCTTTCCGCCCCTGGCGCTGCTCTTGTTCTCGGAGTGCGCGCATGTGCCGGCGGCCATTGAACCAGGTCCGGTTGAGCGGGGCGAGGTGCGGTAGCCCAAGCTCCACGGGCATGCGTCCATCACTTGTCGCACCTGCGTCAGCGATGGTGAAGTCAACGCCCGTTCGAGGCACGCCGCTTTCGATCCTAATGATTTCAATGGCCGCAAGACCGGCTACTGGCAACTGCACTTGTCGGTTCATCCGCTCCCAGATGGTTAGCGCTTCTGCAGCGGGGAAGACGATTTCAACAGAAGGCAAACGGCCAAACAAAATAGAACGAACAGCAGTTTCCACCCCTCGCACCGACCCTTGCCGCGCAACATCTTCTGAAGTGACGTCAAACCCGGTGCCACTGGCAATTCCGCGAGCGCGGGGTCCGACAAGCGCAAGGGCGGCGATATCAGAAGTTACCTGCTCGATCTCAACATCGAGCCCTTTTGACGCCAACTGCAAGCGCCGTTCGCACGGTCTGCTGGCAGTCAGCATAAAGACTGACTCCGTTAGCCGCAGAACATCGCAGATATCAACAACCTGTGCATCGGAAGAAAGGATAAGACCCCGTGCGGTTTCACCTGGCACCAGATCCGCGGTCGGCACCGTCGAAATCCGCCTTAAAAGCGCTTCGGCTTGGTCGCCGCGGATTATATAGCGGGGTAAGCACCCAAGATCGACCAAAGCTGCGCCCTCGGTGAGAGCGATGTATTCGGTTTCAATCTTGCTGATGACCCGCGGGACAACCCAACGATTGATTGAGGTCCAATTATTCGCAGTACTGACAGAAGCAAGACCGTCAAAAAGCGCCGTTGGCCGGGGGCTTTCGTTTTCGTCTTCTTGTGCAGGAAAAATCATCGGGGTGCTTTCACGTCATAGGGTCATTCTGCCCTTAGGCAATCTCGGTACGGTAGTATCGAATGGCAGATTGCGCCGCCTGGCGCGCACCCCGCCCCGACCCGAGCGACAGGTTATCCAACAAGAAGCCACCAGGTTCCATTGGCAGGTGGAACCTCGTCCAAAATCCCCCAGGGCCCGGATCACCATCCGGTCCGCATACATAGTAACCGTTGATCCCCGCACCAGTCAGGCATGCCGCGCGGCGCTTTAACTCGCCATGTACATTCGAGCGAGCTCCAGTACTCAGGATTTCAAGACCCGTCACTTTGCCTGACAGTGCGGGCTCGACATCCACCAGCAAGTTTGTCAGGCACGTCAAGGCGACCTCAGGGTGCTCGGTCAAGAGGGTAAGGCTAAACGGCCCAAGCACAGCCTGGCCTGTAACCGGTCCACGCCGTGGGACCTTACCCTTTTCATTCCCATGGAAAAAGATCTCGGTCAGGACGGTTTCCGTCGGCGCTTGATGCCGAGATGTCCGATGCGCCCGATAAAGGTCTGCCTGACTAATGGGGAATACCATGCGTTGGTCGGCATTCTTTGAAAAGAACCCATCAGGCAAGCCTTCGGGTAAAGCAAAAACAACTTTCGCAAAGACAGCCTCACTCGTGGACTTTTCCAACGCTTGCGAAAATTCTATGTCGAGCCGGTCCCGGCCCACATGACGATCAAAGGCTTCTTCGACGGGCAGCGTCGAAATCACAATCGGTGCTCTGATCTGACTGCCGTCTTCTAGCTCCACTCCCGCGGCGGCGTCCCATTCCACGAGTAATCGGTCAACACGTGCAGCCTGACGGAAATTAACGCCGTGGGCTTGGGCAGCCCGGCGCGCTGCTTCCGTCAGTGACCGCAGCCCCCCCACGGGATAACCGACAGCGCCCTGAAGGCCCAATACTTGCCCTGCCCAGTTCTGCACCAGCGCAGCGCCCGACTGGGGATCGTCCGGCCGCGCCTGACGACGGAGCAAGGCTTCTGAGAGGAGCCACTCTACCAGGTAAGTATTATCCGTCAGTCCACAGAACACGGCTTCTGCTGGAAGGTTCATGAGCGCAGATAGCGTCGGGTGGCGATGGGCTTCGTTCGCCAAACCAGGATTGCCAGCGTCCAACTCACTTCGCAGGTGCCGAGCATGACCCATGATGTCTTCGACCAACTCAGACACCGTTTCCGCAGGGAGTTTTTCATTCCCAGCCACGGCTTCACGGAACACAGTCAGATCGCCATCCAGCTTTAAAGTTGCTCCATCACGAAACCGATAAACGCTGGCAATGCGCCGCCGCGCAAACTTCAAACCGAAGCGATAAAGATCAAGTTGTTTGACAAGATCGGCATCGAGATCAAAAACAAGATCATCTGCCTCATCGGCATAAAACCCTTCGCTGAATTGCCACCGGTCATGGTCGAACGGCCGAAGACCTGCCTCCACCTGAACCACTTGGAGGCCAGCCTTGCCCAAGAGCGCGGAGGTGGCAAATGCATCGAACCCACCGCCCAATACGACTGCATCGATACCACCTTCGATTTTCGGATTGAGGCTGTTCGACATGCCGCTCTCTCCAACTCTTGTGGCTATGTTCCAGACCTGCCGGGCTGTACGAGCCGCAAAGCAAAATCCGCACACGTCGAAACCGGCACCACCGAGGGTAAGGGCGCAGAGACCAACGCAGCACCCTTAGTCAGTGCACCCTCGTCTTGTGCCTGGCCGCTGCCCTGCGGCACTAACGATAACGCAACGTCAATCTTTGTTGGCATCACCTCTAAGGAAAAAACGCGCCGCAGTCTGTCAAAAACCTGCCGCCCAAATGCTTGCCGGTCCTGTCCTGACCACTCGCGCATCTCACCTTCTTCCTCCAGCATTGCTGGGCAATAGGGCGCGGTGACAATCAGCCGATTTCCGTCTCTTTCGACTTTCAACGGCATCGCGTCGTTAATACGCCCCTCCCGCATCGCCTCGCGGGAGACACGAAAGTCTTCTCGTGTGCCGACGATATAGTTGACTTGATCTTCCAGTGTTTCTGGAAAGGACTCAGAACTCCCGAATGCGAGCGCCACCCTGGCTTGCGCTCCTCCGAAACGGCGCAATGGTGAATCACTCACAGCAAAATAGGCCGCATCGGGATGAACATGGCTCAAGGATGAAACAATGATGCTTCGGGCCTGGACCTCATCGCCGTTCTCCAGGGAGACCGTTTTCGTCCCATTACGCTGTTCAGCAATCTCAGTGACCCGCACATTGATCCGCGTCACACCTGATAAGTCACATGCCTCGAGCAACCCGTCATGCAACGACAACGCCCCCTCCCCATGACGGTGGGGCCACGCACGCGGGTCAAGCGCGGCAAGCGCGCGCGCAGACCCCGGCTCATCTCCACTCAAGCCGAACGCTAGAACCGAGCGACACAGAAGGTGTGCCTTAAACTCTTCGTGTGCGAAGTATCCATCCAAGACGCTGTTGGCACTCGCCATCGGGTCAATCCCAAGATGCAACGCACCATCGCCACCATGCAGGTTCGTCGCTGCGATTGATAGCGCCTCAACTCTTTCAAAAAGATCGGCGATATCGCTTTGAAAGGCTGTCCAAATATCCGGCGAGACGCTAATCTCCGCTTCCAAAGTGCTGCGCATATCATCTTGATCAAGGTGCGTCCGAACCCATTGGTCACCGTCCGCAGAAGAGGCACAAGCCCCATAAGCAACCGACGAATGGGCACCGCCGACGAGGTCCAGATCACGCCATAACCGGTTCGGTAGATCTGGATAGGTACTGGATGCAATCTCGGCACCAGTTGGAAGAAGGCATACGGATAGTCCACATCGGGCCACATTCGCCGCTGCAGCAGCACCTTCGGCATCCTGGCCTAAAACGATGAGGTCGACCTTCAATGGTTTTCCGCGCAGGGCCTTCCCCACGCCATCATTGGCGTCATGATCTGCCTTCTCG
Organism: Pseudomonadota bacterium; assembly: GCA_038522945.1. GTDB lineage: Bacteria > Pseudomonadota > Alphaproteobacteria > Caulobacterales > Parvularculaceae > MED-G105. The sequence continues at coordinate 73,546 of JBCBJV010000010.1, forward strand.
TCGGAGCGATTGCTCGCGGTCTCTATACTGATCGGTTGGTCGGGCGTGCGGATTGTGTTCACGGGGTTTTCGCCCCATTCAAGTGTGCCTCGATCCCTTCTCGAAAAATCAGATTCACGTTTTCAGCATGGTCACAGAGGAGGCGCTCTGCAGACGCAATGGTTTTGACACCAAGTCCAGTTAGTAGTCTGTTCTTAACGGCGGCACCAGAATTGTCCGGATCAAACAAACCACCCGACATCACCCTAGAAAGCTGGATCAACGTCTCAAACGCACCGTGGGCTGCCCGGAGACAATCAGCCTGTCGCAAGGTTATATTTCCGGCCTGAAGAACCCAATCGATCATACGCAACGTCGTGGGTGGTGAGAGCAATTTTGGCGATGTCTCGCCGCTAGTCGTCAGCATATTCAGTTGCAGGAAAAAATCAATTTCTCTCAGCCCGCCCTGGAAGGTCTTTATGTCCCAAACGGACCGCGACGGTTTTGCGGCAAGCAATCGGCCGCGCATATCCAGGACGTCCGAGGCTGTTTTTTGCGAAGACGCCGATGGCGACAGCGCGCTTTCGATACGTCCGCGGATCCGGCCTGCCAACCGATTATCGCCAGCGATGATCCGAGCCTTACACAAAGCCATGCGCTCCCACGTCCAGGCGTCGCGGTCATAGTATTGCTGGAGCGCATCAAGGCTGACAGCAATGGGACCGGCTGCGCCAGACGGGCGCAATTGCATGTCCACGTCATAAATCTTGCCATGCTGGGTCGGTGACGAGAGCGCCGTCACGAACCGCCGCACCAATCGGGTATAGTACTGACTTCCAACGAGAGGCTTCTTACCGTCGGAGACCGCGTCCGGCGCGGTACAATAGACAACCATCAGATCAACGTCAGAAAGGGCGGTCATGCTTCGCTGACCGAGCCGGCCGAGCCCAACAACGCAGACTTCACCCTCGATTGATCCGTGCCGGGATATCATCTCTTCCTTGGCTGCCAGCAGCATACCACGGATGACCGTATCAGCAATCCGGGTGAATTGTTCGGCGGCGTCTTCGACGGATACGTGCCCCAGCAACAATTGCGCAGATGTATCGAAGTTGCAGGTCCCAAACCAAGTCCGGCTGTGGTTGAGCTTTCGCTCAAACGCCTCGTCATAAGGCGATGGGACCTCTAGAGCCTGAGCCAAGTCACACTCGAGCTCGTGCTCAGTTGGAAAGGGCGCGGGCCAGCTTTGTTCGATAAAGGCCTCAACCAGCTCTGCTCGTTTTCCCATCAAACGACCAAGATAAGGCGACATTGTCATCAGATGACTGAGCGTTTCAAATACGGCGGGGTTATGGGCAAACAGGGAAAAGATCTGGACACCTGACGGCAGGTGCTTGAGGAAGAGATCAAAACTCTGGAACGCCTCGTCGGGACGATCCGCAGATGAGAGTTCCTTCAGCAACCGGGGCGTGATGGAGGTCAGCAACTCCCTTGCCCGGCGCCCACGCGTCGCTCGAATCTCTCCAAAGTGCCAGCGTCGGACGGTTTCTGCGACCAATCGAGGATCAGCAAACCCCATATTTTTTAAGGTATTCAAGGTATCGGGGTTCTCTTCAACACCGGTGAAACTGAGCGGGCCAAGCTCGGAAGCAAGTGACATGTCTTGCTCGAACACACCGGAAAACCGCCGACTGACTGATGTCAGGGTGCCAACAATATTCTCCCGAAATGCGGCAAGGTTTTCAAATCCCAGAAAACAGGCAAGCTGGGTCGCCCGTTCGTCACTTTCCGGTAGCGAATGGGTTTGCTGATCATCGATCATTTGCAAGCGATGTTCGATGCGCCGGAGTGAGCGATAATTTTCTTCCAGCCGGGTAGCATCATCTGGGTCAACATGACCGGCAGCAGTCAACGTCCTCAGCGCCCTCATAGTCGGCCGGGCACGGAGGGTTTCATCTTTTCCGCCATGAATGAGTTGCTGGGTTTGCACCAGAAACTCAATGGACCGAATTCCGCCTCGACCGGTCTTGATGTTGTGACCGTGGAACTCAATCTCTGCCCCACCCTTGGCATCATGGATCTGCCGCATGATTGAGTGAATATCTTCAATTGCGGCGAAGTCGAGATACTTACGCCAGATAAAGGGCCGCAACCGCTTCAGGAATGCCTCGCCCAAGGTCGTATCGCCCGCATTGCACCGGGCCCGGATAAACGCAGCGCGCTCCCAGTTCTGACCGTGGATTTCATAATAGGCCTCCGCTGCGTCGACAGAAACCGCCGCAGCTGTAACGCCTGGATCTGGCCTTAGCCGCAGATCAGTTCGAAAAACATAACCATCCGGTGTCTGATCGTTCAGAAGGCCGACCGTCGCACGTACAGCCTGGACAGCCAAGACCTTCGCACCATCACCTGCCTGTAATGCGTCGGCCATTGGATCAAAAAGGGCAATCAAGTCGATATCACTGGAGAAATTGAGCTCGCAACTGCCGAGCTTTCCCATGGCCAAAATAGCGATGCCGCAATCTTCTTCAGGCCGATCAACGTTCCGGGGTCGAAACCCTTTTTTCTGCAATGCGATCAGACTAGCGCGGAGTGCGGCATTGCAGGAAGCATCTGCAAACGTTGAAAAGGCCGCGCCCGCCTCAAGCGGGTCCATGGCTCCAGCTATTTCGCATAGACCCAATACCAGCGAAACAAGCGCCTTTTCTCTTCGAAGCAATCGCGCAATGTCCGTAGTATCTGCCGTCCGCGCAACCGTTTCAATGCGCTGCATTGATTGGTTTAAAAGCTCACGAGGCGGACTATCAAAGACGGATCGGAGCTCGATATCAGAAAGAGCGATCAGCCTTGCAAAATGAGGTGAGCAACCACCAACGCCATAGACCAAGTCACGCTCATGGGCCTTTAGGTCATCGCGCCCTTGATCACTCAGTTTGTCGAGGAGACGCTGCGCCCTGTCTTCGTCGAACGCCCGTGGGATCGTCTTGATCTCTTCCGATAAAGGCGATCCGCTTACGGACATCTTTTACCCATTTGTCACGGCTACAAAGAACACATCAGCATCCCGCAGCACTCTTCAGCGAAGCCGCTGGGCGGAACCGGAGGGACTTCGATGCGGCAATGTCGATTTCCTCGCCAGTTTGGGGATGACGTCCTTTACGCGCTGCCCGCTCGCTGACAACAAATGTGCCGAACGAGGAGATTGTGTATTTGCCGTTCTCGCGAGCTTCACTCAGGCCTTCTTCGATTTGCCCGAAGACAATCTCAACCATTCGCTTGGCATCGGCATTGGAACAACCGGCGGCGTCGGCGACATTGGCGATAAATTCAAGCTTGCTCATTAAAGGGTTCTCCCTTTTGTTGTTTTTCACAAATGACCACACGCGGTGGCTCCCCGCCCGACGTTGATCTCTTCCAAAATAAGGCCTGATTTCCCGAAATTTGCAAGGATAACTCTTTGTTTGCCGACCGCTTATGAACCTTTTACCGCCTCGCCTCTGGGCGAAACGACAACGCAATAGAAAGCCCGGGTCGGTCTGTATCCGGATTTGTTTCTCGCAAAGTGAGCGTTGCAGAATGCGCGCGGGCAATTGCCCCAACGAGACTGAGGCCCAAACCGCTTCCGGGTGTCGTTCGACTTTCTTCAAGGCGTACAAACCGCTTGACCACTTCGCTGCGGTTTTTCTCCGGAATGCCAGGACCATCATCGGCTACCTTGAGGATAACCCGCCCATCAGGACTTCGAGAAACCGTTAACTCAATTTTTGTTCCGCCTTCCGCATATTTCAAGGCATTGTCGAGCATGTTTGCAACCGCCTGACTAATGAGCGCCCGCGACCCACGCACTGGCGGCGCTGGCGAAACGGAAAGCGCCAACACAAAGCCGGCGTCATCCGCAGCGGGCTCATAAAGCTCTGCCATTTCTTCTGCGATCGCCGCGAGATCAACGGGTTCCATAGCGCCGGCGCCTTCGCCCGACTCAATTCGCGCAATGGAAAGAAGTGCGTTGAAGGTCGTAATCATCCGGTCAGCGTCGTCGAGCGTTGCCTGGAGGGCGCGATCTTTCTCGTCCAGCCCAGCATCAAGCGCATTGCTAAGGCGCACTTTGATGCGGTTCAGCGGGGAACGAAGGTCGTGGGCAATATTGTCGGAAACCTCACGCATGCCTGTCATCAAACGTTCGATCTGGTCGAGCATGGCATTGAGATTTTCCGACAGTGTATCAAATTCGTCATCGGACCCAGAAAGCGCTATTCGCTTGGATAGATCCCCGCCCCGGATCGCGAGCGCCGTTCGATTAACCGCATCCACCCGGCGCAATAGCCACTGGGAAAACCCAATCCCGATAAGCAAGCCCAGAAAAATCGTTGCCGTGATAATCTGTGTCATGAGTGCTTGGGAGCGCTGACGGAGTGCTTCGCGGCCGGAAACGTCCCGGGCGACAAAGACAAGGAAAGAAATTTGCGCATCCGGCGATGCCCTGAAACGACGGATCTTACCGCGGGCCTCTCGGGCTTCCGTGCCCATTTCACGGCCCGCGGCATCAACGCGCGTGCGCTCAAAAGTGAAGTCAAAAAAGCCTTCGCCCGCAGTGAGTGCTTCGGGCGGGAGGGCTGTCAAATTGCCAGCCAATACCGCACCGGACGGCGCATTGATCAACATGTAAAGTCCGTCATCGCGCCAGGCCGCCCGCTCACGAATAACACGGCGCAAAACGCCCGCCCCTTCAATGGAAAAGACTTCCGCAAGGACGCTCACTTCTTGATCAATTATACTGTCCGTTTGCCGATCAACTTCGACAAATGTTGCCTGATAAAAGAAAAAACCCAACAGGCCGACAGCGCCAGCAAATACCAGCAGATAGACGATCGTGAATGCAAAGGCCGTCGTTCGCCAAAGCCTCGTCATAGCGCATGCGGACCATCAAAGACGGAGCAGGTTCGCAAAATCAGTGCACGGACGGCGCAACGCACCAATATTTGTCCCCGTACCAAGATTATGTTCAGCGCCAGTAACACTGACCGCTCCCCTTGAATTCGTCACCTTAGCTCCGACAAACGAGCCCCGCACGACACCAAAGCCTCAAGCACGTCCAATCAGAAAGACGCACGCAGAGCCCTGCCCTTCAGCAGACTAATCGTTGTCAGTGATGGTGTATCCCGCGCCGCGGATGGTCTTCAAGAGCGGCTTCTCGAAATCCTTGTCGATTTTCGAACGAAGGCGCGAAATATGGACATCGATCACATTCGTCTGCGGATCAAAGTGGTACTCCCAGACATTTTCCAGGAGCATGGTCCGGGTGACAACCTGATCTGCATGGCGCATGAGATATTCCAGGAGGCGGAATTCCCGGGGCTGTAGGTCGATCTTCTTGCCAGCTCGGCGCGCCGTTCGGGTCAATACATCGATTTCCAGATCGCCCACTTCGTAGCGCGTCGTCACCGACGCCGGGGTCGCGGTCCGCCGTTTACCGAGGGATTCAACCCGGGCCAGGAGTTCCGGAAAGGCATAGGGCTTGACGAGGTAATCATCGCCGCCCGCCTTGAACCCTTTCACTCGGTCATCGACCTCACCCAAGGCTGACAGAAAGAGGGCTGGGGTCTCATCGCCATTGTCCCGCCGCTTTGTCAGCAGAGAAATCCCGTCCATCTTTGGCAGCATGCGGTCAATGACGTAAGCGTCATAGTCGCCGGCACCAGCCATATTGAGGCCCACCTCACCATCGACGGCGTGGTCGACCACATGGCCAGCCTCTCTTAAACTTTTGGAAAGATAGGCCGCGGCCTCTGCATCGTCTTCAATTACAAGTATTCGCATGGGGGTATTCTATCCGCTTTTGGTGGGTGTTCGATAATTTTTTTTGTAAGGTTTGTGGCGACCCCGAAGCGCCACCGGCGCACCCTGTGTTGCCGTTCCTGTCTCCGGCACCATCTCCGGCCCCAACTCCGGCTATAATTAAACTGGCCCTGTCTCTCTTGAACGCGAGACAGGGCAAGTTCTCGTAGAGCCCCCACCATATGCCTTTTATCTATTGGCAATGGCGCGGTCAGCGCTAGCCTTGGTCGCCTTCCAGGCGGAGAGCGGTGAACTGCTTCTGCCCATTGATCTGATAGCGAAGGAAGACCGCTTCCTTACCGGCACCTTCGGCCTGTTCAATTTTCTTGCGCAGATCGTCCGTAGACGACACATTCTGCCCTTCGACTTCAAGGATCACCGCACCCGTGCGCAGGCCCGCTTCTGCGGCGCTGCTGCCACGGCGGACATTGCCAACAACGACGCCGTCGATATCGTCCGGCACGCGGAACCGTGCACGCTCCTCATCGCCGAGATCATAAAGACGCAAGCCGAGCATGGACGCCATCTTGTCTTTGTTGTCGTTGGCCGCAGGCGTTGCGTCCACCTGCCCAGGATTAGCATCGCGTTCGCCGAGGGTCACATTCACGATTTTGTCTTTGCCGTCGCGAAGGACGTTGACTTTGACTTTCTCGCCGGGCGCGTAGTTGGCAACTGTGCGTGAGAGATCCGTTGAACTTTCAATGGCACGGCCTTCGATCTCGGTGATGAGATCACCTGGCTCAAGCCCGGCTTTAGCAGCAGGCGTTCCGTCCAGTACATTGTTGACCAGTGCGCCTTCTGTACTCTCACGCCCTAAAGCTGCTGCGATCGATGTATTCACGGGCAGCAACTCAACGCCAAGCCAGCCGCGCGTTACGCGCCCGTCAGAAATGAGTTGATCCACCGTCGACTGAGCAACTTTGGCAGGGATGGCAAACCCGATCCCGACACTGCCGCCGTTCGGCGAATAGATCGCCCGGTTCACACCGACCACGCGTCCTTTGAGGTCAAAGGTCGGCCCGCCGGAATTGCCCCGATTGATGGGCGCATCGATCTGAATAAAATCCAGAAACTGCCCTTGGCGATCCTGTCCACCAATCGCCGATACGATGCCGCTCGTCACAGTACCGCCGAGACCGAACGGGTTGCCAATGGCAACAACAGTCTCACCAACACGCAGCTTCACATTGTCAGCGAACTCAACGAACGATTGGCCTTTGTTCGGCTCCACCTTTAAGACCGCAAGATCCGTCAACGGATCAGCGCCTACTAATTCTGCATCCAGTTCCTCACCATCGGCAAGGCGGATTTTGATGATGTCCGCCTCGTCGATAACATGGTGGTTGGTGACAACATGTCCTTTGCCATCGATGAAGAACCCCGACCCTTGAGCCTGAAGGCGTTCTGTACCGCCCTCAAATTCATCTTCGTCTTCTCTCTGACCGCGAGGGTCTTCACCAAATGGCTGGTTGAAGCGGAATTGAAAAAACTCTTGAAACGGATCACCGCCGCGCGGGCGCTCGACTTCCCGCTCGACCATCACGCTGACCACCGCCGGCGAAACGCGCTCAACGAGATCAGGGATCGATTCCGCACCGACGCTTGCCGCATTTGGCGCGAGTAGTTTAGGCGCTTGGGCTTGCGCGCCCGCTATGCTCAATTGCGACACGCCACCAAGGGCCACCGCTGACGCCGCCGCACCAAGAAGAAACTGTCGGGAAAAGAGTTTTGCTTTAGTCATCGTGCTCCACATCTCGTTAGCTTTGGGCTGCGGCTCTCGTTGAAAGCCCCTGCCCGGGGATTGATTAAAGTCGACTTAGCGACCCAGTCTTTTCACTCTGTGTTTGGATCTATCCGCTCACAGAACGAAGCCGCATTGCGCTTCTGCCAATATCAAGAAGACGAACAAAAAAACCAATCGGCCCTCCGGATTTAAGTCCGAACGCCGCAAAGCTCTGCCCTTCTTCTCATGTGTTACATCTATGCACTGGAACTGTGAGCGAAAGCGGGCGCGCTTCATTAAAAATTGTAAATGAATCAACCGATTGAGCTTTCTATGGTCATCGGCTCGCTCAACATTCGGTGAACCGGGCATTTATCTGCGATCTCTTGAAGCCGTTCCCGCTGCGCCGCGTCGAGATCACCTTCCAGATAAATCGTTTTGACAAGTTTTCGTGCCCGATGATCGTCTTCTCCCGGGGCGCGAACCACCTCTGCGCGGGCAGATTTGAGATCCCATTTCTTGCGCCGGGCATACATTTGCATGGTCATGACAGCACACGCCGCAAGCGCCCCTTCCACGGTTCGCGTCGGATTGGGACCAAGGTCAGACCCGCCTTCCGCGGTAGAACCATCAATCACAAAGGGATGACCATCAATAGAAAGGTTTACCGCAAGCGCTTGCCCAGGCACGCTCATCGCAACCGCCCCACCCTGAAAAGGCGCAAAGCCGGATATCGCCGATGACGTCGTTACCCTGCGGTCAGGTGTTGTGACGAACCGCTCCGCCCACGCCGCAAGTACCTTTGCCACGTAGCTTGCGTCGGCGCCTTTTGTCAGCAGGTGGTCTGCCGTATCGAGACTAACGAAACTCTTCGGATGCCGAGCCGCCAGAAAAAGCTGCGTTGCGTTATCGATACTAACGGTGTCATCCAAGGGCGCATGCATAATCAGCATAGGTCTCTTCAGAACGGCCAACGCTTCTGTCACTCGGGAGGCGCTAACGTCGTCAATGAACTGCTTCTTGATCGTGAATGCGCGGCCGGCGAGTTGAACCTCAGCCAGTCCCTTTTCATCGATTTCAGAGCGTTTATCGCCGAAGAGATGGGTAACGTGCGCTGCATCCGCCGGTGCGCCAATGGTGGCGACGCCTTTGACTTCTGGAATTTCCGAGGCCGCAACGATAACAGCCGCGCCACCAAGAGAATGACCAACCAAAAGGCTCGGCGCTTGATATTCCGCCCTCAGATAATCGGCAGCTTTGATAAGATCCTGGACATTGGACGAGAAATTCGTATTGGCGAAATCACCACCAGAAGATCCAAGGCCGGTAAAATCAAATCGTAAAACAGCGATCCCACTATGTGCCAGCCCCCTGGCGATATCGCGGGCGGCTTTGATATCCTTCGAACACGAAAAGCAGTGGGCAAAAAGCGCGAAGGCTTGCGGGGGTCCTTCGGGAAGTTCCAATTGTGCTGCCAGTGTTTCGCCCTGGCTTCCGGTGAATTCAGTCTTCAGTGTTGTGGTGTTCATGGTGCGGACTTTGTTGATGGTCGCGGCGGGAAATGAATCTCGGCGCGACGACGATCGAGTTTAATGGGTTGGAGTAACTCAAACAAAGGTAACGGGGACATATTTACCCGAGCCTGTGATGTGCGTCTGCCAGCCTCCTGCGTCAACGCACAAAACCTCACAAACTGGCCAAGCAGCAAAAAGGCAGTATCTCATGAGTAATCTCAGGCAGAAACGAAGGCGGCGGCGGCCTTTTCCCGAAGCAAGGCGATTTCCGTTTCAGGCAAGAAAAAGCGAGAAAGATCAAGAATTTGATCCATGAGCTCCCGAGCGCGCTTGCGTTCATCGCCTTCGGCGGCGCGAATTTCACGCACCACGTCACCGGCATATTGGCGGGTCTGGACGACCGACCGGCTGACCATAGGATCCGCCACGCCGGGCCGCTTCAGGCTTTGGGCGATCGACGCCGCATCGCTCAGGAATTGCGCCGCCTGATGGGCCGCATCGGCAATGGAAAGATCGTGGGGCCGATTGATGTCTGGCCGCAGGGCACGCAAACGGGAGGACCCACCGGCGTGGCGCGTCGGCTGGGCATAGCGGATGGCAGCGAGAGCCTGCTCGCAAAATCGCTCCAGCGCGGACGCCGCAATATCCCGACTGGCTTCGACCCGGTTGGAGAAGACCCCGTCGCTGGCCTGTTCGGCTTCTTCGGCCATCCCCGACGCAAAATCACTAAACATCCGCAACCGGATTTTCGCATCATTGGCGTCAAACGGTCCTTCCGCGTCCTTTTCCAACATGCGGGCAAGACCTTCCAGATCCCCAAATAGAAACTCCGACACGCCTTGGGCATCGGCAGCCATCTGTGGCAAGCTCTGGTCGCGGGCATTGAGCAGATGATAGTATAGGCGCAAACCCCGCCAGGGCCGATCGATCCGTGCCGCGACAAACAGCAAAATATAACAAGCCGTATCCGGATTAGCTTGAAACGCCTTGGCGTAAGACCGGCGAACCTCGAAGATTTCTTCCTCGGTCAGGGAGACAAGTGGCCTCGCCAGGCGTTCTTTCAGCAGAGTGATTTCGCTCGCAAGTGGCAGTAACTGGGCAAGCTCAGCCATATCCTCAAATGCGCCGGTTTCGCCGCGCCCACCGCTCAGCCGTCGGATGATATCCGCGCGATAGCCTTCGCTCTCTTGGCAATGCTGAACAATTGTGGCGAGCCCGCGTGCAACGCGTTCACGAAAGGCAGTTGTCAGGCTATCAATTTCCGGATCGAGCGCCGCAGAGGCGCCCATACTTTTGATCCGGGCTTCCAGATCGTCTGCAAGGCGGGCGGCTTCTTCTGTTGCCGGATCATTTTCGATAAGACGCCAAATGGGTGTCAAAGACGTTCGGGCAATGCGGCCCGGCCGCTTACGTCCACGCCGGGAGACGATCAGGAAATCCTCGACGGGCTCGATTAAAATGCGCAAGGCCGATTGAGCTCGCGCCGGAAAGGCCCCGCCCGCATCACTGATCAGGGGGCGGAGGGACGCTAGCAACGCTTCGTGGGGCAGACCACTTTGCGTCCCCTGGGCCCGATCCTGATCAATGGCGGTGAACAAGCGTTCGGCTGATCTCAACGGCAGCACTTCCAAAAACGCGTCAAGCCGCTTGCGCTTGGCGGGTGAGAGGCCCCGAAAAGCAGGATCGTCTCTTTCCGTGGTCGGACCAACATACCGGCGCCCTTTACCGGCAACAGACGCCGCGCTTTCAACGGAATGGCTACTCATACTCTACTTGTCCGCACATTTCTGTTCATTAACTGTGTTGATCAGTATCGATTTCGGTTGGTGCCGATATTGATCAATGTCGAAGTGTGATGGTCTGTTCAGGTCAGCGATCCAAACGGAATGTTTCACCTTCGCTATACTCTATCGCCTAAAGCACTCAGATTCCAGTCTGGATGCTTATTCCGGGCCAAGATATGCGCGGGCCGGACAGTCCAGTCCTTGAGGATGCGCCAGCGTTTAGAAGCCGCCTGCCCGCAGGCATCAACGCGTCTTCTGGTTGTGTCTTTTTGCGAAGTCTTGAGCGTAAGGCTTAAGCACCGGCAAAATCGCGTCGCGGGGCATGGGCTTGTCCACCTTTCCACTGACGCACGAATTCTTCCAGCTCAGGATCGCCACCTTCCGGCAGCACGATTTTGAGCTTCACCAATTGATCCCCGGGGGCGCCTTTGCGCGGCGGGGAAATCCCCCGCCCCTTCAGGCGCAGCACTGTGCCTGAATTAGCGTTCTTCGGCACTGTCACCGAAACGTCCCCGCCAATGGTTGGCACCGTGATACGGCCACCGAGCACCGCTTCGCGCAAGGAAATCGGTGCTTCCACATGGATATCCAACCCATCGCGATCGAAGACCGGATGCGGTTTGATTTTCACTTCCACATAGACATCACCCGGTGCGCCACTGCCGAGGCTTTCGCCCTGGCCTTTCAGCCGCAAGGTTTGACCGTTTTCCAACGCCGCCGGGACCGAAATATTGAGCGTTCGCCCGTCAGGCATCGTGACTTTCTTCTTCGCCCCGAGCGCGGCATCAAGGAACTCGACTTCCAATCGGTACCGCAGGTCCCGCCCCCGCGCATTCGGGTTTTGGAATCCGTGGCTGCGCCCATCCCGGGGACGCGCCCCGAACAAATCGGCGAAGATATCGCTAAGATCGGCAAAGTCGCCTGCTTGTCCCTGGCCGAAGGTCTGGTTGCCACCACCGTTGGCCGACCGGAAATCCCGATAATTGAATTGCGGCCCGCGCTCGCGACCGTCTTCATCAATCTCACCGCGGTCAAACTTTCGCCGTTGCTGAGTATCGCCGATAATCTCAAACGCAGCGGAGATTTCCTTGAACTTGTCTTCCGCCTTCGGATTGTCCGGATTGCGATCGGGATGGTACTGTTTGGCAAGCTTGCGGAAAGCCGCGCGGATATCAGAATCCGACGCAGACGGGGCAACGCCCAGAACCGAATAAGGGTTTCTCGCCAAGACTAAGCCTCACTCACATCGTCACTACCGAGGCACAGCAGCAGGGTGCCGGAAACAGCGCGCCCGCCGGTGCCTACTGACCATTTAATCAGGTTCGCCGCAATTTGAAGAGCCTTACCGAACATTCCCATCAAGCACCGCCCCCCCGGACGCGCTGGATCGGATCCTGAATTTCAATCGGTTCTGCGCCGGTTGAACGCGAAATTCTGTCTTGATTGCCTTCTGTTCCAGTATCCAGATTAGTCGCCGTCCCGGATTGTGGAGAATCGCCTCTAGGGGCTTCAGGTTTGACATTTTCTGGATTTGTCGATGTTTCCCCGGCAACCGGCGCGGACTGCTCGGCGCCGAGAGCTGTCCAGTTCAGAATGGCTGCTTTCAGCGTGTCTGCCCGGACGGGCTTGGTCAAAAAGGCGTTGGCGCCCGCTTCGATACTCCGGTCATTGTCATCCTGGCCAGCAGCGGCTGTGAGAGTGATGATCGGGACCCGGGCGTAGGGCTCGCTAGAGCGGCGGATTTCACGGGTCGCGGTCAAGCCGTCCATTTCTGGCATATTCACATCCATCAGGACGACATCGAAGGGTTCTTTGCGCAGAGCATCGATCGCATCAAGCCCGTTTTCAACCCAGCGCAACTCAACGTTGAGCGGTTTCAATAACGCAGCGACGACCTGGTAGTTCACCTGGTTATCTTCCGCTACCAGCACCCGAATCTGACGCTGGGCGCCTTCTTCATCGGCTACCTGATCGGTTTGCGGATCTTCCGCGCTGTTGGAATTTGTTGACGCCTTTAGGTCTGGTATTGACGGTGCGCCTGATACAAGGGCCGCTTTGGCACACACCGGCCAGAACAAATTGATCTGGAACGTGGTGCCTACACCCAGCATGGACCGCACACTGATCGTCCCGCCCATCGCCTCAATGATGTCCTTTGTTACCGCCAAGCCAAGGCCAGTCCCGCCGAACCGGCGCGAAATCGAGTTGTCGGCTTGCTCAAAGGCGTTGAAGATGCGCTCGCCTTGCTGCTCGGTCATGCCGATGCCGGTATCTGACACTTCAATCTTGAACGTCGCTACATTGGGTTGGTCCGGATCAATGTCGGACTTCATCCGGACAAGGACCGCGCCATTGTCCGTAAACTTGATTGCATTAGAGACAATATTGCCGATGCACTGGCGCAACCGGACCGCGTCCAGCTCAACATAGGGGTGATCCACCTCGCGATCATCAAAATGGAGGGCCAGCCCCTTGGACTGGGCTGTTGGCCGATAGAGTTCCGTCGTCTGCCGAATGACGGCACGGACATCTTCCGGACGAGGCTCAAAAGTGAGCGCACCAGCTTCAGCTTTGGCATGGTCCAACACATCATTAAGGAGCCGCAATAACGACTCCCCACAATCGATGATGGTATCGACTTTTTCGCGCTTTGTCGGATCGTTGATCGTCGTCTGGAGTACTTGAGCCATCCCCAGTACCCCATTAAGGGGGGTACGAACTTCATGGCTCATGTTAGCCAGGAACCGTGTTTTTGACTGGCTGGCGAGCAACGCTTGTTCTCGTTCGTGGGTTGCATCTTCCATGGCTTTGGTAATTGCTTTCGTCTGCCGTCCCCGGGAAATGTACGCCGTGAGGGTCGCCGAAACCAAAACCACCGCTGACACCAGGGGCAGTCCATTCTTCGTATCGAAAGAGAGGTAAGCACCAACGGCCAAAAGGCCCGCGATGTGAGGGCATGCCGCGGAAAAATAGATCAGGTGCGACTGTCCATTGTGAACGGTTAAATTGATCAGTGTGCCCCCCAGCAAAGCAACGACCGCGAAATAAACCTCTCGCCCGTCCAATGCCATCAGGAGAGGCACTGGCAACAAGTACAAAAGCGAAATCAGAACACTGAGGCTTGCAAACCTCACTTTCCAATTTGTACTCACTACCTTTGGTGCTTGACCGAGAAAGTATCTATAGAGAACAACTTCAAAAACAAAAAGGCTTGAAACCATGGCGCACCACCCATACCAGAAATGCTGGCTGGCTGGCGCGTAGGCCGTTAGAATGACGGCCACAAGAAACGTCACCATCACCCGGAGTGTCAATTCTGACCGGGTGGCATCACCGGTTTGGCGGTACTCCAATAATGATGTGTCCGTTTGGGACATGTTGGTCAAGCCTGATGGGTTGCGCGCATCGCAAACCCTATAAAAACTGGCTAAACGCGTGGTTAACTCACCATCCCATCAAAATCTGTACGCCAAGGAAGCCGCATCACCCGCTCCAGCCAGATCAGAAATCTGCGCGACTGACAAAACGACCTCCTGACCCGAAGGATCGCCACCCAAATCGTTAAGGATCATTTCCGATCCGTAAACGGTAGACATCTGATCAACGGTCCATTGGCGCAGCGCTTGTCCATTGTGAGTGACCGTCACCTGATACCGCTCAAAGGCCTCCGCAAGGGGTACATCGGCCTCGCCCCAACCATCACCGCCAATCCGTGTCCGGCGGATCCATTCCAGCATTAAATCTCCGTTTACTTCCCTTACGGCAAGATGAACAGGCGATAAGGGTTTGAGCCCTCGCGCCTGCCAGACAGCCTCTTGCCGCGTAAACGGTCCATCCTCACTGGCACTAGACACCGGAAGCGCGCCATCGCCAGCCGTCAGGCTCAACGGGGTGTTGGCCAAATCGATGGAAAGCGGTACCGGGGTCAACGCATCCGCCAAAAGAACGATGGCGGCATTGGCATTTGCCCCAGCCATGGCGTCTTGTTCCGTGCCCGATTGACCCCGCAACAGCCCTGAAAGCTCCCAGGTTCCGTCCGGCTGGAGCGTCGCGTTCTTGTACTGGAGGATCTCAAACCGTCCGGTGCCCGTTTCGACCGCAAGTGCATTGGCACCTTCAAGAACGTCTTCCTCCGGCCGGGCAGCAAGCGCACCGGATGAAAGCCGTATCCGGACGGATTGGTCGAGAAATCGCCCGGACGGACCATGGGCAGGTCCCGGCGGGAGCGGTGTGCTGAGACGACCGAGGCCAGCAGGAATGTTGGCCCTTGCAATGGCCAAAAGGCTCTCTTGTCCACGGTAGAGGGCAACACTTCCCGGCCACGGATCAGAAAACGCAGCAAACCAGGCACTTGAGGGGTCATCCCCATCGCGCATCAATGGCAAATCGAGCAGGTAAAAAACCGGCGGTCCAGCGGCAGGTGCAGCTGGTGGCACACGAAACGAACTCCGTCCAAGGGGAACATCAAAAACTGACGGTGAATAGCGTGCCGCTTCGATCTCCCGGGTAACACCATCAGTGATCGTTGTAATGCGGTAGGTGCGCTCAGCGCCATCGATTTCAGTGCTTATAAGGTCGCCCGGTTCAAACTGCGCCGCCGAGGGCGGCAAAGAAAATTGAACTGTCTCCCGCATCACTTGGGCATCGGCAAGGATCGTCCGCGTTCGCGCGCTCGCTTCGCTTTCATTCAGCACCACAGGCACATTCAGCCCTGCTTCGTGGCGGCCAGGGTTTGCCCCAGGACCAAGAGGGCTTGCCCCAGGACCTAGAGGGCTTGCCCCTGGGCTGAGGGGGATTGCCTCTCCCGTCCCGACAACGCCGTGGACAGGCGTGCGCGCTTCAGCAACGGCCGCTTCATAGTCGCCCCCCTCGTCGATGAACCCGAGCCGAAAGGCGCTGGGCGCAGCCGTTTCTTCACGGACAGCGACTGTGATGCGGGGGCCGCCCGCATCAACGAGACCGGCTTCACTCACCGCCGCGATGAATCCGGACTGGCGTGCCTGGAACCGGAACCCACCTTCAGTCTCAACACAATCGATCTGATAAAGATCAGCTAGCGGATCAATCATCTCTCGCACACTCATGGGCCGATCAATCACATAGCCCGTGAGCGTGCCGTCCACATGGGAGGCATCGATGGTCAGGCTCTGCCCATCGGGATCTGCCTCTTGGGCCAATTCCTTGAACAGGAGATCCAATGGTGCCCTTCCGAGCCGTCCGTTCAGCCAGTGACCTGTCTCCCAATTGTCCGCATCGCCCCAGATATCGCCCCGGGCCGGGAAAAACGGGAAGGGCCGCGCATCGTAAGCATAGGCATAAAGATACGCCGCATCCACCATCGTACCGCCGTAGACGGAGGAAATCGGATTGTTGCTTGCCTCGCGCCAAAAACTAAAGTGCGCTTCAAGAAACCGCCGCTGGATCAGATCATCCCGTGCCCCATTGGAAAACGGCGGCAAGCCGCTTTCATCGCTCTTTGCGTCCACAAAAACGTTCGGCGCATTAGCGGCCTTGTCCACGGCCCCGCAGCCGATTTCCGTAAATCGGATCGGTTTCATTTGCGGCTGCCAGGCGGTTGGGCTGGTTGCTTCGATCCCACCCGGACGATCGTAGTGGCTGTTGGACCACCAACCCCACAGATCCTTCGGCCGGAAAATCCAGTCTTTGCCATAGGCCCCATCGGAAATGGCGCTGCGGATTTGCGCGGTTCGGTCCCCATCGGTGGCGTAGAACCAATCAAAGCGTTCGCCGCCGCGGATGTTCCCTTTCAGGTACGCGAGATCATAAGGGGACGTGGCGATTTCCCGATCAAGGTGGTCGAACCCGTCTCGCCAGTCCGCAAGGGGCATGTAGTTGTCGATCCCGATAAAATCGATTGTCGGGCTGGCCCACAACGGATCCAGATGGAAACTGACATCGCCAGACCCATCTGTAGGCTGATGGCCAAACCACTCCGACCAGTCGGCCCCATAGGAGATTTTCGTCCCGCTCCCGAGGATGGCGCGCACGTCGGCGGCAAGTGAGACGAATTCTCCAACAGCAGGGTAGTCTTTATTCTGATCGCGAACTGTAGAGAGACCGCGTAACTCTGACCCCAGGAGAAAGGACTCGACCCCACCCGCAGCCACACACAAATGCGCGCAGTGCAAAATAAATCGGCGGAAAGACCACTCCTCGGCGCCGATGTAGTCGACGCGATCACCGACACGGACAAAATCATTCGGCCGCGCGTTCCCGAAAAAGCCAGCAACATCGTTGGTTGCATCATTGGTCCCGTCCGAGCTCCAAGCCGCAATCCGGCCGCGCCAGGGAAAGCCCGGCGCATCCATGAGGATGAAGGGGTGGAACATGACCTGCAACCCGCGCGCGTTCAAATCTCGAATAGCCTCAATGACGGCCTGGTCACTGGGCGTGCCACCATACGCTGCGCCGCCATCAATTTGGGTGATCAGGTGAGCCTCGTCCCGGTCCGTTGAGCTGACTTCCCATAGATAGGGGCTTGTTTCCTTGGGGCGAAAATCAACGCCGGGGCGCAGTTTGCAATATCGAATGTCGAGGGTGTCCCCGAACCATGACACGATCAGCGAGACCGCTTTCAAGTTCGGGGCATTAGCCGTCAAGGCATCAACGGCCGCAACAAAGTCAGTGGTCGTTCCCGTGGCATGGGCATTTTCCGACGCACTTATCCCTTCGCCTGCGATCCGCGAGACCGGCGTTGTTCCGTAGACAAACTCACCGGAGCCCGGGATCATGGTGACCGCCGTCAGCGCGTTTTCAAGGGCTTGCGGATCGCTATCCCGCAGTGATTTTTCAATCTCGAACGATAGTTGAGGAATGCGGTTGCCAAACTCCGCGAGGGGCAAATCCTCAACGACCACATAGGCAAGTCCCCGAAACGCTGGTGCGCTGCCTTCAGTTGCAACAATCAGGTCGTCGGGGCCTTGTGTTTCATCCCCGCGATAGATCCGGACATTGTACCTAGACAGATCAATCAGTTTACCGTCCGCCCAGACCCGAGCGACCCGGTCGATCACGCCCTCGCAAAGTCCCACGGCAAAGGACGCAGAATAGGCATATTCGGTGACTTCGGTCACTGCGCGGGGGCCGCCTTTGCCGCCGACTGACTCAGAAGTTGTCTCAGAGGTTTCCTTGAAGTTTGTTGCCCAGATCAATTGCCCGGAAATGCGGGCACGGCCATAGACCCGGAAGATCCCGGCGCCTTCCGTCGACGCCTGAACGGAAATACTCTCAAGTCGCGGGCCTTCAATGCGCCGACGGCGCGGGCCGAAAATCAGTGTATTGAGGGACGAGGTCGCATAGGCCGCGGCGGTTGAGGCAACCGTGCGCGCCACAGCCGCGCCAATGCCGACTTTCGCGATGCTGCCAACGGCACTCGCCGCTGTGGTCAGTAAAAGCTGCGCCATCAGGTAACTCCTGGAAAATCAAAAACACCGGCGATCCGGTCGAGCCACCAGCGGTTCAGCCAGCTTTCAATGACCATTCGCCCGGCATAGGCATGAATGAACGTATCGTCACCGCTGACGATCCCGCAGTGCTTGGCTGGTCCATTTTTCTCGATACGGAAGACCAACACCTCAGCTGGCATGGTCATGATGGGCTCAACCTGAATGAGATGACGCCGTGCAGCGGAAAGGAGTGGCTCTCGCAACGCATGACGTTCGTTCCAGTCGGGGCTATAGGGCGGCGGTAACTCCGGCTCAAACCCATAGGCCATGCGGTAAACACCGCGCACGAGGCCAAGGCAATCGCACCCCGCACCGAGGGCGCTTGCCTGGTGCAGATAAGGCGTACCAAGCCAGGACCGTGCTGTCTCAACGATGTGCGCTCGCGTTGGGGCAAGCGCTTTTGTTTCCAATTGGTGGGTCATGAGCGCCTGCCTCCGTCGTTCACGTCCGACCGAATGGGATATGACATGGCGAAGTCATTGCCCGGCATGAGGTGAAATCCGCGGAAGTTTATCAGGTTTGAGAACTTATCCGCACACGTGCGATGGGTTCGGTCGCATCCAGCGGTAACAATGAACGTGTCGCCCACGTCGATCGTCGCGCCCGTCGGCAGCCAGAGAGAGATCGACGCGCCATTGGCCCCGCGTGCATCGGCCTTGATGTGCGATCGGGTCCCTGAGTTGGCCCCACTCTGCCAGATTAAAACACCGTGGGCGAACCAGTCAGCCGCGAAACCTTCCAACCCGCTCGCTAAAAAACGCTGCACGTCCAGTAATTGACTGACCGTTCCCGCACCTTGAAGATTCGGCGCGGTAAGATTAACGCCGCAGCGCCGGTCGCCGACGACAGCATCGCACTGGCGCTGGTAGACGCGACCTACCGGTCGCGAGAGCGCTTCACTTGCACCACGTAATTCAGCAATAAACTTCGATCCCTCGCGGCGGATCTCACCTAACGTGCCGCGGCCCATTTCCATGCGTTGATCGGGTTGTTGCCAATTGACCCGGCTAACAGTGACGCTCGCCCCATCAAACAGACCCGCTGCCAAATCCTCCGCGGTCACCCTGTCGGAGCTTATCAAGCCTTCCAGGCTTGCATTATTGACGGCCAGATCTGCGGTTGCCTCCATGGCCGAGCCATCCGCCCCGGTTCGGGGTTCATAGGTAACCCCGTCAAATTCAAGTGGCGCATCGTGGTCGGTAAAGCCCAGAACGACACCGTCGCGGCGGTCGATACGCCAACACTGGCACAAGGTCGTGGCCCCACCCTCTAGATGGGCAACGAGGCCCGGATCGATGGACTTCACAAGAATATCTCCCGCAGGGGAACGGAAGGAACGTCTCCGGCCCGAAATCCTGCTAAATTGATCCGTAAGCTGTCGGTATCAAACCGAACCGGCGTGTCGAACTCAAACCCGGCGGTGATTGCAGCCCCTGCAGGCGGTGCGCTGGCAAAGATCACCTCACCGGTTGCAAGATCGAGGCTGGTGGCTGTCTCACCCCCGGCGACTGCGCAGACAACAGTGCCAGAAACCGGCTTTGGCACCGGGCGTGCATAGGATGCCTCCCCGCTTTCATATCGTTTTCTCAAGGCAAACCGGGTCGTTGTCCCGTCGCCGGTGCCGATTTCTTGATCGAGGGCAGAAACCAAAACGTCCGGTTGACAGGACCGATGGTCGAATGGGTCGCGAAATCGAAACCCGTAAAGCTGACCGCGGCGGGCTTCAAAAAACGCCGTAATCAGCGCAATATCATCAAGGGATTTCACCCCATAACCGACATTATAGCTACGGCGCGAATGGGCGAGCGGCGTGTTCCGCTCTTCATGGCCGGAGGCGAGCGTTACGATATCGGTGCGGCGCACCGGCCCACCTTCCGTATTGAGAGAAATCTCCAAAGGGAAGAGCACCTCATGAAAATTGGTCATGGTGCCTCCTATTGATTACGTTCAGCGCGCGCGAGAACGCGGGCAAGGCTGGCGGCGATCTGGGTTTCCGATGCCCGGAAGCTTTCAGGAGACGTCACGCCTGGTAGCGAAATCGAGACATTTACAGGGGCACTGCTCCCGCGCCCGATTGATCCGCTGACAGATGGCGTGAAAAGTTCCGGCCCGCGCTCGCCCACAAGATATTGCTGGCCCGCCGCAACGAGCCCGCCCTCAGCGCGACCACCGCCGAACGGAGCGGTCAATGCAGCCGTCAGGGCTGTCTCGATGGGACGACGCACGAGCCCGTCAATGGCAATGCGCGACAAATCCCGCACGAGGCTTTCCGCAAGGCCCTTCAAAGAGAGCGAGCCCGACCGCGCAGCCCGCGCCAACGAGCGCTCAATGGAGCGGGCCGCGCCGTCGAAAGCCTCTTCGATGAGACCCGCAGCGGGTGAGATTTCCTCACGCGCTAGGCGCGATATCTCTTCGCTGGCGGTACTGAGACCAGCCGATAAGCCGGTCGTATCAAATCCAATGGAAAGGGTCATAAATCAGTATCCGGATAGGTATGACATAACTGGTCAAGGGCCGACCGCGAGAGCGGACGTACATCCTCTGGCTGCAGCCAATGCCATTCGGTTGGAGAAAGCTGCCAGAAATCTTCAGGGCGCATGTTCAGCCCCCGGACCGCAAAGACGAAGGCGTCCCGCCATCGGCTTGCAGCGCCCGGCTCGCATTTTGCTTTCCCGGCAGGGCCTCATCGCCCCCCGAAGTATCAACGCTTTCAGACTGCATCCCGGCAAACGTCTTCGCGATCGCGCCTGCTGCCTCAGCCAGATCGATGTCCGACGCCTTTAGGGCCGCGAGGGTCATGGTCGCGCCGCCTCCTTCCAGCAGAGCTTGCAATATCAGCAGGAGATCGTTGACAGACGGGTCTTTGAGCCGGTCCTGCATGGCGCTCAAGGTACCGCCACCAAGGCGCTCTTCGAGGCTTGCCAGTACGCCCAGCGTCAAGCGCAAAGGCATGGTTTTGCCGTCGATCATCAGGGTAATGAGCGGTGACATCACGTCCCTCCCTGATCGGCGGTGAAGGTGAGCGCGCCAGCAGACGCAAGCGCCAGAGAAACCGTTGCCTCGCCATCATGGTCGCCGGCATAGTCCAGATTGACGATCTGGAAGGCGCCTTCGATCTCCCCGAGACCCGGGATGATCACTTGCCAATCGCCAATGTCGCCATTGAAAAACGCAAGGCGCACCGCTTCTGCGGCGGCATCGTTCAGGAATATCCCCGCGCCCGCGACGGAGGCGGCCTTAACACCCGCACCGTCCAGAAGTTCGCGCCAGCGGCCCTGGCTTTCGCTGTGGGTGACATCGACCGTCGCGGCATTAAGGGATAGCGACTTGGTGCGTAACCCCGCGACGGTTGTAAACGACTGGGGAACGGCACCATTACCTATTTTCAGGAGAATATCTTTGCCGGGTTTAGCGGACATGGGAAACCTCAATTCATTTGGTTTGATCAGGGACGAGAACAGGTGACCGCGCGAAAGCGCATCACCCCGTTCCAGGTTTGTCCGTCTGGGGACAAAAACACATCGGAGAAGATAAACCGCAAGGAAACAAGATCATGACCATCAACGGACAAGTTTGCGTCTTGCAGGGCATCGTAAATCGCTGTCATCACCGCCCGCGATTCCAGGCGGCCTTCATAGCGGGAATAACACCGTAGACGGAATTCATGGGCGAGACCATCATCGGCGCCAACCAGCGGGGTTGTTTTCCAGTCAGCAAAGACAACGAACGGATAGACGGGCTTTGTCGGGGCCACATCAAAAAGACGGGGCGGCGCGCCAATTAACTGGCCAAGGTCTACATCTTGAGACAGGCGGTCGTAGACGGCCGCCTGCAAGGCCCACGGCGCAGTTGCAACGGCGCTCATATGGCCTCCTCGCCCACAAGGAGCAGTTTAAGCCCGCGCTCATCGGCGTCTTCCACGGACGTAATTTCATAGTCGGTGCCGCGATAGCGAATGCGGGACCCGAGCGAGAGGCCAGACCGTGCACGGATGGTCGCGCCAATTCGTTTGAGGCGTCGCTCACGGGGGGAGCCCGCCCCGCTTGCGCTGCTGGCGCTGGCGAGCCTTTCCACATTGGCCCAGACCGTGGCGGTTGCTTCCCAAGTGACAGCAAAGCCGCCGCCGGGATCCGCAGTCCGGATGCGGGCCAGAAAAGTAATCTGGTGTCTAAGCCGGCCGATCATAGGTGCACCCGCCGGTATGGGGCCATCAGCGTCGACAAGCTCTGGGGGCTGGTGAAGAAGCGATCAGTCCCCGCCTCTTCGCGGTGCTCGTAGAAATGGGCGGCAAGAATTTTGATCGCGAGAACAATCGGTTCCGGCACCTGCGCAAGGGACGGCCAGCCGGCAACGAAATCGACTTTCAGGGCACCGAGCTTTGCTGAATAACCGTGCGGGGCCTTCAGGCAGATCCGCCCACTGAACCCGGGGTCAACATCATAGGCGGAGGGGTCGAAAACCGTGACCGTGCCGTCATTCAGGGTCAGCGAGACTTCACTGACGGAGACCAAAGGCGCCACCGGCAGCGAAATCACCGTCGCGGGGGGACAGTCTAGCGACAAACGCCAGACTTGTGACATGATGGCGATCTCAAAGCGCGCTTCCAGCGCCTGACGCGCCGCGCGTCCGAGCCCGGCTATGAGGCTGTCCTCAACGGGCTCAGTCACGCGCAAGTGGGCCTTCAAGTCGTCTAGACTAACCGGTTCTGAGACCGGCGGTGTGATTAGGGTCAGGGACAAAACGCAACACTCCCGTAGAGAAAGAATACCTAATCCGTGTCCGCACCGGAAATGATCCGGACACGGTGATGATGGGTTTCCGCTTAGCTTGCGGAGAACTGAAGGGCCTTGATGGCATCGAAGTCCTGAACACCGCCGCCAACACGCTTGGTCGTGTAGAACAACACGTACGGTTTGGCGGAGTATGGATCGCGCAGGACACGAATGCCTTGACGGTCGACGATGAGATAGCCGCGGCGGAAATCACCGAAGAGGATTGAGTTCGATCCGGTGGAAATGCCTGGCATGTCTTCCACTTCCGTCACCGGATAGCCAAGCAGCGTCGACGCACTACCTGCCTCATGGGAAGGATGCCAGATATAGTTCCCGTCACTGTCTTTCAGCTTACGGACTTCTGCGACAGCTGATCGATTCATGACAAAACGGCCATTGGCACGGTAGGACTGATCGCTGGCATAGATCAGATCGAGCAACACGTCCGCCGCGTTACTCGCCGGGAATGCCCCGTCCACGCCTGTCGCGATGGTGCCAATTTCACTAGCGCCGCGTGTATCGTTCGCAGCAAAGGTTTCCGTCAGGATACCCTTTGGTTGGGTTGTGCCATTCCCGCTCGTGAACGCTGTCGTTTCCTGAACAGCGAACTCTGTCTGGACTTCATCAGCAAGCCATTGCTCGATATCGATCACCGCGTCATCGAGAAGCGCCTGACTTGCGGCCGGCATGGCATAAAGCTCCATGGTCGGAAAATCGATGGCGGTGAGCGTTGGCGTCGAGGTCTCAACGCGGGCGCCGGTCTCGCTGACCCAGCCCGCGCCAGCGCCGGTCAAGTTCACTGGTTTTTTAAAGCCATTGGCACCGATTTCGCGAACCGTTGCGATCTGACGGAAGGGCGATACGGTGACGACCGCGTCGTTGATGATCCGCTCGACAGTTTCTGGTGCAAAGTAACCACCCTCGCTGTCATTGGTCGCATTCAGCGCTTTTTGCTCAAAGCTTGAGATGGCGGTTACATCGCCTCGGCGCACATAGCCCTGGAACGCGGCTTTTTGTTCATCATTGGGCTGATGGACACTGGCACCGAACGCGGGACGCGCCTTTTCAAGCATCACCCGATCAATCGCAGATTTTTGTTCGTCCAGAGACTTATTCAGCCGCTCAATCTTGTCGTTGAGAACGACATCGTCGCCCTTTTTTTGTTCAAGCGCCTGAAGACGCTCGTCATTGGCTTGCTTGAAGTGCTCAAAAGCGCCGAGGAAATCGGCCATCGCGCTTCGAATATCGCCTGGCAGGTGCCCGGCTTTGGTTTCCACTGTCATCTCTAAACTCCTTTTGACGGACAGTTTCATGGGATCA
The DNA here is from genome assembly GCA_038522945.1 of Pseudomonadota bacterium. Classification (GTDB taxonomy): domain Bacteria; phylum Pseudomonadota; class Alphaproteobacteria; order Caulobacterales; family Parvularculaceae; genus MED-G105. The sequence continues at coordinate 97,939 of JBCBJV010000010.1, forward strand.
CGCGCTCGAAACACGAGGGGTGATGTAACTTGTAAAATCACGCGGAAAGGGCCCTTCTCCCCGACCGGTCGCGCATGGCGCTGGCAGCGCCCTGGAGGGCGCCCGCAAGGCCAGCTTCATCAGCTCTCGGCTGATCGTTTTCGGCAAGGCCCCCAATGCCGGAACGGACGATCCGGGCGGCAGGTGCCATGGGGAACGTCACAACGGAAATCTCCCATAGGTCCGCCCCCAGAATACGTCGCCCGCCTTCAATGCTGGTGGCACGGACGGTTTTGTATCCTATGGAAAGACCGTCAAGAATGCGGGCCTTGATCAGCGTATAGGCCTCAAGCCCGGCATGGGCGGAAAGGACAATCTCGCCTCTCACGTAAAGCCCCTTTTCGTGCTGACGAAACTCAGTCCACCGACCGATTGGCGTGCTTGCTGCATGTTGGTAGAGCATTGGCAGGGATTGACCCCGGCGCAAATGAGCATCGAACGCACCCGGTGCGATGATATCGCCATTGAGGTCCGGATCATTGTAAATGGCCGCCCATCCTTCAATGGTACCAAAGCGAAGGTCGCGACCTTCAAATTCTGTTTCAACCAAATCCAACTGCTGTTTCATGGCTGGGTCTCCCGTTCCCGATGGTCCAGTTTTCGTTCAATTCGTGCGAGGCTGGCGCGCATGGCGAGTGCCTGTTCTTCCAGGCGGGCCGTGCGTTCCATGATCACGTCGGTATTGCCGACGCGGCGCTCCAACTGATGGATCCGTTCTGCAGCGGCGCCCGCCCAGATCAGACCAAGGGCCGTTTGGACAAGGATCGCTGCGCTGAACGCGATTGAAATCCGAAGATCACTAGCTGCAGGCTTTTGAGCAATCGCCGTGGTCATTGACTGCTCTCCCCAGACGGAGAAACGGGTAGCCCGAGCAAGCGTCGCTTTTCGTCCGGCCCCAGAAAATCCGCCTTCGTGACCCGATCCCAAAGGGCGTCTCGATCAGACGAGAGGGCTTCAATGCCGGTCACATCGCAGACAATCCGATCGCTGCCGGAAGGTGGCAATAACCAGCCAGAAAGGGCGGCTGCCGTTCGCTTGACCAGCGGCAGAACCGTCTGTTTCCATAAGGCAAGGTTCGCCTCACGATAGTTTGAGTACGTATTGTCGCCAGGAATGCCGAGCAACATGGGCGGCACGCCGAACGCCAGAGCGATGTCGCGCGCGGCGGCGTTTTTCGCTTCCTGGAAGTCCATCTCCGCTGGTGTCAGCGACATAGGCTTCCAGTCGAGGCCCCCGTCCAGCACGAGAGGACGCCCTGCATTTGCCGCGCCCGCATAGACATCACCCAATTCAGCCTTGAGCCGATCAAATTGTTCCGTTGTAAGATTTTCCGCCCCATCAGGCCCCTTATAGATAAGGGCACCGGAAGGTCGCGCGGCGTTATCCAACAGCGCCTTGTTCCAGGCCATGGCCGCGTTATGGAGGTCCACCGGCGCCTGGGCCGCTTCCAGCGGGGCATGGCCGTAATAGTCATTGGTTGGATGGAAGAGCTTCAGATGGAGGAGCGGCAGCCAACCGGCCTCATCGGCTTGAAAACGCGTTTTGCGCCCACCCACCGCGTATTCATAGGCATCCGCCCAACCGGTCCGCCCGAGGCGCGCCTTGATCCGATCAGGCCGGAGCGCATAAAGCTCGCGCACCTCATCGCCGACCCGAACCGCCTCAATATAGGCATTGCCCGCAGTCTGCAGAAACCCGTAAACGGTCTCTAGGAAGGCGTTACCCGCCTCGCGTGGGTTTGGTTGCGCCAGCAGCGCAAGGGCTGGGTGTTCTGTGTAGACATCATTGCCGGAAACAATCTGCAGGGGTGCAGAAGCGGCTGCTTCAGCAATTATCCGTACACAGCGGTTAGCGATCACATTGCGCTCGAAACCAGCGCGCGCAAGAGAGCTATAATCCCGCGGCGTCCAGACTGGCCCTTTGGGACCTGTCAGCGCAATAAGCGGGCGAGCCGCGGACTCCTTTGTTTCCGGCACTGCGCCTTCGTTCGATTGCTTGGACAAAAAGGGAAAATTCATTTGCTTTGCCTTTGAATGGGGTTTTTTGCTGACGTGGGCCATCAATTGATCCCCCTGATGGTTGGGGCAGGCGTTCGCCCGCCAAGCATCAAGTCCGTCAGGGCCCAGACGAGGGCATCCAGCCGATCAGGGCTTTGACCGGAGGAGATGCCGGTAAACGCGGTCATCTGATCTTCCAGTTTCGGGAATGCCCCCACATGGCGGACGCGCCCCTGTTCGTAGAGAGCCGCGATCGGTTCGGCGCGCAGGGTTTTGCCCCTTGTGGCGCGCACGTCTTTCACGGCCACATGGGGATCCAGTTGGGCAATCAGAGTGCGAACGAGTTCGCCGCCCTGATTGACTTCCGCGACGATCCGGTCCGCGCCGAACTCGTGATAGGCAGCGATCGCGCGGCCCGCCCATGCCGCGGGGCTCAAGCCACCGGCAGAACGATCAGCGAGCACAAAGCCTCGAGAGGGCTCACCCTGGATGACACCGGCAACGATAATCCCGCACTCATCCGCATCGGGACCGCTTGTCACCGGCGGATCAATGGCAACGACAATCCGGTCCATTTGCGCGGCAAGGTCACCACCGCCGGACATCCGGGCCGCTTCAACCATGGCCCAGGACCAAAGCGCGCCATCGAGATCGTCGATCAGCTCACCCATCAATTCCTGGCGACCAAGGGCGGTGCCTTCATAGGCGGCGGCAATTTCTGTAAAAAACGCATCCGCCAGATTATCCCGGTTGGCATAAGTCGAGGCGCGGCTCGTGGTGGTCGTTTTCTGGGAAAGAAGGCGCTTTAAGAGCGGCATCGGGCGCGGCGTCGTCGTCACCACTTGTCGGGGATGGTCCCCCAACCGCAAGGCCAGTTGCAGATTGCTCCAGGTTTCTTCCGGGTACCGCCATTTACAGAGCTCATCTGACCAAGCCGCATCGAACTGAAATCCGCGCAAACCGTCCGGGTCTTCAGCGGAAAAGCAATAAGCCGTTGAACCATTGGGCCAGACGAGGCGCCGGCGCGAGCTCTCATAGGCTGGCCGCGCCGGCACCGGGCCGATGTTTTTCAAGCCTGACGGTCCTTCAATCATGACTTCTCTCGCGTCCGCATAGGCTTCTGAAACAAGGGCGATCCGGGGCGCACGAGCGCTGGATTTGTTGGCCGCGATGTGTCGGATCCATTCTGCGCCCGCGCGGGTCTTACCGGCGCCGCGTCCGCCAAGAAGCAGCCATGTTGTCCAGCCGCTGTCCGGAACCTTTGGCTGATCGGAATCCCAAGGAATAAATCCGGGCCATTGCTGGTCAGGTCTGGCGAGAATGCGCCAGGCGTTTTCAAGGCCGCCATCATTGATCAACTCCTTCAGGAAGCGCCGCGCTAGCGTCTTTTGTTTTGGTGTCGAGCCGCCGGACGGCGGCGTCGAATTCGCGGACGATGGCGTCGATGTTTTCGTCAGCGATAGGGTTTTGGGAGGGTTGGCCTGCGCCATCAGTGGCAGCCTGCCTTTCAATCTGTTCACGGAGGCTGACGGCCGCTTTTGCAACACGCATCAGACTTTCGGCGCTGCGCGCGCCGCGGTCATACTCAGCGTCATCAACGCGGTCGGCGAGACCGCTCAGGCAGTCTTCTGTCCGCACAATGGCTGACCGCGCCACTGCGCTAAGCCGAGGAGACAGCTCCTCTTGCATCTGATGTTCAGTGGCCGTCCTTGATTTGGGATCGGCCGGGTTGCTGTTGATCGCAGCCATCGGGGTGCTCCGTTGTCCAATCATCTGGCGTGACGCGTCTCGTCACATCCGATGGTTTGAACAATAAGGGCACTAAGGGGGGTGTTAGATAAGTTTTGCCGGAATGCTTTATCTGAACGCTTAAGTCATTGTATTAGCTTATTTTATCTGAGCCTTCAGCCGTTCGATAGTCACGCGGTCGGCAAAGTCATCAGCGTCGATCTCAGCTTCATTGAGGAGAGACTTGCGCGCTGCATTGCCCGACCGCGCGGTCGAGGCTGGATCGCCGGTCACCAGCGGGTGCCAGTCGGCAAGCCCCTCGCCTCTTGCGATACGCCCATAGGCGCACGTCGTGGGCATCCAGGTGAGCGTTGCCGCATTTTCCGGGGTGATCTGTACGCAGTCCGGCACTCGCGCATGACGATTTGAATAATCGGTACACCGTCTTTTGTCAGCGTCATAGAGCCGGCAGGCAATGTCAGTTTCCCAGACGGATCCGTCTTCGTCGTCTTCCAGGAGAACAAGGCAACACTTGCCGCAACCGTCGCAGAGGGATTCCCACTCAGTCGTGGTCATTTCTTGCAGCGTTTTTGTTTCCCAGAACGGTTTAGTCATGGGTCACTCCATGATGTCCTCATTCCAGAGGTCGGGATTGTCCCGAATAAAGTCCGCCATGAGACGAATGGAGTCCGGGTGAGCGATATCTATGACGTTAACGCCTCGCTCGCGGAGGAAGGATTCATTGCCGCCATAGTTCTCCGTATCATTGATAATCACCCGCGGGATTTTGAACTGCACGATGGTCCCTGAACACATCATGCAGGGGCTCAACGACGTATAGAGCGTACAGTCTCTGTACGTCTTTTGGCGGCCGGCATTGCGCAGGGCATCCATCTCGCCGTGGGCGATGGGATCGCCTTTCTGGACCCGCTGATTGTGGCCGGTGGCCAGCAGTTTGTCCCCGCGCGCAACGACCGAGCCGATGGGCAGACCGCCATTGTCCGCGCTCTTCTTGGCCTCCAGAAAAGCAAGCTCAGCAAAACGCCGGTCCCAGTCGGTGAGCGTCGTCGCATCTTCGGCCATTGGATTTCCTTTCGGGTCGTCGGGCGGAATTCTACTTACCCAAGGTAAGTCTCGCTCAATCCGGCGCGGCGATCAATTCGATGCCGACTTGATGGTTTCGCCCGAGACCGCCATAGTTTCGGTCATGCACCCATCTCTTACCGTCCTTGACCATCCGCTGATCACCCATCGCCTGGCGACGCTGCGTAACAAAGAGACCCGGCCGCCGGCGTTTCGGCGCGCGCTGGACGCCATTGCCACCATGCTGGCTGTGGAAGCAACGCGGGATTTCACCACTGTCGACGCGCAAATCGAGACCCCGCTGGAGACAACGTCAGTCCCCGTCATTGATGAGGAAGCGATTTGCCTGGCATCCATCCTGCGCGCCGGGAACGGGCTCCTTGACGGCTTCATGGACCTTCTGCCCCGGGCAAGCGTTGCCCATATTGGTCTTTACAGAAACCATGAGACGCTGGACGCGGTCAGTTATTACTTCCGGGCGCCGAGCAATCTTGGCGACAAGACGCTGCTCCTGCTGGACCCGATGCTGGCGACAGGTCACACCGCATACGCGGCGATTGAGAAATTGAAATCCAGCGGCGCGGCAGCCATGAAATTCGTCTGCCTCGTGGCCGCGCCGGAAGGGGTTGCGTTCCTGGAAAAACACGCACCGGACGTGCCGATCATCACCGCGGCGCTCGACCGGGAACTGAACGACAAAGGCTACATTCTCCCCGGCCTTGGAGATGCAGGCGACCGAATCTACGGCACTGAATGACGGTGCGCGCGGGAACTGCTTAATCCGCGCTGGAATTTTGAGCCGCTTGTCCCCGCGACATATTGTTCCGAAGACAGAGAATATGCGCACAATGGGCGCAATCACGCACCTGGCCTCAGGGACCTATGCGCCCGCCTCAGCGTCGTTCACTTCATGGGCGGGTTCTACACCGCTGAAATCCCTGTTGATTTACGCTCAAGGAATTTGGATCACCGGCATCCTCACAATCGCGTGAGAGACGAGTTTTTTCTTACTAACGCACTTGTGGGTTGCGCGAGAGGCTCATTGTCAGCGACTGTTGGTCAGCGAAGGCTTCCTACGTGAGGTCTCCGCCATTGACTTGTCGGCCTTCCCACAGAGGCCGGCATCCCAAAGGGATCGACCAAGCGTGTAGCGTTTTCCCGCTTAGCAGGTCCCAAAGCTGGCTGCGCAGTGTCTTCTCCCCCCACATGGCCCGCGCAGTCAGCGCTGGGGGAGTGCGTGATCTCCGGTGGAACCTTCACCATCACCACTGCCTTTAGATCAATTTATTCAGTAGGCGTCTTAATACAAGACACGCTAACAGATCGCCAGCGCATATATCAGAGCGGATTTGACGTGAGGGTGCGACGCTGTGCGGCGGCGGGGAACGCGCCAATGGTTCAAAAATCAACCTTTGTTCAGCGCCCCACGCACCTTCTTGAAGGCTTCATCCACCTGATCAATATATTGGATTAGGGCATCTCGGCCCGCATTGGTAATCCGTGCACGGGTGTGGGGACGCCGGTTGCGGAAGGTCTTGCTGATCTTGATGAAACCTGCTTCCTCCAGCTTTTGCAGGTGTACGGAAAGATTTCCCTCCGTGGTGGCTGTCGCTTCGCGGATGGCTTTGAAGTCAGCGTCTTCCATGGAAGCGAGATAAGTCAGCACCGCAAGTCGGGTGCGCGCATGGATCATCTCGCTAAGTTGCGTCAGGTCGAAAGGCGAACTCACAAGGAAACTCCCTTTTGCGCAGAAAGATCCGTGTTATCGCCAGTGGGCGACCTAGACTGATGGTCCCCGTGCCCCATATGGCGGAGCCAGAGCAAGACAAATCCCGGCGCGGCCAACAGCAACAACCAAACCGCCGCAGCCATGAGATAAAAGCTCGCCTCTGTCGTGAGATGGGGCAACGCCAAGCTTGCCACTAGCCATGCCCCACCAATGGCGGTTTTCCATGGCATACGAGCAAGAATGCCCGTCACCAGAAAACAAAGCCCCATTAATTGAGCAGCGAGAATGACGATGGTCTCCGGTGGGACCGTGCGCTCTATCAAGAGGTTCAGCGAGGCAACCGTTACGACGAGGCCAGCACAGGCAAAGACCGTCTGAAAGACCCGGGCCAGTAGTGGACGCGGGCCCGGGTGGCGTCGGCTTGATCGCACGAGCACCGCCGTGCCGGCCCACCCGACGAGAAGCATCGCAAGATAGCCAAATCCGAGCCTCGCGTAATCGGGCACCGCTACACTGATGACAATAAAGTGGTGAAGATAGGCTGCTGCGATCAGTGTACCCCACAACGCCATATAACCACCATACATGGTGACGGTTTGCCGACCGTCGTCAGCGATGCGACGAAGATAGGCCATGTCTTCCGCGATGCTGGTGGGTCGGTCCACGCCCGCCCTGCCACCATCGCCATTCAAGGCGTTGGATAGACCGTTGCGCAGGTTTCTATCGTTGTCAGTGGAAGGGGCGTCATCGCCGTCAGTCTTTGTCATTTTATCGGGCAAAGGAGGTTTCTGCCTTTTGTTTTGTCTTGATCTGTTTTGCCAGATCAAGCGCTCGCTCTTGCCTCTTCCGGGTCTACGCTTTTGTCGAACCCATACCGGCGCACCAGTGATTTTGATGCCATGCGGAAGATAAACGAACAGATAAACCCGGCAACCCCCAGTCCACCGCCAATGATCGCGAAGACGGCGCCAAAACTGCCGACCAACGGCGGTAGAACCCTTGTTAAGACTTGAGCAACGCCTGCGGCGGCCAACCCGTAATAGGCCCACATCATCAAGCTTGCGTGCAATTCCAGATAATCATTTCGCCGGGTCCGGACCGCACGCTGAAGGTAATAAAAGGCTGGGAGCAAGGCCGACAAGCTCAACACAGCAAAAAAGTGAAAAAGGTTGGGTACACCGCTCAACTCATACATCGTCAGTGCCGTGATGTTGACGGTAAGCATGGCGAGAACGAAAACATAGCCTGCAACACGATGGAAGGACGACCCTTTTCCGCGAAAGAAAATCACCGGTCCCAGAACCAAAGCGATTAGCGCGCTGGCAAAGTGGGCCCCGCCTAGAATTGAGTGGACCCACGTCCCCCAATCGAACGCCTCCGCCCAGCTCATGGTTTTGCACTCAGCAGTTTGATGGAAAAGGACGTGTCTTGGTCAGCAATGTCGAAGACGATGTCTTCCCACTTTGCCGGGCCCATGCGCGGCGGCGGATTGTTTGACGCCCCGTAGCCCTCTTTTGGTGCGCCGTACCAGGCGAAATCCAGTTTGCCGTTGTCGTTTTTATCGTGCAGTACCGAAATGCCGTACGCGCCTGGGGCGACGTCAGCAAATTCGAACACCATCCGTCCGCTTTCGGCAGGTTTTGTCTCGCCATACGCGCAAGGCGCCTGGAGATATTCATCCACCTGACAGACACCGAGACGGACAACGCCTTTGTCGCTGGGCACATTTTCGATAGTCACGGTCAGCGTCGCGGCAGCGGCGTTTGTGACTGATGCGCTCGCTGTCCCCGCAATGATTAGACCGGTCATGAGCGCTGAGACGTAACGGGGCGTCGGGCGAGCAATAGTTGTCAGGCGCCCCTTCAAGTGGGTCGACATGGACGTGACGAGGCATCGGAAACTGCCCCCTCGTCTGCTGTTTTCCAGGCACACGCCAGTGGATGGCTGAGCAACGTTGATCTCACTTCGCACCAAGATTCCCCTCATGAATAAATACTCTATTTCATAGAGTATACTGAGATGCAGAATAGTCAAGCGGGTTTAATCGCGTCGGGAATTGGGCCAGTGGGGAATTGGGCCAGTGGGGAATATGAATGCCTGAGCGGGGGAAGGTACTCGGGTCAATACTCAATCATATGGCTGGCAGCGGGCTGGGCTTACCCCTCAACGGCCACGCGCGACGCTTGCCATGGCGCGCAACAGCAACCGACAGCTGAGCGGCAGAAGACGCCCTATGTAGAATGCTCAGAGTAGTGGCGGCCGTGACCGCATGAGAGCGAGCACGGGTCGTTGGTCTGCTTAGTGCCCAAATGGAGCATCTGCCGACATACGAGGCCAGCAAAAATTCTACTTCTGTAGTCATACTGTAGCGCCGATAATGCGCCGTATGGGACGTTAACCGTTATTGTGGAGCGCCTTTATCCGCCGATGCAATTTCCAATACTGCAATCTCAATCTTGCGCATTTTCATCATCGCTTCCTGAACGCGCTTCCCGGCGGCCTTGTCTTCCTGATTGATCAGACGTGGGAGCGCTTCGGGAACGATCTGCCAGGACACGCCGAAGCGGTCGATCAACCAGCCGCACATACTCTCCTCGCCGCCATTTGCTAGGAGCGCCTCCCAGAGCGCATCGGTCTCGGCTTGGTCTTTCGCCAGGACACTTATCGAAGCGGCGGGCGTCAACTTGTAGTGGGGACCCGCTGTGAGGATCATCATTGGCGCCCCGGCGAGAGTGAACTCAACGACCATCGGGTCTTCGGGATTGTGATGATCAATGACATTGTCGATGGTACTGTTCGGCAGAAGCGAGACATAAAACTCCGCGGCCTCGCGGCCGCCTTTTTCGAACCAGAGACAGGTTCGAACTTTCGATTTGAATTCCATCTTGGTCTCCATCGGAGGTTTTCCAGTGTACAGTGTACAGTGTACAGTGTACAGTGTACCGACGTTGTGAGAATCTGGTTTTGCTTCAGCGTTCGAGGATCTGCTGAAAGCTGCCGTAGATCAGGCGTTTGCCGTCCAGCGGCATTGGGTTTTCTTCCGGGCTCATCCGCGGGTCGGCCATGACCTTTTCCCAGCCCGCATCTCGAGCCGCCTTGTCGGGCCAGGTGACCCAGGAGAAGACGACGGTCTCGTCGTCTTTGGCTTGAACGGCACGATAAAAGTCAGTGACTTCGCCCCTCGGCACGTCGTCCGCCCAGGTCTCAACAACGCTGAGTGCACCATGGTCCTTGAAGGCGCCCGCTGCCATCTCCGCGTGCTTCCGATATGCTTCCTTATTCGCCGTTGGCACCGCCGCCACAAATCCGTCTACATAAGTCATAATAGCTTTCCCTGTTTGATATTCGTTGGATTAGGCTTCTGGGTTCGAGCGCGTCAAGGCGGCCTCGTCCATCCACATAACTTCCCAGACGTGACCATCCGGGTCCTGAAAGCCTCTGCCGTACATGAAACCGTGATCCTGCGGCGCGCGCCAGCCGGTCGTGCCGTGAGCGTCAGACGGAGAAGAGATAGCGACGGTTTTTTCTGCGCTAATGTTCGAAAACGACTGGACCTGCGCCTAATCCGGTTATCGCCAAACGACGCGCGCTCTGGCGGCGCGACGCCAAGTATCAAGCAAAATATTGAGGTCGCATACGGGTGCGGACGTCGCTACTCCGGCGTATTAAAACCAGCCGCCTCCAAGATCTCATCCGTCGGCGTTGTCGCTAGGGTCGCTGCGGTTTCACCAGTCGCCGCAATGGCCTGATCAGCGATGTACGTTCCAGCGCGATAGCCGATCCATTTTCGACCGTCCGGATGTTCGAACATCCAAATTCCATAATCCCGGAAATCCGGCACGGGGATCAATTCCTCCACCCAAGCCGGAACAACTTCTGGATCATATTGCCCCCATAATGGGTTTGCATCTGCGGCGTCGCGTTCAAAGGCTGTCGCAAGCCCCTCGGCCACGACCGCATCGATCATGCGTTGGCCGGTAGTTCCGCCCTCAAACGTCCATCCACGCACGAGGTGATGGATTTCGTGAAAAAGCGTCTCTCGCAACGTGTTCGCAGCGTTTTCGGCGACGCCGCCCTCGAATGTCGGATCCACAATCCAAGTCACGCGGCCAGGCGCAAGGGCGGCCCCGCTGCTGCCAAGTTCAGGAATAACCTGGTCGCCCGTGGCAATTACGATTTCGACTGTATTGGGCGCGCCAGGAAGAACGGCGGCGATTTCTGGAATGGTTGCGTCGACGATCTTTTGAATGGTCGCTCGATCAGTTTCAGTGAACGTGTAGCTCTCATTATCGTCGAACGTCACCGTTACGCCACTAACGTTTTCTTGATCTGCTGCAATCGCGAACTCAGATGCAGCGAATATGGCGAATAACAGTCCAGTCAGAACTCTTATGAATGTCACGGATTTGTTCCCCTTGCGGCGGGCCATTTGCGATGCTCGCCACTGAACGCGCAGAAGTCCAATTCGGTCGCAACGAAAACGCCATCCCTCAACCGGCGTATCGCGCGATCTTATCAGCTCTGCCGCTTTTAAGCGACCAACAGCTGAGCGGCTGAAGACGCCCCAAAACGGTCGCTGGGGCTTTGGCACGAAATCGCCAGAAGCGGTCGTTGCAATTTTGTGAGGGAATGTCCGGGTTTTAATTTACTTTTGCTGTAACCATGGCATTTTTTCGATCCCGATAACACTATTATTAATCCGGTCTCATCCCGACGGTCGATAACGGATGCAGGGATGTGTCTCCTCCTCGCCCATCTCGCCGAAAGCTTCAGTGTCTGAGTTGGGGCGAGGACTGGCCTCTGGCGGCGCGATCTCCCGATAGGCCGATTATCTGCAAAATTAATCTGGTTGTAATTACTGTTTGGGTGCCTGAACTATGCGTAAAAGCTGGCCGCTCGGCGTTTCAGTATAGTTGAGTCCGCCATCCACGCTTGGCAGAAGGAGCGTGTCGGTCAGCATGTAGAGCGCTCCGTCCGGTGCGACGTAGCTATGCCCCGACAATGGGGCAATTTGCAGTCGGATACTGCTGGCCTATATAAATCCTGGTGGAAATTACATGACCAGAAACAGTTCGAACAAAAAATCTGTAGCGCGGAATCAAATTTCTCTTGATGACGTATTGGAAGACCTTTTTGGCCTAAGCTTCCGCGCTATCGCAACCCTCATTACGTTGTTTAATCGGCCAGCGGACTACTATGCGGCGGTATTCGAAAAAGATTGGGGCGGCCGGTTTACACCCTCCATGCGCATGTGGCTCTCGCTGTTTGCGCTTCTGTCCTTTCTCCAATTCATATGGCTACGTACTGATAGCCCTCTAGTCGCCAATATTGCCTCCGATATTGTTGATTCAGGTTTCGATTTGCCGATCGGTATGACTGCTGATGAGCTTGGCCAGAAGGTGTATGTCACGGCTTATACCGCCTACCCGGTGTTTGCGCTGATCGGTCTGACGCTTGGCGGCATGCTCTATCCCTTCTGGGGAACGGGGCACACCTCCGCGACGCGAGTACGGTCGACGTTTGCAACCCTCATTCCTAGCTCAATTGCCATGTTGTTGTTGCTGATTCTGACAATCAGGCTTTCACCCGATCAGATGGTGACATTTATTCTACTGGCGCCAGTGATCAGCGGGCTGTTCGACTTCACAACGTCTGTCCGCGGGGCCTTCCCCTCAAGTGGTATAGTAATCCGAATTTTTCGTGCTTTCGGTCTGGCGGGATGGGTCTTTTTGCTTACTACAGGATGTTCAGTACTGTCCGGTGTATTTGCGCTGGCAATTGTCGATATTCAGACCGGTGTTCCATTGATCTTTCGTGGCGGCTGACGCCAACATTATGAGAATATTCAAGCTTTAGCCGAGCGACGCCTCCGCTCGATCGCTGCCATCACAAAGGTTGCAAGCATCGCTGCGGGGATCATCACACTGAGGGCTAGAATTGCTATTACAATCGTCGTTGGCACTTGAGGCCCCAATGACTCCGCCAATTGTCGCGCGGGTCCTGTTCCTAAATGCGCGATCAACAAGTTATTGATGATTGCAAATGTTCGAAAGGCAAAGAACGCAACTGGTAACACCAGAAACTGGAACGCGGCGCGGCCGCGAAAGCGCTTAAGGAACGGGGTAAAAACTACGCCCGGGTTCAGCCAATCTGCGAATGACCGCCATGGCTGGTGAAGATACGGTTCAGGTATCGCGTGCCGATTCACTACAGCGAAGCTCGCCATGCCAAGAACCGCGACGAGCCCCAGAAGATTTAGCTTTATCGCCGCCGCGATATCGAACTCGCCTCTCACATCTATCGCTAGTGCGTTGCCTTCACGTCCGCCTGCGTCGAGCGCCGCGAAAGTCGAGGCGAAGTCTAATCCCGCTAATACGATGAATGCTAACGAAAAACCTATGACAATGCCCATGAGATTCCCTCCCAAAACGCTTCTTTAGCGGAATAATAATTGAAGAAGAAGACCATCAAACTCAGAGCTAGATGGTTCGGTCGCTGCGATTGCGGAACGAAGATCAGCTTGTCGTTGTTTATAATATTCAATTCGAGAGCTTAAATCGGGCACTGCTTGCGCATTCGCTGAGCCAACAAACACAATGAAGCCAGATACGAACGAAAAGATCGCAGTTAACGATGATTTGAAAGACATTTTTCCCCCATGATTTCAGCTCGGAGAGAGCGTCGATGAATACACCTAGCGCTTATAGCACCGGCAGGGGCCGCACAAAATAGATCTCGATAACACTATTGATAATAGCGTCTCATTTCATTGTTAAGCAGCAGTAATTAATGCGCATCACGTGCGCATAATTACGAGTCAATCGCACTGAAATGAGACATTATTCAGGAATTATGTCTCATCACAAAAGTCTTGAAGTCGGCTTCTTCGTCATATGTTCGATTGTCAGGTCACAAAGAATTTTCATGTCCGGAATGCGTGGTGAATTTGCCGTTTTCAAGAGAGGTTCGAACGGCTCAAAAGGGCCAATACCAGCCGTTCGCCATGTTCCACGAGCGTCCTATCATCGCCCACAACGGTCGTTCGGCGAGCCGCGGGAGATAACTAATGCCCGTAGCTTCCGGTCATTTTAGTTGGGTTTGGACCCTTAGGCAGTTGGGTGACGGACCTGGCGCGTGTTAGCCCCATTGTTCGGTATCGAATCGTTCGGTAGCGCAATGCCGGTTGGCCTCGCGCTAACAACCGGTCCGGCGAGCAGGGCTTAGGGCGACACCCCAGGCGGGGTTTCCTTTAATTAATCCTGAGAGCAACAGTTTGCCTGCCGTGGCGCGCAATTTTCACTTCTTTTTGCCGCAAAGACGTCATGCTATGGAGGTGATCATCGCCGATATAGAAGCGTCGCGTTCCGTCAGAGAGTTATGGCAAAGCCACCAACAAAACGTCCTCCCTCCGCAAGCCGGACCGCCGCCCGGCGCCCGTCCAAACGCCATGGCCCATCTGTGAAAAAGACAAAGGCCAAAGCGAGCGGAAAATCCGAAGCGCCAAAGGCCGCCATTCGAAAGGCAACAAGTGGAAAAGCGGGAGGCGGAAAAGCGGGAAGCACCAAACAGAGTGTAACCCGAAAAGCGACGGCAAAGCCGACACACCGGAACGCCCAAGGCGCCCGCCAACAATCCCGTCAAAAATCCCGCCAACAATCCCGTCAAAAATCGGGCGCCCTGCCCGGCCTTGGGACGGTTATCTGGTCTCGCGCAGCGGATGCTTTGGGCGGGATCAAACAGCGGCTTGTCGCCGCCAGCCCATCGACCAATAAGTCGAAAAAGAAACCGTCCCCAAAACGCAAAACCACCCGTCGCAAAAGGAAGGCCGCCCAAGGCGCGCTCTTCAAAGGCTTCTGGAAGGAAGCTGCATTCGCGGCTGTCTCGACGGGTTTCATCGCAGCGGGCGCGGCCCTTTACGTCGCGTTTGAAGTTCTGGCCCCCGTTCCGCCGGAAGGGTCAGACCTTTGGGCCGTCAACCGCCTGCCCTCCGTTGTGATCCTCGATCGCAACGGCAATGAACTCGCCGCCCGTGGGGCCCGATATGGCGAAAGCGTTTCCGTCGATGAGCTGCCGCCCTATCTCGTCAAAGCCTTTCTCTCCACCGAAGACCGCCGTTTTTATTCCCATATCGGCGTCGACGCGCGCGGGATCACCCGGGCCTTCTTCACCAATCTTCGCTCTGGCGCGATTGAAGAAGGCGGCTCAACGATTACCCAACAGCTTGCCCGCAATCTCTTTCTGTCCCCGGAGCAAAGCTATGTCCGAAAAGCAAAAGAGGCGCTCCTCGCGATCTGGATCGAAGGTCGGTACACGAAGGACCAGATCCTCTCCCTCTATCTAAACCGGATTTACATGGGCGCAGGCGCCTATGGCATTGAAAGTGCCGCGCGGACTTATTTTAACAAATCGGCGCGGGACGTGACCCTTTCCGAAGCGGTGATGCTGGCAGGCTTGCCCAAAGCACCGTCAGCTCTTGCGCCCACTCTCAACCCATTCGGCGCCCAGGATCGGGCCCTGGAGGTATTGGAAAACCTGCGCGAGACCGGAGAGATCAGCGATGAACAAGCCCGCGAGGCTCGCACAACACCGCCAGTGATTCTGGCCAGCAATACCGATTCCGACCTTGGTTATTTCTTCGATTATATCTCGGCTGAGGCGCGCCAAATCGCCGGGCCAGACGCCGTTGATCTGGTTGTGCGGACGACCCTCGATCCCGACATGCAGCGCGGCGCAGAAAAAGCCGTGAGCGATATCCTCAGTGTGGACACGAAGATCGCAGGCGCCACCCAAGCGGGCCTTGTGGCGTTCGACAACAAAACCGGTGCCATGCGCGCCATGGTGGGCGGACGGAACTATGTGGAGAGCCAGTTCAATCGTGTGACAAGCGCGCGCCGTCAGCCAGGGTCTGCGTTTAAACCCTTTATCTTCGCCGCCGCTTTTGAAAACGGCTTTTCCCCGGGGAGCCGGTTCGTCGATCAGCCGATCAACATTGCTGGCTGGCAGCCCAAGAATTATTCCAATAAGTATCTGGGCTCAGTGCGCCTGACCGAAGCCATGGCGAAGTCCATTAACACCGTCGCGGTCCAGGTCTCTGAACAGGTGGGCCGGGACAAAGTCATCAATATGGCAGGCCGTTTGGGCTTCAAGTCAGAGATCCCTGAAAAAGAAGCGGGCATCGCCCTTGGCGGCTTCAACGCAACATTGGAAGAACTGACCGCCGCATACATGCCGTTCGCCCGGGGTGGCCTCGGCGTCAGCCCTTACGCCATTGAGCGTATCGAGGATGGGCGTGGAACGGTCCTTTTTAAGCACGCATCGGCTGCGTCAGAACGGGTTCTGCCCAAGAAAGTCGCCACCGATATGACGCATACGCTCTATCAGGTGATGTCAAACGGTACCGGTCGGCGCGCGAACCTCGGCAATCGCCAGGCCGCTGGCAAGACCGGGACCACCAATGACTGGCGCGACGCCTGGTTTGTGGGGTACACGGCGCAACTCACAGCGGGTGTCTGGGTTGGTAATGACGATTATCAGCCAATGGAAAAAGTGACCGGCGGCACATTGCCAGCCGAAATCTGGAAGGGTTTCATGGTCTCCGCCCATGAAGGCGCCCCGCGCCTGAGGCTGGACGGTGCATACGCCGCGCCAACCTATAATGACGAGAACGTGCTCATGAGCTTCTACGGCGAAATCGCCCGCGGCTTTACCCGGGTGCGCCGCGACGGCAATGAAGACCGTGGAGCACGGCAGTAAAGGTGTCGGTCGTGATGTGCCTCACCTTATTCGGGGCCCCCGCGCGAATTCATGATACAGCAACGTTGAAACGCCGAGACAGCGAACACTCACATTGCCTGTGATACCGACACCGCCTAATCATCTGACATGGCCAATCAAACCGACCGTACGCGGCGATCCATTTCAACGCTTCTCCATGTTCTGAAGATCATGGAGCGAGACGTGCCAACCGCCCATGATCGGTTCAAATCCCATCCCAGCGACATTGGCGCGTTGCACTTCATCGGCGACAATCCCGGATGCCAAGCACGTGCCCTCGCGGATCATCTCGGCGTCGCAGCAACAACGGTTTCCAGCTTGCTGGATCGCCTCGAGCGCGCCGGACTCATTGCTCGAGAAAGACCACCGGAAAACCGCCGCGCAATTGCCCTTTCCTTGAGCGTGATTGGCCTTGAAGTAAGGGACGCGATTATCAGCGAAGAGCTGGACAACGCAAAACGCATTCTCGCTGCCCTGCCCCGCGGCCGCAGGGAAGAATTCGTTTCCTCCCTTGAGACGATTGCAGCACGGCTGTCACAGGACGAGACGTAACCCAAAAAATACGATTGTCGTATTATACGTTGTTCGTTATATTGATCTTGACCCTTGCTCTGCAGTCGGTTCAATGAAGGGAACACCCATGAAAAAACGTATGCTAAAGTCGGTCTTTGCCGTTGCTGCAGCGATAAGTGGAAATCTTAGCTTGGCCTGGGGTCAGCTACCGGATGGGTGGGATGGCGACCGCCTTCTGGCGCTTGTCGATGGCGACATGGCCGCGACCGCCTATGCCGATGGTAAGCTCCACCCGATCCCCACGGCTAAAGACGTACTTTTTTCTATCCCTCAGGTCGTACCTTCAGAAGAAACAACGCGTGCACAGAATACCGCAAGTGTTCCCAATACGGTCATGGGCTGGCCGGGATCAATGGTTGTCTCCACTGATCAGCGTTTCGCCTACATCGTTTCGAGCCGGGGCAGCGTGGCGAAGTCAGTCTCAGAGTTTGACGATGGCGTCTTCTCCGGCATGCCCGTCACCGAGACGCTGAGCGTTATTGATCTTTCAACAATGACACTGGCGGCCGAACAATCCGTCTGCCGCAAGCCCATGTCGGTGGACATTGCACCGGATAGCAGTTGGTTATTGGTTACTTGTGGCGACGCCACGCAGGAACTGGCCATTGTGCCACTGGTAGATGGCTTGCCCGAACCACCGCGCGCCATTGATTTGGATCTAGTATCGTACTCTGAACGCGACGTGGACGCTGGCGCAACTTACGGCAAGGTGCATCCAAGCGGTGCTTCCGCTGCAATTGTCCTTAGCAATCGGGCCGTCGGCCTCGTGCGCTTTGAGCAGGACGCCGAAGGGGTCCCGCTGGACGGCGTCGCCGAGGCTCCAATCGAAACGAAAAGATGGCTCTCTGTGGGGCGGTGGACCAAGTCAGGCAATCATTTTTTGGTGGCCGACACAGGTTGGGGACCGGCGGCCACCGATGCGGTGATGAACAAAAACAGCGATATCGTTTCTTTTGCTCTGTCCCCTGACGATATCCGGCGAGGTGTGGTCTCAACGGCAAGGGTCTCCAAAAGTCCGGAGGCCATGGAGTTCAATCGGGACAAAGACCTTCTCGCTGTGGTCAATATGGAACGGACCTATCTGCCCGGTGGTTTTCCGACCGGGCTTTTTCGCCATCGAAAGGCCTCGTCCCTGTCGCTTGTGAAGGTAGACGACGAAACCGGCGAACTGGCGACGCTCGGCAAGCCAATGACTTTTCGCGGCGTCCTCCCGGAAGATGCAGTCTTTGACGCGGACGGAGACCATATCGCAGTGGTGGTCTATCAGGATCATGGGCGCCCGCGCTCGGACGGGTGGGTGACGTTTTTCCGGATCGACGGCACCGGCGACAATCGAAGGCCGGTTGAAACCGGTGTTCGGGTGCCGCTCCCCCGCGGCGGCCATGATCTTGCGGCGATCGATTGACGATCGCCTCAAGTGAATTGGCCGGTCTTGAGTGACCAGATTGGTGAGGCACCCAAAACTGGTAAAACTTGTAAGGCTGGCAAGACTGGCGGGCTCCTGATAGCGTACCGTGCCGCGCTTCAGGCGACGGCGGGAACTGTCAGCGGGCTATCATGAAAACACTTCTTCTCTTGCGCCATGCCAAATCCAGCTGGGAGGATGATCTGCAGGCTGACTTTGATCGGCCTTTAAACGATCGTGGCTATCTGGCCGCCCCGCGCATGGGCGCTTATCTTCGCCTCGCCAAATTGGCCCCTGACCTGATCCTCTGTTCAACGGCAAGGCGCAC
Source organism: Pseudomonadota bacterium (assembly GCA_038522945.1). Taxonomy (GTDB): domain Bacteria; phylum Pseudomonadota; class Alphaproteobacteria; order Caulobacterales; family Parvularculaceae; genus MED-G105. The sequence continues at coordinate 116,595 of JBCBJV010000010.1, forward strand.
ACGAGAAACGCTCGACGGCATTATTGATGGCCTCGGCCAGACGCCCGATGCCTGGCTCTTAAACTCACTTTACCTCGCCTCCCCTGACCAGATGCTGAGCGAGATCGCGAAGGTCGTGCCCGGCACGCAGTCCGTTATGTTGATTGCTCACAATCCGGGGCTTGAAGCGCTGGCGCTTTCGCTCATCGACCCATCGATCGCGCCGCCTCGGGAAAATCAGTTGCTCCAGGAAAAATACCCAACCGCAGCCCTGACGGTTATCACGTTTGATACGACCAATTGGAACCTGCCCCTCGGCAAGGGCGCCCTGCGGAAGTTTGTCCGGCCCAAAGATTTGGAAACGGACTAAGTGCGAAGGCTCATCAAAGCCTCTGTCATGACATGGTTATCTCGCGCTTAACCATGCTTTCAAATGAACGGTTAAGGGCGAATCGCTAGTCTCTTTAGTATGTGCGCGCGGAACACCTCTCCAGCTGGCCCTGTGGCCGGTGTTTTCGCTGGCCTTTTGGCTGGCGTCGCTTTGCTGTTTGGCGGGGCGGCCCCGGCTATGGCGGCGACAGCAACTTTTGGCGGCCAGACCATCCAGATCATTGAAACTGCAGGGTCCGCAGCCGATTTTTACCGTACAAACGGGAACCGCAATCGGTCCCCGGTCCCCATCAATGATGACGGGGCGAACTTTTTTATCCATCAGGATACCACGACAGGAATTTACTCCTTGGGCGTGGTGGTGAACCGCGATGGCGACGGCACGAGCGGCCGGTTTGAAGGGACAATCACGGGTCTTCCCGCGACGGCGACAGTGACGCTTGCGGACGACAATCTTTCAGAGTTCAATCTGACCGCGCCCGGCACAGCGAGTTTTCAATTCCGGTTTTTCGGTTGCTGTATTGACGGCGGGATCATCTCCGGCATTGATCCTTTCAGCGGTTCACTGAGCATTAATGTGACACGGAGCCAGGGTCTGACGGGAACCTATGTGCTGGACGCAACCGGCACGCAACTCTCCCTCGGGTCAGTGCCGACGGTGGGCAGCGTCTTTGCTATCGCTGCCAATCCGGAGCCCGCTCAATGGGCACTGATGATCCTGGGCTTTGTCGGTGTCGCATGGCGGCTAAAATCAATGCGCCGTTCAATGGGTCATGCGCTGCCGCCCAAGGCTTTTCCCGCTACCGCTTAATTGCGAAGGCCAACGAGCTCGGGTTTGCGGGCTGAGGTTTACGGGTTGAGGTTTATGGCCTGGGCCGCGACCTGGCCATTTCCACTTTTTCGATGCGCTTCCTCCATCTTTCCCGTCGGCGGCCACAATTGTCCTGCGATGGCCCACCAGTGAACCAATTCTGAACGAATTGGTGCGATACTTGCGTCGTATCGAGGCGGAACAAGGCAACGACAAAAATGCAAATGGCCGAGCACGCAATTGCTGTATTGAGAGAACATCTTTGTCTGTGTGACGATCTTCTGCCGTTTCGCGCCCCTTCCGGCGAGTACGAAGTGATAACGGACGAAAACAAGCGGGTCTGCTTTAGCCACCGCAATGCCAGCGTTCAGTTTTCGCTTTCCATCGACACTGTGTTCCAACACATGACGGAAGGTCGGATAACCATGAAGAATGGCAGTCCGATCCCGGGCCTCGCTACTTAACCGGGCTACTAGATCGTTAACTTGTACTGGCCACGTAACGTGCCTGCGCGGCGCTTCGCGTGATCAGTATTCGCCAAGCGGTTAGCGCCCTAGTTATGACGAATAGCTTGACCCGATTGATAAAGACCCGCCATCTTGCCCCACTGTGGATGGACGATCGTTTGATACGGCTTATTCCCCCACAACACACTTTTCCGGGTCATGCCCGCCCAAGCAACACCTGACAGGGGAACTCTCATGGTGAAGTCGTCGATTGCCGTCATAGCTGGTCTTGCCACGCTGCTTGCGGTCGCATTCGCATTTCAGGCAGTAGATCCGGCGCCACAAACCGAGCGAGAAACCGAGCCAGAAGCAGAGACAGAAACTGTCGCCCCCACGGAACAAGACGCGCCGACGATAACGTCTTCTCAGCCGCCGGCAAGCCCTGACCAGCCGCCAGCAAGTATTGCGCGACCTGCCCTTGTCACCGGTTCCAACGCTATGAATAGCGTGCCCACCGACACCGCAGAAACCTTCGCTTTCTGGCCCGGTGCTCAGTACAGCGATGATGTCCCGACTGTCTTGGATGTCATTGGACACAAACTTGGCGAAGAAATCACCCACCCTGAAGATGCTGTGCGATATTTTAAGGCGCTACAAGAAGCCTTCCCTGATCAGATCAAAGTCACCGAATACGCCAGAAGCTGGGAAGGCCGCCCACTTGTCTATGCAGCGATCGGATCGGCAGAAAACATCGCCAAACTCGACGCGCTCCGGGACGGCATGCAGGCGTTGGGCGATCCGCGCGTCACTAGCGATGCGGACGCCGCCGCCCTTATCGACGATCTCCCCGCAACGGTCTGGATCGCTTACAGCGTCCATGGGAACGAAATTTCTGGCACAGATGCGGGCATGCTCACCGCGTATCATCTGCTTGCGGCGGAAAACGACGAGGCCGTTGATAAGATCCTGGAAAACACAGTTGTCTTTATTGATCCCATTCAGAACCCGGACGGTCGCGCGCGCTTTGTCCACAATTTTGAGACAACGCGAGGCCTCGTTCCCGACGGAAACCGCATCGCCGCGGAGCGCAATGAGCCGTGGCCCGGGGGTCGCACAAATCATTATCTGTTCGATATGAACCGGGACTGGTTTTCTTTAACCCAACCGGAAACCCGCGGGCGGATCGACATTCTTCGGGAGTGGCTGCCGCTCATCTTTGTTGATGTCCATGAGATGGGTACCGATCAGACCTATTACTTCACCCCGGAGGCTGAGCCGTATAACCCGCACCTGACCTCCACCCAGCGCGAACGTCTCGATCTTATTGGCAAAAACAATGCGAAATGGTTCGATCAAAATGGCTTCGATTACTTTACCCGTGAGGTCTATGACGCCCTATTCCCGGGGTACGGTGCGAGCTGGCCAGCCTATTATGGTGCGCTCTCGATGACCTATGAACAGTCCTCCGCACGGGGACTGATGGCGGAGCGCACCAATGGAACGCGCTATCATTTCCGCGACACGGTCAGACAACAATTCGTG
>JBCBJV010000011.1:0-117140 GCA_038522945.1 Pseudomonadota bacterium
TGAAGACGAACTTCAGAGCGCTGATGGTCTTGAAGGCCTCTACGACCGCATCAACTCAAAAGCAACGAAGTCTTGCATTGACACCCGCTCACGCGACCTTGCGTTCCAACGTACGTGCACAGAAGACCTCGTTGATGACTTCGTTGCTGGCATTAATAATCGCGACCTTGACGCGATTCACGGCGACGAAGTTGAGTTCGACCGTTATTCGTTCGAAGACTGATATTTTTAACAGCTTAGCGCTGGCATGACAAACGCGGCGGCAACAGATTTTCGTTGCCGCCTTTATTCTTTCTTTAATCTGAGAATTCTCAGACCGGCTCGACCGTCAGATGCCGTGCGCGCGCGGCGTGCTCGATTGCTTCAGCGCCTTTGTCCGGCACATCAAGCGCGTTACGGATTAACTCCAGCACCCTGATTTCGGTAATGTCGAGGTTTTCATCCGCGGTCACCACATCGACCACCGCCGCGTAGGCCGTCTCGTTCAAATGACTGGGCAGCGCGGCGGCAGCGCTTTCCAACACCCGGTGCAGCCCATCTTCAGACGCCATCAGACTGCCTGCCGCCTCTGATGTGGTCACGAGGGCAGCTTCGTCGGCATCAGAGAACATCGGAAAGGACCGGACCACTCGGCCAATGGTCCGCAGCTCATCGTCGGTGATGTTCCCGTCAGACGCGGACGTCATCACCATGAGAAAAACCACGGCTTCCTGCGGGGTGAGTGGCGTGATGCCTTCTGCTGGCATGGTGACGTAATCTCCCAATGAACATTCCTGATTGATCAGGACCCTACGCCTCACCGACGGAAGGAACAAGCTGCCAAAGACAGGCTAATTTTCCGCAAGATCGTCCCGGGAAAGCAACGGAGCTAATTCGCCGGCGAAATCGTCATCGTTGCCACTTCGTCGATTTCGGCCAAATCGGTTGGGATACGGATGTAATCGCCATTCTCCCAGAGCCGCAAGAGATCGTCATAGTGGGGCGAAGTAAAGTGCCCGGATTGCCCGCCTGTGGTGATGAATTCAGCCGCATCGGGGGCCGCCATATCGACCACAAACCGCAAGCCCGGCCCGTGAGTGCTGAAGCCTGACCGGGGAAAATCCGCAATGAACCGTGTGCCCACATTGGGCGCATCAAACCCCGCACCGCGATTAGTGGTGCGTGACAAGCGTTTGCCCACCACGGGGAACGCCCCAAGGCCCAAATGGTCGTGGAGATCTATGGAAACGGCGCCCCAGCGCGCTTCTTCCAGGCTGCCATGGGCCTCGATCGTCTCAAGGGTTGTCGCCTCCAGGGCAGCTGCCATTTGCCCCTGGCAAGTCTCCAGTGCGTCTTCCGTTCGCAGATCATCACAGAATTTCGCTGAGACGCCGCCGCTCAAAAGGCTCTCCACTTGACCCAAATGGTACCGGTCAAAACGCGGCCAGACCGTGCCCAGATCATCTTCAAAAATCCGAGCGCGCAACCTCGTGACCCAGGTCGCAAAGATAAGCGGCGCGGCTTCTTCCTTGTCCCAGGACCGATCCCAAGCCGTCATGATATCAACCGCCGATTGGGCGTCATCGGAGAGGTCCTCTAGCACCACCATGTCGAGCATGGCCGACGCCACGTCCTGTACATTGCGCGCCGTTGTATCCAACTGGATCGCCTTAAAGCTCTCTGAGTCGTGGGCGGGCGTCGCGTCGATTAGATCTTGGATGCGCTGCTGGCGCGACGGCGAGACATTCATCGGGCCGCGATAATAGGGATATTCAAAAGGAACGACTTTAGCATTTGCGGTGACGATCTTGCCGCTTTCTGGATTCAATACATAAGGCGTCAACTCGCGCGGGATCATGCCTTGCCAGTCATTGTCCGGGTTCGCCCCGTCCACATAGGCCCGCCCCATGGTCTCGTGGTTTTCCCCGCGGACTGGCACCTTACCGGGAACAATAAGCCCGATATTGCCAGCGGTATCCGCCATCACAAAGTTCTCGATCGGCCCATCGATCAGGCGAAAGGCGCTTGCGAGGCTTTCGACATCATCGGCGTCGAGGCTTTCAAAAATGCCGCCAACACTCCCATCTGGACCATCAAAGGCAGTCCACGCCATCGCCATTTTGTGGGTATCGAAATCAACAGCTGGCTTAGGGTCGGAAAACAGATCGTCGGGGATCACAGGTCCATGACGGGTTTCCAGATAGGTCTCGGTCACCTCTGCCCCGAAACGTACGTTGAAGGTTTCTTCCCGCGCCTCGAACGTGGCCCAACCATCCGGCGTTTTGTATTCGTCTGGGTTCTGCGGGTTCAGCACTTCCATATAAATGTCTTGCGCGTCACTGCCGTGGTTGTTGGTGATGCCCCAGGCGACTTTGTCATTCCGTCCAATGATGATTGTCGGCAAGCCAGGTATTGTCGCGCCGACCTGGTTTTCGCCGCCCACCTTCAGGTGCGCAAGATACCAGAACCCGGGCATCGTGAATCCGAGGTGCGGATCATTGGCGAGCAAGGGCATGCCCGATTTGGAATGCGCGCCGGAGACAACCCAGTTGTTTGAGTTCTCCGTTGCCGGATCAGCGGGCATCATCGGCGGCAGGCTTCCCTCATCAACGGGCGTTGCTCCATCGACGGGGAGGCCGAGCGTGCGGGCCATGTCCGCCCATGTGACACTCACATGCTCTGCGCGATCATAAGGTGGATCAAACGCCCGCATAAGCTCTTCGAGGGCGATCTGGTTTTCTGCTCCCTTAGCGCGCATGGCCGCATGCTCATCGCCTGCATTAATGCTCAACGTCGTCCACAGCATTTTCTGCACAAGGACCGTATCCTCCGGGGTCCAGGGCGCCGGATCCGTCATGGTAAGGATGTATTCCGCAGGCTTCTTGTAGACCTCGGACGTCCGCCACGCGTTCACACCGTCCGTATAGGCCTCAATGAAACTGCGCAATTCAGGAGAGAGGGAAGCGATCGTTTCGCGCGCATTGGACGGAAAATTGAAGACTCGCATAAAGCGGTCATTGCCAAGGGCCGGCTTTCCGAGAATCTCCGCAACCCGCCCTGAAGCCGCGCGACGTGTCAGGTCCATCTGCCAGTAGCGGTCTTGAGCGTGAACGAACCCGAGTGCAAAAGCCGCCGCGTTCTGGGTCTCGGCTTCAATATGGGGCACAGCGTAGGCGTCGCGCACGATGGTCACTGGCCCTGGTGCGCCAGCAAGGGTCAGCTCGCCAGTATAGACCGGCATAGCCCCGGTCGCCCGCTGCCACTGAACGAGGCCAAACCCCGCAACGGCTGCAAACACCACCAGCAAAATCCCCAGTACAGCCAGGAAAACCCGCAACATCGTCCGCGCCATAATTACCTCCCCTTCCGGCATGTCCACGCCCGCTTCGCTAAGAGAGAAGCGATAACCGCCTTTGAATACAAGCGTATGACGGTTTTCGGAGCATTATGCATTCAGCCTTGTCGCCCAAAGCTTGACGAACATTGACCATCTTGGCCCACGGCGCGTATGGAAGAGGACCCGGCTGTGCCTGTCATTTAAACAAGGACACGCACAGCCGAGCCGCTTTAGCCACCCCTTACAAAACAGCCACCCCTTACAAAAGAGCAGCACCAATCATGGGCAACGCCTTCACACCAGACGACCTTACCAACGCTAAATCCTGGCCCTTTCAGGAAGCCCGCGGGCTAATCAAGCGGCTGGACAAGGTGAAGGACCGTAAGGGGCCTGTTGTCTTTCAGACCGGGTACGGCCCCTCGGGCCCGCCCCATATCGGCACGTTCGGCGAGGTGGCACGAACCACCATGGTGCGGCGGGCGTTTGAGGCGCTGACCGGCGAGGAAACCCGTCTCATCAGTTTTTCCGATGACATGGATGGGATGCGGAAGGTGCCGCCCCATTTACCGAACCAGGAACTCTTAGAAGCGCACCTGCAGGAGCCGCTCACGAAAGTGCCCAACCCATTCGGGACCGATCACCCGAGCTTTGCGCACCACAACAACGCGGCGCTCCGCGCTTTCCTTGACCAGTTCGGTTTCGATTACGAATTTTATTCCGCCACGGAACAATATGAATCTGGTGCGTTTGACGAGACCCTGGTCCGCGTTCTGGAACGCTATGATGCGGTGATGGAGATCATTCTCCCGACACTCGGCGAAGATCGCCGGGCGACATACTCTCCGATCCTGCCGATCTCGCCATCGTCGGGCCGCGTCCTTTACGTTCCCATGCTGGAAATTGACGCCAATGCGGGCACCATCGTCTTCGAAGACGAGACCGGAGAGAAAGTCAAAACCAGCGTCAAGGGTGGTGCCACCAAGCTGCAATGGAAAGCCGACTGGGCCGGGCGATGGTTTGCTCTCGGCATTGACTATGAGATGGCCGGCGAGGACTTGACGGAATCCGTGCGGCTGTCCTCACGTATCGTCAAGGCGCTCGGTGCGGAACCACCTGCCGGGTTCAACTATCAGCTCTTCCTCGATGAGGAAGGCAAGAAGATCTCCAAAACCAAAGGCAATGGGATCTCCATTGAGCAATGGTTGCGGTACGGATCACCCCAGTCGCTAGGGCTTTTCATGTTTCAAAATCCACGAGCAGCGAAGAAACTTTATCTCAACATCATCCCGAAAACGGTTGATGAATACTGGACCCACGTGGAGAAGTATGTCGATCAGGAAGGCATCAAGGCGCTGGATAATCCCGCCTGGCATATCCACGAAGGAAAACCGCCGAGCGCGACGCCGCCGGTCAGCTATGGGATGTTGCTGACGCTCGTCTCAGCCATCGGCAACGCCGACCGAGAGATCCTGGAAGGGTTCATCCGCAAGTATCGACCCGGTGCCAGCGAGGAGGAATTCAATGCTGCGAGTGGCATGATTGATTATGCCGGGGCTTATTTTGAAGACTTCATCAAGCCGACCAAATCATTCCGTGCGCCCACGGACGAAGAACGCAAAGCCCTTACTGAACTGGCCACGGCCTTGCGGGCACTCGGCGAAGACGCCGAAGAGCAGGACTACCAGACGGCGGTTTTCGACGCCGGCAAAGCGAACGGCTTCGCAGACAACATCCGCAGCTGGTTCACGGCGATCTATGAGATCGTTTTCGGTCAATCGGAAGGGCCTCGCATGGGCCCATTCACAAAAATCTATGGGGCCAGCGCCACGGCGGATATGATCGAAGCGGCGCTGGGGCGGGGTTAACAATCCCTGTCGCTAGCGCTGTTGCTAGCCCTGTCGCTAACCCTGTTGCTAGCCCTGTTGCTAGAGCCCGGCCGCCACACCGAAGTTACAGTCCTGACGATCGAACAGGGAGCACGCCATGATTACCCGTAGAGCGGCCACAATTGCGATCACCGTTGCAATGAGCACCCTTGCGCTCGCCGCTTGCGATCACCGCACGACGATCGGGCCAGTTTCGATCGCCGCCGAGGTCGACCTTTCTGAACCACGCCTGACCGAAACAGAGCTGCAATCAAAGCTCGACGCCTTCCAGGCAGAGCACCCCATTGCCCCCGGTCTCGCCGCGTCAGTGATTGTTAGCAACCAAAAGGCAGTTTCCACGGCAACGGGCGTCGCCGACCCGACAGGGCGCCCGATGACGGTCAACACGCCAGTGCGGATTGCGTCGAACACAAAGTCGTTCATCGCTGCAGCAGCCTTGCGTTTGTGGGAAGACGACCGTCTCGATCTTGATACGCCCATCTCTCAGCTGATCAGTACCACACACAATGATCTGCTGGTCTCAGACGGATACGACACAAAGACGATCACTGTCCGTCACTTGCTCATGCACGCTGGTGGGCTCGATGACCATTTCTCCGGGGATGCCTTCAAAACCAGAATTTTAAGCAATCCCGGTTATAATTGGACGCGCACAGACCAACTGGCACTACTGGTGGAGGCGACTGACCCGATCGCCGCGCCCGGTGAGACGTTCCACTACTCAGACACGGGCTACATCCTCCTTGGTGAGATCATTGAGCGCATCACGGATCAACCGCTCCATGAAGCGATCCGAGAACTGACCAAACTTGACAAGATTGGACTTGAGAATACCTGGTGGGATGAAGCCGAGCCCGCACCGGTAGGTATCCCCGACCGGGCGCACCAATGGCTCGGCGGTGAGGTTAACAGCTACCCGATCCACGGCAGCGTCGACGCCTATGGCGGCGGCGGTCTCATTGCCAACATGGAAGAACTCGCCCTGTTTTATCATGCGCTTTTTGATCGCGCGGTGTTTGTCGATCCGGCGACGCTTGACCTGATGACAACCGCTCCCGGCCATCCTGAAGGCAGCCCATACCGCATAGGCCTTTTTGCGGGAGAGGTTGATGGGTTCGCGACCTATGGCCATGGCGGGTTCTGGGGCACGGATGCGTTTATCATCCCCGAACAGAACATCACTGTTGCTCTTGTTGCCCTTGACCAGAGTGCAATCAGGGATCTGCGCGGTATGGGCCGGGAGCTGGCGGCGTCACTCATCAAAAAAGATACGGTTGATAAAGATACGGGCGACAAAGACTGACCGCAACGACGCCCCAAAATAAATTCCAACTCACCCCTCCAACTCACCCCTCCAACTCACCCTCGGGACCCAACCCTTTGACGTGCAAGCGATTTCTCCTATGCTCGCGCCAACGATGAGCGACATGAGGGGGAATATGCGCCGTCAATTCTTCAATTCTGGTGCGGGGAATACCTGATGCTTCTCCGCCGCATCACCGAACACGTCAAAGCTCAAAACTGGACCGCTGTTTGTCTCGACTTCATCATCGTCGTGGTTGGTGTCTTCATGGGTATTCAGCTTGGGAACTGGAATGATGCACGGGCGGTCCGCATTAGCGAAAGTGATTTTCTTGGGCGATTGCATGACGATATCGTCGAGCTACAAGAGCGCCGGGCGTTTTACGATACGGGCAGGCCTTTGGATATGGCGTTGCACGTCATTATCACCGAATTCCTGATGGGAGAACGTGATGATTTATCTGAGATCGACAAGCTGAACGTCAGAGATTTTCCAGGGATTGAAAACATCAAAGGCCTCTCGGCGGCTTTAACTTGTAATACCCTTGATTGGAGTGCGGCTTTGACCGTTCCACCAGCGGCATTACCAACAGCGACAGAATTGGTGTCGTCGGGGCGGGTGAATGATATTGCGTCGGCGAATATCAGGGCCGCTTTACAATCATACCTTCAGCAAGCTGATCGTGCGAATGAACTAATTGCTGCATTAGAAAAGTTCAATACTCACTTGTCTAGCCGCTTTCCTGATCTGTTTGAGATCAGGAATAAAAATTGGGAATATGATTTTGGTACGGGCAGCCCCCCAAGCGATTATCGCTGTGATTACGAAGCGATGCGCCAAAATAGGGCGTTCATGAATGCCTTTGCGCTGAACGTTGATACCTACTCCGACTACACCATAAGAGGTGTTTTGCCCGTTAGTGAAAAGCTGAAGGCTCTCCATCAAGCGGTAGATCGTGAACTCGAGATCATCCACACTTCTGAGCCGGAAGCGACGCCATGATCCTCCGTCGCGTTATCGAACATGTCCGCCTCCAGAACTGGACGGCTGTCTTCCTCGACTTCGTCATCGTCGTGGTCGGTGTTTTCATGGGTATTCAGCTTGGGAACTGGAATGAGGCGCGGCAGGAAAGGTCGATCGAACGAGACACTCTCATCCGCCTGTATCAAGACATAAAGGAGAGTATTGCCGGGCAGTCTCGCGACATTAATTTCCTTGAACAACAACTGGCGGATCAACAGGTGATCATGCTATCGCTTGCCGCCTGCGAAGTTTCGCCGCGAGACGATGCCGTATTTCAACGCGGCATTGCCACGCTCGGTTGGCTTAACCCGCCCCGGCTTTATCGCCGCACCATTGACGAAGTGATCGCGTCTGGCAGAACGGATATTATCCGCAACCGTGAAATCGCAGCCGACCTCGCCCGTATTGTCTCACTCGTGGAGTGGCGCGGCGCCTGGTTCCGATCCACGATCAGTACGCTGGAATCGCACAGCAAACTCGTGGAACGCCATACACGGTATGACATGAGCCGCGTCATTCACAATCCTTTCGTGGCCAACCAGCGCGGCGGCGTCGATTACAACATCGATACCCTTTGCAGCGATCCGACCATCGCGAACGCCATTTCGTCCATCAGTTATCGAACGTCCGAACGATTGGAAGCGTATAGGCCGATCCTCGATGCCTACACGGATTTTCTTCCGCTGATCGCGGCGGAATTGAACGACCGATGGGGGGTCAACAACCTGCAGGAGACAGCTAATGCTCCTTAGACGTATCACCGAACACGTCAAAGCTCAAAACTGGACCGCTGTTTGTCTCGACTTTGTTATCGTCGTGGTTGGTGTCTTCATCGGTATTCAGGTCTCGAACTGGAACGCGACTGAAGACCAGAAGCAACGACAGCAGGTGGCACTTGCTGACCTTTTCACCGAAAGCCAGGCAATCATTGCCATCATCGAAGGGGAAGTCAGCCGCGAAGCGAACAACATCGCTCGAGCTCGACCTGTTGTGGCGGCAATTTCTGCGCAAGACCGAGAGGGCTTAACAAGCGAACAGATCGTTTCAGCTTTAGCCAATGCACGGCAATTCAGAGCGATTTCCACGCCGCGAGTTGTTTATGACAGCCTCACGAGCGCCGGTGTTCTGAATGGCATTTCTGAAACACCCGCCATTCGCGCGGTGTCTCGTTTTTATAGTACCGGGGAAAACGTCCAAAACGCGACAGAGCTGTTTCAGTACTTCATCATCGAGGAGTTTCCGAAATTTGGTGAATATGCGGGGGTGGAGGTCGCGTACAACGACCGGGGTTCATTTTTACGTCAGTATACTGTTGATGTTGATACATTCATTAACAATGAGGCAGCGCGGGAGGATGCCGTCCACCTTTTACGGAACATGGTCGCCTTTCAGAGTATTCGCCTAAACTATCTTCAGAGTGCTGTTGATATGTGTGTTTCTTTGGGAGAGGCGCTTGGACAAGAATGCTCCAACACACCTACGATTCGCGAGGAAGAGGCCCCATGATCCTGCGCCGCATCACTGAACACGTCAAAGACCAGAACTGGTTTGCTGTAGCGCTCGACTTTTTCATTGTCGTATTTGGTGTCGTTATCGGTATTCAGGTGGCGAATTGGAACGAGGAACGGTCGGACCGCGTAGACACCAACCGAACGCTAGAGCTGATTATCCCTTATGTCGAAGCCTTTGAAATCAGCGCTGACTCATTCGAAACCTATTACGCCACGACAAGAGCTTATGGTGAAGAAGCGCTTCTAGGGTGGAGCGATGAAAACGCCATGTCTGACAGTGTGTTTCTGATCGCAGCCTACCAAGCCAGTCAGATCATGGGGGTTCGCGGTGATGTCGGGGTATCGGCGCAGTTGATCGGGGCCGAAAACATCAGAAACATCGAAGATCTGGAGTTACAGCAGCTCCTTTCAACCTATCTCGCCAGCCCCTCCAATGTCACACTAGATAGCGATGTTGATACACCTTACCGCCAAAATGTTCGGCGCGTGATCCCATTCGAAATTCAGGAAAGAATCCGCAGCGAATGTGGCGATCAGCGGATCGACATAGATGGCGGCATATTCGTTCTCCCTCCCGAATGTGACATCGAATTTCCGGCTGAACTCGCACAGCCCGCCGCAATGGAATTACGGGCACGGCTTGATTTGCGGGATGATTTGCAATGGCACTTGGCAAGCGCCCAAAGCACGCTTTTCGACCTTGAAACCGAACTGTCGCGCAATCGACGACTTCTTGATGCCATAGAGGCTTATCTCAAATGATCCTGCGCCGCATCACTGAACACGTCAAAGACCAGAACTGGTTCGCCGTCGGCCTCGACTTTTGCATTGTGGTTGTCGGTATTCTGATCGCCTTTCAGATTACGAGCTGGAATGATGGGCGAAGTGCGCGCCAGCTCGAAAGCGAGTATATGATACTGCTCACGACAGACCTAAGAACAATCGAAGGGAACCTAAGTGAGCAACTCGCGCAAGAGCAAGCAATTATCGCGAATGCAAGGACCGCAATAGCAGCGATCAACAAGCGAGAGTCAGGCGTCGATCCAACGCAGATGGGGCATTCATTGATTTCAATCTTTGGGCGGCGGACCTTGATCCTCGACAGCCCCGCTTTTTCTGAAATGAAAAGCGCCGGTCGTCTCACTCTTATCGAAGACACAGGCCTACGGAACCGGATCATTACCTATTTTGACGGTCTGGTCCGGGTCGAAAGGATTTTGGAAAAGAACAATGAATTCTACGTAGAGCCATACTCGAACTTTTTGCGAGATATCGGGTTGGGATTTGTCGCGCTACCCACAAATGCCTGTCCCAGCTCAAACGTCCAAAGTGCTTGCGATACGTCACGTCTGGCCTATTCAGTTTTTGGATCTGAAAAAATTCACGCAGCAGAACAAATCCTTAACGTGCCCGCAGAAGACCCCTTGTGGACGACGATGCGGTCTCAAGTGGTATGGCGCGCGATATCGGCTCGTGCAAATGCCGCCAGCGTGGAACAGCTTCTAAGCGAAACTCATGCCTTGTTGGCGGAACTCGAGGCCGCGCCATGATCCTCCGCCGCATCACCGAACACGTAAAGGCACAAAACTGGACCGCCGTCGCGCTCGACTTCATCATTGTCGTGGTTGGTGTCTTTATCGGCATCCAGGTCTCGAACTGGAATGCTTCGTCGACGGAGCGCTCGCTGGAGCAGGAGTACCTCACTCTCTTATCTCGCGATATTGCCGTCATTGAAACGAAACTGAAGGCGCAAATCGATCATGAGGAAGGCGTCAGCAACGCCGCCGCCGATGCCTTGGCCCGCATCAACAATTGGACGGACACCGCGGACCCCTTGCGTCTGGGGGAAACACTGGCGCTGACATTCGGCAGGCGCACCTTGAGCCTGGACAGCCCGACATTCTCCGAACTTAAAAGCGCAGGACGCATCACCGTCATTCGCGACATTTCACTGCGAAACCAGTTGATCGCCTATTTTGAAGGGCTGTCTCGAGCAGAACGGGTTGTCGGTAAAAACAATGACTTTCTGGTCGAATCCTACACCGCTTATATGCGTGATATCGGCCTCGGTTACGTTCCCGTTTCGAGTGAGTTTTGCCGCGATGTTCAAAATGCAATCCAGTGCCAACTTTCTGAAGCGATGATCGAAACCATGAACGGTGAATTGACGCACGCCGCCGGGACGGTGTTGCAAGCGCCGCCGGAAGACTTTTTCTGGGATCAACTGCGCTCGCAAATCGCCTATCGCAATATTGCGACAATCGGCAATCTTATCAGAGCCAACGAAGCGCTCGGTGAAACACGAGAAATGAGTCTCGCAATCGAGAACGCCCAATGATCCTGCGACGCATCACACAACACGTCAAAGACCAGAACTGGACCGCCGTCGCGCTCGACTTTTTCATAGTTGTTTTTGGCATACTGATTGCGTTTCAAATCACAAACTGGAGCGAAAACCGTGAGGATCGACGGGCCGAACAGCGTTATCTGGCAGAGCTCGCCCGCGATCTTGAGGCCGACATTGCCGAAATGAAAGCCGGACAGGAAAGCTCGCTCTCTATTCTTGGATTGAGCGAGTTGATTTTGGAAACGACGAACCCGGACTATGCCCGGCCAACATTCTGGTCACCGATAGACGCGGACGCCGTGCCAAATGAGAGGTTCCTCCCTTATCCTTATGCGGCTTTGGCTGGCAGATCTTTCCTTGTCAGCAGCGACAGCACATATGAAGAATTGATCCAGACCGGCAATATCGCTGTAGTGTCCGACAGGGCGCTCGTCAGTGATTTGATCAGCTATTATAAAAATGTCCGCGAGAATGCGCACGACGAAACAACCCTCGCCCGTCAAGATGATGCCTTTGAGGATTATTTCAGACGCAATGGGATCGGCCTCGGGGACCGTGCGACAATCGAGGACGTGATTGCGCTCGCGGAAAAAGACAAGGCGTTCCACGGATTGGTTAAGTCCGGCGCATTCCTCGCCCTTTGGCAATACAGGCGTCTCCTCAGCATTGAAGGCGAAGCTGCCGATTTATTGGCAACCGCCAATGCATCACGAAATAACAAACCATGATCCTGCGCCGCATCACTGAACACGTCAAAGCCCAGAACTGGACCGCCGTCGCACTCGACTTTGTTATCGTCGTGGTCGGTGTGTTCATGGGTATTCAGCTCGGCAACTGGAATGAGGCGCGCGCGCTGAAGGCGCAGGAGCGTTCCTACCTTGTGTTACTGCACGAAGAATTGGTTCAGAATGCCGAGCGGTCTGCGCTTCTGCTTGAGTACTACACGACGGTCACGGAGGCCGGAAATCGCGCGCTCGCCTTTTTGAAGGGCGACGAAGAATGCGAAGCAGCTTGCGAAGAACTGCTCATCGACTTCTTCCACGCCTCGCAACTCTGGGCAGTCACATTTGATCAAACAGCTTTCCGCGAGGCGATCGAACTCGGATTTCCGTCCGACCGGGCTCTGCGCGAGGAGTTTATCGCGACCTACAACCTGACCAACAGCTTCGGATTGATCAACCAGGTGTCGCCGCCGTTTCGTGAGACGGTTCGGGAATACATCGAACCTGATGCCGCCCGGATTTTGTGGACCGGGTGCTGGGAGGTGGATGTGGCCGCTGTCAGCGAACGATTGACCCGAGGGTGTGCGGAACAACTCAAAGCCGTCGACAGCTCAGGGATGCTCCAGGAGATTAAGAGCGACCCGCACCTCAAGCGAATGTTGCGATACTCGCTCAGCCAGAACATTGTCGCGATGCTCAACTACCCGACGGCGAGGGACCGCGCCATTGAAACGGCGGAGTTGGTGTGGGCCGAGATAGAAGCAGTGAAATGACCCTCGAACAGATTGCGCTTATTGCTCAGATTATTGGCGTTGTCGTTGTGGCTGCGACGCTGATTTATCTTACCATCCAGGTTCGGCAGAGTGCGCAGCAAATGCGATCAGAATCCCGGCAGGCGCAACTCGCGAACGATCAGACGGGGGTTTATAAATTTGTTGAATTTCCGAATCTCGGGCGCATCGCCTCTCAGGATGAGACGCCTACCGTTGATGAGAAAACGCAACTCTTTTTCTGGATGATCGGACTGCTTCGGGCTCGAGAATTCGAGTATCTCCAGTATAAGAGCGGCGCAATGACGAAAGACGCCTGGGAGACCTATCGCGGCGTCATTTTCTTTGTTCTTGGCACGCCGAGGACCCGCGCGCTCTGGCCGCTTTGCAAGGTGTATTTCAATCGCGAATTCGTGGGCGTCGTTGACGATATGATCGCCGACACGCCCCCCATTCAGCTCTGGGACGAGCTTTCAGATATCCAATGAAGCATGGAATGACATCATGATCCTCCGTCGCGTCATCGAACACGTCCGTACCCAGAACTGGACGGCCATCGGCATCGACTTCGTCATTGTCGTGGTCGGCGTTTTCATGGGTATCCAGCTTGGAAACTGGAATGAGGCGAGACAATTGAATGTGCAGGAGGCAACATATCTCCGTCAGCTACAAGACGAAATCCGCGCCAATGCGGCAGCAACGCAACTTCAATCGCCTTACACTGATTTGGTTATAAGCGGCGGTGAGACGGGGCTCGCTTTTCTTGAAGGTGACGGCGTTTGCTTATCGTCATGCGAAGAGCTCGTTATCAGCTTCTTTCACGCGTCACAGGTTTGGGGCACCCCGTTTTCGGACGAAAAATATCAGGAGGTGACGCGCCTCGGCCTGCCGAGCGACCAGACGACACGCGATATTGTTCGGGACCTTTATTTGTTTCTGGTTGGAGGGACTTCGATCAACGTATTGCCGCCGCCCTACCGCGAACGTGTTCGCGGCCATTTTTCGTTCGAGGTGTCATCGGCGCTCTGGCGTGGCTGTCATCAAGCCTTGGATAGCGGCTTAGAAGCGCTTTCCTTCGACTGCCGGGATGAACTTTCCGTCATCGACCTGACCGCCACGCTCGAGCGCATTTATGCGGATACCGAGCTTGCAAACATGCTGCGCTTTTGGCTTGGTCAAAACGAACTTGCTCGGCAGACCAATAACAAAGTGGAGGCGCTGTCCGACGCGTCGATTGCGGCGATCGATAATATTATTGGAGAGATGCCGTGATCCTCCGCCGCATCACCGAACACGTCCGTACCCAGAACTGGACCGCCGTTGCGCTTGACTTCGTGATCGTTGTTGTTGGCGTTTTTATGGGTATCCAGCTCGGCAACTGGAACGAAGCGCGCGCCAATGCAGCAAAGGAACAAGCCGTCCTCGCTGCGATCCTCGACGATATCGAAGCAGACTTTATTGGGTTGAATGGCGCACTAGATGCTGCCGTGCTGGCTACCCAGGCGTCGAACTATTTGCTTGAAGCCGCAGGCCTTCAACCACTCACTGAGCTCAAAACACCAATTTTCGCTTCGCTTTTGGGTACGAACGATTTGCCTATCATCGAGGATATGTCGTCGCGTGAAGCAAAGCCCGCACAATTATGGACCGCAATCGCGGTTCGTTATTATCCTACGCAAAATGATGCGGCGTTCGACGGCCTAGTTGCCGCGGGTGATTTAGCGCTAATCTCAGACCAGGACCTTGTTCACGATTTGAAGGCGTACACAGCGCTTTGGGACGCGCTGGAGATATCGCAAGAAAGGACGTTTCGCCCCTTTAGAGACCGACTTGTTTTTGTGGGACAAGAACACGGCCTTAGTCCATTCAAGAACGTCGACGAAAACGAACTGGCAAGGCTCGTAAAAGCTGACCCGACGCTCGAAGGTGCCGTCCGTACAATGATGGAATACGGGGTCCTGCATTGGCAGTCGATGAAGACGCTTCGCGCTGACGCAGAGGCGCTCACCGCCGACCTGCGCGCAGCGTTGGAGGAGCAATAATGCTCCTCCGCCGCGTCATCGAACACGTCCGTACCCAGAACTGGACGGCCATCGGCATCGACTTCGTCATCGTTGTCGTTGGCGTTTTTATGGGTATCCAGCTTGGCAACTGGAACCAGGCACGCCAGGAACAACAACGCGGTGCGGTGTATGCTGATCGCCTGACGGCGGACCTACGGGTCGAATACGATTATATTCTGTCGCTCATTGACTACACGCAGGATACATTCGACGCAGGGAACCAGGCCTATTTAGGCCTAACAGGCCAGGTTGAGATGAGCGACGCGGAAATCCTGATCAATGCGTTCCGCGCAAGTCAATACAATTGGTACGAGCGACGGCGATCCACATTTGACGAACTCGTCGCCGCAGGAGCAACCGGTCTTATTCAAGACGAGGTGCTGCGGGTGGCGGCTTTCAGCAATTACAGCACGCCGCTCTTTGATATCATGCGCGAAGAGGGCGGCGCAGCGGTCTATCGGCGTTTATTCCGGCAGCGGATCGAGCCATCGGTTACTGAAGCACTGCGCCGGGAGTGCGGTGATCGACAACTCGATTCCAACGATCGCCAGATGATTTTGCTGACGCTCTCCTATGCGTGTACGATCGATCTCGACGAAGATATTCTTGCTCGGGAAGTCGCCGTGTTGCGTGATAAGCCAGACCTGCTGGATGCGTTGAGAGAACGAAATGCACAGCGCGCTGGCCGAATTTTTGACATGAAGATCACGCTGGAGTCATCGGGTTTAAACGACATCTTCGCAAATCAGGGCGAAGCCCCATGATCCTCCGCCGCATCACCGAACACGTCCGTACCCAGAACTGGACCGCTATCGGCTTGGACTTCGTCATCGTCGTGGTCGGTGTCTTCATGGGTATTCAGCTTGGAAACTGGAACCAGGCCCAGTCCGACCGACGCGACTACGAAGACGCCCTGGCGCGGTACCGCACCGAACTCCGGACTAATCTGGCAACCCTGGACACCGCTGAAAGCGAAGTCTCACGGGCCCTCACTCGCGTTGGTCGTGGCATTGATGCCTTGTTGACCTGCGACAATAGCGAAGAAGCCACTATTCTTATCGAAGATACCTTGCGCGGCGCGATGGGCACCTATGGACTTAAGCTGCGGGACCGCGCGCTGAAGACACTCATTGAAACCCCGCGTTTGGCAGCCCAACAGTCCCCGCAAGAACAAGAAGCTTTTAATGAAACGCTCTACATTCTGGATGTGTTCCTTCGCGAAGCCGATTTTCTGGAAGTAATCCCGTTGCAGGAGCGCCTGCAAAACAACCCAATCATCCAGCTTGGGTCGTCATCAAAGCGTTCGGTCACTTATCTCGGTCAGGATTATTCGCGCCCTGAGCGAAGCCTTGAACTAGCAGTCCCAATTTCGGAGGCGTGCAAAGACAACGATCTGATCAAGTCACTTTACACCTGGGAACGCTGGCAGAGCGCGCTCCCGGCAGTGATCGGCCTCATGCGGAATCATCTCCAAGATGACCTGGCTTTACTGGAGCAGATCGGGCCGACCCCCGACGCTTCAGAAGATTAAGCACTCGGCTCAGTCATCCAACAGGATCTCAGACGTCAGCTCCGTCCGCCCGGAGAGGAACGCGCTCATCACAACCTCGACTTCTGGCGACGTCATAAACACGTTGTGACCGGCACCGACAACGCTCACCTGATGGGCATTCGTCAGGCCTGCGATCGCTTCAGCCTGACCATCTGGATAAGTGCGCCCGTCAAGGGTCCCGGTCAACACAAGTGTCGGAATGTCCGAGATCGGGCCTTGGCGAAAGGACGGACCCAGATCAAGTGCCGTCAACGCGCCCACCAATTGAGGCATCGGGAAGTTCAAGTACTCCCCGAGAAGGCTTGTTTGGGCATCGCTTTGGACCTGCGCCAACCGGGCATCGGAAATCCCTGAGGCCCGGTCCATCCCTAACGGCATGGCCCTAAAGGAGATCGGCGCACGCGGATCAGCGAACCGGGCAATTATGCCACCGGCCGGCTCAAAGATGCCCGCCGCAGCAGCTTGATAAAGATCGACCAACCGCCGTGCCGAACCAGGATCGGCGATCATGGCGCTCGCCAGTCGCTGCATGTCACGTTTTTGGAACAAGTACGGAACCTCCGCACCGTCTGCCATACGAAGGGTCAGGAGTTGCGGATTTTCTTCAAGCGAGGCGTGGACCGACCCGATCAGCTCAGGCAGATTTGGTGCCCCAATCGCATCGCCAAGCCGGGCAAAATAGTCATCCGTCCGTGAGGGGAGTTTCACGGTTTGATCCAGTCCTTCGACACTCGCAATGATCACCCGATCGATTTCACTCGTCATCTCGTTCATGGCCGCGAGCGCCAGATGACTGCCATATGAAATGCCCCAAAGACTGATTTTGTCTGCTCCCAGATGTTGTCGAAGATCACTTAAGTCAGCAACGCTCTGGCGCGTGGTGTACCCCGCGAGATCAACTCCGCTCTCTTCCCAATACTCAGCGCATTCCTTTGCCGCTTGACCATAGAGACCGGCAAGTGCGCTATCGCTAATTGCTTCTGTCGTTGGTACAGACACGGAAGAAATGCACTCGGGTGTATCATTCGACGCGCCCGTCCCCCGCTGATCGAGCGCGATCACGTCTCCAAACTGACGCATGGCCATGAATAGCGGAAACCGGCCGCGCTTTGCCGTCGCAATGCCTGATCCACCAGGCCCGCCAGCAAGATAAACAATCGGCGCCCCTTTGATCTCCCCGGTAGTAGGGAATCGAACGTAGCGGACCGGGATCGATCGGCTGTCCGCGTCCCCACGATTCTCCGGGACCATGAACTCGCCCTGAAACGCTTCGACTTCATCGCCTGCGTTCGAGACGAACGTGACAGGTTGCTCTGTATGGCTATCAAATTGTGGTGCAGGGCTTAGAGCGGCGCTCTTGACACTTGGTGCGACCGACCCGTCGGCTGCACAAGCCGTTGCCAGGACGATTGCCGCTACGTAGCTCATGCTCACTTTCAGCAAATTTGACATGGCTGAATCCTCTCCCAGTTGTCAGACCATCAGTTTCCCACGGACGCTTTACCTAAAGCCAGCACCAAAGCGTAAGCAAGCTCCGATCATCGACGTCCGGGGCCAATCTGTCGCGTTTTCAAGGAAGGGCATCGCTTTCGAAAATAGCCGTTCCGCGCCCTTCAGGACAATTGGCTGGGATCATCGCAGTGCTTTCAACTAAGTAATCGGTGTGCTCGCATACTTCAGATCCCGGGCCATTTTTTCAACGGCAACTTTCGCCTCGCGCAAGGTCGCAGCCGTTGCTCCTCGGAATACCTTGATGGCAAGGATTTTCTTTTTGTCTTGCAAGGCCGCAAGGACCTGCTCCCGCGCAGCCGGATCAAGGCGACCGATCTTTTCCTCAGCCGACGCCAGGGTCTCAGAGGTTGTTGGCGTTGATGCACCAGAGAGCAGATAAGCCACCCCCGCGATCGCCAGAAAGCCAAAAACCATATTCAAATCAATCTGATCCATAGTGTCCTCCCGCGCGAAGCTCGTCGCCCTACTCTTAACGTTATGATTGATTTGGGGGCAAAGGGCCCGCGTTTCCACCCGCAAGCTTTCAGAAGCGCAATCTTTGCCAGATTGAAGTGAGCGCCGGAATGGCGGTATCTTTCGAGCCATGGGGATTTTCAACAAAAAAGGCATGCCGGGCGGGCGCGTCAGCCTGCCGTTTCCGGTTTATTTTGTCCGCCACGGGCAAACGGACTGGAATGCGTCGCGCCGGTTTCAGGGGCATTCGGATATTCCGCTTAATGAGAATGGCCGCGCGCAAGCCTCCCGCAATGGACTGCGCTTGCGTGACCATGTGGGTGACCTACACCGCATGACCTTTGTTGCGAGCCCGCTGTCTCGGGCGAGAGAAACCCTGGAAATTATCCGGCTTGCCTTGAAGCTTCCGGCTCGACGCTACAAAGTCGATGATCGGTTGATCGAAATTGATCTTGGCGACTGGAATGGGAAGACCCCGGATGAAATTAATGCGGAAGGCAACGGGGCTTTTGACAAACGCGAAGAAGACAAGTGGAGCTTTGTGGTACCGGGCGGGGAGAGTTATGCCAACGCATCAGAGCGCACGCGTGAATTCCTCATTGACCTGAAGCAAGAAATGCGCGGGCCCGCGCTTGTCGTTGGACATGGTGCTTCCGGTCGCCTCTTGCGCGGATACTTGCGCAACATGAAACGCGATGAAATTCCTCACCTGAAAGCCCGCCAGGACGTAGCCTACAGGCTTTATCAGGGTAAGGAAAAAGAACTGTAAGACGTTCGGCAAAGGGCTAGTCTTGCGCCAGTTGCTCTTCGGCAAACGAAACCACTTTGGCAACCGCATCTCGATGGGAAGCGAGCGGGTCTGCAGTGCCTTCAAAAACCTGCAGCGGGATCTCCGGCGGTATCCCCTCACCTTCCCAGCGTCGCCCTTCGTGATCGAGATAAAGCTCGTTTGATAACGTCACCTCCCACCCGTTAGGGAGGGGTTTTTCAAGTTTGTCTGACAATGCACCGCGGGTGGTCTCGCCCAAGTGCGTGACCTGTGGCAAGGCACGCAAGGAAAGGCTCAAGGTCTCTCCGCCGCTCACCGTGCCATTCGTTGTCAACAGATAGACCGGCCCGGCGAAAACCGTATCCGCAGGTTCCAAAGTATATATCGTAGGCGGAATAAGAGCTTCTGTATCGAGAGCCTGCTTGCTGTAAGTTGTCGTGGGCAGGGTTGCGAAATGACTGGCGATCTCTCGTCCTACATAATCGAAGCCCCCGAAATTGAGGCTGAGATCGACGATAACTACCCGCGCGGCCTGTTGCTGGAAGTGCGCGATCGCTTTGCCCATCTCCTGGCGAATTGCCGCTTTTTGTGCGCCGCTCGACTGGTCATCACCGATTGCATATCGCGCAACGTGAAATATCGCGATGTAGCCGATTTCCTCCGTTGCCATGCCGTAACGCAGATATTTGTTCTGAGACGCAAAGCCCATTCCTTTAAGGATGGATCCGGAGATATTGCCGTCGAGGTACCCCTCGTAGAATGCTCCTGCATCACCAGGGTTTTGGGTGCCACTCTGGACACGGGCATTATTTTCAATCAGTGATGGGACAATCCCTTCATTGGCGTCAAATTTTCTGCCCTCACCATCAACGTCGCCCGTCAGTTCCACGTGAGCGTCCCTGACATCCCGGATCATCCCGGTCAGAGCACCAAACAGTTCAGCATTACTCATATCATTCGCAATCTCTGATCGGCGCGCCTTCACTCTTTCCGACCAATCCACATCAAAGAGGTCGAAGAAGACATAATGCTCTGTGAAATATGCCGCAAAGTGATCAAAAACCGAAATCGGCGTGGCGTCAGGGCCAGCCCCCTCACAGGCCGGCGGCAATTCTGACTTTACTTGGTACTGGGTTTGATGAGGCTCATCCTCTGTCCACAGACGTACTACCGATTGGTCCTGGCGCACGATTGCAAAATCATAGAAATCCGAGAGCCTCGTCTCAGGTTCCAGCGAAATCTCAATACACGTGCCCGGCGTCGCATCGTAGGCACGCAGCGCCTCATGACGCCGATCAATCACATATCCGTACCCGTCGGAAAACCAGACGCCCCGTGGCAATTCAGGGTCCGATGCGAGCTGAACGGGCGCACTAAAGGTTATATCCGCCGCCGCCGACGCGACTGGATCGCCGCGGCCAGCAGTCATCGTACACGCCGCAAGCCCGATCAGCGCTGTCACGCCGAGCAGACCGGACGATGCGGCCGCGCGACGAGGAGGTGCGGCAGAAGTCTTTACTTTTTTCATATGCAGGGTCATGCGCCGACTATATCCGCAATATTCTGGCGGATCCTGCCTGATTTGTTTGTATAACTGCTTATTTTCGTCATATGATACGAGCTTAT
Source organism: Pseudomonadota bacterium (assembly GCA_038522945.1). Classification (GTDB taxonomy): domain Bacteria; phylum Pseudomonadota; class Alphaproteobacteria; order Caulobacterales; family Parvularculaceae; genus MED-G105. The sequence continues at coordinate 20,854 of JBCBJV010000011.1, forward strand.
GCCGGTTTTCGCCAATACCGACGATTACGACCGGGCGATCCTTCGCCTAGTTCAGAACGACGCTTCTTTGACCCATGAAGCCATTGGCCGCTCGGTCAATCTCTCTGCGTCATCGGTGCGTCGTCGCCTCGCCGCATTGAAAGACGCCGGCATCATCGAGAAAGAGGTCGCGCTGCTTTCGCCTGAGCATGCCGGGGTGACCCTGATCGTTTCAGTGAGCTTCAAAGAGGAAACCGCGGACGCCTATGACCAGCTGGATGCGCGGGTTAGGGACGATCCCGCGGTCAAACAGAGTTATCACGTTTCAGGCGAAGAAGATTACGTCCTCATCGTACAGGCGCCGTCCCTCCAGTGGTATGAAAACTGGGGACGGGAGATGTTCATGACTGATCCTGCGATCCGCCGGTACTCCACCAAAGTCGTCTGGTCCCGGAAGAAGTTCGACACATCCATTGATGTCTGAGACCTAGCCGGCTGTAACGTATACGTCAGAAACGCAATGTGAGCGAGCCTCGAAACTGTCTTGGTTCGACGGGATGTAAATGAACATCCGCTACCGGATTTATTTCATCGGAGAGCTGTGATTCGAAGAAATAGGTGATGTCGGCATCCTCGGAATCGAGGAGGTTCAAGACATCCAGCCCCAATTGCGCCGGCCCCAGGGTATAATAGATCCCGAGATTCACGATCGTGGTGGGCTCGGAGAAAACGCTTGCGTCTTCGATCAAAGGCGCAACGCCGAGGCGACGCACCCGGGCGGTTGCCGTCAACTGTTCGGTCGGATCGAGGGCAATGCCGGCACCAAAGACATTTTCGACCGCCTGCGGAATACGGTCGGCATTGCCGGGGGCGTTCTTCAGCCGCGCGTCGGTGTAGGCTGCGGTCGCGTCCAGCCTTATCCAGTCGGCCGGCTTCCAGAATGCGCCGAATTCAACACCGAACCGCCGCGAGGCGTCATTAGGTTCGGTCGTTCCCGCATCGCCCACGAACACAAGCTCTTCGTCAAGCTCCAGCCAGAACCCAGTGATCGTTGCGTTGAAGGATCCGGTCGCGTATCGCGCCCCGATTTCTGCCCCTTCAGCGCGCACCAAGACGTCCACCGGATCCACTGGATCAAGCGTACGCGGATCAACGGAAATCGCTGCGCCGCGGACATCATTGGAGTGAAACCCCTGACCGTAATTGGCATAAAGCTCGATGGCATCGCTCGCCTGCCAGGCCAGTGATGCGGTTGGCGTGAAAATCGCGTCGGTTCCGTCGTCGGAGTTTTCGTCGATCGAGGCATCAACCGAAAAGTCATAGAAATCGCCCCGCGCACCAACTGACGCCCGCAAGCGATCGGTCAGATTAACTTCAAGTTCAACAAATCCGCCAACGGAAAATTCTTGCACTTCATCGTCTCGCACCGTTCTGATTCGCTCACGCGCAACGGTGTCAAACAGGCCGATGTTGAATATGTCGTCATAGCGCAGGTCTGCGCCCGCCTTCAGGGTCGCCTCGCGTCCTGCGATTGTGGTCGGGCGGGTATAATCAACGGCGCCGCCAAGGGTCAGGCGCTCATCGCGCTGCTCGAATTCGTCGCCATTGATCGGGTCATTCAAAAAGTAGGTGAAGTTCGAAAACAGCTCAAAGTCGTAATAAAGCGCGTAGGCATTCGCTGACCAATTACCCACATCGACCGAACTGTTGAGCGCGATCCGTGTGGTCTCCCCGCCAAGGTCCGGATCGATAAACCCAAACAAGGAAAGACCTGCCGAGGATGTGCGAATGTGCGGTGCGGAGACACTTCTCAGCTCTGGCCCCTCTGGCCCCTCTGGCCCCTCTGGCCCCTCTGGCCCCTCTGGCCCCTGTGCGGGGGAACCGTCTTCTGCTAGCACGCCAGATCCACGACGGTTGACCGTCGTGATGATTCGATTAGCGCCATCACGCTCGCCTGTGATGAGGCGCAGCGGTATTTGATCCGTAGACGTCCATTGAGAGTCATAGGCGCTCAACGAAATCCGGAAATCAGCATTGCCGCGTTGGCGTGAGAATTTGCCAAAGAAGTTATACTTCTCCAGGTTCTCATCGAGCTCAAACGGGCCGTTAAAGAAGACGGTCTCTCCGGCAAGCAACAGATCGCCCCCGGCTACATCAAACGAGCTCGCCACCAATCCACGACGATAGCCATTCTCGCCAATAGTGCCGAGAGCAATGTTGGTGTCGAGCGTATCGTAGGTGACAAACTCGGCAGTTGCTGCAGCTGTGAAGTCACCCACGTCCGCGTGATAAGGGCCCTTTCGGAACTCAATCCGTTCAACCAGCTCAGGAATGATAAAGTTCAGATCCAGATAGCCTTGGCCGTGCCCGTGGGTTCTGAAGTTTATTGGTGTGCCGTCCACAAATGCCGCGAAGTCCGTGCCGTGGTCCAGGTTAAAGCCGCGCAAGAAGTACTGGTTCGCCTTGCCGGAGCCTGAATGCTGGGTGGCGATCAGACCCGGTATCACTTCCGCTAACTCGCCCACCCGCGAAAAAGGACGGTTTTCAAAATCAGCATAGCCAACAATGCCTTCCGAACTCGTTTTGGCGGTGCCCACCAGATTTATCTGGCGGCCATAGACGACCAATTCGTCGTCCGACGGGTCCCCATCAGCTTTTGGCTCAACGGAAATAGGGTGGGTGTCAGCGAGGGAGGAGACTGATAAAAAAGCGACTGCTGCGATCTTCATTGCAAAACCCGAAATCCTCTAAACTTGTAAACCTTGCACCCTTGCATACGAATGCACCGTGATAGGTTGGTAGAACTCAATCCAATGCGCATCTCCAATTGGCTTGACGAGTTAATTGTTAGTGCGATTTGAAACGCACCGATGTCGTTACACTATCACGATGAGACGAATTGATCAGTTTGCGGGCTCAATTAAATCCCACTTGTTGCCGAATGGATCCTGAAACACTGCAACGGTTCCGTAAGGCTCCCGGCGCGGTTCCTCCAGAAATTGCACGCCCCTTTCAACAAACGCATGATGGTCTCGGGCAAAATCATCCGTCTGCAGAAAGAATGCGACACGCCCGCCGGTTTGATTGCCGACAGCCGCCTCTTGTTGCTCATCGACCGCGCGAGCGAGCAAGACCGCTGTTTCGGCGCCGTTCGGCGCGACCCTCACCCAGCGCTTACCGCCACCGAGGTTGGTATCTTCCAGCAAGGTAAAACCAAGCGACCCAACATAGAACGCGATTGCGTCGTCATAGTCCGGAACGACCAGGGTAATGAGAGAGATCAGGGTTGCCATGGCTGTCTACCTAACATCAAACCCCAGAGATGCGTCGAGCTGAAACACTTTTCTCGAGCAAGCACTCGATCAAAACGAGTGCTAATCAAAAACGACACATCACAATTTGCTCGCGGTATATTTCCCACATGTGACGAAAGAACCGGGTACGGTGTAAAATCCGCCGTCGCATCATGGCCTTATTCGCGTTACATTATCCGAGTTGCGTAATGCGTTGTGTCCAAGTTGTGCACCGTGACGGAATGTTAACGGCGGCAAGATATCTTTAAGCAAGATACTGTCGTTAACGGTGCCGATCCTAGTTCCTCCCACCAGGTGAGCACCGGACCCGCAGTAACGGGATTTTTCTCGGGCATCGCGCCCGTACACAGACCAAAGCTGCCGCAAATTCAGGCAGTTAGAAATGAGGCTCAAAAAGTTATCGAACACCGCTCAAGTCGGGGTAGAATACAAAAAGAAGGTAGATCACATGTTGCGGCACACGCCGGCGAAATCGACCGAGGCCCCTTGCCAAGCAAGGGTCAGCGCCCACATCCAAAGGGAGAGAAAGCTTGGATGGCGGTCGGCGCAGGTAACGATGCGCGGCGATGCAACAGGACGTGATAAAAAGACGACTGAGAAAATCGGGATGGGATCTGAATGCGGGGGCGCGGTCAATGAAGACCAGGCGCCCTTTTTTGTTTTCGAGTTTGGGCGGCAACAGCGCGGCAGTGACGTGCTGAACATAAAAGTGAGTGAACGGCGATGACTGGTGACAATCTGGATGTCTTTGATCTTTTTGCGGAAAACTACACCCGCGTAAAACAAGAGGGGATGTCGCTGCGCGATTATCTGCTCGCCTGCCGGGACGATGAGATGCTCTACGCCTCACCGGCCGAACGCATGGTTAAAGCCATTGGCGAGCCGGAGATGATCGACACCTCCAAGGACCCGCGCCTGTCGCGGATCTTCTTCAACCGCACCATTCGCCACTACCCTGCCTTTGAAGGCTTTTTCGGAATGGAAGACACGATCGAGCGGATCGTCTCTTACTTCCGCCACGCCGCCCAAGGCTTGGAAGAAAAACGCCAGATTCTCTACCTCCTTGGCCCTGTCGGCGGGGGTAAGTCTTCACTCGCTGAATGTCTGAAAGACCTGATGGAGGAATACCCCATCTATGTCCTAAAAGCTGGCAAGGAGATCTCGCCCGTCTTCGAAAGCCCGCTCGGTCTGTTCCAGTCCGATGAGCTGAAGAGCTTGCTTGAAGAAAAGTACGGCATCGAAAAACGTCGCCTGACGGGCATGATGAGCCCATGGGCGGTGAAACGCCTCGACGAATTCGGCGGCGATATCTCCAAGTTCGAAGTGGTGCGCATGTTCCCGTCGAAGCTGCGCCAGATCGCAGTTTCCAAAACCGAGCCCGGCGATGAAAACAACCAGGATATCTCAGCCCTTGTCGGCAAGGTCGATATCCGCAAGCTGGAGCATTTCAGCCAGGACGATACCGATGCTTACTCCTACTCAGGAGGCCTCTGCCGCGCGAACCAGGGCCTTCTGGAGTTCGTGGAAATGTTCAAAGCGCCCATCAAGGTGCTGCACCCGCTGCTGACCGCGACCCAGGAAGGCAATTATGTGGGCACGGAGGCGCTGGGGCCGATCCCGTTCCAGGGCGTGATCCTTGCCCACTCAAACGAGAGCGAGTGGCAGGCCTTCCGCAACAACAAAAACAATGAAGCCTTCCTCGACCGGATCAGCGTCATCAAGGTGCCTTACTCCTTGCGCATTTCAGAAGAGCGCCAGATCTACGAAAAACTGCTGGCGAGCTCCGAGCTGTCGTCGGCCCCGTGTGCCCCTGAGACCCTTGGCCTCCTGGCACGCTTTTCGGTGCTGACACGTCTGAAAGAGCACGAGAACTCAAATCTCTATTCCAAGCTGCGGGTCTATGACGGCGAACGCCTGAAAGACACCGACCCGAAGGCCAAGACACTGCAGGAATACAAGGACGCCGCTGGCGTGGACGAAGGCATGGACGGGATCTCCACCCGCTTTGCCTACAAGGTCCTTTCCGAGACTTTTAACTTCGACACAGACGAGGTTGCCGCCGATCCGGTGCACCTGATGTATGTCCTTGAGACCGCCATCAAGCGCGAACAGTACCCGGATGAAGTGGAAAAGCAGTACCTAGACTTCATCAAGTCGGAGCTTTCTGCGCGGTATGCGAGCTTTATCGGCAAGGAAATCCAGAAAGCCTACCTGGAGAGTTATTCAGAATACGGCCAGAACCTCTTTGACCGGTACATCGCCTATGCGGACGCCTGGATCGAAGACCAGGACTTCAAGGACCCGGACACCGGCCAGCTTCTGGACCGGGCAACACTGGATGCGGAGCTTTCGAAAATCGAAAAGCCGGCAGGCATTGCCAATCCAAAAGACTTCCGCAACGAGGTCGTTAAGTTTTCACTGCGCGCCCGCGCCGCCAATGAAGGCAAGAACCCTCACTGGACGTCTTATGAGAAGCTGCGCAATGTCATTGAGAAGCGCATGTTCTCCCAGGTTGAGGATCTCCTGCCGGTGATCTCATTCGACAGCAAGAAAGACAGCGACACGGAGAAAAAGCACGACGACTTCGTCGCGCGCATGGTCGAACGGGGCTATACCCCGCGTCAGGTCCGCCGGCTTGTTGAGTGGTATATGCGGGTGAATAAGGCGGGGTGACCGAAGCCCGCCGCCGCCAATGACTGCGTTTGTCTCGAGGCCATTATATTTCGATCGTTAATCCACATGACCAGATTAGCGGTCGCATGGGCGGCGATGGGCGCGGCGAGATTGCCTGTTACGATAAACAACGCATAGAGAGCACAGCCCAAGCCGAAACTGATTAGCATAAGACTGACTTTTCCATGGATAAGAGCAAAAGCGGCGGAAGTGACCAACATGGCGATGATCTGAGGATCATCGCTGAACGCCAGCCGTCCGTATCCGCGGAAAATCAATTCCTCAGCGATCGGCGCCACGATGACCAGGCCAGGAAGTTCTCTATACTCCGGCGACAGAAAAGCAGCTTCTTCCGGGCGCCGTTCAATACGCACTCTGATATAGAGGGCGGAGGCCAGTCCCGCTGCCGTTCCACAAGCCAAACCAATCAATGGAGCGGCGCCGGTCAAGGAAAGAGCACTAAAGAGCGCCGATCTGTCCGCGGCATCCAGCAAGGCGATGACAATGCCCGCATAGACCGCAGAAACCGCCGGAAAATAAAGCCAAGTATAGGGTTTGAACTTTACGGCGGCTTCAGCATCCGTGGCGCTTTTGCGGCGAACATGCAACCAGAAACCAAGACCGCCAACCATGGCGAGAACGCCCGGCGTGAACAAGATCATCCAGTCGATCGTCGTCACCGAAGCAAACATGACCGCCCCCTCATCAATAAGCCCTTGGATAAATCGCAACCTGTTTATATCGCACGAGCGCCCAAGGGCATAGAACAAACGATCCGCACATGAACTCATTCCACTTCATCGACCGGCGCAAGAACCCCAAGGGCAAATCCCTCGGTAATCGTCAGCGCTTCCTGAAACGGGCAAAAGCCCAGATCAAGGACGCCGTCGACAAGGCCGTGCGCGACCGGTCGCTGAAAGACCTCGACAAGGGCGAGAAGATCACCATCCCGTCGAAGTCCACCAAAGAACCGCGCTTCCGGCTCGATCCGGAAACTGGCGAGAAGTCCTGGGTCCACCCCGGCAACAAGGAATTCGGTGCGGGCGATCGCATCCGCAAACCGCCGAAAGGTGCAGGCCGCGGCAAAGGCAAGGACGCCAGCGATTCCGGCGAAGGCGAGGATGCCTTTCAGTTCACCCTGACCCAGGAAGAGTTTCTCGACATTTTCTTTGAGGACCTGGAGCTGCCGAACCTCGTCAAACGTTCGCTCAAAGAGATCAAATCCAATGCGTTCAAGCGTGCCGGGATCACGGTCGCGGGCTCACCGACCAACATGAATTTGATCCGCACCATGCGCAATGCCCATGGTCGCCGGCTTGCCCTGAAGCGTCCGTCCACGAAGGAAATGAACGAGCTGAAAGAGCGGCTCTTTGAGCTGGAACGCATCGCGCTGCCCTCAGAGGAAGAAATCGCCGAGAAAAAGCAGGTACTGGAAGCACTCTCCGAAATGGAAGCGCGCCGTCGTTGGGCGCCGTTCATCGACCCGCTTGATGTGCGCTACAACGCCTATGAGCCAAAGCCGGTTCAGACGACGGCCGCGGTCATGTTCTGCCTGATGGACGTGTCAGGATCCATGGGTGAGCGGGAAAAAGACCTCGCCAAGCGGTTTTACATGCTGCTCTATCTCTTCCTGAAGCGGCGCTATGAGCGCGTGGAAGTCGTTTTTATTCGGCACACGCACCATGCAGAAGAAGTCGACGAAGAGACGTTCTTCTATTCGCGCCAGTCCGGCGGCACGGTGGTTTCAACCGCGCTGGAGAAAATGCTGGAAGTCCAGAAGGACCGCTTCCCGGCCCAGGAATGGAACATTTACGTGGCGCAAGCTTCCGACGGCTACACCCAGAGCGGGGATGCGCGCCGGTGTGTGGACCTGCTCGACGAAGACGTCATGCCGATTTCTCAGTACTACGCGTATATTGAAATCCTCGATGAGCGTGAACTGGAAGTATTCTCCGACAATGATAGCGGGGCGGAGCTTTGGCGGGCCTACCGGACTTTTGCGCCGAAGTGGCCATCTTTTGCCCAGACCCGCATCGCAAGGCCGCAGGATATCTTCCCGGTCTTCCGCGAGCTCTTCGCCAAGGGCAACAAGGAGGCGGCATGAGTGAATCCGAAGTACGCGTCCTTGTGGAACACGGCGGTGTGAAACTAGTTGTGGAAGAAGACATCGAGGCGGCATTCGCTTATCTTTGGGGCCTAGAGGGCATGCTCGCCGACGTCTGGCTCTACAATGTAGGAGTGACGCCAACCACCTTGCCATGGAAGGAAGGGCGCCGCCCGCCATGCGCAAATCCGTTTGCGGACGATGTTGAAACGGCGCGCCGCGCACCGCGACTGGAGGGTATCGGGGGTGACTTGAATTGCGATGCAGCAGGGTTCGTCGTTTTCGATAAGCATGGCAAACTTGGATTCTTGAGAGAAGGAGACAAGCCCGGCCTTGCGGCTCTGGCGGCGAAGAGCGGCCCCCTCGCGCATGCCTGGAAAGATGGTGAGGAATAATCAACAAATGAGCGAGACCATCGATCAAACGGCCCTCCTCTTCTCCGATGCGGAATGGGACTTTGACAAACTCAAAGCCGCCTACGACGCTATCGAAGACATCGGCCTGAACGATCTGGGGCTTGATACCTACCCCAATCAAATTGAGATCATCGCGGTGGAACAGATGCTGGATGCCTATTCCAGCCACGGCATGCCACTCATGTATAAGCACTGGTCGTTCGGCAAGCGCTTTGCCCACGACCAGATGATGTACAATAAAGGCTTTCAAGGCCTTGCCTATGAGATTGTGATCAATTCATCCCCGTGCATTTCTTACCTCATGGAAGAAAACACCATGACCATGCAGACGCTGGTCATGGCGCATGCGTGCATGGGGCACAATCACTTTTTCAAGAACAATTACCTTTTCCGTCAGTGGACGGATGCTGAGGGTATCCTCACCTATCTGGACTTCGCCAAGAAATATATCGCCAAGTGCGAGGACGAGTACGGCCAGGAAGAGGTCGAAACCATTCTGGATGCGGCGCATGCGCTGATGGATCAAGGCGTCTTCCGCTATAAGCGCCCGCCACGGCTTTCCGACGAGGATCGGGTTGCCCGCGCCGTCGCCCGCGCCGAACACGAGCGCCAGACGTTCAACGACATATGGCGCACTCTGCCGAATTCCGAAGAACCAGACGAGGACTTCGAAGAACGCCAGCAAGAAGTCAAAAGCATCAAATTGCCGGAGGAAAACCTCCTTTATTTCATTGAGAAGGCTTCCCCCATCCTGCGGCCATGGCAGCGTGAACTCGTCCGTATCGTGCGCAATGTCTCTCAATACTTTTATCCACAAAAGCAGACCAAGGTGATGAACGAAGGGTGCGCCACCTTTGTGCACCATTACATCATGAACGAGCTTTATGCGCGCGGGCAAATCAATGAGGGCGCGATGATTGAGTTCATGCACTCTCATTCTTCTGTCGTGTTCCAGCCGGAATTTGACGATCCGCGCTATTCCGGGATCAACCCTTACGCGCTCGGATTTGCCATGATGGAAGACATCAAACGCATTTGCGAAGAACCTGAACCGCAAGATCGCGACTGGTTCCCGGATATTGCTGGCAAGGCCGACTGGCGAGATGTCTTAAAGGATGCGTGGGCGAACTATCGCGATGAGAGTTTCATACTCCAGTACCTCTCGCCAAAAGTTATGCGCGATTTCCGTCTTTTTGCACTCTATGACGATGCGGAAGAAACCCACATTGAAGTAGAAGCCATTCACGATGAAGTCGGCTTCCGCGAGGTGCGCGAGACGCTGAGCACCATGTACGACCTTGGTATGCACGAGCCAAACATCCAGGTTGTGGCAGCAGATCTCGACGGAGACCGAATGCTCACCTTACGGCACAACATGAATGACGCCCGCGCGCTCGATCGCAAGACCATGGAAGACGTGCTTTGGCACGTGCACAAACTATGGGGTCACGAAGTCAAGCTCGACGAAGCCGGCTGACTTTTGATTAACAGACACCTACCGAAGCGTTGACATTCTTCACTACACTGAAAAGACCGCCTTAGCGCAAAGCCGCTATTCTGCGACAGGACGACGCAATCATTGTTTGGCTCAAGAAACCAGAGAGGGGAAACCGTCATGAAGTCTTTCGCCTTTGCCGCCTGCGCCCTTGGTCTTATCGGAATTGCTACGTTGAACGGAAAGAATTCGTTCGACTACGAAGCAGCCACCCTTGAAGAAAAAGAGGAATGGCTCACCGCGCAAGGCCAGCGCTTTGAGAAAACCGCACGCTTCTTCTTGAAAAGTGGCGGCGGACCGAGCGCCGTTTCCTTATACTTGGATGGCGTCGACGTCAGTGCTCGGAGCAAGAAGGTCACGCTCAATATTGAAGTGCGCGTTCCTTACGGAAAGCAACTCTTTGTCGGCAACGTCAATGAGGAAATGGTGCCGCTGTGCAAACAGTACGGCCGAGGCGGTCTCTATGACAACAACGTCACGTTGGTTGCCGCGATGAAAACCGACAAGGGCGCGCCGGTTGCCACCCTTACTGCAAACGCAGCCAAGTGCGACCGAATCCTCGATCGCACCTGACGGCGACCCAAGTTTAGCTAGAAGCGATTTTCGACAACAAGCTCTGACAAGGGAAGTTGGCCTGGCTTCGGCCAGGGCTCTTTTGTGCCCTTCCCCACTGCAAGCATCGGCCCCATGACGTGGTCTTCGGGAAGATTAATCAGTCTTGCGACTTTCTCTATGTCAAAGCCGATCATCGGACATGAATGATAGCCCATGGCTGTCGCAGCGAGCATAACATTTTGCATGGCCATCCCAATTGACCGCTGGGCTTCATCTCGCTGGAGCCATTCGCGTCCTTCATGGAAGGGGCCCATCCAGCCGGTCAAAATGTCATTGACTTCCTTCGGTGCATTTTGCCAATAGCGCTCTGGTGATTTTGCGAACGCCTTGCTGTCGGCAGTCATCAGTATCAGGAGCGAGGCATCGGTCATTTGTGACTGATTGTTGCCCAGTTCTTCGCGGATTTTTCGGCGCAAATCCGGATCGCGCAGAACGACAAATCGCCAGTGCTGAATGTTAAAGCTGGTGGGCGCCTGGATGGCCGCTTCCAGGAGCTTGTTTTCTTCTTCCGTCGTAAACCGATGGTCAGGATCGTATTCTTTGATTGATCGGCGTTTATAGATAGCGTCAAAAGTTTCCATAGCTCGTTTGATCTCCCGTTTCCCTCAGGTCTCATGAAATTTGTCTGGATGGTGACCATTCCAACAATGCGCGATTTGGGTAATCCGCCTCACCGCGACAAGTCGAAAGCCGCCTTCGACACGCCGTTGTGAAACATGAGAATTGCTGATGGTGCTATTCGTTTTCCTGATCGCGGCCAAAATTTGGTGCGTCGGTTTCCTGGCCTGCGTCAACGATAGCACGACGCAATGTGCGTCCCCGGGCAAACGCTTTTTCAAGGGTTTCCTCATCCCCCCAGCGGATTGCCCGCTGGAGAAGGGCCAATTCTTCGGTAAACCGGCCGAGCACTTCCAAAACAGCATCTTTGTTGGTGACAAACACATCCCGCCACATGACCGGATCAGAGGCAGCGATCCGGGTAAAGTCGCGAAATCCGCCTGCGGAATATTTAACAACCTCTGCTTCCGTCACAGCCTCCAGATCATCGGCTGCACCGACGAGAGTGAACGCGATCAGGTGCGGCAAATGACTGGTTACAGCTAACGCAAGATCATGATGGGCGGCATCCATAATCTCAACGTCCGAGCCAATGGCGCGCCAGAAGTCTGCGGTTTTTGCGACTGCGGCTTTGTACGGCTCATCGCCACGCTCAAGAGGGGTGATGATGCACCAGCGATTTTCAAAAAGGGTCGCAAAACCCGCCTCGGGGCCGGATTGCTCCGTACCCGAAATGGGATGACAAGGCACCACCAGGCACTTGTCCGACGCACGGGCGGCATCGACGAAATGCCCCTTTACCGAACCAACATCGATCACAATTGCCTCGGGCCGCGCCGACGAAGCAATGTCGGCAACAATGGCTGCGCTCGCCTTGACTGGGGCGGAGACAATGATGAAGTCAGCGTCGCTGATAGCTTCGGCCAGACTATCTGCGCATCGGTCAACGACATTAATCGTCAGAGCCCGGCTCATCACATCGGCGGATGTATCGAATCCGATGGTTTCTTTCGCCAAGCCTTGCTTGGTAATGGCCCGGGCAAGGGACGAACCGATGAGTCCCAGGCCGATAATCGCAACACGGTTAAACAAGATGGCCCCTTACCCGGCGTTACCGAAAAGCTCACGCAAGGCATCAATAGCTGCGGCGTTTCCTTCCTTGTCGCCGATGGAAATCCGCAACCAGGACCCAAGCTTGTAAGCGCCCATCTCACGGACAATCACGCCGCGACTTTTTAAGAATGCCTGGACCTCAGCTGCCGTTTTGCCTGGCTCATCGGGAAACTCCACCAGAATGAAATTGCCAAAGGTCCGACAGAAATTGAGCCCCATGCCGCCCAACTGTTGCGCCATCCAGTCCCGCTGTTCGCGGTTGAAGATGCGATTGCGCGAAACAAAGTCCTGATCTTCCAGCGCTGCCACACCGGCGGCGATGGCAGGCGCGTTTACATTGAAGGGTCCGCGGATCCGGTTGATGATGTCGGCCATTTCCGGACTGAAGTATCCCCATCCGAGACGGACGCCGCCGAGACCATAGATCTTGGAGAAAGTCCGGGTCATGACCACATTGCTGTTCTCATCGACCATCGTTTCCCCACCGATATAGTCGTCCTCTTCCATATATTCTGCATAGGCCGCATCAATCACAAGGATCACTTCAGCCGGGAGGTGTTCGCGCAACCGGCGCAATTCGCTCTCCGGGACATAAGTGCCCGTGGGATTGTTGGGATTTGCGATAAAGACGATGCGGGTTTTCTCGTCGACCTCTGCCAGCATGGCGTCAATGTCAGCGGTGAGGTTCTTCTCGGGCGCGAAACGGACCTCTGCCCCGCAGGACTTTGCCGCCAACGCATAGACCAGAAATCCGTGATCGCTCTGGACGATGTTGTCTCCCGGGCCGCAATAGGCACGGGTCAGCAATTGAAGGATCTCATCGGACCCGGCCCCGCACACAATCCGCGCGGCATCGAGCCCATAGATTTCAGCAATCTTTTCACGAAGCGCGGTCGCCGATCCGTCGGGATACAGATGTAAATCGCCGCCGCTTGCCCGATAAGCCTCGATCGCTTTTTCACTGGCACCAAGAGCTGACTCGTTAGAGGAGAGCTTATAAATCTTATCTACCCCAGGCGCCTTTGATGATCCGGGCACGTATGGTGCGATATCGAGTATGCCTGGGCGCGGAGTTGGTGCGGTCATCGGTTGATGTTCCTAACTGAAATGCGTTCTGGTCGGTTACTCACCGCTTGCTGGTTGGCGAAAGGATAACCGAGGCAGTGGCGAGCCTTTCAAGCAAGCATCTATAGTCTTCTCACGACATACGCTTCAAGGCCTACCCAACAGATCGGCCCCTGCAGAATGGTCTTGGTAGATTGGCCCTTTTAGATTAGCCCTATTAGAAAAGTCCGGGGAGATTAGCCGTGACCAACCTAACCTGATCAGGCGACCGCGGCCGCTGGGGCAAGCGTTAGCCATCGCCGTCGTACTGGTCCATTGCGGCCCTACCCGCACCAGTTGATAGCGTTGCCGGGCGCGGCGTTGCAATCTGAGGCGACAGGACCGGATGACGTGGGGCGCGGACCGCCCGCGCGACGGGTCGGGCCATGTCCTTTGATGCTTCCACCATGATCACACCGCCAAATCCGGTGGTCAGCCTTGCGCCCGCCCGCTCCCAGGTGATGGCCACCCGCATGAGGTAGCGCGCGTCAAAGGGCGGGTAGAACAAAGCCGCATTCCAGGCTTCAGCCCGGAACATCGTATCGACAAGGAGTGAATTGAGCTGACCCTTCAGGTAGGGCCGTCCATGGGCAAAGGGTGTTGTACCCACAATGGACCACAGACCACGCCGATGGGAGGAGACAATAATCAGACGCCCATCATCCGTCAGTACACGCCAAGCCTCTCGTAGTAATCGACGCGGATCGCCCGCTTCTTCCAAGCCATGTAGGATGACCACCCTGTCAAGCGAAGCATCAGGCAACGGCCAGTGGTAGTCCGCAATTAGGGCTGCTGCGTTTTGCTCTTTCTGCGGCCAACGGATCACCCCTTGCGTCGCCGGAGCGAAAGACAGACGCCGGTCCGCCTCATCGAAGACTTCCAGGATCGGCTCACAATGCCCGAATCCGGCAATACTCATCCCGTCAACCGACGGCCAAGCTTGGCGAAGCCGCGAGCGGATCATATCACGGGCAAACGTACCGAGCGGCTCGTGGTAAAAATCGTGAAATTCAAGAATATCCGTACGCATTGCATTTATCCGGATGAAGCATGCTGGTTGAACCCGACGCAACTGACCGAGAAGCAAATGGAACAACAGCGCCTTCAAGTGAAAGTTATGCCGCCCAAGGTGCAGCCTTCCGCCGCTGGTGTTAACATGCCGTGAAGAAACGCTCAGCGCGAGAGGGTCAGGCCATGCCAATTGAAATCAAGCAATTCCCGTGTCTTTCAGACAATTATGGGTTCCTGGTCCGAGACAGCCAAACTGGCAAGACCGCTTGCATCGACACGCCGGATGCGACCGCCATCAATGCGGTGCTGGACGAAAACGGCTGGTCTCTCGATTTGATCCTGAACACCCACCACCACCCCGATCATGTGGGAGGAAATCTCGCCCTTAAAGAGAAATGGTCCTGTGAGATCGTCGGCCCTTCCGGTGAAGCGGCGCGCATTCCAGGCCTCGATCGACCGGTCGGCGATGGCCATACGGTAGACCTTGGGGTATCCCGTGCGGCCGTCCTGGAAACGCCAGGCCATACACTTGGCCATATTATCTATCACTTCGAAGACGACGACGTTGCTTTTGTGGGAGATACCATTTTTGCCCTGGGGTGCGGCCGATTGTTTGAAGGTACGCCCGCCCAAATGTGGTCATCCCTCAGCCGCATCGCCGACCTTCCCGGCAAGACCAAGCTCTACTGCGCCCATGAGTACACTGAAGCGAACCTGGATTTTGCCTTGAGCGTCGAGCCGGACCATGGGGCGCTGGTCGACCGTGGTCAGACTATTCGCCGTACCCGGGCAGACGGTCAGCCCACGGTCCCAACGACGGTCAGCCTGGAGCTTCAGACCAATCCATTCTTACGCGCACAAGACCCGACGCTGCAGTCATACCTCGGGATGACCGGGGCAGACCCGGTGGATGTGTTTGCGGAAGTGCGCAAACGCAAGGATGTGTTTTAGCGTCTTACTTTCTTGGCGATCTTACTTTCTTGGCGATCTTACTGGCGGTATCTCCGGCCCACCACGTTCCATGCGGCTCTTCTATCTCACGTCACTGACGATGATCGCGTTCGCCGGCAATTCGGTCCTGAACCGATTGGCGGTCGGCTCGGGCTCCATAGCACCAATTGATTTTGCCCTACTTAGACTGGTTGCTGGTGCCGTCACGCTGGGGGTATTGCTCGCCCTAAACGGCAAGCTGCGTCTGACCGGGTATAACGGTCCCGGTAGGACGATAGGACTTACCGAAATGACGGTGCCCATTGCAGGCCTACTGGCCTATCTGTTTGGGTTTTCCCTCGCCTATCTCGGTCTTGACGCTGGTAGTGGTGCCCTGATCCTGTTCGGTGTTGTTCAGGTGACCATGTTCGCGGGCGCGCTCTTTAGCAGGGAGCATTTGCCGTCCCGACGGTGGGTAGGGGCGAGCCTCGCGTTCGGTGGCTTGACCGTTATGCTGTGGCCCACTGAGAGCGCCTCAGTCACCGTCATACCGGCGCTTTGGATGGTTTTGGCGGGCATCGGATGGGGCGTTTATTCCTTAGCCGGCACGCGCGAGTCCGACCCGCTGTTTGCCACAGGCCGAAACTTCATTTTGGGATTACTCCCGGCGCTGACCATCATGGTGTGGTTCACAGACTTCGCGACCGCAAGCATAAAAGGCGTTATACTGGCCATCCTCTCCGGCGCCGTCACATCGGGTCTTGGCTACGCCCTCTGGTACCAGGTGCTACCGGGCCTCGGCCCCTCTCGGGCCGCCATCGCACAACTCTCCGTACCCGTCATCGCTGCACTACTCGGTGCGGCACTACTCGCGGAGCCGATTGGCACACGGTCTGTCCTGGCGGCGGTACTCGTCTTTAGTGGGGTTGCGGTTGCCAGCCTCGGACCGGCTCGCAGACCTTAAGGCGCAATCCTCAGTTCCGAGGGGCTTCAGCTCTCAGCTTGGACGGCAAGAGCAGCAATGTCTGAAGACGATGGGCGTCCTAGAATATCGCGGCTCGGTTCGTAACGAACGCGGAGTGTGCCGTCTTTGTCGACCCCGGTTCGTGCATTTTCGTCCGCGGAAAAGACAACCCGCTTGATGGTCAGACCGGCTTTACGACCTTCGGTCGCTGCCGCCAGCCCTTCTGCCGTTCGGACAATGGCGTCCGCAAGCACAGCATGATCGGCCACTTCGTCTGCGATGGGCGCGGGCGCTTCAAAAATGATCGGGCTTCCAACTGCGGCGCTCACCAAAGCGGTTGCATTCTGGAGCCGCCGCGCGACCGTCTCTTCACCTACCGGCAAGAGCGATAAAGAGGGGTCATCCCCAAACGACTTTGAGGCGGCCCGACCCGTCTTATCGCCGGGAAGGTAAACTGTTGAGCCACCATAGGAGGTCAGCCGTAATACCGTGCCACCTGCCTCATTCTTGAAAATTGTATCCCCTCGGGACGCCCGGTTTGCAGAGAGAAGATGGATTTCTTCGGCAGGCACTTCCTCATCGATCCGGCACCCGATGTCCTCATCCCCATCGGCACAAAGGAACTTGATCCGCGCTTCATCGCCATACCGCTCAAACAGAAAGACACGACCCTGGGCAGCGGTCACATAGCGCTGGACGACATCGCCGCTCGGAATGACGTCTGCGGAGGCATCACGAGAGCGCTCGCTGGTCAATGCTGCAAACGGATCGGTTTGCGCTAAGGCGTTCGTCGTGCTGGCAAGCCCAAGGAGCGCAATGAAAATAGACGCAAAGCCGCTTTGGGCCGCCTTACCTGGCCACCCGTTCGCGACCGGGGTAAGTCTCGCCGACACCGCGCCTATAGATTTGCAAATTAACACAACTGGTTCTCTTGTCCTGCACTTCGTCAGCGTGGACCTTAAAGAACCAATTTGGCGAAATCCGGGCAATTGCCTAAAAATTTTCTTGACGGATCAGAAAAATCGCTAAGCGGCGATGTATTGACCGCCATTCGCTGTCAGCACCGAGCCTGTAATGAAGCCACAGCCGTCATCGGCGAGGAATGTAACGCACCGTGCAACGTCCTCGCTTTCCCCGAGCCGACCCACCGGGATCTGGGATTTGATTTTCTCAAGAACGCTCTCGTCCATGGCGGCGACCATTTCCGTTGCAATATAACCTGGCGCAATTGCGTTCACAGTTACCCCTTTGAACGCGCCTTCCTGAGCGAGTGCTCGGGTAAACCCGATCATGCCGGCCTTGGCAGCAGAGTAGTTCGTCTGACCCATTTGGCCTTTTTGGCCATTGATCGACGAAATATTGATGATCCGCCCGAACTTGCGCTCTCGCATGCCCGGGAAGACCTGATGGGACATATTGAAGACGCTATCGAGATCGGCGCGAATGACTTCCGTCCATTGGGCAGGGGACATTTTGTGGAACATCCCGTCTCGGGTAATGCCAGCATTGTTGACCAGAATGTCGGTAGGCCCCTGATCCGCCTCTACCGAGGCAACGCCAGATTGACAGGCCTCGTAGTCGCCCACATCCCATTTGGCGACATTGATCCCGGTTTCAGCGCGGAACTTGTCCGCGGCCTCATCATTTCCGGCATAGGTCGCGGTCACGGCACAGCCCTTTTCCTTGAGCGCTACCGAAATTGCTTTCCCAATGCCGCGCGTTCCTCCGGTGACGATTGCGTTGCGTGCTGACATATCGGCGTTTCTCCCGTGTTGGCGATCTTAGATCGGCTAATTATCGATGGTGGAAAGCCCTATCCAGTCGCCTCGACTACTTACTCGAAGCGATCGTTTAGGCGTACGCAACATTGGGCGTGGGTAGTGCCGAGCCCATCTTTGAGCTTTTCAGGATGCTCAGGCTTTTTCAACACAAAGAGCGACGCCCATCCCACCGCCAATGCACAAAGTAGCCAAGCCTTTCTTGGCGTCGGCCCGACCCATTTCATGGAGGAGCGTCGTTAAGATCCGGGCGCCGGATGCACCGATGGGATGACCGATTGCGATCGCGCCGCCATTTACATTGACCTTCTCTGGATTCCAGCCAAGTTCCTTGCCAACGGCGAGGGCTTGAGCTGCAAAGGCTTCGTTAGCTTCGATGAGATCGATATCATCGAGGGACCAGCCAGCCTTTTCCAATGCAAGCCGCGATGCGGGTGCTGGGCCGATGCCCATAATGGCAGGGTCTACGCCGCAATGAGCAGACGAGGCGATCCGGGCAAGCGGGGTGATCCCGCGCTTGGATGCCTCTTCCTCGGACATCACCACGAGCGCCGCGGCCCCATCATTGAGCCCTGAGGCATTGGCTGCCGTCACACTTCCTTCTTTCGCAAACGCCGGGCGCAAGCCGGAGATGCCGTCAATGGTGACACCTTCGCGAATGTATTCATCCTCATCGAAAACGATCTCGCCTTTTCGGGTCTTGATCGTGACAGGAACAATCTCATCCTTAAACTTGCCCGCGCTTTTGGCCGCCTCAGCCTTGTTCTGACTGGCGACCGCAAAAGCATCCTGCTCTTCCCGGGAAATCTGATACTTTTCTGCGAGATTCTCCGCCGTCTGACCCATGTGATAGTCATTGAAAGCATCCCACAGACCGTCTTTGATCATGGTGTCGACCTGGCGAAACTCTCCCATTTTGACGCCATTGCGCAAGTGGGCGGCATGGGGTGCCATGGACATGTTCTCATGGCCGCCGGCAATAACAACTTTAGCATCGCCGGTCTGGATCATTTGGGAGGCAAGCGCGACTGCTCTAAGGCCCGAGCCACAAACCTGATTGATTGTCATCGCTGGGCGTTCCTGCGGAATGCCAGATCCGATGCTTGCTTGCCGGGCGGTGTTTTGGCCTTGAGCTGATTGCAACACATGGCCCATGACGACTTCGTCCACATCGGCTCCAGCGACCCCGGCCCTTTCCAAGGCCCCTTTGATTGCTGTCTCACCAAGGGTGGAAGCGGGAACTGACGATAATGATCCGCCAAACGAACCGACACCGGTGCGGGCAGCTGAAGCAATCACGACTGAGCTCATGTTGTGTTTCCTTTGGTTGGCCTAGATGCGGGCTCTATTCGACGCCGAACGAAACGGCATTTGGCGGGACCCAAGAGGGCCAAAAAAACCCTATTGGATGAGATTATAGCAACGGTCGTCGAAGTAGCCCAAAATCGACACAGCCACCAACTGCAACGCAGCATTCGACGAATGTGGCGCTATCTAGCGGAAATTCACCGAGTTTACCATGGGGGCGCGTATCCATCCGTAGGCTTTTGATTTTTCCGTGCTATACATGTTTTTGCACCCGCGACACGCGATTGCAGCATTGGCTTGCAAAGGAGTTTCAACGACCCATGTGAGCCTTGTTTAGAGGAGGTCAGAAAGTAGTGTCCGACAATAAATCCCCCAGGGCCAATGGCCGCTCCAAGTCGGGTGATGACGACGTCATCACGATCAAGAAATACGCGAACCGGCGTCTCTATAACACCGCAACGAGCTCCTATGTGACGCTCGACTACCTCTCAGAAATGGTCAAAAGCGGTCAGGAGTTCACGGTCTTCGATGCCAAGAGCGGCGAAGATATCACCCGCTCGGTGCTGACCCAGATTATCTTTGAGGAAGAGAGCAAAGGTCAGAACCTCCTGCCGATCCAGTTCCTCCGGCAGCTGATTCAGTTTTACGGCGATAACCTTCAAAACTTTGTGCCATCTTATCTGGAGATGAGCATGAACGCCTTTGCTCAGAACCAGGAAAAAATCCGCAGCCAGATGATGGGCGCTTTTTCCGGCAACCCAGCCTATTCGTTTTTTGAAGAGACCGCCAAGCAAAACATGGCTCTTTTTGAGCAAGCAATGCAGATGTTTGGCGGACCGATGGCTGCGAACATGACGGCGGCGGCGCGCAATGTGGGCGTGCAACCAATGGGAACTGGCACGCCTGGAACTCCGGGTTCCCCGGACGCGAACACGGCGGCGCGGGAAGAAGCTGTGCGGGCAGAGACTGAAATCCAGGCGCTGAAAGCTGAGATTGAAACCCTGCGCCAGCAGCTACAATCAATCAGCACACCTCAGTAAGCGAGGAGGCGCGTCATGCCCCGCATGGCGGCACTCTGGTCTTCCTGAGATTTAGCGAAGCGCGGCAGGTGGCTCGTTTGGTGCCCCGTCTGGCAACCAGGCAGGGTTCGTTTCTGGTCGGCCGATCAAGAACCCTTGAAGATAGTCAACGCCTAGACCCTTGAGCAGCATCGCATCGGCTTCATTGTCGACCCATTCGGCAACGGTCTGCATACCGAAGTTCCGTGCTAAATCCAAAAGCGTCCGCACGAAGAGCTGGTTCTCCCGAGATGACGCCACACCTGTGACGAACGAGCCGTCGATCTTCAAGATATCAATGTCGAGCGCTTTTAGATTGCGGAAGGACGTATAGCCGGCGCCAAAATCATCGATGGCAAAGCTCGATCCAACTTTTTTCAGCTCAGAGACGAATTCAATCGAGGCGTCAATGGCATCGATCACTTGGGTTTCGGTGAGCTCAACAGTGATGCGCCGGGCCAGTGCCTCGTAATTGCGCAAAAGGCCCAGATAGCCTTCCGCCCAGACAGGGTCTTTGACTGTCTCCATGGAGACGTTCACGTTCATCTTTACGTTCGGACAAACGGTCAGCGTGTTGATGGCGAGCTCCAACACGCGCCGGTCCAACAAGTGGACCAGGCCGAGGCGTTCAGCGGCCGGAATAAAATCGGGTGCCGGAACCTCACTCCCATCATCAGCCCGCATTCGGATCAAACACTCAAACTTAGTCGGCGTCTCACCCAGGTCGTTGACGATGGGCTGGAAGGCCAACCGGACACGGCGCTCATTTAAGGCGGTCAGAATGACGTCCGACATATGGGAGTTCCGCCGACGCATGGTCACTATATCAGTTTTTTCCGAAAACGCAGACCAGCTGGATCGGCCAAGTCGTTTGGCCTGATCGAGCGCGGCTTCGGCATTTCCCATAATGCCGTTGGCATTTTCAACTTCGTCAGGCAAATGGATCGCACCAAGACAAATGGAAGTTGCAACGGCGCCCTTAGATGTGTCCACCACGTCCTGGCGAACCGCGTTCAGGAGATCGATACAAATTTGACGGACTTCTTCCTCGCTGGCATTCGAGACAACGATCCCAAACTTTGTCCCCGCGATACGACCCGCAGCAGTATTTGCGGGCAAGGTCTCTTCGATCCGGCGAGCAACTTCCTTGATCACCTCATCGGCGGCGTCAAATCCAAAGTCGGCATTGATCGCCCCAAGATCGTCAATCCCGGCAAGCAAATACGCACCGGAGCCTGCCTCAACGTCCATGCGCTGCATCGCTTGAGCGAGTGCCACACGGAGCTGCGACCGGTTTAGCGTGCCTGTGAGATCGTCATGATAGGCTTGATGGTGAAGCGCTTCGACGTGGCGGCGCTCGCCTTCAATGGATCTCAAAACGCCGATCAGACGCGGCTCGCCAGCAACGGAAATCCAACCGCCTCGTTCTTCGAACCAGGCAGGATCTCCGTGTTCAGTGGTAATACGGTATGTACACGAATAATCGCCGCTAGTCGCAGCAAATGCCGCTCGTCGCGAGGCAGGAATATCGTCGATAATCGCGGCTTCGTAGTCCTCTAGGCTGAGGCTCCCCACACCAAGGGTGGGGCCCAACAAGCGCGATGCCGAAGACGCATCCGACCAGACGATTTGGCGCGCGCGCGGATCAAACTCGAACATTGCCTGGTGTGCGGCTGGCTCCAGGTCTGTGACTTGTGGCTGGGACCAAATCTGAGTTGATGTCGCCCCCGGTTGCAAAGGCGTTCTGCCCGCTGCCACGTCATCTTTCTGCGCCTGATTCGCCATAACACCGCTCGCTACTTTCCAGCGAAACTACGGGGCACGAGTAAATAAAATTAAAACAAAACCGCGCGTCTTGGAGGCAGGAAATTTGCTCTTCCACCACTCATGTCGAGGATTAGCAACCCAAGTGCACAGAACTTTCCCGTGACGGCACACCTTCGTCACGTGCGCGCTAGGGCGTTACCAAGCCGGGTTTCGCATTATGGTGCTTCAGAGCCGGCACCTTCGAATGGTGAGTCGGAAGAAGTTGCGCCAATTTATCGTGGACAGCAGGTGATGTGGCGAAGTGCTATGCCGCCACCATCATCTTCAGCTGTGCCGATCCGGGACGCTCACCGTCTTCGCGAAACGAACCGGAACGGTGCCTACAATCGCCGCGCTAGGGTCGAGAGTGGCCGATCAACCCCTCGCTTAGGTGAGCGGATCAATCTGATCGTCTGAACATCGTCGAAAACTGGGACCCGGGCGCTGCTTGTCCAGTCAGCCCCGCGGTCACAAACGTCCTCAATATCTATTTGATGCCGTCGGTCACAGCGAGGTCGCGCCGGGCTGTTACTGTCGTCACGATAATGCCGGCCATAGGATCTAGGAACGTCATCGCCAAAAACAGAAAGAACGTTGAGTTCCCGAAACCGGGCACAAAAATGAACACCATCAACGCGATAATGAACAGGATAAACGACAGGGCGTGATTGGTGAGCGAATTGGTGTCGGTTTTCGTTGCGCGAATAAGCTCGACGAACAAAAGCCCCATGCTGCCCAGGAGGAAGATATCACCGCCTCGAATGCTCCAAACTTCATCAGAGGGGAGCGGCAGCTCAACCACGAGCACCATATGCCAAATTTCATTATTCGGCCCAACAGTGAAATTGGCGAGAGTCAGCACCCCATAGATGATCAAGCCAACCGTCAATAGCGGAAACATTTGCGCGACGTTCATAAGTCTTCCAATCCCCGGGCACGATTACTCTTCGGGATCTTATCACAGCTTTGCCCGCACTGAACCTCGTAAATGTTCTTTGGCGAGCGCGCGCGATGATTTAGCCACATGACACCTAGCAGGTCGCGAAACGCAACTGCCAATCTTCCCAAATTGGTGTATTTTGAGGCACCGTGCGCCCGTGCCCGATGGGAAACCGGCTCAAAGACCACAGAAAACCCTTCACGTACCATAAGGGCGGGGAGATATCGGTGGGAATGATCAAAATAGGGCAACCGCAAATAGGCATCGCGCAAGAACACTTTCAGCCCGCAGCCGGTATCCGCCGCGCCATCGTTGAGCACTTTTGACCGAACGCCGTTGGCAATTCTGGAGGCCCACTTCTTGGCGGCTGTATCCTGACGTTTCTGCCGCTCACCGGCAACCATCGCTGTCGGCTCGCCAGCCGGGCCTTGTTCTGCCGCGAGGCGTTCAAGAAGCCTCGGGAAATCAGCCGGATTATTCTGGCCGTCGCCGTCGAGGGTCGCGATCACTTTACCTCTGGCAGCGAGGACGCCTGTTCGAATGGCGCGGCTCTGCCCTGCATTTTCGCCATGGCGCAGGATCCGCAATTGCGGAAATTGCTGCCTGGCGCTCTTTAATGCCCCTTGTGTCCCATCGGTCGAAGCGTCATCCACCGCAAGGATTTCATGGGCAATCCCGTCAAGAGCAGTCGCGATTTCAGTGATGAGCGCTTCGGCGCCGCCTTCTTCATTGTACATGGGTGTGACGACAGAGACCTCCAGGTCTCGTTCTGACGTGCTGGGGACCTGATCATCTCGGTCAATCGCATCAATCCCGGATGAAATGCGCCCAAAAAACGCCGCCGGCGTTGCTGTCTCGTCACCGTCAGTCACAATATCACGTCGACAATCTCGCTTTCGTTCGGGGTTGATTGCAGAAAGCGTCCATAATTGAAACCACGCATACGAGAATTCAACGGCCTCGTCTTGGTCGACCGACAAAACAGGGCCACCCGTCAACGCCATGTCACTTTCACCCCCTTCGAGCGACGTCCACAAAGGAGAGCAAGCCGCATTTCGGGCGCTGGATCCAAAGGTCGACCAACGCACTGATCGCCGGCGGGCCCTGAGCTTGGGACGAATGTATGCGCTGGTTGCCGCCTTTGCCGTGTTTTGCAGCTTACCAGGGCTTTTCGCCCTCCCACCCCTCGACCGTGACGAGTCCCGGTTTGCCCAGGCCACCGCGCAAATGCTGGAGACAGGTGATTATGTCCGGATCCAGTTCCAGGACGATGAACGCAACAAAAAACCCGTCGGGATCCATTGGCTGCAGGCCACCTCCGTCAAGGCGTTTTCATCAGTGGAAGCGCGGGAAATCTGGGCCTATCGCCTGCCGTCGGTGCTTGGGATAACCCTTGCTTGCCTATTCATCGCCGCGATTGCGGGCCACACCTATGGTCCCCTGCCGGGACTGGTCGCCGGGCTACTGCTCGCAAGTGCCCCTGTGGCCATGGGCGAGGCCACCATCGCCAAGACAGATGCCATGCTCCTGGCGGCCATTACAGCTGCGCAAGGAACTCTAGCGTTTCTGTTTCTGAGGCGAGGGTCGTTAAACGAGGGACTTCCAAACCAAGAGCGCGAGCCTGCGTTTGTGGTGGTGTCCATTTTTTGGATCGCCCTAGCTGTCAGTATTTTGATCAAAGGTCCGATTGGACCGCTAGTGTCGGGGCTGACCATCATTTGCCTAAAGCTTCGATACCCTAAGTGGCAGTTGATCAGATCCCTCAAGCCACACTTTGGCGTTGCGATCCTGGCCATCATCGTCATGCCTTGGCTGATCGGTATCGGCATCGCCACTGAGGGGCGTTTTTTTGCCGAAGCCCTTGGCGGTGACATGGCTGGCAAAATCGGTACCTCCCAAGAACACCATGGCGGTCCACCGGGCTATCATTTTGTCCTCGTGTGGTTTTTATTGTGGCCAGCCGCTGCCTTGCTGCCCATGGCCGCAATCAGTGCCTGGAAACGACGTCATCAGAAGGTGGTCTGGTTTCTGATTAGCTGGATCCTGCCTGCTTGGCTCATCTTCGAGGTGACAGCAACGAAACTGCCCCATTACACCTTGCCGCTCTATCCCGCGCTGATACTGCTTACGTTGCGAACTCTGCGGGGCGGTGTCGTAAGCCAGCATCGCCGCGCGCACCGTGTCGGCCTTCTTGTTTACGGCGCTGTTAGTTTACTCGCCATCAGCCTACTGATCATTATCCCCGCTTACTTTAACGCTCCTTCACTGCGCCTGCCCGGCGCAATGTTCGCAGCCTTGATCACGGGGCTTTGTGGGGCGAGCCTCTGGCTGCATACCCACCGTCGCCCCATGCAAGGCACTGTCCTGGCGTGCGTGGCAAGCGCCTGCTTTGGGATTGCCATCCTGCAGTTTATTTTGCCCTCAATCGCCACCCTGACGGTCAGCCAACAGCTTAACCGTATGATCGACGAAGCCGATCTCCATGCCCTGCATGATGGAGCATTGCCCACCTTGATTTCGGGATACAGAGAACCATCAGCTGTCTTTTTGCTTGGCACCGAGACAGGCTTTGCTGGCGGAGAAGCCACTGCAAGACGGGCAGCTGATGAGCGTGCAACCGCCTCCTCAAGGCCCCGCGCCATCGCAATTGAAGAGCGTCACCTTGCCCGATTTGAGGAACAAGCCACCTTGAACGGTCTTGAACTGAGGGTACTCGGCGTGATTAAGGGGCTCAATTATTCCAACGGCGACGACATTCAACTCACGGTTTACAGGGTCGAAAAATGAACGCGACTGACCAGCCCGCCAAGGCCGTCCCGATCTCCCTGAAGGCAGATTTCACCGGCTTTATGACCATCATCGTTGGTCTATCGATCCTAAGGCTGATTATTCTGATGGTCACGCCCCTGAACCTTGGCCTGGACGAAACGCAGTATTGGTACTGGGCTCAAACTCCGTCATTCGGATATTACTCCAAGCCTCCCTTGATTGCCTGGGCCATCGCAGCCACCACCACGATGTTTGGCAACGTGGAATGGGCAACACGCCTTCCGGCGCTACTCTTTCATATGGGAACGGCCACTTTCATCTTTTTGACGGCCAGGCATCTTTATGATGAGCGAGCGGGCTTCTGGGCCGGGATCACATGGATACTGCTTCCCGGGGTAGGGCTTTCATCGACACTCATCGCCACCGACGCACCGATGCTGTTTTTCTTCAGCGCAGGTCTTTTTCTACTCTTGCGCCGCGTGCCCAAAGGAAGCCTCTCCGGTCAATCGGTCAGTCGCGCCAGCACATCAAGAGACAAACACGCCTCCATTCAGGAGGCAGCCCTTCTTGGTATGGTTGTCGGCCTTGGCATGATGTCGAAATACGCCATGGTGTATTTCATCATCGGCCTCGGACTGGCCTATCTTTTGAGCCCGATGATCCGGCGCGTCTGGAAGCCCTGGCACCTTGCGATCATGGGCGTGAGCGCCGGGATCGTCATGTTACCGAACATTCTTTGGAACGCGCAAAATGACTTCCAGACCCTTTCCCATACGGCTGATAATGCAGACTGGAACGGGACGTTCGGTCACCCAGTTGAACTGGCCGCTTTCATAGGTGGTCAGTTCGGCGTTGCCGGGCCAATCATTTTTGCGATGGCCATCGCAGCGGGCCTTGCCAGCGTCAACACTGCGAAAGGGCGGCTGCTTCTCGCATTTATCCTCCCTGCACTCATCATCGTCAGTATACAGGCATTCCTATCCCGCGCCCATGCAAACTGGGCAGCAGCGAGCTATCCTGCTGCCATTATATTGATCAGCGGCTGGGCCCTGACCAATACCAAAGAAAACTGGCTGAAGGCAGGTAACGGGCTTAATGGCGCGGCGTTGCTGATCTTTATGGTCGCCCTGATCAATCCTGCCATCGCCCACAGCATCGGCCTTGCCCGGCCGGTTTCCAGTTTGCAGGGCTGGGACCATCACGGCGAGGACGTGGCAAAGCTCGCGGCGCAATATGACGTCGTTATGTCTGACGACAGAGATGTTATCGGCGGCCTTCTGTACTACGCGCGTCGTGTAGATCCCACTGTCATCGCCTGGGATTCCAACAATCGGATCGACCACCATTATGAGGCGTTTTTCCCGTTTGATCCGGCCACCCACAAACGCATCCTCTTCGTTTCTGAATCGCCAGAAGCTGCCGAGGTCAAGGGCGCCTTTCGTCAGATCATCCCACTGGGAACGACCAGAGCAAAAATCGAAGGTGGGGCCCCGAGGGAGCTTTATCTTTTTTCCCTGGAAGGCTTTATTCGAAAATAGGCAAGTGATGGCTTGCGCTTTTTCAAGAGGCTTTTCACTTAGGACAGCTGGGATATGCACAACGAGATAAACATACGACATGACTTACACCCTGGGGACCTCGGTCGGCTGATCGCCCTTCACGGCACCGCCTATGAAGGCGAAGACAATCACTTCGGCCTTGTCTTTGAAGCCTACGTGGCTCGCACCATTGCGGAGTACATTCTGGACAATAAGGGCCAAGGGCGTATCTGGTTTGCCGAAAGAGCCGACAAGCTCCTAGCGACCGCAGCCATGGTCCGCCGCGAAACCGCTAGCGCACCAAACGACGCTCACGGACAATTGCGCTGGATCTTGGCAGACCCTTCAGCCCGCGGGCTGGGACTCGGCAAGACCTTGGTCAATACCGCGATGGACTATGCTCGTACTGAGGGGTTTTCAGAGGTCTTTCTGGAAACAACGGAAGGTCTTGAAGCTTCCATGTCGATTTATCGAGCCCTCGGATTCCAAGAAGTTTCCAGAGAAACGCAAAATCTTTGGTTGGGTGAAAACACAGTTATCACTATGACTAAAAAACTTTGAAGTGATTTTCAGCGGCCAGATCGAACTGAGGCAATCTCTCGTGCGCGCTTGAGGCTTCGCCGCCCCCGCCGCGCGCGAAGACCGAGGAATCCAAGGACGTTTGAAAGGGTTCGGATCCCGGCCTTAACCGCGAACAGCGCCCAAAGGCTTGCCCCGACAAGCCACAGGAATGGGCGCGGGTACTCATCTTTAAAATGGACACCGAAATACCGCAGCAGACTAGCTGTCTTGCGCCATTCCACATTCAAGGGACTTACGCGGCTGGAACTTTTAAAGTGCGTCACACTCACATTGGGGTCAAAGTAAACCGCCCCGCCCGCATTGGAAAACCTAAGACAAAAGTCCACATCCTCTGCATGCAGAAAGTATTTTTCATCCATACCGCCTATCGCCGAGAAGTCTTCCGCAGGCACCAGAAAAGCGGCACCTGAGATACACGGCAGCGGCGTTACACCATCCGGACACGGATCAGTGTGTAGATTGAACCGCCGAAAGTATGGATGACGCGGGGCGAACCTGTAAAGCTTGGTCGCTTCAACAAAGGCGCGCCAGGGGGTCAACGTCGCCCGGCGCGAGCCCTGTTGTTCTGTCCCGTCGGGATTGACGAGTTTCGGCGCAAGCACCCATGGCCGGGCAAGCTCGGCGCCGTCGGCAAGCAGGGTTGCAAGCCCGCCCTGGGGCAGGATCGCATCAGGATTGATGAACAAGAGAAAGTCACCGGTTGCCCGCCTCGCCCCGAGATTACAAGCGGTTGCAAACCCAACATTGCCATGCCCCGTGATCACCGTCACGGGCGTTTGATCACCTTCTTGGCTGTTAGCTTCATCGCCGATCACTTCATCAACAGCGCCCGGCCAGTTGCCATTGTCCACTAGGATAATCTCGGCGATTTCCGGCTGATGGCGCAGCGCCTCTAGGGAACGGGCAAGAAGGGGACCGGTGAAATACGACACCACGATAGCAGAGACCGACCGCTGGGCCGCTGTCTCATGCGCTTTCGCCGGGAAACGGGAACCCTCCTTGTTAGAATGCGACGCGCCGTCCACAAAAAATCTCTTTGCCCTCGAATAATTCCCTTAGCAGTAGCGTTATTAGAATTGGTTGTGGTTACTCAAAGGTAACACCGGCGCGAGAACGCCGACGCTACCGGTTAACGATGTGTTAACTCAAATCACCAGGCCGAACTGTCAACTAAGAAGCCGCCGCCTTCGCGCGCTTCAGATCCGGAGGTGTCGCCTCATGGGCCAAGGCTTTGATCGCCTCATCCAGCGACAGGACCTTCTGGTCTTTTTGGCCTAACCGACGAATTGAGACCTTGCGCTCTTCAGCCTCGCGCGCACCGACAACAGCAATCGCGGGCACCTTGCTCACAGAGTGCTCGCGCACCTTGTAGTTGATTTTCTCATTACGCAGATCAATATCAGTCTTTAACCCGGCGGCAACAAATGCGTCGCGTACTTCTTCTGCATACCCATCAGCATCTGACGTGATCGTCGCCACTACGACCTGCCTCGGGGCAAGCCAAAGTGGAAAGGCACCGGCATGGTGTTCAATCAGGATCCCGGTAAAACGCTCCAGCGAACCAAACAGGGCCCGGTGCAACATCACTGGTCGATGGCGACCGCCATCTTCGCCTACATAGGTCGTGTCGAAGCGCTCAGGCAGATTAAAATCAACTTGAAGCGTGCCGCACTGCCAGTCGCGCCCGATTGCATCTCGTAACACGAACTCCAGCTTGGGTCCGTAAAACGCGCCTTCACCCGGGTTCACCCCATAGGGAAGACCCGTTGCTTCCAGAGCGTGCTTCAGCGCCGCCTCGGATTTGTCCCAAACTGCGTCGTCGCCAATTCTTGCCTCAGGGCGGTCGGAGAACTTGATCCGGACGTCCTCAAAACCAAAGTCCTTGTAGATATCGAGAATAAGGTCGACGACAGTCAGGCATTCGTCCTGAAGCTGTTCCGGCGTGCAGAAAATATGGGCATCATCCTGCGTAAAGTGACGCACACGCATGATCCCATGCAATGCGCCAGAGGGTTCATACCGGTGAACCTTGCCGAACTCAGCCATGCGCAAGGGCAGCTCTCGATAGGAACGCTGGCCGTAATTGTAGACCTGAACGCCGCCTGGACAATTCATCGGCTTAAGCGCGTATTTTCGCTCGTCCGGCATCACCGTTGAATACATGTTCTCGCCGAACTTCTCAGCGTGGCCAGAGGTTTCCCAAAGTGAATAATCGAGCAGGTCGGGGGTATTAATCTCAACATAGCCGGCCGCATCCTGGCGTCGGCGCATGTAGGCGATCAGCTTCTGGAACAATGTCCAACCATTGGCGTGCCAAAAGACTGACCCGGGCCCTTCTTCCTGAAAGTGGAAGAGATCCATGACCTTGGCCAGCTTGCGGTGGTCGCGTTTTTCCGCCTCCTCAAGTCGCGTCAGATAAGCTTTGAGGTCTTTGTCGGAGAGCCACGCCGTCCCATAGATCCTCTGCAACATGGCATTGCGGTGATCACCGCGCCAATAAGCGCCAGCAACCTTCATCAGCTTGAAGGATTTACCAATATGCTTCGTAGACGGAAGGTGCGGTCCGCGACATAGATCATGCCAGTCGCCGTGCCAATAAATCTTGACATCTTCCCCCTCGGGAAGATCGGCGATAATCTCAGCTTTGTAGTGTTCGCCGATAGACTTGAAGTGATCGATCGCCTGCTGACGATCCCAGACCTCACGCTTGGTTGGGCGGGCTTCGTCGACGATTTCCATCATCCGCTTTTCGATGGCCTCAAGATCATCGGTCGAAAACGGCTCGTCCCGGGCAAAATCGTAAAAGAAACCGTCATCTATTACCGGGCCGATGGTCACTTGGGTGCCAGGGAACAAGTCCTGAACCGCCTGGGCGAGCAAGTGCGCTGCATCGTGACGGACCAGTTCCAGAGCGTCATCGGCATCGTCGCGGGTGACGATCGCCACGTTAGCGTCGGCCTCGATTGGCGCGAACAAGTCGGCCAGCTCGCCGTCTTTTCGGATTGCGATCGCTTTTTTCGCCAATGACTTTGAAATGGACTCAGCGATCTCCGTGCCTGTCACAGGCCCGTCGAATTCGCGGACGGCACCATCGGGCAAAGTAATCGCTACCATGTCAGTTCACTTCAATCTGTGGATGATCGCCTCGGCAAAATGCTCTGCGGCCGCCGGGGCGAGGTTAAAAAAGAGTTCTGGCTCAATCAGTTCGACTTCCATGAGCTGGAAGGCGGCGTCAAGCCTTTCGACCGCGCTTTCGTCAATTTGGGGATCAGAAACGATCGCATCAATACGGGCATAGAGCGGTTTGCCGATCTTTGTCCCATCTGGAAGCGCGGTCGGGACCATGTCCAGAACCTTTGACGCATCGGCAATTGTCTCATTGGACGGCACCACCAAAGAGGACGTCCCGCCATGCTCTTCCTGACAAAGAAGGCGACCGCCCACCGGGCGTTTTCGGACCGCATGGGAAAAGCGTCCATCGATAAACACAAATGACGTCTCACCGAGCGTTGTTATCTCATGGAGGACTGGTTGGACGATGGCGGCGCTGCCCTTCAACGCCTCAGCGGCGCGGCGAAAATCAGCGTCGGACCCCGATTTGACCCGAGTTAACCCGATCCCGCCAGCGCCGATAACCGGTTTCACAACGGCCTCTTCGACATTGAGCGCGTCCATCGCCGAAGCGATATCGGCCTTGGTTGGTGCACAGAAGACAGTCGGGGGCAACGGCGCGCCCTGTTCGCGCAACCGCGCAAGGTATCGTTTTGAATAATTCCACCCCATCAATGCCGGTGCATTGAAGACATTGTCTCGCTGCCGCAAGCCCGCCAGCCAGGCCGCAAACCCCTCCCGATCAGCATAGTAATCCCAAGTGGACCTGACCACGATAAGGTCAGCGCTATCAAATGCGGCTTGGTCACCATTCCAGGCAACCGGGCGCACCGCTATCCCGCGCGCTTTCAAGGCCTCAGCAACGATGGCGTCGCTTGGCTGAAAGTCAGGCTGTGCTCGGCAGGTCGCAAAGGCAATCGACGGCAGAGTAGAGGTCGAATTGATCATCAAAACTCAGGCCGATTGGGAGTGCTTGTCGTGGCCGCCCTCTTCAGGATAAGCGGGACGCTCCGTCCACGCCCAATCGCCGTATCGCCAGAAACGCCAACCTTGCGGCTCCAGCGTTTCAGGTACGGGATCCCAGCCATGGGAGCCGAACGGATGACACCGCAGCAAACGAGAAATGGTGAGCCAGCCACCGCGCCAAACGCCATGCCGGGAAATCGCTTCAGTTGCATAAGCGGAACACGACGGCCCGTGGCGGCATCGGGCGCCCAAAAAATAAAATACATGGGACAGCGTCAGCTGATAGACTTTGATAAGCCCTAGCGCGATCGCCTTCACCGCTCCATGAAATATCTCCAACATATTGTCGCCTACTCGCCCTACGCATTGCTCTAGAGTAGAGAAAACATCTCACCGACCCAAGCTTCGCTTTTGGGCCTCACGTTTCAATGCCACTTTGGGAATGACCATGACCCGCAGCCGACGCCGCTTTGCCCCTTCCCTCATTGGGCGCCTGATCGCGCTTTTCACTGGTGCTATCGCGGTTGGATGCGCGCCTGGTTCAGGAGACACCGCCCCAATGGCCTCCAAAGAGAACGCTTCCGAAAGCAAGAATGCCAGCGGTAAAGAGAGCCCCCAACATAGCACCGGGCAATGGAACACCCTTTCGGGCAAGGCGCCCCTTGTTATTGCCCATCGCGGCGCGTCGGGCGAGCGACCGGAGCACACACTGGAAGCCTATGGCCTCGCGATTGAGCAAGGGGCGGACATTGTCGAACCGGATCTCGTGATCACCAAAGACGGCGTCCTGGTGGCACGGCATGACCGCTATCTCTCAACCACGACCAATGTTGGCGATTACCCGGCGTTTTCAGACCGCAAAAAGTCGGACCCTTCTGGCCAGTCAATCCGAACCGACTGGTGGGTAGAAGACTTCACCCTGACGGAGCTGAAAAAACTCCGTGCCCGTCAACCACGGGCGGGCCGGTCGACCCAATTCGATGACCGGTTCCTGATCCCGACTTTTAAAGAGGTCGTCGCCCTTGTGAGCGCTGCAAACAAGACCCGCGAGACGCCCATTGGACTTTATCCCGAAACCAAGCATCCGGAGATCTTTGAAGCCATAGATCTGACATTCGACGACGCTTTGCTCTCTGAATTAGAGGGCTTTGTTGGACCGGTATTCATTCAGTCTTTTGAGCCGCAGATCCTGAAGCGGCTTAGAGCCAGATTGGGCGAAAATTCGGACTACGAGCTCATTCAGCTCATTTATGAGGAAACGTCCGCTGCCGGGCCAAACATCTCGCTAGGAGATCTTGCCGCGTATGCCGACGGCGTCGGGCCGAGCAAGACCCTTATCCGCGATACAATGACATTCGATAATGGACGGGTTCGATCTAGTTTTGTTGACGAGGCCCACGCCCTCGGGCTTACAATCCATCCCTGGACCTTTCGGGATGACGAGGTTGACCCGTCCGTGCCCGATATTGAGACAGAACTTTCCCAATATTACCGAGCAGGGGTCGACGGGCTGTTCACTGACTTCCCGCAGACCGCCCAGAGCGTTCGCGATCAATTGAATTAGTAAGTCGCGTCTTTTTTTCTGCAGGTTCTGGACGGCATCAGGGCACGCGAGAGTTTCATTGCCTCAGTCACCACCCCGCTTCGGAGAAAATTAAGAAAATTGCCTAAAATTGTCGCTCAATATTGAGTGAAATTTAAGCAAATTAACCCTGAGGCTGTTTTCATTTGGTACAACAAGTGCAATCCAGAGCTCATCGTATTTCCCTTGGGGGTTTGAACTATGAAAACACTTTTTTCCGCGTGCGTTGCGACGCTGGCACTCACCACAGTCGCGCAAGCGTCTGTAGTTGACCTGAACGACGGCTTCGGCAACGGCGAAATCCTGTTTGACCAAATTGACGTCCTGACAGTAACCGCTGAGAGCAATGGCGGCGGCACTGCCAACGACTTCGCGATCATCATCGACACGAACAACTCTGGCAGCGGCGCGAACGGCGATGCTGACCTGGCAGCTGGCTTCGATGATCCTTCGACCATGGCCATCGAAGATTTAATGCCTGGCAACGTCCTGGCGATTGCGGAAGGCGACTGCGGCGCGGGGTCGTGCCGTGTGGACGATAACGCGACCGGCGGCATGATTCAGTTCGCGTTCGAAGAAGACAAAGTCTTCAACAGCCTCAACGTTTTCGACTTAGCGACCAACCAACTCACAATCACGCTTCTAGACGCTGACCTTAACACCGTCTTTGCGCTCACCGGCCCTGGCATCAACACCGACACCGGCGATAACGAGTTCCCGAACGAGTTCACCGCTATCAATATCGGCGGCGTCGTCTTCCGTACGGCGATCTTCGAATTCGGCGGCTCAGGTGCCATTGGCGATTTTGATATCGCGGAAGTTCCTCTTCCAGCGGCCCTGCCATTCCTGCTGACCGGCCTTGCCGGCCTTGGATTTGCCGGTCGCCGTCGCAAGTCGGCCTAAGCTTCCTCTTCACACTATGCTCAAATGAGCGAAACGGCGCCCCACAATGCGGGGCGCCGTTTTTTTGCCTATCTCTAGCTCGTCTCTAGCTCGGCTGGCTTACCACGCAGATGTGACAGCGACGGAAACAGCGCGCCTGCGCGTTTACCATTGGAATAAAGCACGCCCAGACATCAGCCATAGAGGCATCAGCCATAGAGGCGTCGGCTTTAGGGGCATCGGCTTTAAGGGCTTCAAACTGGGCTGGAGGACATCAATGAGAGAATGCACAGCAATGCCACGGGAACGCGATCGGGTGGCAAATCTCACCTTACTGACAAAGCTGCTCGCCGGCCTCCTTGCAGGCCCATGCCTTCTTCTTGCCGCGTGCGCGTCAACCGATAGGCCGGAAAAAAACGGGCGCACGGCGGACGCCCCTCCACCCCCAAGCGCCACCGTCCTCGCCCAGGCACGCGCTCTCGAAGAAAAACATGGATGCGAGAAAGCCCTCCCGGCCTACCGCGTTGCCTCGGCCATGGGCGAAGGTCAGGAAGCGGCTCAATACGAGCTAAGCGCCTGTCTTTTCGACGCGCGCACCCCTAACAACACCGAAACCTCACTGATCACAGACGAGGCCAATCTATGGTTGAACCGAGCCGCCTTTGCCGGCGAACCAAGAGCCCAGCGCGCTCTTGCCATGCGCTTGGCGAACCCGACCGATCCTCGTCATGATCCGACGATGGCCCTCGCCTGGGCGATGATCTATGAAGACAATGCCAGAAATGAACTGGTGGCAACGCCCCTGCCCGCCACACTGGTGGCAGGCCTCAAAAGCGACCTCGGCCCTGAACAGCGGGCACTCGCGACGACCTTCGTCGACGACTTCACCTTACTGGAGCTTGAGAAATACACGCCGCCTCCTGGCAAGCGTCGCCAACAAGGACGCGGTCAGTTTCAAAGACCGCCAGGTGGCGGACAAGGTGGCGGACAAGGTGGCGGACAGGGCCAGCGCAGACGCCCGCGTTAAAGCGAATGAGATCGAACTAGGTCATTAGGTCGAAGACGGCAGACCAGCAACACTCGCAACCAAAAGCTGCAATCAACGCGGTTCTGAATTGAAGGCACCCGTTAACCAATTATTATCCCCCTCTCAAAGGGGAACGCGCATCGCTCGCGCGGATTGAATATGACCGATCATCATTATGACGAGACTGGTGACTTTAACGAGTCACCTTTTCAAGCTGACCAGTTCGAAGCTCAAGGTGAACTCGACTCTGCGAACCAAATGATCCGAGCCAATGAAGTTGGCCGGACAGCAGGGTTTGTGTTCCCATTTTCAAGCCAGTTGAAACGGGATACCGCCCGCCAGTTCGAAGCGGACAAACTGTTTTATCGGACTGCCACAAAAACGCAGTTTAAGGTTTTGGCTTACTACTTCGGCATGCGAGCGAGCGGCTTGGCTGCATTCTTTGGCTTTCTTTACTGCTTCGATCTGTTCGCACGGCACTATTTTTTAGGGGCAGAAGCCGTTGTAATGATGCCCAACTTGGTCGAGCAAGTCTTCGCTGGCTCGCCCTTAGGCTCGACACTCACGGCACTAGCGGCTGTCGCTTTGGCATCGATTATCGTTCGATATTTCCTGCGGGTTATCTTTTTTCTTTTTATCGACGTCCAAGCGCACCAGCTGTCTTTTCATATCAAACAGCGGGTGAGCGACATAGTCTCTCGGATCACTGAATGTTGCGCTTATTCTCAGGTGCGCAGAGGCAATGGGCTTTGGTCCAGCCGAGGCAAAAACTGGATCAAAGTCGCCATATGGAACGCGAAGCGGGCTGAGTATCTCGACCGGTTTGCATCGACCATCACTTGGCTCATTCAGTTCTATGTCAATTTGATGGAATGGATTGCGAACGTCGTGATGGTAGCAGCTTCGACATGGGTCGCGGCGCATATCGTCACGCGCTATCACCTGTTTTCAGACGTGGAGGCAGTCAGAGGCTCAACGTTCGATGGTATCATCATGGCCGTGATACTCGGCCTTACTGTATTTATTGGGTGGATTTTCTTATTCCGTCGCAAGGGGGATTTTTGGACCGAAAAATTCCGAACCGAACTTGTCGAAGCTGAAACCGCAGCCCCCCATTACTTCGATCAGGTTTCTTCCGTCGTTGAAAACCTCATTGAGATGGTCGTCGCGAACGAACGTAACTCCGCATCGCGAACGAATTCATCGACTACTTGATATCAGTTCTATTCGTAAATGGGGTGGGACTTGACCTAACGAGGTCAGTCAGGGCACGCCCTTCCCATGACCTCCCGTACTCCCGTCTCTGCTTATATCCGCACCAAGAACGAAGCGCGCCTGATAGGTGAGGTGGTTCGTGCAGCACAGAGAGCTGTTGACGAAGTGGTCATTGTCGACTCTGGTTCAACGGATGAGACCGTCGCAATTGCTGAGGCCGCGGGCGCAAGGATCATCCACCAAGAATGGCTTGGGAATGGCTCACAGAAGCGAGTTGCCGAAGACGCATGTCCGTCGGACTGGCTTTTTGATCTGGATGCCGATGAAATCGTCTCTGAGGAATTGGCCCAGGAGATCCGCGCTCTTTTTGCCAACGGCACTCCAGCCGTTACAGCCTTTCGCACGCCCATGTACTTCGCACCGCCAAGAGGCGCTCCATGGATCGGGTTCGGCCAACAGGTCCGTCACAAGCTCTATAATAAGCGCCACCACCGGATCCCCGATCACCCTGTTTGGGACCAGTTCGATGTTCCCCCTGGCGCCGTAATCGGCACACTCAAGTCCCCGATCTTGCATCACGCATTTCGGGACACGGCCCACCTTGTCCAAAAACTGAACAAGAACTCATCGACGCGCGCTGACAATTTAAGGCCAAAGCCCTATTGGATCTTGGTCGTCCGTATCCTTTTTGCGATGCCATTCTACTTTGCAAAACGGTATTTTCTCGACGGCTTTTTCCGCGCGGGAATGGACGGATTTATTTTCTCTTCTATCACCGCGTACGGACGGTGGTTGCGTGATGTCAAAATGTACGAGCAGCACAAATCCCAGAGCGACAATGGGGACTTCAGTCACATTGAAAGATCTGAAGATGCGCCAAAGGCAGGGGGAGCCGACAGGTGAACCGTTCTGTCGATCCACCCTTTGGCACCTATCGCTTAACGCCCCGTCAGAAATGGTTTCGGGAGATCGCCGCGCAGCTCCCCTACACTTACGCTGGACGGAAAATGGCCTCGCTTCTTCTGGGACCCGCCGGCGGGCGGGCGCAGCAACCTTATGACGTTGAGATATTCGAAGGCGCAAGGGCACGGCTCTACCCCTTCGACAATATTGCTGAGAAACGCGTCTTTCTCACCCCAACCCATTGGGATCCGGAAGAGCGCAAAATCCTCAGCATGGAAATACAAGGAAAATCCAGCACGCCCTTCCAGTTTGTTGATGTGGGCGCGAACGCTGGCCTATATACGCTTTTCTGCCTTGCCGAGGCACGACGTGCAGGCAAGCAGCTCAAGTCTTTGGGCATTGAACCGGACCCGGAAATGGCTCGCCGCCTACGGACTAATGTTTTTGTCTCTTCCGCATCGGACGATGTGACGGTACTGGAAATCGCTGCCAGCGACCACGAGGGCACGGCAAGCTTCGAGCCCAATCGCAACAATCGGGGAATGAACCGCATCGATCCGGACGGCTCCAGTGAAGTTAAGACGTCGCCTTTGTCCGCAATTCTAAAAAGACAGAAAATCGAGGCGATCGATGCCATGAAGGTCGACATTGAAGGGCATGAAATAACCGCTCTCAGGCCATTTCTGGAAATCGCCGCAGCCGAGATGCTGCCAACTCTGTTGATGGTCGAGATATCCCATCTGGCCGAACGCGAAGAACTGGAAACGCTTGCTGCAAAGCGCGGCTACAGCGTTCTTTTCCAGAATAACCTAAACCAGATCTTCAAGCTTGTTCGTTAATTTGCAAACGGATTAAGTTTTTTCAGCATGAGTTGCAAACCGCCGCGGTTTTCCTTGCGATCAAGTTCCTCTTGAGAAGTCAGGAACGTAGTCTGTACAACATAGCGTTCGCCTTCGAACGGGGGATGGCCGTGCCAGCTGGCCTCTGACCTCGCGAATGCGAAGACGTTGCCCGCAGTCGGCGCCACTTCAAGAGCAAAATCGTCCATATTGTCGGCGCCGTTAAGTGCTCGAATAGCACCGCCTTTTGCGGAATCCCAGCCATCATTCAAATAAATCAGCATGGTGCATATTTTTGACAAGCTATCATTGTGGATCCGCCCATCGCCAATTTTGGAAAGCCGACGCACCGTGATCATGCGCGGCTTGTCGATGAGATCCAGGCCCAGCTTTTGGGAGAGTACTTGCGCCAACTGATCAGACTGCAGATCTTTGATAAGCAACTCAAACGCGCCGCGGCTTTCTAGCTTGGAAAGAGGCAAATACCCGGACTTGCCAATCGACGGATAGTCTCGCCTCACGTCACTGGCAGCCTCGCGCGAGACTACATTCTTTCCTGCCAGGAACCGGAAGGGCTCGTTGTAAACGTCGGCAGCCTCAAGCGCGTCAAATGAGATCATCGCCCCATCTCACTTATAATACTCTTTCACCGCCAATTTATCGACGATACCGGTGGCCTCATAACCAACTGATGCGGGTGTTTGGCGAGGCGGCAAATCAATCGGATCAAAGGCCGGCCTGTTGTATTCATATGGAACTGTGTCAAGTATCGACTTGATACAATTCAGCCGCGCTGCTTCCTTGTCGTCAGCGGTGACCGTTTGCCACGGCGCATAGTCCGTGTGGGTCTGTTCCAGCATTTTATCACGATAGATGGAAAACTCCGCCCACCGACGACGACCTTCCAGATCGATTGGCGATAGCTTCCAGCGCTTGCGCGGATCTTTGGCGCGATCTTCAAATCGCTCTTCTTGCTCCTCGGCAGAAACATTCAGCCAATACTTCAAGAGATGCATACCACTGTCGGTCAACATGCGCTCAAACATCACCACTTCCGACATAAAGTGTTGGTACTGTTCCTTGGTACAAAACCCCATGACCGGCTCGACCACCGCACGATTGTACCAGGACCGATCAAAAAGCACGATCTCCCCGCCGGCCGGCAAGTGCGCCACATAACGCTGAAAATACCATTGGGTCTGTTCGCGGTCGGACGGTTTTGGCAGCGCGACCACCCGCCAGATCCGAGGGTTCATCCGACGCATGATGGTCTTGATAAGACCGCCTTTCCCAGCAGCGTCACGGCCTTCAAAGATGATCGCGACTTTCATGCCCTTGCGGGTCACCGTCTCCTGAAGCTTTGCCAGCTCAAGTTCAATGTCGTCGATTTCGTCGTCGAATTCTTTTTTCTTCATAGGGCTTATTGCGGGAGCGCCCGTCCATCGGGGCCAAAAAAGTAGCTCGTCCGGCAAAACTCGCATTCGACGCGGATGACGCCGTCTTCAGCCATGTCAGACAGTTCTTCCTCGCCATAACGCGAAAGGACCGCTTCGACCTTGCCAGCGTGGCACGGACAGTGGGCGCGGACGGACTTACGATCAAATACCCGCACGCCGTCTTCATGGAAAAGACGGTAGAGCAATTGTTCAGGGGCGAGAGACGGGTCGAGCAACTCGTCTGCCTGGGTTGACTGGACGAACGCTTCAGCGCGGTCCCAGACTTCTTGGTCGTCTTCCAACCTCAGGATTTCCT
The DNA here is from genome assembly GCA_038522945.1 of Pseudomonadota bacterium. Classification (GTDB taxonomy): domain Bacteria; phylum Pseudomonadota; class Alphaproteobacteria; order Caulobacterales; family Parvularculaceae; genus MED-G105. Next base: position 61,186 of record JBCBJV010000011.1, read on the forward strand.
CACCGCGTTCCCGGTCGCCGCCTTCAGCGGGGACAAACTGCGCCATAATGGCTCCGGCACGCCAAACTTCGCCTTCGCCCGGGCGGCTCATCCGGCCGACAGCCAATCGCACGACCGTGGGGATTTGTTCAGATTGCATGAAATAGCCGACCGCGGCTTTTTCCAGCGTATCGCCTTCTACCGGCGTTACCCCTTGATAGCGTTCCATGTCAGGGCCCTGATCAATCGTCACGACCATATGGCCTTCACCCAGAAGGGATCCGAGACCGCTTTTATCATGGGCCCCCTCATGGATTGAGGCGGTCGCGCGCAGAGCGCCGTCGGCCGTGTAGTCAGCGACAACCATAGGGACAGGGCCCTTGCCCTGGGCCTGGAGGATCAGTTTGCCGTCAAATTTGAGACTGGCCCCCATAGCGGCAACGAGGCAAGCCATCTCGCCGACAAGCTCGCTAGGGCCATCGGGAAATCGATGCGCTTTCAGAATTTCATCGATCGCGGGTCCAAGACGCACAACCCGTCCCCGCACGGAGGTTTCTCCGACTTTAAAGGGGATAATCTGGTCATCGCCATAATCCAGGTGCGTTTGGTCTTGGCGGAGGAGGTCAACTGTTTCCATGGCTAAAGCCTAACCTGTCAGCTTTTCAGCTTCCAGCCCGATCGGAAGAGAGCGTAACAGATCCAGCCAACCACGAGAGTGAGCAAAAATGTAACTGATACGCCAACCAGCAATGGCGCTTCATGGACACCCGTCAGGCCGTACCGGAAGCCATCAATTAGGTAAAAGACCGGATTGAATTGACTGAAGGTGTAAAAAGGCTCTGACAGACTGCCGATGGCATAAAAGGTCCCGGACAAAAACGTCAGCGGTGTGATGATGAAGTTCGTGATCGCCGCTAACTGATCGAATTTTTCTGCCCAGATTCCAGCGCAAACGCCGATCATGCCAAACATCAGGGCAGCAATCAGACCGAAATAGACAATCGCCCAAGGGTGAGACACGCCCATGGGAGTCGATGAAAATGCCATGAAAAGAGCACTGGTGATCATTGTCACCGCCCCGACAAGCAGCCCGCGTGTTGCCGCCCCGCCAACAAATGCAACAGTTAGTTCCGAAGCGGAAAGCGGCGGCATTAACACATCAACGATCGAGCCTTGCACCTTGCCGATGATCAGGGACGAGGAAGAATTCGCAAACGCGTTGGTTAGGATGGCCATCATGATCAAGCCAGGCGCGAGAAACTCGATATAAGGAACACCGCTAACCGGAGCGCGGACGGATCCGAATGCCTGCATGAAGACCACGAGGAAAAGGATCGTGGAAATGACCGGCGCGAAAATCGTTTGGAAGGCAACTTTAAGGAAGCGTCGCACTTCTTTCATGTAGAGGGTTTGCAGACCGAGCCAATTTACGGACCCGAAACGACGTTCACCAAGTCCGGGTTTTGCGGGTACGTCGGCGTCAAGGGCCGCACTGGGGGCGATCTCGGTCATGGTGTTCCTGTCATAATTGGAAATCGTCTGAAAACGGCGATCGGCACCGATTTGTCCGTCACTTTTTTTCGCAACGCAACGGCCATCGATGTGTGGGGTCAAACCACTAAGGTCAAGGCCGGGCATCACAATTCGAACCGGGGCAGGACCACGTTAAATGCATGGTCGGTTTCGAATTCAACAAATTTTCCGACGCTAGATATTGTGTGCAAAAATTCAGGTTGGCGCCATGTTGTATTTGTAGCTGCCAAATGTACTATATCTGGGTAACGTTTTGGTATCCGATTGTTTCGGACCCAATATATTGATTCAGTCAGGGCAAGGACCGCAGCAGGCAAATAATTGGGCCGTCGGTCAAACGGGAGTGGATTACACATGGCGTGGAACGAGGAACGGGTCGAGCTTTTGAAGAAGCTTTGGGCGGAAGGCCTTTCAGCTAGCCAAATTGCTGGCAAGATGGGCGGCGTCACCCGCAATGCAGTCATTGGAAAGGTCCACCGGCTTGGTCTTTCTGGCCGCGCAACACCCGCCAAGCCTCAAAGAGGCCGAGACCTGGCCCATGAAACCACGCCAGTTGAGCCCGCAGCGCCGACGCTCCGCTCAGCACCAACGCAGCCCACCCACGAAGCAGGCAGCAGTGAGCCTGAGTTCATTGCCCCAATCACCCTGACCTCTGGAGACATGACAACCGTCGCCACTCTGAGCCGGAACATGTGTAAATGGCCCATTGGCGATCCGGCCTCAGATGACTTTCATTTTTGCGGACAACAGACAGAACCCGGAAAATCATATTGCACTCATCATGCGAACATGGCTTTCCAGCCGAGCCAAAAACGGGCCGACGCCCAGGCCGCACAACGACAGCTGGCCGCGCCAGCACCTCAAAAGCGGCGTGCGGTCGGTTAATCCCGGCACCAAATCGTGATCTTGAATAATCCGCTTAGTGATTTATCTGAGCGGATTTTTTCGTTCTTTGGGCGGCGATAAATGACTGGCAATTAATTCCCGCGATCCGTCCCAGAGTTGCTGAGCCGCTTGCTTGTCCCGGGCAAGCGATGATGGCGCGGTGTCAATTGGGGTACCCGCCCGCATGGCTAAGTACCCTCCGTTTTCGGACGGTCTTATGTTTCCAGAAAGCAGGTCAGCATAGGCAACTGATGTTGTTTCCACAGTCCCTGTGCGGTCACGCGGGAAGCTATCCGTCTTGCGGATCATGGCGGCGTTCGGGCAGTCAATATTTCTAGAATTGCACGAACCCTGAACATGTCCCACGGGAACGTTTATCGGCACTTTGCATCAAAGGACGCGCTAGCTGCAGAGATCGCCGCCAGGTGGATGGAAGAGATGCGCGAAGCCTGCGACCTTGCGGTCAAGAGGAACCGGACCGTCCGCACAAAGCTCCGCGCCCTTGTCGAGGCCATTCGCAGCGAACTATTCAAGCGGGCTAACGATCCAGAAGCACTGTCGGTCTTTCACTTCGTTATTCAGCACAAGCCTGAGGAAGCAATTGCCCACCATCTCCATCGCCAAGGTCTCGTTGTCAGCATACTGCGCAAAGCTGGCTGGCCGCCTTCACCACAAACAGATCTGGAAGCACTCACGATACTGGACGCGCTACGTTTTTTCACGGACCCGCATGCGGTCGCCGCCTATCCCGATACAGATGTGAGTGACAGACTTGCGCGCATTATTGATTTGCTTGCAAAACACATCGAGACAACCGTGCCACCACAGATGTGAGACACCCGCCTGATCAAGAACGCGCCTTAGGCAGCGTCGAGTGAATAACCAGCCGAGCGTACCGTCCGGATCGGATCTCCCTGATCGAATTTATTCAGGGCCTTGCGAAGTCGACCAATATGGACGTCAACGGTCCGCACCTCAACAAAAACGTCTGAGCCCCAAACCGCGTTCAAGAGTTGCTCGCGGGAAAACACCCGTCCTGGATGCTGAATAAGGTGGTCCAGCAATCGAAATTCCGTCGGACCAAGATGGATCTCTTTATCTGCCCGCCACACGCGGTGCGCGGCACGGTCAACCTTGATATCACCCTGAACGACCACATCTTCTACGAGAGCTGGCCGGATACGCCGCAGAACAGCCCTGACCCGGGCCATCAATTCCGCCGTAGAAAAGGGCTTCGTCATGTAATCGTCCGCACCCGTCTCAAGTCCGCGGACACGGTCTGCTTCTTCAGCGCGGGCCGTCAGCATGATGACGGGAATATTACGTGTTTCGGACTTGGAACGCAGACGCCGACACACTTCAATTCCTGAGATCTTCGGCAGCATCCAATCGATGATCACAAGATCCGGCTGGAACTCGTCGACTTTAAAAAGCCCTTCTTCCCCATCAACGGCAACCGATGTCTCATAGTCTTCCTTGCCGAGATTATAATCGAGGAGCGTCGCGATTGGTGCATCGTCTTCGATGATGAGCACTTTGGTTTTTGACATTTCCCCGTACGCCTTCGACTAGATCGCTTTTACTGCCTTTGTCGACGTTTCATCGCCTTTTGGGCGGTCGTCCGTCAACAGGTCGCCCGTTACCAGAAAATGGAGGGTTTCCGCAATGTTCGTGGCATGATCGCCGACGCGCTCGAAGTTCTTGGCCACAAATCCCAGATGGGTGCACGTACTCACGAGGCGACCATCGTTCATCATGGTGACCAGGATCTCTTCAAAGACAGAATTGTAAAGCTCATCAAGGTCATCGTCGCCGCCCCATACCGCATGGGCAGCATTGAGGTTCCGCGCAGCATAGGCATTCAAGACCTCAGCCACCTGGCGAAGGCTGGTCCGGCCCATTCGGGCAACAGGCGCTGTGGTGCCAATGGGGGGCAACTCGCTCAGCACCAGAGTTCGCTTGGCGACATTCTTGGCGAGATCACCGATGCGCTCCAGTTCGCCGGAAACCTTCATAGCAGCCATGACTTCCTGGATGCCTTGTCCATCCAGTCGAAAGGCGCGGAGTATAGACAGGACACCAAACTCAATGCCGCGATGGTATTCGTCGATCCGGCGGTCGGTCTCAATGGCTCTCTGGGCCCGCGACACATCACGGCTCTCAAACGCGGAAATCGCCTCGGCCAGTTGGGACTCAACGGCGGCCGCCATCTGGGCCAGCTCTGCATCCAGCGCGCGCAAGTCTTTGATTTCAGTGTTAAGAGCAGGTGATGCCATCAAGATATCGTTTCGTCGGTCGGGGGCATGTGGTGCTCCTTTTTTGTGACAGATTCTTGTCGGACCAGCCGAAAGGGGAAAACTACTGCGCAATCCGTGCGCCCCTGTAAAGCACTTCAAGGTTGCGGGGAGCCCGACACATCGCGTCAATGTTGGCGATTAAACCGAGGCCGCCTCAGTTGTTGACGTAACATCATCAACGGGCGGGATATCTTGCGGGCGTTGGGCCCGGTGGAAGTAGCATGTGAAAGCCGTCCCGGTAGCGAGCTTGCTTTCAATGAAGAGGCCGCCTTTGTGGCGATTGACGATGTGCTTCACGATGGCGAGACCAAGCCCAGTGCCCCCGGACTTTCGGCTTTGACCAACATCAACCCGGTAAAAGCGTTCAGTGAGGCGCGGCAGGTCACCGCGCGCAATACCCGGGCCGAAATCGCGCACCTGAACAAACGCGAAATCGTCCACTTGCATGTCCTGCCGAGCTGCCAGTTGGCGCGCGCCGTCACCCACGGAAAAAGCTGCTTCCCCGTCTGCCGTTAACGCAGGAGCGGATCCTATACCGATCCGTACATTGATCATCGCTGGCTGACCGCCATACTTAACAGCATTGTCCACAAGGTTCTGGATCGCCTGGGTAATCTCATCTGAGTCACCGAGGACGAAAACGTCTTGGGCACACTCACACGCCACATCAATGATCGCTTCATTCTGCTCTGTAATCGGATAAAGACTGTCGATCAGATCCTGGACGACGACACATAAGTCAATTTCATTGCGGGGACGCACATGTTCGTTGAGCTCAATGCGCGATAGGGACATCAGATCGGCGACAAGGCGCTGCATACGTTCGCCCTGGCTTTGCATAATGCTAAGGAACCGCTCCTGGGCTTCAGGGTCAGATTTAGCATGCCCCCGCAGGGTCTCAATAAACCCGAGAAGTGAGGCCAAAGGCGTGCGTAATTCGTGACTGGCTGCCGCGATAAAATCCACCCGCATTTTCTCAACCCGGCGCTCACCGGTGAGGTCACGAATGAAGATCAGCACACGGCGCGACCCGATTTCATCGTCCAGTGGCGCAATGAACGCCCGGCAATAGCGCTCCACGGACCCCATGGTCGCGAACTCCACCGTCCGTACGTGCTCCCCCTTGAGAACCGCCTCTGCTGCATCGAAGACATTTGGGGCACGCACCACGGCCGCTAAGTGGCGTCCTTCCAGATGGCGGGCCTCAAAAAACTCTTCTGCAGACCGGTTAGCGTGCTCAATGGTCCCGGATTGGTCAAGGATGAACAGTGGGTCCGGGAGCGACCCGGCGATCCCGCGGGCAAGCCGCAACCGCTCAAGCTCTGCCTGGCGGGCACTCAACTCATGCTCGATCACTTTCTGGACCGGCGCCGCCCAGAGCCGTCCCGACGAAAACTGATACCGCACGAGCAGCGAGCCCAGGAACGCAAGCCAGGCAAACAAGGCAAGGAGCCTCGTTTCAAGCAGGCCAGAATATGCCACCACAATCATGATCCCCGCCATGATCGCCGCAGACCAGATGAAATCCCGCGCGCGCACCATAGCGGCGGTCCTCCGGATCATCGTTGCTAAATCTTGATCGTCCATGGGGGTCAGATCATCTGCTCGGTCTTGCCGGGCGTGGCAAGTCTACGCGCTATTCTTTAGCCGGTTCTGCCCACAGATCATAGGCATCGCTGGCAATGATCCGGCAGGAAACCATGTCGCCTGGCTGGACCGACGTCTCTCCGTTTAAGTATACCGCGCCATCAATTTCCGGTGCATCCAGGAACGAGCGGCCGATGGCTCCTTCCTCATCTACCTCGTCCACGAGGACGTCGAGGGTTTTCCCCACAAAGGACTGCAACACTGTCTGCGAAATCGTCTGTTGGGCGGCCATGAAGCGGTCGTAGCGTTCTTGTTTCACATCCTCGGGGACAGCCCCCGACAGATCATTAGCGGCGGCACCTTCCACAGCTTCATACTTGAAGCACCCAACCCGGGTCAGACGCGCCTCGGCCAGCCAGTCCAGCAAGAGCTGGAAGTCTTCTTCGGTCTCCCCAGGGAAGCCGACAATGAACGTGGACCTCAGGGCCAGCGACGGACAAAGATTCCGCCATCGCCCAATCCGCTCTAAGGTCTTCTCAATATGAGCGGGGCGGCGCATTGCCTTCAAAACAGTCGGGCTCGCGTGCTGGAAAGGAATATCCATGTACGGAAGAATATGTCCTTCCGCCATCAACGGAATAACCTCGTCAACATGGGGGTAAGGGTAGACATAGTGTAGCCGCACCCAGACCCCTAATTGACCCAGTCCTTTGGCAAGATCCAAAAACCGTGTCTGATAGTCCCGCCCCCGCCAAGGATAGGACTGGTATTTCAGATCAACGCCATATGCTGACGTATCCTGGGAAATGACAAGCAGCTCCCGCACTCCAGCATTCACAAGATGCTCGGCTTCTTTCAAAACGGCATCAATCCGCCGGCTGGCAAGGCGCCCGCGCATGCCAGGAATGATGCAGAACGAACAGCTATTATTGCAGCCTTCAGAAATCTTCAGGTACGAATAATGGCGCGGGGTGAGCCTCACGCCTTCCGGTGGCAGAAGATCGGTATAGGGATCATGGGCTGCAGGAACCGCCTCGTGTATTGCCTCCATCACCTGTTCATACTGGTGCGGCCCCGTGACCGCGAGCACTTTCGGATGCTCTTGCCGGACCAGTTTTTCTTCTGCTCCAAGACAACCCGTCACAATCACCTTGCCGTTTTCCTTAATGGCCTCGCCGATTGCATCAAGGGATTCTGCGCGGGCAGAATCCAGAAACCCGCAGGTGTTGACGATAACGGCGTCGGCCCCTTCATAGTTCGGGGAAATGGCATACCCTTCTGCCCGCAGCCGTGAGAGTATACGCTCTGAATCAACCAGCGCCTTGGGACAACCGAGGCTAACCATGCCGATGCTGGGGCCGATATTGGGGCCGGTGGTGGGGCCGGTGGTGGGATTATTGGACGCGCTCAACGACGCCACCCGCCGCTTACGAGTGCGAACGTAAGCCCGCCAAGGGCGCCCGCAACGGCCTGGAGTCCCATGCCAACCGCGTCCCGGGCCCCGCCAATGGCCCCTGTACCGCCACCAGCCATGAGGTTTTCAATAGACCAGACAACGGTAAAAAGGGCCGCCGCCCCCGCGGCCGGATAGGCAATAGCAGCAAGGGGTTTCAAGACCCGCTTCAGCCCAGCGGCGACAGGAAATGCGATCAACAAACCGATTGCAACAACCACCCCATAGGACGGCGCAAGTCCAATCAGATTATCCGTATAAGCCTGAAGGCGTTGCGCCCCCGTAAACTCAACGCCAATGGCTTCCTGCTTGGCAAGAACCTGATGGGAGTAGAACGTCGATGCAGCAAGAACCGCCACGATGACCGCCAAAATGTACCCAAAAATGATGCGAAGAAAAGTCATCGCCGCCCCTCACTTCAATCCGTTTTCCGCTCCATTGCGCCGGCCCCGATCGCCTATGCCAGTGCCTTTTTAGGGGCCTTTTTCGGGGCCTCTTTCGGGGCCTATACATTGACCGGGCTCACGAGCAAGGTATTGCTTACAGCCGATACGCCTTGATAGCCAGCAGCGAAAGGAATGTTCGAGATGTTTGATCAGCGCCAAAAGGCAGGCACCTCCAAAGGGCACCATTCACGCACACTGGCAGCCTTTGCAGCATTTGCCCTGGCTTCTGCCTGCAGCAGCGAGAATGGCGGCAACGCGATCGCGGCACAAAGCAAAGGCGGCGGCGACAGCGAACTCCAGACAACCCTTGCTGATCCGGCCCCGATGGGAGCTTTAGCTCTCACTGAAGAGGTGCTGGCGGAAGGGCTAGTCAATCCTTGGTGCATCACCTTCCTGCCGGGCGGCGATCTTTTGGTCACCGAGCGGCCAGGCCGGGTTCGTCTGATCAAGGACGGAGTTCTCCAGGAAGCGCCGATTGCAGGTGTGCCGGAAGTCGTCGCCTGGAACCAGGGCGGCTTGTTCGATATTCTTCTGCACCCGGCGTTTGAAGAGAACCAAACAATTTTTCTCTCCTATGCCCACGGTACCCGAAAGGCCAATGCAACCCGGCTTGCACGGGCAAAGTTCGACGGCGAGAAGATTTCTGACCTGGTGCCGCTCTATGATGCGGTCCCGGAAAAAGACACCGGCCACCATTTTGGCGGCCGCCTCGTCTGGGGTCCGGACGACATGATTTATCTGAGCCTCGGTGAAGGTTCGCGCTACAAGGAAAAGGCGCAAGACATGTCATCGAGCTTCGGGGCCGTGGTGCGGATTTCCCCGGACGGATCAATCCCGGACGACAATCCAACATTTGGCGACGGGGATCGCCCGGAGCTGTGGAGCAAGGGTCATCGCAATCCGCAAGGTCTCACCTATGATGCAGATCGCGGCGTGCTCTGGGAACACGAACACGGCGCGCGAGGCGGCGACGAGATTAATATCGTCGAGCCCGGCAATAATTACGGCTGGCCGATTGCAACGTACGGGATCGACTATAACGGCGCGCGCATTTCACCGTTTACGGAATATGACGGCACTAAGCAGCCTTACAAATATTGGACACCTTCAATTGCACCATCGGGGCTTGCCGTTTACCGCGGCGAACTGTTCCCGGAAGACTGGGATGGCGACCTGCTTGTGGGTGGTCTCGTTACCCAGTCCTTGCACCGTGTCGATCTCAACGGCATGAGCGAAGTCAAAGAAGAGCGCTACTTCACCGGCGAACGCATCCGGGATGTCCGCGTCGGTCCTGACGGGGCGGTTTATGTAGCGACAGAAGACCGATCTGGTGAGCCAATCGGCCGGATTGTACGCCTGACGCCAACAGAGTAACGCCGCAGCACCTCCCGGCAACGAGACCCAGCAAACGGCGGCGCGTTCAGAGCGTCGCTGGTGCTTTCGAGGGTGTGTATAGTTCCTGATCGTTGGTCACCATCAGCCGGATCAAAACGGCCATCGACCCAATCAGGATAATCAAGCCCGGCCCCCCGCCAAGGTTTGATAGCATCCGCACGCCATCAATTCCTTGCGTCGCCGTCATGATCCAGGCCACCGCGCCAATCAACACGCCCCAGAACACCTTCACGCTAAGGCCAACTGTCCCGATGTCAGTTAGTCCGTCCTGGCGCTCCAGACATATCCCGGCAATGGAATGGGTATTGGAATCCATCGCCGTCACAAACGACACGAATATCGCAATGATCAAAACGACCGATGCGAGGGCGGCGAGCGGCAATAGGTCAAATAGACCGTAGACGACGGATTCCGGACCGGCTTCAGCAAGAATCGCGGCGAGCGCCCCGTCCTGCTCTGCGTTCAAATCGAGCGTCGCCCCGCCAAAAACTGCCATCCAGACGATGCCGAACGCGGCAGGGGCGACAAGCGCTGTGCCCACAAAATCACGCACGGTATAGCCATAAGCGATCCGTCCAAGGAACATTGCGGTCACCGGTGCCCAGGCAAGCCAATTCGCAAAATAGTAAATGGTCCAGTCGCGTTTCCACTGACCGTCGACAGCACCACCGGTGAAGTCGAGACTGCGCGGCACAAAGGTCGCGACATATTCAGCGAGCCCCGCGCCAGCCAAGCGGAGGATTTCCACGGTCGGCCCAAAAACAAATACAAACGCCACGATAGAGAAAAAGATCCGCACATTCCAGGCAGACAGGATGCGGATCCCCTTCTGCAGTCCACTGACGGATGAGGCAACATAAGTCGCGACAATGGCAATTGTGATCACAAGGCGCGTAAAGATCCCATCGGAAATGCCGAGGACGCTTTCTACGCCGCCGGCGAGTGTCATGACACCAGCCCCAAGGGACGCGGCAACCCCGGCAATGAGCGCGAACAAGGCCAATGCATCAATAACGTCGAACACGCGCCCTTGACGGCCACGGCCGAAAATCAGGGAAAACGGGCCGCTGAAGGAATACCGCGCGCGAAAATTGTGAAACGCTAGCCCAAAGGCGAGTGCCGGCACGGCATAGATCGCATACGGCGTAATCGACCAGTGAAGGAACATGGTCGAGAGCGCAAAACTCGCCGCCGCATCGGTGTTCGGCTCAACGCCCGCAAACCCCGGTGGCGCAGTCACATGAAACATCGGTTCGGCTGTGCCCCAGAACAGAATGCCGGTTGCAATGGTCGTACACAACGTAATGGAGAACCAATTCCAGCGCGACAGGATGGGCGTTGCGTCAGGACCGCCGAGACGAACCGCACCCAATGGCGACACGCACACAATCGCGATGAGGACGACCGATAGAAATGCCATCGACGTAAAGAGCCATCCAAATCCCGCTAGCAAAGCGTTATTGGCATTTGTCACCGCACCCAAAAAGTCGTCGAAATCGATAATGCTCGCCGCTAGCGCGGCGATTAGAACAACAGCGGGTGGCCAGAATACGAAAGGGCGCAGGTCTTCTTTGAAGTGCTTAAGAATGAGTCGTGTCCGGTTGCTTGATCACAGGGATAGATCCGTAACACGACTGGCCCGTCCAAAGCAAAACGCCTTGAACGAGCGCAAAGTGCTCACTGGACTGAACGATACCATGTATCCGAAATCAACAAAAATTCGTAGACCCCGGACGGTAAGCGCTCAGTCTTCGTCGATAATGGGCGTTGTGGAGTCGTCACCGTCATAGGCTTCTTCGAGGGGATCGAATTTGCCGTCGCCTTCCGCGATTTCATCCGCGGCAACAGCAACCCCGCCAATCGCCGCGGCGATGCAACCCGACATCGACATGGACGCTACCAGAAGACAGCCCGTCAGAATAAATTTCTTCATCACTTGCTCCAATCCATCCAGAGGCTCGGTCGCTCCTCGTCGAAGCTACCGGCCGCTACGTCACCCTACCGGCAAATGGCTTTTCGACGTGTTCACAAAAAGCGGATTTCGCCTTGCATTGAAGACATTTAATGAAGACGGGCCGCCAGATCAGCTGGCGTTTTCTTCTTCAGCGGCCGGCTCTTCTGCGGGAACGTCTTCGGCAGGGGCCTCATCAGCGGGGGCAGCGGCAGCTTCTTCCGCAGCCGCCTTTGCCGCAGCTTCTTTTTCGGCCTTCTCTTCTACGCGGGCTTTGGCTTTCTCGCCTGGCTCCGCCTTTTGCGGGTTGTTGCCGTGCTCCCATTTTACCAGATCATTGACTGCAAGGAACCGGGCCACGCGGTCCGTTGGCTTGGCCCCTTTGTGAAGCCATTCGCGCGCTTTTTCGATATCATATTGAACGCGCTTTTCATCCGTCTTGGCGAGCAATGGATTATAGCTGCCGATTTTTTCAATGAAGCGCCCGTCCCGCGGCATGCGGCTGTCGGCGACAACGATGTTGTAGTAAGGGCGCTTTTTTGATCCGCCCCGGGAGAGTCTGATTTTCAGTGACATGATGATTTTCCTTTTTGTCGTGTTTGAAGACTTGGTTTTTGAATAATGGTAGCAAATTGATCTGCTGTATCAGTGCACTTGCGCCCATTCGATATCGACAGGTCCTTCGTCGCCGGTTTCATGATCCCAGAACCGGAATTCATCTGTTCCCGCCTTAAAGAACAGGTAGTTCCCACCTCCATCATGGGCGATGGTGATCGCATCTCCCGGCAACCCTGAGTCGCTCCGGGCGAGTTCCGTTTCCTTGACGATATGGTTGGCGGTGCGGCTGACGCGTTTGCGGTCGCTGTCATCCCAAACCGGAAAGAGCCACCAGGGCTCCTCGCCAATCATGAACTCGCCGCCATTATCGCGCTGCAGGTGCACCCGCAGCGGATCAGGCAATTTGCTGCCAAGGCTTTTTTCAGCCGCCTCGATAAATGAGATGTCGACAGGGAACGGCATCTATTTCTTCTTCCCCAAGCCGGGCAGGCCGCCCATGCCCCCAAGGCCCGGCGGCATTGGTGCTTGTCCCGAAAGGGCTTTTTCAATGGCGTCAAAATCAAGGTCGTCCGTACCACCCTCTTTTTGTTTCCTGGATGGTTTGCCCTCGCCCCCAGGGCCACCCATGGCCCCGGCCAGCGCATTCATATCGGGCATGCCACCTGCCCCCCCCATGGCACCCCCCATACCGCCCGGCATGCCGCCCATGCCGGCAAGTTGAGCCGCCATCTTCTTCATGCCGCCCTTGCCCATCTTCTTCATCATGTCAGCCATCTGACGATGGGACTTCAAGAGACGGTTGACTTCCTGGACGCTGGTCCCGGACCCAGCGGCAACGCGCTTTTTGCGGCTCGCGTTCATCAGGGCCGGTTTTTTGCGTTCCGCTTTCGTCATGGAACTGATGATCGCTTCCTGGCGCTTGATCTCCTTGTCATCGAGACCGCCCGCGCCATCGAGCATCTTCTTCATCTTGCCCATGCCCGGCATGAGCCCAAGGATTGCCCCCATGCCGCCCATGTTCCGCATCTGCTTGAACTGGTCAGCTAGGTCATCCAAATCGAACTGGCCTTTCGCCAGTTTCTTTGCCTGCTGTTTGGCTTTTTCCTCGTCGATTTCCTCAGCAGCTTTTTCAACCAAGGAGACGATATCGCCCATGCCGAGGATTCGCCCAGCCATACGCTCCGGGTCAAAGACATCAAGCCCGTCGAGCTTTTCGCCCGTCCCGACGAACTTGATCGGCGCACCGGTAACGGCTCGCATGGAAAGGGCCGCACCGCCGCGGCCATCACCATCTAGCCGGGTCATCACGACGCCGGTAACAGGCAGGCGCTCTTTAAACTTCTCCGCCGTCTGAACAGCGTCCTGACCGGTGAGCGAGTCCACAACAAGAAGCGTCTCGATCGGATTTGTCAGTGTATGGATTTCAGCGACTTCGGCCATCAATTGCTCGTCGATGGAAAGCCGTCCGGCGGTATCGAGCATGACCACATCGTGGCCACCTAGTTTGCCCGCTTCCATGGCGCGCTTGGCGATCTGGACCGGGCTTTCACCGGCAACGATTGGCAAGGTGGCAACGCCTGCCTGTTCACCGAGGATCGCAAGCTGTTCCATGGCGGCCGGACGCCGCGTGTCGAGCGAAGCCATCAGGACCTTTTTCTTGTCCCGCTTCTGCAGGCGCAAGGCGATCTTGGCCGTAGACGTCGTTTTTCCGGAGCCTTGCAAGCCGACCATCAGGACCGGCGCAGGCGGGGCCATGGCAAGGTTCAAGTCAGCCACCGCGCCCTTGCCGCCTAGCATATCGGTCAGCGCGTCATTGACGATCTTGATGACCTGTTGGCCCGGCGTCACAGAACGCAGGACTTCCTGGCCGACTGCGCGCTCTTTTACCTTGGCGACGAAGTCTTTCGCGACCGGCAGCGCCACGTCCGCCTCGAGAAGCGCAATCCGCACCTCGCGCAGGGCCTCAGTGACGTCCTTTTCCTCCAGCGCCCCCTTGCCGGTGAGCTTTTCGAAAATGCCGCCAAGGCGTTCGCTCAGACTTTCAAACATGGCCTAACCCTTTCAATTCCGGTCGCTTTTCGCGGCACGCACAAAGCCAAAAGCCGCCGTGAGGAGATTATCCCGACGGCGGTCATCCCCGGCCCCATCCCTTTTTTCATATAGGGGGTCGTGCCGGCAGATGTGAGGGAGCGTTTCGCAAAGCTTCCCGGAAAGCGGGCGTGATAGCCGGGGATCCGGGGAAAGGCAAGAGTTGGCGATTTCTCGCAACCTGCGCGCTACCTTTGTTTCAACTCCCGATAGGCTTCAATCACGGCCTTTGCCGCGCGGCGGATATCACCCTCAGTGGTTGAGTGATCGGATACCGAACAGCGCATAACCCGCTGGCCGCGCCAGTCGGCGGCCTGGAACCAGGCCTCCCCGCTTTGGCGGACCCGCAGCGCGACCGCGTCCGTCAACTGATCAGACTTAGCCGTATTGCCATCATCGGCATAGAAACGGAAAATCGCCTGGTTAAAGACCACTTCGTTCATGCCCTCAATGCCAGATTCCGCGGTCAAGAGGTCAGCCATGAGGGACGTGTTTTCAAAAAGCCCTTCGATGGCCTCGCGCACCCCCTGACGGCCCAGCGCCCGGATGGTAGCATAAATCGCATGGCCGCGGCCCCGCCTTGAAAGCTCCGGCACGTAATGTGACGGGTCGCGCGCACCCGGTGGTTGGGGCAGATAGCTCGCCTGAAAGGACATGGACGCCACATGGGCGTCTTTGTCTTTCACGATGGCAAAGGCACCATCATAGGGCGTGTTCAGCAGCTTGTGGGCATCGACAGACCAACTATCGGCGCGGTCAACGCCACTTGTCAGATAGTTCGTTTGCGGACTGACTTGCGCCCAGAGCCCGAAGGCACCATCCACATGGAACCAGGCATGACGGTCTTGAATAGCATCAGCGATATCCGTAAACGGATCACAATGGGCAGTGTTGATTTGACCTGCCGTTGCAATCACGAGAACCGGATCAGTCGCCTCATCAAGCGCGCGCCGAAACGCGTCCGCGATCATCGCGCCATTTTCGTTGGAGGAGACATGGACGACGCGGCTTGCCCCGAACCCTGCCATTCGTAGGCTGAGCTTTACGGTGGGATGAACGTCGGACGTTGTGATCACCGTGATTTCCGGGGCACCGTAAAGGCCATTTGCCTCGACATCCCAGCCTAATTTTTTGAGGAGTGCATGGCGCGCGGCGCAAATGCCAACGAAGTTGCCGACGGTCGCGCCGGTCACCAGCCCGACACTGGACCCGCGCGGCAGATCCAAAAGCTCTAACGCCCATTCGCCTGCAATGGCGTCAACTGCGCACCCGAACGGTGCCGCGAGCGGCGTGCCAGGGGCATCGTCCCAGGCGGCGGCGAGCCAGTCGGCGGCGACGCCAGCAGGGTGAACGCCGCCGATCACCATCCCAAAAAATCGTCCGCCCATGCGGGGAACTATCCCGCCCTCACCAGCAGCCGCGAATTCTTCGATCACTTCCGCGTCGGGGGTAGGTGTCTCGGGGAGTTCCGTGACAAGTCGGCGCCTTGCCTCGGCCTGATCGTAGACCGCGTCCGCGGGCCCATCACGCATGGCGTCCAGAAACCGGATGGATTCCCGATAGGCAATGTCCAGCGAGGGCTTGAAATCCTTCGGCATCGTTGTCTCTCCCATGTCGATCCCGTAAAGGGTCTTACCATGGCAAAGTCGATTATAGGAATGTTGACGGCAGTCGTGGCGCTGAATTTCACCGGGGTCGCCTCAGCAGCCGAACCGGACAGCCTCGATGCGTTACAATGGGAAAACCGCGTCCTGCTTGTCTGCGCTCAAAAACGATATCCGCCGTCGAAGGGCATGGAAGCGAGGCAGTTCGACTTGATCGACGACGACGGTTTCGCAGAACGCGATCTCATCATCGTTTACACCCATCCGCATGGGTCCTACTTTATCCAGCCGGGCACCGGCAATGAAGATCGAGACTTTTCGGGCGGAGCGACGGCACGCCGCGAGCATTGCATGGCTGGTCGTTTTGAAGTGAAGTTGATTGGCAAGGATGGTGACGTAAAGCACGTCTCTGACGGCCCGATTACATCCCAAACTCTATTCCTGATTATTGACGCCATGCCCATGCGCCGGCGGGAAATGGCCGACTAGATCAGCCGCGCACCCGTTCAATGATCGTTGGCAGGCGGATTACTGCCCAGAGCGCCGTTACTACATTGCCCAAAAAGAAGACGGGTATCGCCCAGATGGCCGCAACGAGTATCGAGCGCTCAATGATGAAGATCACAACGGCGGCGAAGAAAAATCCAAGATAAAGATCAATCAGGGTGACCACTGACCATGGCTCGGAGAGCATCTCCTGGAGCACGGGCCCGAGGCCGCGATCATCGGCCCCGATGGCCCACACAATCGACCCGGTCAGCGCTAAAGCGCCGAGGAGGAATATGGCTCGTAAAATCATCATGCCGCTGATACGCCGCCCTTCGTTGACTGGATCTTTGGCCTTAGTCCGGCAACTTGTCTGCGCGGAAGACCTCCTCGTCTAATTCGCCTTCCCATTTCGCGACTGTCGTCGCGACGGTGGCATCACCAGTGACATTCACGACGGTTCGCATCATGTCCAGTAGGCGGTCAAACGGGAAGATGAAGCCAACAACGAGAGCCGTGTGTTCGGGTGTGACGCCGAAAACATCCAAAACAGTTGCCAACAGGAAGAGCGACGCAGACGGAATACCTGCGGTTCCGATGGAAACAAGCGCAGCGGTGAGCGCAATCATCGGATAATGATATAACTCTAAGGGGTAGCCGAACGCCTGTGCGGTGAACAAAGCGACAATGCCGAGGTAAAGCGCGGTCCCGTCCATATTGATCGTCGCCCCCAGAGGCAGAACCGATCCGGCTACAGATTTACTGACGCCTAAATGCTCAGTGACGGAGGAAATCGTGACAGGCAAGGTCGCGGAACTCGATGACGTAGAGTAAGCGACCATTTGGGCATCGAGAATGCCGCGGAAGAACTTGATGAACGGCAGCCCGAGAATGCCTTTCACGATCCCGCCATAGGTCAGTGCCATATGAATGAAACATCCGAGGTAAACCGCGATAACAAGCGTGAAGATCGCCGTAAATGTCGCAATGCCTCTTGTTCCGGCGACATAAGCAATCAGCGCAAAAACCCCATAAGGCGCGAGCCCCATGATCAGGTGGGTGACGCCTAACACCTTGTCGGACGCATACGTATAAAATCGGGCGACCGCGCCTTCTTCCCCGTTCGTGAAAAGGAAGATGATCCCGAGCACGATGGAGACAAAGATCAGGAACAGAATGTCCAGTGACGACATGGCGATGCCAAGGGCGAACAGCAGGACGAAGACGGCTCCAACAATGGGGCGTTTGATCCCGCCCTCTTCGGCCTTGCCCGTCACCCAGATTGCGCCGGCAATCAGAGCGGCAGCAATAGCGAGCAACATCATGTCGCCGGACATGATTTTCTCAAACGGGTTTTTTGTGGCCATCCCCACAATGCGTTCAACGAACCCGCCCGCATTAGAGGCAATGACTTTTGGTTCCGCGCCACCAAGATCAACACCTGCACCCGGCCGAAACGTCAGCCCCATGATCAACCCAATAATATTCGCGAAAAATGTTGTTGCGAGATAAAGCCCGAGCGTCATCACCCCAATGGTGCCAAGCTTTTTCGGATCGCCAAGCGCCAGCACCCCAGCGACGAGGGTGAAGAATATCAACGGCACAATCACCAGCCGAATTGCCGCGATAAAGATGTCACCGACGACTTTTAAGTCAGCAAGGGCCCCTTCGAGCTGATCGGCGGGGACCATCCGCGTGGCGAGCAGGCCAAAGCCAACCCCTAGGGCGAGCCCCAAAAAGACGCGCTTCCAAAGCTGCAGATCCGCGCGGCCCGTCAGAAAGAGGAGCACAAAGGCACCGGCGACCGGCAGCCAGAAGAGCGGATAGGCAGTAAACGTCTGCAGGAAATCTTGCATTTGGGCGGCCCTCTGTTTTTGTCCCCAAGCACCAAAATGCGGACCGAATGGCCCGCAAATTACCGTTAACCTAGCTGAAAATTTGGCAGGACCCAACCGGGTCAGAATTCTGGGGCTGGCTCAGGCCCAGGCTCAGGCCCAGGCTCAGGCCTAAGCTCAGGCAAGGCCGAGGGCTTTGACGGCCTTGTCGAACATCGACTTAAAGTTGTCGCGGGATGACGGGGCAAGGGTCCCATAGGCAATGAGCGTGTCATTGGCCGTTTCCAGCCGCACTCCACCGGGGCGCATTTCGCCCGACCAATCCCACGCGTTTTCGCTTGTATCGATCGTGAAGATCATTCGATGCTCCACCTCGTTGTCGTCTTTCATCGCCAGACCAAACATGGTCTCGCGCCCGAACAGCCCCGTGGATTGAGCAATCCGGCGGTCATCGAAAAAGACGTCGTCAGAGAACCAGCCGCGCCGCCAGCGCAAGACATGCATGTCGCCATCAATTGCTAGCTTGACGTCAACACGCCGCCAGGCGCGATTGATCAGGGACGCATGAATGTCAGCCATGTTCTCTCTCCAAACCTAGGCATCATTTAGGAACAAGAAGCGACCACGCCAAGAGCGCGGCCACCTTGTTGAAGAGGGAAAATCCCGGGTTGATGAGGGAAGATCCCGCGGTCACTTTGACACGAACCATCTAAAGGCGGCGCGTGCCTGGCGCGGGTCGGCCCCATCCATGCGGGTTGTCCACGTCCCATTCGTCCCCGTAATCGCGCGCCATTCCTGCCCGGGATCGCGAAACTCGATGCGCGCCGGCTCGGTCATCGGTCGTTGGGCATCGATCGCTTCGATCTGGGCAAAGACCTCTCCTTCAAAAACGGTCAGGAATTGAGCGTCTGCCACATGCTCGACGCGTCCCCCGCCAAAATAGACGCGCACGGGCTGCCCGTCGCGGACGGCCCGAATCAGATCGTCCTTGTTCCCCTCGACCTCGTTGCCTTCTGCGTCATTGGCATAAACCAGTTCCCAGCCCGATATCGCGATGATTTCATCGCTCTCTGAAACAGAAACACACGCACAAAGCCCGAAAGACAACAGCGCGAGAATAATCGTCCGCATACTCATTTTATACCGCCTCTATTCGCCCATTAACATGTGCGCAAAGTAGGCATATTCAAGGGCCGTACGATAAGCGAGCTGTTCCTGGTTTGCCGTGCCGCCGTGACCGCCTTCGATATTCTCATAGTAGAAGAAGTCATAGTCGAGGTCAGCGAGCTTGGCCGCGGCCTTGCGGGCATGACCAGGATGCACCCGGTCATCCTTTGTGGACGTATAGAAAAGGACCTTCGGATACCCCTTATCAGCGGCAAGCTTCTGGTAGGGGGAGTACTGAGAAATATAAGCCCACTCTTCCGGGATGTCGGGATTACCGTATTCACCCATCCACGAAGCCCCGGCCAGCAACTTATTGTAGCGCTTCATATCAAAGAGCGGCACGCCGATATCGATTGCCGCGTATAGATCAGGACGTTGGGTCATGATCGCTCCCATGAGGAGACCCCCATTGGAGCGGCCGACGGCGCCAAGCCTTTCAGGGCTCGTCACCCCGTCTTCAATCAACGCTTCAGAAATGGCGATGAAATCGTCAAAGGACTTCTGGCGATTTTCTTTCAGTGCCGCCTGGTGCCAGGCGGGCCCATATTCTGACCCACCGCGAATATTTGAAATCACAAGAACGCCGCCGCGATTGATCCACATCTTGCCGGCAAGCGCGCCGTGCTGCGGCCGTCCGGGATCGGAGTAATAAACCGGGAGGATCGGTGCGAGGAACCCGCCATAGCCGTACTGGACGGTTGGCGCATCGCCCGCCTTCAACACATCAACGCGCCCCATGATAAAGTAAGGAACCTTTGTTCCGTCTGCAGACGTCGCAAAGCGCTGATCCACCACCACGTCAGAAGAATCATAGAATGCCGGCGTTGAGGCGATTTTCGTGACTTTCGTGCCTTCCACATAAAAAAGCGTGTCGGGGACGGTCATGCTTTCAAAGGACAACATGGCGTCGTCGGTGCCACCACCCGACGAGGTGATCGACACGACGCCGTTGGCTGGGAACTTGATCTCTTTGCGTGACCAGGTGCCTTTGTTGTCGTTCCGGGTGAGCCGCGCGGCTTTCCCAGCAACATCCTCAAGGTATTGGATCACGATCGAGGTCTTACCAACACCGACGCTTTCAATGGACTGGTTGGGCTCAGCAGAGGCGATGAGTTCAGCTGTCTTGTCGCCAAGGTCGAAACCGACAACAGACCCTAGCGGGAACGTTTCATCATTATACGTCCATTCTTCGCGTAGGAAGAAAATCGCCTGCCCGTCGAGGACGCCTTGAATATCTGTGTTGAGCGGGAGCGGCAGTTTCGTCAGGTCACCGTCGTCATAATAGTATTCACGCTCAAAAAAGGACGTGCTCCGTATAGAGAAGACGTGCGGGCTTTCCTCCGACTGCGCCACATACGGAAAGATGAAGACGTCTTCGGCTTCCCCTTCGTAAAAAACCGGGGCGTCTTCAAAGGGCACGCCGCGCCGCCAGACCCGGGATTGGCGTGGATAGCCGGAGGTCGTGAGCGACCCCTCCCCCCAATCAGCGCCAACGAGCAGCGTGTCTTTGTCGATCCAGGAAAGCGACGATTTAGCGAGCGGGATGAAAAATCCATTCTCAACAAACTCTTTCGTTTCGGTGTTGAATTCGCGGCGGATCCCGGCGTCCTTGCCGCCGTCGGATAGCTCGATCATGCAGTGCACATAATCCGGGTTGAGGCAGGTGATATCACCGGCAATCCAGTTGCGGTCTTCGTCTTTGGCGAGTTGATCGAAGTCGAGCACCGTCTCCCACTTGGGCTTACCGGACTTGTAGCTGTTGATATCGGTGCGCCGCCAAAGACCCCGTTTATTGGTGTCGTCCTGCCAGAAGTTATAGACCTTGCCGGCGTGAATCTGACCGTAAGGGATACGCTCATCGGAGGTCAGAATTTCCAGGGCATCGGCTTTCATGGGGCCAAACCGCGGATCGGCTTCCAATATCTTTTGCGAACGATCATTTTGGGACCGAACCCAGTCAAGTGCACTCTCGCCTTCGACCTCTTCTAGCCACAAATAGGGATCTTCCGGCGAGTCAGCGAATGCACCGGAAAAAGTGGCCGCTATCACCGTCGCCGTCAGGGCCCCTGCCGCGATGGCCCTCTTGGTGAGCCGGGTTTTGCGCGTTTTTGTCATGAAATGATCTCCGTATGGCCGACCTCCGTCCAGGGAGCGGCCGCCTCCTCAATTCTGTTCTGTGCCTCATCAGGGCCTTCATCAGAGCCTTCATCAGGTTCCGTTATCTGATGCCCTCATTTGGAGAACCACCAGACACAAAATCAGGCACAAAAATTGAATATTAAGGGTCGTGGGCGCTGGAGGCAAAGCCGAAGCGCCCAAGCGAGACAAAAACAAGATTGCGGTGAACCGATAAAAGTTTAGCCGCTTGCTTAGCGAAGGTTTGAAACGGAGATCTTACCATGGCGACAGGTTCTTTGGCAGAGGCACCAACCGAGTTCCCAAAGATCACGCTCCTGGAGGTTTACCCTAAGGTCATGAAAATGCCCGAGCTCAGGCGCTATCGGCGCATCGTTTTGGATGCGGAAGCACAAATCATCGTTAACGGGATCGATGAGTATCGGGGGCGGCTGATCAACATGTCGCCCGGTGATCTGGCGATCAAGTGCGAAGGCAAGGTTGCCATCGGTGATGCCGCGAGCATCAGCGTTAAAAATCTGGACCGGGTGGAAGGCACCGTGGCGCGGGTTTTCCCCGACGGGTTTGCCATGTCATTCCGTCTCTCCCAGTCACGCCGGATGATCTTGCTAGAACAACTGATGATCCAGGCGAACAAGCCATTTGCCGAAGACCTGAAAGACCGCCGTTCTACGCCGCGCCATCCCGCAGGTGGGAAACGTATCGTCTGCCGCTTGCAGGACGGCTCATCGCTGTTCGTAAAGGCGATTGACATGTCGGTTGACGGCATCGCCGTTGAGTCCCACCGCAAACCGCCGGTCGGTTCTGAAATCCAGGTGGGGCGCCACCCGGGCGTCATCATTCGCCATACGCCTCGGGGGTTTGTTGTGGTCTATGACCTGCGCGCCAGCCAGACCGACAAAAGCGCGCAGACAACTCATCTGCGCGCCGTCTGAGGCGACAAGGCCCAACTTTTTCAGAACCAGCCCTGTCTCAGCTCTGTGGCTCAGCTCTGTGGCTCAGCTCTGTGGCTCAGCTCTGTGGCTCAATGATCAGCGGCCGCAGATTTTCCGAAACATCCCGTGCATCAAAAGCACGCGGGTCATCTCCCGGCTTGTCACCTTTGAACATGCTGACAAAAGCAACCGCGGAATAGCGCGTGATCTCGCGGGTATACGAGTCATACGGGAGCCCCCAGCCAAACCCATAAGCATAGTATGGGAAACCGTAGCGGTAGCGCCCAAAGCCATACCGCCCATAAAAGGCAGGCCCAAAGGCCGGGCCTGTGGTTGTTGTGGACAGGCTACGATTGGCCTCCGTGTCCTGTTCATTGACCACGAAATAATCAAATCCGTTTTGCAAGGTCAGCTCAGATGCCCGGTAAAGCAGAAACGTCTCTACCGTTTCCCGAGTTGTGGATGAGTTGCCCCGGAACATGACGCGGTAGCGATTGTTCTCGATACGCTGTTCAGAAAAGCCATACCCGCGGCCTTCAGATGCCGGGGCGTAAGGCGTTGACGTGGCGCAGGCGGCCACCAGAAAAGTCAGCCCGACAGCTGCAAGAATCTTAATGCCGGAAGAAGTAAAGACGCGATCACGCCCCATGGTAGTCTCCTGTCATACCTTAGGTCGATGTCCCAAACGTCGACCTGTGAGCCCCTATAAACCCAAGCGGTACCTTAGAACGTGGAGCCCAGAATGCCAAACCACATCGGGGTGAGGATCGCCTCGTTTAAAGCGGGTTGTGGTGCGTCAAATCAGTCTGAGCTTTGTGAGGGCAGTGTTTTCGACGACGTCGGACCCCCGTTTGCCCCGCGATCGTCTCGCAAGCCGGTCCCAGCTTCATCGGCGGCTCCGATCGCGGGTTGGGGCGTCCAGGATTTGATATGCAGATCCCGCTGCGGGAATGGGATTTCAATGCCCATGTCGTGGAGCTTGTCCCAGACTGCCATCATCACGTCGCTACGCACATTGGCGATGCCGTTGGCGGGATCAGTGATCCAGAATCGCAAATCGAAATTGACGGAACTATCGCCAAACTCGACGAGGTTGCACCGGGGCGCCGGCTTTTCCACGACGCGTTCCACAGACAGCGCCATTTGCTCCGCCGCGCGGGCAATAGCCCGCACATCCCTTGTGGAGTATGCAACCCCGAATGGCGCATGGAGCCGAACGACTTTGTCAGAATGGGACCAGTTGATCACGCCGTCTTCAATGAATTTGTCATTGGGGACCAGATGCGCTGTCCCGTCCCGGGTCCGCACACTTACATAGCGTGAGTTCATTTGGGTCACCCAACCAAAGGTGTCACCCACCTCGATCACATCGCCCGGCTTGATGGATTTATCGGCAATCAGCGTGAAGCCCGCAAAAAAGTTGGAGATCGTGCGCTGTAGACCAAGCCCGATCCCGAGGCCCACCGCCCCTCCGAAGATCGTCAGCGTGGCCAGATTGAAGCCTACGACCTGGAGGGCGATCAGGAACGCAATCACCGGCGTCAGGATATTGAGGATCTTGATGAGGAGCGCTTGCAAAGACGGCGTTAGCTCATCGACCCCTTGAATGCGTGTTGTGAGGAACCGGTTAACGAAGCCAGCGAGCCAGAAAAGCACGCCGAAAATCACAAGTGTCCGGATCAGATCCAACGCCGAGAACGTGATCAGATTGCCATTGTCGTTCTCACCCAGGGGAATAGCGAGGCCATCAAGCTGACGCGTGACGTCGTCCAGCACGCCGAAGGCATCCAGCGCCGCAATGGGCCAGGCCACATAGAACGCCACTTTCGACCAGAAGGGCGATCTGATGACCAGCGTTACCAGACGGATAATAATCCAGGCAGTCAAAAGGCTGACGCCCGCTTCGACGACGGCGGTTGGCCGGCCCGCCGCGCCAATCACGATGATTGCAATCTGCCAAATCACATAAAGCGCAATTGGCGTTGCAATGTGGGTGAATGCATTTGCCGCGCGTCGGAGCAACCCATAAGGCGCGCGTGGCGCAAGTTGGGTCGCGATGAGTTTCTTGATCTGGGGCCCGAAGATCGCAGCGGGGATAAGACCGCCCAGCAGAACACCAAGCTGCAACGCCATATTCAGGGTCAAAAGGTTATTCTGGGCCCAGACGAGGAGCTCACTTGCTTGCGTGGTAACCTCTTCAACGCCAATCAAATCCTGAAGCGCGGACTCTTCGTTCGTATTGATAAGCCCGAGATCGCCTTGGCCAGCGCCATCACTCTGTGCGTCAATCTCAGGCCCAGCGACCCCCTCTGCATCGGATGCGCCTGCCGCTGTCTCCTCACCGACTTGTTCCTCCGCAGGCGGTTGATCTCCGACTTGCGCTTGCGTCGCTTCTTCTTCGCCCGGCACAGCCTTTTCGGGTTGCTCTTCCTGCATGGTCGCCTTTTCAACACTCTAGATTGGACACAGGTTATGCGTCGCCTAGCATGGCTCGAAACGGCCAGCAAAAGGAAGAGACAAACCTGAGAAGTAGAAGGGCGTTATGCGGCGAGAATTGCTTTGGCAACCGCAACGGCATTTGCGGGCCGGCCGCGGATAAGCCGTTGGGCTATTTGCCAGCCGACCGCTGCCCGGTTTACACCAAGGGTTTCAGGATACCACTTCGCGGCGAACAACAACCTTGACCGGGTCATGTGAAAATCCGCGAGCGCCGAGCGCCTAGACGCACCGTGTACCGTACTTTTTTGACTAACAGAGGACATGCCATAGCGATGATAGATCATCGCCTCCGGCGCCCAACCAGGGCGGTATGTTGGCTGACCTGCGCGAACCCAATCCGGTTCTTCAAAATATAGAAAGTATCGCTCATCAAGGCCCCCAACAGCATCCCAGTAATCACGACGGATCGCCATAGCCGCCCCCAAAGGATAGTCAATGGCGTCTTCGATCGCCGCGCACGCAGGTAGATCAAGTCGGGGCCCGTTCGGGGCGGTACCTTCACCAAGTTTCACGCCCAGGTGAAATCGTTGATCAATCTGTGCACCGCCAAACGCTTGCACGTGATGGGGCGCATCGAAGTCAACGATTGTGCCACCACAAATGCCGATGGCCGGATCTGCCAGGCGTGCCGAAAAGGCGTTAAGCCCTTCCGCCGCGATTTGGGTGTCTGGATTCAACAGGACAAACCCATCGAGGGTTTGATCACCGGTTAATGCTTTGAGCCCAATATTACACCCGGCCGCAAAGCCACCATTGGACCCGGCATCAATCACAGAAAGTGGCGTATACTCGGGAAGCTCACTCCCTTTACGGATAACCTGAATTTTCGGGTGCATTGCAAGATGCGGCAGATGGCCTATGAGCGGTTCCGGCACGCAAGTTGGCACGTGTACCAACTTGCCCGTCGCCAGCCCAGCAAGGTAGTCAAGTGATCCATCTGTTGACTGATTGTCGACGATAACCACTCTTGCCCCGCCGGCGCCGAGAAAACTTAAGGCTGCGTCCATGGCCATTGCTGCGCCATTATAATTGACGATAACGCACCCGAACCGGTCAGGGGTGAGCTGGCTCATATCGCCCCGCCCCATAATAGGTCTTGTCCTTCGACGGTCAGTGCATTGGCAAAGGCGGTCAGAAACTGTCTGTGCAGATCAAAAAGAGGTGCGCCGCCAAGCCGTGTCGAAACGCGGACCAATGCCCCATCGGCGCGTCCTCCACGTCGCCTGAATACCTGCAATTGATGGTCCCGGGCATTCACAGAAAACCGATCGCCGTCTCTTAGCAAATACGTCACTGCCTCCCGGACGGCGCCCCGCTCAGTCGACAACCGGACAGTCGGCACCGAGCCGGCGCCAAGCGGCACCTTGCCAGCGCTCCGAGACAAAATACTGAAGCCTTGGGCGCGGTAGCAGATCTCGGGGCGATGCAATCGAACGCTATCGCCGAGCGGCGGTCCGTAGGCGATGACGAGTGTGATTACCCGGCCCAAATCATCCTGGTACGCTTTATATAGAACAGCTTCATCTTCCTGCTGATTAAGGTCATTCGGCAGAATAATCGTTCCCACGGGCGCGGCTCGCCAAGTCCCAAATGCATCCGGCACGAGGGGTTCGAGATTTGGGGCCTTAAACCCTCCAGACCCCGCGCCGTTTGTCCCATCTATAGCAAAACGGCTCCCCTGGCTTGTACCAACCATCGCCGTTGCCGCCGCCGCACTCACAATCAATTGCCGCCGCGTCGTCATGATGCGACCCCCGCACTCCCTGTTCGCGCGCGAGACCACGTTCTCTTCAACATTGTCATCGCCAACAGGCCATCGAAGGCGAACAGGGTCGCAAGAGCGGCTGCAAACATAACGAGCCCGGCGCCTTCATGCAGGAAACTCTGACCAGCATCGTATCCGAGATACACCGTAATGAGGACGAGAATTGCCACACGGAACATATTGGCGATCACGGCAATCGGCACGAGGCTTGCCACGAGAATAGCGTTCACAAGCCAGGAGGGGCGCTTGATCATCTTCAGATAGACAGCGCCAACAGCAGTCAAGGCAATGAGCGAGTTCAAGCCGGAACAGGCGTCCGCCACAAGCAGCTGATAGGGACCGGCTGAAATGATCGCACCCGCATGGCTAACTGGCAGCCCGGCACTGAAAAGCCCCGCCGTGACAACTTCCGAGACAAGCATTTTAAGTGGAAACGTCAGTGTATCGATGAACCAACCAGGCCAGATGATTAGATAAGACGTCAGGAGAAGCGGAAACCATAGCGCCCTTAGCCCCTGAAAACCGGCCAACAGGAGAACCCCTGCAATCGCCATGGGGATCTGTGACGAGGAGACAAGGATTTCAGCCTCGGTCACACCGCCGACCCAGTAGACAAGCAAGGCGATGGCCAACAACACCGCGCCACCGCCGAGCGAGAGAGGGCCTTCTGGTACGAGCCGTTTGCCTTGTGCTTTTGCCTGGTCGAGCCCTGCCCAACCAAACGCCAGGCAAATTGCCATCAAGAACGGCGCGTGAGCGTTTTCGTCGCGGGTCCAGGCGCCACTTGCATAATCAGTATACACCGGTCCGTAGAGAGCAAGCCAACCAATACACCAGACCCCAAATGGGGCAAATGCCAGGATCTTTTCATTGTTGGTCGTCAAGATATCGCGGAGATGCTCGACTGCGTCCGCAATACCCTGGCAGAGGGCCGCTTTTGTTAGAGACTGAAATGCAGTGGGCACGGACCACCATCCCTGTCTATTGAACAAGCAATGAGCCGATTGCTGTCGTCTCAACCTCGCGCAAGGCCCGTTGCAGCTTGACCAGATCATGGGTCCGGTCTTGGTGACGCCGCACCACAACAAACGCGCCTTCGCACGCCTTCCAGATAAACCGACCATCGGCCACTGCACCGAACGGCGGGCTCAAGACGAGAATGCGATCAAACCGGTAGCGGATGCTCTCCAGCACCTCAGCAAACCTGTCTGCAGCAAAGAGCGGCTGTGGATCTTCAACGGCGGGTCCGGACGGAAGTACCGACAGATTGGGAACCACCGTTTCAAGCACGGCTTCGGTTGCCGCCATTTTGTTCTCCAAAACGGCGCGCAAGTTTGCTGGCGCTGATAGTTTAAAGATACGTTCCATCCGGCGATGGCGCATATCCGCATCGATAATCAGTACACGGTGACCCAGCTGCGCAAAACCGGCTCCTAGATTCATGGCGACAAAATCAGCGGGCCGGTACTTGTTGGGAGAGACGATCGCCATAGCTGCCATGTCTTGGGCAAACGAACTCGTTGCAAGATGTGTACGGATATTGCGGAACTGTTCAGCTGCGGGGCTCGTTGGGGCCCTCAGCAAAACAAGGTCCCTCGGCACCGCCGAAATCGGCGTGTCCGGCTTTAGATGGCCTTGAGAAACCGCGATGGCGTGGCGCAGTGCCGCCTTGGAAAGACCGTTCTTCTTCGCTTTCAGTCCGTTATTGATCTGGGGCGCCCCCAGGCGCTGATCGGCATCAGTCGCGATAGACCCATTCGGGGCGACGGCATTCAGGATCACCCCTTCGGCGCGACCGCCTTTTTGTTGCGCAATGAATTTGGCAACGCGGGCCTGGGCTTCCAGGACCCTGTTGCGCCGGTCAGCACTCATATTTTCTGGAAACGGCACCGTCATCGCCTATGCCGCCTCCTTCCTAGGTAGCGCCAAGAGCGCTTTGCGGCGACGGCGCCGCCGCATAGCAGTCGGCATCTCTACGGTCCCGTAACTCGTGGTACGGAAGATCTTACCTGCCCGGTCGTCCAACCGAACCCGTGCCTCAAAGAACTCCGCGAAGACACCGGTGCAGGTGCCGATCATCAATCCTAGCACAGCCCCCAAAACCGTAATCAACGCCAGCGGCGGAGTTGCTGGCGCAGAACTTGGCACCGCACGTGCCAGAAGGATGACGTCGATTGCATCAACACGGGACTGCAGCGACTCCTGAAGGGTTCGCGACGCAACGAGATTGAAGGTTTCTTGGCTCGCAGCGACGCGATTTTCCAGCAACGCGTACGCGTCGCGATTGCTTTGTATACCACTCACCTGGCCGCGAAGTTCATCTATTTCCACTTCAAGGGCCGCGACACGGCGGGAGGCATAATCCGCCCGCTCGTTGATCGAATCGACGATGGTTTGCTCAAGCTTACGCTTCTCCCGCGCCGCCTCTACATAGTCCGGATAGGTTTCTCCGTACCGGTCCGATAGCCGAGCAAGCTGTGCGATCACCGCACCAAGCCGCATCTGCGCCTGACGGGCAGGAATAGCATCGTCAGGGATCGGAAAACTGATGAGGGTTTCCCGCGGCGTCGAACGGGCCTTACGCATAAGCGATTGGGCCTCGGAGTTATCAGCCCGGGCAGCAGCAAGCCGCGCGGCAAGCGCGCCATATTCCAGTTCCTCTGCTTCAACTCTTTCAATTCCGATGGGCAAGATGCCAGACTTTTCACGGAACTGGGCCAAATCCTGTTGGGCACTTACCACATCGTCCGCAAGGGAACGGGTCTCAGTTGAAAAGCTCTCTGCTGTTCTAGCAAACCGTCGCTGGCGCTGCTCCAGAATGGTGCGCATGTAGCCATTGGCAAAACCGTTTGCGATCCGCGCGGCGCGCGCTGGGTCTTCCGACCGGTAGCTTATCTGCAATGTGCTTTCCAGCGCGTCGGCTTTGATTTCTAGCTTATTGCGCAACTCATCCGCTGCCCAAAGCCGCAGATCGTTCCCGGGCTCGGCCTCACCGCCGGTTTCCTCTCGCCATTGCTCTTCATAGTCAGCAAGGGAAACAACACCATCTTCCACCAACTGATCGACCACATTGAGGGCAACGGCTCGGCTCCCTGCAATCGCCGCCTGTTGGCCGAGAAATTCAGCAACACGCACGCGGGGTTCGAACAGACCAGTCAAATTGTTTTTCTGCTTTGAGTCCACCTGCACTCTAGCTGCCGAGACATAGCTTTTTGGCAACGCAAAGCCGATTACAGTTGCGACGCACGCGGCGACCAACACCGACCAAAGAATGATCAAGCGCCGGTAACGCAGTACCCCAATAAAATCGGCAATACCTAACATGAAGCGCGATTACCCCCCACTCGACGGGCTGGTTTCAGGAACAGCTGATGCAGTCGGCGTGGCGGATGGACGAAAATACCGGACACCTGCCTCTTTTTTTAACCGCTCGATATAGTCGGCTGCTCGCTTTTGGGCCTGCTCATTCAGAATGTAGCGGCGGGCCTGTGCCCCAAATTCGCTGGCATCGACATCATCCAGGCGAACACTGATGATCTTCATGATCTGGGTACGGCCGGAACCGGCAATGACGATGTTGTCGTTTACGGTGTATTTGCCCAATTGGCGTCGAATTGGCGCCGGAAACGCAGCTGAGCCTTGGGTGAGCCGTGCCACCTCATAGCGTGCACCTGCCTGGGTCAATATCGCTTCGAGCCTTGAAAAGTCAGGCTCTTCGTCAAAAAGAGGCGTCAGGGCCTCTTCATCGAAGAGTGATGAGTCCATCGACAGAACGTCAAAGTCGTAGACACGCCGCTGAGCAAAGAGTTCTGTATGATCAGCGATATACTCTTCGATCTCCCCACGGGTTGGCTCCGGGGGCTGCGCTGCGGTTGCAAGATAGGCTTCAGCAAGCGCCTGATCCTGGGCGGCATACATGCGCGCCATCATCTCCGGTTTTCGGTGAAACTTCACATCCCGCGCGGCAGCCGCCAGGAGCGTCCGGTTGATGAGGCTTTCCAGGGCGACTTGCTCTGCCTGAGGATTATTCGCGGCAAGTCCGAGCCGCGCCATTTCAAGGCGCAGTTCACTGAGCGTTACTTCTTTATTGCCAGCACGAGCTACAACTTGCGTTTTTCCGGATGCCACAGTTGCGCGCTTGTCGTCCGCAAAAGCGTCAACAGGTCCTACATTCAGGAGGGCAATCGCCGTGAATAGTAACCCCTTACGCATCTAACCCTCTTCATCAGACCGCGGGGGTACAATCCTCGCGCGCCGTTAAAAATGCCATCATCCGACCGGCTCGCCAGAACCGAATGCGCACCAACACAAGGGCTGCTTCCATCCGTTGGCGGATGGACATGCCGCCCTGGTAGAGCGCAATCCTGGCCAGATGCGGCCCCGCCGAAAGCGCGGTGGCCAGGGTAAGCGCCAGCCACGTTGCCCGACGCTTTAGCCCCATACTGCCCAGTCCGTTCCACCGCTCTCGAACGAGCCTGTCCCACTTTTGAACAAGCTCTTCGAAATCCCGGCGCGCGGGATGACAAACTTTAGCGGTAGGAGAAAAGGCTAAACAAAACCCTAGCGCCCGTGCGCGCGTGCACCATTCACGGTCTTCGGATAAACCATTTGTAAACCAACCAATCATTTTTGCTGTCTCAGCCCGCACAAAAAGATTAGCCGTCACGGAAAACCCTTTTTTCTCCACATAAGCCTTCTGGTGGAACGCAAAAACGGCTTCAAAACTCTCAACGGGCGTCATGGCCCTGGGATTTTTTGCTGTGACCGAGACCGCCCCGCCAATGAGATCCTTTTCGGCCAGCGCCGTCACACCGTTCGCGATCCAGGCCGGGTCTGCAACACAGTCTGCGTCAATAAATGCAAAAACATCGCCTTTTGCGACTTTCATTGCAGCGTTACGTGCGCAAGCCGCACCGCGCTCGGCTACTGACAAAAAAATCACAGTCGGAAAAGCGTCAATCACCTCCTGAATGCCACCGGGACTCTCATTGTCTGCAACAATGATTTCAATTGGCGCGGGAACGTCCCGTTGAGAGAGGAGACTTTCCAGACACAGTCGTAGCAACGCCATCTGATTAAAATGGGGTACCAGGACTGAAATAAGCCGGGGCGTTGACCTTGAGAGAGCTTTAGCTGGCGCTGAGCAGATCGCGGTAGACATTTAGATATGTCTCCTTTTGGTGCGCCCAGGCGAAAATCTCTTCAATCCGCTTCCGGCCAACAGCTCCTTTTTCGACCCGGGTTTGCGGCGACACGAGAAGCTGACGGATTGCCTCAGCAAGGTGAGAGGGCTCATTCGACATGGCGTAAATGGCGGCCTCACCTGCGATCCGCCGACATTCGGTCAGATCGAACATCGCGGTTGGGACCGAATATGCCATGTATTCCATGACTTTATTCATGGCGAGACGATCATTGAATGAGTTCTTTGGATCTGACCCAATGCCAATGTCAGCGGTTGCAAAAGCTTCCGCGAGTTCATCGCCTGTCAGAAAACCGGCAAAAGTTATGAGGTCAGCAACGCCGCACTCATGGGCATATGCCTCTGCCGCCTCGCGTTCAGGTCCAGATCCCGCAATCAGCAAATGAAACGAAGGCTGATCTTTCGCCTGGGGATGATTATGCAACAAGGCAAGCGCATCAATAAGGAGGTCAAGCCCGTCCTGCGAACCCATAATCCCAACCCAGAAGAGCAGAATATCTGCTCCCTTCCGGAGGGCAGGGTTAGCTGGCACAATCCTTAAACGCTCAAGATCAGGACCGGAGTAAACAACGTCTGTTGTCCCCCGCTCCTTACCGTGGTCCATCGCAATGTCACGGAAGGCCTGATTGGTTGAGATCACGCGGTCAGCCGCTTTGAAGGTTTCGGACTGCGCCCACCGGGCAAACGGCATCAGAACCCGCTCAACGGTGGGGCTTTTGATCTTGCTGAGCAATAACTCCGGGGTCAGGTCATGGTGATCAAAAATAATCCGTGCATTGCCAAATCTTTTTGCCAGGAGGGCCGGCATAAAGAGAAAATCGGGCGGGTTACAGATCTGCACGATGTCGATGTCATCAAGACCGATATCGACAAGGTTCGTGGCTTCCAGCGTGAGCGCTGATCCATATTCAAGAATATAGCTTAATAGTCCGCGGGCCTCACAAGGCAGGGCATGGCGACGGATCTGGATACCTTCAATGGTTTCACGAGGCGTCGTGTGGCGGCCGACTTGCGGCGTGATGACTGTTACGCGCCACCCATCATCGCGCAAAGCAAGGGCTTGTTGCCAGACGCGACGGTCCGGCGGCACAGTCATATTCTCAACGATGATCACCGCATGGGGTGAACTCCCACGCCGCCATCGCTGACGTGGGCTCGCCAATGGCGGCGAGACGGTTGTCTCATTAAGAGACGGCGCCAATACGCGGCGCAGCAACATTGCACGTTCTTGCAACTTCTTAAGCCCGGCTTAATTCTTAGCGGCTGATAGTTCGAACCGCTAAGTGACACCAGATTACTTGCGATTGTTTGAAACAGACTTGGCTAATTTGAATTAACGATGTTTGTACGGATTAAAGTAGGCTTGATTTCATTTCTAACGGCTGGGGTTTGCCTTGCTGTAAGCGCGCTGACGCCTGCGGCAGCGGCAACTGCGGTCTATACATCCCCATCAACACTGACGGATGCAGAGGTTACCGCTCTTTCAACGCAAGGTGATGGCACGGGACCAGTTCTCGCGGAAGGCCAGACACTCGGTCTCCTTTTTGATAATCCCTTTGCTACTGAAAGAGGCGAGTTATTCATTCTTCAGACGTTGAACGCCGGCGGGTTTGCGCGCGCGCAGATTCGGATTGGCGTTTACAATAATGGCGCACCCACATTCATCTTTACCCGAAACAATTTTCAGGATGGGCGCCGTTTACGGATCCGAAATCTCTATCAGCGCGGGTGCAGCGCTTTTGGTGGTTGTGACTACATTGAGATTATCACCACGGAGACCCGCGGCGACGTGGAGGGGTTTTCAGTAGATTACGTCAATGTAGACGGCCAGATTGCGGACGTCGCAGCCCCAACTCCTGAGCCTTCGACATGGGCATTGATGATCGCTGCATTTGCCGCTGTCGCCTGGCGACTTAAAGCGATGCGCCGCGGCGGGTCGAAGCAATTAATGCGGATACCTCAGCTCTCGTCGCTATCTTCCGCATAGGTCATGCTGGCCAGCTGCAGCAAAAAGAACGCAGCCGCGGTCATCAGACAAATACTGCCAAACGCAGCGCCATTGTTGCCGAGCCAATTTGATACTGCGCAAATCAGTGAAATCAAAACATAAGGGGCCAGCGGCGGGTCTTCATGGCGGAAGCGGTAGAAGAATACCGACGCGGCGGCGATGAACAGCGACACCGATAAAAAGTCGTAGATCGTTTCCATGGATGGATGGCTCGACAAGAAGGTTAATGAGCCAATAGAGTGCCAAAAAGTCCTTAAGCAGCGCTTTCAGTGCGCGATAAAATTTGTACGTCGAGCGATGGCGCGCCCAACAATGCTCATCTTGCAAGACTCATCTGATATGTGACGTCAATGATAAAGCGGGCCGCTGGCGGTGCCGGAACCGATAAACGTATCTTGCGAACCGGGCGACGGCGAACGTGCGCCAACCGGCTTCCAGCTCAATCTGGTCAAGCCAAAGCGCCCCGTCTCGGTGTGGCTCGACGGTCAGGAGATGATCCCAACGGCGAATGGAAGCGTTATGCTCCCGGCTTTGGAGCCGTCGCCCAGCTGTATCGAGCGTTTCCAAGAAAATGGTATGTGGACCCACATCCAGCCAGCCCCAAAATTTTGTCCGTAGCGTGTATGTGTTTCCTTCGATCGCGCTCTCGGATGGCAATCCCTCGTAGCAGGCCAGAGGGGCCATAACGGTTTTCATTTCATCGAAATGGATCGCCGACGCAAAGACCTTGTCTGGGTCCCCCGCATAGGTGGCTTCAACGGTCAACGTCTTAGGCATGGTTCGGTTTTCTCTGCTCCATATTCGCTGGCCCTAAACCATTCTGAAAATGTTACCGGAAACATTCCCGCCCTTCGCCTCAATTGCGGCATTTGAGGTCTCGTCTTCTTTGTATCATTGCCTTAAGCCCCTCCATGTTACGGCAAAACAGCTTTCTGGCCAGTCGATGTTATTCGCGATTTCAGGGCCTGGAACGGAACGGACTTTGCGTCAGGCGGGGGCCGCGCATCGGTATTTTGGGAGGACTTTTCGATCATGAGTGCAACGGTACAAACCGGTGCGGCGACGCCTGCCGCCTTTGAACATTGCGTGCCCGATGCACGCTGGAACCTACCAGCCGCGGCCTATTACCAAATTGCCATCGAACAAGGCGAAGGCGAGGTCGCCCTCGGAGGCCCGCTGGTCGTAAAAACGGGCGAGCACACGGGCCGTTCAGCGCAAGACAAGTTCATCGTCCAAAGGCCAGCGTCCGAAGCCAAAATCTGGTGGGACGCAAACAAGGCGATTACCCCTGAGCAGTTCGCCAATCTCAAAGCCGACATGCTGGAGTACGCCAGCGACAAGTCGCTTTTTGGTCAGGACCTGAAAGGGGGTACAGACAAAGACCATTCAATTAATGTCCGTGTCATGACTGAATTTGCCTGGCACAGCCTTTTCATCCAGCACCTTCTGGTGCGTCCGCCGCTGGCTGAGCGTCCTCGGGAAACTGGTGCAACTCCTGACTTCACGATCGTTGACCTACCTGGGTTTGAGGCAAGCCCGGCGCGCCATGGCTGCCGCTCCAAGACCGTCATCGCGGTCGATTTCGACGAGCGCATGGTCCTCATTGGCGGCACGTCCTATGCCGGCGAGATGAAGAAGTCAGTGTTTACGATCCTGAATTTCCTTCTGCCAGAAGCCGACGTCATGCCCATGCATTGTTCGGTTAATGTGGGCCGCCAGGACGACAGCGCGGTTTTCTTCGGCCTGTCCGGCACAGGCAAGACAACGCTTTCCGCTGACCCGAACCGCACGCTCATCGGCGACGATGAGCACGGCTGGTCCCAGAACGGTCTCTTTAACTTTGAAGGCGGCTGTTATGCGAAGATGATCCGGCTTTCCGCGGAAGCCGAGCCAGAAATTTATGCAACAACAAGTAAGTTTGCGACCGTTCTTGAAAACGTGGTCATGGACCCGGTTACGCGCGCCCTCGACCTTGATGATGCGACGCTCGCGGAAAACTCCCGCGGCGCTTATCCGATCAACTATATTCCCAACGCGTCTCTCGATGGTCGCACAACACATCCAAAAAACATCATTATGCTGACATGTGACGCCTTCGGCGTGATGCCGCCGATTTCGCGGCTCACCAGTGCTCAGGCCATGTATCAGTTCCTTTCAGGTTACACGGCCAAAGTGGCGGGCACGGAAAAAGGCGTCACCGAACCACAAGCAACGTTCTCAACGTGCTTTGGTGCACCGTTCATGCCGCGCCACCCGTCAGAGTACGGCGCATTGCTGGGCAAGCTGATCGAGCAACACGATGTGACCTGCTGGCTGGTCAATACTGGCTGGACCGGTGGCCCTTATGGGGTCGGCAGCCGCATGCCGATCCGCGAGACACGCGCGCTGCTCGCCGCGGCTCTTGACGGCTCGCTGAACAATGCGCCGATGACACCGCATCCGGTCTTCAAGTTCGACGTGCCAACGGAAGTGACGGGCGTGCCGTCATCGATCCTGGACCCGCGCCGCACCTGGGAAGACGAAGCCGCTTACGATGCACAGGCTGCCAAGCTCGCGGGAATGTTCACCGAGAACTTCAAGATCTTCGAAGAACATGTTTCCGACGAGGTGAAGGCTGCAGGGCCTGCTGGTTGAGGAGTAATCCCTCGGCAAATTGCTTCAGGAAATTCCCATTTTCCTAAGGCTCATAAAGCGTTAAGGCCGCGCCGTCTGCGGATTTCCCAAAGTTGGTCGATGGGCCGTCTTGAGGCTCGAATTTGACGAAAGCGATACCGGCGCGTAACGACCCTCGCTTTCGCCAATAACCTCCGATCGCTCCCGTGCCAAACGACGCCCCCTCACCTGATCAACCGCGGTATATCCCGAAGCTCTATGGCCGCCGCCAGGACAAGCCCCTAAAGCCGCGCCAGGCCCGGTTGATGGACGAGCTGCTGCCGAGGGTCGCGATCCATGTGCCGGAAACAGGCAAAATTGACCTCGACGCGATCTTTCCCGGAGCAGACGTAACGAGCACGAAACGCGTTCAACTGGAGCTGGGCTTCGGGGGCGGCGAGCATCTTGCCTGGCAAGCAGCCAATGCCCCGGACGTCGGCTTTATCGGTGCAGAGCCTTTCGTGAACGGCGTTGCGAAACTTCTAAGCGAAATCGATGAGCGCGGGCTCACCAATGTGCGCGTCCTCCATGGCGACGGCCGCCCGCTCATGGAGGCTCTGCCGGACCAGAGCCTTGAGCGGATTTATGTCCTGCATCCGGACCCCTGGCCGAAGACCCGCCACCACAAACGCCGGATTATCTCCCCCTGGTTTTTCAAAGAGGCGGCAAGGCTAGTCATCCCTGGCGGCACACTGCGGATCGCCTCGGACATTCCGGATTACATTCGCTGGACACTGATGCACGCGCAGGGCGCGCCGGCATTTACCTGGACCGCTGAAAGAGCCAGCGACTGGCATGTCCGCCCCGACGACTGGCCACAAACCCGATATGAGGCAAAATCCCTTCGTGAAGGGCGCCAGCCTGCCTATTTGATCTACGAACGGGGTTAACAAGACCGAAGAAGATAGTCGCGCCGACGTTTTCAGGTTTGTGAGTTGCTTTATCTTGCCGTGCGTCGGATTCTTGGTTCTGTCTAACGCTTGAAAGGTGTCCCGGGGGACCAGTGCAATGCTTCGAATTCTTGTCCTAATGGCTGCAAGCCTGGCGCTCACCGGTTGCGCTCAACTGACCCTCGCCTGGGCCGACTTAGCGCCGAAGGACCGACCCGCCGAGCCGAACATTCTGGGACCGTTTGAGGGCCTGACGTTTGTGGGCCTGACAGGCAGCGCCCAATCCACTACCCCAGCTACGCCCGTTGAGCGATGGGAAACGCAGCTAAAACCCGCTTACCGCGCTGCACTCGAAACCCATGTCTACGGTCGGATGCCCGATGCC
The DNA here is from genome assembly GCA_038522945.1 of Pseudomonadota bacterium. GTDB lineage: Bacteria > Pseudomonadota > Alphaproteobacteria > Caulobacterales > Parvularculaceae > MED-G105. The sequence continues at coordinate 98,923 of JBCBJV010000011.1, forward strand.
AGCGAAACGACGCTCATCAGCCGGCGCGTGCTCAATGAGGCCGCTTTTGACGGGACCGGCGTCCTGGAGGAGCTGGAGCTGACCGCGACGGCTGACTTCTCCGGCAGGAAAGTTACAACCGGGTTCGGTGACAACAAGCCATTCTATGTGGAATTGATCTTGCCGAAAAACGCCGCAGGGCCCGTGCCCGTGATCGTAATGGAAACGTTTTGCTCGCGCTGGAGCGCAGTTCCCGATCCGGCGGTCACCGGACCTGAAGAGCGGGGTAATGGCGGGCCTTTGTCCGGCTTGATGCTCTACACGTTCGGTCGTTACATTTGCGTTCCTCCTTATGCGGATATCTTGTCTGCAGGGTATGCGGTTGCTGTCATCTACCCCAATGAGGTCCTGCCCGATGCCAGCGAGCGCGGCATGGCAGAACTGGCGCGGATGTCTTCGGGCATGGTCGATGATGAAAGTCGCTGGGGCAGCATTGGCGCGTGGGGGTGGCTGTTCTCGCGGGTGATAGATATTCTGGAGACGGACGAGCGCCTGGACAATGATGCCATGGTCGTTTGGGGCCATTCCCGGTACGGCAAGGCCGCCCTCGTGGCGGCAGCGTATGATGAGCGTATTGACGGCGTTGTTTCGCATCAATCCGGCACCGGCGGTGCTTCGCTCAACCGCAAAAAGCCGGGCGAAAGTATTGCCTCCATCACGAAAAACTATCCGCACTGGTTTGCCAAGCGTTATGCCAGTTATGGCGACAGCGCCGAGGACATGCCCGTCGATCAGCATATGCTGCTTGGGCTCATTGCGCCGCGACCCGTTCTGCTGGGCAATGCCCGCCGCGATGTCTGGTCCGACCCCAATGGCGCCTTCCGGGCGGCACAGGGAGCGAACCCGGCCTACGCGCTATTTGGGTCGCAAGGTCTGACGTCGGAAAAACTCAATGACTACCGGCCCGCCGATGACATTGCTTACTGGATCCGCCCCGGCACCCATGGCGTCGTGGAAGAAGATTGGCCAGCCTTTACGGCGTTTCTGGAGGCTCATTTCCCCGCGCGGCCACCACTCGCAATGCGATGACCAACGCGCTCGAAACACCGTTAGAGGTAGAGGCCCGACCCGGCGAACGATCTCTGCTGGCCCACCTGTATGGCGCTGCGCCTTCCAGCGTCACATTCAAGAAAATCCGTAAGCGGCTCTTACAGCAGGCGGAGGAAACGATTCGCGCCTATGCCATGGTGCCGACCGGGAGTTCGCGACCACGCTGGCTTGTCTGCCTTTCCGGCGGCAAGGACAGTTACACCCTTCTGGCTCTGCTACTGGACTTAAAGGCGCAAGGGCGTCTTGATGCGGACCTTCTTGCCTGCAATCTCGACCAGGGCCAGCCAGGCTTTCCGAAGGAGACCTTACCCAACTATCTGAGCGGGCTCGGTATGCCGTTCCGTATCGAGACGAAGGACACCTACTCGATCGTCACTGAAAAAGTGCCAGAGACCAAGACTTATTGCAGCCTGTGTTCCAGGCTGCGCCGGGGCCATCTTTATCGCATCGCCCGGGAAGAAAAATGCGATGCCATTGTCCTTGGCCACCACCGCGACGACGCCCTGCAGACATTCTTCATGAACCTGTTTTTTGGCGGACGGCTGGCGGCTTTGGCCCCGAAACTGCGCAATGATGATGGCGATCTACTGGTCCTGCGCCCGCTCCTTCAGTCAGCGGAAGATGATATTGCGAAATTTGCCGACGGGATGGCGTTTCCAATTATTCCGTGCACCCTTTGCGGATCTCAAGACGGGCTCCAGCGTCAGGCCATGGCCGCGATGCTGAAAGACTGGCAGGCCAAACATCCCGGCCGGATTGAGACTATGTTCAAGGCACTGAAGAATGTCCGACCGACGCAGTTACCTGATGCGGGCCTGATAGACTTTGAAGGTCTGTAAACCTACTCAAGACGGGCCGACGGCCGACAGATAGAATCGGGAACTGGCAATTAGTCAGCCGAGGCATCCGGCGCCGCATTGCGACTGTCTCTTACATGGTCAAGCACAGCGGATGTGACCACGTCCGGGTGTTTCTGCACGAGCCAGTGACCGGCCTTTAACTCGAGCGTCTGGTAAGGACCAGCCATATAAGTCGCCTGCTCGGTAAGGTATGCCGGCGTGACCCACATTTCTTGATCGCCATAGATGAAAAGCGTTGGCAGGGAGATCGTTGCGTCGCTCTCGGCCACCAGAGACACACTGTCCTGGATGCTGCGATACCAGTTCAGCGTGGCTGTTGCGGCGCCGGGCTCAGAGAAGACTTTGATGTATTCCTCTATCTGCGCGTCGGATTGCTCCGTGTACCATTTTTTGTAACCGGCGAGCTCATTGAACAGGAGCATCGCTTCCGGGACCCAGGGCAGCGAGAATAGTCTGATATACGAAGGCGGATCATCAACAACCATCGCCTTCAGGGTCTGTGGATGGGGGATCGACATAGTGGACAAACTGATCAGACGTTCCGGCGCTAAGATTGCGGTCGCCCAGGCGATAACAGCGCCCCAGTCGTGACCAACCAGGTGGAACTCCTCGAACCCCATGGCATCAGCGATCGCCATGACATCTGCTATCTGATTATCGGCCTTGTACGCACCAACGCCCTTCGGTCGTGCGCCGGGGCTGTATCCACGTTGGTCAAAAGCAATTACACGGTATCCCTCCTCCGCGGCGGCCTTGGCAACTGGCTCCCACATGATCGAGGTCTCCGGGTGCCCGTGGAGCATGACGATCCCGGGACCTGCATTCCCGGCCCCGAAAATCCGCGCGCGAAACACAAAACCATTGGCCTTCACTTGGTAGAGCCCATCTGGTCCGGCGCTACGGAAGACTGGCAATTCGGCGGTCTCGGCCCGATGGGTCCGTTCCCAGTCCATGGAAAGAAGAACATTCCCGGCGGCAAAAGTGGCAGCCAGAAAAACAATACCGAATAGGCCGGCAAGAAGTCGCTTGATCATAATGCTCGTTGGTTTCTGCGCGATGCAGGCGCGATGGGATAATGGAACGCTTTAATGGGTACTCCCTATCTTAGTTGCGCCATGATCGCAGCTTTTTTTGCTCCTGAAACGAGAATGCAGAAGGAAAAAGGCTGGCAAGCCGGATCGGCCCAGCGTAAATCCGCTGTTAGCCCCGCCATGGCATAAGACCTGCTGACAAGATTTGGCGCTAAGAACAAACAGTCGATAACCATGGACGACAACAACCCCAAGTTTAGCAAAGCAACGCCGGCCACCGCCGAGCTTGGCATTGTGATCGTCAACTATCGCACGCCGAAACTGATCATCGATTGCCTAGCCTCGCTTGGGCCCCAATTGGCAGGCGTGGACGCGCGCGTGGCAATTGTCGACAACGCCTCCGGGGATGGCTCAGCTGAGGCGATCGGCACCTTTCTGGGCGCGAATGATGCGAACTGGAAGAACCGGGTTTTCTTGATCCAGTCGGAGACCAATTCCGGCTTCTCCGGCGGAAACAATCTGGGCCTCTCCTATTTGTCTGCGCCGTACTACCTCCTACTAAACTCCGATACTTTAGTCCGTGAACGGAGCCTTGAAGCACTTTTGGCCTCTGCGTCAGACCATGAAACGGCTGGCATAATCGCCCCCCGCCTAGAGGACCCGGACGGAACCCCGCAACAAAGCGTCTTCCGGACGATCTCTCCTCTGACGGAGTTTGCGAGCGCGGCGACTTTCAGTCTTTTTGACAAGCTTTTCCCGGGAGCGACGGTCTCACGCCCGGTGCCTGCGGGTGTCACCGATGCGGACTGGGTCAGCTTCGCCTGTGTGCTCCTCCGCCATGAATTACTCACCGACATCGGCACCATGGACGAAGGGTATTTCATGTATTTCGAAGACACGGACTATTGCTTGTCGGCAAAGCGCGCCGGATGGCGAGTGATGTACGATCCGTCCGCGTGTGTTGTTCATTTGCGCGGCGGCTCATCGCCGGTCAAAAAAGCGATCCGCGAAAACAAGCGCCCGCCGCCTTATTTCTATGCCTCCCGCACGCGCTATTTCCGCAAGACATTCGGTGTTTTCGGCCCGACGATAGCGAATGCCGCCTGGCTTGCCGGAAGGGCGGTTTCAAGCTTTCGTGTCCTGGTAGGGCGAAAGAAAGCTCCCGTTTGCAAAAATCAGCATACCGACATATGGCTGAACTGGCGCAATCCCCTTGGCAATAACCACGCACCAGCTTCCCACTGAGTTATGACCTATCCGGATTTTTTCCTTATCGGCGCCATGAAATGCGGCACGTCCACCCTGCACGATCAGCTTGCGGGGCAGGAAGGCGTTTTCATGTCGACACCAAAGGAGCCGAACTTCTTTAGCGACGACGATGTCTTCGCCCGCGGCGCAGATTGGTACAAAGGTCTCTTCGCTGACGCGGAAGGGGGCGACATTAAAGGCGAGTCCAGTACGCATTATACCAAGCTGCCCACCCATCCCAAAACGATTAGACGTCTGACGGCTGAAGTGGGCACCAACGCAAAGTTCATCTATGTGATGCGCCACCCGATTGATCGGCTGGTCTCCCACTATATCCATGAGTGGACCCAGAATGTGCTTTCCGATTCCATCGATGACGCCATTTCGTCTCACAAACCGCTGATTGACTATGGGCGGTATGCGTATCAATTGGCCCCGTGGATTGAGCGCTTCGGCAAAGATCGCATTCTGCCAGTCTTCTTTGAACGGATGACCGCCGAGCCCCAGCAGGAGCTGAACCGGGTTGCAGCTTTCTTGACCATCCCCGGCCCGGTGGAATGGCGCGAGGATATCGCTCAATCGAATGTCTCGTCAGAGCGAATCCGACGGTTCCCCCTTTACAGTCTACTTGTGGAAAACCGCTTTGCCACTGCGCTTCGCCGGACGATTGTGCCGCGCGGGCTCCGGGACAAAATCAAATCCGGGCGGCAGATGCGCGAGCGACCACAATTGAGCCATGAGACAACCGCTCAGCTTTCGGACATTTTCAACGACGATTTGAGACAGCTTTCAAAGCTACTCAATAAAGATCTTACATGCGCGAATTTCAAAGACGTCGCACGCGCCGCTGCAATTAATTGGCGATAAAACCTTACGCGTAGCGCCGATCGCCCATGCCGAACATGGACGCAATCAAGCCGAAGAAGGCCGCCAATGCACCCCAAACGACAATCGCTGCCCCCAGCGCATAGACAAAGCCGTCAACGGTGAGCGGCACAGCGGGCTTGAATGTTTCCATAGTGGATTCAGCGATGTCCTGCTGGATCTCCCGGGCGACGACGAGCGGCTTCTGCAGTGGGGCAGCGGCCTGGATGTCCGCCAGGTGTGAAGCTAAGAATTCGTAACGCTCATAAGTGTCTTCAATGACGATTGCAGTCCGGTCTGTGGACTCCCGCTCCGCGGCACGGAGGTCATCCACATAGCCTTCGCGGGTGGTGTCCAGGTCTTCCACGATTGCGTCATAGTTCTCGACGATCGTGGCGAGTTCATCCACCCGTCCGGTCAGGTTTTGCGTGTATTGAAGCGCAAAACCCGGCGCCTGTGAGCCCGCCACGAGTGCGGCGAGCCCCGCGACCCGCGCAATAAATTGTCCAACCATGTCCCAACACCCCTGAAGGCCCGCGCCGCGCTAAGCGGGCGGCCAGCTTAATCCCCAACTTCCTCGGCAGGAGTGTGATAGATGATTAACCAAAAATCCAGCCGAAATCCCCAGCGCCCCCCAGAGAATCCAGACGTGTTGCCGTTTTCATGAGTAGTGAATACGACAGTCTTGTGCCCGTGCGTAAGGGCAGGTTCACCGGGCGCTCACTATCGAAATCGATCAGTGTGAATATACATTTCATTTAATCAAAATGGAGTCGGACAACAGCTCTAAAAACCGCGAATTTCAGAGTAATAGACTAAATTAGAAGCGGTTTTATAATCATTTTGACCATTCCAGAATGATCTCTATCTAAAAAATAATCACTATTTTTGCACTTTATCGCATCAATTGCTGCCGCGTAGTCGTTTAAGCTCGACGAGAATTCCTCAAGGTTCGAGTTCCTTTCAAGAACTGGTAATGCGTCCGTGCGAAGTGAATAGGCCAGAAGCTGGCAAGCGCGCTCACGGACGATTTTCGACTTGTCTGAAACCGCTATAATGCCTAACTCAAAGGCGTCATTACTTTCTCTTGCGAATGGCATCGCGTAATAAACGCATGCGCTCCTTGCTTTCCAAGAGTTTGCCGCCTGAAAAAAAGACTTAAGCTCTTTTGCTACGTCTGCATTCTCTCGCATCATCCATCGAATAAAATCTCGTTCTTTTTTGGAGCCTGATCCATCTAGATGGTCAGATATTTTGTCAGTATTGACCATCTTTAATTCATTCTACGTTCTTAAGGAGGAGTGCGGGAAAGGGCCGATGCGATGCTCGGCCCCTTCAATTTAAGGACTAGGCCGCTTCTTTTTGCTCTGCGATCCATTCGTCGATGACGCGGTCCAGGATTCCAAGCGGCATCGCCCCGTTCATCAAGATCAACTCATGGTATTCGCGCAGATCAAAGTCGTCTCCGAGTTCCGTTTCTGCTTTTTCGCGGAAGCGGAGCATAGCGAGTTGACCGGTCTTGTAGGATGTCGCCTGGGCGGGCCAGACCACATAGCGCTCGATCTCGCGGGTGACTTCCGCTTCAGTCATGCCCGTCTTTGAAACCATGTACTCAATGGCTTCTTCGCGGGACCATTTCTTGGCGTGCATCCCGGTGTCGACCACAAGCCGGACAGCGCGGAACATTTCCGCCTGCAGACGGCCTAAATCACCGAGCGGATCATCGTCATACATGCCCATGTCCGTTTTTGCGATCCGCTCCCCGTAAAGAGCCCACCCTTCAGTGTACGATGTGAAGAGCGGAAACTTACGAACCATCGGCACGTCTTTGATGAGCATTTGCGCCGAAATCTGGAAGTGATGGCCCGGTGCGCCTTCATGGTACATCAGCGTCGGCAAGGTCCATTTTGGATTGTCGGCTGTGTCCTTCTGGTTGATGTAGAACCGTCCCGGACGAGAGCCATCAATCGCCGGCTGCTGATAGTAGCCGCCGGGCGCAGAATCCTCGCTGAACTCTGGGATCCGCAAAATCTCCAGGGGTTGCGGTGGCAGGGTAATGAAATAGTCGCCCGCTTTCTCCATCAGTTGATCATTTAGCTCGACGAGGTAGGCGATCATCTGTTCGCGACCTTCGTCCGTGTTCGGAAACTGTTGAGCCGGATCTTCCATGAGAATGCGCACGCGCTCGGAGACCGTTCCCTCGGTCAACCCTTGGTCCACAAGGATGGCGTCCATTTCAACTTCAATCCGATCCACTTCAGACAGACCCGTTTGGTGGACATCGTTAGCGGTAAAGTCGGTTGTGGTGTTGGATTTTAACGCAGCACGATAGATCGCGTCGCCATTAGGAATACGCCAAATGCCAGCGTCATGGGTGGCGGTCGCTTGCATCTCTTCAAACAAGGCAATCATTGCTTCATAACCTGGAATGACTTGCTCGCTCACTGCGGCTTTCGCATCAGCCAGGAGTGCTTCTTTGCCCTGCGCAGATAACCCTTCGAGCTTGTCGAGCTTTTCTGAGAACGTCGTCACGAGCGGGCTTTCCGCAGCGCCCCCTTCGATGAAGTTCCGCATGCCTGCGATACTTTTCTCGATCACAAAATCCGGTGGCACGACACCAGCGGCGCGATCTTCTTCCACTCTTGCCTTTACCTCCCCAAGGACACGGCCGAAGTCATTCAGGCGGCTGACATACCGCTTAGAGCTCTTCTTTGAAACGATCTGATGTTGGTCAGTGAGAAATGACGGCAGATTAACCGTCACGCCCGAAATCTGATTGACCCGGTAGCCGCTGTGGTCGAACTCACTCTGGCGGATGATGTCGTCCAGGAACCAGGCCATGATTTCCCAGCTCAAGAGTTCCTGACCGTCCAGGCCTTCAGGGCCATATTGGTTCAAGACCTCACGCGACTTTTTCAGCTTGGCGAGCTGTTCTTGCTCATTCTCGCGGGTGTAATCGCCGAGCTTGCCGCTATGGAAGTCCAACGGTGTATTATCGAGAAACGCGAGATTGGTGAGAAGCTCCGGCGACTGGATCGCCTGCTGAAGCATCAGTTTGTTCAAGTAGTTGTTCACGCCGACGGGTCGGAACCAGAAGACTACCGACGCAATGCCAAGCCCTAGAATAAGAAGCAGGACGAGCCCGCCAAATAGTTTGCCAACAAGTCGCATAAAAAATACCCCTCCAAAGTGGTCCCTTTAGAACTACTCTGGCGCATTCAGGCAGCGGCTTCGAGCCGGTTTATCGTTTAAATTGAGCAGTGTGTCGAAATCGCCAGTCCCGCCTTCTGATACTCATTTGGCGATGCTCGCCTGCCGGTGCTCGCCTGCCGGTGCTCGCCTGCCCGTGCTCGCCTGGCGATACTCACTGGCTGGGACCCATCGGGCAAGATCATCTGAAATGGTGGGCGGAATTTCACTCGGTTTCAGATCCACACGGTTCAGATCCACGCATTAGAGGGTGACAAGCGCCCCCCTTTCGCCTATATGACGCATAAATCGCGATCGATCTTCGAAAGCGGGCCCCACGGGGCCCGCTTTTTCGTTCCTGAAGGGCGTCGCAATCTTGATTGACGAACTGAGAACCAAGGACACCCGTTTGACGCCCCTGGAAGAGCGCATTGAAGGCCTCATCGCACCGGTAGTAGAGACCACCGGCTTTGAGTTGGTGCGCGTCCGGCTGACCGGCGGCCAGCGCAAAACCCTGCAAATCATGGCCGAGCGCGCCGATAAGACCATGTCGGCGGAAGACTGTGCGGTCTTATCGCGGGCGCTTTCCCCGATCTTGGAAGAAGCCGATCCGATTACCGATCCTTACCGCCTGGAGGTTTCCTCGCCCGGCATCGACCGACCACTGACCCGGTTGAAGGATTTTCACGACTGGCAGGGGTATGAGGCAAAGTTGGAACTCGACCGGCTCGTGGAAGGCCGCAAGCGCTTTCGCGGGACTCTGGCGGGCACGGACGACAACATGGTTTGCATTGATCTCGACGGCGAAGACGAAACAGCCATGATCCCATTCGCCTGGGTACAGACCGCAAATCTCGTCCTGACCGACGAATTGATCCGCGAGAGCCTCAAGGCAGCAAAAGCATCGCAATCCACTACGCCCGATGGAGAAGAAGCGTCCGACGAAGAGTCGGAGCCTATCGCGGCAGAAACTGAAAAGGAGAAGACCCATGCTGAAGACGGTCCTGTCACAAACGGAGAACCTTCATGACCGCGGTTAGCGCCAACAAACGCGAGCTGATCCAAATCGCCGAGGCTGTGGCCCGCGAGAAAAACATCGAAAAAGAGCTCGTGATTGAAGCCATGGAAGACGCATTGGCCAGAGCCGCGCGATCGCGCTATGGCCACGAAACCCTTATCAAGGCGGACATTAATCCGTCTACGGGCGAAACGCGCCTGTGGCGCCTCATGGAAGTCGTAGAGCTGATCGAAAACGAAGCAACGCAAATGTTGCTCGACGACGCCCGTCATAAAAATGCCGAAGCTGAAATCGGGGACTTTATTTCCGAGCCGCTGCCGCCGATCGATTTCGGCCGGGTCGCTGCCATGGGGGCCAAACAGGTCATTACCCAGAAAGTGCGCGAGGCAGAGCGTGACCGTCAGTATGAAGATTACAAGGACCGGATTGGCGAGGTTGTCAACGGGATCGTCAAGCGGGTTGAATACGGCCACGTGATTATCGATCTCGGCCGGACCGAGGCAGTTGTCCGCCGGGATCAGCAACTCCCACGGGAAGCCTACCGAAATGGCGACCGCGCCCGCGCTTACATCATGGATGTGCGTCGGGAACAGCGCGGCCCACAGATCTTCCTGTCACGCTCCCATCCACAATTCATGGCGAAACTATTCGAGCAGGAAGTGCCAGAGGTTTACGACGGCGTTATCGAGATTAAGGCCGTCGCCCGCGACCCGGGCAGCCGCGCCAAGATCGGTGTATTCTCCAACGATAACTCAATCGACCCGGTTGGGGCCTGCGTCGGGATGCGTGGTAGCCGCGTCCAGGCAGTTGTCAACGAGCTTGGCGGTGAGAAAATCGACATTGTTCCGTGGTCACCGGATCCGGCAACTTTCGTCGTTAACGCGCTCGCGCCTGCCGAAGTCGCCAAGGTTGTTCTCGATGAAGAACTTGAGCGGATCGAAGTCGTTGTGCCCGACGAGCAATTGTCGCTGGCCATTGGGCGCCGCGGCCAGAATGTACGCCTTGCCTCGCAGCTTTCCGGCTATGAGATCGACATTATGACCGAGGAAGAAGAAAGCGCCAAGCGCCAGGAAGAATTCCGTCTGCGCTCGGAGCTTTTCATGGAAGCCCTCGATGTCGACGACATGATGGCAGGTCTCTTGGTCTCTGAAGGCTTTGCGAAAATCGAAGAAATTGCCTTCGTTGAAGTTGAAGAACTCATGGAGATCGACGGCCTCGACGAAGAGACCGCTTCAGAACTGCAGGCCCGTGCAAACGATGCCCTCGAAGAGATCGCCCGCAAACTGGACGAAGAACGTCAATCCCTTGGCGTAGAAGATGGGCTGCTGGAGTTTGAAACCCTCGATCTGAAAATGGTCGTGGAACTCGGCAAGAACGACGTGAAGTCCGTTGAAGATCTTGCGGGATGCGTCACGGACGATCTGACTGGTTGGACCGAGCGGGTCGATGGCGAGCGCAAGCACTATGACGGCATTCTGGAGAAGTTCGGCATGAAGCCGGATGTCGCAGAAGCCCTGATCATGCAAGCGCGCCTGAAAGCAGGTTGGGTCACAGAAGAAGATCTGGCAGCTGCGGCAGCGGAAGAAGAAGCTGAGGCCGCCGCCGAGGAAGCGGAGGTGACCGCTGGCTGAAACGGCGTTCATGATGATGGCCGATAATGGTCCTGACGAGCCTGCCAAGGTCCGCCCCTCCACTGTCCCATCGGCAGAGGACGGGGCCCGTGCGCCATCATCGACGCCGCAGCAGCCAACCGATCCTCAGAATACAGATCAACTGACAAAAACCGAGACGCCCTCGACTGGTAAGCAGGCCTCATTGGGTAAGAAAACCTCATTGGGCAAGAAAACCTCCTTGGGCAAGAAAACCAGGGAACGCCTGTGTATCGTTAAGCGGGAAGCCATGGATCCGGCCGTGCTGATCCGGTTTGCCCTTTCCCCCGATGGGGTGGTCACGCCGGATCTCGCGGAGAAACTTCCTGGCCGGGGCGCCTGGGTCGAAGCAAATAGCGCGTCTCTTGAAGCCGCGGCCAGCAAAGGCCTTTTCGCCCGCGCCTTTAAATCCGCAGCAAAGCTCCCAGATGGGATGGATCCGAGGGTGTTTGTTGATTTCGTCGCAAGCCTTTTGCAGCGGCGGATCCTGGACGGGTTCGGCATGGCGCGCCGGCATGGATCAGCCGTCACTGGGTTCGATCAGGTTCAGGCGCTTTTAAAGGCCAACAAAGCGGGGCTTTTGGTCAGCGCCATCAGCGCCGGCGAAGACGGGGCCTCAAAGCTTAGCCGCCTTGCTGGTCATTTGGATGTCACCATGATCAGGGCGTTTTCGGTCGATGATTTGTCCGGGGCGCTCGGTAAACCAGGCGTGCACCATTTAGCGGTGGAAAGATCGGCGCTGTGCGATCGGCTCGTCGGCGACCTTGCCCGTTGGCAAGGGCTCCTAGGAGCAACAAATTCAGGCGGAAACGACTGAAAACAGGATTAAAATGGTTCACCAGCATGTGGACCGGGGCCGGATTGGGGAGTATGTCCATGACGGCTTTCAATGACGAGGCGAGGCCACCCGGGACGGGAGCAGCGCCGAATTTGAAAGAACGGGCCGCGGATAAGTTCTGCGGCGGTTACGGAGATTGAATGAGCGACGACGTCGAAACAAAAACGGACGCAGGCGGTAAATCCGGACGCAAACCATTGTCGGTGCGACGGACCGAGACCGGTGCGGTCAAACAAAGCTTTTCCCATGGCCGGTCCAAGACCGTCGTTGTGGAAACCAAGCGGCGGCGTGTCCTCTCCCCGAAAAAGGCCGACGGCGAAGCGGCATCAGGTGCGACAGGGGGAGCAAGTGGCGGTGGGGCAGCCAAAGCGGCCGATAAAGCACCCGCAAAACGGACCCTGAAACCGGCCACCGATAGCAAGCCGGCGGCCAAACGCACGGCCCCTGCTTCTGACCGCACAAAGGCAACTGGTGGCGGCGCGATCCGCCGTGTCCTCTCCGAAGAAGAACAACAGGCACGTGCGGCCGCTTTGGTAAAAGCGCGCCAGGACGAAGAGGTTCGCAAGAAAAAAGAGGCTGCCGAACGTGCAGCGCGCGAAGCCCGCGAAGCAGAAGAGCTCGCAAAGCTAGAGGCTGAACGCGAACGTCAGACCGAAGAAGAACGCAAGCGCAAAAAAGAAGCTGAAGAGCGCAAGCGTAAAGAAGAAGAAGCGCGCGCAGCTCTCGAGGCTGAAGAAGATGAACGGCGCAAACGCCAAGCGGCAAAAGAAGCCAAACAACAAAAACCAACCGCTGATGAACCAAAGCCAGCGGTTGCAGAAGGTGACAATCCACTCGCTCAACTGGGCGGACGACTGAAGACCCGCCGGAATGATCGCGGCGGCGACAGAGACAACAAAAGCCGGGAAGCGCCCAAGCGCCGGTCTGGCAAGCTCACCATCGCCAACGCGTTGGACGATGATGACCGTCAGCGCTCGCTTGCGTCGGTCCGTCGGGCCCGCGAACGGGAAAAACTCGCGCGCCAGCAGCGTGGCAGCTCAAACTCGCCGGTCGTTCGTGAGGTCGTCATTCCGGAGACCATCACAGTTCAGGAATTGGCCCAGCGGATGGCCATGCGCGCTGTCGACCTCGTCAAGGAATTGATGAAACAAGGCCAGATGGTCACCGCGAACGCAACGCTCGATGCGGACACAGCAGAACTTGTCGCCGAAGACCTGGGCCATCAGGTCAAGCGGGTCTCAGAGTCTGACGTTGAAGAAGGGCTTGAAGGCGCTGCGGACCAGGAAAGCGATCTGCAACACCGTCCACCGGTGGTCACTATTATGGGCCACGTTGACCACGGTAAAACGTCGCTTCTTGATGCCCTTCGCAAGACAAGTGTGGTCGACGGGGAAGCCGGCGGCATCACCCAGCATATCGGCGCATATCAGGTCACGTCTGGCGACAAGAAAGTCACTTTCCTTGATACGCCGGGCCACGCGGCGTTTACGCAAATGCGCGCGCGCGGGGCGAAAGTCACCGACATTGTGATCATCGTTGTTGCCGCCGATGACTCGATCATGCCGCAGACGGTCGAGGCGATCAGCCACGCAAAAGCGGCGGAAGTGCCGATTATTATCGCCATCAACAAGATCGATAAACCAGAAGCCAATCCGGATAAGGTGCGTACGGACCTTCTCCAGCATGAAATCCAGGTGGAAAGCCTCGGGGGCGAAATTCAGGACGTGGAAGTCTCGGCGCTCGCCGGGACCAATCTCGACAGCCTCTTGGAAGCTGTGCTTCTCCAAGCGGAGATCATGGACCTCAAAGCCAACCCGGACCGGTCCGCGGAAGGCTCCGTGGTTGAAGCCCGCCTCGACAAAGGTCGCGGCGCCGTCACCACGCTGCTCGTCAGCCGGGGCACACTGAAGCGCGGCGACATTCTCGTCGTCGGCGCAGAGTGGGGTAAAGTCCGCGCACTAGCCGATGAAAACGGCCAGCAGGTCAAAGAAGCCGGTCCCGCTTATCCGATCGAGATCCTCGGCCTTAACGGCGTGCCGGAACCGGGCGACACATTCGTTGTCGTGGAGAATGAGGCGCGCGCGCGCGAGGTCTCAGAATTCCGCAGTCGCAAGCGCCGCGAACAGATGAGCGCCAAAAGCTCAGGCACTTCCCTTGAACAAATGATGGCTCAGCTGAAAGACGCTGAAATCAAGATGATGCCGCTGGTCATCAAAGGCGATGTTCAGGGGTCGGTGGAAGCCATTGTTGGCTCGCTGGAGAAACTTGCCAATGAAGAGGTCCGTGTGCGGATTTTGCACACTGGTGTCGGTGGTATCTCAGAGAGCGATGTGATCCTTGCGGAAGCGTCCGGCGCGCCGGTCATCGGCTTTAACGTCCGTGCCAACAAACAGGCCCGGGAAGAAGCAGAAAAGTCCGGTGTTGAGATCCGATACTATTCGGTGATCTATGACCTGATCGACGACGTCAAAGGCGTGCTGTCGGGGATGCTCGATCCGGAACTGCGCGAGACATTCCTCGGCAACGCGGAAATCCTGGAGGTGTTCAACATTTCCAAGGTCGGCAAGGTTGCCGGGTGCCGCGTCACCGAAGGCCAGGTCCGCCGCGGGGCGAAAGTCCGTCTCATTCGCGACGATACGGTTATCCACGAAGGCGAACTTTCCGTCCTCAAACGCTTCAAGGACGATGTTCAGGAGGTCCCCGGCGGTCAGGAATGCGGCATGAGCTTTGCCAATTACGATGACCTCAAAGTTGGCGATGTGATCGAATGCTTCGCTGTTGAGAGTGTCGCCCGGGAGCTTTAACTCCCGGTCAATACTAAATGCTGGCACAACTTAGCTAGACAATTCTTGGCTCTGGATTTGCAACGGTATGGGGTGACTGTGGCGAGTTATCGCCTATTTTCCCGCATTGGTTGCGCCCGCCTCTTGATTGAATCATTAGTTTAGTACGATTCTGTGGCGCTTTAACAACTTACTTCATTTGACGCGCTAGAAAACAGGTGTACGACAAGTCAAGAACCCAGCGAATCATCATGACAACAGCTGCTGAAATAGAACGTCTAATTCTTGACGCCAGAGCACGTGGGGGCGCTGACACCGGGGCTTGTCCCTACGGTTTTAATCGGAACGAAGGGATAATTTGTCATTTTGACATGGAGCCGTCTCTTAGGAACTCCCGATATGTAGTAGCGTTCAACCGGCTTTTGGACAGATACACTTCCTTCAATTTCAATGTGGCCTATATCAAATATGGATGTATCCACGTTGGCTTCGAGGCACAGAACTATGCGAGCGAAAAGAAAAATGAAGTAAGACAACAAATCCGCATCTTGTTGAAGACGTTGGATTTACAGGACGACTATCGCATTTCCTACCTCCAAGTTTTTGGAAACCATCAGTTCATCAGAACGACAACGACATCCTAAAAGGATAGATAAAGGGGACGGGGAAGAGATCGAGTCGGTTGCGATTCCTCCCTAGTAGAGAATATGGCACCCGAAAGCCTAGGCAGCGAAATCCTTAGCAGAGACTTAGCTAGGGTTAAGAAAGAATTCACTGCTCCAATCTTCGACGTTGTTGTACTTGGGGCGAGGAAAGCTGAGCATCAGGCGCTCGTAAAAGAATTCGCGAATTTTGCCGTCGAACCCGAATCTGACCTTCTGAGCCAACAAGCATCAGACCGGGGCATCTACGAGCGGGCGTTTAGCATACGATCAGGGATCGAACCGCCGATTGGACACGACAACAAGTTGATAAACGTTGGGTTCGTTGAGTGCTCGGAAATGGGGAACCTATCTGCAGCCATCTATACGGCGGTCAGAGCAGCATCACTTAAACCCGCACTAATGATTTTCGCAGGTATTGCCGGATCACTTGACTGCACAAAATTTCGGATCGGTGATGTGATTTTTCCCCGGTCGATAACATTTCGACCATTTAACAAGTTTAAATCGAAGATCGATGGCGAAACCCATCCCCAAGAAGAGACAATAGATTCAATCAACGCTTGCCTGCACGGTGAAGGGCAGACTGAGCTCATCGACGCAACAGTTCGAGATATGATGGGGCACATTGATGAAAAGGCGTTATCTGCCGAACTCAAGTCACTTGATATTCCGAAAGCTTGGTGTGTATCTCACGATATACCAAATAGGAAGCCAGAGGTGTTACCTGATGAAGGCGCGTTTTCTTGGGATAAGGTCCTAAGTAATAGCGGTTATGTAAAATACCTGCGTCAAATTATTGGCAATTCCGCGACCACAGTGGACATGGAATCTTTTGGCTTCCTGAAGGCCCTTAAGATGTGCTCTTCAAGAGAAGGACTTGACATTTCAACGCGAGGTATGATTGTCAGGTCCGTTTCGGACTTTGCTGAATTCAAAGACCTAACAAAATCAGACAAGTGTTGGCGTGAACTTGGCCTCGACAATATGGCGATTGCGACACGTTTTGCTGTTCAAACTGCCTTTCCAAAGGTTTTTTTTTAGCACCAGATATGCCACTGTCACTTCGCTTGACGGGGGAGAAACTGGAGTGGGGCGGTCATTATATAAATCAATAGCGAAAGAACATTTGCGCGGTGACCATCCTGACACCGCTGAAAAATCCGCAGATGTCGACTTGGCAGAATACTCAGCGTTAAAAGAAGAACAGATCGGCAGGATTGCGCTCCGAGATGGTGCATTACATGTTAACATTGTTGTAAGTTTATCATTATTTGCATTTGGAGTATCTGAGGAACAAAATAGGATAATACCTCTTTTACTTGTGCCCTACAGTAGCCTTATTTTGTTTTGGATATTTTATACCAACGACACATATGTATCCAGGATTCGTCATTATGTCGAAGAAGTAACAAGGCCGGCGCTCAAAGCCAAACTACAGCTTCCCGACCCATTGGCGTGGGAAGCGGTCCATAGAAGAGTTTCGTTAGGGCGGGTGTTCAGAAAGACCCTTACTGCTGTAGTCCTTTTACTGTCATTCGTTGGACCTGCATCTCTGTCTCTATTAGTAGCCAGCGATTTACCCCTCGATTTCTTGACCTCTGGAATACAAATTGGCGGCCATGTCTGTCTGATAATTTGCGCACTTGGAATTTTAGTGCGCACGTTTGATTGACTCGGAACGGTCAAATTCGTGCGAATCAAGAGACGCTTCGACATTATTATTCTGTATGCCCGTTTCTATTCGCCAGCTTGACCTCACCCGAGACCTGGCGGCGATGCACGCCATTCATTGTGACGATGAGACGTGCACGTATCTGATCGATCCGCCCACAAACAGCCCTGACGAAACCCGTGCGCTCATCGAGCGCTATGACAGCGATCACTGGGACTTTAGCTGGGTCATCTGCGACGAGCCCGACGGCGAAGCATTAGGCCGTGTCAAGATGATCCCGCGAGGTCAAGACACCTTTGAGGTGGCGATCATGCTTTGCCCGGGCAATGAGGGGCGCGGCCTTGCCTTTGCTGGAACGCGCCTTGCGATGGAACATGTGTTCAACCATCACGGGGCGCGGCGGATCTTTGCTGATATCGATCCGGATAACATGCCTTCTCTCAAGCTCTTCGAAGCGCTCGGCTTTACCCGTGAGGGGTATCTGCGCCAAACATGGCACACCCATATCGGGGTGCGTGACACGGTGATGATGGGGCTTGTGGCCAGCGACCCCAAGCCCCGGATCCAAGACACTCGATCCTAGAGACTGGCCCCTAGAATCTGGCACCAAAATCCGCGGTCGCTAAAAAATCCGCATATTTTTCGACGGAGTTTGACGCGTCACACGTTTCTTCAATTGACCCGGGGGCTGAATGGGGGCCGCCATCATAGGAGAGACACGAGATGACGTTCTTTAAAACGGGCGTATTCGGGGGTGCGGCTTGCCTTTTGATCGCCGCCTGCGCCTCAAACGAACCAGCCTACCCTGTCTACCCGGCTTATGCCGGCGGCGGATGGGCGTTTAATCCGCGCGCCTGTCCCGACCTGGTGGAAGATTACCGCGACCGACAGGAAAGCCGCCGGGACCGCCGCGTCAATCGCGGGCGCCTCGACCGGGCCGAGGACAGAGCGGATTATCGCGAGAGCCGGCGAGACGAACGCGTGACAACCTGTCCGGCAAGTGCCTGGACATGGACCGGCACCGGGGCTCGCCCTGCCTATCCGGCGCGGGCGGCTGTCTATTGGGATCCTGTCGACCGCGCGTACTATCGTCGGGGTACGAATGGAAACCGAGTGACCGTGGTCGTGCGTTAGGGCTGCCTGCGAAAAACGGGAGCGCTAACGGTTTCTCAAGACAAAACAGTCCTCTTTGATCTATACCGCGCCATAAGTGGGGTATGGGCCAGAGGGGACCGATAAACACATGGACGACGGTACTGCCGACGACAAGTCAATCTACGTCTCAGGTGCATACTGGGACGAAAATGCATCC
>JBCBJV010000012.1:0-100422 GCA_038522945.1 Pseudomonadota bacterium
GGCTGAGATAATTTATCAGTGTGGCATTCGGTTGTTCCATCCGTTGATCATTGCCGAATTTGAAGAACAGGAGCCGCAGATCAAAGCAGACGAGATGATAGAGTTTCTTGTGTCACTTCTTGAAAAAAAGGAATGACGTGACCGGTCAAGACGTAAGACAATAAACAAATTTTGTTTTCGATGCTTAGTAGCGAATGGTTGTACTATATCGTGAAATTTCGGTGTTCTCCCTGAAATCGCGTACATTCAGAGTAATGTGAGCCTTTTGGCTTGGTCGTCCCCCTGATTTGCATTGTTCCAGAAAGCTTGCCGCCTTTCTTGAAGTTATCCGAGGTGAAGACCCTAAGCACGGCGTGAGAGTTCCACAAAAATTGAGACGTGCAGCGCATAGAGAAACGCTTTCAGTACGGGAATTAGATGCTGCTCGATAGGAACTGATCCACGCATTTTTCACACCATTCTTTCGGTCTTGGGAACGGGCGTTTCGTTACGCCCATAAGCGCACGCGTAAACGGAAGGCCTTCCCACATCCCGAGCAATTGCTCCGAAACTTCAGTCGGTGTGCAGGATGGTTCGAAGAAGCCTTTGTCTATTGCTTGTTCAAATATCGACGAGAGTCGTCGGAGCCCACGTCCATAAGCTGCGTTGTAGAATTCTGCCGCAATATCGGGGTGTTCCCGAGCTTCTTCAAACATCATCTGGCTGAACTGGATGATTTCGGGATCATTGAGAAACCGCATCAGGTTCGTCCCGTAGGTGACTAAGGCGTCTCGCAAGTCGTCTATGTCGTTGACGTCGGTTATGGTGCCGCCTTCAAAGCTTTCCGCTTCGACGGCGGTCACGGCTTTCAGCACCTCAACCATGCTCGGGAAGTACTTGTAGAGCGTCGCCTTCGAAACCGATGCTTCCTTTGCGATCATATCGGTCGACACGCGTGTAAACCCATGCTTGAAAAACAGCGTGCGGCCTGCCTTTACGATCCGACTGTCTGGGCTTTCTGGTTTATAGGGCACTGATTTTATTCTCTTTTCTTCGGTCGCCACGTTAGGTGCGTGCACGCAATGCGATCCTAACGATGTTTTCTTTCTCCGTCATTTGATCCATTGTAAGTACGGCATAGTACATGTAGTACTGAAGAGTACCGCTCAGGCAATATGGAGATAGGGGTGTCGAATTCCAATTGGTCCGAGGGGGTAGGGCGGAGGCTCGCTTCCTTTTCAGTCAATATGCGCTGGGTCCTGATCCCCCTCATGATCATCGCCTGTTTGGCGGTCGGCTATGGCGCATCAACCCTTAAATTCGCCGGTGATTATCGGGTGTTTTTTGGCGCTGATAACCCAGATTTCATTGCTAACGAAGACGCCCAGGCGACATTCGGCAAACCGGACAACATTGCCTTCGTCATCATTCCAGACGACGGCACGATTTACACCAAGGACACGCTGACAGCGATTCATGCGTTGACGGAGAAATCCTGGACGCTTCCCTATGTGAGCCGTGTCGATAGTCTGACGAATTTCCAAAATACGATTGGCGAGGAAGACGATCTCATCGTCGAAGATTTGGTGTTCGATCCATCGCAGCTTACAGATGAGCGCATCGCTGAAATCAGAAACATCGCCGAGAGCGAACCCCTCATCGACGGGTTCGTGACGTCGCGCGATGGCGCCGCAACGATTGTCAGCGCCACGGTCCAGTTGCCAGGTGACATTCCAAACGTCTCCACACTGGCCCAGGACGAAGCCCGCAAGCTCCGAACAGAAATACTTCAAACACACCCCTCGCTGGACATTCACATCACCGGCGTTGCTAGTCTCTCGGCGGCGTTCGAAGAAGCAGGCGTTCGCGACTCGTCTACGCTTATCCCGGCGGTCTATGCCTTCATCCTCGTCGTGATCTTGGTCGCGCTGCGGTCAGTCAGCGCCATGGTCGGCTCGCTTTTGGTCATTCTGTTGGCGACCTTCATCGGTATGGGGACGGGTGGCTTTTTAGGCGTCGAACTGACCCCAATCTCGCTGGCGGCGCCAACGATTATTCTAACAATCGCAGTCGCAGACGCCATCCACGTCATCTCGAACATACGAACCAAGATGCGCCAGGGGGTTGAAAAGCGTGAGGCGATCATCGGCGCAACGGCGCTGAACTTCGCGCCCATTGGCATCACATCGCTTACGACCGTTGTTGGGTTCTTGACGCTGAACTTCTCAGATAGTCCGCCGTTCCACCACTTGGGCAATATGAGCGCGGCCGGCATTGCCGCCGCCTGGTTCCTGTCCATCACCTTCTTGCCAGCGATCCTGATGATTCTTCCAATGAAGTTTAAGGTCGCGGGGGAAGGCGTTTCCGCATCAAAAGGCGAGTTTGTCTCCGGTGTCGGGGAATTCGTTATCAAGCGACCAGGGGCTGTCGCGGGGACCGTCCTCGCAGTTTGCGCCGCCGCGATCGCCGCTATTCCAACAATGAACGTCAACGATCAGTGGTCAGAATATTTTGATAAACGTTTGGAGTTTCGGCAGGCCATTGATGCCGCCGATCCCTATTTCGGATCGGATACGATCGAGTTTATCGCGGATCCGGGCGAACCGAACGCGGTTACCGAGCCGAAGTTTCTGCGCACCGTGGAAGCTTTTGCGGAATGGCTGCGCTCGCGAGACCAGGAAGTCGCCCATGTGTTTGCGCTGTCCGACATCATGAAACGGCTCAATAAAAATCTCAACGCCGACGACCCAAGCTTCTATGAGATCCCGGATGACAGAACGTTGGCGAGCCAGTATCTCCTCGTTTATGAGTTGTCGCTGCCCTACGGCCTCGATCTCAACAACCGCGTTGATATCGATCGTCAGTCCACGCGCATTACGGCGTCGATGAAGGACATTTCAACGACCGAGACAAAGGCGTTCATTGCGGACGCGCAAACCTGGTGGGACGCGAACGGTAACGGATACGCGCTCGACATCACGGGATCGAAAGTGCTCTTTGCCTTTGTCGCCCAGCGAAACATTGAAGCGGTCTTTCAAGGGGCCCTCTATCTTGTCGTCGCGATCTTCGTGATTTTGGCGCTGACCTTTCGGTCGATTAGCGTTGGTCTGGTCAGCCTCATCCCAAACGCTTTGCCGCTTCTCACGGCCTTCGGCGTTTGGGCGATCCTGGTCGGGGTCGTTGGCTTTTCGGTGGCGGCTGTTGGCGCGGTGGCGGTCGGTCTGATCGTGGATTACACGGTGCACTTCCTCGCGAAGTATTTCCGTGCACGGCGGACTGATGGGAAAACGGTCGAAGACGCCGTCCGATACGCCTTTGATACGGCGGGCGTCGCGATCTTTCTTACCACGGTGATCTTGGTCGCAGGCTTTTCTATCCTCGTCACGTCGAGCTTTAAGCTCAACGCCGATCTTGGCCTTCTAACGGCAATTGCAGTCGTCTTGGCGATGATCATCAATTTCACGCTGTTGCCAGCCATGTTCTTGCTTGCGGAGCGCCGCCGTTCCGGCGCTTCAGCACAGCTCACCTCACAACCTGCACAATAGGAGCTTCACAGATGAAAACTCTTTTCAAACTATTGGTCGTCGCATCAATTCTCGCATTTGTCGCCCCATCTGTCATGGCGCAGACCGCTGAAGAATTGGCGTCGGACGATCCGAAAGTTCGCGGTTTCGCGATCGCGGAAAGGTCCGACAAATCCGATGCCGGCTTCGGCGCGTCAACGGTCGACCTCACCATGACGCTCGCCGACAAACGCGGTCGGGAAACCGTTCGAGAGCTGAAGATCGATACGCGCGAGAAAGAGGGCGAGGGGAATGGCGACTGGTCCGTTACCCGCTTCTTTTCGCCGCCTGACGTCGAAGGAACAGCGCTTCTGAGCCAGGCGCGCATCCTTGAAAGCGACAATCAATGGCTTTACCTGCCTGCGCTGCGCCGGGTGAAGCGAATTTCATCGTCGAACAAGTCTGGACCATTTGTGGGATCAGAGTTCGCGTTCGAGGATCTCACTGCCAGCGAGTTGGGGAAGTATGAGTATATCTATCTCAGCTCTGAAACGGTCGAAGACGGCACCGAGGTTGATAAACTTCAGTGTAACCCACTTTATGAACGCTCAGGCTACACAAAGCTCCACTGCTATTTCGATACCACCACGTATCAACCGCGCCGGCTTGAGTTTTTCGACCGCGGCGGCAACCTTCTGAAGACCCTCGACCTCCTGGATTACCGTCAATATCCAGACGGTTACTACCGGTCGCACCGCCAAGTCATGCAGAACCACCTCACGGGAAAATCGACAACATTGACCTTCGGTGATTTTGATTTCGGCGTGGATTTAGATCGCCGGGACTTTGAGCCAAGCGCGCTTGACCGTCTGTAGGGAGACCAAAGATGAACCGCGCCTTTCTCTGCGCGGCGATGGTTTGCGGTGGGCTCTTGCCTGCCGCACTATCGCCAGCATCGGCTCAGTCGCTTCGTGTAACGCCAGAGGTCGCCGTTGAAGGGCGCTTTTTTTTCGACGAGCCGCAGTTTCCTGGCCAGTTTGAAAACTTCCAAGGCGGATTAATCTTAGGGGGCGACCTTCGCTGGACGAGCAAGGATCGAAACACGCGCATCTTGTTTGAACCTTATGTCCGACTTGATACCGAAGACGGCGAGCGGACATATGCCGACATCCGAGAAGCGAGCGTCTCACGCCGAATGGGCGACTGGAATGTTCTTGTTGGCGTCAGCCAGGTTTTTTGGGGCGTTGCTGAATCTCGCAATGTCGTCGACGTCATCAATCAGTTCGATACGATCGAGGATTTCGACCAAGGCGAAAAGCTTGGTCAACCAATGGTCCGGCTCTCCAAACGTACAGATATCGGTACGTTCGAGGCATACTATTTGCCGTTTTTCCGGGAACAGCTTTTCCCCGGCGGGGATGGGCGACTGCGTTTTGATCCTGTGGTGGATACAAACGCAGCGACCTTTGAGCGGGATAATGAGGAATGGGCTGGCGATTTTGCGCTTCGCTATTCAAACGTATTCGGCAATTTCGATGTCGGCCTTCACGCATTTCACGGAACAAGCCGAACGCCGTTTCTCGCGCCAAGCGATGACTTCACCAGCCTAAATCCGTTCTATCAAGAATTAACGCAAGGTGGCGTTGATATTCAGTACACGCAAGGGCCGTGGCTTTTGAAGCTCGAAGGTGCAGGCGTCAGCGTTGGCGGCGATACGTTTTTTTCGGGCGTTGGCGGCTTTGAGTACACGTTCTTTGATATCGGCGGTCGCGGCATCGATGTCGGTCTG
Organism: Pseudomonadota bacterium; assembly: GCA_038522945.1. Taxonomy (GTDB): domain Bacteria; phylum Pseudomonadota; class Alphaproteobacteria; order Caulobacterales; family Parvularculaceae; genus MED-G105. The sequence goes on from JBCBJV010000012.1 coordinate 5,272, forward strand.
ATTGGTGAGTATCTTTATGACGGTCGCGATATCACGCTGGCGCCGATCAACGTTTTCGAGAACGACTTATTCGCGGGGACGCGGATTACTCTGAATGACGCACAAGATACTGAAATCCTCGCAGGCGCGATCATCGACACGGAGGAGGGGGCGGTGATCGCTTCAGCAGAGTTCCAGCGCCGCCTTGGCTCCACCATGCTCATCGAAATCGAAGGTCGCTATTTCAGTGGCTCTAATGATCCTTTTGTTGAGCCCTTCGGTCAGGACAGTCATCTGACATTTCGTCTAACACAGTATTTTTAGCCATACTCGAAAATGTGTCGTCGAAATGACTCGCCAACACTAGAATTTAAGGGAGCGGTCAATGTACGGCTTTACCGATAAGGCATTTGGCCTTTTGACAAAACTGACCGCGAATAATAAACGCGAATGGTTTAAGGCGCACAAGGACGAGTTTGACCAATCGCTTCTGGATCCATTCGCTGTGGTGCTCGAAGCCATCTCACGCAACTTGGAATCGAGCGGTATCGAGTTGCGCGGCGGGAAAGAGACGATGTTTCGGATGCATAGAGATGTCCGTTTCTCTAAAGATAAGTCGCCCTATAAGACGAGCGTCTCCGGCATACTGACGCGAAGAGGCGATAAACGAGAAAGCGCCGGTTTCGTCTACCTTCATCTCGATACGGATGGGGGTTTCGCCGCAGCTGGGCGCTATAACCTCACGCCCAAGGCTCTTGGGCCCATTCGAGATAGGATTATTGAAGACGCAGATAGGTTTGCTGAGATCCTCGGAGATCTGAACGGCAGCGGCCGCGATTTGGACCGGTCCATGAGTTTAAGTTCAATGCCGCGCGGCTATGCTGCGTATGGCGAGCACCAATTTGCGGATGAACTCAAACTCAAATCGATGATGGTGCGAAGCGCGCTATCCAAATCCGCCTGGAAAACTGGAGACGTGGTCGAGGCCGTCTCCACCCTGGCGCTTGATACGCGTGACTTCATCGATTTCGTCTCAGTCTAATGGGGAAAGGTATCGAGACGGATAAGTTCTTGAAAGTCGAGGTGACGTCGTCGATGGAGTTGCGCGCTTGGCTGGAAAAGAAGCACAGCCAGGCCGAAAGCGTTTGGCTCGTGACCTTCAAGTCGTCAATTACTGATAAATATGTCTCGCGCGAAGAGGTCCTTGACGAGTTGATTGCTTTTGGATGGATCGACGGCGTGCGCCGCAAGCTCGATGGTGATCGTACAATGCAACTCATCTCGCCGCGTAAAGCTCAGCATTGGGCGAAATCCTATAAAGACCGCGCCGCAAGGCTCATCGAAGAGGGGCAGATGGCGGCGCCTGGCTTTGCCTCGATTGCGGCTAGCAAGGCTTCCGGACTTTGGACATTCATGGATGACGTGGACGCGCTGATCTGGCCTAATGATCTTCGCGAAGCTTTTGCGGGCAAACCAGAGGCGGAAAAGCTGTTTGCTGAATTCCCGCCCTCGGCTCAGCGTTTTACCCTTCGATGGATCAAGTTGGCCAAAACAGAAGTCACTCGGAAAAAACGGATAGCGACTACAGTTGAACGAGCCGGACAGGGAAAGTTTGTGCCGGGCGTTCGAATGTCATTTTCAAATTAATTTATCGGTACTATTGGTAGAATTAATGACGATAATATTTACGTGAAAGTATTTTAGAATAGGCGGATCAATGGAGGCACTATTTACGTATTTTCGATGATCCGATCCTCAGAAAAACTTGTGCTGTGATCTGGCGATTTGGATGGATCGACCACGGCAATCATTCTGCGTCGGTCTCGCCTAATCGCCACTCAAACGCGTCACCCTGAAGCGGGCTGGACTAAGCGTCCTGCCTGCTTTCGGAGAGGCTTGTTGCTTTTCCCTGATCTGCGGCGGCGATCCGCCTCAATGTTCCATCCAGACAATCTTCCCAATAGGGGTTTTCACCATATCGCAATATCAAAAAATCGATGAGCATACGAATGCGTGTCGTCAAGTGCCTGGTCGGCGGATAGACTGCATAGACGCCCATGTCATGCCATTTGTAATCAAGCAGAACGGGGATAAGGGCGCCGCTATCGATCGCCCGATGGACGATGAAGCTCGGCTCGCACAATACACCGTGACCAGCGATTGCCGCCTCCCGCAGTGCATCGCCATTTGTGGCTTCAAGCTTCGTCGCCACTTCGACCACGCCCTTGTTGCCGTTTTTATCCGCATACGGCCATTGTGACGGGTGTGAGAGGTTGCCATAACAAAGGCCCGGCAGGTCTTTCAGATCGTTGGGATGTTCCGGCTTACCGTATTTGTCGAAAAATGCCGGAGCGGCGCAAACCACATGACGGCAAACAGCGATCTTGCGCGCAATCAGACTAGAGTCGTTCAGCTCACCGATTCGGATGGCGAGGTCGAACCCTTCTTCAACGAGATCCACCCTGCGATCGCTCATGTCCATCTTTACCGAGAGCTGCGGATGAGCATGCATAAACGCGGCTATCACTGGCGCGAGATGAGCGACGCCGAAACTCACTGGCGCCGCGATCTTAAGTGTCCCCGATAGTGTCGATGAACGCTGTGTCACCTCGGCTTCGGCCTCGGCAAGGTCCGCCAGCAACCTCACGGATCGATCGTAGAACATTCGACCTTCTTCCGTAAGCGTCATTGTCCGCGTCGTCCGCTTCAAAAGCTGGACGCCGAGGCGCTCTTCCAAGTCTTTCATCCGCCGGGAAATCGCCGAAATGGCGACGCCCCGAACCTCCGCGGCCCGCGTGGCGGTTCCGGAATCGACCAATTGGACAAAGCTGCGCATCTCTTCGATTTCACTCATATTATTCTACATATCAGAAATATCATTTCTTGAAAGGTCTGTTTTTCTCGGAATGCGCAAGCACTAACTTCAGGTCATTCAATGAGACGGCGACGCGATCCTGCTCCGCCGCCCGCAAATCAAGGAGACCTGACATGGCAAACGCGAACTCAAACGGCCGGCTTTCCGGCAAAACGGCTATCATCACAGGCGGTACGACGGGTATCGGCTTCGAAACCGCGCGGCATTACGTGAATGAAGGCGCCCGCGTCCTGATTACCGGCCGCAGTCAAGACAAAATCGACAAGGCGCTCACAGAACTTGGCGATGCCGCTTACGGCGTTGTCGCCGACTCAAGCCGCCTTGACGATCTCAGCAAGCTTGCTGACGCCGCACGAGACTACTTCGGGCACGTCGATATTCTGTTTGCAAATGCCGGGAACGGCGTTTTTTCACCAATCAGTGATGTCGACGAAGATGGCTACGATCATCAATTCGATCTCAACGTGAAGGGCGTGTTCTTCACGGTACAGAAGATACTGCCCCTTTTGAAGCAAGGGAGCTCAATAGTTTTGACGGCGTCGGCCGTTCACAGCAAAGGCGTCCCTGGCGGCAGCCTTTACTTCGCATCTAAAGCTGCGGTTCGGGCCTTTGCGCGTTCGATGGCCGCCGAGCTCGGACCCAAAGGCATCCGTGTCAATGCGCTCAGCCCCGGGATCGTTCCCACCGAGTTCTTCACGAATTCTAATGTCGGTGAAGGTGCCTATGGACAATTTGAGGAACTGGCTGGAAAGGGATCGCCCCTCGGCCGTGCTGGTCGTCCAGAAGAGATTGCGAAAGCGGCGGTTTATCTCGCCAGCGATGAAAGCTCCTACGTCACGGGTATCGATCACAGTGTTGATGGCGGCTGGGCGGAGGTTTAGGCGTGTCCAAGCGCATAAGAGCCTTTTCGGCACGGATCAGACAGTTTCTTCGCCAACTCGAAGAGGCAATGGAGTATGATCCGCTTACCGATCTTGATCGCCGCATCACCGAATTGGAACGGCGAACCCAGTAATTCAAAGTTATGAAAACGATCGGGGTCGGCGAGCGCCGGCCCCGAAAGTGGGAGGATTTCAAGTGAAGACCAAAGTCTTGAGGATTGATGCGTCTATGCGACGTAAAGGCTCAAAAAGCCGCATGATCACCGATCAGCTCCTGGAACGGCTTGCACATGATTACGGACGATTGGATCTTGCCCGGCGCGACCTTGCGGATGGAGTGCGGTTCATTGATGAGCGTTGGATCGCCGCCAACTTTACCGATCCTTCAGAACGTTCTCCTGAACAACGCTCTAGCCTTGCATACTCGGACGCGCTCCTGAGCGAATTGCAGGCTGCAGACATTCTTGTGATTGGATCGCCGATTTACAATTTTGGAATACCTGCCGCCCTCAAAGCGTGGATCGATATGGTCACTCGCGCCCGCGAAGCCTTCCAATATGGGCCAAACGGATCTGAAGGATTGCTGACCGGCAAAAAAGCCTTTCTGGTCATCGTTTCAGGCGGAACCGAAGCGGGCAGCAGTGCTGACTTCGCGACGCCCTATCTCAAACACGCGCTCAACTTCATCGGTATCGACGACATTACCCTTATCGCCGCCGACGCGAAGCATGGCCCCGAAGCGGCGATCGAGCGCGCTTTGTCTTGGTCTTCTCCCTAAAATCACCTCCAGTTTGAGTGCAATTTTTTCGGGCATCCTGTTACCTTGGAACGGAGGATTGGATGCCGAAGAAGCAATATACGAATGAGCAAATCGCCTTTGCGCTGCGTCAGGCGGAGACCGGAACGCCGGTCGCGGAGATATGCTGGAGTTCAACGCGAAGCGTTGGACGGGGATCGCAGAACCCACTTTTTACAGGTGGAAGAAGAAGTTTGCAGCGATGGGCGTCTCTGAGATCCGGCGGCTCAAGCAGCTGGAAGAGGAGAATAAGAAGCTCAAACAGCTGGTCGCCGACTTGTCGCTCGACAAAACCATGCTGCAGGACGTGATCAAAAAAAAGTGGTCTGGAGCCGGCCAGAAATTGATCCGGCGGATCAATTTCCGGCGAACAGCCCGTCAAGCGCCGCGACGTCGTTCAGCATCTGCAAGGAGCTTATGACGTCAGCGAACGACGGGCCTGTCGAGCAACGGGCTTTGACCGGGGGTCGCATCGCCATCGATCAAAACGTGATCCGCAGACAGAGTTACGCATTCGAATTAAAGATCTGGCCGCGTCACGCGTTCGATACGGCTACAAGCGTATCTGCCTGTTGCTGAACCGCGAGGGCTGGGGCGTAAATCACAAACGCGTCTACCGTCTCTATCGCGAAGAAGGTCTCGGAATAAGGGCGAAAACACCCCGGCGCAGACGAACTGCGCGCTACCGAGAAGGCCGACCCGAGATCGAAGCGTTGAACGACGTCTGGGGCGAGCCATTGTGCGCCATTGGTTCAAGCGCAATGGCGAGCGGACTTCGTCTCAGAACGTCTCTTCGACCAACGACCATTCCGGATTTTGGCCCTCATGGACTGTTTCAGTCGCGAGTCGCTTGCGATCGAGCCGAGAGTGAAATTCAGAGCGCTCAATGTCGTTGACGTTCTCGATGAGGCTGTCGCCAAGCGCGGCGTTCCCAAATCCATCCGCGTCGACAATGGACCAGAATTTGCCGGGAAGCTTCTCGATCAATGGGCGTACCATAATGGCGTTGAATTAGACTTCTCAAGACCCGGGAAACCCACGGATAACGCTTACATAAAGTCCTTTAACGCCCGGCTCAGAGCGGAGTGCCTGAACGCATCATGGTTCCTGTCACTGGAGGATGCACGCCAGAGGCTCCGTGAATGGAAGGAAGAGTACAACACCGACAGACCACACTCAGCCCTCGGAAATTTGACGCCGAGCGCCTTTAGAGTTCAAACTCAACAAGCCCGAGAAGTTGCATAACGCCTGGATGCAAACCGGGGGGTCGACCAAACCTGCCAAGTCTAACGCTGACGTGGGACCACCTCATGGGGTCAGGTCAGAAAGTAGATCGGACGATGGAGTTGAGCCGCAGCGATGAGGAAGCCCTCTTGCGAGCAAACTTGGTCCGTCTCATCGCCACGTTCGGGTTCGGACGACCATGACAGTGTATACCTACACGCACCCAGCAATTCAGACGTGCTGGAGTGCAATCACCTGGCTTGGCGTAGACGGCCACGCTTCAACGTTTACTGACAATACACCGCCCGAGATGCGGACTTGATCAGTATCGGTCCCATTCATCAGTCTTGCGGAGACAGGGTTAACGCCCTCCGGCAATGGAATCTCAAGAACAGAGGTCTCCGGCGTCGAGAACAAGTGAATGTATGTGGTGTCAGCAGCTTGTGTGGCACCAATCCGTACGCCGCCGGCTTCGACAAGCTCCAATGCGATTGGTCTCGTATCCTGAATTGTGTGGGCGAAATCTTTCAGCCAGACGCCCACCTCTCTCAAGCGCGCCGCTTGAGGTGGATCGATCATCGCGTCACCGCGTGGCCCGATATTCAGCAACACATTTCCATTGAAGCAGGCAGACTGGATGAGCATGCGGACAATCTCGTCCGTCGAAAGAAGATTTTCAGTCGATTCAACTCGGTTGTATCCGAAAGAGAGTCCAATGCCGCGCGTGGTTTCCCAATCATAGGGCAGGATACTGTCGAAAATCGCATACTCAGGGGTTCTCGCATCCCAAACGAGCGGCGCCGACAGCCAGAATCCGGTAAAACCTTCCGGCGGGTTTGGCGGCTCCGCCGTTAAAAGACCTTTGGGAGAGAGCCAGCGATCATTCACCAGGCCATCGGGTACAGCATTGTAATAAGTCGCAATCGTCTGCAGCATATCAGCGTCTTCAGGATACCCGATGTCATTCCAGAGATAGTCGGGCTTGTAGCGCTCAATCAGCTCTTGGTAATGAGCGTTGACATAGTTGACATAGCCGGTGTCCGGCCCCGGCATTCCGGCGAAATTCTCCTGCGATTTGTAAACATCCAGATGTTTGAAGGTCCAGTCAAAGCCGCCTGAATAATACAGGCCGAACTTCAGGCCGGCTTTGCGAACAGCGGTTGCAAGCTCACCCACGACGTCGCAATCCGTGCCCCAGTTCTCTTTGAACGGGTTTGGCGTATCGCTTGCCCACAACAAAAAGCCATCATGATGCTTGGTGACGAGGACCACGTAACGTGCACCGGAGGCCTTGAAGAGGGCGGCCCATTCGTCCGGGTCCCAATTGTCGAGCGATGCGTTGAAGGCTGCGCCGAAATTATCATAGGAATAGTCTTCGCCATAGGTTTCAGCATGGAACCTAGCCGTCGGGCTGTTCTCGAACTTCATCGAGTTGAGATACCATTCGGCATAAGGATTATAGGCGAAAGCGTTCTCTTCCCCCATCGCCTCACCGGGCACTTTTCCGTCCGGGGCAAAGGCCGGGATCGAGTAAGGGCCCCAATGGATGAAAATGCCGAACTTGGCATCCTTGAACCATTCCGGGGTTTGATGCGTGTCGAGACTCGCTTCGGTCGGTTGATAAATCAATCGGCCAGGACCCGCTTGAGTTGGCAGGCCTGCCCCACAGCTCCCAACGACGAGGCCACTTGCCAATGCGCTTCGCCAAACAGAACGTTTCTTCGTGAAACAAGCATGTTATGTGTCCTCCGCATTTTTGCTTTAACTAGCTATCTGGAGTTGACCTAGGACGCTAATCATTCCTCACTATAGTTTGAGCTATGCCCAGAACATGTTCGGCGTTCTCAGGACCATGTCGAGTTAAGGGTCCTAACCGGCATAGGAAAGTGATCGCAAGCATTCATTTTTTAGCGTAAGTAAGCCGTTCGCCCACCCAATTTGACGGTTCCCAGCGCTGGAATCGCAATCAATCGGGTCATTTACTTGGTAGCTATCTGGCGAACATTTTCATTCTCGCCGCAGGCTTCACACCGTGTGTGGATGAGGGCTTCCAGCCTCAATCAAGTATTTACACTTTTGCTCAGCGTTGCCTAGTCATTGCTCACTGATGTTGCTTTCAAGAAGATCCGCACATCTATTGCCATGATCGACTCTTCGCCCCGCCGAGCGTTTCAAATAATCCGTAAGCATACCGCTCTAAACATCATGCCTCCCGGCTTCGAAAATTTATGTGTCCTGCCTCATAGTTCACGATTGGGTTCTCCAGGACTTCACGACGTCCATGACGGTTCGCGCAACGCCCGCGCCGGCGCGGACATCTCCCTTCAAACGCGCACTAATCCGGGCACCCCACATGGCGCCGACCAAAAACTCAGCGCGGTCATCGATCTCATCTTTTGTTGCGATGGCCTCACCGGCTTCAGATGCAAAACTCAGAGCGGCTCGGAAGCCAGTTATCATTTCGGACCGACAGTCTTGAACCATCTTCTTTGCGGCGTCGCTGACAGCGTCGATGTCGAGGATTGTGTTTAGCATCAAGCAACCAAACTGTTGCGGCGCATCCTTTGGCAACTTCGTAGAAATACTTGAAAAAAGCGCTTCAATGGAGGCCAGGCCACCTTCTGCAAACTGTGGATCTAAGAAGTAATCCTGCGCTTTTTCTCTGTACAAGGACAGCGCCTTCAAGAATAGCCCATCCTTGTCGCCAAATGCGTTATAGAGACTAATTCGAGATATGCCCGTCGATTCCTCAAGGGTTGAAATCGACGTCCCGCCATAGCCCTCACGCCAAAACTGCAACATCGCTCGTTCAACGACGTCCTGCTCGTCAAATGTTCTGGGTCTAGCCAACTCTACGCTCCGTTCTTCGTGGTAATTGCACGGTTTCCTCTATTTTGCAACGATCGTTATAAAAAACAACTTGCGTTTAGTAACGCCGGTATATAACGAACTTAGTTACATACCGTTCGTTATACAACCCAACCCCGGAGGGATTCATCATGACCTTTGCTCGACCAACTCGACGAGGATTCGCTGGTAAGGGGGCGTCAATCGCACTCCTATGCGGTGGCCTGTTGGCCGCATCTGGAATGCTCACGGTTCAAGCCCAACCACCTGAAACATCGCGCTCAATTACTGTGCCTGATTATCTGTCGACCGCACCACAACGTCATCAGTCCAGCATAACCGTGGAGGCCTCACCAGGGGACGTTTACGCCTACATCTCAGACAGCGCCAACTGGGTTGAATGGTTCCCGCCTTATCAGTCGGTGGAAATGACGCCGGACGGAACACGGAGAACCTTCACATTTGGCGACGGCGAAACCACGCTCTCAGAAGATCTGGTTGTGCGTAGAAATCCAACCGCATTTGCCTGGTCGTTTACACCTGGCAATCCTCTTGGCGTCACGGACCACATCGGTTTGATCACCCTCTCGGGCGAGACCGACATGACCACCGTGACACTGACGACCCACTATCGCCACCCCGATCCAGCTGCTGTCGCGGAGCAGTTCGAAGGTGGCGGTCAACTCATTCTCGGTAAAATTGCCGACCGTTTCAAATAATCCATCCATTCCAAGGGTTTGATCACAAGCAAGGAATCCCTCTCAATGACCATTGAACTCTGGGCGCTTTTCGGCGCAACTTTCACGCTGTTCCTATCAATCTTTATACAGCAGATCGCCATCGACCGGGCGTACGGGGCCAAATACGCAGTCTCCAATCGCGGCGAACTCCCGGGCCCACCATCCGCTATTGTCGGACGACTGACGAACCTTGTTCGCAACCATGTCGAAGGGCTCGCCGTATTCGGGGCACTTGTTCTCATAGCCCATGCGGCGGGGGTCTCCAATACAATTACCCAGTATGCCGCGCTCGCAATTTTGGCCGCGCGGGTTCTGCACTTTGTATTCTTTTCGCTCGGTATCACGCCCCTACGGAGCCTCGCCTGGGGGTTCGGCTTCCTGTTGGCAACGCCTGCGTTCATTTACGGCCTGATCTCAAGCACAGGCCTTCCGTTTTAAATCTCTTGCTGTCCCCACGAAAGGACGAACCATGCGCTCCTCACTTCTTTCTGCCGCTGCCGTGGCAACTGTTCTCGCCGTGTCTGGCTGCGCCTCCGGCCCCAATGTGCGTCAGTCTGATAGTCCACTCTATCAATCAGCTTACTCGGTCGAGGATCGGCTAGTCGCCACTTACAATCTCAATGCCATCGCAGAAGCGCCACAGCGTAAGGTCGTCATGATACATTTTGACCGACCAGCGGACGATATATTCATGCCGCTTTTGACCGAGGTTGATCGATATGACGAAACGATCACCGACGTTTCATTCGATCATTCCAATTCATCCAATCCGGGTACGTTCGGCGTCGGTAGTGTCCGGATTTGCACGTTTGAAAGCGGCAAACAGCTGTTTGAGCCGCTCTTGGTCTTCGAGCCAGGAAGATTTTATGCCTACACGGTCGACAAAGAACGCTCCACACGTTCCTTGCCGATCAAAGACATCGTTCTCTTTTATTCCTTCGAGGATCGCCTAGAGAACTCGAGCCTTGTCACGGTTCGAGCGCACTACAATCCCCCCAATCCACTTGTCTCACCTGCGATAAACCTTGCATTTGGGCGCGCCCTGACAGGCACGTTTGAGTCAGCCGCAGATACCTTTGGCGGACGCCTTATTAAGCCTGACGCGTAAGCGTGACAGTGAGCGCGCCTTACACAGCCGTCCGTATACAAAAGACCCTCTGAGGAGAGATGACCATGTCCAACTCTGCAAGATTCGGTAGCGAGATCGTTTCGATCGGGAATGTCGACCTCTTTCGCTGGCGCGGTGGCGAAGGCGCGCCTGTTCTGCTGCTCCATGGCCACACCCAAACATCTGATATCTGGGCGCAACTGGCAGATGCGCTCGTCAATATGGGGCGCACCGTCATCGCGCCAGACCTACATGGCTTGGGAAGATCTTCAGTCCCGGACTCTGGATACGACAAGTCGTCCATGGCGCGAGACTTCAAGACTTTGATCGACAAAGAAGGTTTCGCCGATACGCCCGTAACAATAGTCGGGCATGATCTCGGTGTCTTCGCGGCCTATGCTTATGCTGCACAATTTAGAGATCACGTAGACCGACTGATCCTCATGGACGCGACTGTCCCGGGTATTGGCATCTGGCCTGTTCTTCTGCAGCAGCCCCGCACCTGGCATTTCGGGTTTTACGGCCCTCATGCCGAGCGCTTGGTTGAAGGGCGTGAACGAATTTACCTGGACCGCTTTTGGGACGAGTTTTCGGCCACACCTGATGCGATAGGAGAGGATCTGCGAGCACAGTACACAGCTCATTATCAGCGTCCAAATGGTTTGAAGGGGGCATTCTCCCATTTCGAGGCTTTTGGCAAAGATGCAGAAGACGATACGCAGTCAGCGGTGGATAAACTCTCGATCCCGGTGCTCGGTATTGCTGGCTCGGAAAGCCTCGGACCTTTGATGGAGGCCCACGTCAATGAGCTTTCTGAGCAAGGGAAGGCCGTTACGATTGAGGACGCAGGCCACTGGCTCCTGGAAGAAAAACCGGAGGCAACCATCGACGCCGTTTGCCGCTTTTTGACCCCCGAATAAGCCGGCCACTTTGACGTCTATAAAGGTGCTTTCAATCATGCCGCGATCTCCCGCCGCCTTCCTTTCGGTCTTGCTTGCATCTGCATGTTCAGCCCAAACACCGGAGCAAAACACAGCATGCTCCATGGATGCTCTTCCGTACATTTGTGAGGCACTGAACCATCCCGAGAGAACGCCCGGGGATTTGAAAAATGACGCGCGACGCAAACCTGTTGAAACACTGAGCTTTGCCGGTCTTCAACCCGGTATGGTCGTTTTGGAACTTGAGGCTGGCCGAGGATATTATTGCGAAATCCTTTCAAGAGCCGTCGGTCCAGAGGGCGAAGTGATTGCTGTCAACCCATCAGTGCTCGCACCATTTTTTAAGGACGACCTTGTCAAGCGCATCCGCTCGCGCAACCTCCGAAACATTCGCGTGGATAGTTCCAACTTCGATGCCTTCAAAGCCGAGCCCAATTCAGTTGATCTCGCGACTTGGATTCAAGGGCTCCATGAGATTTGGTTCGAACCTCAGCCGGGGGTGACGAGTGGCAACCCTGACGCCGCTTTCCGGAGGATTTTCGCTAGTTTGAAACCAGGATCCTCGTTGATCGTGATCGACCACGACGCGCCTGTTGGGTTCGGCGTCTCAGCCGGACAGTCGCTCCACTGCATTGAGGAAAGTATCGTTGTTGATCACGCTCTGCGTGCTGGATTTGTACTCGATGCCGAAGCTGATTTCTTGGCTCGTCCAGACGATGACCCCACAAAACCCTCATTCAATCGCGCTGTAAGAGGAAAGACCAGTCAGTTTGTTCTGCGCTTCACGAAACCTCAACTAGCTCGAGACCTGAATGAAGATCCATCGCAGTAAGAGTATTAACGCACCAGTGGAAGACGTTTGGCGGGTACTAGCCGATCACTACGCTGATGTCGGCAAACGGGCGCGCGCCGTAGAAAGCTCTTCACCAAACGAAAATGCTCCGACCGTCAACGGATCGGAAGTTGGCGGCCGAGTCTGTCAAACAAGCATTGGGCCCGCCACCGAAATTCTGACCCATTTCGATGCGGCCAACCATCACCTAAAGTACAAGGCGCATGCGGAGAAAATGCCGTTTTTTGTTCGGGCGCTTTATGGCGATTGGAAACTTTCTTCGCTCGGCGAAACAACAAAAGTGGATTTCGGGTTCGAAGCAGATTTGAGCTTCCCATTCTCAATCCTAATGCCGCCGTTGAAGAAAATTCAGTTCAAAAAGCCGATCGAAGAGACGCTCGACGATCTAAAAACGCTTATGGAAACTGGGCGCACACACCCCGATAAAGGCGAGACCGAGTTAGATGCGATACTGAATTTTGCTGGCCGCGCGCGACCCAACTAGCCGTCCTCTGCCATGTCCAGCGTTTTCATTGATCCTTCGGCAATCGTCTTTGTTTCAATTTCATACGAAACAAACAACGCAATTCTTGATGCGATCCAGTCAAGAATGAAAAGCCTCTCCGCCGCAATTGAGGCGCCTCACCTTATCGTTGATTCAGCGCGTCACACCGATGGCCAGTTTTCCGCCAAAGAAGTCGACGCCAGACTCTCGGCGCTCACGGCTCGGTCGTATCTCGTTGCCGGCGCGCCGCTTGAAGGAGCGCTGAGCTATGCGGTCCTGTCGTTGCTCCTAAATGGCCTAGATATTTTTGTTCCGGTTGACCAAGTCGTCGCCTTGGAAGCTGCACATACCCATACCTGCCTGCAACGACTAAAGAACTCTGGCGCAACGCTGATAACCTTCAAGCAAGCCATTCTTGAGCTATCGATCGTTGGGGGCGGCAAAAAATTGACCTCTCTACTGCGCAACGGCTGAGTGCAAAGCGTGCACCGGAAGACCTTCATTAAGGCAACCTCACTACTCAGCATACACTCCGAACGCCTCAATATCTGTTCCCATCAGTCAGGTGGGCGGACGGTGCGTCTGCCAGAGCGCGGTCGCCGCGCAAGGGGGCGGGACTTTGTGATCTGTGATCGTCTTTAGGCACCATACCTACAGCTTCCCCTTGCGCGCCGCCCTTTTGCGCTCTGGCTGAGCACCTCCTCGCCGCCCACCCGACTGTTGGGAAAAGAACGCGGGCGGGGAAGGAGACTGATATGACTGACCAACTCGCAACCACTGTACCACTTGCAGCCACCGCCGGACCCGCGCAGCCCGACAGGCCGCGCATTCACGTGGCCTGCCTCGCAGCCTACAATTCGGGCTGCCTGCATGGCCGATGGATCACCGCGACCACGCCGGAGGAGATCAAGACGCACGTGCGCGCCATGCTGGCGGACTCGCCGGAACCGGACGCCGAAGAATGGGCGATCCACGATTATGAGGGCTTCGAGGGTACGAACCTGTCCGAATACGCCTCATTCGAAACCGTGTGCGAACTTGCCGATTTCATCGAGGAGCATGGCGAGCTTGGTGCAAAACTGCTCGAGCATTTCGGCGATGACCTCGCCGAGGCGCGCGCCGCTTTCGAAGAATACGCAGGCGAATATCGCAGCGCGGCGGACTTCGCCGAGCAGCTGCACGAGGACACCGGAACCGAGATACCGGAATCGCTTCGCTATTACATCGACTGGCAGGCGATTGCCCGCGACATGGCGCTGAATGGCGAGATCATGGTGTTCCAGACGGGCCTCGATGAAGTCCACGTATTCTGGAGCCGCTAACTGAAGTTCGCCAGTTATCGCCGTTCGGAATCCCAAGTTGGAGAGCAGCAATTGGCTGCAAAGCGGACGTTTGGCTGTTGCTTTAACGCGCCCTCAGCGAACGGGGGTTGCCTTGGGATACCGGGCACACTCGTTAGGTGCGGGTGCTCAATCAGCTTTATGAATGGCATCAAACTGTGCTTGGGCTTGCTCAACAGTTTTCCAGTTCCCCTCAGCCCATGATTTGAGCGCATGTACGTGCGGGACCAGAGTTTGCCCAAGTGAGGTCAGCGCATATTCGACACGGATCGGGCGCTCGTCGTAAAGCGTTCGCGTCACAAGGCCGTCACGCTCAAGATTACGTGCGGTTTGTGTCAGCATCTTCTGAGAAATTCCTTCTAAACGCCGACGCAGCTCTCCAAACCTGTGCGGCCCATCTGCCAAGGCCACAAGCACAAGCGTCGCCCATTTGTCGCCGATCCGCGCCATAAGGGGGCGTGACGGACAAGCGGAAAGAAAAGCATCTGGATCGGGCAAAAAAGAGTTGGTTACCTTGAGGTACCTAATTGACGATAGGAACCCAGTCTCGCATTTGTTCTTGAAATTTGCAATTCGGAGCGTTCAGCATGAAGATTGGTATTCTTGGCGCCGGGTCCGTTGGCCGCGCCCTCGCAGGTCTCATTCGCGCTGCTGGCCACGAGCCACTCATCTCCGAAAGGACCCCCTCCGGCGACACGGTGAACTTTGAAGAGGCTGCGCAGTCCGGCGAGATCGTCGTCATCGCTGTACCTTACAACGCGACCGAAGTGCTGTTGCCCTCACTCGCCAGCACGCTTGCAGGCAAGACAGTCGTCGACGCGACCAATCCCCTGAATGATGACTGGTCACCGAAAGTCCTCGGCGCCGAAACGTCGGCCGCCGAAGAGATCGCCAAACTGTTGCCCGGCACGCATATTGTTAAAGCGTTCAATACGGTGTTCGCTGATATTATGACGCCGGAGAAGCTCACCCGTCTTGGTGTGCGGGTCACTGGCTTTATCGCCAGCGATCATGATAGCGCGCGCCGCCAGGTGGCCGATCTTGCAAAAGGCATGGGGCTCGCGCCTGTCGAGACCGGACCGCTTGCAACAGCGCGCTACCTGGAAGCGATGGCGCATCTCAATATTGCCATTGCGGTTCGCCAATCTGGCGGTACGGATGCGGCTTTTCTCTACCACCAGGCTGCAGGACAGGCGGTTCGGCAATGACCAAACGACGGATTGAATTTGACGTCTCAGGTGATCGCGTGGTTGGAGACCTGTATCTTCCTGGCGGAACGGGTGCGCACCCGGCCGTTATCGTTGGTGGCCCAATGACAAGCGTCAAAGAGCAAGTCACAGGCGTCTATGCTAAAGCCCTCTCAGAACGTGGCATCGCGGCGTTCTGCCTCGATCATCGCCATTATGGTGAGAGTGAAGGTGAGCCGCGTCAGTACGAATATTATCCGCACAAGATCGAAGACCTGAAAGCCGGGCTCATCGCGCTGGCCGGAGAGCCTGATATAGATGCTGGGCGGATCGGCGCTGCAGGTGTCTGTCTGGGGGTCGGCTATTCGGTTTGGTCCGCCATTGACAATCCGCTGGTCAAATCGATTGGCGGTGTTGTCGGCTATTATCGTGATGTCCCGGCGATGAAGGACCGCGATCCAGAAGGGTTTCAGGAGAAAGTCGACCAGGGACGCACAGCACGTGAGCATTATGAAAAAACAGATGAAGTGCTGACCGTCCCGGCAGCTGCGCTTGAAGGCGACGCGGCCATGACGCTTCAATCGACTTATGATTATTACGCGACGCCGCGGGCCGGCGTTGCTAATTACACCAATGCCTTCGCCGTCATGTCGCGGGAGTTTTTCCTTCAGTTTGACGTGCAATCAGCAGCGCCAAAGGTCACGGTCCCGATGGTCCTAGTGCATAGCGAGAATGCACTTTCGCCAAACTGGGCCCGGAAGTTCTTCGACAACTTATCCGACGACAAAACAATCCACTGGGTCGACGGCCCGAACCAGACAGCGTTTTATGATCACAAAGATTTGGTCGATCAGGCAGCCGACCATCTTGCGACGCATTTTTCCCGGACGCTGTGATCCGGTTCGAACAGAGATCAAAATCATCTATACCTGTTAGCGATAAGACACGGCGTCCTGTTTGCCAACTCAAAGGGTGTTTTCCTTCCGGTCATGGCCTGCAATACTGTGTTGAAAGAGAGCGTTGTTGTTTTTGATACCGCACAGAACGGAGGCCTTCTAGCATGACAAAATGGCCCGATATTCCGTATGCTCGATGGCGGCCAACAGGAGCCTGCCTCCACATGTGGCTTCAAATCGTTGGAAAGTTCCGCCTTTCACAAACACCCTGGATGAATCACTCCTGGCAGGCGACGCTCTACGCAACGTCGCGCGGCCTCACAACCGGACTAATCCCGGGTGTCGAAGAAGACTACGCGGTAGATTTCGACTTCTTGTCACATGAACTCATCGTGCGCTCGACAAGCGGCAAGAGCGCAGAAATGGCGCTTGGCGATCTGTCTGTGGCGCGATTTCACGAAAACTTTGTTGGACTTCTAAGGATGGTTGGTGCGCCGTCTGACTTTCACGGAGCACCTAATGAGCTTCCGACCGCGACGCCGTTTACTCAACAAACAGACCCCGGCGTCTATGACCGTGACGCTGCACACGATTTCTGGCGAGCCCTCGTGTCTGTCCATTCCGTGTTCAGCCACTTTCAGACATCATTCCTGGGGAAATCGAGCCCGGTGCATCTGTTTTGGGGAAGCCTGGACCTTGCGGTGACCCGCTTTTCCGGTCGTGCTGCGCCTGCCCACCCGGGTGGAATTCCAAACCTGCCAGACCCCGTCACTCGAGAAGCCTACTCACATGAGGTGAGCTCAGCGGGCTTCTGGGCGGGAGGGGGAGGCATCGATTATCCAGCATTCTACAGCTACGCCTATCCAACGCCTGATAGCTTTAAGGATTATCCTATCGATCACGAGGACGCGTTCTACAGCGAGGAACTCGGGGAATTTATTCTGCCTTATGATTCAGTTCGAGGCGCAGCAGACCCAGCGGCGTCGCTTTTGAAGTTCCTCAATGCGACGTACTCTGCAGCTGCGGATACCGGCGACTGGGACCGCGAAGCACTCGATTGCGACTTAGGCCAGCCGACAATTCCCAGGCGAGTTTGATAGATCCCGCCATTAAACGACGCGCGTGGCGGGTACATCTCCATGCCTTTTGGTTTGCACGTTCGATAGTTCGAAATGAGCGCTTAGACAGCGGTTTTGTTACGTTCGGTTTTCGGAACAATCTGCCACTTAATCGAGTATCAACAAATATCGCAAATGGGCCAATTCGAGGCGTAAGCTGATGAGTAGCAGCAATTCATCACAAATCAGTCATTCGCTCAAAAATACTGAGTGTCTGTTTTGGGCCAATCCCGGCCAATCATGCTTCTCTTGGATCAATCCGAAGTGTCCGCCAGAGTGGGTCGATCCGTTTCCGACTGATGTGCTCCGAACCCCTTGTTTCCATCTCATGCCGTGTGACCTGGACGACGTGACCTGCGCCCCGTTTGGTCCCTCATTTGAAAGGTGAGTCCGTCAACCGGAAGGAGACGACGGACATGCGCAAATCGCGTTTCACAGAGGAACAGGTAATTGCGATCCTTAACGAGCAAGAACGCGGGATGAAGACCGCCGAAGTCTGCCGCAAGCACGGGATCAGCCCGAACACATTCTACAAGTGAAAGTCGAAGTTCGGTGGGATGGACGTCTCGGACGCCCGCAAGCTGAAGACGCTGGAGACGGAGAACGCCCGGCTGAAGAAGCTTCTTGCCGACGCCATGCTCGACAATGTCGTCCTGAAAGATCTTCTGGGAAAGAACTGACGGCGCCCCAGTTGAAGCGCGAAGCGGCGCTGAGGGCGATGGAGCGGCATGACATCTCCCAAAGACGCGCCTGCCGACTGGTCAGCGTCGATCCGAAGACGGTGCGCCGTGAGCGGATCCCGGATTGCCCGGAGATCCGGCAGCGGATGCGCGAGATCGCGTCGGAACGTCGTCGCTTCGGCTATCGGCGGATCGGTCTCATGCTGGAACGCGAAGGCATGACCATGAATCATAAGAAGCTACGTCGGCTGTATGCGGAGGAAGGTCTGTCGGTGAAGCGCCGGCGCGGGCGCAAACGCGCCACCGGCGTTCGTGCGCCGATCGATACGCCGTCAGGGCCCAACGAACGCTGGTCGCTCGATTTCCTGTCGGACGTATTCGAGCCAGGGCGGCGCTTCCGAATCCTCGCCGTCATCGACGACTGCACGCGTGAATGTCTCGGTCTCATCGCGGATACGTCGCTCTCCGGCGCACGCGTCGCCCGCGAACTCGACAAGCTGATCAGGCTCTACGGTCAGCCGCAAACCATCGTCAGCGACAATGGGACCGAACTGACGAGCCGGGCGATGCTCGACTGGCAGAACCGCACCGGCATCGCCTGGCATTACATCGCGCCCGGCAAGCCGACACAAAATGCCTTCGTCGAGTCGTTCAATGGCCGGCTGCGCGATGGGCTGCTCAATGAAACCGTCTTCGCAAGCCTCGCTGATGCCCGACGACGGCTGTCGCTGTGGCGATACGATTACAACAATATCAGGCCGCACTCGGCCCTGAACGGACAATCCCCGGCAACCGCGCGCCGGGCGCTTGAGCTCTTGGATGGCTCCGCGCCCGACGCGCTCGCCAAACTTCAACGTGTGAGTTATTCAGCAGTAGGACTCACCTAACCGGTGAAGGACCCAAGGGGCGCAGGTCAGCGAGCAAGGCCTTGAATAGCGCCGTTCGGGGCCGAGGCGCATCTGGAATAGCATTCCGGACGATGTTCGCAACGATCTTGTCAATATGGCGCTGGAACGGCCTGAGCTCTCCCCGCGCGAGATTGCTGTAACGTTCACGGATGAACGTGCTTGCTTCGTCTCGGAAGCCGGCGTTTACAGGCTTCTGAAGGCCCACGACCTTATCACAGCGCCGGCCTTCACCGTCATCAAGGCGGCTGATGAGTTCAAGCACAAGACCATGGCGCCGAACCAGCTCTGGCAGACCGACTTCACTTACCTCAAGGTCATCGGCTGGGGCTGGTTTTATTTGTCGACGGTCCTTGACGACTTCTCACGCTATGTCATCGCCTGGAAACTCTGCACGACGATGAAAGCAGACGACGTGACCGATACCCTGCAGCTTGCGCTTGATACGTCCGGTATCGAGGAAGCGACCGTGACGCACCGGCCGCGACTGCTCTCGGACAATGGCTTGTCTTACATCGCTGGCGATCTCGCCGACTAGCTGGCGAGCAAGAAGATCGGACACATGCGGGGCGCACCGAACCATCCGCAGACGCAAGGCAAGATCGAGCGCTGGCATCAGACGCTGAAGAACCGCATCCTGCTGGAAAATTACTTCATGCAGGAAGATCTTGAAGCGGCGATTGACGACTTCGTTGGCCATTACAATCACCGACGATATCACGAGACCTTGAAAAACCTCACGCCCGCCGATGTTTACTTTGGTCGTGGGCATACAATTTTACTGGAGCGGGCGAAAACTAAAAGGAAGACATTTAAAAAACGGCGCTTGCAGCACGCCAGATCCGCTGCCTAACCTGAAACCAAAGTTGAGCAGGATCCTCCGTTAGATCAACCGCTCAGCTGTTCCAAGATACTTGACGACGGACAGATAAGCTGGCCGAGGGATATCGGTTGGTCAGGAAACGCAGGGTTCCGCACTGGAAAACCCAGCTGATCGTCAATCGATTCGGTCAGCGATAGCTTTCCGCACTCGACGAGTTGGAGTGCCGCTGTCATCGTCACCATCTTCGTCGTCGAACCGAAGTTCTGCACGGTCGCCGTTCTGATTTCGCGGCGTTGATCTAAATCGGCATAGCCAACGGCTGCAGAAAAACGAACCTGCCCGTCACGCACGATCGCAGCATTGATAGAAGGGACACCCATTTCACGAACTGTCCGTTCTCGAAGAGTAAAGAGGTCGCCGAAACTACAGTCACCGCCGGAGTTGGTATCAGCTGCGACACTTGAGTATCCGGCGACAACAGGTGTCGCTGCGAGAATGCAGAGAGCGCGCCGGCGTGTCAGATCGTTCATAATATTTTTCCGATGAGGCAGCGCGCTATGCGTCACCAAAACGTCTTTCACAGACAAGTCGCGGCCACTTCCAGTTATAAAGCAATGATCGGTTTCCGAACAATTACTTCACCGCGTTTGGGAGAATGAAGACAACGATCAAACGTCTCCAATTCGACTCGAAGCGGACATCCGAAAGGGCCCGGCTAACCGTCCGCCTCGGACTCACATCAGCCGTTCGCCGTAGAGCGGTTGAAAGACTGCTTGCGGACCGATAGCAGCCGATTATGTCAGATAACTGTTGATATGGGCAGCTAGTTATCGGCTACAGTCAGTTCTGCATCTTAACCTACGCAACAAGACCAATGGCCCAACTGATCGGCGGTTGGTGCGATCCTCGTGGTGTTGCAGCTGGATCATACCGACGGATACGGGTCTTAGCCGTGGTAAGGCTCATTGCCGGGCAGTAGCCATCGAAGCGCGCGCGTGAGGCCGATGGGATAGGTCGTCAAATGCGTCCCACCTTCAATCACTTCATCACGCACTTCGAAGTCTTTATAGCCGCGGGACCGCAGCTTTTCTGCAAACGCGCCTTGCTGGCCGACCATATCGTAAAACCCCGGTGACACCGTTGGGATTTCAGCCTCGCCAGTTGCGAAATAGACCCTTCCGGTGAGCTGCTTTCCTGAGGCCGCGAAAGCGTCCTCAAGGTCGAACATCACCTGTTTGTTGTGCCACAATGATGGGCTGGTCAGGATGTAATCGTGAAAAAGTCCGGGCTCTTCCAGAAGGGCGTATGCGCCGAATAGTCCACCATAGCTGACGCCGGAGAGCATACGTCGGTCAGGGTCGGCTCGGTACGTCGCTTCGACGAACGGCAGTACCTCCTCCTTCAAAAACGTGAGGTATTGTCGCGCGCCACCAGATTTGTACCGGGTGTCAGGGGCGTCCGTTGGTGTGTAATCGCGGGTGCGACTAAGCTGTGATTTTTCACCGACGGCGTGACTTATGCCGACGAGTATCGCTTTTTCAAAGACATCCGTGTGGAACGGGAAGATCGTGACCCCGACCGCTGTCAGCCACGTATACGTCGCATCATTAAAATAAATGACGGGGTATTTCCGATCGACATTTTTTTCAGCATTGTAGCCGGGCGGCAGTTTGATCTGAAGTTTATAGCGACGTCCAAGCGACTCAGACTCGATGGTTCTTACTTCGCTGTCGCTCAAGACATACGCCGCAGCCTCGCTGTTTTGGGTGTCAGCAGGTTGTGCGTTGACCGCCGATGCCGAGAAAAGAGCTATCGTTAGCGAGAAACCTGCTGCCAGCAGCAGCGTAAAGCCGACCGTGTAAGTACGCATGGGAATTCCTGTTACCGAGTTCTGAATGTTTTCATTCGCTGATATTGGATGGCACCATCATCACATCGAACGCATAGTTGCCACTGTCGCGAGTGCGATCGGCGAGCCGATTGGCTGAGACATAGCCTTTCAACTTATCGGGATCTGCCGCAAGCATGAACCCGAGTTCGTAGGGCTGCCGCGCCGTATCTTCAGTCGGCAGATCGATTCCGTCGGTCGTAATCGTCACAAGACCGTCATTTTCGCTAGCGGATCGAACAACAACCGATTTTCCGTCGATCAATACTTTCGGTCCTTCTGGGTCTCGAAGGTCCGCCTCAACGCTAAGGGCTCCATCCGCGCCAAGGGATATGGTTCCGACCCACGCTTTCCGAAACGCCTCCGGAACATCGAAGCTGAAGTAAGGTTTTGATTTTCTGTAAGGACGGAATGTTCTTTCCGGGATGAGCGCCTCAAGGACCGCCTCGCGCGCTTCGTCTAAGGGGTCATAGGACATTTCATTGAGTAACGTAGCGACCACCAGATCTTTTTCCGGATAGATCCAGAGTTCCGCCCTGGTCCCCGGCGTCGAACCGAGATGATAGATCGTATCGTACTGCCGATCCTTGCCGCGTAGCTCATGCACCCATCCGAGCACGTACCATTCAAGCTTTCCCTCTTGCGACGAGTCCTGAATTTTCAACATCTCATGCGCATTTTCAGCTGAAAGCAATTCGGACCGACCGTCCAGCGCGTCGCTGAAGAAGCGGCCAAAGCGCACAAGGTCGCTCGCCGTCATGTAAACGCCACCGGCCCCGCGTGTATCGATGTCATAGGCTGGATAAAGATCGCCCGACCGTGTGTAGGGGAGCGCGATACCCTTGGGTTGGCTCGGCCCCTCGAACACGCCGGCGGAAGTCATCCCCAGCGGTTGAAAAAACGCTTCGTGGAGGAAATCCGTATACGATTTACCGCTTTGCACCTCAATGATGCGTTCAAGCACGCCGTAGCCAATGTTGGAGTATCGCTGGGTCAACCCTGGCGGCAACATCGCGATGCCGTATCGCGCTATGGTTTCGTCAAGGCTTCGGCGTTCATAGTCCTCATTGTCATGAATGAGATTGTAGTGAAGCGGCAGCCCCGCGCGGTGCGCCATCAAGCGCCGAACGGTGACGTCTTCTACATTGCCGGCTGTCGCCACGATCTTCTGCTCCCCAAGGTAGTCATTCGCCGGTGCATCAAGGTCGATGAGCCCACGATCGACAAAGAGCATGACGGCAATAGCGGTAATGGGCTTCGACACGGAAGCGAGCCGATAGACCGTCTCCGGCGTTGCCTGTTTCTTCTTTTTCTTGTTGGCAATGCCTGACGCGTAAGCCCAGATTTCACCGTCACCCGAGACCGACGCCACGGAGATCGATGGCACGCCATACTCGATCATGATCCGGTCAATTCGGTCCGTCACACGCTCTTCGTCGACAAGAAACGGGATCTGGGACCTTTCCGCTGCAAACAGGTTCAATGGCAGTAGGGCGAAGAGGATTGCCCCTGCAAAAGAGCGATAGAGGGAACTGAATGACATGGGGTGGATCTCACTACGATAGGTGCGTCAACATTGTGCGAGGCTCGCATCTCCATACTTCACTAGCCCACTAGACTGCGCGTTTGTCGCCTGATATCGACGAAAATGGTGCGAAATCTGCCGATAATCGCGCAGGCATCGACGGAATCCGCTAAAATGATACGACTGGACGACCATGACCGGCGAATTTTGGCCTTGGTACAGCGCAATAATCAACGCAGCTATGACGAACTTGGCCAGGAGCTTGCCTTGTCGCCGAGCGCAGTGCGCCGGCGCTTAAAGCGCCTGCGGGATGAAGGGGTGATTGTCGCTGACGTCTCCCTCGTAGACAGCGGTAAAAGTCGGGTGACCGTTATCACGTCAATCCGCTTCGTAAACGAAAGTCACGCAGCATACCAAGCGTTTAAAGAGCGCATGTCAAAGGCGAAAGAAGTCGCCCAGGTGTATACGGTATCAGGAGAAGCCGACTTCGTGGTCATAGGACACTTCTCCAATATGCCGGGCTATGAAGAATGGATCGATCGACACATTCTCAGCGACGACAATATTCAACGCTGCGACACCAACATCGTGTTTTCGAGAGTAAAATACGAAACCGCTGTCGACTTTGATGAGTAATCTTGCGGCTGAAAGCCGATCCGATTTGTACCAGAGTATAGAGGGTCGCAGGCCGGCTTCCCTATTTCTGATAAGTTTTGTTATCGGACGTTGCGGATCGGGGGGGGGGGCGATGTTGTCTTTTGGCCCTTTACTGCCGGATACGGTGTTTCGGGCGAGCGGCGTCGAGGTGGTTTAAAACGATCGTTGCCAGGTCGCCTTACCTAGTGAATTTCGGGGTGATCGATACTAAGTTACGTAGCATTGAGCGCTCCACCCGCGACGGGGAATAGAGATGCCAGATACGCAATTCGGTCCAAAGGGCTGGACGCCAGAACGTTTAAGTTCGCTCGCCGGGAAGACCTATCTGATTACGGGTGCCAACTCGGGAGCCGGTTTTGAGGCCTCACGGATCCTTCTGTCAAAAGGCGCGCGTGTCGTGATGCTGAACCGCAGCATAGAGAAATCGACAGCCGCGCTTCAGACCTTAAAAGGTGAATTCGGCGCCGACGCTAAAATCAGTTATGTCCGCATGGATCTTGCTGATCTGTCCAGCGTGCGCGGCGCGGCGGAAGAGGTGTTGACCATAGTGCCAAGCATTGATGCGCTGATCTGCAATGCCGCGATCGCGCAGGTTCCGACGCAAAAACTCACGGTCGATGGCTTTGAAAGTCAACTCGGCACAAATCACTATGGTCATTTCCTTCTCGCCGGACTTTTGTTCGACCGTATCGAAAGCTCTCAGGGGCGGATCGTCGTCGTCGCAAGCCTTGGCTACAGACTTGGTCTGCGAACCATCCAATTTGACGACATGAACTGGGACGAGAATTACAGCGCTAACCCGGTTTATAGCCAGAGCAAGCTGGCGCAGATGATGTTTGCTTACGAATTACAAGACCGCATCAAAGCCGCGAAAAAGACAGTTGAGGTCTACGTTTGCCATCCCGGCGCCTCGGCGACGTCCTTGATTGAGACAAGCGGGGGCGCGCTGACACGCATGGCTTGGTGGCTTATGACCAAAACGCCGTTGGTCCAATCCGCCGAAAAAGGCGCCTATCCTGAAGCGATGTGCGCCACCGAAAATGGGCTGGAGCAGCGCGCTTTGTACGGCCCAACGGGATTCATGCAAGTCAGCGGCCCTGTCGGCAAGGGTACGCTGGAACCTCATGCTTATGATAAGCCGGTTATGGAGCGGCTCTGGACTGTTTCCGAGCAAGCAACAGCATTTACTTGGGCGCTGTGAAGAGCCCTGAATCGAAGATCTGTTGTAAGACTACGAGTAGTTAGAACGACCTGAATTCGTCCCAATTGAGACTCTAAACGAAATGACCGCTCCGTCGGTTTCTGGCGAGTAGGTGCCAAAGCGCCAGCGTCGTCTTGAGGGCGACGTAGGCTGGTAGACCAATACCGGAGGCATCGCTTCTAGTTGGCGACTTCGGCCACTTTCCTGAGTGATAAGTGACAGGGACTGCCAAATGTTCAATTTAGCCATGATAGCTAGCACAAAACACAAAGGTCTTCTTGAATCCCTCTAACTCACTTAGGTTTTCGATTTGCCCTAATCAGATTAGGGAGCATTTTCAGCCAACCCACTTGTTTCGGGATCGCCAGCATGTTCCAGCAATCGGCTTTCCAACAGATTTTGCCAGCTTCAAAACGGAAGAATGATGTCGACGGAATTGACCAGAGGTGGCCCGCCTTCGGGGTGCCATCTGCATCGATTTTTGGGGCTCCCGACATGGTCAGTCTGACTGCAGCCCGTCCACCATCGAAGAGCGTCTCGATGGGTTCGATCTTGAAGAACGGACTGAGACGCCAAGTTTCTGTCATGAAGGCAGATAACTGCTCATGCCCCTTCATATTGCGACCCATAGTGAGGTCAACGAATTCACAGTTTTCACTGAAGACGCCCAGCACGCGTTGCCGGTCCTTGGCGTTAAAGGCCTCATAATACTCCGTCATTACCTGTTGAAGCGTTTCTCTATTAGTTGTTGTGTCCATATAAAAGTTCCACCCATCGTTATGTTTTGTGCGAGCACAAGCCGTCTGTACAATGCCAGACAAAGAGTAATCGCCAACCTGACTATTACGTCTTCGCGGCTTGTACCGAGCGCGCAGTATCAGTTTTAGCGGCGCCAGTTAAAACTAGGACTCCGGCAGACGCGACGAAGGCGGTCCATGCAATCCCCTCAACCTCGTTCGATAGGTTCGTCGCGCCGATCCAGAAAAGCCCCCATGCAGCTCCCCCGCTGTAGGCAAGGGCACGCACCCGCCAAATGACTGGAATGGCTAAAATAGTCCAGATTGAGAGCGCCAGTAGCGCCGACGCCTCGGCTCCAAGACCGGCCGGATTGAAGCCGGTGAACAAGGCAGTCTGGCTCACGCCCGCCGCGCAGGCGATGCTGATCCAGCCAGCTTGTCCAAGGACCGGCAAAAAGGCCCAGGTTTCGGGCGCGGACCAGGTTTCTCGCGAACGTATTTCAATCGCTGCGAAGATGAGCGGGATGAGTATTCCGAACAGCAATAACAAACTGATCCACCCCGGACCGTGGATCGGTTCATAAAGCGATCGAACCGTATTCGCCCAGAACGCCGCTGCCGCGAGCCAGCTGATATTCGCCATACGCGCTTGCCGAAGCTGGGAGGGTAGTGCGGCGAAAATCGCAAAAGCGATGTTGCCGAAGAAGAGCGGCAACCAGATTATGAAGGCCCCGCCGCCCGGGATTAGCAATGTGCGGCTTTCAAACGAACGCGTGGAAATGGTCTGTTCCCATCCCAGAAGATCTGGTGCAAACCCGGCGGTGAACTGACCGACCGCCCCTGTGAGAAGGAGAAACGCGCGAATGTAAGCCAGAGCTGTTATCTGTTGCGTCACGGATGATCGCGCCTTTCGTTTGCTTTCTTGGCGATAGCGCTCTCTATTGCGCGCCAGCCGTCACCCCATCGCGCGCCAGTGTGGCCACGTTGGTATACTCGGTGATTTCAACGATTTTTCCGTCGTCCAGTTCGATCTTGAAGACATAGCGGTTCTCATAGGGCTTACCGGTCGCTGCGACGCGAAGCCGACCTTCAGCTTCGATCCAAACCGTACCCCCATCATCGGCAACGCTGTATTCGCGATCTTCGAAGACCAGATTGTCATAAGTCTGCATGGCGCCAACAACATACATGGAGGCTAGAAAAGACCGAATGCCAGCATCGGTGGCATCGCCATTTGGGTTGTAGGGCGCGTGCAGCATGGCATCCGGCGCAAGCATACCCAGCGCTGCGTCCTGATCTTCAGCGGCAAGCGCAGCATAAAAGGCATCGACGCGCTCAATGGATGACTGAGCTGGATCAGGCGTTTGCGCGTATGCTCCCGATGCCAAGACTGCTCCGATAGCAACAAGCAAAGTAGTTTTGGGTGTCATATGAGTTTCCTTTCTAGGAGGGCTGGGCCGGATTCACGCGGCTTTTTGGTCAGAGGGAAAGAGGACGGACGCCGCAAAGACAAGCGCGCCCGCAATAGCGACATTTTTGAAAAAGAGAGAAAGCTCGAGGGCCCGCAGTTCACCTTCCAGCGTCCAAAAAGCATGAAAGTAGAGATTGGTGGCGAGCGTGAAGACCGCCAAAAGAAGAGCGGCGATCCAAGCGAACTGAGCCTTCAAAGCGAGCATCGCCCCGCCTATCAATTCCAAAGCAATCGTAGCTGGCATCAGAACAATGACTGGCACGAGCCCAACGCTTTCCATCCTTTCCGCAGTCGCGGCGAAACTGGAGAGCTTGTTGATCCCGCCGAGCAGAAAAAGCGACGCAAGCCCGACGCGGCCAATATGGCGACTGAGCGCTATCAAACGGGTATCAGTCATGGGCTCGCTCCTGATTTCAGGATCAGTCTATCCAGAAACTGATCGACTTCTCGCGCCGCTCCTTAATGGGGCTGTCGGCCTCACCTTTCGAATAGGCGAGCCAGCCATGGATGCCGTCAGAGTCGGCGACCAAATTGTTCATGAGCACAGCGGAGGTGAAGCCAGCCTGGACCGCTTCAAAGCCTTGGGCTGTATGCAGATCGGCTTCGACATTCTTATTGATGATGAATTTGAGTTGGCGCAGGCCCTGTTGGTTTTTGAGCCGCAACAGTTCGACCAGTTCATCGGTCGCCGCGCCGAGCTGATTGTCTCCAACAACGCGGTTGAAGAGACCAAGTTCTAACCCGCGATGCGCTGAGTGTAGCGCACCAAGCAAGTTGATCTCTTTCGTCATACGCCGACCGATGAGACGCGCCATGCGGGTCGTTCCGCCCCAGCCTGGAGTAATGCCCCAATCGACCTCCGGCATGCCCCAGCGCGAGCTTTCGGCGCAGATGACAAAGTCGCAAGCCATCGTGATTTCAAGACCGCCGCCGACGCAGTTGCCCTCGACCGCAGCGATGGTGATTTTATCAAGTTCTTCGAGCGTGTTGGCCATGTGCTGGTAGTAACGGACGCGTCGGACGACCTCGTTTGGATCGCCCCAAGCCCCAGCCGACATTTCGGTCAGATCGTCGCCAACACAGAAATTTCCGCCTTCGCCTTTGATCACGACGATATGGAGATGCGCCTGGTCGCGAACATACTCCATGACTTCGCAAAATTCACGGCTGAGATCGACTGAGAGCGCATTCATGACCTCCGGTCGATTGAGCGTAACCTTGGCGAGATCGCCGTCCTCTTCATAGCGCAAATGCTCCGTCGCTGGGGGCGACATCGTGCTGCGATTAAATCCGTGTGGTGTTGCGCTCATTCGGCGGTCCTTCCTCTTACGGGGTCGCAGATATCGTCTGCTTGCATAACGGAACTAAATATTATGGTTCCGTTATGCAAGCAGATTCTGGCTTTCTTCATCCCTCGGCGTTAAGACGCATACGAATGACGGTGAAGACACACACAAAAACGGGCGCTTATCTCACAGGTGTGGATCAGATTGCCGATGTCTGGACCTTCCTGATTTTGCGAGAAGCCTTCTTCGGCGCGCGGCGTTTTGGGGAATTTGCAGGCGCGCTGCATATTTCACGCGCCCGCCTCACCGAGCGGCTCAAATATGCGGTGCAGATTGGTCTCGTGTCGCAGCAAGCGTGCAGCGACACTGGGAAACGGCAAGAGTATCGCCTGACAGAAAAAGGCCTTGCCATATATCCAATCGCCCTGGCGCTGATCGATTGGGCGGAGACGTGGCGAGACCCGCAGAACGCGCCAACGCTCATCCACAAACCGTGCGGTTATCCTTTGCAGATCCAGACCGTCTGCCGGGCGTGCAGAGCGCCGGTCCAGTTAGAAGACATTGCATGGCCAGAGCTCATCCCTTTGAAGACCGCCTATACGAGCGGCAGCAACGTTCGAGGATGGCGGAAAATGATGTCATTCGACCAAGTCTCCAGTCGGGCCGACCCAGCTATGGAAACGCTGAAAGCCTTTGGAAACCGCTGGTCTATGCTGATCATGTACGGCGCCATGCAGGGGCCGTTTCACTTCAAGATGGCCCAAGACACATTGGGGCTCTCGACCAACATTCTGACTGATCGCCTCAAACACCTCTTAGATGCAGGCCTATTGCAACGGACCGGCGATCAACGAAACGCATCCTATATCGCGACGCCCGCGGGCTTAGATCTGTTCAAGACCGTCTTGGCAATTCGCACATGGGCGACCGATTGGGAGCGCCCGGGTCCCGGGGGATGGTCGCCTGTGCTTCACACAACCTGCGGACATGATCTGCAGACCGACGTTGTGTGCGGTGTCTGTTCTGAGATCGCCAGTCCGAGATCGATTGAGTTTTTATAGGCTTCCGTCTCAAAAAGCGGCCTCAGGCGGAGCGGCCGGCGCTGGCCCTGAATTGCCGGTCGCCACAACCTTGCTGACAGTCTTAAGTCGCCCAAAATAGGACGCTCGAGAAGTTGGCGCCGGACGCAAAATCATTGGCTTCATCGCCGAAGAGACCTAATGAAAATGCGAGTAAGCTTTCGAAAGCCAGCGACACCTGAGACTAACATCCGCGTGCATAAAACCACACCGATACCTCACCGTCGGGGCGGTGAGATGGTATCCATCCTTCAAACAGTGTCGTTTCGGATTCATACGAACGGGTGCTACAGTGCACACCGTCAGTGATCCGGATTTTAATCCAACCCGGATGCTTTTCATGCTCTCCTGATGGGGCGCTCATCTGAGCGGGGAGAACGTCCACTACTTGAATGTCTGGTGTTCCATTATATCCGTCATCGGACCCGTCTGATTGCAGACCGGGCTTGAACTCGATTGAACTCAACGGACCGTTTGGTCGATCTGAATAGAGTACATTCCAGCTGGTGAGATAGGCTAGGCTGTCCAACACGAGCGAGGTGTATGGAACGAACATGTCTGTTGGCTCTTCCCTGATCCATGTCGCGACGCCGCTAACTTTTACCCGGACCCAATCGCCCGTTTTCGCATACACGATAATGTGAGACTGCTCGTAATCGGTTTCGATAAGCTCGAAATCACTGAGCGCAATCTTGACGACTGACCCGTCTGCGTGATCACCGTTGTTGGCCCAGTTGCGCGCAATTGTGTACGATTTCAGTTGGGATTCGTCTTCGCCCCATGTTGCCGACAACCAATCATATGGTTTGTCAAATATTGGGTCTCGCTCCCCACTATATCGTTCAGAAACATCTAGAATCCCAATCATATCCGTGGGGAAATGAGCATTTTCTGCCCAACTCGCTCCGCTGAAAAACAGATTTGAAATAATTATGAGTAAAATAACTCTCATCGAGCTTGCCCCGAACGTTACACGAGAATTTTAAGTCCAACACTCTTCATTATGTATGTAAATCCGTATTTCGATTACACACTGTCAATTTACTTGGAGGACTCTAGTGTTTGCGAAGTGAGGTGTTTCCTCGGTTCCTTAAGTCTAAAGCGCGAATCCAGTCCCGGGGTGTAAGGTGGCCGGACTTTGGTCCTTTTTAGCCGGACGTCGCATCCTCGGTGAACGGCTTCAGTCGCCCTAAAACGGCCGCTTGCAGCGATTTGAGGAAACCTTCAAAAGAAGGTATCGGATTGAACGGGGCGTAATGAAAATATGGATACATCACGCACCATCGCATCCATAATGGGCCCCACAATCATGGCTGCAACTGCATTGGAGAGCGTCAATTTTCATATCTTTGACGGCATACATCCCACAACAGTGTTTAATAACGGACTTGCTTGGTTCATGGGTGGCCTAGCCACTGTTCGATTTCATAACATGTGGGTGCGCGATTGGCGCGTGCTCGTGACGCTCCTCGGATGGGTTTCGATTTTCGCGGGTTTGTCTCGGATGGGCTTTCCGGACGCTAGGCAGCCAGATGCAAACCCAGGCACGTATATTGTAATCGGATTGCTATTTTTCACCGCGACTTTGATCAC
The DNA here is from genome assembly GCA_038522945.1 of Pseudomonadota bacterium. GTDB lineage: Bacteria > Pseudomonadota > Alphaproteobacteria > Caulobacterales > Parvularculaceae > MED-G105. The sequence goes on from JBCBJV010000012.1 coordinate 36,386, forward strand.
TTGGAAGGCGTATCGCACCAAAGGTTAGGGTTGACGAGTTGTGCGCCTCGACCTCGCTCGGACCAAATTACCAAACTATCAGTCATAGACTAGCGGCTTAAACTCGCCTCTAGTCGGCCGCTCAGCATTTCCTGGCAATCGACAATATTCCGGAAGAAATCCGCTCAAGATCAGACCGTAGCAGAGAGGACGTCAGTAAACGGATGGGCTATCTTGAGAAGCTCATCGCGTCTGAACGACATTGAGCCGCCATCTCCATAAGCGGGTCGGCTGTTAGCGTGACCCATCAGCAGCATCCGGAGGTCATTGTCGATGCCGGCTTCAAGCATGCGCTTCTCAAATGAATGCCTGAACGAATAAATGACGTGTTTCTTCGTCGGGAAGAGCTTTCGGCGCCGGAAGCCTTGCAGAAGCGTGTTTGAGAGACGATCCGGCTTATCCCGAAAGCGTGGAAATCCATCGGGGCTTTTCCGCATTGCTTGCAGCGACACGCCGACCAGCGGAATTTCGCGGATCGACGAATTGGTCTTTATCTCACGATTACGCCGGGGCTGTATGCGGATAAACGGCACTTCTGCGTCAAGGAAGATGTCGTCGGCGAGCAAGTTGGCGATTTCGCTCGGGCGGCAACCCGTTTCAATGAGGGCGTAAACGACACGAACGGCGTCATCATTCATGCCCTCAAATGCGCCGGGAACGAGGATGCGGGTGCGAACCCATTCATCTTCGAAAGGCGGGACAGCCGACAAACCCGTCTTTTTCGTTTCAAACAAAAGGTTGCGAAACGGGTTCTGTCGATCTTCCTCTCCGATGAATGTAAAGTACTCGGAATTAAGCTGGCGCATATTGCCAAGGTCGCGTGACGCGGTATTGGGGCTCAGCGCCTTCTTTCCGGGCTTCGGCTCGCAGCGTTCGCGCCACCAATTGTAGAACTGGCGCGCGTCCTGGCGCGTGATCTCGCGCATCGGTTTGTCGCCGACCACATCGATAAAATATTGAACGCCGCGTCTCTTGGTCTTTTTCCATCGTGCCTTCTGGTCGGCCGATTTGTTGACGAGCTGAAGGCTGGCGATCTCGTTGCAATAGACCTCAAAGGCTTCCGAAACGGTGACGGAGGGTGGCGTCAGGCCGCCGAGCACGGCTTCGACCTCGGCATCCTGCGCCGTGCGCTTGCGGTTCTCATTGACAGTCTCAACAGTCTTTAGCCGCTCGACGAGTTCCTCGACGCCTGCGGTCTCGGCGAGCTCGGCAGCGGGTGTGTAGACGAAGCCTCTTGCGAGAGCTCTGGTCGCGGCCGCCTTATAGCGTCGTTGAGCTACAGCTCGCTGCCGGATGACAAGTTCCGGCGTCTCCGTTTCGCCGTCGATGCCGGCAACCGATGCCCAGAAGAGGTTGTCAGATTCTTCCATGGCGTCGCGTCTCAACCGTGCGATCTCGATCGATTTAGTCCGTAAAGAGCACTCCACGACGCGGCGGTCGTCGAAGCTTGCATAGCGTTTCGGCACCCGTCTTTGGTAATGCCAGTAGCCTCGCTTCTGCTTCAGATGGCGGTTTTCCAGATCCATATGCGATGACCATTGTAGGAACAAATGTAGGTAAATTTGTAGGGAAAAAACTGAGAAAGGATAAGCGTTGATGGCGAAAAATCGCCTCAAGCCCTTGGTATTATTGATTTATTTTTGAGAAAATCTGGAGCGGGCGATGCGATTCGAACGCACGACCCTCACCTTGGCAAGGTGATGCTCTACCCCTGAGCTACGCCCGCATCCTTAGGGTAAACCACCGAAGCAAGTCGGCAGGACCGCGGATATGCCCGAGCCAATGCTGGAGTGCAAGCAAATTCAGCGTTAAGACCGAAAATTGTTTCACCACTCGCTTGGACGGCGAGAAATTGGTATGGATCTAACAGCTTGTGAGCGTGCCGTCAGAACCATTAATCTCGGATCAGGCTAACACCGCTGCGGAGGATCCCACCGCGGCGCGAGCTCGGCTCTTCCAGCGATTGGACATGCTGGCTATAGCCCACGAGACCATTGACCACCCTCCCATCATGACCGTTGAGGAAGGGCGCGACTACAAGAAATCAATGCCGGGCGGCCACACCAAGAACCTGTTTCTGAAAGACAAAAAAGCCAACCTCTATCTCGCCTCGGTCCATTGCGACACCAAGGTTGATCTTGTCGCCCTCGGCAAAGCGATCGGCGCACGGGGTCGGCTCTCCTTTGGGAAGCCTGACTTAATGGTGGAGGTCCTTGGCGTTACTCCTGGCTCAGTGACGCCATTTGCGCTGATCAATCCCGGAGCAAAAAGGCTATCCTGCATCATTCTCGATCGGTCTCTTATGGCTCACGAGGCCGTCTGGTTTCATCCTTTGCAAAACACTGCATCGACAAAGATCGATCCGCACGGCCTTGTTGCTTTCATCGAAGACTGCGGGCATGCCCCAAGAATTCTCGATCTTGCCGCGCCTCTGGGGGATGTGGTAGCGGACGAATGAAAATTGGCTGCGGCGAGCAATTCTGAGGGGCGCTGGTCATCGGAAAATCAATAACGGGGTGGGCAAAGTTAGAATTGTATTTGCAGGGTTCGACCACCGCGACAGAGAGTGGTTAAAACCCGAGCCCTTGATTTTTTCGACCGATGCCCAACTTCACTACTCTAACGGACGGATTAATTTATGAGTGACCTGATTGGCGCGGCGTCGCCGTCATCATTAATCTTTGACTGCACCATTGAAACCTTTGAGGACGATGTTCTCAAGGCTTCCATGGAAGCACCAGTAATCGTGGACTTTTGGGCGACATGGTGTGGGCCTTGTAAGACCTTGACGCCGATCTTGGAAAAAGCAGTCACCGCCGCAAACGGCGCGGTTCGCCTGGCGAAAATCGATATCGACAAAAACCAAGTGCTAGCTAGCCAACTCCGGATCCAGTCGGTGCCGACGGTCTATGCATTTTTCCAGGGTCGGCCCATTGACGGGTTTCAGGGTGCGCTGCCCGAAAGTGAAGTCAAAGCCTTTATCGACCGGGTGATGGCGGCTGCCGGTGGCGGAAGTCCCGAGCAACAAATCGAAGAGATTATTGCGATGGCTGAGGCGGCCCTGAAAGATGGTCAGATCGCTGAGGCTGCCCAGGCCTTCGCAAGTGTTGCTCAGGCAACTGCCGAACAGGAGACCGGCCCAGATCTGCGCGCCGTTGCAGGTCTCATCAATTGCCATCTGGCCATGGGTGAAGCTGACAAGGCACAGCAGATTTTCGATTCTCTGTCGCCGGAACAGCAGGGTGACCAAGTGCTTTCAAGCATCAAAGCAACGTTATCTCTTGCCGACGCAGCAGTTGATGATGGCGCGCTTGGCAGTCTGAAAGCCACGGTTTCTAGTTACCCTGACGATCACCAAGCTCGGTTTGAGCTTGCTGAGGCGGAAATCGGTGCCGGCCGCATGGAAGACGGCGTGGCCAATCTTCTCACTATTCTCGAGGCTGATCTTCAGTGGAATGACGAGGAGGCTCGCAAGAAACTTCTCACTGTCTTCGAAGCGCTGGGGCCAACTGATCCGATTACCCTGAAGGGCCGCCGACGTTTGTCGTCGCTGCTCTTTTCGTAACCAGCGGAGCGCGCAGCTATGATGCAATCAAGCTTTGGGTCGACGCAGTTTTCGATTGACCATATCGAGAGGATCCCTGTCTTCCCCTTGCCTGGCGCGCTTTTGCTTCCGGGGGGCCAATTGCCCCTCAACATTTTTGAACCTCGGTATCTACGCATGGTTGATGATGCTCTGGGAGCTGCAAGGCTCATAGGGATGATTCAACCCCGCACTGGGTCGACGGAGGGAACGCCACCCCTGTATGGGGTTGGCTGTGCTGGTCGGATTACCAGTTTTACCGAGACCGAAGACGGTCGCTATTTGATAACACTGACGGGCCTGATGCGTTTTGATCTGAAAGACGAGCCCGAAGTCGATACGCCTTATCGTCAAGCCACGGTGGATATATCGCGTTTTCGCAGTGACCGTCAGACTGATCCCTCTGCGGAAATCGTCGATCGCGAGCGACTAGTAGAGGCGATGCAGGTTTATCTTGATGCTGAAGGGTTGAAAACGGACTGGGAAGCCGTGGAAGCGGCGCCGACAGAAGCGCTCGTTGCCTCGCTCGCCATGGGGTGTCCTTTTGCACCCAACGAGAAACAGGCTCTATTAGAAGCAACCACAGCGAAAGATCGAGCTGAATGCCTGGTTGCACTCATGGAAATGGCCCGCAACGAGGGTGGCTCAAACGAAAATCTGCAGTAAACGGAAAAGCTGGGAGTGCAAGGAAACGTCATGTCTACAGCCTCGACAGACTCAATTGATCCAAAATTGCTGGATATTCTTGTCTGCCCGAAAACCCGCTCGCGCCTTGTATATGAAGCCGAAGCAAAGGAACTGATCAGTCCTGCTGCTGCGCTTGCCTATCCAATCCGGGATGGGGTGCCAATTATGCTGATCGATGAAGCCCGTCCGCTCACTGAAAGTGAACGTGCGAAGTATCCCAAGTAAGAGCGTATTTTGCTTAAGGCTGCCGCCCGCCCGCTGTCGGCGCGTCAGGATTTGACTTCCCCGCGCGTCGGCAACGCTCTGAGCAATACTTCACTTGGTCCCAGTCGCGGGCCCATTTTTTTCGCCAGGTAAATGGACGCTTGCAGACCGGACACGTTTTCTGCGGGAGCGTCGGTTTTTTGTGGGCCATCGGTTTTGTCTGATCCGGTTGAATGGCTGGACTGGGCCGTCACGTTTGCATCACGGAAATGGGAACGCCACGTCTTGGTGCTGCCATAAAATCCGCAGGCTTTCGCCCTGGAGGTGAATGTATCATATGTCACCAAATGGCAGGCAGCGGCTTCGCTAGCGATACGAAAGGAATGTATTCCTATGGCATTGACGTCTCTTTCCCATGCGCTGCTCATGGCGGCGGTTTTGGCTCAGGCGGAGGCTTCCGATCCAGTTCCTGTACCAGTGCAGGTGCCGGCAACGGCGATGAACGACCCAGCTGAGCCTCAAGCGGAAGCAGGAGATCAAATTGCCGATGGGGCAGCAACAGACAGAAGTGTTGATGCAACGGCACTGGAAGACGGCATTTCTTATTCGGACCTCGTTTATGCGGACAAGTCCGATGATGAAGTCGTTGAAATGGTGTTGAAGTCGATCGAAGATACCAAAACCCTCAAGGGTGACTTTCAACAGATCGCACCATCTGGTGCAGTTTCAAATGGTAAATTCTGGCTTCGCCGGCCGGGACAAATCCGGTTCGACTATGATGACCCAACGCCGCTCCTTATTGTTGCAACTCAGGGCAACGTTTATGTGCGCGACGAAGAATTAGAACAGACGGATTTCTACCCGATCAAGCGGACGCCGTTAAGATTTCTCCTGAACAAGAAGGTTGATTTGGACGGGGCTGAAGTGACCTCGGTTGCTCGTGGCGTCGCCAGCGTCGCTGTGACCTTCTCCAGTACCGATGAAGAAACTGAGGGTGAGCTAAGCGCCATATTCGAGGCACCATCTTTATCGTTACGCCAATGGATTGTTCGCGACATGCAGAACGGATCGACAGTGGTGACACTCACCAACGTTGAGAATGACATGAAACTTTCCAACCGGCTTTTTCGCGCGCCGGAAGCTGGAGGCACGTTTATTAACAATTAGCAACTCCAACGGAATTCCTTGTGTCTGCTCATCACAGGCAAGTGATTTTTCTTAATGAGGGATTGAAAAGAGCCTACCTGAGGCGTTAATGTAACAGTGCGTGGACGGCATACTCCATGGACCAGCGTTGCCCCCCCGCTAGCAGGTCCACTGCCGTCAACCGCCGCCGGAACATCCCCTCCCGGCGTAGGCGCAACAGCGCAGCTTGGCACCCGGTTTCTCACCGGGTGCCTTTTTTCTATGAGACAGTCGCCTACATGTCCGTTTGGCATCGCCAGATAACTTGGCGGCTAGAGTTTTGGAGCCTTTGATAATGGACGACATCGAACTGGAAGATTTGGAGCGGGAGCTCCCAGGCCTTCGCCGAGTGAGCCAGTTCGCAGCTTCGCTTCAGAACATCCCGTGGTTTGCAAATATGGGCGAGCCATTGTCTCCGGGCGCCCGCGCCGCAGCACAACGATATGTCGACGGGCTCGGTTTTCCCGACGCTGACGTCGCTATCCTCGTCGATTGGGAAGATGCAGCGGACGCAGCCCAGATTATCGATCAAAATGCTCCCGCCTGGGAAGCGGAAGAACTGATCCGGTCCGATGTGACTGCGAGGGCGCTGGAGCTACTCTCAGAAGAGGCTCTTCGGATCGCCATGACATTGATCGCTGATCGTGTGCAGTCGGCAGCCCACGAAGCCATGGAAGAGGCTAGCAGTCTTTGGGATGTAGATGATGAGGCCGCGCGCCGCCTTGCGGTCGGGGCCGCGGTTCAGGCCTCACACCAAGCTGCGCTCGCGCTGCTTGCGTCTGCCGACCCCGATTTCGAGGCGGAAGGCCATCCGTTTGCTGCCAAGTTCCAGTTGTTTGAATTCGGGCGTTGGCCGGTGGCCTTAATCGGGTCGTCGTTCAATCTGTTCTGAGACCGATCATGATTGCCGTCCCGCGACGAGTGCAGTTAATACTAAGTATGCTGCAAAAGTAGTTAGCACTGCGCGGAATATTTTCTGAAATCGTTCCTCAGGCGTGCGCTTTAAGATGCGTGTACCAACCCAAGCTCCTGCAAATCCTGCGGCCACAATGCCTGCGATTAGGCCAAGCCAGTCCTCAAAAGCAAACCCCAGAGCACCAAAAGTGGCCGCTTTGATCCCATGCTGACAAACCATCGCGGCCGCATGGGTGGCCACGATCTGTGTTCGATTGAGAGATGTTGTCGCCATCATTGATGCAACGATTGGTCCAGTGGCTCCAAAGAACATGGTCAAGAACGTGCTGATGGCACCGGTTGACACGAATGTTGTTTTTCCTGGGGTAAATGATTTCGGTTTTGGTCCCCAGACGGAATATAAGATGAAGCTTGCAATACCCAGTTTCAGCAACCGTTCGGGCAATTGGACATAAAGCTGGCCACCGATCGCGGCGCCCAGAAGGCTGCCGAGGGCAAACCAGGCAATGATTGGCCAGTAGGTATCTTTGGCGAGAAGGACAAATCGGCTGCCGTTCGATCCCCACTGGGCGACTGCGTGAACCGGGATGACCGTGAGTGGCGGGAGCAGCGCCGTCATGATCGCCAGTAGGGCAAGCCCGCCGCCAATCCCTACAGCTGCGGTGAGCATAGAAGCAAGAAAGCTTGCCAGAATGATGAGAAGAGCCGTCAGGCTGGATATCGCGTCAGGCAACATGGGGAGAATTCCACTCCTCGCGCGACCATCTGAAACTGGTCACATCCGCGCATATCCGATATTCCCGCCCGTGTCGAAAAAAAGAAGCAGACCATGAAAATTACCACCTGGAACATTAATTCAGTCCGCCTACGCATTGATGGCGTTGTGTCATTTCTGAATGATGAGGCGCCTGACGTTCTTTGTCTTCAGGAAATCAAGTGCCACAATGACCAGTTTCCGACAAAGAAATTTGCGGACGCCGGGTATGTGCATCAGGCGGTGCATGGCCAAGGTGGTCACCATGGCGTCGCGACGGTCTCAAAAATCCCGTTTACAAAACCGGAGCGCCTTCAGTTTTGTGGAAAGGAAGATGCCCGGCATGTGGCGGTGACATTGCCGGGAGGAATACGCATCCATAACTTTTATGTTCCTGCCGGCGGAGATGAGCCAGATCCGAAGGCGAATGAAAAATTCGCCCACAAACTTTCATTCCTAAGTGAGATGCAGGACCGGTTCGGGGACCAGGGGCGGAAGAAAACGGTCCTTGTCGGTGATTTCAATGTGGCCCCCCATGAGCACGATGTCTGGTCCCACAAGCAGCTCCTAAAGGTGGTCTCGCACACCCCCGTCGAAACGGACAGCCTGAACGCCCTGGCAACAAAGGGAAAATGGATCGATGTAGCGCGCGATCTTATCCCGGAGCCGGAAAAGCTCTATACTTGGTGGTCCTATCGGGCGCGTGACTGGCGGGCCTCAAACCGCGGACGACGGCTTGACCATATCTGGGTGAGCCCTGCCTTAAAAAAGGCAGCGACCGCAAAAGGCCGCGGGGCTTTTCAAATTCATGATGACTGCCGCAGCTGGGAAAAACCATCCGACCACGCACCTGTCTCTTTGACACTTTCGTTTTAGGGTAGCTGTGCCTGTTCAAACTGGGCAGCAGGACTTCAAAGTCTCCAGCAACCCTTTCAGATCGTTTTCGTCATTGTAGACATGAAATGACAGTCGAACAGCGCCGGTTCTCATATCGTGGGCAATGCCTTTCTGGCTCAGGGCTTTACTGAATGCTTCCGGATTGTCCGGTTTGATTAGCACTGCCGATCCTCGTTCGCCGGGCTTCACGTGGCTGGCCAACACTGACGGCGGCAAGTCAGCAACCAGCTGATCGATAAGTGACTGAGCGTAGGTTTCGATGGCCTGAATGCCGATGTCTAAAAGGGTGGCGATGCCGTTTGCCGCAAAAGCAAATGGCACAACAGAAGGCGTTCCTCCCATAAATCGCGCGGCGCCGTCTGCGTACGAAAATGTCTCGATATCGTAATTGAATGGCGTGGCGCTCGAGAACCAGCCGACATCGATGGGATGGTTATCGGAGGCTGCCTCTGGGTTTGCCCACAACCAGGCGGCCCCGGGCCCACCGCATAGATACTTCACAGACGTCCCGATGATGTAGTCCGCCCGGAAATCATTTACATCAATGTCGACGACCCCAGCTGACTGGGCCACGTCGATAATCGTTTTGATGCCGCGCTTGCGGGCCAGAGCGGTAATCTCAGGGACAGGTGTGCGCACGCCACGATTTGAAAAAACATGGGTCACATGAACAAGATGAACGCTTTCATCCAGCTCTTTCTCCCAGAACGCCGGGTCGGCCAGATGAGCGCCGCCTTCTATAAACCGCAGCTCCAGACCGAACCTTTGGGCTTGTGCCAGCACATAGCCGATGGTCGGAAAATCCTCCCGGCACAGAAGGACGGTATTGCGTCCCGGTTCTTTTGGCAGCCCAAACAGGATTTTGGTGAGCGCGGCGGAAACGCTCGGTTGCGGGCAAATGTCTTGTGGCTCAGCCCCCAGGAGAGTGGCGAGCTTGGCTCTGAACAGGTCGAGCGTCTCGCTCCATGTAGTCCAGACGTCGCTTGCGCCTGCCGCCCAACGCGCACTGAAGCCCGTGTGCAAGGCGTCCATTGAGGATATCGGCTGAAGCCCCACCGAATGAGACAAAAAATAAGGGGTCTGCGGGCAGTGAAAGCGGTCGCTGAGGCGCATGCTTATTGGTCCTTCGCGGTAGAGTTCCGACCGCCATGATACTTTCCACCAGAGCTAATGTCGCCTATAGCGCAAGGCTCGAAATCACTTTCTGTGAAAGAGCAAAAGGTACCATGCGCGGCTATTTCGGCATCGGGTCAGAGCGGATCTCAAAGGCCATGAATCTCGGGGCGGTCATGCGTACCGGGCATGCGTTCGGTGCCAGTTTTCTATTTACCGTCGGTATGCGACACAGGACGAAAGAGGCGTTTCAGTCCGATACCTCCCATGCCGAACAGCATGTTCCGCTCTATAACTGGGCTTGCGTTGATGATATCGCGCTGCCCAAGTCTTGCGCGCTTGTAGGGGTGGAGCTTGATTCCGAGGCGACGGAACTTCCACGGTTTCGCCATCCTCTTCAGGCAGCTTACTTCCTGGGGCCGGAAAAGGGCAATCTTTCCGACGCGGCCAAGGATAGATGCGACCACCTCGTCGTTATACCGACTAAGTTCTGCGTGAATCTCTCCATCGCAGCGGCGATCATCATGTATGACAGGGCATTAGCCCTGGGTGGATACCCCGATCGATGGTCTGCGGACGAAGCAAAGCGGCCACCGGCTATGCGCGACTTACTTGGTCCAGTGCTGGATTGAGTTGCTAAGCATTTGTTTTGAAATAAAAAAACCCCTCGAGGCCTCAGAAGCCACGAGGGGTTTTCTTGTCAGATCAGGTGTTTAGCGCTTTTTGCGCTTCGTTGTTTTGCGCTTGGCTTTCTTCGCAGGTGCTTTTTTGGTCGCGCGTTTTTTCGGCGCGGCCGTCTCTGCATCCATTTTATCCAGCGCGTCGGCGTAGGCGGACAGTGCTTTCATGAATGCGGCCTGCTGCGTTTTTGGCAGAACAGCCATGGCTGCTTTTTCCGCTTTGTCGACCTTGTTCAGAGCCCCTTGAAGCATCCGTTTGCCGGCCGCTGTGATGCTGACAGCATTCGCCCGCGCGTCTTCTTTGGTGCGCGAACGGGACAGAAGGCCTTTATTGATCATCCGTGCGATCATGTCCGCCAAAGTTGAGCGGTCGATACCCGTTGCCCGCACCAAATCAGTTTGGCTCAAGCCAGGATTTGCGGCAACCGTGTGCAGAACTTCGAATTGACGAGGCGTTGGCCCAGATGAGCCAACTTCTTTTGAGTAAAGATCGTGCGCGTACTGCTGGGCCCGGCGGAGCAGGTGACCAGGTGATTTTTTGAGGTCGTATGCCATATGAGATTTCTCCGTTTCTCTACCCCTCGTTTGGTGCGGGGGCTTGCTCTAGAGCTTCAGGCCGGATGACACTTTCATCCGCACCCGATGTGAGTGGTTTGGACTCGGTCTGTTAATAAAGTATTGCACCTAGATTACCTTCAGTAAAAATGCAACACCTGCTGATTATCAGACTGCACCGGATTAGCACGGAATATCAGCAGACGGTGCGCCGGGATTGAATCTGGGTACGTTTGGTATGGGTGCTGAAGGGCAAAACCATATGACGGAGAAAGAAAAGAGCATGGTTGATCCCTCGTTTGAGCCGGATTTTCGGCAAATCATTCCCGAAGGGGACGATCGGGAGCGCTCTGTGTGCGGCCATTGTGGCTTTGTCGACTATCAGAACCCGAAAATCGTCGTCGGCTCCGTGGTAACATTTGAAGAGCAAGTCGTGCTGTGTCGACGGGCGATTGAACCGCGTAAAGGCTATTGGACATTGCCTGCGGGCTATCTTGAGCTTGGTGAAAGTGTTGAGGAGGGGGCTATCCGTGAAGCCTGGGAAGAAGCGCGGGCCCAGATCAAGATTGACCGTGTGCTGGCGATCTACTCAGTTCCGCGAATTTCACAAGTTCAGGTTATGTTCCGCGCTCGTCTCTTAGACGAGGCTATCTCCGCAGGCCCGGAGAGCGAAGAAGTGATGCTTTGTTCGTTTGAAGATGTTCCTTGGCCGGAGATCGCCTTCCCAAGCGCCGGCTGGGCGCTCCGTCAATGGCATGAAACGCGTCATGCGGAGACTTTTGCGCCCTTCGCAAACCCTGTAGATGGGCTATAGACGCAAGGACGAGTTGTCTTCTCTCGTCTGCGGGGCTGTCAAGCTAGTCTCATTTAGTTCTTCTCAGTTGGTGCCATGGAGATCTGGCTCCGGGTCTTTTTCGGTGACAATGTGTTTTGCCAGAAATGGTCCTTGCAGCGCGGCAAAAAGAATATTGATCCCGGTGAAGCCGAAGAGTTTTAGCTGCACCCAGATCGCCTCGCCAGCGCATGTAGTCGCCGTTGTAATATCACAGTCGCGCATGAGCCACCGCCAGATCACTTCGTGAGAAACAGCAAGCACTGCGAAGAAGACTGCATATCGCCGTGTTAGGGTCACCCATGCTTTGTCGGGAAGGGTAAGGGCGCCGTCAAAAGCGGCTTTCAAAAGGTTTCGACCGGACATAAGCCCGCCAGATAGCGTCACGGCAAATAGTCCGTAGGCAATGGTGGGTTTCATATAGAAGAATGTCTTGTCTTTGAATACGAGTGTCAGCGTGCCGAGGATTCCAACCACGACAAAGCTAATGAGCAGCATCGGCGCAACGCGGCGTTCCCGCCAGACGCTGTAGACAAAGGCGAGGGCAAATGAAGGCATAAAGCCTGCAATGGCTGCGTAGAGTTCCTCACCCTCATCTATCTGAAAGGGTTCCGGCAGGCTTCCTGTGAGCTTCCGACCGAAGAAATAAAGGACAAAAAAGACCAGCAGTGGGCCATAGTCGACTGCTGCTTTAGCCGAGCCAGACAGTCGGTTCGACGCGCTCGTATCGCTCATGATGTGCTTTCCTTGATGGCGGTAACGCCCGTCAAGGCCCGGCCGAAGGCGTCCGCGCGGAAAGGCTGAAGGTCGTCGACGCTTTCTCCAACCCCCACATAATGAATCGGGAGCTTGAACTTCTCACCCAGAGCGACCAAGACACCGCCTCGTGCAGTCCCGTCTAGTTTTGTCATCACAAGGCCCGTGACTTGGGCAATTTCCTGGAACACCTGTGCCTGGGCTATAGCATTTTGGCCGACGGTCGCGTCGAGAACGAGGAGTGTGTGGTGGGGCGCTGTCTCGTCGATTTTCTTGACGACACGGACAATCTTGGCAAGTTCATCCATCAATTCGGCGCGGTTTTGAAGACGCCCTGCGGTATCAATCAAGAGCACGTCGACGTTTTGTTCTTTGGCTGTCTTGACGGCATCAAATGCAAGCCCTGCTGCATCAGCGCCGATATCCCGCGCAACGACTTCCGTACCCGTGCGGTCGCCCCAAGCTTTTAACTGTTCAACTGCCGCGGCCCGGAACGTATCCCCCGCCGCCAGCATGACGCTCATGCCTTGCCTCTTGTAAGCTGCGGCGAGCTTGCCGATGGTTGTTGTTTTTCCGGCACCATTTACGCCAGTCATCAAGATCACATGGGGTTTGTGGGTTTTGTCGATCTCCAGGGGCGCTTCCAAGGGCTCTAAGGTCTCCGCAACGATTTCGGCGAGAGCGATTTTGACTTCCGCATCGGTGACTTCTTTATCAAATCGGTCGTTGGCAAGCTTTGTCGTGACCTGGCTCGCGATTGAAACGCCAAGATCAGCCGTAATCAGAAGATCTTCGAGCTCTTCAAGAGTTTCATCGTCCAGCTTACGCTTTGTGAAGATCGATGTGACGCCTTCGGATAGCTTCGTTGAACTGCGCGAGAGACCATTTCGAAGGCGAGATAGCCATCCGGATTTCTTGGGTTCGGCGTCATCCTGTGTCGGTGGGTTGGGGGGGGCTTCGCTCTCAACAACAGGTGTTTCGCTTTCCAAGCGCTCCTGAAAATCGGTATCTGGCAAAGGTGCCTCAGCTTCATGTGGGGTACCTTGTGGCAGCGCTTCAGGCGCCTTTACATCCATCGTTGGGGGTTCGGACACCGGAATGGACCGCGCTTCCTCCACCTCTCGTGCTGTTGCTTCCTGCGCTACGTTTGGATCGTCAGCAGCCAGCAGATTGGCGTCCGCAGCCTGATCTTCACCAGGCTGACGGCCTTCTAGATCCTCAGCCTGTGGACTGTCTTCAGGCGGTGTATCGTCTTTTTTGCGCCCAAACAGGCCTTTTAGAAAATTTTTGGCCATTGTTAATTGCCTCCTGAGAAGATCGTCCCGCAGTCAGTAGCTACCTGCACGTTGGCCAAGGTCAGCGAAATACATGGAGAGAGAAAATGGCGATCGCCAAGAAAACCAAAACGTCGGCCACAAAGGCCAAAAAACCTGCAGCCCGTAAGACCACGGCTCGCAAAAAGTCCACCAAAACGTCCACTGCGCGCAAGACGACCGCTCGTAAGTCGCCGGTTCGTAAGGCGACATCGGGGAAAGCAACAACGCGTAAGGCATCCACGACGACCGCAACCAAGCGTCGTACGGTGAAAAAAGCAACGGCAACGACCGCGCGCAAAACAGCTAAGACATCGACCGCTGCCAAAAAGAAGGTGACGGCTAAAGTTGCGAAGAAGCCTGTTGCCAAAAAAGCGGCCAAGAAAACCACGACTAAGAAAACGGCCAAGGTGATCAAGTTCCCAACCGCAAAAAAGGCGGTCGCGAAGAAAGTCACAGCAAAGAAAGCAAAACCGGCAACCCGCGCTAAAGCTGGCAAGAAGCCAGTTCGTCGGGTAGCAAAGCGTAGAGCTGCGTAACGCGATACCCACGACAGAGACGTCGCCGGCTCGCCTTCACTGGTGGGTCGAAATGCGGGCTCAGGCAATGCAATCGCCCAGCCGGGAGATGTGGTTGTCTGGGCCCTCATTTTATCAGCCGATACTGCCCGTGAGCAGTTGTCCGTCCCGCCCTTCGACTTTCACTCTGACAATGTCGCCGCGCACAACAGGTTCGGTGATTTTAACGACGGCATAGTTTCCAAGACGGACAGAGTTCCCGCTCTCACAAACGCCATCTGATGTCCGACCAACCTGGGTGTCTAGAAATGACTTGAAAGCTTCAGCACCTGCAGCCCTTAAGGTGGATGCTCGCTCTTTGATGAGGTTGCCATTCACCTGCGGCATGCGGGCGGCAGGGGTTCCCTCTCGCGGCGAAAACGGAAAAACATGAAGGTGGGTGAGGTGCGCTTCTTCGATGAGGCGCAGTGAATTTTCAAACATCTCGTCGGTTTCCGTGGGGAAGCCGGCAATTATGTCTGCCCCAAACGCGATCTCAGGCCTTGCTGCTTTTAGTCGATCGCATAGCGTAATGATGCCCTCACGGGTGTGGCGGCGCTTCATCCGCTTCAGGATCATGTCATCGCCTGATTGCACTGACAGGTGAATGTGAGGAGCAATAATCTGATTGTCAGATATCAGGGCAGCGAGCGTTGGATCGATCTCCGCGCCGTCAATGGACGAGAGGCGCAAGCGGAAGAGGCCTTTGGTCTGAGTCAGGATCGAATTGATCAGCGCACCAAGCGGGGGCTGTCCGTCCAGGTCCTCTCCCCACGACGTAATATCAACGCCGGTAACAACCAGTTCTTTATGCCCGTTGTCCACGAGTCGCTGGGCTTGTTCGCAGACTTCGTCGATCTTTGCAGACCGGGCGTTCCCACGTCCGTAGGGAATAATACAGAACGTGCATCGGTGATTGCATCCGTTTTGTACTTGCAAAAACCCGCGTGTCTTCTCGCCGTAGCCATCAATCAGGTGGCCGACGGTTTGTCGCACGCTCATGATGTCGTTTACCCGGACGCGTGTATCCGTTGAGGTCTCAATGTCAGCTATTTCGTTCCAGCTTTCAGGTTTGAGTTTTTCGTCATTGCCGAGGACCGCGTCTACCTCGGGCATAGCTGCGAACTGGTCCGCATCGATTTGTGCCGCGCATCCTGT
Source organism: Pseudomonadota bacterium (assembly GCA_038522945.1). Taxonomy (GTDB): domain Bacteria; phylum Pseudomonadota; class Alphaproteobacteria; order Caulobacterales; family Parvularculaceae; genus MED-G105. The sequence continues at coordinate 51,614 of JBCBJV010000012.1, forward strand.
CACGATGATTTTCGCAGTCGGCTCGGCTCGCCGAGTGCGCCTGATGGCTTGACGGGTCTGCCTCACGGCTTCGTTAGTTACCGCGCAGCTGTTGATGACGACTGCATCGTGCAATCCTGCCGCCGAAGCTAATTCGGTGATTGCCTCGCCCTCAGCAATATTGAGCCGACAGCCCATCGAAGTGACGGCGGGTCGGAGTTTGCTTTCTTGGGAAGGTAAAATGCCATTTGCCATCGCTCGCTATCTAGGGATGCAATGGCGGAATGTCGATGTCCCATTGGTTAGAGCTTTCGCGAGTCCCAATTCCGCGAGCCTTTACCCCCCAACCAAGCCACCAATCAGGCTGCTTGGGTTTCGTCTTTAATGATCCCGCCCAGAGTGCGCATGACGCCGAAAAACCGATCGTCCTGCAGAAAATCAGCCGCTGCATCCAACATTGCATGCTGGTCCTCGGGGGAGCGCAGCTTCAAATAGTGAAGCGCATCCGCAAGCATGGAAGCGGCAGTATCGTTAGGGATTTCTCCCGCGACGGCTTGTTGCGCCACGAAGTACGCCTGCTTCAACGGGGTCGTTGCCTCTTCACGGGTAAGGGCATCTTTGAGGCGCAAAACATTCGCGTTTTCGGTTTTTATCCGTAACCGCGTTTTGCGATCCCCATTCTCAATAACGGCCCCATTGATCATCACCGATTCATTCGGGCGCAATTTCAAAATCAAACCAGCCATGCTTGACCTCCGACAAGTTGAACTCGATGCGAAACAATCGCATAGGTTGTATTTGTCGGCAAATACCTTAAAGCACAATTAAAGGTTGTAACGACTAAGGCGATCAGCTTTCCATTGAGAGCAATATTGCAAAGCCGACGATCAAGAACAGAACGAAAGGGAAGAACGATCCAAAGACAGCCGGAACGGCACCCAATTTCCCGAGGGCTAGCATCAGGTTTTCAAAGACAAAGTATGCAAATCCGAGGCTTGCACCCAGGACAGCTCGAAGGAGTTGCGCCCCCTGCCGGGTCACGCCGAAGCCGGCGAGTGCCCCCAGGAGCGGCATAATCAATGTGGACATGGGCTTCGAAAAACGGCTGAGCAAGGATGTCATCGCGCTGCGCGTATCAGCGTTTTCCTTTTCAAGTTGGTCGATCTGACGCCCTATGGCAGTCAAGGAACTTTGGTCAGGGTTAAGCGAAACCGAAAAAAGTAGCTCCGGATCAAGAGTTGTTGACCATGCCGAGACATCGAAAGGCGTGGCCGCGAATGTCGCGGAATTAAGAGTGTTGCCATTAATCAATGACCAATTGTTGTCCCGGTGAATTGCTTCGCTGGCGTTGGTGATAGTATCCGGCAGTCCGTTTTGGTCGCGCTGAATGATACGGATGTTCCGCATCACAACTTCCCCGCCGCGCCGCACGGCGCTTCCAGCTTTGATAATGTCCTCGCCAAAAATGAACTCAACGTCGGTGCGCGTGCCATCATCGGGGGGCAAACCGACAGCGTAGTTATTCGCCTCCCAATAGGCGAGTTTAGCGGTTGATTGTACCGTGACGAACTCGTGCATTAAAAAGTGAATTGTCGCGATCAGTGCACACGCAAAGCCAATGGGAAACAAGACCTTGTGTATGGACATGCCCGCTGCGCGCATAATCGTTATTTCACTGCGCTGGTTGAGGGCGGTCAGCGTGGTGACAATTGAAAGTAACGCAGCAAAGGGCGTGAACTGGCTCGCAATCTGTGGCGCGCGCAAGCTGATGTAGCGCAGTATCGACGTAAAGTCCGCGCCTTCCGCGGCGTTGATATCTTTCGAACTGTTCAACAGGTCGAGCATCTGCAAAATGATGACGAAAAAAAGCAGCAAGCCAATAAAACGAATGGCAAACATCCGCCCGACATAAAAAGTGAAAAGGCCGCGTACGTCGCTCATTCGGCGGGCGTTCCCTTCGCATCGACACTCGGCTGAAGGCTCTCTGCTAAAGCGCCGTCGGTGGAAATCCGAACGGGCGTTTGATCCCGGCGGGCCATCACTTTGGCGGTTCGCGCCTTATCGACGGAGCCGACATAAAGAAACCCGCTCACCGCAACAAAAAGGGCAAGAAGTCCCCACATTGAGAGATAGGGCGACAGCTTGCCCTCCGCAGCAATAACCTGCCCCCACTCTTCGAGTAGTTCGTGATACACGACGACGATCGCAACACCGATAATTGGTTTTAGGTTGGAGGCGCGGCGGCGCCCCGTCACGCCCATTGCAACTGCCAGAACCGGAAGCACCAAAAATGTTAAGGGATGGATCAACCGCCAGTGAAATCCTGATTGGTACTTTGGCCAGTCGGGGTCTGCGCGATTTGATGGATCAGAAAGATAGGTCAGCAATTCGCCGAACGTTGCCTCATCTTCTTCGCCACCCCGATCTCGGAATGACCCGACAATCGGCAAATCGATTTCCACATCAAAAGCGTCGAAGTTCAGTGTTCGAACCGTATCACCGCTACGGTCCAGGAAAACTTGGCGACCGTTTTGCATTTTCAATACGAGCTGACGGATGTCGGGTGTCGCTGAAAGCGTTCCGTGCAATGCGGTGATCAACGTCCGGTCACCGCTTTCGTCGAGCAGTTCAAGGTAGATATCGTCAGCGCGGCGGGTTTCTTTGTTGATGGAGCCGAGCCGGATCGTGGCCTCGTCATTGATGGCGACAAATTCCCCTTGAGGAATTTTTATTCCAAAGGCGCCGTTGGTCACATCGAATTTCAGTTGCCGGTACTGGTAGCCAGCGAGCGGCTGGATGTACCCGACCAGAATAAAATCAAAGACCATCAAGATGGCGATAAGGCCGAAGACTGGCCGCATGAGGCGACCGAACGAGGCGCCGCTCGAGTTCAGCGCATCTAGTTCGCTCGATAGCGACAAGTTCCGAAATGCCAAGAGAACCCCAAGAAAGGCCCCAAGCGGCAGCGCGAGGCTCATATAGTGGGGTAGGAGATGGGCCAGCATACGCCAGACCACATCGACCGGGCCCTGTTCGGCCAAGACAAAATCGAACAGCCGCAGCATCTGTTCCAACAGAAGCAACATCCCCGCAATGCAAAGCGACAAAATGAGGGGGGTCGCGACAGTTTTCAGGATATAGCGGTCAATCAGGCCCATGCGCGGTGGTCATCGGAGTTGCGGGCGAGACAGAATTCCATCGCCAGTGATGAGAACATTTCGGCGTTCGTAGCGAATAATGCGCCAACGGGGAAGGCTAGGTGAGATCCGATTTGGACACAGATCTGTGTTGGCGGGCGTCGTTGGCGGTGGCCAAGAATAGCGAGAAGTTGAGGATTTGGGAAAGCCCGGCCTCAGCAACTAGCATCCCGGCGATCGCCGCTTCTGGCGCGCCCACCAGCGGGGACAGTGAAAGGGCGGCGGTCAGGAATACCAAGTCCTGATTTGGGACAAAGGGGATCCGGCTGATGACTAGCTGCAAGGCAATAAACATGAACCAGGCCAGCAGTGGCGCGCCAGGCAAGGCAGCCGCGTACATCGCCGCGTGCAGAAACAAAATGATCACCATGCGACCGGCATGAATGCCCACCAGCTTCGGCATAATGCCTTTCGGCAAATCCATTAGCTTGTTGCGAAAGATGATTACCGCGATCGAAAGGGAGAAGGCGGAGAGAAAAGCGAGTGAAAACAGGATCCTGGAGCCGGGTAGGGCATCAAGTCCGGGCTTTAGCCCGCCAGATACCGCAAGGATCACAATCAGGATCACAGTCGCGAGGTTGGAGACGAGAGCAGAAAGAAGGTTATTATCCTTCACACCGGTGAGGATGACTTTGTCTGGAAGCCCTAACCGCCTGCGCGCCCAAAGGGTGAAAAACGCTTCACCAGAATAGCCCATCACCGCGAAGTTATAGACCCGCTTACGAACAAATGCCGAAAAGTAGCGCCACAATGGCTTGTCCCAAACGAGCTCATAGGTCGGGATTTCCGACAGCGGCAAAGCAAAGTATCGAAGCAGGAAAAATACATAAAACCAGATCGACGTCGGGAGATTGTCGAGGACTTCCCGCCAACCAACGAGAGAAAGCCGGTAAACCAGCAAGACAATAATGATAGCGAGGAGGGCGTATTGCGCTAAACGCAGATTTCGTTGGACGTCGGGTCGCTCGCGCCACTTACGCCAGCCCTCCATCCACCGTTCACGGGTCTCCTTCTTGATCATTAGGGACCAGGTCTCCGTTTTCCCGCTCAATAAATCGCCGCTGACAAACCCGCGTATTGAAAGGCCGTCTCGGCGTGCAAGCGCTGCCCGCTAGCATCGCTGCGCAAGTGGCGCAACGACATTCGGGGCTGAGCCTCTTGTTTTGCCATCTCCCAGCGAATACTCCGCATTGTCGCAGCCCCGGCAACCCAATCGCTGTGGGGCTAATGGCGAGCACAACTGTGAAGGTCGACTATGGATCGTAGGGACGGCAAAACTTGGGCAGTCGTCATTCCTTACTACAATGAGGAGGACTATCTCGGGCGAACGCTGGAAACCATCGCTGGTCAAGATCTATCCCCGGATGAGGTCGTTCTCGTTGATAACGCTTCTACTGATGGGTCCGCCGCCATCGCAAAATCCTTCGCGGATCGGTTTACTGGCGGCGAGGTGAACCTGCTCTATGAGCCAAAGCCCGGGCAAGCAGCGGCGCTTGCGCGCGGCATTGCAGAGGTAGAGAGCGACCTGACAGCGATTTGTGACGCGGATACGATTTACCCACCCTCATACCTGGCGGTGGCGGATCGACTTTTCCGTGAGGGTGGCGAAGAGACGGTTGCGGTCATTGCCTTTGGCGTTTCAGCGGAGGATGGCTTTGGCCACAAAATGACACTAGCAAAGGGGCGCATTGTTTCCGCTTTGCTCGGCAAACAATGCCATGGCGGGGGTTATGCTCAGGCATTTCGAACGGAAGTTCTCAAGAAAGTTGGCGGGTACTCTCAGGCACTTTGGCCGTACTGTCTGAAAGATCACGAGCTTATCAACCGTGTCGTCAAGGAAGGGCGGATCGGATATAGCTCAGAACATTGGTGTGTTGCGTCGGACCGCCGGACGTCGCGTACAAATGTGCGCTGGACACTCTTTGAACGGATTATGTATCATATCACACCAGCTGCCCAAAAAGACTGGTTCTTCTATGATTTTCTGAAGTCTCGGTTTGAAGCGCGTGGACTATCCGAACTTCGTTTACGCGAGCGCGAATGGGAACAAGAGGGCACCAACTAGTCGCGTCGGCTTTTTCGATTTAAGCAGCGACTTTAGTGCGGCGCTCCTCTGCAAGGATCTCATAATGCGCAAGCAACGATTTGAAATGGTCGTCCGGTGAGCCAACCCGCTTAGAACCGGCGCGCGCGGCCACTGACAGTTCGTGGCGATCTCGGCTGATTATCTGCATCATTGCGTCCGCGCAGGCGGCGGCATCCCCAGACCGGTAGACTTCCGAATATGTGGGGTGAGAAAGATCAGCTGCGCCGCCAAGATGTGGCGAGACAAACGGCAACCCTGAACAAAGGGCCTCAGCAACGACAAGGCCGAACGTCTCCGCGGCGCCGCCGTGCAACATGTAGTCCGCGCTCGCAATACGTTGAGCAAGCTCTTCGCGGTCGCTGATATGCCCCGCAATTTTGACGCCCACATGGCGTGCAGCGCGCTTGTGCACCCATCGCCATGCAGGACCATCGCCGATGATCAGGAGCCCGGCAGGAATCTGCTCAGAAACCTTTCCGAACGCTTCCATCAGCATCCCTAATCGTTTTTCCGGGTGGTGACGGCTAATGACGATAAAGAGCTTCGCATCGGGATTATCGATGCCGCATTCGCGCAGCATGGAACGGCGCAGCATTTCATCTCTGGACGAATGGGAAAAACGGGACTTGTCGATACCTAGCGGCACCACCAAGGGACGTTTTACGCCGAATTTCTCCAACCGGTTGGCGAAAAACTCGCCGGCGACCACTGTCGCATCGAAGCGCCGGGATAATCGCCGGAGGTACCACCAAAACCACCAACACAAATTGTCGACGGTTTTCTCATCCAGCGCCGGGCTGAGCAGCGAATGCGGGTAAACCGCAACTGGGTCCTGATGAAGGAAGAGGCTGCGTGCCGCTGTTCCAGTCCAGGACCCCGCGATCCATCCACCTTTCCAAGTGGAAGAACCTTCCACCACGTCTGGCTTAATCTCATCCAGCAAGTCGTGGATCGGCTTGGACCTAGAAAACATGTGATAGCGGTGGTCAAAAGCCAGCGTCGGCGAGCTAACCCAAATGATCTCACCGCCAAGTCTTTTTTCCCGGCGATCGGCAGGGCCCGGCGCGATGATCGTCGCCTCGCAACCCGCCTGGGCGCACGCTTCTAGTTTTTGGTGAACGTAGGTTTTAACGCCGCCACCGAAATCACTGAAAAACTCAGAGATATCAACAAGCCGCATAACCATCCCCGCTAAAGTCTGTGTCTGCCGTCCCCTACCAAGGCACGCACAAACGTCGGCCAGTCACCCTTCCTTTTCAATGCGCGGACAATCACCTTTTGCGAGTGTTTATTGCATCCATGTAATTGTCGATTAGGTCGTCGAGGACCGTGTCCCAGCGGAATGCTTCACTTTTTCGATGCGCTGCCTGGCCCATGGCCGCCCAAACTTCTGGACCTTGTTCAAACAATTGTGAAAGGGCTTTGCCGAACCCTTCCGCACCCTTTGATGGGTCAACCAGAAGCCCCGTTTCCCCATCTTCGATCAAGGAACGGCTGCCGGAGGCCGACGCGCCAATGCTTGCGCTGCCACAAGCCATTGCCTCAAGGGTCACATTGCCGAAAGTCTCGGTGATGCTAGGATTTAAGAAGACATCTGCGCTCGCGTAGCCTCGAGCAAGGTCAGCGCCCTGCTGATAGCCAAGAAAGACAGCGTCAGGCAGTTTCTTCTCAAAACGGGGCCTCTCTGGGCCTTCCCCGATAATCACCGCCTTGATCTTGGGATGGGATTGCGCGGCTATAGAGACCGCCTCAGCAAAGACATCGATCCCTTTTTCTAGCACCACGCGGCCGACAAACGACACAAGCATGTCGGTATCATCTATACCATTGGCTCTGCGCCAGGCCATGTCGCGTCGGTCCGGGTTGAAGATCTCAAAGTCCACGCCGCGCGTCCAAAGACGAAGGTCCTTCCCGATTCCGTCGGCCCGCAATTCGTCAATCATCGACTGGGAAGGCGCATAAACGTGCGTACACCGCGCGTAAAAATTGCGCATGTAATTCGTGACGTGTTTCTCCGCCCACTGTGCATTGTAGTATCTTGGATATGTATCAAAGCGGGTGTGAAAAGAGGCAACGGGCGTTACTCCCGTGCGTTCGGCGTGTTTCAGAGCTTGAAAGCCAGTGATATCAGGCGCGGCAATATGAATAAGGTTGGGTCTGAATGCTTTTAGGCGCGATTTCGCACCGCCGATCAGCCCCAAGCCCAATCGATATTCGCTGCGTGATCCCGGCAAGGCGATAGACGGCACCGACACCAATTCGCCTGAGTGCTGGAATGCAGGCTCTTTAATGGTCGGAGCAAAGACCAGTACCGAATGCCCACGATTTTCCAGGTGCTCCACAAGTTTGTTGAGTGCCCTAACTGGGCCATCCATCACATAATTATAATTTCCCGAAAATAGGGCAACACGGAGTTTTTCAGCTGATCTAATTTCGTCTGTCATTAGATTATGTCAGGAGCCCGGCCCGCCGTTTTCAACGTTGCCTTCAATCCAGTCGATGAAAAGAGCTGAGATATCCGCGCCGCCAAATCGTCGAACTTCCTGGACACCGGTCGGCGAGGTGACATTGATCTCAGTCAAGTAGTCACCAATTATGTCGATACCCACAAAGATAAGCCCACGTTCAGAAAGAGCCGGCCCGATCCGGTCGCAGATTTCCTGATCGCGTGCCGACATTTCGATCGGTTCTGCCCGCCCGCCCACATGCATGTTTGAGCGGGCCTCGCCCTTCGCCGGTACGCGATTGATAGCACCAACGGCCTCACCATCCAGCAAGATTATCCTCTTATCGCCCGCAGAAACGGACGGAAGAAATTTCTGTACAATGAATGGTTCGCGGAACCTGTCGGTGAAGAGTTCCAATAGCGTATTAAAATTCGGGTCATCTTCGACCATTTTGAAAACGTCCGCGCCGCCATTCCCGTAAAGCGGTTTGACGATGACATCGCCGTGGGTATCGCGAAATGAGTGAATGGTTTCAGTGTCCCGAGAGATAAGAGTGGGCGGCGTTAGATCCTGAAACTCGGTGACGAAGAGCTTCTCTGGCGCATCGCGAATGGATCTGGGATCGTTCAAGACCTGCGTTTTCGTCGGCAACCGCTCAAGCAATTGCACCGATGTGATGTAAGCCATATCGAAGGGCGGATCTTGACGAACTAGGATCGCGTCAAACGACGAAAGCTCGGTGAGCGCTGGGGCGTCCAGATCCACATGATCGCCAGGCGAGCGTTCCAGGCGCGTTGCTTTCTGTGTCCGGGCGATGACGCGGTCACCATCTAGGCTGACTGTCAGTGGACTGTATACTGATACTTCGTGTCCCCGTGAGTAAGCCTCCAGGGCGAAATCGAAGCTTGTGTCGGCATCAACATCGACGCCCGTGATTGGATCCATCTGGATCGCAATTTTCAAGGCCATCTGGCCAGTCTCCGCGAATGGAAATGCCCACAACCGCAAATGGCAGGGGGGATTAGCGAATGCGGGTTATAGCTGACGGGCAGGATTGTCCAGATACAGGACGTGGCTCACCACTTTTGATGCGCCGCCGACACCGCGCGCATGTCCCACAACCCGCTCCAATTGATCGCGATCTCTGGCGGTCCCCAGCAAGTAGACAACGCCATTGGAGACAGCAATTTTGATCGATCCGGATGACACGCCTTTGTCGGTGATCAATTTGGTTCTGAGTGCTGCATCTACGCGGGAATCCGTCAGACCCTGTCCAAACGGGGTTTTGTCACCAACAAATATTTCATCGATGACTTGGTCGACGCTTTCTGCCCGCCAGGCATTCTCAATCAATTTCCGACGGCCGTCCTCCGATGCCATTGTGCCGGTCAGGAGCAGGCGCCCTTCGTAGAGCGTCAGGTCTACGTCGCCATAGTCGTGGCTTCTGTCGGTGAACAGGACGCGTTTCAGGGTCGCGTTGGATTCCAAGTCGTCGATGCTCGATCCGAGTGTCCTGCTGGAAGCACAACTAGGCAGATTGGCGAAGCAGACAAGGCCAGCGATCACGAGAAGAAACGAGCGAAATGTCATGGTGAACTGTCCTACAAAAACGAACATTGTTCGGATCTCATGCACTGCTTTGCCGTGCTTCCGCAAGCTGGAGGCTTGCTATCTTTGGATCCTGTTCTTTTGGAGGGGGTTAGCGTAGATGTCTAAATGGGTTGCCTCGCGCGCCAAGCATCCTTCGTTAGTCGCACCTGCCAACCGACGACTGCCGCGATATCAAACCGTACCCCGAACTCTGCATATTGCCGGTTTCTCGATAGAAAATTGCGGGAAGCGCTTTCAATGCGCGCCCGCTGACGGGGTGCAACCGCTAATATGGCGGTGTCAAAGTCATTGCGCGCTTTGACTTCAATGAAAGCGAGTGTATCGCCGCGGAACGCAACCAAGTCTGCTTCTCCACCGGGGGATTTGTATCGAATGGCGATAATCCGATAGCCGCGAGCGAAATAGTGACAGGCAACGAGCCATTCTGCCTGGCGTCCCTTTCGCTCCGCATGCTGACGGGCTTGATGTGGCGTGTTTCCTTTTTTGTTCCTTGGCGCGGTCACGTCGTAGGCGGCTTTTCCGAAGCCAAGGCGAGAGCTTGCTGATACGCTGTCTTTTTGGGGACATTAAGTTCTTTCGCCGCCGCTTTCGCGGCATCGTTCACAGACATCGTCTCCAGGGCGACTTGTAAGAACAGATCGAGATCGGCTTGAGTGGGTGAGGCATCCGCTTTGCCTTCGAGCAGGACGACAATTTCACCTTTTGCGGGGGAATTTGAAAATTCAGCTAAAGCTGTTCCCGCGGTGCCACGCACAATCTCCTCGTGCAGTTTAGTCAATTCCCGCGCGACCACAGTTGTCCGGTCGGGGTATTGTTCTGCCAGCATAGAAAGCGTGGCGGTGAGGCGTGTGCTGGTCTCAAAGAAAATTGAGGTTTCCGACCGCTCTGCAGCCTTTTTGAGGAACTTTTCCCGTTGTGCCGGTTTGGCCGGGCAAAAGCCCAGAAACGCGAACTGGTCCGTTGGCAATCCCGAGATAGAAAGGGCCGCAATCGTTGCGCTCGGGCCTGGGACAGCAAAAATATCGATCCCCTCGGCGGCAGCGTCTTGGACGAGTTTGAATCCAGGGTCTGAAATAAGCGGCGTACCGGCGTCGGAAACGAGACAAAATGTGTCTCCTGCCTTCAACCTTTCCAAAATTTCAGGCCTTACCTTTTCCCCATTGTGGTCATGGTAAGGGCGTCTTGGCGTTGAAATTGAGTAGGCGGCACAGAGTTTTGCTGTCTGACGCGTATCTTCGCAAAGGATGATGTCGGCGCATTTCATGACGTCGACCGCGCGGTAAGTGATGTCACGCAAATTGCCGATCGGTGTGGCAGTAATATAGAGGCCGGGTCGAAGTGGGTTAGAAGTATGGGGTGTCGTCATCGCCGGCGCATCGTTTGGTGCCACTAATTGAAGAGTTCTTGATCGTATTGTTCCCGTCGGCAACAAGCCATATCATCAAGCAAATAGATTACTAGCAGAGCACGTCTGAGGGACCTCATTGTTATGCGTCATTCCGCTGTTTCAGCCAGCATTTTTGCGCTGGTTTTGTTTTTGGTCGCCGGGTGTTCTTCTGGACCCTCAACAGGGCCGGGGCCTATTGTCGTTGCGCCAAGCGAACGGGACTCCCCGCGAGACCAGGATTTTGAAGATGATCGTTATGACCGCGATGTTTTTGAGCGTCCAGACGAAGATGCGTTCGTAACGCCGCTGCATTTGCGGGGCGATGATCCAGTTCGGGTCGCCTTGCTGCTGCCATTTAGTGCCCCTGGCGATAACGCCAAGCGGGTTGCATCAGCGATGTTCGACGCAGCTCAGTTGGCAGCATTTGAAGCAGGCAATGATCGCTTTTTGCTGATCCCAAAAGACACACGCGGTACGCCTGATGGGGCCGTAGCGGCCGCCCGGTCAGCTCTCAATGAAGGCGCTGAACTTATCCTCGGGCCTCTGTTCGCTGAATCAGTTGAGGCTGTAGCGGACATTGCTCGATCTGCAGAGACGCCCGTGATTGCCTTTTCCTCTGATAATCGTTCTGCAGGAAACGGGATTTACCTTCTGAGTTTTCCGCCCGAAATCGAGGTGAAGCGGGTGACCGACTTTGCCGCGTCGACGGGAATTACCCGATTTGGCCTCCTTGCGCCGGCCAATGCCTATGGGGAGAGGGTCTCAACAGCTTTCTCCGACAACGTAACAAACATTGGCGGCGTGGTTGTCCATGAAGAGCGATATGAGCAAAATCCGGATGCAATGCTCGCGCCCGCCAAACGACTTGCTCAGTACTCAAGGGAAGTTATTCCCGTTGAACTTCGTCATGGGTACAAAGAGAATGACGAGAGTAATCAATACACAGACGATAGCGGTTTTATGCGCGGATATCAGGCCGTCATGATGCCGGAACAGGGGACCTTATTGCGCGCACTGGCGCCGCTCCTGCCTTACTACAACGTCAACATCAATCAGGTGAAGCTGCTGGGAGTTTCTGCATGGAACAATCCGCGCCTTGCTCGTGAACCAGCGCTGCGCGGTGGATGGTTCGCTGCCCCTGATCCGGATGTAAGTAACGGGTTCAAAGAACGCTACGCGGCGGCGTTCGGTCAAACACCGCCGCGTCTCGCCTCGCTTAGCTATGATGCCTCTCTATTGGCTGCTCGCCTCGGCCAGCAGGGACGGACGCGGACGCGCTTCAGCGATCGCGCTATTTCAAATCCCAACGGATATTTCGGCGCAGACGGATTATTCCGTTTGCGAGAAGACGGGACGATCGAGCGGGGGCTGGCTGTCCTTGAAATTCAACCAGGCGGCGCTGTTGTTGTTGATCCTGCACCAAAATCCTTCAACCAGTTCGACGGCTTTTAGGGACCTAACCGCAAGTGGCGAAGACATATGAACGGCTCGACGAACGCTTGTGCGATTTCATCAGGGCCCAGAAAATGTTCTTCGTTGCGAGTGCGCCTCTTTCTGAAGATGGCCATGTGAATCTCTCTCCCAAGGGCTATGACAGTCTGAGGATCTTGGATGAAAAGACGGTCGCCTGGATTGATCTCGGCGGGTCCGGGATAGAAACGCAGGCCCATGTGCAGGAAAATGGTCGGATGACCATTATGTTCTGCGCCTTTGAAGGCCCGGCAAACATCCTGCGATTGTTTGGATCAGCTGAGGTTATCGACTTCGATCATCCGGATTTTCCTGCGCTCAAGCATAGTCTGTTTTCTGAATTCGAGCGGGCGCGGGCGATATTTAAGCTGCGCCTTTCAAGGATTCAGGACAGTTGTGGCTGGGGCGTCCCGTTTTATTCGTTTACTGGTGATCGCGACCAGCTCGCCAGGGCAACCGCCGCAAAGGGTGAAGCGGAGTGGCGTGAGAAACGATATCGGTCAAATGCCCGAAGTATCGATGGACTGGTAGGGCTCAGCGAAACCGAATAGCTGCTCGTTTTTAGCCCGTCCAACCCGCGTCTTCCTGACTTCCAACGCAAGAAGGCGCATGCCCTCCTGCTACAATCGGTTCATGGCGGCGACGATGCGATCGCTTTCTTCAATCGGTGGCAGGGCATCGAGGGCATCCTGAAAGAACGCCACGGCCCTGGTCACGTTTCCCTTCTCCGACTCGAGCAGAGCCCTACCAACGAGTGCTTCATAATTGTCGGGCGTGTAAGTCAATAGGCGAGAGAAATCCTGTTCAGCGCCGATGAGGTCCCCATCGATCGCCTTGCAAAAAGCCAATTCGACCATCGCGTTGAGAGCCCACGCGTCTTCCTGCAGAAGCTGATTGGCTTCCTGACAGGACGTATTTGTGAATGGTCGCCCGAGGATGGTCTCGATCTCCGTTCGCAAATCAAATGAGGCGGCAACGATTGCCGCTGCTCTGGTCGCAATACCATCCTGTTCAGCCTGCACAGTCGGAACCGTGGAGACCGTTCGCAGTGAGGCTCTGGCGTCGTTAGACGACCCAACCACCGGTGTGACCGCCTTTGGCCTTGCAAGATCTGATGGGGGTACAAATCGTTCGGGCTCGGATAGCAGCTCCCCACTAGTTTCTGGTTTTGGAGAGGCGCTCTCCGGAATAGGTCGGAGCGACCCAATTATCGGGAGGCTTTCGCCCTCCGCCAAAGCTGGTGCGCGTTCAGTTGCAAATGCACTAACCTCATCGTCGAGGGCCCGCACCTGGACGCACGCTGCATTGCCAAAGCGCGTTTCGCAAGTTTTCAACGGATCAACCGTTAATTGAACGCCGGACATCACAGTGAGGACAGAGTATCCCTGCTGCTCATTGGTTAGTTTGATGCTATCGAGCATCTTGTTGCGGCCCGACAAGTCGATGAAAAAGTCTGTGGAGACGCCATCAATCAGAGTACGGTTGAGCTCGTCCTGCCGAGCGCTGCAATCAGAAACACACAAAAACGCTAGGGTCAGGCTTTTCTCATCTTCGGCGACAAGAAAGTCCACAAGCGCATTGGTGTTCGTCGTCGCACGCATTTCAGCATTGGCGACATGGGGGAACGCCGTTAGTGAGACCGCCAGTAAGATTGGACGTAAGGACATCGATCAAGGAATTAGTGCGTTGAAAGCGCGAAACATTGAGATGTTCGGCAAAATCGTCAATTCCGCTCATTGGTGAATACACGGCGAAACATGGGGCTACCGCGCCACACATTTATGGAGTTTTTTGCCGGCGGTGGTATGGCGCGCCTTGGACTTGGCCCGAACTGGACCTGTGTTTTTGCGAATGACTCCTGCCCACGCAAAGCCCGAGTTTATCGTGCTAATTTTGGTCCGGCCCATTTCGTTGAGGGTGATATCGCCGATTTGTCGGCCAAAGACCTGCCGCGGGGACGTGTTGATCTCGCCTGGGCTTCTTTTCCTTGCCAGGACCTTTCATTTGCCGGCGCGCGAATGGGGTTGAACGCTCCAAGGAGCGGGACTTTTTTTGCGTTCGTGGGACTTTTGAAGGAACTGGCAGCCGTTGGACGATTGCCGCGGGTTGTCGCCCTGGAGAATGTGCCTGGGCTGCTGACTTCTAGCGGCGGCCAGGACTTCATTTCCGTCACCCAAGAGATGGCCGACCTCGGATACTATATGACCGCTGACACTATCGACGCCCGTGCGTTTCTGCCTCAATCACGCAAGCGGCTCTTTCTAATGGCGATTGCAGAAGACTGCATTCCGAAAGAAAAAAGCCTCGTTAGCGCCATTCACAAACCGAACAAGTCCCGGCTTCAGCGGACCATCGATCAGCTTCCAGATGACGTAAAGTTACGGTGGTTTTGGCCGAATACCGCCCAGGTCAAACTTCTCCCGCCACTCTCATTGGACGAGGTCATTTCATCAAGCGGGCCCTGGCAAGACGCTGCCACGACAAACCAACTCCTGAGCCGCCTCTCTACCGCGCACCGTCAAGCGTTGATATCGCTTCAGAACGAAGGGATGCGGCGGGTGTTAACCGGGTTCCAGCGGATCCGCGGTACAGGATCAGCAAAGACGACGTTTTTTGAATTGCGATTCGATGGACTCGCCGGATGTCTCCGCACTCCGGCAGGTGGGTCTTCGCGTCAGTTTGTGGTTGTTGTAGATGGTCCAGTCATTCGCACACGGCTTATGTCAGCACGCGAGGCAGCGCGGTTGATGGGGCTGCCGGATACCTATCGACTCGATCTTGCTGCAACCCCAGCACTAAGATTATGTGGCGACGGCGTGTGTGTCCCTGTTGTACGTGCGCTTGCGCAGGCGTTGATCGAGCCAGCCCTTGCAGGTGAGCAACAGATCCTAAACGAAAGTAGAGCCGCGGAAGGCGCCGTTAAAATCAAGGCTATATGCTGAGTTAAAGCCGCATACTCCCCCATTGCGTCGATTGTTTATCCTCTGTTTACAGATTTAATGGTGTGATCCCCGCCACAGCTTGTGGATTTCGGATAAGTCCTTGCTGGATCAAACCCTACCTGAAATTAATCAACAATTTTCAACCAATTTCGCGCCGATCTTTCACGAGCGATCAAGCGCTGTCCATTAGACCTAAAGCCTGGGAGTGATCCGGGTCGGAGAGTTGCGTTATGTTGCGTATCAGGTCGAACGGCGAGCAATTCGCCGTAAAACAACTCGTGCTGTCTGCTGTTGCAGTCGTTGCCTTAGCTGCATGTTCGGAGGTTGCCAGTGATGCGCCTACATCGTCTGCGTCTAGCGACGATGGCTCATCTGGATCCACGTCAACATCTTCTTCTGGCAACCTGCAAACTGTTGCGGCACCATTGGTCCAGGAAGACGCGTCGCGCTTCCTCGTGCAAGCCAGTTTTGGGCCAACAGAGCGCGAAATCGATCGCGTTATGCGAGATGGATACTCTGAATGGATTAGAGATCAAATCCGCGCGACGCCAACGCTGCACTTGACGAAGTTGAACGCAATTGTTGCCGCAGGCGATGAGATCGAACGCTCATCAGCCTCAGATTCCTTCTGGGAGAATGCAGTAGAGGGCGACGATCAACTCCGCCAGCGGATGACATTTGCTTTATCTCAAATTTTGGTCGTCTCCGATGGTCCGGGATCAAACCTGTCAGATCGGCCTCTCGCGATGGCTTACTACATGGACATCCTGACCCGAAATGCCTTCGGAAACTATCGAGATCTCATTGAAGAAGTGACATATTCCCCAGCAATGGCGGTGTATCTCACATACCTGCGCAATCAAAAGGCAAACCCGAATAATGGCCGTGTGCCTGATGAGAATTATGCGCGGGAAATTTTGCAATTGTTCACGATCGGACTGGTTGAGTTGCAGCCGGATGGCACGATTGCGCCGGGGGCACAGGAGACCTTCGAGAACGAAGATATTGTGGGTCTTGCGAAAGTGTTTACCGGCCTGAGCCTGAAAGGCGGTTTCCGAAGAGATAATCCGCCGGATGCGTACAATTCTCGACTGGAAGTTTACCCGGAACATCACTCCACTGATGCCAAGTCATTCCTCGGTCTAACAATTCCTGAAAACACTGACGCTGCGACCAGCATTTCAATGGCATTGGACCAAATCTTTGCTCATCCCAACGTCGCTCCATTTGTCAGTCGGCAGTTGATCCAAAGATTTGTCACGAGCAACCCAACATCTGCTTACGTGGGCCGTGTCTCGGCTGCATTTGAGGCGGGCAGTTTTGTCATGCCCGATGGTGAAGTGGTTGGTGAAGGCCGTCGCGGGGACTTGGCGGCGACGATTTCCGCAGTCCTCTTAGACCCGGAGGCGCGGCAACCAGCTGGCGTAGTTGCTGATGATTTCGGCAAGGTGCGTGAACCAGTTCTGCGCTTGACCCATTGGGCGCGTGCCTTTGACGTTGTAACCGCTGATGCTGGAGAAGAACGGTATCTCCAGAATACGTCGGGGCCGGACCGTCTTTCGCAACACCCTTTCAGGTCTCCGTCAGTCTTCAACTTCTACCGGCCCGGATACGTTGCACCGAGTACACAAACTGGCGCTGCAGGTTTGAATGCCCCGGAATTGCAGATCGTGAATGAATCGTCAGCAATCGGTTATGTGAATACGATGAGCCGCTTTGTACGCGACGACTCCCCTAATCGCGGCAACAATGTTAGCGGCGATGCATTCTCTCCAAATTATCTCGATGAACTAGATTTGGCAGAGGACCCTGAGGCGCTGACTAATCGACTCGATTTGCTGCTTACTTATGGTCGGATGTCTGCAGAAACACGTTCACGGATCATCGGTGTTTTACAGGAAATGCCAATTCGCGACGACCGGGTCGAAGAAGACCGCGAGCGGCGGATCCATACGGCAGTCCTGATGGCTGTCACCGCGCCAGAATATCTTGTTCAACAGTAATTAGGGGGCTCACAATGAAACGCATGTCACGACGGGCATTTGTCCAAGGAGTTTCAGCCGGAGGTCTTGCTGTTGGTGGCGGATTGACCACCATGCTCGGTGCGTCTGCCGCCAGAGCCGCAGATACCAGTGGTTATAAGGCACTGGTTTGTGTCTTTTTCAAAGGTGGGCTTGATTGCCACGATGTGATGCTGCCCTATGATCAAGCGTCTTATGATGCCTATGCGGATGTTCGGCGAAATCTCCTCAACGGATATAACGGTATCGATGGAGGCTCGACCCGGGCTCGAAACCGTCTTTTACCTCTTCAGGGACGCAATGGCTCCAGTTTCGGGTCTCGCCAATTTGCGTTGACTGAAGAAATGGCACCACTGCATGACCTGTTTGAAAACGAGCAGGCCTCAATCGTTGCTAACATCGGCCCGCTTCTGGAGCCTATGAATCGGAGCCAATTCAGAGACAGGTCTCGTGAGCGCCCGCCGCGTTTGTTTTCTCACAACGACCAGCAGTCGACCTGGATGGCATTGTCGCCAGAAGGGGAACGCTATGGCTGGGGCGGGCGTTTTGCTGATGCCGCGCTCCTTTCGAATGCGAATGCAAACCCTGTATTTACGTCAATCTCCGTGTCGGGAAATGAGGTCTTTCTCGCAGGCGAGACCGCAGCCCAGTATCAGGTTGGTGGCAATGGCGCTCAAACAATCCGCGAAATGACCAACCGTGGGCTTCTAGGATCGGGGCGAAACTCAGACACGGCGCGCTCACTGATTGATGCTCATTTTGGAGCGGAAAGCCTTTCGCCGACAAATCTGTTCGAACAAGATCTCGCGACAATCAATAATCGGGCAGTTACGGCGAATGCAGACTTCAATGAATCGCTCGATACGCTGGCACCGTTCACAACCCAGTTTCCCGATAATGGTTTAGGCGGACGATTAAAGACCATCGCAGAAACCATCGCGATCAGAGGTACCTTGAACGTCAGCCGCCAAGTATTTTATGCTTCGATCGGTGGATTCGACACGCATTCAAACCAGGCAAACTCTATGCCGAACCTTCAAAGGCAAATCTCGAGTGCCGTTGCTGCTTTTAATTCAGCAATGCAAGAACTCGGCGTTAGCAATGATGTCACCCTTTTTACTGCCTCTGATTTTGGTCGGACGCTTGTGGTAAACGGGGACGGCACCGATCACGGGTGGGGTGGGCACCATTTCGTTGTCGGCGGCGCAGTAAATGGCGGCAACATTTTTGGCAGCCCACCACCTTATACGGTAGATCATGAATCAGATTCGGGGCGCGGGCGTTTGATCCCGAGACTGGCTATCGAACAACTTGCATATCCACTGGGCAGTTGGTTTGGTTTGACAGACGCAGAACTTCAAGCGGCATTGCCAAGACTGAACATGTTTGAGACGCCGCCCCCAATCGTTTGATTTGCAAGGGAGTGAGTTATCAACCAGAGGTTGAATAATTGATGGCCCATTGCGATTTCTGAGCATTCCGATACCTCTTTACGAAAGAGGGGGATGCAGGGTGAAATCCGGTCCAAGGCAAAGTCTGACGGCAAGTATTGCCATCGCAGTCTTATTTGTGGTGCCTGCTATTGCAGCGCCATGGACAAGACCGCAGGGCGATATCTTTGTTGAAACAAGAGTAGACTATTTTCGCGTCAATCCGCAGACGGATTTTCGGTTTGAGCGCCTCGAGACCAATCAGTATCTGGAAGTTGGAGTGTTCCCTCAAGTAATGATCGGGGGAAAATTATCCTATGGACAGACCTGGGTAACTGATGGAGGTACTTCTTTTTCAGCGAGTGGTGTCTCTGAGTTCGAAGGTTTTGTTCAGCATACTGTTTTGCAGAATTCAACAGGAGTTGTCTCGGTCAAGGCATCTGGGGCCATCCCACGATCTATAGATGCCGGTGTGCGAACCGGCCTCAGCAATGATGGTCCTGATGCTGAATTGAGACTGCTAGGCGGCTTCGACATAAAGCCGCTTCCCTGGAAACTGTTTGTTACCGGTGAGACCGCTTACCGCCGCCGCTTCGGTAACGGTTCCGATGAAGTTCGTCTTGATGGCCTGATTGGAGTTCAACCGAGCGAGCAATGGCTCTTTCTAGGGGAAGCGATGGGTTCATTCGCAGTCGGCAATGCTGAAGACGGCGGAGCCGATTACGATGTGGTCCGTTTGGTTCCTTCGGCGATTTACCGGCTTTCGAGCCGATATTCATTACGCGCCGGTGCCTCGTTTGAAGTTGCCACCCGAAATCTTGATCCTGGTCGCCGTGTCTTTATTGGTCTGTGGGCGGAGTTCTAGTCGATGGCGTTTGATGCTCGCTCCTGTCAGATCAATGATCGGGACGAAAGCTGCCTGCGTCATTCAATCGAGGGCCTTTTCCTTCAATCTCCGAAAGCAAGTGCACGTTACGTCCTAGACCAGCGTCAGGTATGGTGGTGTCGAGGCTTAATCGCGATAGGCTTTGTCCTAACACTACTTAATCCCGTTGCAATGCTGGTGATATTTCTCTCATCGGTTTCTTTGTTTTTTGTACTGGCGACCGTTTTCCGTGCCGTCTTGGTTGCAATGTCCGCCGGTCGCCCGACTGAAGAAGCGCCTCAGCCGATTGATCCGCAATATATCTATCCGTGTGTCACCATCCTTCTGCCCCTCTTCGATGAAGCCGATAGCCTTCCAGCGCTGATCCGAGCAATCTCGGAAATCAACTATCCGCTTGATCGGCTCGATGTGAAACTAATCACGGAAGAAGAGGATCTCAAAACGCAACGCGCGATTACTGCCATTAAGCTCAACCCCTCTTTCGACCACATCATCGTCCCTAAATCACATCCGCAAACGAAGCCAAAGGCCTGCAATTTCGCCCTTCATTACGCGTTAGGTGATTTGGTCGTGATCTATGATGCGGAGGATTTGCCTGACCGAGATCAATTATTGATTGCTGCACAGACATTTGATCGCGCTGACCACACCCTTGCCTGTGTGCAAGCGCGCCTGAACTATTATAATGCGACGGAGAGCTGGCTTACCCGCTTGTTCACACTGGAATACTCCATGTGGTTTGATTGGCTGCTCCCGTCCCTACAAGCTCTCGATGCACCCATACCGCTCGGCGGCACATCAAATGTCTTCCGAAGAAAAGACCTCATCGAGGTAGGCGGCTGGGACCCCTACAATGTTACTGAAGACGCCGATCTCGGCTTGCGGCTCGCGCGTGCCGGCAAGAGAACGGCCCTTATCGGATCGACAACGTACGAAGAGGCTAATTGCCAACTGAAAAACTGGCTTCGCCAGCGATCTCGGTGGATGAAAGGGTATCTACAAACCTGGCTAGTTCACCTACGACACGGGGAAACAAATGCCCGTGAGCTTGGGTGGCGCGGAGATTTGACCGCACACCTCTTTGTGGCCGGGACTGTTTTTAGTGCCCTTGTAAGCCCGCTTCTCTGGCTGATTTGCATTGCCACAATTTTCATTGATGCGAGACTAATTGATGTATTGTTCCCTGGACCGCTCAAAGCAATCAATTTTGCCGCATTGTTTCTTGGAAACACTCTTATGATTACTCTCCTGGCCGTCGCTCCGATCAAGCGGCGGCAATTCCACTTGATTCCTTGGGCGCTGACGGCGCCAGCCTACTGGCTTCTAGCGTCGCTCGCCGCCTACAAGGGTCTTTGGCAACTCATGACGCGGCCACATTATTGGGAGAAGACCGACCACGGTCTTTCTCGCGATGCCGTTGCGCTTCAGCGGGATGCGTTGAAGACCATGGCTGGAAGCACCAGATATGCTTTCCATGGTCGGAACAAGTCTATCCGCAGGTAGCCAAGATGAGCCTTTCAGGTCACCCCTATTTAAAGATGAATGGCATTGGGAACAGCTTCGTCGTTCTTGATGTTCGCCAATCTAGAGCTGCCATTGATCCGGGTGCTGCATCCCTTATCGCTGACCCAGTCGCGGGTATCGGTTGCGATCAGCTAATCACCATCGACGACCGGGACGGATCGATCTTCATGGGGGTTTGGAATGCTGACGGGTCACAAGTTGAAACGTGCGGGAATGCTCTACGCTGTGTTGCATGGCATCTCATGCAAGAAGCACAAGCGGAGACAATTCCCCTTCAGACCCTCGCCGGCGAGCACCATGCGCAACGTCTTGGCGATAAGCGTGTGGCGGTGACTATGGGCACGCCTAAGTTCGGTTGGAAACAAATTCCGCTTGCAGAGCAAATGGACGATACACGATTTGTCGATATCAAGCTTGGCCCTATCGATAACCCTGTCCTATGGGGACCCTCTGCCGTGAATGTTGGCAACCCCCATTGCGTCTTCTTTGTGGATGATATCGATGCACATGCTCTAGATCGATTTGGGCCGCTCATTGAAAACCATCCGCTTTTTCCAGAAAGGGCGAATGTCTCAATCGCAAAAGTGGAGAGCAGCCACCAAATTCGGTTGCGGGTTTGGGAGCGCGGCGTTGGCATCACCAAGGCGTGCGGGAGTGCCGCATGTGCGGCCGCAGTAGCGGCGCATCGGCGGCGGTTAACAGACCGCAAAGTGACCGTACAGCTTGATGGCGGTAACCTTGGTATCGAATGGCGTGCCAACGATGTGATCGTCATGGCGGGGCCAGTAGAGCTGGAGCATGAAGGTGTGCTCCCGGACATTTTTTGACCCGCTCGGACCTCTAGCCGAAAGCATCATAGTAATGAGCCACGCCGACCGTTATTTCCTTCAGTGTGCGCTCGACCTCCTTCAATGGTTCGATAATTGATCGGTGAACGTCAGGGTAGCCGTGTTCTGCCGTGTCATCATCGTTTGGTTCTATAATCGCTGCGAATTTGTTGGCATTATCAGAGGCTAACGGGAAGATCCGCTCTAGCGTTGAGGCAACGTCACCAAGCTCCAAGCGCAGTGTTTTCTGAATGATGTCATCCATATTGATATCATGACGCCTTGAAAATGACGGCAACTGTGTGATCAACAGAAAAGCCCGCATCATCATCGCTTGGCGCATGCTGTGGAGCGCATAAAGGCCAGAGCATTCCTTGATTGAAGGCACCGTTCCTTCCATGTCCGGTAGGACAAGATCAAACTGGTAGCGGTCATGTGAAAGATGGTTGGCAAGCCGCTCAAGGTCAAAGTCCACTGAAGAAGATGCTAATGCGTTCGCGATGATCGACGCAGATTGGACCGTTTCAGGATTTCCGCTATGGCGAGCCAGAACCGTCCAGAACGACGGGTCATAGAGACTTGCGTATCCCCTCAAAACTGAAAGGGCGGTCAGTCCACGAGCCGTTGCCGCAAGCGTTGCGAGGTCTCTGAGGCGCGGTGAGTTTTTCACCATGTCGTCGAAGCGCTCCGGTTCGCGCGCGGCGGCGGTCCCCAGCCCGCCGTAGATATTAGCTGGAATTGCGAGCTGTTGCAGAATGGCGTTGTTTGGGATAGCGCGGAGGGACCTTGCGGCGTCTTGCATGGATGTACCGCTCTGGCGCTTTACTTTGCGAGAGCCTGTCTTGGGTAAAAGCTGTGCGCCGAATGCGCCAAGAGCGGTTTGGTAGTGAGGATCTTGAAAGAGGTCTTCCTGCCACGCCTTTATCGCGCGGTAGAGATCCCAGGAATAGTTGATGTCCTGATAAAAACGGTCCGACTTATCTGGTTCACAGCTTGAAAATGCCCAGGAAAAGGCATGTCCCATGGTCGATAGGGCAACATTCTCAGTTTCGAAGTGCAAGAATCCGTCACCGCCCTGGAAACTACTTTCTGCGACCGGATGCAGTCCTTCCTTGGCGTAGCGAGCCCGAGCCCATGGAGTGAAGAGATGGTCAAATCGCTGATCAAGGCTTCCAGGGAAACCCCCGCGCCCCATTGATTCACCATGGGTGTTAAACAGGACTACCTTCACCCCTTCGATAGGGTCTTTCGCCAGCTCTCGAGCAACTAGAATATGGATTCGCTCGATTGCCATGTCGGCGGAAACCTGTCCCATAAAACGTCCGCTATCGGAGAAACCGAACTGAAGAGCAAGTACGCCGCGAGCTCTAATGTAGTCCCGGTAACCCTCTTCTTTGAGAAGCCTTTCAACGAGGCGTCCACCGCTTTCAAGCGCATCGGGCGTTTCAAAAAGTGGGGAGATATCCAGTCGATGATCTACCCCGTAGACCCGAGCAAGATAGATCGCACCCATAATCGTTGCCGGTGCTTCACATTCGGCAATAAGGAACCTGATCGGTGTATCGGCATCAATATGCTTGATGATCTGAGCACAGAGCATAAGTTGACGGCGAGCCGTCATTGGTTCGGAAAAAACTGACCCGAGGTTTGTGCGGATCGACTTGCTTTCGGCGAATTTTGCGGATGCGGAAGCAAGGACTGTGCGCTCTGCAAAGCCACCTGTGTCTTTAACGCCCAGATCTGCTTGGAGCGCTGTTCTGACTTGAGCGGCATTGACGCGCAGATGGATCCTTGCAGAACCGAGACCATAAATGGTCATGGCAGCACGCAGTTTGCATACACCTAACGCCGCGTCATCATCGAGCGTGCCGATCTCTTTGGTCAGGGTCGCAATCACGGCTTCAAGGCTAACGATCTTGCGTGGGTCGTCGGCCGTCAAGAGGTTACCAGCATTCACCACATCTTTGGGGTCGGCAAAATCGGAGTTGAAGGCCTCCGCTTGCTCGTTACAGTAGGCGGCTGCATTGAGCAGTTCATCAGCGCAACTTGCCAGCACCGTGTTCCCGGATGCCTTCGCAACTTCTTCTAGCGTTTCACCATATCTAGTGAGTTGTTCAGCCTTTTCCGTGAGCCGAATAAAGAGCGTTTGCCCCCAATGGATATCTGTGCGCCCATCAAGGTCGTACCCAACCCATGTAGCCAAGCTTATAGGTGATGGGATGAGGGTCTTCCAATCGTCAGGATACTGTTCACGGGCTATTGTTAGGATCTCATCAGTGATGGCATCATTGGCTGTGCGCGCATTTTCCAGTCTCTCAGCGACTTCTTCGTGTTCTTCGAACAACGAAATTGTTTCTGGCGGCATGTGTGTCAGATGACCCAACGCTTCGGAGAATGCTTGGGCGTCGCCATCATCGACAAAGTGACCGATGGCTCGGCGCAAGTTGGCGTTGTTTGCGAATGTCGGGTGCGCGGTAAAGACAACACCGAACCGGACCTGCTCAACGAGCTGTTTGAAGTCTTGGAATGTCTGGACACCATTCTCATTAAGACGTGTCCGGACCATTTTACGAATCTCGGCTGGAGAGAACAGGTGCCTCTTCCGGAAGCGTCCAGCCCGCCGGACCAGCGCTTGATCACTGAGAGTTTTGATTGCCCGACGAAGGGTCGGGATGTCGACTTGATTGCTTTCCAACGCATTAAAGACCTGGAACGCCAGTCGGCGCACGCCATTGTCTCCAGGGTCTCTCGCAGCCAAAGTCTCTAACTCGTCGATTGTATTGTGACAAAGACTGATAAGATCTTCTGGAGATAGAGTGGCTGCTGACGTCATGGGAGCTCCTTGCTTCGCGAAGTTTGGGCTGGCGCATGCCTTGGTTGCTTTGAGGCGCGCTGTGAAGAGATCTATTGAATCGGTGATATCACCGATCGACCGATCATTGGACAGCTGCGTGGTATCCAAAAGCACCAGTTGGCCTGCAGAGACCTTCGCAGAGGTCGGCATAGAAGGCTGCGTCGCCTTTTAAGCGCAATTTAAAGTTGTATTCCTAAAAGTAGACAGGTTGAGCTCGGTCAGATAGAAGCAGCGAAACTCGAGACATAAACTTTTCTTTATATGAAGGCGACCTAATCAAATGGCGAGGCAATCCTACCTTTTTACAAGCGAAAGCGTTTCTGAGGGTCATCCTGACAAAGTCTGTGACAGGATCTCTGACGAGATTGTCGACCTAATTTACCGCCGTGCCGCTGAAGATGGTGTCGACCCCTGGACGGTACGGGTAGCCTGCGAGACGCTAACAACAACCAACAAAGTGGTCATCGCCGGTGAGGTCCGCACGCCGCCATCCTTTATGGCCGACGGCGGTCATGTCGTCGCCGAACCGTTTATCAGGGCGGCTCGCGACGCCATTAAATCAATCGGATATGAGCAAGACGGTTTCCATTGGGACACGGCCGACATCGATGTCCTGCTTCACGCACAGTCCGCCGACATCGCACAAGGCGTGGACAGTGCTTCTGACAGCAATGCGGAAGGTGCGGGCGATCAGGGCATCATGTTCGGTTATGCCTGCCGGGAAACGCCAGCCCTCATGCCAGCCCCAATCTATTATAGTCACAAGATCCTCCAGGACCTTGCGGGTGCCAGGCACGGCAACATCGGTGATGCGGGACGGCTAGGACCCGACGCAAAGAGCCAGGTCACCGTTAAGTACAAAGATGGAATTCCAGCGGAAGTTGTGTCGATCGTTCTTTCAACGCAGCATCTGGACGAGGACTGGTCCTCCGATAAAGTCCGGGAAGTTGTAGAGCCCTACATCCGACAATCCCTGGCGGGGATCGACATCGATCCTGAGTGCGTTTGGCACGTGAATCCCACGGGCAAGTTTGTGATTGGGGGCCCGGATGGTGACGCCGGTCTGACAGGTCGCAAAATTATTGTTGATACCTATGGCGGCGCGGCGCCCCACGGCGGCGGGGCTTTTTCCGGTAAAGACACGACAAAAGTTGATCGATCAGCGGCATACGCATCACGATATCTGGCGAAGAATGTTGTTGCGGCTGACCTGGCGGAGCGCTGCACGATCCAGCTTTCATACGCCATTGGTGTTGCTCAGCCACTGTCAGTCTACGTTGATCTTCACGGTACGGGGAAATCCGTCGACGAGGATCAATTGGAAGAGGCGATCCGGGAGGTCATGGACCTTTCACCGACCGGGATCCGCCGTCATCTTGATTTGAACAAACCGATTTATGCCCGAACCGCAGCTTACGGCCATTTCGGGCGCGAACCTGATGCGGACGGTGGCTTCTCTTGGGAAAAAACAGACTTGGTCGAGCCGCTCAAGGGCGCCCTCTGATCAACGGCCTATCGCTGGCTCGGCGGGATAGCTTTCCATGCGTAAGTTGAGCCCCGGCCGGTTAGTCCTTGCGACACATAACCAGGGCAAGATCGATGAAATCCGTCATCTGATCGACAGCCACGGCCTTACGCTGGCCAGCGCAAGAGACCTCAATCTGCCTGAGCCGGAAGAGCCCGGATTGACCTTTCGTCAAAATGCCGAACTCAAAGCGCGTGCGGCAATGGGCGCAAGCGGCGCCCCGTCGTTGGCAGATGATTCAGGCTTAGCGATTGTAGCGCTTGCTGGTCGGCCAGGTGTGTTCACCGCGAATTGGTCCGAGACCGCGGGCGGTAACCGTGATTTCGGCTTCGCGATGGGCAAAATCGCCCACGCTCTTGGGGTTTTGAGGGCGCGAGACAATCGAGCAACTTTTCACTCATGTCTATGTCTTGTGCATCCCGACGGTGAGGCCGTGTTCTTTGAAGGTGAGGTTAAAGGTACGCTGACCTTTCCGCCGCGCGGCTCTGGCGGCTTCGGGTATGATCCGATCTTTGTGCCTAAAGGAGAGGATCGAACATTCGGCGAAATGTCTCTTGCCGAGAAGAAAAAATTCTCCCATCGCACACGGGCCTTGCAGAAGTTCAAGGCGGTCTTGCCTTGAGTACTGCTATTGAAGACCGTCATAGGACCACCGCTCACAAGCGGTTTGGTGTGTATGTGCACTGGCCGTATTGCACACGAATTTGTCCCTATTGCGACTTTAATGTTTTCAAGTCGCGTCCTGTCGACGCCGACCGCTGGCGAGATGTGTTGTTGGCTGACCTTGCCTATTGGCACCGCCTCATGCCTGACCACCAGCTGGTGAGTATCTACTTCGGCGGCGGCACGCCGTCCCTAGCGCCAGTCAATCTGGTCGGATCGTTGATTGAGACAGCAACGCGCCTTTGGGCAGCAGACAGCTCTATCGAAATCACCTTAGAAGCTAACCCGACCGACGCTGAAACAACGCGGCTGAACGACTTCGCCCAAGCTGGTGTCAATCGTATCTCACTTGGTGTGCAAAGCTTTTCCGATGATGAACTTAAGTTCCTAGGGCGAAACCATTCTGGCAGGGAAGCAATCGACTCGGTCGAGAAAATCGGGGCTCTCTTCGATCGCTATACATTTGACCTCATCTATGCCCTGCCGGAACAGACGCTCCCGAAATGGGAAGAAACCCTGACGCGGGCGGCGGGTTTCGGCTCACCGCACCTTTCAGCTTATCAGTTGACGATTGAGCCTGGGACCGCATTCGAACGCGCAGTTGAGCGGGGCCAATGGAAACCGCCGGACGATGACAAGGGCGCTGATTTCTATCAGTTGACCCAACACGTGCTCGAAACTTCGGGCCTCCTGCGGTATGAAACTTCGAACCATGCCCGGCCAGGTTACAGGGCTATCCATAATCAACTGTATTGGCAGGGTCATGATTATGTGGGGATTGGGCCCGGTGCCCATGGACGCGTTACACTTGTCGGTAATCGGGTTGCGACCAAGACGGTTTCTCAGCCAACAGAGTATTTGCGTTTAGATCTTGATCCGACCGACCGTCTGGAAGTGCTCGAACCGTTAACGCCAGAGGGCCAGTTCATTGAACGACTTTCAATGGGGCTAAGATGGGTCGATGGCCTGGTCTTGTCTGCCGATGAACAAGACAGGCTTTCTGGAAAGCTCGCACAGCTAGAGGCGGACAATCTGTTAAAGAGAGATGGCCTAAAGATTAGGTTGACTGAGACTGGACAGATGCTCGTCAATTCTGTCGTTGCGGAGTTGATTGCCGATTAACGGAAAAACGGTTCGTCGAAGCTGCGCAGCTTTCGGGACTGAAGCGTGCCGGCTTCTGCCTCACTGCGCAAATGCTCAATCGCCCGGATGCCGATCTCCAGGTGCTGGCTTACCCGCTCTTGATAAAAAGCGTCAGCCATGCCGGGCAGTTTGATTTCACCGTGTAACGGGCGATCAGACACACACAGGAGGGTGCCGTATGGGACGCGGTAACGATACCCGTTAGCCGCAATCGTTGCAGATTCCATGTCGATGGCAATCGCACGGGACTGGTTCAACCGCACGGCGATCTGGTCAAATCGCAATTCCCAATTGCGGTCACTGGTCGTGACAACGGTTCCAGTGCGCAAGTGCTCTTTTAGCTCGGACATATCAATGCCCGAAACTTCTTGGACGGACTTTGTCAGGCAAACCTGCACTTCAGCAAGGCTCGGCAGGGGCACTGAAGGAGGCAGGACATCGTCCAGAACATTGTCGTCGCGCAAATATGCGTGAGCGAGGACATAGTCTCCCAGGCGTTGTGTCCGGCGCAGTCCGCCGCAATGGCCGATCATGAGCCAGACTTGCGCCCGCAGCACAGCCAGATGGTCTGTGATTGTCTTTGCGTTAGACGGGCCAACGCCAATGTTCACTAGCGTGATGCCTTGCCGGTTTTCCTTCAGTAGATGATAGGCCGGCATTTGCGGCGCCTTGGCGATGGGCGGCTTGGAGGGGCCAGTCCCTTTGCGGGTTTCCCGGCCACCGGGCTCAATCAGCGCCAGCGCATTCCCGGCCTCAACCTCTCGCACGCCATAGTCAATGAACTCATCCACATAACGTTGATAGTTTGTGAAGAGAACATATTCCTGAAAATGTTGCGGCTTCGTGGCGGTGTAGTGCTGTATCCTGTGCAGGGAGTAATCAATGCGCTCCGCATTAAACAAGGAAAGCGGAAGGGGTCCTTCACGCATCAGGATCAGTTTCCCGTCAACGATATCGTCGTTGGTGGAAACCAGGTTTGGCGTATGGAAGTAGTATTGTAGCTCTTCGCGTTGCTGCGCCGACAGGGCGACAGTCGCGCTTTCCAGCGCGAAGCTGAGCGGTATAGGTGTTGTCGACTTTCCCACAAAGATCTTGGCGGAAAACCGCCGCATGATGCGCTGGAGTTGCTCTAGGAGATAGGTCTTGAATAACGCCGGCTGCGTGATCGTCATGCCGTAGATACTGGTGGACGCAACGCGGCCAAGGGCGAGATTACTGGTTTGGGTTGACTGCTCTGCAGGTACCTCAACGCACAAAAAAGGGTAATACGCAAAATCCCCTTCGCCGATTTTCAATCGGCCTTTTGCGTAAGAATCGAACCGCGTGGCGACCTGTGCCATCGCGCGCTCATAGTGTTCAATCAGCTCATCGACGGCATCTTCAGGGGTCTCGCACGCAATTAGCTCGGTTGCCGGAATATCCGTATGCCCGTTCCCTTGCATGTTTCTCTCCCAGAATTAGCTTGGACGCGGTCATACGCGACAAAAGAAGAGAGCGCCAGCTTTTCCACAAGGCTTGTCCAAGCCGGGCTTAGGCTGCGTCTTCTCCCACGAGCACTTCGCGTTTGCCCGCGTGATTTGCCGGTGAAATGACGCCGTCCTCTTCCATCCGCTCAATCAGCGTTGCTGCGCGGTTATAGCCAATCTGCAGTCGTCGTTGAACGTAAGACGTCGATGCCTTCCGGTCACGGATCACAATTGCAACGGCTTTGTCATATAGCGCATCGCCGGATGACGTATTACCTCCGATATCAAGACCGGCGACCGCCCCGTCTTCATCCTCGCGCATCTCGGTGACTTCTTGGACATAGTCCGGCTTGCCCTGTTTTTTCAGGAACTTAACGACTTTCTCCACTTCATCATCGGAAACAAAGGCGCCGTGGACCCGGCGGATGCGCCCACCGCCCGCCATGTGGAGCATATCACCCATGCCGAGAAGTTGTTCGGCCCCTTGTTCGCCAAGAATGGTGCGGCTGTCGATTTTTGATGTGACCTGGAAGCTGATCCGCGTGGGGAAGTTCGCTTTGATCGTGCCGGTTATCACGTCAACGGAAGGACGCTGGGTCGCCATTATCAAGTGAATGCCAGCGGCCCGTGCCATTTGCGCCAGCCGCTGCACCATGGCTTCGATATCTTTGCCGGCGACCATCATGAGGTCGGCAACCTCATCGATGACCACAACAATAAACGGCATGGCGCTGTAATCGAGCTCTTCACTTTCGTAAACTGGCTCTCCAGTTTCGCCATCGTAGCCGGTGTGAACCGTCCGGGTTAGGACTTCTCCGTCGGCGTCAGCTTCAGCAACCCGTTGGTTGAAGCCCTCAATATTGCGCACGCCAAGCTTGGACATTTTCCGGTAGCGCTCTTCCATTTCACGAACGGTCCACTTGAGGGCCACGACAGCTTTGCGCGGATCAGTCACGACCGGGGCAAGCAAGTGCGGAATGCCCTCGTAAACGGAAAGCTCCAGCATCTTCGGGTCGATCATGATGAGCTTGCATTCGTCCGGTGAGAGACGGAAAAGCAGCGATAAGATCATCGTGTTGATCCCGACTGACTTACCCGAGCCAGTCGTTCCCGCGATCAACAAGTGGGGCATACGCGCAAGATCTGCGAAAACCGGCTCACCGCCGATGGACTTGCCCAAAGTAAGTGTGAGATCGCCGCGGGTATTTTCAAAGTCGTCACTGGAAAACAGCTCACGGATGAAAACGGTTTCGCGGGTCTGGTTGGGGAGCTCGATACCAATGGCGTTCCGTCCTGGGATGACCGCGACCCGCGCCGCCACTGCGGCCATTGAGCGAGCAATATCATCGGCAAGGCCAATGACGCGGGAAGACTTAACCCCGGCAGCCGGTTCCAATTCGTAAAGCGTCACGACGGGGCCAGGGCGGACATTGATGATCTCGCCGCGAACGCCGAAGTCGCTCAAGACATTTTCAAGCATCCGGGCGTTTTGTTCCAGGGCTTCGTCCGACACGACTTCGCCACGTGAGGCAGGGACCTTTGCCAGTAGGTTCAAGGCTGGAAGCTGGTAAGAACCGGGAGAAAAGACCGGGAAATCTGGCTGGATTTCGCGAGTTTCTCTGCGGCCTTTCTTTTTGCTCGGCTCCTCACGAATGATCCGGCGTTGGGACGGAGGCGCAACGAGGGTGTCGCTCTCATCTTCGAAATCGACACTCGCCGCTTCGCTAGCGGAGTTCTCAAGTTCAGCGCCCTTTGGTTGGGCCAGCTCGCCGAGGTCGTTATCGGTCCAAGTTTCGTTGGTCTGACGGGGAGACGGCATGTCAATCCCAGCTGCATCAAGACGCTCACTGACGAATGATTGCAGCCATTCATTGAGCCAAAGCCCCGCTGACCAGGCTGCCAACAATCTATCCCGGGTCAGACCACAAGTTAGCGCTAGGCCGGCAAGGGCAGCAGTGCTGAGCGTCAACAAAAGAGCCACGCGCAAAAGTGTGGCAAGTCCCGCACGATCGAAAACCAATCCAAGTAGCCCATCGCCCATAAGCCCGCCGGGAGAAGTATTAAACGGCCAAGTGATGGGTGTCGGCAGCAAACCAAGGGCGCAGACTGTCAGCGCCACCACTATGGGGAAGACGCCAATGCGGACTAAAACCTCACGCGGCGACCGGTCTTCCGGTGCGTGATTGCCGCCATCGACAATGGCAACGCCGCCCCAAACCAACATCGGCAAAACGAAAACAAACCATGCACCCCCAAGGAGCTGAAGAATTGCGTCAGCGATAATAGCGCCGGGCAAGCCGAACATGTTTTCCGGTGCAGCACCAGTTGAGGTATTCCAGCTAGGGTCGCTGATGGAAAAAGACGCCACTGACCCAAGAAGAAACAAGCCAAGCATGACAAAGGCCGCGCCGCCCGCGCGATATAGCCATAGGCGTTTTAAACCACTGAAAGTCATTGCCAGGCGACGATCCTTTTGCCCACGAAACACAGGAGACGGTCGGTCCCGAGCAAACCAAGCGGCCGGCCCGTGCAGAAATCTCAAGGCTTAGTGTGCCACGGCGACGGTCAAAAAGGGTTAATGGGCGTTAACCATTTGCCTTATGAATTGGCGAATTCGGGGTAAGCCTCAAGCCCAAGTTCGGATTTATCGAGACCGTCTGTTTCCTCTTCGATCGCAGAGCGGATGCCGATAGAATAGCGCAGCGCCAGCCAGATCAACAAGCTGGTTGCAAATACGAATGCGCCGATCATGATCACGCCCACGGCCTGTCCAACGATCGAGGCATCACTATTGGTCCAAGGAACAATCAGGGTGCCCCATATCCCACAGAGCAAGTGGGCGGGTATGGCCCCTACCACATCATCGATGCGCAATCGATCCAGGAGAGGGATCGCAACTGTCACGATGACGCCGCCAAAAGCACCTATCACAACCGCCTGCCAAATCGCCGGGGTCAGCGGTTCTGCGGTAATCGAGACCAGCCCACCAATCGCGCCGTTCAAGACGATCGTGAGATCGATTTTCCGGTAGATAAAGCTGGTCATGATGACGGCCGATAGAACGCCGCCACAAGCCGCCATATTCGTATTGACGATAACATTCGCCACATTGACGGCATTTTCTATGGTGCCAAGCGCCAGCTGGGAGCCGCCATTAAATCCGAACCAGCCGAGCCAGAGAATGAAAGTGCCGAGGGTTGCCAGCGGCAGGTTTGAGCCAGGCAGGGGGAGAACCCGGCTTCCGTCATATTTCCCGCGCCGGGGCCCCAAAACCAGGGCACCAGCGAGGGCTGCCCAGCCGCCTGTGGAGTGAACGAGAGTTGAGCCGGCAAAGTCAGAGAATTGCCAGGTGGCGTCGAGATAGCCCTCGCCCCACTCCCATGACGCCTGGATCGGGTAAATGATCCCTGTCAGGAGTGCCACGAAAATGAGGAACGGCAACAGCTTAATCCGTTCAGCCAACGTGCCAGAGACAATCGACGCGGCGGTGGCAACAAAGACCATCTGGAAGAACCAGTCTGACGAGGCGGCATACCCGGTCCCGACAGGATCGTTATCGTCCGCGCGCCAAGAGGTAAAGCTGCCCAAAAGTCCACCGGGCTCAACAGTGTAAATAAGGTTGTATCCCACCGTCCAAACCATGACGCCTGCGATGGAGTAGAGCGCAATATTCTTTAGACAGATTGTTGCTGCGTTTTTGGAGCGTACGAGACCGACCTCCAGCATGCAGAATCCGGCAGCCATGAACATGACAATCACCCCGGAGAACAAGAACAGCAGCGAGTTAAAGACAAACTGAGAGGTGTCGCTGGCAGGCGCCGCCGCATCCTGGGCGAGGGCCGCGGGCGCGCCTTGAACCAATATGGCGAGGGAAAGCGCGACAAGGGTTAGGGCACGCATCATGGGCCGAATCCTTCTTCATGTTCTTGCTTGAGCCGCTGCCGTCGGGTTTTGTTTTCAGCTTCTGGCATAGGCTTTTGACGTGGGTTTTAACTGCCTAGGCTAAGATCGTTTTTGCTGCGCTGCAACAGTGGCGGCGGTTCGCCGCAAATTGGCCGGTTGTGCTCGACGAGCCCGATTTCGCATGGAATACCGAGTTCATGGAAACCAAGACGTCCCTGGCGCAGAAGTCATATGATATTGTCGTTGTTGGCGGCGGCCTTGCTGGAGCGCTCAGCGGGTTAGCCCTGGCCCGGCTGGGGTTTCGACTTGCGATCATTGATCCGCAGCCAATAGAGGCCATGCTCGATCAGTCCTACGATGGACGAACGACGGCACTCGCCTATGCGTGCGTGCGGCTGCTTGAACGTCTCGACCTTTGGGCGGACATGAAAAGCGAAGCCGAACCAATCCGCGATATTCTGGTGACCGACGGTCATCGGGACCGATCCGGAGAGTTTGCGGGTGTCGCTGGTCTCGACATGCATTTCGACAGTCGCCAACTGGATGGGGAAGAAGCGCTCGGCTGGATCATCGAAAACCGGATCATGCGTCGTGAGATCTATCGTGCGCTGGAACGTGAACACCGTGTTGAGTTGATCTCTGGTCGAAAGCAGACGGGGTTTGATCCCGGCAAAGGCCGTGCGCGTTTGACGCTAGACAATGGCGATACCATCGAGACACTTCTCGTTGTGGCCGCGGACGGTCGCTATTCGCCGTTGCGCAGTGCGGCCGGTATCAAGGTTCATAAATGGGGTTATCCTCAGTCCGGGATTGTTACTGTTGTGACTCATGACCGGCCTCATAAAGGCGTTGCACAAGAGCTATTCTTACCGTCCGGGCCATTCGCTATTCTTCCAATGACGGAAAATCGCGCGTCGCTCGTTTGGACAGAAAAATCAGATGCTGCGCGCGTGTATATGGCCCTGGACGACGAGAAGTTCCGCGACGCGATCGCTTCGCGGTTTGGTGAATATCTCGGCCATGTCGATCTGCAGGGGCCGCGCTGGTCTTATCCCTTAGCGTTTCATCTGTCCCATGAGTTTATTTCAAAGCGTCTTGTATTGATTGGCGATGCGGCCCGGGCCATTCATCCGATTGCTGGGCAAGGGTTCAATCTGGGCCTGAAAGATATCGCCGCGCTTTATGATGTGCTCGCGGAGGCCCAGTCCGTCGGGCTTGATATTGGTCAACTGGCAACGCTTGAAAAGTACCAGCAATGGCGCCGGTATGATTCAACAACGCTTGCGCTTGGCACGGATGTCCTCAATCGTCTGTTCTCAAACAATATCGCGCCGATCCGTCACGCGCGTCGTTTGGGGCTCGGGGCAGTTAATGCTATCGCGCCCTTGCGAAAAATGTTCATGCGCCAGGCCGGGGCGGATTTGGGCGCATTGCCGAGCTTGTTGCAGCGTTAGTCTGAATTTAACTCTGTCATTCCCGCGAAGGCAGGAATCCAGTTAGTGTTAGTCCCTTTGTTATGGATCCCCGCTGCTGGGGGAATGGCAGGAATGGCAGGAATGGGAGGAAAAAACCCTATCCCTTCAGCACCAATTCGCCGTTCCGCGCTTCAACGCTCTGAAGCTCTGACAAGAAGCTCATGCCGAGCAGGTTTGTGGCGAGTTGCTCATCAGGCAGAATAAATGTCTGAACGCTATGCACAATGATGCTATCGATTTCGATGGCATCAATCGTCACGAATGCTGCGTGGGTCACACCATTAGCTGTCTGGACAGGGTGCTTATATTCATCCGCTCTCGGATAAATACCAGAATTGCGGGCGTCGGTTTCACGTAAGGCCACATAGCTGGCGCCTGTATCCACCAGAAATGACGCAGGCCGATTATTGACGCGCGCGGAGACAAAGTACTGATTGTGCACACCCTGGCGAATACGCACTTCCCGCGCGAAGACATTGTGGGCGGTGGGCGCGACAGTCTCGGCAACCGGTAGCGATTCTGGTTCGGCGTTTTTGTTCGCCTCAAAATATTTCACCGCGCCGACAATGAGCCCGACACACAACGCGGCTCCAAACAACTGATCATTCATGACACTCTCGCTCCTGTCTCCACGTTTGCACGGGGACGGTTAAGGAACGGGGGCCTCGTATGGTAAAATTGCGTTTGCCTTGTTGGCGAGGCGTCAACGGGGCGGTGTGTTTCGGAACGCCGATCTTGCCGTCTATTTTTGAGACTCTTTTAGTCCGAGCACGTCGCCCATGGAGTAAAGCCCTGGGTCTTTGCCGATCGCCCAGCGGGCAGCGCGTACGGCTCCCTTGGCAAACAGGCTTCGATCCAGCGCTTCATGGGAAAGCGTGATCACCTCGCTGTCGCTGGCGAACATGACCTCATGACGCCCAATGATGCCGCCGCCCCTGACAACCGACATGCCGATCTCGTCTGACCTGCGTGCCTGGCGGATCGTTGACCGGTCGGTGACCTGCGCGGCTGATAAGTCCAGCCCGCGTCCTTCAGCGGCGGCCTCGCCCAACATGAGGGCAGTCCCCGACGGGGCGTCGATTTTGCGGCGGTGGTGTGCCTCGATCACTTCGATGTCGAAGTCAGCCCCGAGGTTTTTGGCAGCCTGGTGCACCAGTGAAAGGAGGAAGTTGACGCCAAGGCTCATATTGCCCGACTGGACGATGGGGATCGTCCGGGCGAGGGCCTCCAGCTCAGCCTGCTGCTCGTCGCTGAAGCCCGTGGTGCCTATGACGAGGGGCACATTGTGGCCCTTTGCTGCCGCCGCCACCGAGACCGTTGCGGCGGGAACGGTGAAATCGATGAGCACATCAGACCCGGTCAAGACAGTTGCGGGCGTGTCACTCACTTGTAGGCCGATCCCGTCGAGCCCGGCCAGGACACCAAGGTCCTTACCCAGGTTCGATGATCCCGGCGCTTCAAGCCCGCCGGCCACCGTCGTTTCCGGTGTACTCAGGACTTCTCTCAAGAGGGCGCGGCCCATACGGCCTGCGGCGCCCGAAATGGCAATACGCGACAGGCTCATTCGCCAGCGGTTTCCTCAAAGATCGTGTCGATGCGGCCCTGCGCAATCGGGTGATAGCCGGACCGCGCCTGGTCATAGACACCCATGGCCCAGGTGCGCCGGTCGGTTTCAGCAAGGGCCCGGTAGAGGCGATAGATGAACTTGCCGCGCCCGACATTTACGAGGAACTCGTTCAAGGGTTCGAACGCTGGCTCGTAGCCTGCTTTGATCGCCTGCATGTACCAGGCAAAGGCAATCTCCGCATTCGGATTACCGCTGAGGGACATGGCGCTATCCAGTTCACCAAGCTGATCCGGCGTGATCGCTACTGGCAGCGTATTGATGAAATGCAGCCATTCGTGGGTGGTCCAATAGGTGGTCTCCAGATCTTCTGCGGGCACATTGCCTGAGAACCAGTCTGCCAACTGATTGTCGACCGCGGTGAATTTGTCCGAGACCGTCATTTCGATAGTGTCAGGAATGCCCTCCTTGTAGACCCAGGCTTCGATTTCCTCCATCGAAGCGGCGCCAGGGTGCTCATTCATGAGGTTTTCCTCCAGATACTGAAGAAAATCCTCGGTAATGATGCTCTTGAAGGCAAACTCGTTGAAGTAAGCTTTCAAAAAGGGGTCGAAGGTCTCACGCCCATATCGCTCTTCCAGAAACTTCAGGAAGAAAGCGCCTTTCAGATAAGCAACAAGTGTAAAGGCTTCGTCCGGGTCCTTCAGGTCGGCAGGCAGCTTCAATCGGCTTAAGGCCGGGCGCTCTAGTTCTTCGACGGTTCGAATGAGGGATTGCTTGTCGAGGAAGCGCTCCATGGTGGCGCGTTCTTCACCGAAGACCGCCTCCATGATCCGGTTTTCCACATAGGAGGTGAAGCCCTCATTGAGCCAGGCATCGCGCCACGTTGCATTCGTGACGAGATTGCCGGACCAGGAGTGCGCCAGCTCATGGGCCACTACATTGGTAAGGCTCTTATCGCCGGCAACGAGCGTCGGCGTCAGGAACGATAGGCGCGGGTTTTCCATGCCGCCATAGGGGAAGCTTGGTGGCAGGACGATCATGTCGTAGCGGCCCCAGCGATAGGGCCCGTAGAGCGCTTCGGTGACGACTTCCATCTGCGGCGTGTCTTCGAACTCTTTGGCGGCCGCCCCGACGATATAGCTTTCCGCGTAAACGCCCATGGTCTCGCTGATTGACTGGAACTCCAGATCGCCGACGGCGATCGCAATGAGATACGGCGGGATCGGCTGAGGCATGGTGAATGAATAATCGCCATCCTTCTCACCGCTTTCAAGATAGTCCGGATCCTGCGCCGCACTCATCAGAGCAACGAGGCCTTCTGGTGTTTTGAGGCGCGCTGAATAGGTGATCCGTACCGCCGGGGTGTCCTGGATCGGGGTGATGGACCGCGCATGGATCGCCTGGGCCTGGCTGTACATGAACGGGAATTCTTTACCCGCGGTGCCTTCCGGAGAGACCCACTGCAGGCCACTGGCATTCGGGCTCGTGGAATACTCAACCAACACGGCATCAGCGCCGTCGGGGAGGTCGATGGTCAACTTGGCCCCTAAAAGCGGATCGTCGTCCCCGAGAATATATGGCGCTTCTTCCCAGGCCTCAGAAACGCGCGCTTCGATATTGGTGATGGTGAGGTCATTGGTGTCGAGGATCAGCCGCCGGGCGCCCGGCTCGGGATAGTCCAGATCCATGACCACTATGCCGGAGAGGGTCTTGGTCTCGAAATCAACTGTAAGGTCCAAGTCCAAATGGCGGACACGGATTTCATCGAAGTTTGTGTAGGAAAACTTGTCGATCCGCTCATTGAGAATCTCAGGCGAGACGGTCTGTTCCCGGTTCAAGGTCTCGTCTTCTGCTTCGATAAGGGCGGCGCTGGCGTCATCTTGGGGCTCGCTCGCCGTCTCGCTGCCACAGGCTGCAAGACAGGCCGCGCCCGTGAGGGCGGCAGCTAAAGAGGTGAACCTCATCCCTGCGAAGGGTGCTTTGGTTCGCGTTCTTGCTTTCATAGCGTCAATTCTCCTTGGCGCGTGATCCGCAGCCCTAGAACGGGATGGTAAGCCTGCACCCTATCGGCGCTGGCCGCGTGCGCCAAGTAGGGGCTTTTTCTGATAGGGCCGGTTCTAATATGGCTGGCCTTTATACACCCGCTCACTAGGGTGTTCGATAAGTTTTTTGAAAAGAGCCCCGATGGCGGACCAGATCCACATCGACATCGCCACCATGGAGGACGCGCCGGTCATTGGCGTTGTGGTAGCGCGTGCCTATGCGGAGCTTTTGTCGCCTTTTTATGAGCCGGCATTATTGACCCCTGTGTTGGGCCTTATCTCCCATCCCAACGAAAAGCTGATCCGGTCCGGCCGGTTTTATGTGGCACGCGATGGGGCGGGCAAAGTGGTCGGGTGCGGCGGCTGGAGCCATGGCAGCCCAGGGCGCGGGATCATTGTTCCCGGCACGGCTCATGTCCGTCATTTTGCGGTGGACCCCGGCCAAAGCGGGCGCGGGATCGGTGGGCGGCTCCTGCGACGCTCCCTTCGTGAGGCAAAATCAGAACGGGCTAGCGTGGTGATGTGTGATGCAACGCTCATGGCCGAGGCGTTCTATGCGGGCCACGGGTTCCAGACCGAAGCCTTTATCCGTGTGCCCATGGGCTCAGTTGCATTCCCGTGTGTGCGGATGCGGCTGGCGATTTGAGGGACTTGGAGAGCTCGTTACCCCTCTTTCACATTATCCCAGAAGTTTTTCGCGCGTTTGAAAAAGCCCTTTGATTCCGGGCACGCCTCATCGCCGCCGGCGGCGCAAAACTCGCGGAGCAGGTCTTTCTGCTTGGCGTTGAGACCCACAGGCGTTTCAACGCCGATCTCCACATAGAGATCACCCCGGGTTTTCTGGTTGAGGCGGGTCATGCCTTTATTCCGCACCCGGAAACGTTTGCCCGACTGGGTGCCTTCGGGGATCGTAATCTTAACCCGGCCACCATCGATCGTTGGCGTTTCGATCTCGCCGCCAAGTGCTGCCGTCGTCATCGGTACGGGCGCGGCGCAATAAAGATCGGATCCGTCACGGTCGAAAAGCTCGTGTTCGCCAACTTGGATAAAGATATAGAGATCGCCTTCAGGGCCGCCGCGCGGGCCGGCATCGCCTTCACCGGCGAGGCGAATGCGCGTGCCGGTTTCAATGCCCGCAGGGATGTCCACGGAGAGTGTACGCTCACGTTGTTGACGGCCTGTACCGCCACAATCTGCGCACGGATCATCAATGATTTGCCCTTCGCCGCCGCAGTCAGGGCAGGTGCGGTCCATAGTGAAAAAGCCTTGTTGGAAACGCACGCGTCCTGTTCCGCGACAGGTGCCGCACGTTACAGGGGTCGCCCCGGGTCTTGCGCCGCCGCCGTCGCAGGTCTCGCAGGTCACGGAACTCGGCACGGTGATCGTCGATTTTTTGCCCCGGAACGCATCTTCCATGGAGATATCTAACGCATACTTCAGATCCGCACCGCGCCCTGGTCCCCGGCCGCGACCGCCACGGGCCCCGCCCATGAACTCGCTGAAGATATCTTCGAAGATATCTGAGAACGCGCCGGCCGTGCCCGCCCCATTGAAGCCGCCCTGGCCGCCATTCTGGAAGGCCGCATGGCCGAACCGGTCATAAGCGGCGCGCTTCTGGGCGTCTGAGAGGACCTCATAGGCCTCGTTGACTTCCTTGAATTTCTGTTCCGCGGATGGGTCGTCCTGATTGCGGTCCGGGTGGTACTTCATCGCAGCTTTGCGGAAAGCGGACTTGATCGCCGCTTCGTCGGCACCGCGCTGAACGCCTAGGGTATCGTAATAATCTGCAGCCATTGGTCTCAGATGGTCATTGCTTCGTCGCGGTGCAATAGACACCGGCCGCCAGCCGACCGGCTGGCGTGTTGTTTTTCAAGAACGGCTCGAGGAACCGCAAGAGCCAACCGAACACGCTCGCCAGAAAAAATGCCCGGTTTGACAGCAGCTTAGCGGCGATAATGTCGCGCTCATATTGGGATGAGGCATAACAAGCTTTAAGGGTCGCAAAGACCGTACTGGGGCCGACACGAAATTGGGACGTCACAGCCTCAAACCTATGCCTTGAAAGAAATTCATAGAGCCTCACGCCTGCACCGGGCGGTATCTTGGCGATGACCGCTTGCAGCTGCGGGTCGCACCGCCCTGTCAATTCCGGAAAAAACTGAGGCAGGCCCGGTCGGTACCCCATGATTGCCCCTCTCGATTTTTGTCGCTCGGCCCGAGGCCCAGGGATTTCAGTGCCCAGTGAATTCAGTGCCCAGGGGTTTCTGTTCCAGGGGGTTTTGTCGCCGAATTGCTCTGTGTCCACATGAAGAAGGGCCGAACAGTTGCGGTGTTCGGCCCTTTCGTCAGCATTGATTAGAATGAGGCTTAGTCTTTTTTGTCGCCGTCGACTTCTTCAAAGTCAGCATCGACGACGCCATCATCGTCTTTTGCCTCGCCGCCAAGGTCGTCGCCAGAAAGCGGACCATCCTCGCCTTCTTCTGCAGCGCCCGCTTTGTACATGGCTTCGCCCAATTTCATGGACGCCTGGAGCAGGTTCTGCGCGCCATTGGTGATGTCTTCGGCAGACGCATCTTCTTTGGCCAGGGTTTCTTTCAGCGAGGTGATCGCATCTTCAATAGCGGTTTTCTCTTCTGAGGAAATCTTGTCGCCGTGCTCAGAAAGCGCTTTCTCCGTGGAGTGAACGGTTGCTTCGGCGTTGTTGCGGGCTTCGGCCAGTTCGCGGCGGGATTTGTCCGCGTCTGCGTTGGCTTCAGCGTCCTTGACCATTTGATCAATGTCGGTGTCGGAAAGACCGCCAGAGGCCTGGATCCGAATTGACTGTTCTTTGTTGGTCGCTT
Source organism: Pseudomonadota bacterium (assembly GCA_038522945.1). Taxonomy (GTDB): domain Bacteria; phylum Pseudomonadota; class Alphaproteobacteria; order Caulobacterales; family Parvularculaceae; genus MED-G105. Next base: position 92,899 of record JBCBJV010000012.1, read on the forward strand.
TGTCTTTTGCTGACACATGGACAATGCCGTTGGCATCAATGTCGAAGGTCACCTCAACTTGCGGGACACCGCGCGGCGCTGGCGGAATGCCGACAAGGTCAAACTGGCCGAGCATTTTGTTGTCGGCTGCCATCTCGCGCTCACCCTGGAAGACCCGGATCGTCACGGCAGACTGATTGTCTTCAGCCGTTGAGAAAACCTGGGACTTCTTGGTCGGGATCGTCGTGTTCCGTTCGATCAATCGCGTGAATACACCGCCGAGGGTTTCAATACCCAGCGACAGGGGCGTGACGTCCAGAAGCAGAACGTCTTTAACGTCCCCTTGCAGCACACCCGCCTGGATCGCCGCTCCAAGGGCTACAACTTCGTCCGGGTTTACACCTTTATGGGGGTCGCGGCCGAAGAACTGGGTCACCGTTTCCTGGACCTTCGGCATCCGTGTCATACCACCAACAAGGATCACCTCGTCGATGTCGCCCGCAGAAAGGCCAGCGTCTTTCAGTGCTGCTTTACACGGATCAACCGTGCGCTTGACAAGATCGTCCACCAGGCTTTCCAGCTTGGCGCGCGAGACCTTCATGTTGAGGTGTTTCGGGCCGGAAGCGTCTGCGGTAATAAACGGCAGGTTCACTTCATAGGTCGAGGTTGAGGAAAGCTCTTTCTTGGCTTTCTCGGCTTCTTCTTTCAGACGCTGCAGAGCGAGTTTGTCTTTGCGAAGATCAATACCCTGATCTTTTTTGAATTCGTCTGCGAGGTAGTCGACAATGCGCAAGTCAAAGTCTTCACCGCCGAGGAAGGTGTCCCCATTGGTGGACAGCACTTCGAAAACGCCATCGCCAATTTCCAGGATCGAGATATCGAATGTCCCGCCGCCGAGGTCGTAGACAGCGATCTTCTTGCCGTCTTTTTTCTCAAGGCCATAAGCGAGCGCCGCTGCAGTTGGCTCGTTGATAATCCGCAGGACTTCAAGACCCGCGATCTTGCCAGCGTCTTTGGTGGCCTGGCGCTGAGCGTCGTTAAAGTAAGCAGGGACCGTGATAACCGCTTGGGTCACGTCTTCGCCAAGATAGTCCTCAGCGGTTTCTTTCATTTTCTGAGGATAAACGCTGAAATCTGGGAGGGGGCGTATTTCTCGCCGCGGCTGTCTACCCAGGCATCGCCATTTTCTGCTTTGACGATTTCGTAAGGGACCATGCCCTTGTCTTTTGCCACCGTGGGGTCGGAGAAAGGCCGACCGATCAGGCGCTTAATCGCGAAAAACGTGTTTTCCGGGTTGGTGACCGCCTGGCGCTTTGCCGGCTGGCCGATGAGGCGTTCGCTGTCCTCTGTAAACGCAACGACCGATGGCGTCGTCCGCGCGCCTTCGGCGTTTTCGATGACCTTAGGCTCTTTGCCTTCCATGACCGCCACACATGAGTTGGTGGTCCCCAGGTCAATACCGATGACTTTGCCCATCTTATTCTTCTCCTCTAAGCGAGCCGTCCCTGATGCGGGCCTTTTCTCGAAAGCGCCCAGACCGGGGCGAAATGTCCCCAAATCGAAAGCCGGGCGGCCCCTTGCTATAGTTACCCTTAATGGGAGGTTATTAACAAAAGCGTGAAGCTTATTCGTTCGCGGCGGGATGTAGGCAGGGTTAATGGCGGCATCAACCCCTTATGGCCTTTCGCTCAAGAATTTTGAGGGGCTAACTCGCTTCTTGGTGGGCGCGCCCTAGGTCTTGTCTGGCACCCGGCCGCATAACCGACTGCCCATCATCTTCCCGGAGCCGGTCGAGGACCATTATTTTCTGCCAGATTTTGCGCGAAAGCCCCGTGGTCAGGTTTTCAACGTCACTGGCGGCCGCGGCAACTTCCGCGTCCTTGCAGCTCTGGGCCACCAGCGCGGCAAGCTTGCCGGTCAGCGAGAGCATTTCCGAACAATAATCCAGATAACGCTCAAGGCGGACGCCGTGGAGCTCTTGTTTTGGCGAGTTGGGTGTTTGGCGCAGGGCAAATTTGGTGCCCGCCTGGGGGCGGTGGGGGTCTTTGGCCAGCTGGTGCATGTCAACGACATGGGCGATGGACCGCAGCTCGTGAAGGTAGTCGAGCGCCCGGGCCCGCTTCCAGCGTTCTTCCAGGCGACCCAGCGTAATGACGCCGATGCCCATCAGAACGGCAATATTCATGGCCGGCTCCAGGATCTGAACGAGGCTCGTCGCCTCCCAGTCAAAGCCACCGTAATGAAGACCGGTCGCGACCCAGACCATGGCGGCCGCGCCAACGATCCAGACCGAATAAACCCCAACGCGGATCCAGGTTTGGGGCTGGGAAAGCCGGTCGGCTTCCGCAGCGCATCGCCGGGCGGTCTCGCCAAGTCCCGCACAAACATTGCGCAACCCCGATTGCGGAAAGCGCTCGGCAATCCGGCAGGTCAGTTTGTCGATGGTCTCGATCACGCAGTCTGCGCGCAAGCTGCGATAGCCCATGGGTGGATCCTCCCGGCGGAAGACTACCCGAACAAGTCTTAAGGGGGCCTTGAGTTACCGGGTGAGCCGCAGGCGGTGCTTGCCTTTGCCCTCAACGCGCTCGATGTCGCCGCGGGTTTCCATTTCCAGTTTTACGGTGGTGACGTGCCAGGCGAGGGACCCGAGATTGTCCCGGGCCTCGGGCGAGAGTGTCTCGCCCACCTTGTCAGGCAAGTCGGAGAAGTAAGCGGCTTCCTCCGCCCTCAGAATCTCCGTGATTGCATTAGCGACAGTGTCGTACTTCCATTTCGGAATGTTCGTCGGGGTCTTGGAAGGGTCTGGCGAGCGGCAGGAAACTTTATCCAGGTCTTTATTCGTCATGGCTCACATATATCCGTATACGCTTTGTTCAGTGGTTCAATGCGTTTGCAAATGACAGCAGCTTGCTGTCGATAAGGTCGTAGTCATTCTCTCTGTTTCGCAGGCCTGAACAGATATCGACACCATAGGGACGCACCTCCTCAATCGCGATGCGGACGTTTTCAGGATCAAGGCCACCGGCCAGAAAGACCGGAGTTTCAATCTCCCGAACCAAGTCGGCACTCACTGACCAATCGTGGGTACCGCCCGTTCCGCCAAGGGTCCGGGTCGCAGCGCTCGGCTTGCCTGAATCAAGCAGCAGATAGTCCACGTGCGGCGCGGCAATCCTTGCCAGATCGATTGCCGTTCGGTCTTCCACATGGATGACTTGGATCAGGCGAAGTGTGGGGTATGCGGAGCGAAGTGCGGACCATGACCCTTCTTCTGGCCAATCGACAATCTGGAGCGTGTTCACGGCTGTAACCCGCACATGATCGATAATCGAAGATGTTTGGATTTCGCTGGTCAGGAGCGTGGTCCAGATGCGGTTTTGGTGCCGCGCATGAACCTGGTCGGCGATTTCCTTGATCTTTTCATCGGGCAGAATGCCGGGTCCGTTCGGCATATGGCCCACCAGGCCGACCGCTTGCGCGCCCGCTTCGATTGCCATGTCGGCTTCTTCAACAGATTTCATGCAGCAGACTTTGAACGGGATCATGCATTCTCCAATGGGCGTGCAATCGGTTTCGGGCGGCCCGGCTTTTGGTCTCAGGTCGTTACCAACGGAGCCGTCCCGAATACAAACTCAGGTATTAAGCCGAGAGCGTAGATACCCCAGCCCTAGAGGTCCAGATTGAGCTGGTTGTCGGGCGGCGAGCCGTTCTTGCGCCGCGATTTTCTGGTCGCTGACCCGGCTTTCTTTCGTCGCTGACCTCGAACGGGAATGCCTGATTTTCGACTGCCGTGTTTTTCCTGGATGGCATTTGCGCCGTGCCGAAAGGCTTCGCTCCGCCGCACGCCGTAGACTTTTTCTTTCGCGATCCGCGCGGCGACCACCGGATCCACAATTGGTTCGGGATAAATCCGTCCAAGGAGGGTGTCTGCTTCCTCCCATTTCCACGGTTCCTGAAGGAATTTGTCTGGCACATTTGTCAGTTCTGGCACCCACCGCCGCGTGAAGCTTCCATCCGGGTCCTGATCGTGCCCCTGTTTAACAGGATTATAGATGCGAACGGTATTGATCCCCGTGGTTCCCGATTGCATTTGCACCTGCGACCAGTGGATGCCCGGCTCATAATCTGTAAAGAGCCGCGCGAGGACCAGACCGCTGTCGCGCCAGGGCAACCATAGATGATAGCTCGCAACTGCCTGCAGCATTGCGCGCATTCGGAAGTTCATCCATCCGGTTGCCGCCAGGCAGCGCATGCAGGCGTCGACAAAGGGTAATCCTGTCTCGCCATTGGCAAAGGTGCTCAATCGCTCTGTATCCGGGGTTGCCGGCCGAAGCCCGTCATATCCCGGGTGGAGGTTTTCAAACTCCAGGCGCGGCTCGTCCTCGAGCTTTTGCATAAAGTGATGGCGCCAATGGAGCCGGCCGGAGAACGACGTCATCGATCCTCGCCAGGGGCCGGTTGGTTCGTTGCTGTCTTTCAACTCCCGTTGTCGAGCCCAGAGGGCTTGTGCGGTCTCGCGCATGGAAATCGATCCAAAGGCGAGATGGGGGGAAAGCCGCGAACAATGTCGTGCGCCCGGTTCCGGCGCGGACATGGCCTTACGATAGGGCGCGCCGCGCTCGGTGAGGAAGCTCTCCAAGCAAGCCAGCGCGCTTGTTCGGCCACCTGCCTGCCGGTCGGGGCAGGGATCGGGCGCCAACCCTATTTCATCCGCTAACGGAATATGATCGAGCGTGAGGCGCTCTGAAGCTTTAACAGGCGTTAGCGATGGAGGCGGCAATTGCGTGTCGCCCATGAAGGCGTCCCATCGCTTTGCCCAGCCGTTTCGGGTTTTCAGTCGGCGGACGACCCCGCCCTGGGGTAACTCATGAAAGGCAACCCCTTCGTTGCGCGCCCATGCGGCAACGCGCTTATCCCGGTCGAATGTCCAGCCATTTCCGGTTTCTTCATGGGACCAGATGGCGGCAAAGCCAGTCGCTGCATGGAGCTTTTGAAACTCTTCAATCACATCGCCGATGCGCAAGATAAGCGGCGCCCCTAGCTGCGAGAGATCCCGGCGCAGCTCGTCCAGGGTCTCACCCAGAAAGGCGAACTGTCGACCACTTACATCCGGCTGTGCCCAAAGATCCGGCTCGACCACGTAAACGGGCAGGACCGGCCCTGCTTCTGTGGCATGCACCAGGGGCGCGTGATCCTGAACTCTCAGGTCCCGCTTGAACCAGACCAGTTGAGGGGCGCGCTTGTCTGTCATGTTGTGGAGGGTACGGGATTGGCGGCAGTCTCGGCCAATGGACGAAACGCCGCTCTCTCATTTTTCTTTCCGAGAATTGCTTGGCCAACGCTCGCTTGCGGAACGGGCAATCTCGCGGGGGCGTAATCTGGATGCGTCACACGCCCTTGTTGCCCGGATCGACGCGGAGCTGGACCGCCGGCGAAAAATCGTCTGGGAACGACGATCACGTCATGCGCCGTATATTGACGGGTTCTCTGATCGGAAAAACGCGAGCGACTGATGCTTAACCCTGCACCGCCTCCAAAGCCGGGCGACCGAGCGCTTCGCGGAATGTGTTGTGATAGTGGTGGAGTGCGGGTTCATTCCGCCCAAAGAGCGAATGGGTAACGAGGCCACTTTCTGCTGCGCGCTGTTGCTGTTCACCCATAAGGTAGTCTTCGTGTTCAATCGTAGAGTTAAACACTTCCATGATCGCTTCGATTGTAATGATGGCACCACGCACATTGCGCTGTTCGTAGACATTGTCTGTGGAGACAACCGACTTGCTGGCGGCTTGGGCAGCATCCATCTTCGCGATCATATCTTTTGTAAAGTAGCTCAGGATTTGGGAGATTGATCTGCCTGGCTCTGTCGGGTGCGGATAGATTTTTACCAGAGTGACCCGGCCATCGCTTCGGATGAGTTGGATGTTCGGGAAGAGATAATAGAGGACGAGCGCGCCTTCAAAGAGATCCCATTCTACTTCCGGCAGTGTACGAATTTCATCGATCGTCCGCCTGGCAAACGTAAAGCGGTGGTGCTTGCCGATTGTTTCGTAATGCAAGGTATCACCATGGAAGTTCTGCGCAAGCGTGTTCTTGTGCAGTGTCTTAAAGTGATAGGTTTCTCCGAAGGTATCGTTCGCGAGCTTCCAGTTGAGGTTCTTATCGATCGTCGTCTCGCCGCAGAAGACTTGTGTTTCCAGGCTCTGAAGGGCGAGTTCATCGGCGAGGGGCCCAAGAAAAGCATCGACATCAAGTTGGCCGTCCGGCTGCGGATGAACAAAAAGGAGTCCATACTTTTCCGCCGCAGGCAATTCGATCAGGCCATGGCAGGATTTGTCGACATCGCCGAAGAGGTCCTCGTTCGGGACCGCGATAAGCTTTCCGTCCGTTGCGTAGCTCCAGGCATGAAACGGGCAAGTCAAAAGCCTCGTTATCCCACGGCCCTCGCTTGCCAGCTGCACACCCCGGTGGCGACAGGCATTGATAAACGCCCGAAACGTCCCGTCCGGTCCCCGCATGGCGAGGACAGGTACCCCGAAATCGTTCATGGTAAAGAATGAATTTGCCTCCGGCAGATCGCCGGACAAGCCGATCACCTGCACATGGGTGCGGAAGAATGCCTCCCACTCTTGATTGGCAAGGTCAGGGCAGACGTAGTCACTGGTGGGCATGCGCATCTGCACGCCAGCATCGACAGTCGTCTTGGTGTCGAGCTGATGGATAAGGCTTTTCAGAATCTCAACCTGTCTTGCATGGTCCATGGCGCGCTTCCCTTCGCTGTCGGTTTCAAGGCTTACTGCTGAAAGAGCCGGGCCCTTGCGCATATTCTGTTTTAATCGCCAAGCGTCAAGGATTGAGCGCATTTGCCGGTGACTAGATCACGTGCCGCCGAAAAACTTGTCGCAAGATCATCCGTCGTCGGGCCCGCACAGGACCATCAATGAGGCGTTCCCAAATAGTCGAACTGATGTGGAAGGGGCCACTCTATAAAGCCACTTGCCGGGCATGTGGCGGAGCTTTTGTTTCCACCCCTGCGCGGCCGCAATCGTCAGATCGTGATAACCGGCAAGGGCGTCATTGATGATTGTGTAGCCAGCATCGACCAGCGTCGCACGGGCGCTGTCTTCGCTGAAATAGTGCAGATGCCCGACCGATTGCCGCCGTTGCATGTACGTGCCGTCCCAAACATGCATGACCGACATATCGAGAGGGACGTTGAAGAGCCAGTACCGTGCCTTTTGCTTTGCCGCGCGCAGAAACCCAAGATAGTCGTCCACGTGTTCGAAGACGTCGAACATTAGTCCCAGATCGACAGCGCCATCCGGTTCAGCCGCGATGGCGCCCACGCGATAACAAAGACGGTCGTTTGTGTGCAGAGATTTAGCGGCCTCAACAGCCTGGGACGAGACATCGAGCCCTGTGATCTGTACATCGAACGCTTCGGCGAAGCGAAAACTCACCCGCCCGGCGCCGCATCCGCAATCGATAATGCTTTGCGGGCGGATATTGTTTTCAGCGAGAAGTTTCAGAGCATGGGAGACTTTAAAGTCA
>JBCBJV010000013.1:0-95048 GCA_038522945.1 Pseudomonadota bacterium
AGTGATTAATCAGAGCGTCCGTATCAGGACAAACGGCAAGCAGTTCGTTGGTCGCAAACCCAAAATCAGCCAGCTGGGCCACCATAGCGAATTGATTGTCCGCAATCGGCGAGGATACTTCGCCCAATGCATAGGCGAAAAACTTCAAAGGGCGCGATGCCGTAATCGCAAAATCAATTTGCCGCAATGACCCCGCCGCCGCGTTTCTTGGATTTGCAAATACTTTCTCGTTCGCTTTCTGAAGGGTTTCATTCAGTTTTTTGAAGTCTCGAATCGACATGAAGACTTCACCGCGCACTTCAAGAACATCCGGCGCGCCCTGCAACTCGTGAGGAATGCCTGCGATAGAAAGTGCGTTCGCAGTGACATTCTCACCAACAGCCCCATCCCCGCGCGTCGCTGCGACTTTCAATTTGCCTGCTTCGTAGCGAACGCTCAAAGAGAGCCCGTCAATCTTGGGCTCCGCAGTGAACGCCAAGCTGTCTGTCTCAGCGAGTTTAAGAAACTTCCGCGCCCGGGTTGCAAACGCCCTCACATCATCCTCATCGAACGCATTGTCGAGAGACAGCATCGGGACGGCATGGGCGTGTTTTTCAAACGACGTTGAGGGCGGTGAGCCAACTTTCTGCGAGGGAGAATCCTGTCGTATTAGTTTGGGGAATGCTTTTTCCAGGAGACCGTTGCGTTGCCGAAGTCGATCGTACTCCGCATCGGAAATGAGAGGGTCGGCATCGTTGTAATAGGCTTGATCCGCAATGGACATTAAGCGTGCAAGGATGGACAACTCGTCCGTGGCCTGATCCGCGCTGAGACTTTTGACTGGAGTCAGCCAGTTCTTCCAAGCGGAAGTTAGCAGTCTTTGCACGTCAGCTTTCGAGGTCACGCCGACTTTGCTTTCCTGGCGCGCTTCGCGGGCTTTGCCTCAGCCTTTTGCTTTGCAGATGCCGGTGTATGCAGCAGCTGTAGCGCTGCGGCCCGCGCTTCCTTAGTTACTTTAGCTCCGGACAGCATCCTTGCGATTTCTTCAATGCGTTCATCTGCATTAAGAGAATGAACTTTTGTGGAGACAGTGTCATCCGTGCTCGTTTTCTCCACGAGCCAGTGGGTGTTTGCACGTGCCGCCACCTGAGGGCTATGAGTCACGACCAAAACTTGAGCATCTCTGGCAAGGCGCGCCAGGCGTTCGCCGACCGCGTCGGCAACCGCACCCCCGACGCCCGCATCCACCTCATCAAAAATAATCACGGTACGGTTTTCTTTTGCAGCAAGAGCGGCCTTCATAGCCAGAACAAACCGAGACAATTCCCCCCCAGAAGCAATTGTCTTCAGCGGCCCAAGGGCCGCGCCCGGGTTTGTTGCCACCATGAACTCGACTAGATCGATCCCGGAAACGGAGAGTGCAGTTTCGTCCGAGACAATCTTGGTCTTGAAAACTGCCTTTCCGAGCTTCAACGGTTCAAGTTCTGCCGCGACTTGGGCGTCAAGTTGAAGGGCTGTCTTATGCCGGCTTGCTGACACCGTTTTTGCCGCCTTGAGCGCGTGTTCTTTCAAGTCTGAAACTTTTTTTTCTAAATTGCTAAATTCGTCTTCTTGCATGGTTGCAGTTTGGAGGGCTGTTTCCGCTCGCTCCTTGATCTCAACCAGTTTGTCAGGGGTGCAGCCGTGCTTACGCCCAGCAGCCCGCAAAGCAAACAGTCGTTCTTCCGTCGCTTCAAGGGCATTCTCCGCTGCAGATAACTGATCGTTTGCGGCGGTCGCCAGGGCCCTCAGCTCCATAAGGTTGGAAAGGGTCCGCTCCAATGCATCGGTCAGTTCAAAGAGTAAAGGACGCCCCTCTGGGGCGTCGCTAGCTGTTCCTTGCGCAGACGGGGCTTCCCTCTGCGAACCGTGATATTGAGAAGTGACCCGGCCAAGCCTCCGGGCGGTCGCGGCAAGCTTGTCTTCAGCGCCGTCATCATCAAGTACACCGTTGATCTGACGGAGTTCCTCGGCCACTGCCTCGGATGCCATAAGCATCGCCCGTTGCTCAGCAAGTTGGGTTTCCTCTCCAGGCTGAGGGTCAAGCGTGCCGAGTTCTTCCGCGGTATGACGGAGATAATCCAATTCACGCAGGGCCGCGGCCCGTGTCGATCTCCGCTCCTCCAGCTCCTGTGCGGATGACTTCCACGCCTCGCAGGCGTCTTTCAACCTGCCCAATTCTTTGCCGAGGCCCGCGAAGTCATCCAACAATCCGCGATGCGCTGCAGGCGAAAGGAAACCCTGTCCTTCGTTCTGCCCGTGAATTTCAAGGACCGTTTGGCCAATTGAGCGTAGCAAACCAACTGATACTGGCTCGCCATTGATAAAACCACGGGTCTTGCCATCTTTAGACTGAATTCTCTTCAAAATGATCTGATCATCTTCCGATGAAAGACCATTTTCTGCCAGCACTGCCCAAACCGGGTGATCAGCCATTGGTTCGTAGACGGCCGTTACGCTGCCCTGTTTGGCACCTTTGCGAACTGATGCCCGGCTCGGCCGAGCACCAGTGGCGAGGCCCAGCGCTTCCAGCAGGATCGATTTCCCAGCGCCGGTCTCTCCGGTAAGGGCCGTCATGCCCTCGTTTAGGTCCAACTGGACCTTGTCGATGAGAACGATATCCTGAATATGGAGCGCGGTCAGCATACGAGCCCATTACCAACAACACAGCGCGGCAATGGTTTAATGCTCTTACTGACCATTGCTCGGCGGAATACGATCCGACGGTACCGGATCATTCCCCAGAATTTCTTCTGAGTCCGGCGGCGGGATCGCTCCAGGTCCGGAAACATCCTTCAGCCGCTTTTGTTTTTTCTTTTCTTGCTTTGCGATTTTTTTCAAGGTGCGTTTGCTCGGTTCCGGCAAGCTTCCTTGCTCCAGCAGATCGTTCCGCGACAGGAGTTTATAGGAATATTCATACCATTCGCTGCCTGGATAGTTGTATCCGAGGACATTGGCCGCCGTGCGCGCCTCGTCAGGAACGCCAATCATCAAATACCCTTCCACAAGCCTGTGCAACGCTTCAGGCACGTGGTTTGTGGTCTGATAGTTATCGACAACATACTTGAACCGATTGATTGCGGCGATGTGTTTGCCTGCGGTCATGTAAAACCGGCCCACATACATTTCCTTACCTGCAAGGTGGTCAAATGTAAGGTCAAGCTTGAGACGCGCATCACGGGCATATTCCGTTGCCGGATAGCGTCGAATGACGTCATTCAAAGACTGAACAGCGTTATTTGTGTAATCCTGATCCCTACCCACGTCGCGGATGCGTTCGTAGTAACACATGGACTTTAGATAGTAGGCGTAAGCCACATCTTTATTGCCAGGATGAAGGGAAATGAACTGATCAAGCGCGGTGGTCGCATCATCATAGTCATTCTGCTGATAATACGCGAATGCCTTCATCAACATCGAGCGGCGCGCCCATGCTGAATAAGGGTGCTGGCGTTCAACTTCCTCAAATAGAGGAATGGCACGTTCATACCGGCGCCGCTTTAGCGACTCTGTCGCTTCCAGATAAAGTATCTCCACAGGCCGCTCGACGTAGGCAAACTTTTCTTTCTTCGAGCCCGACGAGCAGGCAGCAATACCGAAAATGAAAATAGCGCAACCAAGAATACGAACAAATTTCACGGTGATCAGGTGCCTTTGGATGAGAACAAATGAAGATGGCATCGCACTAAGAAATAGGCGTGCCAATCAGTTTCGTCAAATCAAGACGGCGAGGAAACACCCTGTAATTTGGCGCATTCAAGCGGTTTTTTCCAAGGACCGCGTTTCCGCCCGTGGCAGGTGAGCCCACTCAAAACACTCAGGATGATCGAGCAAATGACGCGCGAAGCGTGTATTGAGATCATGGCCGCATTTATGGGCCACAATCTTCCCGATCACTGGTGCCCCGAGCAGACGGAGATCGCCAATCAAATCCAGGGCTTTATGGAGGACAAATTCTTGCGGGTCCCGCAATCCACTTGCGTTCATCAAGCGATCGCCATCGACCACAAGGGCATTGTCGAGCGATCCGCCGCGACTGTAGCCTGCTTGTCGCATCATTTCGATATCTTTCAACCGACAAAATGTACGGGCTGTCGCAAGGCGCCGCCGAATAAGAAACTGGTCAGTGACATCGATTTCGATTTGCTGGCAACCAATCACTGAATCGTCGAATTCAATCGACGTTTTCACAATCTGGCAGTCGTCAGGCATGGCGACGATAAAGCGGTCGCCATCGCGAACTTCGATTGGTTTTGTAACCTTCAAATGATGCCGCGGCGCGGGGAGTTCGACCAGCCCAGCCCGTTCCAGCACGTCCAGGAAAGGCGCAGCACTTCCATCAACAGCAGGCGGCTCACATGCGTCCATTTCGACAATGAGGTTATCGACCCCTGCAAAAGCAACTGCTGCCATCAGGTGCTCGACCGTCTGCACGGTCACACCGTCAGAATTCTGGAGACGCGTCCCTAAGTGTGTCTCGGCGACAGCCCTCGGGCTTGCGGGGATAAAGGCACCATTCAGCGCGAAAACGATCCCGGTATTTGGCTGCCCTGGACGGAAAACAATCTTTACGCGATGACCGGTGTGGAGGCCAATGCCTTCTAAACTGGCAGTTGTGGCAAGCGTCATTTGACGCTGCGGCTCACAATGTGCCTGCTTCTCGGTCATCGTCGAACTATACTCCCCCGAAACCCAAACTGATTTTTAGTGTGCGCTGCGGCAAAAACCATCTCAAATAAACCATTGTTTCGCGATGTTTCCGGAAACACAAGGTGCAACGCAAATAGCGCCGAGAAGCAAATACCGCCATTGCCAGTAAGACGACGGCGGTAAAAAATTTGATCTGCAAGAAGGATATCCGCACACAGACGGATCCTATCCGAACAGCACTAACGCGTTACGCTTATCCGGCTTTCTTCTTGCGAAGAAACGAAGGGATCTCCAACTCACCATCATCATCTTCATCAAAGAGATCACCGTGGGCTGGCTCACGCAGTTCTGGAGTGGATTGCGGCGTAGCGTGGGATTCTGCTGCTTGCGCCTCTCCAGCAGTCGCTTCCCGACCCATGGACTTGAACATATCGAGCGCAGCACCAATACCGAGAGCATTCTTACCTTGCTCTGCACCCGTACGAAATGGATTTGACGTTTGCGCTTCCGTCGCCGCGGTTTGAGTTGATGGTGCCGTTTCGGCCATCGCCACACCGCTATCTGTGCCTTCTGTCAGCATGCGACGGATGCGTTCGTGAACATCACCGATCGGGTTTGCCTGACTGGCCGGCACGCCGCCACTATGCGGTAGAGGAAGCCCAAGTGCTTCCTCGCGACGCTCCGGTTGGGCAGGTGCGACCTTCGCCGGAGCAGGCGCGGGATCACTTGCTGGTGACATTTTCACCGGAGCCGCTGTTTCGCGCCACGGCTTTGCGACACTTGCTGTGACGCGCTGTTGGAAAGCAGGCTGTTGAGGCGCATCCTCACGCTCTGCAGCTTCAATACCAGTGGCGACAACTGACACACGGACGCGCCCTTCAAGGTCTTGGTTGAAGGTAGATCCGACGATAATGTTCGCTTCGGGATCAACCTCAGCCCGAATACGGTTTGCGGCTTCATCAACCTCAAAGAGCGTCATGTCCATAGAACCCGTGATGTTTATTAAGACACCCTTTGCGCCCCTCATGGAGACTTCGTCGAGAAGCGGATTCGAAATTGCTGCCTCAGCGGCTTCGATGGCTCGTTTCTCGCCCTCGGCCTCACCGGTTCCCATCATCGCCTTGCCCATTTCGCTCATCACTGTCCGAACGTCATTAAAGTCCAGATTGATAAGGCCAGGCATCACCATCAGATCGGTGATTCCGCGAACACCCGAGTGAAGCACTTGGTCCGCAAGGGCGAACGCTTCGTGGAAAGTGGTACGCTCATTGGCGATTGAGAATAGGTTTTGGTTCGGAATAATCAGGAGTGTATCCACGTGCTGTTGCATCGCGTCGATACCAGCCTGTGCGATCTTCATCCGGCGGGCACCTTCGAAGTGAAACGGTTTTGTCACGACACCGACCGTCAGAATATCCCGGTCTTTCGCCGCTTTCGCAATAACCGGCGCCGCACCTGTCCCTGTGCCACCGCCCATACCAGCCGTGACGAAAAGCATGTGAGCATTGCCCACCTCTTCCATGATTTCGTCGATGGATTCCTCAGCCGCAGCCGCACCTACTTGCGGCAATGCGCCCGCGCCCAAACCTTGCGTTGTCTTGACCCCAAGCTGGATCCGCTTTTCTGCTTTCGACAAGCCGAGTGCCTGGGCATCGGTGTTTGCCACCAAAAAATCGACGCCTTCCAGCGCACTTTCGATCATGTTGTTCACGGCATTGCCACCGGCTCCGCCGACGCCAATCACGCTGATCCGGGGCTTCAATTCTGTCAGCTCTGGCACGCTCAAGTTTAAAGGCATTTATTGCTCCGCTCCCGCCCGAATGTCTTCGACACAAGGCCCAACTAAAACTTGGTTAAAGATTCGTTCAGAATGTTTACCAAATGGTTAACGCCGAATTAACCGGCAGTTAATTCCTGCACATATTTTCGGTTTCAAGTGGTTCGCGCCACTTGTCATGGGGGGCATTTAAAATTTTCAGGAATTAAATCTGCGGACGTCCTGATCGCGTGCAGATAAATGTCGCGGCTAGAAGTTAGCCTTCAACCATGAACCAACCTGGCGAACAATGCGAGGAGAACGCAGGACTCTGACTATCCCATTCTGCTCGCTGCCTTTGACCGAAACGCCATGCAGCGGTCCACTCACTGCCCTGCGTCGACGGGATGAAGAGCGCTGGTTCAGGCAAGAATTGATTACATCGCGCTCAATCATGCCGATACAGACCGAATATTGCGGCGCGCTTGCTGCTTCCGGGGCGCCGGGCACAAGACGCGGACGACCAAGGCGGGCTTTCACCTTGAAGACATCTTCTGCCACTTCTCGAGCGCCAACAAGTAAACTACCCCCGCCGGTCAAGACGGCTCGCTTAAGGGCGCGTTCGCCGCGCCCCGATCGGACGACCGCTTCCAATGTAAGCTTGTAGATTTCTTCGAGCCGCGAATGAATGACAGCGGCTATTTCTGAACGGGAATAACGAGCCACCTCTCCCGGCGCCCCAAGCTGAGGCACGTCGACCAAACGGTTTTCATCACCTGCCGATGAAACAGCGCTACCGTAAAGGGTCTTGATCCGTTCCGCAGCAGCGATCGGCGCACTGAAGACTTGAGCGACATCTCGCGTTATGTGGTCACCGCCAAGGGCAATCGCGCCACAGTGAATAAGATGACCCCGATCATAAACCGCGTAGTCGGTTGTCCGCGCGCCCATATCGATAACGATCGCTCCAAGGTCCTTTTCGTCCGGCAGCAGGACTGCCTGGGCAACGGCGAGAGGCGCGGCAATCGCCCCACGAAGAGACAATGCACATCGTCCGAGAAGAGCTTCCATATTCGCGACATAGTGCGGCTTGGCAGAAAGACCGATGACTTCCGTTGTCAGTGTCTGGCCGATCATGCCGATCGGATCGGCCACAACGTCACGATCAAGCTTGTAGCGCGCGGGCATCGTATGAAGCGGCATCCCAGACCTAGCTGAGATTGCTTCCGTTCCCGCACTGATGGAATCGACCACGTCATCGGCCGTGACGCATCCGCCGGCCATTTCCAAATCGACACCAATCAACTGGCACGCAACAGACCTTCCCCGCGCTGAAACGTAGACGGATTGAAGGCGTGTTCCGGCCATTCGCTCAGCCGCCTCGACAGCTGCCCTGATCGCTTGCTCAACCTCATCGTTGGTCGAAAGCGATCCTGCTCCGTACTGACCCACACCGACGACACGAAGGGCCGTGCCCTCATCCGCTGGGGCAGGCACTGCAGGCGGCGCCGCGATGACACAGGCAACCTTTGACCGCCCGATATCCAGTGCGGCCACGATTTCAGGGTCTGAGAGCGCTCTTCGCCGTCGTGCCATTGTTGGGTCTGCCCGATCCTTACTCAGTTTCACTGCCGGACACTGCAAGAGCATCCAAATCGACTGGACCTTCACGTTTTTTGATAATTACGCGTTCGCTATCGGTTAAGTCGATATATTCGAGGTTTTGGTCAAGGGTCCTCTGCGAGGATTGCAGAAGCGATAGAGCTTTGACGGCATCCTGAAAGTCCGTCTCCGGAAGTTTAATATCGATCCCGTTGCGCAATCGCAAGTTCCAGCGCCTGTCGCCGACCCGGACAATCGCGTAAATGAGGGGCTGAAGCTCAGCCTCACTTGCAAGCGCAGAAAGGATCTCACCCGCGGCAGCTGGCGCGCCACCGCCGACGATCATGGGCAGATTTGAGTATTCATAGGCACTCACCGGACGGATCAAGGCACCGTTTGCGTCGATTAAGTTTAGAGACTGATCGATCTGCCAGACGGCCGCTGGCAAGCGCTCTTTAACGGAAACATGGATTGTTCCGGGCAATAAACGACTGACCGAGGCAGACCGAACCCAACCAATGTCTTCAAGGCGCCTGCGGGCATCGGCCAGATCTAGATGTAGGATTGAGTCGCCAAGGATCGGACCAAGCGCCTCTAAGACTGCAGCGTGGGTAACATTGTGCGCCCCCCGCAAGGTGACTTCCTTGACGCCTAAGCCAACATTTACGGCGGTTTTCATAGACGCACGGTCAAGCGACTGACCAACTCGCCCGGCATATCCGCCGGCCCAAAAGATCAGCCCACCGACAAGCAAAATGACAAGCGCACCTGCGGTCGCCGCACTTGAGTAGTTTTCAAATCGGTCGCGCAGCTCTACGAAGAACGCCCCGCTAGAAGGGGTTTGTTTTTTTGCCTTGCGGCCTTTGCTACCGCGCTTAGGGGCCGAAAGGCCCGTCGCTGGTTTGGTCACCGGCGGCTCCCGGCGCTTTTTGGCTACCTTAGGCATGAGGCATCCTCCACCATCCAGGCGCATAGGTCAGAAAATCCCATGCCGCAGTGGGCTGCCTGTTCAGGCGCCAACGACGTCGCCGTGAGCCCCGGTTGGGTGTTTACCTCAAGGCAGTAGAGCCCCTCAACACCCTTGCGTTCATCGAATCGGAAGTCAGCCCGTGAAAGTCCACGGCAGCCGAGCGCCTTGTGGGCTTTCAGCGCGATCTCAAGGCAAGCGGCTTCAATCTCGGAGGAAACATCCGCAGGCAGAATGTGACGCGAGCCACCGTCTGCATACTTTGCCTCGTAATCGTAAAACGTCAGATCGGTCGTTATTTCTGTCACACATAAGGGGCGATCCCCCAAAACTGCCACCGTCAACTCCCGACCAGCGATGAATTCTTCAATAAGAACATCCTCTCCAAGGTCCCAGTCTGGTGATGTGAGTTCGTTTGGAGGCCGATTGTCGCCTTCCCTTACAATAAAGACGCCAACGGATGACCCTTGCGCGTTGGGTTTGATCACATAAGGCGGTTTCATGAAATGGCCACCTGCAGCGACCTCACGCGCCACGACTTCTCCCGGCGGCGACTTTATGCCAAAGTCTTCAAAGATTGCTTTAGCCCGTTGTTTATCCATGGCTAATGACGATGCAAGGACACCAGAGTGAGTGTAATCAAGGCCCATCACTTCGAGGAGTCCCTGGACGCAGCCATCCTCCCCCCACTGACCATGCAAGGCGTTGAACGCCACATCAGGCTCAGCGAGGCGCAACTGCTCAGCGAGATCTCGCCCCACATCGATTTCAGCGACGTCATAGCCGGCCTCACGTAGAGCAGCCGCAGCTGCCGCCCCGGAATTCAGCGAGACGTCACGCTCTGGCGACCAACCGCCTTTTAATACTGCTATACGTTTTTTGCCCATGCTTCGTTTCTGGCTAAAGAGATTCGCCTATCCGCTTAATTTCCCAACGCAAATCCACATCAAATTGATCGAGCACATCGCGATGCAGACTTTCGATCAGTGCTTCCATGTCGCCTGCCGACGCCTTGCCGCGATTGATCATAAAATTGCAATGGTGCTCAGAGACTTGCGCATCACCGATAACGCGTGCCCGCCCGCCAATGGCATCGATCAATTGCCAGGCGCTGCGCCCGCCGGACCGTTCTGGATCTGGATTAGCGAAGGTCGAGCCGCCTGTCCGTTCACGGATGGGCTGGCTCGCCTCTCGTGATGCCATGATCTCTGCCATCCGCCCTTCTATTGCTGCCGGGTCGCCGTCAGTTCCCTCGAAGGTCGCCTCCGTCACAATTGCATCGGTTGGCAGATCGCTATGGCGATAGTCGAACCCCAGCTCCGTGACAGAGGCTTCATGGACCTCCCCGGCGCGATCAACCCACCGCGCACGAACAAGAACGTCCTTTGTTTCTGTTCCGTAGGCGCCCGCATTCATCCGGATCGCGCCGCCGATTGTTCCTGGGATCCCGCGATAGAACTCAAGTCCAGCGATGCCCGCGCGAGCAGCGACCTTTGCAACCTGGGCATCCAATGTGGCTGCCCCTGCCGTTACAACAAGGCCGTCGGTCTGAACGCGAGCAAAAGCTGCGCCCAAGCGGATAACCACGCCTCGGATGCCGCCATCGCGCACCAGTAAGTTTGACCCGACCCCAACCGGATAAACCGGGATATCGCGCGGGGTCTGTCGAAGAAACGAGGCAAGATCTTCTTCATCGGCGGGCGTAAACAAAATATCTGCGGGTCCGCCCAATCTCATCCAGGTGAGCGCCGACATATCCGCATTCGCTACATATCGTCCACGGACGATCGGTAAATCGGATACGGTGACAGCCTTCATTACTTCGCACCCGCCCCCGGACTATTGGCTCGACTGAAGCTGCTGGACCAAATCATTGGCGTACCGCGTTATATCACCAGCACCGAGGCACACCACATAATCGCCCGGCTCGGCGCGATCACGGACGAGCGCTGCCAGGCGATCAAGACCGCCGAGCGCTTCAACCTGCCGATGGCCGTGAGCCGCAACCCCGTCTACCAGCGCTTCCCGGGTGACACCTTCAATTGGCCCCTCGCCCGCGGGATAAATGTCAGTAATTAGAGCGAGGTCCGCGTCGTTCATGCAGCCGCAAAATTCATCAAAGAGATCCCGCACTCGGCTGTAGCGATGGGGCTGGACCACAGCGATCACCTTTCCACTGGCAACATTGCGCGCTGCTCTCAATGCCGCTGCGATTTCTACCGGATGATGACCATAGTCGTCGATGACTGTCACACCGTTCCACTTGCCGACTTCGGTAAAGCGCCGCTTTACCCCCTTGAAATTCGAAAAGCCGTTCTTGATGGCCTCTTCCGATGCGCCAACGCGCCGTGCTACAGCCGCCGCGGCAAGGGAATTCAGCACGTTGTGAATACCAGGCATGGGCAGACGCACGTCTTTCAGGCGGGCCGCTTCTTCACTTCGTCCCTCCTTTGTTGGCTCACGGAAGACAATATCGTACCGAGCGCCGCCTCCTTCAAAGACAACATTCTCTGCACGGACGTCTGCCTGCGGATTAGCCCCGTATGTGATGAGACGTCGATCAGCCACCCGGCCGACCAAAGCTTGCACTTCCGGATGATCAAGGCAAACGACCCCAAAACCATAAAACGGCGTGTTCTCAACGAATGTGTCGAACGCCTCCCGAAGGGCATCGAAGTCGCCCCAATGGTCGAGATGCTCAGGATCGATATTTGTCACTACCGCCACAGTTGTCGGCAGACGGAGGAATGCACCATCGGATTCGTCGGCTTCCACAACCATCCAGTCGCCTTCACCCAAACGTGCATTCGTGCCGTACGCATTGATCACGCCACCATTGATGACAGTTGGATCATGTCCTGCCTCATCGAGTAGGGCAGCGATCATAGTGGTGGTCGTTGTCTTGCCATGAGTGCCGGCAACGGAGACAGTCCATTTGAGGCGCATGAGCTCCGCGAGCATATCCGCCCGACGAACAACAGGAATATGACGCGCCCGCGCCGCGAGAACTTCCGGATTGTTAGGACGGACTGCCGTCGAAATCACGATCGCTTCAGCACCTTCTACATGAGCCGCGTCGTGACCAATGTGAATTGCAATGCCTTTCTCGCGCAGGCGTTCCACATTCGGTCCATCGGCAATATCCGACCCGCAAACCGTATAGCCGAGATTGTGCATCACCTCAGCAATGCCTGACATGCCGATACCACCGATGCCAACGAAATGGATTTTCCCTACACGGAAAGGCAGATTGACTTTGATGATCTTCTGGTTTTCAGCCGCTTCACTCATGCCGCTTTTCCTACATTCGGTGTGCGCATCAGGTTGGCTTCTACAAGCTCGGCAAGGCGCGCTGCCGCATTAGATTTGACCCGGCCCTTCGCCCGGCTGGCCATGTCAGTTAGCCTTTGTGGGGACTGAAGCAAGCCTGATAGCACCTCGGTCAATGCTGAGGGTGTGAATTCATCTTCTGGAAGGAGGATCGCACCGCCGGTCTCAGTCAATGCTTTCGCATTGCCTGTCTGGTGATCATCCATGGCAATCTTCAAGGGGACCAGGATTGACGGCCTGCCAACGGCTGAAATTTCCGAAACAGTTGAAGCGCCACTTCGGGAAATGATGAGATGAGCTTTCGCCATACGATCAGGCAGATCGGAAAAGAAGGGCGCAATCTCGGCGTCAATCCCGCAGCGGGCATAAACCGCCTTAATCTCGTCGGCTTCAGCTTCGCGGGCCTGTTGCACGACACTTAACCTGTTTCGAAGGCTTGGCGCGAGCGCCTCAAGTGCCGGGGCCACCACACGAGAAAAAATCGCCGCGCCCTGGCTGCCACCAAAGATCAGCAGTCTGATCTGCTCACCCTCGACAGGTGCCGTAAAAGAGACGCCCACAAGATCTTTGACGGCATCCCGGATTGGATTACCCACTTCCTCCGTTAGCCTCGAGGTCCTTTTCGATTTGGCGAGGTTGGAAAAGCCATGGGCCAAAAACCGCGCATTGCCCTCAAGGAGGCGGTTTGTTCGACCAAGGACACCGTTTTGTTCGTGCAGACCATACGGCAGTTTCAATATGTCTGCGGCCTTCACCGCCGGGAGGGACGGATATCCTCCGAATCCAACGACCGCATCGACGCCTAGTTCTTTGAACCGCCGCAAAGAGGTGAACAAGCCACCGGCAATGGAAAACGCCGCGGCAGCCTTTGCAATAGGCCCACCAACGCTTGGGGTCGCCGCGGAAATCTCAAACCGGGCCGCACACGGAAAATCATTCGCATAGCGCGCACCACGGTTATCCGTCACAAGGACAATCTCGTGCCCCCGTCGGCCCAATTCCTGCGCGAGAGACTCCGCGGGAAACATGTGCCCACCAGTACCGCCCGCAGCGAGCGCGATGGTCGATTTGATATGGGCCTCAGACGCGCTCAAGGCATCACCTCACGACGACGGAGCGAAACGCCGCGGCGGCGGGTCAACGCGAGGATCATCCCAACAGCCAGCCCAGTCGCAAGCAGAGACGACCCCCCATAGGAGATAAAGGGCAAGGTCATGCCCTTCGCCGGCAGGGCCCGCATACTAACGCCAATATTGATAAAAGCCTGCAGACCAATCATCGCCGCCAGTCCGCATACCGCACATTGAGTAAAGACACTTTTCAATTCGACCGCACGCAGGAAGGCACGCACCACGAACGCCGCGAAGAGCGCCATGATTGCAAGCCCCATAACGACACCGTGCTGTTCAATCCCCACGGCAAAAATAAAATCCGTATGGGCATCAGGCAATGAGTGCCGAATGGACGCAGACCGGTCAGCAGCCCCCGTCAACCCGCCGGCCCCAATGGCCTCAACGGATTTGTCGACTTGGTAGTTATCGCCAACGCTCGGGTTCAGAAAGCCATTGATCCGTTGCGCAAGGTGCGGCGAATACAAATATCCGCCAGCGATCATGGCACAGGCTGAGGCGAATAAGCCCGCCAACCACCAAATGCTCCACCCGGCGATGAAGAACATCACCATCCAAACAGCAGTCAGGAGCGCGGCTTGCCCAAAATCTGGTTGCATAATGAGCAATGCAGCGCAAACAGCAAACAAGGCCATAGCGATCATCGCACCGGGGAACGAAGGATTGCGCTTACCTTCAGCCAGCATCCACGCTGCGACAATGACAAAGCCCGGTTTCAAAAGCTCCGAAGGCTGAAGGGAGGCGACCCCGAACGGGAGCCAGCGTTTTGCGCCATTAATCTCCGGCGCGGCAAACAGCACAACGACCATCAAGAATAAAGAGGCTGCGAAAGTCAGCACACCAAGCCGTCTAGTTTGAAGCGGCGTTAGAAGCGAGACCCCAAACAGCACGGTAAGCGCTGGCAAAATGAACAAGGCCTGGCGGATCGGAAAGTAGAAGCTGTTGCCGATGTTCAGGCGTGCCGCCGCTGCAGGGCCGGCCGCCAATAGGAGCAAAAATCCGACAGCGACGAGAGTCCAAAGAATGACCAGCGTTGTCTGGTCCACCGACCACCACCAACGCGCGAACGCCGTCTGGTCCAACCGACTTGGCCCTTTCACGCTCATGCAGCTTCTCCGTCTTTCTTGAGCAGTTCGCGCACGATTTTTTTGAAACGGTCACCCCGCTCCTCAAAGTTCTTGAACTGATCATAAGACGCGCAGGCGGGCGACAATAAGACCACAGCTTGGCCAGAAGCGGAATTGCGCGCGTCGCGCACGGCCCTCATGGTCGCAGCGTCCAAGTCCCCGCATTTGAAGCAGATCGCATGACCGGCAAGCGCTTCTTCAAAGGTGTCGGTCGCCTCCCCAAAGAGGTAGACGCCGCGGACATTTTCCATCAGCGGCAATAGCCGATCGAGCCCCTCGCCCTTTGGCTTACCACCGAGCAACAGGAAAACGTTGTCGAACGCGGCCACGGCCTTGGCCGTTGCCGCTTCATTTGTCGCTTTTGAATCGTTGACATACAGAATATGGTCCTCACGCCCGACCATCTCCATTCGGTGAGGGAGCCCGGCAAACCTCGCCATGGACCCTACCGCCATGTTGGGCGGAACCCCTTCATTGAGACATGCAGCAATCGCAGCACAGGCGTTTTGCCAGTTATGCTTGCCTTGGAGGGCGGGAATATCTGAAATTGACCCCGCCTCTCCGGATTTGCCGGATATGCTATAAAAGATTGATCCGTTCAGCGCATAAACGCCCTGCCCTAGCGAGCCCTCGGCTGAGACCGGAATGACCTGACGCCCATTGTGGGTCACTACAAACCGGGCACAAATCGCTTGCGCGTCGCTGTCATCCACACCAATGACGGCCACATCACCGGCAACTTGCCGATCAAAAATTCGGGTCTTAGCGGCAATGTAGTTTTCCATGGATCCGTGCCGGTCCAAATGGTCCGGCGAGATGTTCAGGAGAACGCCCGTATTGGCCCGGAATGATTTGGTCAGATCTAATTGGTAGGAAGACAATTCCAGAACGTAGACAGCATCTTTATCGAGATCCGGCAGCGCCAATAAGGGGACACCGATATTCCCACCAACGCGGACTTTTATCCCCGTTTCTTTCAGAATGTGCCCAATCAGGGCGGTTGTTGTTGATTTACCGTTGGAACCGGTAATCGCAATGATGCGTGGCCGGTCCTCCGATGGAAGCGCATCAACGGCTCGCGCAAACAGCTCGATGTCGCCGATAACTTCGATTTTCTCCTGGTGCGCCTTTTTGACAATCGTATGAGGTGCTGGAAACTTCAGCGGAATACCCGGTGAGACCACGAGGCTTGCGATCTCCTTCCACGGCCAATCCTTCGGTGGCATTGGGGCGTATTTGGTGTTTGCTGCTTTCGCTCTCGCAGCCCCTGCCTCGTCCCAACAAAAAACGTCCGCCTCCGCGGCAACAAGCGCTTCACACGTCGCTAGCCCCGTTACGCCAAGGCCGTAAACGCCAATCTTTTTGCCGGCAACGCCATCAAGTGAAATCACGACGAACGAAGCTCCTGTTAGCGCAGCTTAAGGGTGGAAAGGCCGATCAGCGCAAGTATTACCGCAATGATCCAGAAGCGCACAACGATTGTCGATTCTTTCCAGCCAAGCTGTTCGAAATGGTGATGGATCGGGGCCATGCGGAAAACGCGCTTGCCCGTCAGTTTGAACGAGGCAATCTGGATCATAACCGACAGCCCCTCCAACACAAACAGACCGCCGACAATGGCGAGGACGATTTCATGCTTTGCTGCGACCGCAATCGCTCCAATCGCACCACCAAGCGCCAATGAGCCCGTGTCGCCCATGAAGATCATGGCGGGCGGCGCATTGAACCACAAAAACCCAAGACCCGCGCCAATGATCGCCCCACAGATAATGGCCATCTCACCGGAACCGGGGACGAACGCAACCTGCAGATAATCCGCATAGATTGCATTGCCAACAAGATAGACAATGATGCCATAGGTCGCCGCTGCGATCATCACCGGGACAATGGCCAGCCCGTCAAGTCCATCGGTCAAGTTCACCGTGTTAGACGCACCGACGATCACAAACGCAGCGAATGGAACATACAAAAACCCCAACGGGATAATCAGATCTTTGAAGAACGGAGTTGGGACACCGGTCGACAACCCGGCCGGCGCATCAGGGTTGGCCGCAAGCACCGTTGTGCAGAAATAGCCAGCGGTCAGCGCCACGGCGAATTGCACGGCAAGCTTCAAGCTTCCCACAACCCCGTCTGACTTTTGCTTTGTTACTTTTAGATAGTCATCAACAAAGCCAAGAGCACCGAAACTCAACGTGACACCAAGAACAATCCAAACATAGGTATTATCCAGACGAGCCCAGAGCAGCACCGACAAAACCATGGATAACAGGATCAACACACCCCCCATGGTCGGCGTGCCGACCTTGGTGATGATATGACCCTGAGGACCATCTTCACGGATTGGCTGACCACGCCCCTGTTTTTTGCGCATCCAACGGATAAGGCCCGGTCCAAGAAGGAACGACACAATAAGCGACGTCATGACCGCTCCGCCTGTCCGGAAGGTCAAATAGCGAAAAACATTGAACAGCTGAAACTGATCAGAATATTCCGTTAACAGATAAAACATACAACCCTGTGATGCGATCCCGACCGGTCCGGCGGGAGAAAAGATTTGCGCTCAGCTGCCTTTGCCCTGATCGAGGCCGTCCAGATGCCGCACAACCGCGCTGACATTAGAGGCGTTCGACCCTTTGACCATAACAATATCGCCGTCGCGGAGATCATTGCTCAAAGCCACTGCTAACGCCGCCGCGTTATCATGATGGCTACCCTGAATAGATGGTGGCACTTTGGCAAAAAGACGTCCCGACAGTGGGCCTGCGGCGTATAACTTCGCAACGCCGGACTCAACTAACGGATCAGCAAGGCTCTCGTGCAGCGCTGCCGCTTGGTCGCCCAACTCGAGCATATCCCCAAAGACAACGATTCGCCGCCCGTTTCCGCCAGGCGTCAACGCCCCAAGAAGGGAGAGCGCCGCCTGCATGGAAGCAGGATTGGCATTATAGCTCTCATCAAGGACCGTGACATGACGACCATCAGCGAAGACCACTTTCCTTTGTTCGCCGCGCCCCTTTGCCGGTGGCGTTTTTGACAGACCCGCCGCGGTTGCACTGAGCGACACTCCCGCGAGGTGCGCGGCAGCAAATACAGCCAGTGCATTCATCGCCTGATGTTTGCCCGGCGATGGCATCTCAAAGCTCACAGGCACACCAAAAACCTCGACCTCCGACCGGCTCACAATGCCATCGGTCTCGTAGTTTTTAAGGCGAACATCCGCACCATTTGCTTCTCCAAAAGTCACAATTGTCTTGATCCCTGCCTCCTCGGCGCGGGCATGAAGCAGATCAAAATGCGCATTATCCAGGGGCAGGACGCAAGCGCCTCCGGGGCCCACACCAGTTAAGATCTCAGCTTTAGCTTCAGCAATTTTTTCCACCGTGCCGAAGTTTTCCAGATGCGCAGCCGCCACGGTGGTGATGATTGCGATATCCGGCTGCACCAGCTTAGCGAGCGGCGTGATCTCTCCCGCGTGATTCATCCCAATTTCAAAAACGCCGTAGTCGGCAGTCAGGGGCATTTGCGCCAGCGTTAAAGGCACGCCCAAGTGATTATTGAAACTCCGATCGGCCGCATGGACAGAGCCGGCCTCGTCAAAAACCCGGCGGAGCATTTCTTTGGTGGTGGTCTTTCCGGCAGATCCTGTCACGGCTATCCGGCGGCCGAAATTGCGCTGACGAGCAGCAAGCGCCAGATCGCTGAGAGCCTGCATAGTATCCCCGACGAGCAGTAGAGGCTTGCCGTCGGGCGCGTTTTTCGGGGCGTGGTCCACGAGCGCCGCCGCAGCACCGCGGTCAAAAGCGCCGGCTACGAACTCATGGCCATCCCGCGCATCTTTTAGAGCGACAAAAATCTCCCCGGGTTTAAGTGTGCGGCTATCAATGGAAATACCACTGGCCGCCCATTCCTCCGCAAGCCAACGATCGGGATCACCGCCGCGGGCACACAACGCGCCGCCAGTTGCTGCCGCGGCTTCGTAAGCAGTCCAAAGTCCTGAATGGCCAGTCATAAAATTAGGCCCTCTCTATCCGTCACAAAGCGCTTTGGCGATTTCAACATCGCTGAAGGGAATGATCTCATCACCGACGATCTGGCCCGTCTCATGACCTTTGCCTGCAATGAGCAATGCGTCGCCAGGCTGAAGATGGGCAATGCCAGCTTCGATCGCATCGCCGCGATCGCCGATAATCTCTGCCCCTGGCGCGCCTGCAGCAACCGCCAGCCGAATAGCCGCGGGGTCTTCCGTTCGCGGATTGTCGTCAGTGATGATCACCGCGTCCGCTCTTGTTGCCGCCGCCTCACCCATCAATGGCCGTTTGCCAGCGTCGCGGTCACCGCCGGCGCCAATGATGGCGGTCAGGCGACCCTCAACATGGGGCCGTAATGACGACAACGCCGACGCGACCGCATCTGGCGTGTGGGCATAATCGACGAAGACCGCGCCCCCGTTCCGGGAACCGACAAGCTGCATCCGGCCGGGTGCTGCCGTGATGTCCGGCAATGAGCTTAGGATTTCGGGCGTCGATAGGTGACTTGCCAGCGCTATCCCAATCGCAACGCAAAGGTTTTCCGCCTGAAACGCACCAATCAGCGGCACGTCGAACTGGGATCGCGCGCCAGCGATAATCATATCCAGGGCAAGGCCAACGGGCGTTGCTTGCACGTGCAGCAGCTCAACGTCGCTTCCTTCTTTCCCGGTAAGGATCGGAGCCAATTGGCCCGAAGATATCAGCACCTCCAAACGGGTCACCAGAGATTGAGCCCCCTCACCATTGGCATTGATGACGACGTGACCACCTGGCTTTAACAGCTCCCTAAAAAGCCGCGCTTTGGCCTCGAAATAATCAGCAAACGTTGGATGGTAATCGAGATGGTCCTGGGTGATATTGGTAAACGCAGCAGCATCGAAATCAATTCCGTCCGCCCTATGCTGGGCGAGCCCGTGGCTTGAGACTTCCATGGCGAGATGGGTTACTCCTCGCCGGTCGAGGTCTTGCAATCCCTGATGCAAGCGGATGGGGTCGGGAGTCGTATGCTGTAGGGGCTCATGAAAGTCCGCCCCCTGAATGCCGAGCGTTCCCATGCTGGCAGCTTTGATCTGTTTTTGTGTGTCTATCGCTGCGCTGATGTTGTCCCAAATTTGGCGGGCCATCGTCGCAGTTGATGTCTTGCCATTAGTGCCAGTCACCCCGGCAATGAATTGAGGCCTGCCCTTGAAAAAGCGCGCCGAAGCGCGGGCCAAGTCGCGGCGCACATTGGTGCTCCGTATAACCGGCACCGCGCAATCGAGGGGCGCTTCTGACAAGATTGCAACAGCCCCCTTTTCGACCGCCTGAGCTACGAAGGCAGCGCCGTCAACAATTGTCCCGGAGATTGCCGCAAACAAACATCCGGGTGTCACGACGCGGCTATCCGTTGCGAGACCCGCAATATCAATATCCGCCGCATGGGGATCGTCTATGAGGTCCTTCAACTTCATTGAGTATGTTCAATATCCAGCATTGCAGCTCTCGCTGGCGATGTCTCATTCACCGGCGATTGGATTGCTAACGGAAACACATCATCGCTATCCATCGGCGTCGACTTCGGCATCACACCGAGCAATGGGGCGATCCTCTCAACAATGTCAGCAAATAAAGGCGCAGCTGTCCAACCCGCTGTCGCATACCCGAACGTGTCTTTGGTGGGCTGTGGATTATCGAGGGTAACAAGGATTGCATACCTCGGATCATGCCCTGGGAATGCGCCAACAAAACTCGATATCCGGGCATTTTTGCGGTAGCCACGTCCTCCGGTTACCACCTTATCAGCTGTCGCCGTTTTGCCGAAGGGCGCATATCCTTCCGCTTCCGCCTTGGAGGCAGTGCCTTCTACAATGACGGACCGTAAGATATGGCGCATCTGCGCCACCGTTGAGGGCGCGAACACAGGCTCACCTTTCCGCGAGGTCGCTTTGAGAAAAGTCGGCATACGGTAGACACCATCCCCGACGCACGCCGAAAACGCTGCAAGCAAATGGAGCGGCGTCACCGATATACCGTGCCCGTAGGAAACCGTCGCAGATTCAACCGGGCCCCATTTCGACGGCAAAAGAGGCCGCTGGTTCTCGGGCAACTCATGCCTGAGAGCCGACAAAAGCCCCAGCTTTTCCAGATAGGATTTCTGACGGTCTATCCCAAGATCTGCTGCGATGCGAGCCGCGCCAATGTTCGATGAGTGACGCACCACCTCTTCCAAAGTCAGCACACGGTTCTCGCCATGGTAATCACGAATGACCCGGTCTGCGATCCGTAAACTGCCGCGCGCATCATAGGTCGAAGCCATGGTCGCCGTGCCGGTTTCAAGGGCCGATGCCACGGTGAACACTTTGAACGCAGAGCCAAGCTCGTAAGCGTCATGGACCGCTTTGTTGCGCCGGGCGCTGTCTTCGTATTGGGCGTAGTTGTTGGGGTCGAAATCAGGCACGTTCGCAATAGCTAGAATTTCACCGGTCGCCATATCCATGACGGCGCCCCATCCCGCTTCGGCGGCAAAAGTAGCGACAGACTTAGCAAGCTCTTCACCAACAACTTGCTGAACCCGGGCGTCAATGCTCGTGGTGATAGAGTGAGCAGCACTACGATCCGCCTGCAGGCTATTGATCGTTTTTTCCAATCCCATCACACCGCCCTTGCCCGGCTCGGTATGGCCGAGCAGGTGCGCAGCCAGCGCTCCATGGGGATAGAACCGCCGTGTGCCCGGGGCAAAGCGAATGCCAGGCAGGCCAAGGTTGAAGACCTGGCGTTCCTGGGTTGGTGTGATGTCTTCAGCAATGGTTCGGTAGCGCCCGTTTGCAAGATCACTGGCTAGCTCATCGACATCCAGATTCGGGAAAACTGATTTCAGTGCCATGGCAGTTTGCATGGGATCCCAGACGTCCCGCCCGTCGATTTCAACCCGGCGCATAGGCAAACTTGTTGCTAATAAAGTGCCTCGCCGATCGGTGATTTCAGGCCGTGCGGCCTCGGCAACGATCGCCCCGCCACGATCAGCAATGCCCGTTTCCTCACCAGCCGCAATGGTCCAGAGCCGAAGGCCCAGGCAGGCGTAGGCCATCACAAAAGCTACCGCACACATGATAATTCGCTTACGCACGGTTTCCAGGCCAACGCTCTCCTGCCCACCTTGGGACGGTGCCGTATGCTCAACACCAACTGGATCGAGGGCCCCATCGCATGCGACATCGCGCGCGAGCCCGCGTTCGCCGTCGTGACCTGCAGCATTAACTGCATAGGTGCGCACGCGGGATGACCGTTTCTTTCTTTGGAACATTGTTCGCCTCACTCACCGTCGATCAGATCGGCGATATCCATTGGATCCGCTGCAACAGGCGTGGCCTCGCTCGCGTCATCAGGGAAAGGACGGCTGCTGAATACCACGCGGAATTCATCAGACGTCATCAACTGTTGGCCGGCAAGGGGCTCTAGTTCGGTAAAATTCTCAGCCAGCCCCGCGAGCCGTTCCGGGCTTTCAAGATAGGCTATCTCCGCACGGAGCAATTGCATGTTGCCGGTTAGATCGTCTCGCTCCCTTTCCAGCTCAGCGATCTCACTCCGAGTTTCGTGGACGGCAACGTCCACTCGGTTGCTTAATGTTGATAGGGCAATCAAGACACCAACCAGGATGATAAAAGTCGGACGGATCATCGGGTATAGCTCCAATTCTGCATGGCAGGAGACAGATTAAGTCGGGGAAGAAAATCAGTCGGATCAAAAGTTTCAGGCGCTGACGCTGCGGTCCGAATTCCCGTACGGAGTTTTGCCGATCGCGACCTGGGGTTACGCGCAATTTCTTCTTCAGACGGGATCACCGCTTTTCGATGGCGGAGGTCAAAAACCGGCGGCTCAGCATCTTGCGCCTGCGGCAGATGACGAGAGCCACTGCCGCCTAGGTTCGCTCGGTCAACAAAGAACTGCTTTACGACCCGGTCTTCCAGCGAATGAAACGTGACAACCACCAGGCGTCCGCCTTCGCGAAGGAGAAGCTCACTGGCCCGCAAGGCCCTTGCGAGCTGTCCGAGCTCGTCATTCACGAACATTCTGATCGCCTGGAATACCCGCGTTGCGGGATGAATGCGCTGGGGACCGCGTGGCGCTGGCTGTGCGCGCTCAACGATCTCTGCCAGTTCAATGGTCGTATCGATGACCTTTTCCTGGCGGACCGAAACGATTTCGCGGGCAATCCGACGGGCATGGCGCTCTTCACCAAGCACCTTGAACACAATTGCCATATCATCTTCGTCAGCCGTGTTGACAAAGTCCGCCGCGTCCGGCTTAGCGTTATCCATCCGCATAGAGAGCGGTCCAGCTTGACGAAAGGAAAATCCCCGTCCAGCCTGGTCGAGCTGCATAGAAGACACGCCCAGATCGAAAACGATCCCGTCAATCTGATCGACCCCCGCGGCATGGCAGGCGTTAAACACATCCGCAAAGGGCGTTTCAATGAGGATCAACTTCTCCCCAATGAAGGTGGACAATGCGCCATTGTCTTTCGCAGCTGATATGGCCGTTGGGTCGCGATCGAGCCCAATAACCCTGGAAGCGCCGCCTTTGATCAGCGCACTGGTGTAACCGCCGGCACCAAAAGTGGCATCAACAAAAACACCTCCCTTGCTGACCTCTAGCGCATCGACAACTTCCCGCAGAAGGACGGGCGTGTGCGGCGCATTTTCAGTTGATCCATCCGATGGCGGTTTGATCATCAGACACCTCCCCCATTGGCATGGTGGGACGGGTTCTTCAGGCGCATAAGGGCCGCCCGAGCCCGCTCGGTCTGGTTCTCGACCGTGTCTTCGGCTTCCTGCGCGCGCCAGATCTGAAACGTGTCACCAATGCCGATGAAGAAGGCTTTGTCTTCAAGCATCGCATGCTGACGAAATGGCTCCGGCAGGACAAAGCGCCCCTCACTGTCAAGGGAGATCGCTTTTGCCCGCCCAAGAATAGTGACCTCAAGAGCGCGCCGGTCCGGATCAAATGGGTCGAGCGCAGAGATGCTCGCCTTCAAACTAGTGATATAGTCCGTACCACCACAATCGAGAAACGCGCCCTCCAGTGACGGAATGCAGAAGAAACCATTGAAGGATTTCAAATCAAGCGCACGACGAAAATCCGCCGGCACCGCGATGCGGCCCTTGGCGTCAATCCGGTTGGTCTGCGACCCCAGGAATGAGGCTTCCGCTGCCCGCACTCTCGCCACCTGCTGCCTGATCGACGACCGGCGGCACAGTGCCAAGACGGCGCGCCAGTCACTTCATTTCAATTTGGGAATGACCCATGAGGAGCTGGGATATCATGGGCTCAACGGACTCTCAAGTGGGATAAGCCGGATTCTATTGCGCAGAGTGCCTTCAACCCATCGACTGACAACACTCGTTCCACCCTCGCAATGGAATGAAACGGCAATGCCCTGCTGGTTGGTGCTTGGAATTTAGCTTGCAACACCTTGGTTTCGCTGGACAATCCGCGCCGCCTGTTCATCCGTGCGGGCCTGGTCGCGCCGGGACTGATCCCGCCGCGCGGTGGCGTTGGCGATTTCAACGAGGCGCTCGAATTTCTTTCGTTCAATCTGAAGGGCAGCGAGATCGTCCCGCGCTGTCGACAGCTCAACCCCGAGCCTGTCTCGTGTGGCGTGGAGCGCCAGGCGCTTTTCGTCAGCCCCGCGCAGATAGGCAGCAAGCCCCTGGCGAGCCGCATCACCGGCACTTTGCGCCGCTTCCTGTTCGGTGCGAACCGCTTGGTCCAACCATTCAATCGACGACTGGGTTGAGGCCACCGCGGTTTCGAGGTCGGCAATATGGGCGACCTGTTCGCGCTCTCTCTGGCTCGCTAGGGTCAAGAGTTTCGTCAGCGATCCGGCACCGGAGGCACGTGCTTGTGTCATCTTTTATCCAATTCTGTCGCAGCTGTTTCGTTTGCGTCTAAGAGCATGGCCAATTCTGCCAGCGCCTCCCCCGAGGAAACCCGATCGTGTGGCATTTGCGTTAAAAACGCTTCAACGCGGCCCACGAAGCTCACGGCCCGGTCCACGGTGGGATCAGCCCCCACCCGGTAGGCGCCGACACGTATCATGTCCCGCATCTCTTCATAGGCAGAAAATAACTGACGCGCTTCCCGTACAACCTGCTGGTGCTTTGCCGAATTCGTCGGCGTCGTCTCGATGCCGTTATTATCTGAAACGACGTCATCTGGCGCCGATCCGTCAGAGCCGGTCACACCCGAGACCGGCATCAGCGGTGTCGCCGTTCTAGAAACGGATTTCAGGACATCAATCGCGGGGTATCGTCCGCTTTCTGCAATAGCGCGCGACAAAACGATATGCCCATCGAGGATCGATCGGCTCGCATCGGAGATCGGTTCATCGTGGTCGTCACCCTCCACAAGGACGGTAAACATCGCGGTGATCGTGCCAGCCTGGCCTTTCGGGCCTGGCCCAGCCCGTTCAAGGAGCTGGGGCAATAGCGAAAACACCGAAGGCGGATACCCGCGGCTCGTTGGCGGCTCACCGCCACTGAGGCCAATTTCCCGTTGCGCCTGTGCAAGGCGCGTCAGGGAATCAAACAGGCATAGGACATGCTTTCCTTGATCGCGAAAATGTTCAGCGATCGACATCGCGGCGAACGCTGCCTCCCGGCGCATTAAAGCAGGCTCATCAGCCGTGGAGACCACGAGGACAGCTCGCTTCATGCCCTCAGGACCCAGACTGTCTTCCATGAACTCGCGGACCTCCCGGCCCCGCTCACCGATCAGGGCAATGACGATCACATCGCATGTGACATTGCGGGCAAGCATGGAGAGAAGCATCGACTTGCCAACACCCGCCGCAGAGAACAGCCCCATGCGCTGGCCCTTTTTGCAGGGTGTGAAGAGGTCGATGGCCTTGATCCCGGTCTCTAGCGCCCCCCCGAGCCGGGCGCGCGCGGCGGCTGGCGGCGGCGCAGCTCGCAAGGGCCGTTTCTCCCGCCCTGGAACAATCGGTCCTTTGTCATCAAGGGGACCTGCGAACCCATTGATGACCCGACCGAGCCAGTCATCGCCCGGACGCAAGGCAGGCCCTTCCTTCAAAAAAGTGACGCACGCGCCTCGGCGCACACCGGCAACCACACCAAAGGGCAGACAAATAGCGGCACGATCTTTCAAGGCGACGACTTCGGCGATGGGTGCGCCTGCCCCTTCCCCGATCCGAACCCGGGTTCCGATTTCGAGCAGGCCAAGCGTATCGGATACTTCCACAGCCGAAACAGATGCGGACAAGACTTCCCCGCTTGCCTGGTAAAGTCCGTATGCGATCCAGTCGGCGACGCCTCGAGCATGCCGAGCACCAACCAGTTGATCGTCCAAGCCTGGTGAGCCTCTCTGGACAGCGGGTCTCTTCAGCAATGATGCGTCAAACATAGTGACCGCTTCTCTTTCCGACGCAGGGCGAACGAGGTTTCCCGCCGCCCATCACTTCCTCGATCTCGTTCCAGTTGGGGCGTTTCCCCGAACACGTATCGGTAGGGCCCTTCCCGTTAAGACCTTGATCACACAAGGTTTAACGCCCCAGCACTTAAGCTCGCGTAAACTGATGAATCGTTTTATCGAGCGACAAGGTCAGGGTGGTTAATGGTCAAACTGTCCAAACACAGACAAACCCTGGACAGACGAGCTCCCGGTCCTAACCAAGATTGCCTCGATCTTAATTCGGCTCGCGCCAAGGGCCGCCGCGGGCGCACCCTTGTTAACCTTTATGAAAGCAAATCGCCGTAGCACTCATTAAGGCAAAACGAAAAATGCGTAACAGCTTGAGGGAGCGTACGCGCCGAACAGGAGACACGGGCAATGCGGGTACTGTTGATCGAAGACGATGGGGCAACGGCTCAGAGCATCGAACTCATGTTGAAGTCAGATGGCTTTAATGTCTACACAACCGATCTTGGCGAAGAAGGCGTCGATCTCGGTAAAGTCTACGACTACGACATCATCCTTCTTGACCTGAACCTGCCGGACATGACCGGCTTTGACGTCCTGAAGTCCCTTCGGGTTTCCAAAGTCAACACACCTATCCTGATCCTCACCGGCCAGGGCGACGTTGAAACGAAAGTGCGCGGCCTCGGCTTCGGCGCTGACGATTACATGACCAAGCCATTCCACAAGGACGAGCTGGTCGCACGCATCCACGCCATTGTCCGCCGCTCGAAAGGCCATTCCCAGTCGGTCATCACCACCGGCAACCTCACCGTCAATCTCGACGCCAAGACCGTCGAAGTCGCCGGCCAGCGGGTTCACCTGACGGGCAAGGAATACCAGATGCTGGAGCTCCTTTCGCTCCGCAAAGGCACGACGCTCACCAAGGAAATGTTCCTGAACCACCTCTATGGCGGGATGGATGAGCCAGAACTGAAAATCATCGACGTTTTCATCTGTAAACTCCGTAAAAAGCTCGCGGTCGCCACCAGTGGCGAGCACTACATCGAAACGGTCTGGGGCCGCGGCTATGTCCTGCGCGACCCGGCCGAAGAAAAAGCCGCGTAAAGGGGCGTTTGCTGCTTCATCAGCACCACTCTTTTGCACCGAATACCAAAGCCCTGCCGCCACTGGCAGGGCTTTTTCAGTTGCGCCTATCCTAAGGGCAAATCAGAGGTGTTCGATAAGTTCGCGTAACCCGCTTGATTGCTGGGTTTCCCTCATCCTCAAGAAGTGCGTATCGTGCCCCGACAAACACGGCCCACCTCATCCTGAGGAGCGCGCAGCGCGTCCCGAAGGAATTGCGGTCAACGCAACAATGCCACGCCCCAGCCCCCAGGCCCCAGGCCCCACGCCCCAAGCCCTCACAATCGGGCCGGGTAATCGCAAACCAACTTGCGTAAGCCCAACTGAAGGCATACGGTTTGGTTGTGGGAACGGGGAGAAATTCAATGAACAAGTATATTTTAACGCTCGCGACATCTGCGGCAGCAGTCCAGTTGGCAGCATGCACCACGATGCCAACATCAGGGCCGCTGCCGGATCTGGTCGTGGGTAGTTTATCGCCATCAATTTCTGCTGGAGCCCCTGGCCAGGCTTTCAACATCGCCGGATCTCTCGACAATATCGGGACGGCAACCATCGACCGTGTGCCGGGAATGGCGACGACGTCAGCCAATTTTTATCTGCATGATACGGACGGCACGCGCATATCCGGAGCCGACGGCGCCTGGGTCGATTTTGGTGGCGTTGGTTTTGGCGATCCTTTCACGCCCGGAAGTTCTTTTCCGTTTTCAATGCCCCGGACAGTGCCGAGCGGGGTCGCGCCAGGACCTTATCAGATATGTGCCTTTATCGATTCCGGCGAGCAGATCCTCGAAAGTGACGAGACAAACAACGAAACCTGCGCGCCGTTCTCGATCCTGGATGCTAGTGCCCTTGCAGATATCGTCATGGTCGAACTCAGTGCCACCCCGTCGCGCGTCCGTCGGGGCGAGACATTTGAATTGGCAAGCGCCTACTCGAATGAAGGCGCACAGGACGTCCCCGCACCGCCAGGACCGGAAAATTTCGTCTCGACCTCCGCGGACATCACCCTGAAAACATTGGACGGCGAGAGCGTTCCGAGAGCAGATGGTGAGTTCGGGGGATATGTCGCTGGTTGGGGACGCACCGAAGATCTTCGCGTCGGGCAGACCCATAGAAACCGGGAGACGGTTTCTGCGCCAACTGACATTCCGCCTGGCGAGTATCTCTTGTGCGCTGACGTCGACCTCGCCAATAACGTCCCTGAATCAGACGAGACAAATAACCGTCTGTGCACCCCGTTTACCTTGCTGCCTTAGGGAAAGAGGTTTCCAAGACGTGGCAATGGTAGGGGCCGTGAATTGCGCCTACCATAAAGGCAAATCAGCGGTGTTCGATAAGTTCGCGTAACCCGCTTGATTGCTGATGTTTCCATGATCCTCAAGGGCCTCGAAGCGCTCCTCAACAAACACAGGCCTCCCTCATCCTGAGGAGCGCGCAGCGCGTCCCGAAGGACCAAAAACGAGAGACTTCAGGCCGCTTTGCTGGTCGGCCCTCTGGAGAGCGCCTGGTCGATGGCTGCTGAAAGCCCCGAATAGGAAAGCGGTTTGGTGATAAAGACATCAAACCCGGCCGCCAGCATTTTCTCTTCCTCGCCGGCAACCGCATCGGCCGTACACGCAATAACGGGAAGAGATGCCTTTTCGTCGGGCAATCCGCGGATCGCTTCAAGGGTCGCAAGACCATCCATTACCGGCATGTGCTTGTCGCACAGGACCAGATCAAAGGTTGCTGTTTCAAGCTTGTCCAGCGCCTCTTCGCCATTCACGGCGACCTCGCACTTCGCGCCCATGTTCTCCAGCAGCTTCTGGGCGACCATCTGGTTCACGGCGTTGTCTTCCACGATCAGAACATGCCGTGGCTTGGGGCGAGCCTCATCTTTGATTTCCGGTTTCGATTTTGGACTGCCCGTTGCTTTGCGCCGTCGAACGGCGACGGGAATACGCATTTTAAAGGTCGCGCCGGTCCCCAGACTGCTCTGGACGCTGAGCGTCCCGCCCATAAGCTCAGTTAGACTTTTCGAGATTGAGAGGCCCATGCCGGCGCCGTCGTGTTGGCGGCTGAACCCCTCTTCAACTTGGCGGAAGCTCTCAAAGATGCGACTCTGGTCTCGACTTGAAATGCCGGGACCGGTGTCTCGAACAGCGATTTCCAACCAGCCGTTCGTTTCACGTTCGGCAGACACTTTGATCTTGACCAGAACATCGCCCACTTGGGTAAATTTCACAGCATTGGAGATAAGGTGAGACGCAATCCGGGAAACCCGAAGTTCATCGGCGGATATCCAGGTGTTCAGTTCCCCTTCAATCTCCACGTCAAAGGCCAATCCCTTTTCCTCCGCCTCATGTTTCCATTGCTCTTCTAAGCGTGCAGCGAAGTGTTCTACCCGGAACATTTTTTGCTGCAGTTCAATCGTTCCGTTACGAATCGCGGACACATCCATCACGTCGACAAGCATTGCCAATAGGCGCTCGCCCGACGTTTTGATGGTGCGAACATAGCCTTTTTGAGACGACGTTAGTGATGTCATTTCAAGGACATCTGCCACACCGATGACGCCGTTCAGTGGTGTGCGCAATTCATGGCTCATCGCGGCGAGGAATTGATCTTTGACCGCTTCGGCTTGCTTCACGCGACGCAATGATTGTTGGAGTTCATCAAGGACACGATAGATGGTTGCACTGAACGGTACCGCGATTGCTGTGACCATGATCAGCGTCAAAGCTGCCTGCAGCGCACGTTGCTGATTTCTAGGAGCATAGTAATCAGGAACGGAGAATGCCGTCACATAGGAAACGCTATGGAGAATTATCATGGACAACAAAACCAGAATGCCACTGACGACGGCCTGGCGGGGCCCGGCAACGAAACCAATAAAGACTGGCATCATTACAAGCATCGGCAGTAGCGCTGAATTTATGCCGGTGCCATCGGGCAGTGCAGAGGCAAATGTCGCTGCCACCGCCAGCAGCGTACAGATCAAAGCAAAAACCGAGAACGCCTTCCAATACCGCATTGCGTGAATAAGAAGGAGGACCACAATCTGCGCGCCGAGCGCGATTGCGTGATCTCTTGTCCACTGACCGTTAGTGACAAACATGCCCACATGATTTGGGATCTGAATGAAAATAAACGCCCAGCCAAAGCAGTAGAGTGTACGGGCACGAACCAGTTGACTGGCCGGGCCACCTTCCTCAAGCCGTAAGAAGGCCTCATACTTTCGAATGAATTCTCTCATTCTTCCCCACAGGCTAAACTCTTCAAGTGGAGAGGAATAGATTCAAATTTTAAACAAATCGCCAATCGAAACAGACCGTTGGTAAACGATGCATTTACGACGTTAGCGAAGACCGTTGGGTCGACCTATTTCTTTTTGCCGTCCATCACTTGTTTCAAGAGCGCGTGCTGACGGTGGGGGCTCGGGAACCCTTCAGCAATCCAAGCCGCTTCTACCTCCTTCAAGACAGCAGAGACCATCGGCCCCGGCGCCCCGCCGCCGTCGAGGACATCCTGGCCCTTGAGAGCAAATACCGGGACTTCCTTTGCTTCAGCCCAGCTGCACCATTTTTGAGCTTCCGATAGAAGCGCCCCATCCTGAAACGCTTGCTTGCCAATTTGATACAAAAGGACCTCAGCCTTACTTTCATCCGCTAACTGACGGACCAAATCGCGGGCTTTGTCCGCTGCGCTTCGGCGATTTTCCTGAGCCCGCGAAAGCCGCAACCGATCCGCAAGCCCGGTTTGGTCGCCAGGCCACAATCCCGCAAGGGCAACCGGAAAATCAAGACGCTGACCGTCAGCAGTCAGGGCAAGGATGGTTTCCACGTCCGCCGGCGCAGACCAGATTTTATCCAGCACCCCTGTCGTGCCCATGGCGGTAAGGGCCAATGCCGAACGCGGCCCTTCCAGAATGCGCGCCAGCTCGCTGCCAATGCGCTCTGCTGACAGGATGGAGATCCCGTTCTTTTCGCTCGCGCATGCCGTAAGTCCGTCAAGATCGAAGGCTTCTTGCGCAAACCGGGCGGAAAACCGGAAAAACCGCAAAATGCGCAAGTAGTCTTCACGGATCCGCGTTGCCGGATTGCCGATAAATCGCACCCGTCCGGCGCGCAGGTCAGTCATGCCGGCGACGGCATCGTAGAGCAAAAGATCAGGCGTCAAATAGAGTGCATTGATGGTGAAATCTCGCCGCAAGGCATCATCTGACCAATCTGTGGAAAACTGAACATCTGCACGCCGACCATCAGTAGAAACATCAGCCCGTAGCGTGGTAACCTCAGCAACGTCCCCTTTATGGATTGCGGTGACAGTGCCATGGTCAATCCCCGTCGGCTCCGTTCGGATACCCGAAGCGTTCAAACAATCAATCACCTCTTGCGGCGGCAAAGTCGTGGCGAGATCAACGTCTTTCGGCTCTAGCCCCAGGAGGCTGTCGCGAACACACCCGCCGACAAAACGCAAGCGGTCGCCGCCCTCATCGTTCAATGCAGTGAAAAGCTCTTTTAGGCCGGTTCTTTCTGTCCACTGAAAATGAGCGATTAATTCAGACGGCAGTGCGGCCAGTTGATTGTCACTCGCCTTGTCACTCATCGCGCCCTCATGCGACGGCGGTTTCATCCGCCTGCAGTGTTTCCGCCAAGGTCCGAAGGATCCCCGCGGTAAGCCCCCAGATATGATACCGGCCATAGGGAGTGGCGAACATATTGTACGTTACGCCCTTATGGACCCGCTCTTCGGTGGTGTGGTTCGCCAGATCAGCAACGAACGCCAGGGGCACTTCGAAAATCTCTGCGACCTCGCGCGGACAAGGGGTCAGGGTTTGGCCTTGATCGACAACGCCCACCACCGGCGTCACGGAGTATCCAAGCCCTCCCTTATGAACACCGAGTTGGCCGACAACATTAACCGCATGTCGGTTGATCCCTACCTCCTCTTCCGCTTCGCGCAGCGCCGTATCCGTGCGGTCTTTGTCCCCTTTGGCGACTTTGCCGCCGGGAAGGCTGATTTGTCCGGCATGGGAGGGCATAGTAGAAGACCGCACGGTCATGATCACGGTTGGCCCGTCCGGGCGCGGAATAATCGGCACCAGGACAGCTGCATCCTTGCGGATATCGCTCCAGCGGCTTTCAAACATCTTATCGCCGACGAGGTGTGGATTGATCTCCGAAAACAAAGACCGCACGCGCTGGGCGTTCGCGCGGTGGAGATTGCGCTGGATCAAGCCTTGCCAATCATTCGTCATTGCCAATTACCTGCCACCGTCAGCCGAGGCCTCTCACTAGTCATCTAAGCAACCTTTTACTTTTGCCGTTGGCCGCCGCGCCATTAGGCATCCAGGCGGTGGAGCATCCCTCCACTTCGGACAGCGAAGACGGCGTCACCATCAATGGTCAATTCCTCGGCCAGGTCCACAAGATCGTAGTAGATATTACGTCCAAGCCGGGCCGAGAGCCCATCGCGCACATGGATATAGGGTGCTTTGCCGCTGCCGTCAGGTCTGTTGGTCATGACAATCTCATGACCCGGCCCCGCCGCCACTTGGTCTCCCACGTTTGTGGAAAAAGACAAGACCCGGTTGCCGGCAGGCCCCTGCCCATCAAGCGCTGGATCGATTTCATCCGGGCTCGCCCACCCGACAGCCATGGAAACAGCAATAAAGGGGGCGTCCGCCACGCGGACCACGCATTTTTCCGCGGGCGTCACGAGGAAATACTCGTCGCCGTCGCGCCTTAAAATACGAGAGAAAAGCCGCACCAATCGCGGCTTCAGAATTGGAACGCCGTCATGGAACCAAGTCCCGTCCGCGGCGATTGCCATGCCGATATCGATGCGACGTGTTGGAGACCATCGCCCCACGGGCAAAGGTCCGCCATCATCGATATCGCCGAGCGCGCGTGCGTATCCGAGAAAGTCACCTGTCATCCAAGAGACCAGCCGAGGCTGCTAGAGAGCTTGCCCTAGAAGTCGCAGGCAACGCAGCGCGCATAAGTGGCATTCGGATCATTGAAGGTGTTGAAGAACTCAAGACGATCGTCGATTTTTTCAATGACCTGATCAATTGCCCGATGGCGACGGCGCAAGGTTGTTTCCTTAACCCCTAGCCCAGCGAGCGTTTTGACCGTGAAGCTGCTGAAGAACGCATCGAACGGTGATACTTCCTCAATCATCTCCACCTGGTCGTAGTCTTCCAGACCGGCCAACGCGGCAGCAGAAGCAACCGCTTCGTCGATGGTGCCGAGCTTATCAACGAGTTTCAATTCCTGCGCACGCTTTCCGATCCACACCCGACCCTGGCCGATCGTGTCCACATATTCAGGAGTTAGGTCGCGACCTTCGGCGACGACGTCGATGAAATCTTTATAGCCACTCTCAACGGAGAGCTGGAAGATCTCTGCGACATTGTCTTCAAGAGGACCGATACCTGTTCCGTACAAGGATGAAAAGGCAGACGTGCCAACGCCGTCC
Source organism: Pseudomonadota bacterium (assembly GCA_038522945.1). GTDB lineage: Bacteria > Pseudomonadota > Alphaproteobacteria > Caulobacterales > Parvularculaceae > MED-G105. The sequence continues at coordinate 33,615 of JBCBJV010000013.1, forward strand.
ACATTAATGCCCCACTCTGCGGCAGCATTTTCAAATGTCGTGAAAAACGCGAATATCCCGATAGACCCGGTGATCGTCGTTGGTGCGGCCCAAATCTCGTCAGCGGGCGCCGAGACCCAATAGCCACCGGAAGCTGCGAGGGACCCCATGGAAACAACGACAGGTTTTCCGGCGTCTTTCAAATCGATGACGCGGTCGCGAATAATCTCAGAGGCGAACGCTGACCCGCCCGGGCTGTCCACCCGCAAGACCACAGCTTTTACATTGTCGTCTTCAAGGGCTTTTTTCAGATAGCCGGCAACTGTGTCGCCGCCAGCAGCGGAACCGACCGGCGCGTCGCCGTCAACAATGGTCCCAGCCGCGGTAACAATCGCCACATTGGGTGCCTCGCCATCTTTTGGCGATTGACCAACGGCTTTCAGATACCGGCGATAGTCGACCGACTTGTATGAATCGTTGTCGGTGTCTTCGCCGAAAACTTTCTTCAAAGTGTCAAGCTGTTCGTTCCGGGACATCAGACCATCGACCAGCTTGGCATCAAATGCTGCCTGGGCGAGATCACCGTCAGCTGCTTTCAGTATTTCGGTGAAATTGTCAGCATAGTCCTTAACCGAGCCCGCCGGGAGGCCGCGTGCACTCTCGACCATGTTGCCGTAGCGATCCCACATGACCGACAGAAAACCAAGATTTGCCTCTTTCGCTTCGGGCGACATGTCATCGCGCAGGAAAGGTTCAACGGCTGCTTTAAACGTACCCACACGGAAGACATGGGGCGTGATCAAGAGCTTATCGAGGAACGACTTCAAATACGTTCCGTAAGAGCCATAGCCTACCATCACCAAGGACCCACGGTCATGGAGATAGACTTCGTCAGCTTGCGCTGCGAGGAGGTATTGTTCCTGGGAATAATAGTCGCCGATGGCATAGATCGGCTTTTCACTTTCCTTGAACTTGGCAAGCTCATCGGCGAGATAGTGAAGCTTACTAGCGCTTGAAGTCGGGATGCCCATGGCACCCAGATCGAGAACAAGGCCTTTGATCCGCTTGTCGTCTTTTGCCTTACGGATCACCCGCACCAGATCGTGCACTTCGATTTCCTGAGGCTCGTCAACGCCGTACGCATCCTGAATGGCCTGTTCAAAGGGGTCCATGACCTCCGCTTGTTCAACCAGAACGCCATTGGGGTTTATGACCAGCGCTACATCGTCCGGGATCGTGGTCACATCTTTGGTCTCACCACCCGAGACACCGTTCGATAGGCCAACGATCACACTTACCACCAGCACCATGACCATGAGGCCGATGATCCCCTGAAGGACCAAGAGAAAGCCGATCAACAGCTTGCCGAACCCTTTGATGAAACCCCATACCGATGCGTTGTTTTGTTGTTCGCTCACTTAAAACTCACTTTGCCCCAATTGGGTCCTTCATTAAGGCGGACCGTTCACTAAATCCCTTAGCGCCGATGCGATCTAATCGCCCAGGACAACTGGTCCAGGCAGCCTTACCGCAGCTTTATGGCTCACCATCATGGCAAACCCCTCTTAACGCGGCCATAACCCAAGCTGTCAGGACCGATCCCCATGGTCGCTTGTCATCAGCCTAAGTAAAGTGAGGAGATTGACGCAATAGGCAAGCCGTGGATCGTTCACATGTGCATTAGACCGGATAGAATGTGAGACGTTCACCGAATTAACGTGATATTCTAGGTCTTTAGCTGACCTTACCCTCGGCATGGGCCTGCCATTTGGGCCCCTTCGCGGCCAGCCCCCGGACCGAAAAGCGAGACAGAAAACTCCGATGAGTGACCCTAATACCCGCACACCTCCACAGATTCCTTCCCAGGTCCCCTCCCTGGAAAACGCCAGTGAAGAAGAGATCATCGCTGCATTTGACAACGCGGCCGGTCAGTTCGACCAAGCCCGCCGCGCTCTTCAACGGGTGGTTTTTGGCCAGGAGGAAGTGATCGATCTAACGCTCGCCACCTTGGCGGCTGGGGGCCATGGGCTTCTGGTGGGAGCACCAGGCCTTGCGAAAACGCTGCTGGTCGAATCGATCGCGACCGTTATGGGCCTCAGCGAAAAGCGCATCCAGTTTACCCCGGACCTGATGCCCCCCGATATTCTCGGGACCGAACTTCTAGAAGAAAGCGAAACTGGCCAACGGGCGTTCCGTTTTGTGCGCGGGCCGATTTTCACCCAACTCTTGATGGCCGATGAGATTAACCGCGCCTCGCCGCGGACCCAATCGGCGCTGCTCCAGGCCATGCAGGAAAAATTTGTGACTGTCGCAGGCGACCGCCATGATTTGCCTGACCCCTTCCATGTGCTCGCCACCCAAAACCCCATCGAGCAGGAAGGCACCTACCCACTCCCTGAAGCTCAGCTGGACCGATTTCTTATCCAGATCAATGTTGCGTACCCGGACGAAGCCGCCGAACGCCAACTCCTTAAAGAGACAACGGGCACGCGGTCTGTGTCGCTGGAGCCGGTGATGGACGGGACCGGCCTCATTGCAATCCAGCAGCTGGTCCGCCACATGCCAGTTGCCGAGCGGCTATTGGATGTGATCCTGGCGATCGTTCGTGGCGCGCGGCCAACCGACGATGCGCCGGCAGATATTCAAGAGGCTGTCGCCTGGGGGCCCGGCCCGCGCGCCAGTCAGGCATTTTCCCTCACGGCCCGCGCCCTTGCGCTAATCGAGGGGCGTCACAGCCCTTCCCTGGATGACATCAAGCGGCTTGCAAAACCTGTCTTGCGTCACCGTATGGCGCTGACATTTGCAGCCCGCGCGCAGGGGGCTGATGTCGATACCTTCATTGACGATCTCGTCGCTAAAGCAGTTGCGCAATGACCCTTTGGCCATTCTCGTCACGACGGCAGCCAAGCGCGAAAGAGACACGCGCTATCGATCGTCAGTCTCGTGACGAAATTTCACCTCGATCCGGCCACCGTTCAGCTGTTAGCGCCACGCTGATCCGCGGTGAGGCGGAAGCTGCAGCGGGCAGCCTGCCCGCCTTGCTGGCCGAGGCCCGACGTCTCGCTCAGACCATCAGCACCGGTCTCCATGGACGACGTCAGGCAGGTCCCGGTGAAACATTTTGGCAGCACCGTCCTTATGCTTTCGGCGATCCGGTGAGCACAATCGACTGGAGGCAATCGGCACGAAGCGCAGACCGATATTATGTGCGCCAGTTTGAATGGGAGAGTTCCGCGCCCGTTTGGATCTGGCGGGACCCTTCTGCATCCCTTGATTGGCAATCTTCGAGTAAGGTCCCATTGAAATCACAGCGTACGGATGTTTTGGTGACGGCGCTTGCTATCCTTTTGTCAGAAGCGGGGGAACGCATTGCCCTTTTCCCTAACGCCGACGGCACGCCCGCCCGTTTTTTCCATGGCCGAAGGGCACCTGAGCGCGTCCTGGAAGCCTTGCTCATGCCATCTGTTTCCACCGGCAAGGACAAAGCGGCATCCATCAAGCCGGACGCCCCCGCGATCATCCCTGATGTGCGCGTTGGGGCAACGGCCATCCTTGTTAGTGACTATCTATTCCCAACAAAGACACTGCGCACCATGCTGTCCGCGCTCACCGGGCGGGGCGCCCGGTGCGTCCTTGCCCGGATTGTTGATCCGGCTGAAGAAGACTTTCCGTTCGAGGGACGCGTAGAGTTTGAAGACATCGAAACCCCCGACCGGCTTATTCTGGGGGCCGCCGACCGGGCCCAAAGCGACTATCGCCGCGCATTTGCTGCCCACCGCGACGGCCTCCAAGCGACCGCCCAGAGTTTCGGCGCGCCGCTCATTCATCACCGCACGGATATGCCCGCCTCTCAAGCGCTCTTGGGTCTTTACGGCGCGATCGCGGGAACCAAAGCGCTTCAGTAACCTCACATCCCACAACAGTTTTCAGGTCAGATACCCTCTTTTATGTTCGGCCCTTTGAGTTTCACCTCCCCATTGCTGCTCGGCGCCCTTGTGGTGCTGCCATTGATCTGGCTGATCCTAAGCTCAACACCGCCCTCGCCGCGGCGGACCTCATTTCCGGCATTCGTCATTCTGCGGGAAGTTCAGCAAAAAGAAGAAACGCCCCAGCGTACCCCCTGGTGGCTGACCGTCTTGCGCTTGTTAATCGCCGCACTGATTATCACCGGCCTTGCTGGTCCCATCCTCAATGCCCCGGCACCCACTGAGACGCCACGAGCGAAACTCGTCGTCATAGATAACTCATGGCATGCAGCACCAAACTGGCGGGATTTTGAGCGCGCAATGGCAAAAATCATCGCCGAAGCAAGGTCCGACGGAAAACCGGTCTATTTGCTTGCCACCGCGGCGAGCGAGGCGAGACAGGTGGAAGGCCCGCTCACCATCGCAGAACTGAGCGAACGCGCCCGCGGGCTTGTCCCTACGGCCCTTGACCCGGACTATGTGGCGTCAAGCAATCTTTTGTCGGAAACGATCAGCGGGGCCGGGCCTAATTCTGAATTTGCTTCCGGTGCTGATATCCGATGGTTGACCGATGGATTAGAGCATCCGGGTGCTGATGACTTTCTGACCCAACTGAAGAGCCTCGGCACTGTGCGTGTATTTGCAAGCCGGGGCGACAGCCCGCCAATGCTGGCGCCAGCCATTCTCCAAACACGTACCGGCCCCGTCGATGGCACATCCCGCCTTACCGCACCGGCCGCCCGGGCGGTTAAAGTTGTACGGGCCAAGGCGGCAGGCACAAGGGAAGTTGAACTGACAGCCTTTGGGCGCAGCGGGCGCCCGCTTACTTCCGCAAAGACCACCCTTGACCCGGGTGTCCGCGAGGCACGGGTGGTGTTCGATTTACCGCCAGCTCTGCGCAATGAGGTCTTCCAGGTCAAGATCAACGGAACTTCGTCAGCGGGCGCGGTACGCCTCGCCGATAGCCGTGAACGTCAGGCAACCATCGGTATTCTCGGAGCCCGCGAGACCGATGGCGATGATCTTCTTTCCGGCCCATACTATATCCAGCAAGCCCTCAGCCCATTTGCGTCATTTTTTGAAGGCGATCTTGACGATCTAATCCAAGCAGATGTCTCCGTGGTGATCCTCGACGATGTGGGGCGTCTGCGCCCGGACGATGTGGAGACATTGACGTCGTGGATCGAGGGCGGCGGCGTTCTTATCCGGTTTGCCGGCCCCTCCCTCGCCGACGCCGCACAGGACATCAAACCCGCTTTGCTCCCGGTTCCCCTTCGCGGGGGAGGCCGCGCTTTTGGTGGGGCACTTTCCTGGGAGACACCGCAACCGCTCGGCGGCTTTGCCCCGGATGGTCCGTTTGCAGAGCTAAATGTACCGGAGGATGTGCTTATCAAACGCCAGGTTCTGGCGCTGCCCGGCGCAGAGACAAGCAACGCCACGTGGGCACAACTGGAAGACGGAACCCCGCTCGTCACTGGCCAGCCCCTTGGCCTTGGCACCCTTGCGCTGGTCCATGTGACCGCAACACCGGACTGGTCAGATTTGCCTTTGTCCGGCATTTTTGTGGACATGCTGAGGAAACTTGTCTTTCTGGCGGAACGTGCCCCAACCACCTCCAATGACCAAACGTCGGCGCGTGTGTTCCCCTACCGATTGCTAGACGGGTATGGCGCACTTCGTCCGCCAGCAGATGATGCCCGAGGGATAGATCTTGCCGCGATTGCCAGCTCATCTGTCGAGAGCGATGACACAAACAATGACACAACCGATGCAACTGCCGAGGATATGATCCTGCCCGGTCTTTATGGGGCCCCGGAAGCGCCGTTCGCTGTCAATGTCATTAAATCCGGCGAGACGCTTCAGCCGATTGCTCTTGAAGGGGTCACCATCGAGCCCTTTTCCAGTACGCCGCCCCAACGGTTCGGGCCTGGCCTCTTGGCCGTTGCCCTTGGTCTGTTCCTGGTGGACGCCATTGCCGCGCTCTTTCTTGCTGGGAAGCTACGCCCCTCAACAACGCCTAAGCCAACAACGCCTAAGCCAACAACGCCTAAGCCAACAACGCCTAAGCCAACAACGCCTAAGCCTGGCACGAAAAGTGCGACTGCAAGCGTGGTCGCGATGACTTTATGTACGCTTGTTCTTACTATGATGAGCACACCAAGCTTTGCACAATCGACGCCAGCCGAACCCTTAGGGGCAGAAATCAGTAGCAAGACAGTGGACGCGACGCTAACCACCCGGCTTGCCTTTATCCGATCAGGAGATGCCCGCACGGACCGGGTGACAGAGCTGGGGCTCACTGCCTTGTCGGATGAACTCAACCGACGCACGTCGTTCGAGCCTATCACCCCGGTGGCTGTCGACCCGGAGATTGATGACTTGTCGGTCTACCCCATTTTATACTGGCCAATCGTTGCGGATACCCCTGTCCCTTCCTCCACTGCTCTTGCCAATCTGGAGAATTTCCTGCGGTTTGGTGGGCTCATCATTTTCGATACCCGCGATGACGAACGCGCCGCCATCGGTCTTCAGACCCCTGAGCGTCAAGCGCTACAGAACATTTTGCGCAACATCGATACACCGCCGCTCACCCCTCTGGAGCCGGGGCATGTCCTTAGCCGATCATTTTACTTGGTAGATGACCTCTTTGGACGGACCAATTCAACCGAGATCTGGGTCGAGGCCGGCCGTGAGACGAATGACCGCGTCACCTCCATGATCATCGGCGGGCGCGACTGGGTCGGTGCCTGGGCCCGCCAGGCGGGTAGCCGAGGCCTGAACCAGCCTTTAATGCCCATGTCCCGCGGCGGCGAGAGACTGCGCGAGCTTTCCTATCGGGCGGGCATCAATATCGTTATGGTTGCCCTCACCGGGAACTATAAGTCTGACCAGGTTCACACGCCAATCCTGCTGAAGCGGCTTGGTCGATGAGCAATACGATTGTCTTTTCACCGGACCTTCCCCCGGCAGTCTTGTTTGGTTTTGCCGGGCTCGCTCTCTTGTTCGCTGGGTACTTTATCCTCCGTAGTCCGATCGCCGGCCTGTTACGGGCGCTCGCGCTTGCGGCGCTCTTTGCCTTACTGGCCAACCCTCTCGTGCAAGAAGGTGAAGAAACGCCCCTTGCCGACATTGCCGTGATCCTCACCGACACGTCCGCCAGTCAAGGCCTTGGGACGCGGAACGAGGATACGGCACGACTGGCTGAGGACTTGAAGACCAAACTTGAAGGCACCGACGGCATTGAGGTGATCGAAGAAACTGTCGGCACGGAAGAAACAAGCGATATTGGCGACGGGCTCTCACGGCTCCTCGGTGATTTGCCACGCGGTCGGCTCGGCGCTGTCTTTGTTGTTACCGATGGCCAAAGTACCGATGACCTGAATGTATCTGGCATCGGCAATGACATCCCTGTGCATACGGTCCTCACCGGCAGATCCGGTGAGCGCGATCGAAAGCTATCCCTCGTTGAGGCGCCGCGATATGGTCTCTTGAACGAACCCGTCACCGTCAGTTTTCGCATAGACGATGTTACCCTCGGTGATACCCCCATAGAGACGGGCGAACCTGCAACCGTCAGCCTGCGTGTGAATGGCACAGAGGTCTTGCGTGATACTGTCCCGGTAGGCGCAGAGATCCAGTTTCCCGCTCCCCTCGACCGGCCAGGCAACACCATCATCGAGCTAGAGGTTTCAAGCCTTGAGGGCGAACTCACGGATCGGAACAATCTTGCAATCTTGCCAATTTCGGTGATCCGCGATCGGCTACGCGTCCTTTTGATTTCCGGCGAACCCCATCCTGGCGAACGGGCCTGGCGCAATCTCTTAAAATCTGACCCGGCGATTGATCTGGTTCACTTCACGATCCTGCGCCCGATTGAAAAAGCCCAAAGCGATAACGCGCTGGAACGGGAACTGGCGCTAATTGAGTTTCCCCAGGACGAGCTCTTTATCGAAAAACTCGCCGAATTCGATCTGATCGTTTTTGATCGGTACACGTATCGTGGTGTCATGAATGCTTTTCACTTCGACAATATCTCTCGGTTTGTCGAAAATGGCGGCGCGGTACTGGTCTCATCAGGGCCTGAGTTTGTTGGGCCGTTCAGTCTCTCAGCGCGGCGAAACTTTGGGTACATTCTTCCCGTCGAGCCCGGCGCGTCTGTCGACGCCCGTGCTTACCGCCCCGAGATCACCGAGGTCGGCGAGCGTCACCCGGTAACCCGCGGTCTACCGGAGGAAGACATTTGGGGCCGTTGGCTTAGGATCGTCCCTGTCCGCAAACGCAGCGGGACAACCTTGATGACCGGGCCTGACGATCAGCCACTACTGGTCCTTGACCGCGTTGGCAAAGGACGCGCCGGTGTCCTGGCATCGGACCATGTCTGGCTCTGGGCACGCGGCTTTGACGGCGGTGGTCCCCATACAGAACTTTTGCGGCGCGTTGCCCACTGGCTGATGAAAGAACCTGACCTGGAAGAAAACCAGCTTCAGCTCCAGGGGACAGACGATACCCTGACCATCACTTATTCGACCCTTGACGGGTCTCGCCTGCCCGTTGCCCTCACCCTACCCGATGGCACAAGCCAGATCATCGAAATGCGCGAGCCGATTCAACCGACTGGGCCGGGCGAGAGTTCAGAAAGTACAGCAGACGATACACCAGAAGACGTGTCATCTTTTGAATCAGCCTCCCGCACCACCCTGAAGGATATGCCCCCCGGCCTTTACCGGGCGCGGGCGGGCGAGCTTTTTGCGGTTGGCACTGTTGGCCTTGGCACGAGTACGGAGCTTCGTGACGTTGTCGCGACGCCGAGCCTCTTTGAGCCTCTCGCCGAAAAGACCGGCGCCGGTCTATTTCAGCCTCTCACCGACGGCAACGCATCTCCGGCTATCCGCCGGATCGACGCTGGGCGCACACGACGCAGTGGGGACCGCTGGGCTGGCGTTCTGGAACGCAAAGCCAAGCGCGTTCAAAACCTAACCAGCCGGCCTTTTCTGCCGGAGTGGGTCTGGCTGGCATTAATCGGTTTTCTGCTTATCGGGGCCTGGCTCGTAGAAAGCCGGCGTATATAGGTTTCACAACAGTCGTCCTTCCGAAAAACTAGGGCCGGTCGGCGCCCCCGCAATTCGCCTGAAGTTCTATCGCCTTTTCCGCGAATGCTTTGCCCAGTGTCACATAGTCATCAGACTGATAGTGCCATCTGTCCGGCAGAAATGTGAAATCCTCAGTCGCTGTCACGATCGCTGCACAGGGATCATTTTTGATAAAATCGTGCTGAGCTGTTTGGACCTCTCGGGCAAATGTCATCACCCGCGTTTCTGGCGTCGAGCCAGAATCCTGGATTTGACCGATCACCACCGGCAAATCGTCTGAGCGAAACGCTGCCCGGAAAAGATCCATCAAGCGTTTCAAGTTGCGGTCATAGTTCGTCGCCGCCGCTTCATTATCATAGGCGTCAGCTTCTCCTTGCATCCAGATGATGGCGGCTGGAACCAACACATCCGCTTTGCCATCACCGTCAATATCGGAAATCCCCATCGCCTGGTCGATCGCGGTCAACGCGTTATCATACTGGTTCCGCCGGTTTTTCTTTGCATAGTCCGGATCCCACGAACCATAGCCGGACACACCATCGATCAAGCCCGTCCCACCGCGCGAGTATTTGATGATGGCGACATTCTTCCCATTTTGTGCCTTTGAAACTGCATGACCGAAGGAGAGCTCCGGACCAAACCGCTCAGTGAGCATCAGATTGTCTGCATCTGTGTCAAAGCCGGTCCCATGCCCCGGAGAAAGTTTGACCCATTTCCCGATCCCGCCCTGGTCGGTGCCATCCTCAACAGTCTTGCCGTGAAAAATCAGCACATTTTCCTGAGGTTTTTTCAAACTTTTCGGAAGGTCCGCGTTGAAACCGTACCCATCCATGTTGGATTGCCCACCTAAAAAGTAGACATGGTAGATTGTCCGGTCGTCGCTGGCGACCGCCATGCTTGGCCAGGCAATGGTCGTCAGTACGCCAAGCAAATGAAGGACAAGTCTCATGAATTAACGCTTTCTCCAAATGCCACGATCAGGCAAGCGTGGCAAAATGACTAGAGTGCACGGTCGAACAATGCGAGCATCCGTTCCCATGCTCTTTCGGCCTGAGGCTCATCATAGACGCGCGAGTCCGGCGGGCACCAACCATGAAGCGTGCCTTCGTAAACTTCGATCTCAGCTGGAATGCCTGCTGCTTCATAGGCGGCGATCAGCTTGTCTTTCACATCGGGGCTGCGTTCGTGATCGTTTTCCGCCACTGCATGAAGCACCTGCGCTTGGGTCTTCGGGATCAACAGATGCGGGCTGTCATCATTGTCAGTGTACAGTCCACCACCATGGAAGGACGCGGCTGCCTTCACCCGGCCGGGAACCGCCGCAGCGGTGCGCATAATCAACGGACCGCCCATGCAATAGCCCGCCGTGCCGACGCCGCGTGCTGTATCCACCTGCTTTTGAGCATCCATGAAAGAAATGTAAGACGTCGCGTCGGAGATGGCGGCTTCCTGGGTGAGCTTTCTCGCCATGCCTCTCAGAAATTGTCGCGTATCCGGATCGGAGAACTGGGCATCGGGACCGACTACCGGCGCCGGCAAGTCTCGGTAAAACGGGTTTACAACGAGCACGGAGTATCCTGCGGCCGCAAGGCGTTTGCCCATGGCTTCAAACGCAGGGCGCAAACCGCGAATATCGGGCCACATCAAGATACCCGGGTGGCTGCCCTCGGCAGGGTGGACAAAGTAACTGTCGGAGACGCCATTTGGCATCTCGACATTCACACGCGTTTCCGTGACCGGTGTCGCTGCTAAAGCGCCAGGCGCCACAAGGCCAGATAAGATCGCCCCGGCACTAAGCGCAGAAAACCTGCGACGGTCCATGGTCAGGCTATTTGATGCGCCCTCCTGTAAGCCGCCACGTTGGCTGTGGTGCAACGCGGCTTCAATGTCTTTTTCTGTCAGCTCATCACACATCGGGGCAGCCTTTCATCAGTGGTTAATCGCAGGAAAGCATTCAAATTAATGCTATTGGTTTAAGCGCTCTGCAAGGCCCACGCGATAACAATCGCTTAAGGCTGGTGCTGAGAACCCCTCACCCCAGTTCATTGACAATTGCCATACCGGCGCGCTGACGGCACGGGAGAAGGGTTCTCCCCCCGCTTTCGGCAGCGTTCTCAAGGGAGGGAGCCCCCTGTGCCGCCACAAGAAAGCCATGAGCAGCAAGCTCAAGAGGCAACAAAAAAACCCAAACGTAGCCCGCTTGCCGGGTGGCTCGGCGGCAAACGCTCTTCTCGCCAGGATGAGGAGTTGCCTGAAATGGACATCAAGCGTGGTCTAAATCGAGCACTGCGCCTTGCCGGTGGTCAGTCGAGTGAGCGACGTACCGAAGGCGCTCCGACCGAAAACCTGCGAGATATCCTCACTTGCATCGAGGCCGCGTTATTTTCCATTGATGAGATTCGAGATGTCATCGAGCAGGCCTATGAAATTGCCCTTTCTGCCCAAGATATAGAAGACGTCGCGGCAAAATCTCTTCTGGCGGAAAGCTATGACGAGCTGCGCCTTTCAATTAATGCCGTTATCGATGCCGTTGACGGGCCTGCCGCTCAACTGGTGGGCAAGCAACAGCGTGCCCTGGAGATTAAGCTCGGAGGTCAGGCTCACTATACCGTCTCGCCAATTCGGCTCGATGTTTCCACAAAAGGCCTAAACTTGAGCCCACCGCGCGATGCCTTTTCCACCGAAGAGGAAGTGATCGGGGTCATCGATGAACTTGACCGTGCCCTGACAAAAGCTGACAGGGCCGCCGCGGACTATGTACGCGATGCCCAGTTCCTGATTGCACGCTTGGAAGCAGAAGCGGCCTAGCGCCCACGCCGCTCTTCGGAGAACACTTCACCCAGCTTAAGAAAGCCGGGCGTTGACGCGCTCAAACCCATTGACGTGAATGAAACCGCCCAGCTGTTCTTCTGCTGAAACGGCGGACAGTATTTCGACAAGCTGCGTATCCGCACATAATCTCTTTAGCAGTAAACGGAGAATGGCGCGGGCTTGGGACGCGCCTAGGCACGCATGAGGTCCTGACCCAAATGCCATGTGGGGGTTTGGAGCGCGATCAAGGATCATCTGATCGGGATCATCGAACACCTCCGGATCAAAGTTTGCGCCCGCCCAGGCCACGCTGACCCGCCGGCCCTCTTCTACGGGACAGTCACCTACAGTCGCGCCCGCGGCACAAATCCGACCAATATGAGCCAAAGGTGAAATCACCCGCAGCAATTCTTCTATTGCCAAGTTAACACTTCGGTCATCAGTGGCTGCGCGCTCGAAAACAGTCCGGTCATGGGCAAACATAACAATCAGTGTCGTGACCGCATTTATGACCGTGTCCCGTCCACCGGCAAAAACCAGATTAGCAACGCCCGCCATTTCCGCCTTGGTCAATGGGCGACCCTCAACCGTCATTTTGGAGAGCGCAGAGAAAAAGTCGTCACGCGGCTTTGCTTGAAGATGGGCTTGAGGGTGGAGGTAGGCGTAGGCGAGACGACGATCGATGTAGGCCTCCAGCACATTTCCTTTTTGTGCCGGATCATCGCCATCGCGAAATACGTGGGTACCCCAACTAATCCACTCGTCCGCTTCTTCCAGCGTCATGTTGAAGAGCAGAGTCAACGCGCGCGATTGCAGCGGGAGGGCAAAGTCACGGACCAGCTCCACTTCAGCTGCCAGCACTCGCTTGATTTCAGCAGCGATCAACTGATCGAGCGCCTCGATATAGCCTTTCTCTTTCGGCCGCCGAAACCAAGGCTCAAGCTTCGCGCGGATTTCTGTATGCAATGGCGGGTCCGCCTCAATCGGCAGTTGCCGGACCGATCGAACCCTTTCCTCTGATGGGATCGGCACGCGAAACGGGGCATCAGAACTGAAGGTCTGCCAATCATGGGCTGCGCGTTTCACCGCCCGCCAGCTAATGATCATGGGCATCAGCTCATCGTCGAGATTGTTTTCAACACATGTCGACGGACGCACATCCTTAAAAGGATCAGTAGGCTTGAAAAAATCTGACATTGCCTCGCCGATCTCCGTCGCCGTTTTCCATTGCATTTGCCGTGCCGACCCGAAACACCTTCCATCATCAAGGCATCGCTGCCCAATAGGAAGAATGAAAAATTTTGCAAAGACTGGCATTTTACGCCGCCCTTTGAAAAACTTCGCGGCACAAAAAAATCATCGGGAGAGACGCCATGTCACCAAACATTTTCGGCCCCATTGCCGTTGTCGGCGCTGTTGCGGTCTTAATGAGCGGATGCAGTTCCTTACAGAATGACCACCGCAAAGGTGATGCCTTCGATTTCGGCGGCGTCTATGAAGACACCTATGCCGGAGAGATTGATCGGACCGTTGTGCCCAGGCGCCCCGACGGCCCGCCAAACATCGTTCTGATCATCGCCGACGATCTCGGCTGGCCCTATCTCGGGTTCTTGGGCGATGAAAACGTCGTGACGCCAAACATGGACATCATCGGAAATGGCGGCGCTGTTTTTGAATTGGGTCATTCCACCTCAAACCATTGCCGACCCACCCTGCAGACGCTGATCACGGGGCTCTACCCAGTTCAATACGAACAGCGCGCAAATCTCATCGCTGACGAGAAAATGACGACAATCGAGATTCCAGAGGAAGCAGACACAGAGCGGGAGAGGAACATTCTCCGTCGACAGTATGAAACATCAGCCATCGAACAATTTCAAACGCTGCCGCGTCATCTCGCAAAGGCTGGGTACGCATCCCATCAAAGCGGAAAATGGTGGGAGCAGTCTTACGCTCATGGCGGCTTCACTGAAGGCATGACGCAAACCTGGGATTGGCAAGACGCAACGGAACTCGGCGACCGGTGGTTCTTTACATTTATGGGCGGGCGTGGAAACGAAATCGGCCGGGAGACCATGGTGCCCGTAACAGATTTCATTAAAGAGAATGCAGAAGAGCCGTTCTTTGTCTGGTATGGCCCTGCCCTGCCCCATACGCCACTCAATGCACCAGACCGATTCTACAAGTATTTTGAAGATCGGGATAACCTGTCGGAATCTGCAAAACTCTATTACGCCAATATCGCCTGGTTTGACTGGGGCGTCGGGAAACTCCTGGATAGTTTGCGCGAAGAACGTGTGTTGGATAACACACTGATCGTCTACATCAATGACAATGGTTGGGAACAGGCTGGTGATGTGGAGTATGCTGATAATCACATTACCTTTGCCAATGGCGGGCCGCGGGGCAAGGGATCGTTCTTCGAAACAGGGTTCCGCACACCGATCATCTTTTATTGGCGGGGAAAGATTACAGCCATTCGCGATCAGCAACAACTTGCCAGCGCCCTCGACGTCATGCCCACTATCCTTGATTATGCCGGGCTTGAAATTCCTTCTGAGCTTCCGGGCTATTCTCTACGGCCCGCAATCGAAGGGCATGGCCTTGACGCCCCTCGGAAGGCGTTTATCGGCAAGATGACCCAGCACCGGGCAGGCACAAATTTTCGCGGGCAGCAAGACGACACGACCAAAGACCATATGGGCGCGGCGCTCAATGGATATTATCGGCGGGATTTAGCCTGGCATTTTGTCTGGCTGCCGCAAAAGGACGAAGTCGCCCTTTACAATCTGACCGATGACCCGGGCCAATTGGTGGATGTCTCGGAAAGCAACGAAGATCTTGTCACACGGTTTAAAGCCGACATTATAACGTGGCAGGAGACATATGAGCGCCGCACCCAGTGAACCGAATAACCGCAGGAATCTTTATTGCTTGGGTCTTGACGGCCGCGGTCCGGGCCGAACCGGTCACGCTTGATTGGGTCCCAATCCCCGGTGGCTGCTTTCAAATGGGTGATGAAAGGATCTATCCTGAGGAAGGCCCGCGCTATGAGGCCTGTGTTTCCTCATTTGAGATGACACGAACCGAGGTTTCAAACCGTCAGTTTGCGGCCTTTGTGAGGGCAACAGGGTACGTGACCCGCGCCGAAAAAGGCTCGCAGTCGATCGATGCGAGTTCTGCGGGACCAGGATTACCGCCAGGATCAGCGGTCTTTCGTCCCCCGCAGTCGCCTCCGTCACCTAATCGTTCGCTTACAGATTTGTCTTGGTGGAGATTTGTTGAGGGGGCCAATTGGCGCCTCCCCGAAGGTCCGGAGGGACCAAGGGCGGATCCGGATGCTCCCGTAGTCCATCTGACCCGTGAGGATACAATGCACTTCGCGGCTTGGGCTGGCGGGCGATTGCCCACGGAAACCGAATGGGAGTTTGCCGCCCGCGGCACCGATACAAAGCAAGCTCAGTTGCCGGAAGGCCAGGCCGCAACAAATCAAGCCAATACCTGGCAGGGAATTTTCCCGGTGATTAATACCGGTGATGATGGGTACACAGATCTTGCACCAGTCGGTTCTTTTCCTGCCAATCGCTATGGTCTTCACGATATGATTGGCAATGCCTGGGAATGGACATCATCTGCCTACGCCCCTTCCCATTCACCGCAAGATCGTTCTCTTGCTGGAGATATCGGCTTTGACCCTAACCAGCCGGGCGCGACTGTTGGAACCATAAAGGGCGGCTCATACTTGTGCGCCAGGTCCTATTGTTATCGATACCGCTCAGCCGCCCGGCAAGCCCAGGACGTGAGCTTTGGCACGTCGCATATCGGGTTTCGGGTTGTGCGGGATCTCCAGACTTCATCCGACTAGCGAGATGTAACATCGCCGGTTTACAAAAAAACGGCGCACCGTCATGGTGCGCCGCTTCGCGTTCAAGCTGTTCGATAGCTTACGAGAACTGGTTCATCGTGTTGTCTTCACCGGCCGCCTTCAGGGCAGCGTCGCCGGAGAAATACTCCTTGTGGTCATCACCCATATCAGAGCCCGCCATGTTCTGGTGTTTCACGCAGGCAATGCCCTGGCGAATTTCTTCACGCTGAACATTTTTCACATAGCCGAGCATCGCTTCCTCGCCAAAATAGCGTTTGGCAAGATTATCCGTGGACAGCGCAGTCGTGTGATAGGTTGGTAACGTGATCAGATGGTGGAAGATCCCGGCGCGGGCAGACCCGTCGCGCTGGAAAGCCTGGATACGTTTGTCCGCTTCAACTGCAAGAGCGGTATCGTCATAATCAACACTCATCAGCTTGTCGCGATTATACTGCGCGAGGTCTTTGCCTTCCTGTTCCCAGGCATCATAGACCTGCTGGCGGAAGCTCAACGTCCAGTTGAACGAAGGTGAGTTGTTGTAGACGAGCTTGGCGTTCGGCACGACTTCGCGGATCCGGTCCACCATGCTTGCGATCTGTTCAACGTGCGGCTTTTCCGTTTCAATCCATAGAAGGTCTGCGCCGGCTTCAAGGGCAGCGACACAGTCCAGAACACAACGGTCAGCGCCTGTTCCCTCACGGAACTGGAACAGATTTGACCGCAGACGTTTCGGCCGAACCAGCTTGCCATCGCGATTGAGAAGCACATCATTCGGGGACGTCTGGTCGAGCGATACTTCTTCCACATCGAGGAAGGCATTGTACTGATCACCGAGATCGCCTTCTTTGGCAGAGTATGCGATCTGCTTGGTCAGGCCTGCACCGAGTGAATCCGTCCGCGCCACGATGATCCCGTCTTCAACACCCAACTCTAAGAACGCGTAACGAATGGCCCGAATCTTCGCGTGGAAGTCTTCATGGGGCACAGTGACTTTGCCGTCCTGGTGGCCGCACTGCTTTTCGTCAGAAACCTGGTTTTCAATCTGAAGCGCACATGCGCCTGCTTCGATCATTTTCTTTGCGAGCAGGTAAGTTGCTTCTTCGTTGCCGAAGCCAGCGTCGATGTCGGCAATAATCGGCACCACGTGGGTTCCGTAATTGTCGATTTTGGACTGGATCTCGGTCACCAGCGCGGCATTGCCAGCGGCACGCGCCTTGTCGAGGTCACGGAACAGGAGACCAAGTTCACGGGCGTCCGCCTGTCGCAGGAACGTGTAAAGCTCTTCGATCAGCGACGAGACCGACGTCTTTTCGTGCATCGACTGATCCGGCAAAGGCCCAAACTCAGACCGCAGCGCAGCGACCATCCAGCCGGAAAGATAGAGATAGCGACGCTCGGTCGAGCCAAAATGCTTCTTGATGGAAATCATCTTCTGTTGGCCGACAAACCCGTGCCAACAGCCGAGCGACTGGGTGTATTTGGCGGCATCTGCGTCGTAAGCCGCCATGTCTTCGCGCATGATCTTCGCGGTATAACGGGCAATATCCAGCCCCGTCCGGAACTTGTTTTGCGCCTGCATGCGCGCCACGTTTTCCGCAGTAATTCCCGGAAATTCGAGCCCTTTGTCGTCGTAAGCCATCTCAATACTCCTTTTGGCGTAATCAGCGTTGGCGCTTGAATACCGCAGCCTTCGACGTACGCCCACGGTTAAACGGTGGAATTGTCAAACTTTACACGATTTTCTTGTAATGTTGTCGACAATCCGTAAGATTGTAGCAGATGAGGTTTAGTGTCGGGTAAAGCCAACGCCATGGCGCGTGATCGATCCACCTTTCTGGGACCAAGACTGAGGCGCATCCGGCGCGAGCTCGGCATTACGCAAGCTGTCATGGCCGAAGATCTGGGCGTTTCCCCCTCCTATATCGCGCTGATGGAGAGCAATCAGCGACCGGTGACAGCCGATTTGATTCTGAAACTGGCTACCGCTTACCGACTTGATATTGCTGATTTGGCTGACGATCGCAGCGATGACTTCGTTGACCGACTGCAATCTGCGCTGGCCGATCCTCTTTTTTCAGACCTCGGTGTTCAGCCGGTGGAAATCGAAGATGTGGGCCGCGGCTATCCGGGCGTCGCTGAAGCGCTTCTCAGGCTTTACACCGCTTACAAGGAAGGCCAGCTGGCCCTGGCAGATCGCCAAGGGAGCACGCTTTCAACGCCCGACCCAGTGGCTGAAGCCAGACGGTTTCTCGCCGCGAGGCGCAATTCATTCCCCGCCATTGACGACGCTGCAGAAGTCTTGCGTCGGCGGATCGACGAAGTTGGCGGGTTTGAGGCGTATTTGGCTTCGGAACACGACCTGAAAGTGAGATCGCTTCCGGCGGACGTCATGGTGGGTGCCATTCGTCGCCTCGACTACCACCGACGCGAGCTGTCGTTAAGCGAAACAATCGACAGGTCTACGCGTGCCTTTCAACTCGCCCAACAGATCGCCTATTTTGAGCTGGAAGAAGTTATCCAAACCGCGCTCGACGACGGCGGCTTTGTCTCTGAGAATGGGATCCAGCTGGGTAAAAGATCTCTTGCCAATTATGCCGCCGCCGCCCTGATGATGCCCTATCGACCGTTTGTGCGGGCTGCGGAAGAACGCCAATACGATATTGAAATCCTTATGCGGATCTTCAAGTCGAGCTTCGAACAGGTGGCTCATCGCCTGACGACGTTACAAAAACCAGGCCAGGAAGGCGTGCCGTTTTTCTTTATACGCATTGATGCCGCGGGGAATGTCTCCAAACGCCATGACGGGGCCGGGTTTCCCTTCGCGCGCCACGGGGGCTCCTGCCCCTTATGGTCCGTCCACCAAACGTTTAAAACGCCCCGCCGGATCATCGCACAGTGGGTCGAACTGGAAGATGGACAAAGGTACTTCTCCATCGCGCGCACGGTCTATACCGGTGGCGGCTCCCACGAGACCCCGGAAGTAGAACGGGCTGTTGCCCTCGGGTGTTCTGAGCGCCATGCTGATCGGCTCATTTATGCGCGAGAGATAAGCGCCGCCAATGCAACGCCCATTGGCGTTGCTTGCCGGGTTTGCCACCGGGGCGATTGCGCCGCGCGCGCCCAGCCGCCCATTGGCCGCAACATTCTCGCTGACAGTAATCGGCGGACCACGACCCCGTTCAGCTTTTCCTCAGAGTAGCTAACCGCCGCGCGTATCTTTGACGCGCACGTACCTTAAGGCATCCCCACCAGCTTATGGGTCTGCAAGCTAAGGCGCCATTGGGGGTGACGGTGACAATACTCAATAGCAGCCGCCGTGTTTGCCTCGCGGTCCGGACCATCCATGGGCTGAAGGAAGAAATGCGCAAACGACCAATGGACAAACTGCTCCGGGTGCGCCTCATCCTGGGGGTAGACCAGCTTTAATTCGTTTCCGGATTGTTGAACGCATGTTGAGCCTGCTTTGGGACTGACGCAGATCCAGTCAATGGCCGGATCCGCAGGCAGTGTTCCATTGGTTTCCACTGCGACTTCAAACCCTTGCCCGTGAAACGCGGCAATCAACAGCGGGTCCAGTTGTAAAAGTGGCTCCCCGCCGGTGCAGACGACCAGGGGCGCTGCTGCACCTTGGCTGGTAGCTGTGTCCGGCCAGAACTGGCTCACATGGCGAGCAAGCGCTTCCGGCCCGCGAAACTTTCCGCCTCCCGGCCCGTCCGTCCCGACAAAATCCGTGTCGCAGAATTGGCAAATCGCGCTCGCCCGATCTTTCTCAAGACCTGTCCACAGATTGCAACCGGCAAAGCGCAAGAAAACCGCGGCGCGACCGGTGTTCGCGCCCTCACCCTGGAGGGTGAAGTAACACTCTTTGATTGTGTAGGTTTTCATGACGCCTTGCCGGCAACAAAGTCGCGCCAGCCCTTCGCCCGAAGCTCACACGCCGGGCACTCGCCACAGCCATAGCCCCACTCATGAAGCGTTCCGCGTACGCCCTGATAACACGTATGAGAGTGTATACGGACAAGTTCAACGAAGGCATCGCCGCCAAGGTCTTCAGCCATCGCCCAACTGCCCGCCTTGGAAACAGACATCAAGGGTGTCTCGATCATCATCGATGTTTCTGTCCCCAGACGGATACTCTCCGCTAACGCATCAAGGGTTTTGGCGCGACAATCAGGATAGCCAGAGAAGTCGGTTTCGCACATCCCGCCCACGAGGTACCCACACTCCAGCCGATAGGCGAGCGCCGCGGCAAAGGTGAAGAATATAAGATTACGCCCGGGTACGAATGTTGTCGGCAAGCCGTTTTCCGCTAGAAAGATCTCCGACGACCGCGTTAGTGCCGTCTCGCTGATACGGCCTAGTCCTTCCAGATCAATCATGGTGTCTTCGCCAAGCCGTTCCCGCCATTGCGGAAAATCATCCTTGATTTTTGACCGGACCGATCGCCGGGCCCCGAGTTCGACCGCATGTCGTTGACCATAGTCAAATCCAACGGTGAAGACCTTTTCAAAACGGTCAAGCGCCCAACCAAGGGCGATGGAAGAATCCTGCCCGCCGGAGAAGAGAACCAGGGCTTTTGCTTGATCGAGCGGGCGCATGGCGGGCTACCTTTCTGTGTGCGCATTTCGTAAACACAGATAGGGATGACGCATCTCCCCGTGCAACCCACAAACGCTTTGCGCACACCTAAAAAAAAGAGAGTAACCCCCGTGAAACTGATCTACTGCCCGATCAATGATGCCGAAATTGCTGAGCGGCTTGCGCGGCATCTCGTGAAAAATGGTCTCGCCGCTTGCGTCAATATTCATGGACCTGTCCGGTCCGTCTTCCGATGGGATGGCCAGGTGGATATCGCCGAGGAAGTGGTGATGGTGATCAAGGTTTCCGATGAGGCCTTGGCTACCTGCCGGGAGGCCCTAATCGATCAACACCCGTATGACACGCCCGCGATCATTGTAATCGACGTGAACCAGGATGAAAGTCATCAAGCTTTTCTCGATTGGGTCAGAGACACAAAACGCAGTCCGGACAATTAACCGAACAGTCTACCGCCAGGCGTTCAGACAGACATAAGCAAGCGGCAATACACCGACGGCATCGGTTATTGCGATCTTTCGAAGGTCACCCGTTGGCATGCCCGCCCGCCAGAAAACAATCAGAAAACCAATCATACTGATCATCAAGACAATGCTCGCGAGCCGCCGGCTTGGTACATGAAAGATTGCAACAACAGCCACCATAAGAACCGCAAAGAACAATACACCACGGTGAACAAGGAGCGTTCCAATTTCGCCATCCGGGGATACGCCATAGAGCCGTTCGATGAGGCCCGGCACAAATGCGCTAAGTGCAGGCATGACGTGAAGAACGGCTAATAATGCCCAAGCAATTTTTACCGAGATCTCCATGCCAACTCCTCTCCATCGACGCGGTTTTCAGTGCGATACTGATTAATATGTAAGGTTTTTTGACAGCTTAGGCTGCTTCCGACGCCGACCGGGGCAACCGTTGCCAGTTCTTTTCCCCCAAACCCTAGATTAACCTGCACTAAAGAAAATACCCGTATAAGCTGTTTATCGCATAGAATGCGCGCTTAGGTTATTTGCCAAAATTGGTGCGTGCATTCGCCGTGATCGACCGGGCCTGCTGGCCTAACTCCGGGCAAGAAAGCGCCGCAGGGCCGATCTCCCCCGTTTCAGCCTGCGGTGTTTTCTTGTTTCCGACCAGATCCTGGTTTTGGCCCCGATCATTATTCTGATCTGCCCTCACCCAATCGAGGACCCCGCGCCAGACCGTCTCGGCCTGGCGATCGCGCAGGAGCATATGCCACCCGTCTTGATACTGACGGACCGTAACCGTTCCGCACAGGCGCTCGGCTGAGGCCATGATCGATTTTGGCGGAATGATCTCATCTTTTTCGCCTATGAGAACCAGCACATTGCCGCCGACGTCATCGGTTGCTCGCCAAGCCTCCCCCATGAGCCGGACAACGCCCAAGGTTGCATCAAGGCGGGTCTCTTTGATGACAAGAGGGTCTTCAAAGAGGGCCCGCAAGGCCTCCCGGTTGTCCGACGGCGCGCGACCGGCCCGCTCCCCGGTTAAGGATTTGCCCGGCGCAAGCCCCGCCGACAGATTTAAGGCAAGGCGGAAGATCAGCGGCATCTGACTGCTGCCCCAGACCGCAGGCGCCACAAGGATCGCCCCATCCACCGGGAGCGGATCATCGGCCATGGCCCGCAAGACAACCGCGCCACCCATGGAGTGGCCGAGCACGTATAAGGGCGTATCCGGATGAACCGCTCGGACTGCTTCGACCGCAGCACGCAGGTCGAGCGCCATAGTATCGCTACCTGCCCAATGGCCGACTTTCGTTGGAATATTGGCATTTGCTCCAAACCCGCGCTGATCATAGGCGTAGGTATGGATTTGTCCGTACTCCGCCCACCAGCTCGCTGCGGCATCGACAAAGAACGAATAATCATTCATGCCATGGAGCGCGATGAAGACCGCTTTGGGCTCATCTGCCACCCATTCCCGTAGCGCTAATTCGGTCCCGTCAAAACTGCGCAAGACGTCCTTCTTGGTCGTTGGCGTTGTCCGCCACGCAGGCGCATCGGGGAAGGAAACGCACGCACTTGCAAGGGACAAGGCCAGCACGGCAAGGGCTATGGTCCATACTCGATGAACGAGCTGGTTTTTTTGACGAGGGATCCCAATCAACCAACAGCTTCCGTTTCGTCAGTCGGCTCGGCCGATAATGGAAACTGGGCATAGAGCTTTGCAAGGCAGACCGACAACACGGCACGCTCGTCCTTAGTCAGCATACTGAGATACTTTTCTTCACGCTCTAACCCAATGGCAGCGATGCGCTGGAATGTGCCCAGCCCCTTTTCGGTTAGCTGCAACAGAACCACACGCCGGTCATCATCATTGTGAGACCGTTCCACCAGCCCCTTTTGCTCCAGACTTCCAACCGCGCGGCTCACCGCCATTTTGTCGAGGGGCGTTCGTGCCACGACATCGCGAGCGGCGATAGGAGGCGCCTCTGCCACCACAGCCAATACGCGCCATTCCGGAATAGTGACCCCTTCGCGCCGATAGGCAGCCCCAAAGGCCTCGCTCATGGCATGGCCGAGGGCGACAATTCGATAAGGCATGAAGTCGTTGAGGGTGAAGGGCGCTCTTGCCTCGGCTGGCCCGTCGGTGGTGCCAGCCCCTCCGTTCTCATTCGCCGCGGTCATCTGTGGGGCTACCTCGAAGAATAGTCAGGGCCGTCAAGCGCCCTGCTATTTAAGCGCTTTCCTGCAGAACGCCGCGGCGGATTTGATCTTCTTCGATCGACTCAAAAAGCGCCTTGAAGTTGCCTTCGCCGAAACCTTCATTGCCCTTGCGCTGGATGATCTCAAAGAAGATCGGACCGATGGCATCTTGCGTGAAGATCTGAAGCAGCAAACCCTGATCGTCCGTTGGCGCTCCATCGATCAGGATACGATTTTTCTGTAAGCGCGCCAGGTCTTCGCCGTGCTCACCCACCCGCTCATTGACCTTCTCATAATACGTGTCCGGCGTATCCTGGAAGGGGACGCCCTTGGCGCGCAGGGTCTCGACCGTCCGGTAGATATCGTCTGTGCCCAGCGCAATATGCTGGATCCCCTCGCCATTATAGCGTTGAAGAAACTCTTCAATCTGGGATTTGTCGTCCTGGCTCTCATTGAGCGGAATGCGGATTTTACCGCATGGGCTGGTCATCGCTTTGGAGACGAGGCCGGTCAGTTTTCCTTCAATATCGAAATAGCGGATCTCCCGGAAATTGAAAATGTCTTCATAGTAGGCCGCCCATTTGTCCATGTTCCCCCGATGGAGGTTGTGGGTCAGGTGGTCAAGATAGGTGAGCCCGACACCTTCTTGGACTTTGTCCGCCCCCTCAATAGGCTCAAAATCCACATCGTAGATCGTCTGTGCCCCGAAGCGATCGACGAGATACACGTTGAGCCCGCCAATGCCTTCGATGCCTGGAATGTTCAATTCCATTGGGCCGGTCTTGGCTTCAATGGGTTTTGCCCCGCGCTTGATGGCTTCCTGATACGCGAAGGCTGCGTCCTTGACCCGAAACGCCATGGCGTTTGCCCCCGCCCCGTGAACATCACGAAAAGCCGCCGGCTGCCCATCGTTTTCGCGGTTCAACAGAAAATTGATATCGCCCTGGCGATAATGAATGACGTCCTTGGAGCGGTGTTTGCCAATAGCGGTGAACCCTAGGCGCTCAAATAGCGCGGCAAGCACGTCTGCTTGCGGACCTGTATATTCAACGAACTCAAATCCGTCCGTACCAAGGGGGTTTTCGAACAAGTCAGCCATGGGGTCCTCCGCCGCTAAAACGATGCCAGTTGGTAACACATGTTACTAATTCCGATCAATGGCTGGTGCCGTTGTCGCCCAGCTCAGGCTTTAGCCCAGGCTAATTTTCTCTCAGGCCCAAGCCCGGTCCCTGGCGCAAGCTCAGTCTCTGGCGCAAGCTCAGTCTCTGGCGCAAGCTCAGGCGCGGCGTGTAACGGCTGGCAAGACATACTTCGTTCGACAGCGCCAGATAGCCCCTAGGCCGCAAACTCAATAAGAATGACAGGGGCTGGGCTCAAAAAGCGAGATTCGATTGATCAAAATCAACGTCTGAAAACTGGCGGATTTTTGCCTTGGGTCGGCGGCTCAAGCCACCCTAAAAAGGACGCCTAGTTCGGTCTTTGTGCCTGTGATCTCGGGTTAGCAGGCTCGCCGTCTCACAAACGTCTGGAGTTCATTCGAGCGAGGCAATACCGTCCAATCGAATGTCCCGTTACCAACGCAAAGACTGCTAATGCCACTGCCAGCGGTGTTAGCGTAAAGCCAAGAACTTCCACCATGTTTTGCTCCGGGGCCACACTTGAGAATCCCAGTCGAGCAAAACCTTCGTCAGGAACAACCCAAAGACCAACGTGATCTGGCGCAACGATTTTGGCGACCGCCATTAACCCGAAGGCGGCAGCAAAAATAAACAACAGTGACGACGTCAGTAATCCCACCACTGCCAATGTTCGGCTTGTTGCGAGCGTCAGTAACGTTCCAATTACTTTCGCTACTCCGCCGTCGTGAAGTGCGGTTTCAATCTGTCTTTGCTCATAAAAGCTGTGTGCGCACTGGTCAGGTGAACCGAGAGCCTCGAAGGTCTCGTCAAGTCGGTTTTCGCCAAGCCGATGCTCAAGATGGGCGCGAATTTCTTTCACGATCTCATCCCGCTCACCGGAAGATAATCCGGCTAAATGCTGTGCGAGGTTCTTTAAGTATTTTTCGATCTTGGCGCTTTCACTCATTCGTGTCTCCAATGATCATTGTCAATTGATCGCGAAATCCTGTCCAAGCTTCTGCCATTTCGTCGAGAGCATCTTTCCCAGTCTTCGAGATTGTGTAGATTTTTTGTCCGCGGCCACCGCCGGTTGGTGCGGCCCACACACCTGAAATCCGCCCTTCTCGTTCAAGACGATTGAGCAAAGGATAGATTGTTCCATCTGACAGACCGATTTCTTCGTAGACTGACAAAGCGTCGAGTATTTTCGTGCCGGAACGCGGCTTCTTCGAAACCAAAGCAAGTATCGCCAACTCAGCCGCTCCTTTGCGCAATTGAGATTTCCACCGATCAAAATCCACTTTAAATAGGTTCCGAATTCTTTTGAGGGTTTTTCTTAAAAAATATAATTATGATTACAATGCCCAATAGTACAGCTGGGATGCTGACAACACTCGCTTCGATGCCAACATCGCCGCCAGTTAGCAAAGGCGGCCCTGCAAGCGAGAATGGCGGCTCACCCACACCAATGGATCGTCCAGTTACGGCTAAACTGGCAAGTGCTTGTGTCAAATTCCATCCTGTATGTATGCCAAAACCAAGCCAGAGTGTCTGGCTACGGAGAAAAGCCAAAGACAGCATTACGCCAGCGAGAAACAAATTCGCCGAACCGATCCCCCAAATTGGCCATGGTTCCGCAAAAACGCCAGCATGAGCCCCCACAAAAAGTAAGGAGAGGACAGGAACCGCAAGAGCCTCAGGCGCATTTTTGCGAATAAGCGTCAGCATAAATCCGAAAAAGATGACGTCCTGCGCTATCACATTGGCGGTAACGCCCGCTGTCAATGCTATGACTTCCAGGTTCACTTCAATACGGTATTTTGGGTTCAGCGCCAAAACGCCGAGGACGTATAGCGTCACGAGGATCAAAACAACCAAAGCGATCCCGATTATCAGCCCCGCCAGAGCGAATTGCGCGCCAGATCGATGCCTCAACCCTAAGCTTTCCAAGCGAACAGACTTCGCCAAAAGCCCAAACAACCAAACCGCCGTAAAAGCACTTGCTGCACTGATGATTTCTATCGGTAATTGTTCGATTGGGCCATCGGCAATCTCCGGAAGATTCGAAGCGGCGAAGTTTGACCATAGCATCACGAATGGAAATGCAATCAACGCAAACAACAAAAAAAAGGCCAGCGATTGAAGTACAGAAAGTAGCAACTTCACAGGTGACGCACCCCTAATCAAAACCATGCATAACATGATATCATGCATTGCAATGCAATGTCTAGTGCGTGCTGCAGAAGCCTCCTCGGGTTTGCAATTGGGTGAGCAACCGACAGAATCAGCGATCAAAGAACTTCTCTTGGGAGTGGCAAAGGACTGTTTTTCAGGTGGACGCAACAGCGCTCAAGATAAAGAAATTATGGACTGTGACGGTCCTGTTCTCGCCCAAACCGACCACTCGCTCATTTCTCAATGATGTCCGCTTCCAGCGAATTCTTTCCATCCTGATTGGGTCCGAAGACTAGTCAGCAGTGCCGGTCCGATTGGCGGCAATAAAGAGGGCCTTGCGGACCGTTTCCTCGCTGATCCCCGGCAGAAACCGTTCCTGGAGAACAGACGCCAGTTCGTCAATTTGCCAGCCTAAAAGCACGGTTCCGCGGTCGATTACCTTGCCAATCCCTTTGTTGAAGGTGAACCGCCCTTTGAAATCATCATGTCCGGTGAGGATCCGCAATACGTTGGCGAGATCAAGGAGCACATTGCCGTCGCGAAACCGCAAATGGGCACATGCCCATGCTTCATCGGAAGACCCGCTCACCTGGGTTTGTCCGACGTGCGCCGGCCCCATATGTGATTGGCTCATATGTGATCGGCCCGCGTCTAATTGGCCAGGCATCGCCGCCTCAATCGTTGCACCATCGACCACAGGAACTGGCCCTGTTGCGGCACGCGGGGTTGAAGGCTCACCTGCCATAGCGGGCGTGCGCGGGGCGTTTTGCGCCGGAAGCCGCTCTGAACCTGGTTCCTCCGGTTTACTTTCGATCAGGGGATCGGGAGGCTGCAAACTTTCTGGGGAGGCAGGGGCTTGCGGCGATGGGTAGTCGCCCAAATCCATAGGCCGGTTCAACCGAGCCGCAACTGACGACATTGCTGCGAGCTGCTCCTTGGTTAATGAGCTTGCCATGATATCTTCGAGCTCGATTGGCGCGGGGGTTTGAGTAAGGTGCTTAGCAAGCCTCGCGCCCGCGACGGGTGGTGACCACTACCAAACTCCAGCATATCTGGCGCACAGCTAAGGAAGTTTTAAAGCATGAAAATTTTTGGCTACTGGCGATCAAGCGCGACCTACCGTATCCGGATCATTCTGGAATTGAAGGGGATACCCTACGACGTCGTCCCAGTGAACCTGCTGGAAAAGCAACAACAAGGCGACGCCTACAAGCGGGTCAACCCGACAGGGCTCGTCCCCAGCCTTGAGCTGCCAAACGGCAGACATTTGGGCCAGTCGATCGCCATCGCGGAATACCTGGAGGAAGCGCACCCTCACCCAGCGATTTTGCCGAGCAACCCGGAAGAAAGGGCCTTTGCCCGGATGCTCGCGGCGACCATTGCTTGCGAGGCACAAACAGGGATGAACCTGCGGATTCAGACGTATCTACGCCATGAAGGTGGCTTTGATGATGACGCAATTCTCGCCTGGCTCAACAAATGGCCGCTGGACGCCATGATTGCTGTTGACCAACTGATTACCGCACACGGATCAAAAACTGGCTTTGCTTTGGGCGCAGAGCCGACCATGCCCGATGCGTTTATCGTGCCTCAGGTTTTTGCCGCAAAAAGGTTCGGCGTGGATTTAAGCCAGTGCCCACGCCTCGTTGACATCGCCAACCACGCCAACACCCATGAGCCGTTCAAGAAAGCCCATCCGGACCAGCAACCGGACGCCCCAAAATAATATCTTCGATTAAGCAGCCTTTCGCCTGAATGATGTTTTTCGGTCTTCATCTCTTCGGTTTCTAAGGCTCATGGAGAACATGGACCGGCTCGGGTATCTCAAATACTGGGCTGAAAACGAAGCGTGGCCCGACTTCTGCTTCCAGGAACAGCTGCCCTACGACTGCCGGGACTACGCGCCCGAAAAAGCGTCAAAGCAAGAACCAGAGCAAGACGGTTCTGCTGCGCCCGCCAATTGACCGATTACCGCCTTCAGCTATTTTCGGATTATGGAACCTTTGATTTACGCTATTGGCGACCGCAAACCCGTCATTCATCCGAGTGCATTTATCGCCCCCGGCGTCGTCATCGCTGGCGACGTTGAAGTCCACGAAAACGCCTCGGTCTGGTATGGCAGCGTCCTGAGGGGCGACACCAACAAGATCATTGTTGGCAAAGGCTCAAACGTTCAGGATGGCACCATCATCCATGTGGACGCGCCCGATTGGGGCGGGCAGCCAACCCTCATTGGCGAGAACGTCCTGGTAGGTCATAAATGCATGCTGCACGGATGCACGGTTCATGACGGCGGGTTTGTCGGCATGTGTGCGACCATGCTTGACGGGTCCGTGGTGGAAACAGGCGCCATGCTTGCCGCGGGTGCTTTTCTGTCCCCGCGCAAAACCGTCCCAACCGGCGAAATGTGGGCAGGCATGCCGGCAAAGAAATTCCGCGATATGCGCGAGGGCGAAGACAAACACGCTTTGATCGGATCAGCCCACTATGTTGAAGAAGCCCGCGCCCACCGCGAGGCCCTTGATGTCGCTGCCGGTCGTAGAGAGCAATAGGGGCTTGCCGCCGCTTTTATTGCAGAACTGACGACTATTGCAGAACTGACGATGTGTCGTTACTCAATAATTGGGGTATTGGGGACTGATTGTTCTCGAAGCATGTCTTCCAGATCTCTCAGCGCGATGTTGATGTCAGTAAAAATCAAATCGAAGTCAACGATAGCTTTGAGTTGATCGGTTTCAACCTCGCCGCCCTGCCCGATGCCAATAATCGCGGTAGGGGCGTTTATCCGTATGGCAACAATAACGCGAGCCAAATCTTCCAGCCTTTCATTCGTACTAAGAGTAAGGCCGATAACGTTCGGCGTACGCCGATTCACTTGTTCGACAAGAGTTTCATGGTCGAGGCCCACTTCCAGGTCTACCTGCCAGCCTGCTTCCCGGAACACATTGGCAGCAATCGTTACCCCGACGCTATGGCACTCATTGGGGACAGTCGCGAACAAGGCGTGTTTTTGGGGCTGTGCGAACGAAAGCTGTCGAACATCTTCGACCTGCATCGCCCGCAACAACGCGTATAAATGGCCTGTCCCAATCGTCACGTCTACAAAAGTCAGGCGATCGTCGTCCCAGCCCTCGCCAAGTCGCCGTGCGGCTGCACCGATAAGATCATAAATTTTGTAGCGCGCGAGCCCTTCGGCTTGAAACTCTGCGAGAAACGCCAAGGCCTGATCTGGATACGGACTTATCAACGTGTCGCAAAACGCATTCAGACGCTCTTCATCTATGTCAGGTTCCTCAAGCGGTACGGGCCCGGAAGCGGGCATGACAATAGACTTGGGCGTAGGCGCAGTTTTGGCAAGGTGCCCGATGACGTCCATAGTCACCGCCCATATTGCATCTGCCGTCAAAAGGGCCCGCTTTTCCGCAAACAGCTTCACTGTATGCGCGACAGTCTCCGGGTCGAAAGACGCAACGGGTTTTTCCATAAAACCCTCCTCTTTGACCCATCGTAGCTGAATTGGCATGCTCAGGATAGGTCTGCCAACAGCGTCGAAGACGCAAGCGGGCGGGCCGCTTTCATTCGAGTTATTGGGGAGAACTTTCCAGGTTTATGGTTTCAAGGATGCGCACTCATGCAATTCTCACATGCGGCCTGCTAGCCGATAGGCAGAAGTGTATTACGTGCTTCCACGAAATTGCGGAGCTTCCCGGTACGGAGCAAAATGCGTCCGTATCCCCGATTAATCAGATCTTCTTCTGCGAGCATGGTCAACGCCTTGCTGATCGTGACCCGGGAAACACCGAGCCGATCGGCCAATTGTTGCTGCGTCAGCGATACGATCCCTTTTGCCCCAACCTGCAGCAAGTGCTTTGCCAATCGGACCGGCATAGTCAGCCGCTGAGCATCGTCCAATACATGCAGAACGCCGTAAAGGCGGGAGGTGACGACAGTCAGCATGGCCCGGGCGAGAACCGGCGACGCGTCCAGCCTTTCCAACAGAACTTCGCGTTTGATCATTCCGATCGTTGCTGCACCGACAGCCACGGCTTCATGGGTGCGGGGTAGATCTGCAAAAAGCGTCGCCTCTCCGAAACACTCACCCGGTCCCATTGTTGATGCGACGACGTAGGAGCCATCTGTACCCGGATTACCGAATCGAACGCATCCCTTGTCGATAAACGATAAACCCGCGCGGGTGTCCCCTCGCATATGGATCATCCGCCCGTCTTGAAAGGTGCGCCATCGAGCCGCCCGGCGAAGCCAGCTCACTTCGCTTTCGGGGAGAATTTCAATGAGGGGCCTTCCGGCAGCGGGGGTTTGGGTGGACATTTATCGCTCAAATGTAAACTTGCTTACATTCTATCCAGGCGATTGCCGCTAGGGCAATCGAAAAGACAACGCCAATAACGCTCAGCGACAGCTTGGAGACGCCTTTCAATGAAACCACAAATGATCGCGATCCTCGCCATTTACACCTTCTTTATCATCCTGGAGATGTGGCGAACGGGGTTTTTTAAGAAGCCGGGCGCGCGAAACGGAGACGCAACGGTTGAAGTGGTCAGCACAGCTGCGCTGACCATGCTCACCCAACCGCTCGCCTTGTTTCTGGGAGGTGCAACGGCGGCCCTTCTCTTTCCGACTTTTGCGGGATCGTTGAGCGGTTTGCCGGTCTGGGCGGCGATCCTTCTTTTTTTGGTCTTCGACGATATGACCCAGTATTGGTGGCATCGCCTATCCCACGAAAACGCCTGGCTCTATAACTTGCATCGGCCCCATCATAACGCTCAGTATCTATCCGTGCGCGTTGTTTATCGGAACAATTTTTTCTACTATCTGATGATGCCAGGGTTATGGCTTTCCGGCGCCCTCGTTTATCTTGGACTCGGCTGGGTCTATGCGGGCTACATTGTCGTTAAAATGACCGTGATCATCGCAGCCCATTGCGATGTGCGCTGGGATCAGCCGCTCTACAAGAACCGCTTGACCCGTCCCATCATGTGGGTCCTGGAACGCACGATTTCGACGCCGACGACACATGCGGCCCACCACGGGCGCCATGCGAGCGACGGCGTCACCCACTACAAGGGCAATTACGGGAACCTGCTTTTCTTCTGGGACGTCTTATTCGGGACGGCTAGGATCACCCGGCAAGTACCCTCGCAGTTTGGTGTCGAAAACCTGCCCGAAACATCTGTCGGCGAACAATTATTTTGGCCCGTAGTTCGATCAGTGCCGGACAAACAATCCGCTGAGCCGCGTCAAGCGTGAGGTATCCGGCGATTATACGGCGACAGCGAAATCCGCTTCAGTCTTTGATTTGACATCATCGACGGCAACATCTGGGGCGAGCTCGCTTAAGCGCATGCCTTTGTCGTCAATCTCGAACACGCCAAAATTTGTGATTACCATGTCGACAACGCCCTTCCCAGTCAGAGGTAACGCGCATTCGTGAAGTAGTTTCGGGTCACCTGCTTTGGAGGTGTGGTCCATCACCACAACAACGCGCTTGACCCCTGCCACGAGATCCATGGCCCCGCCCATGCCTTTGACCATCTTGCCAGGGATCATCCAATTGGCAAGATCGCCTTGTTCGGAGACTTCCATTGCGCCGAGGACGGACAGATCAATGTGGCCACCACGGATCATGCCAAAACTGTCCGCGCTGGAGAAATAAGACGAGCCCGGAATAGCGGTGATCGTCTGCTTGCCCGCATTGATCAGATCCGGATCAACCTCGTCATCATACGGAAAGGGCCCCATGCCGAGCATGCCATTTTCCGATTGCAACGTGATATCGACACCGTCGGGGATATAGTTGGCCACGAGCGTTGGAATACCAATGCCGAGATTGACGTAAAACCCGTCTTGGAGTTCCTTCGCGGCCCGCTCGGCCATTTGGTTTCGGTCCCAAGGCATGGTCAGTCTCCTGATTGCTCTTTTTGAAATCCCGGAACAGCCGCATTACCGCGGTCAAATACCGGTTGAAACTCAAAGCTGGAAATCTTCCAGGTACCGTCTTCCTCGACAATACCATAAGTGTAATCGCCCCAGACTTCCCAGAGTTCGCCGCCTTCCATTCCTGGCAAATGGTTCCAGGCGTATGCCTTCGACAGAAGACGGATATCGCCCTCAGGGGTCGCCTCGACGATTTCATCACCGCGCAGATGGAAGCTCTTCTTTTCCGCAAACAGATTGTGTTCCCATGCAGCGACAAGCTCAGAAGCTTTCATGGTCGTTGCAGGAGCGCCTGGCAGCCTGACATCAATCGACTGAGTGAAGAAAGCGTTCGCCGCAGCCCAATCTTTTGCATCGACAGCCGTGTCTAGCATGCTGGCCAGTGCGATGATCGCAAGACGATCTTCAGCCGACAAAGGAGCCCCATTGTCGGCATCAACTTTCGACTGGGCATAAAAGACGATGGAGATGCAAAAGGCGACAAACGGGATCAGGTATTTCAACATCACGCGCGTTCCCTGACCGTGCGCTGCTCGATCCGCTTCTCGTGCTCGCCTTGCAGGAGGCGCTGCACGAAAATTCCAGGTGTATGAATTTGATCCGGATCAAGACTACCGAGCGGAACGATCTCTTCGACTTCCGCGACGGTGAACTTGCCCGCCGTTGCCATCATCGGATTAAAGTTGCGCGACGTTTTGCGGAAGACGAGGTTCCCCTCAGGGTCCGCTTTCCACGCCTTGACCATGGCAAGATCAGCGACCAGGCCCGTTTCCAGGATATAAGTCTCGCCGTTGAAGTCTTTGTGTTCCTTGCCTTCGGCAATAAGCGTGCCGACGCCGGTCTTTGTGTAGAAGCCGGGAATGCCGGCGCCCCCTGCCCGGCAGCGCTCCGCAAGCGTGCCTTGCGGGTTGAATTCAAGCTCCAATTCGCCGCCAAGGTACTGGCGCTCAAACTCTTTGTTCTCGCCAACATATGACGAGATCATTTTCTTGATCTGCCGGGTATGCAGCAAAAGCCCCAGCCCGAAATCGTCCACGCCTGCATTGTTTGAAACGACGGTGAGATCTTTGACGCCTGTATCGCGCAACGCGACGATGAGGTTTTCCGGAATGCCGCACAGACCGAACCCACCGGACATGACGGTCATGCCATCGAATACCCTGCCCTCCAGGGCCTCAGCGGCGGTTTTGACGATTTTTTCCATACTTGAAGCGTCTCCCTCGCGATATTCAGGGACCTGCCCGCAACCTTCAACAGGGGGGTGTCTGATACGCGGAGGTCTAGACGTGTCAGGTGCCGTTCGCAACCAGCGTGATCGGGTTCGTCGGGGTCGGGCCGCCCGCCCGAAGGCGCATGCCCTTTGCGATCAGACGGATCGCCTCGTAGTGGATCCCGGCCACGACTTTGAGGGTCATCAATGGGTAATCACGGAATGCGCGCAGCAATGTCGCGTCGGTCAACTCTGCGCGATTGCCGGCGAAAGACGCATGAAAAATGCCCCCCTCCTGATCGGTCTGGTGGATCCCGACGAAGATGTCTTCGCCCGGCAGACCAACTCGGAAATGATAGCGGGTCTTCATTTCCATAAAGGGAGACACGTGGAACTTCTTGTCCACGGCCTGGCGAACCGTCGCGGCGATATTGGAGCGCTCACTTCTGTCCACGGGTATAAGATAAGAGTGCCTCTCTCCGAAGGTGTTTGAGACCTCGTATAGGATTGCGCTCGGTTGGCCATTCCTGTCGTGACAGTAATAGACCGCAAGCGGATTAAAGGCGTAGCCGAGGATACGCGGATAACACAGGAGTTTTAACGGCCCCTGGCCGTCGATCCCGGCCTCCTGCAGCTGCGTGCGAATGTAAACCGCGAGATCATCTGCAGACTGTTCGCCGTAATCGCGGTCCTTGAAGGAATAGAGGTTGAGTTTTGCCCGCGAGAACCACCTAAGGCGTTCAGCGAGCGGACCGATCTCATCCAAATCTAGCAGGAATGAAAAGACGCGATATGTGAAGCGGTGATGTACCGGCTTCAATCTGCGGTGCATGACCTTTCCGAAATAGATGGCTGAACCGGAAGGCGCATCTGAGAGAGAAGCTGTCACGCAGCCTCTTTCTTCCGAGACGATGTTCCATGCGCTGGCAAATAGATGCGCCCAGATTCATTCTCGACCGACCATGGGCGCCGAACACCGCCAATCGCTTCAGCGACGGCAAGGCCCGCCTGAATGCCATCTTCGTGGAAACCCTGCCCGAAGTGCGCCCCGCAGTACCAGACACCGCCAACACCCTGAAGTGACCAGAGCTCACGCTGCGCCTTACCCGCTGCAATATCGAACACCGGATGGGTGTAGGAAAATCTTGCGACAGTCTTGGCGGCCGGGATGTCGCGCACCGGGTTCAAGGTAACGAACACATCTTCCCTGCACGTCAGATTTTGCAACTGGTTCATCCAATAGGTCACGGCCGGCTCGCCATCGCCGCCAAGATAGTTCCAGCTTGACCATGCGCGCCGTCGCTTTGGCATCTGATCGGCATCAAAGTGCACATACGCCTCATTGGGCTGATAGGAAAATGCCCCGAGCACCGACTTTTCCTGCACGGTTGGGTCGGCCAGAAGCGAGAGGGCCTGGTCTGCATGGGTGGCCAGGACGACCTCATCAAAAATGGCCGCTTCACCGGTTTGGGTCACGACTTCGACGCCAGCTTCAACCCGGCGCACGGTGGCGATCCCGGTGCCTGTCCTGGCACGGTCCAAGAGCGGCTCGGCAAGTCGCTTAACATATTCCCTCGAGCCGCCCGTCACTGTGTTCCACATGGGCATGTTCAGCACCTGGAGCAGGCCATGATTGTCGAAGAACCGGAAAAACGCGCCCGCGGGAAAGTCCAATATGCGCATCGATGGGGTCGACCAGATTGCGGAGGCCATGGGCTCAAGGAAGTTGTCGCAGAAAGACTGCGAATATCCTTCTTGGCGCACAAAGTCGCCGAGCGACACGCTGTCGGAGATCTCGCCGTTCAAGGCGGCGCGCGCAGCCTTATGAAATCGGGTGATATCCCGCAACATTGCCCAATGGGACGGGGAGACGAGACTTGCCCTGTTTGCAAAGACCGACGAAAGGGTCCGGCCCGCATACTCGATTTTGCCGTCATACATCGACGCAGCAAACGACATGCAGGTGTCTTCCAGGGCCACATCAAGATGCTCGAAGAGTGCGGTCAGGTTTGGGTAGTTCGGTTTATTGAAGACGATGAACCCCGCATCGACGGGAACGGTTCGGTCAGGCACATCAACTGGCCCATCAACTGGCACATCGACGGTATTGGCATGCCCGCCAAGCCGCGCATCTTTTTCAAAGACCGTCACCTTGTGATGCCGCGAAAGGAGCCATGCGGCAGATAGCCCTGCCACGCCTGAGCCAACGACCGCAATTTTCCTAGGGTTAGCCCCGGCTTGGGACGGCGGATATGGCTCTGAAGCTGGCTTGGGGTGGGCATCAAATGGCATAAGGTGTCTCCAGAAATTACCGACACCTTACGGTTTTTGCAGGGATATAGATTTGAACGGTGGATTAATTGTCAACGCAGCATTACATTGGACAACGTCAAGTGATCCATTTTGCCCGTTCTTGAGTAACATGCGTGTAGTCGAGGATGGGACCATGACCGGAGTTGCAGTTTTAACCGTGTCGTCACCCCGCCCCGCCGCTCGCGCTAATTCCATGGACAGCCTCGCGCTAAACGCGCTGCTTGTCCGAGTGGCCATGAGTGCGGACCGCGAGGCATTTGGCGACTTGTATGCGTATTTCGCGCCCCGCGTTAAAGGATATCTCATGCGGAACGGGTCAACCTCCAGCGAACTGGCGGATGATTTAGCGCAAGAGACCTTGTTGAAAGTCTGGCGTAAGGCAAAGCTTTTCGATCCGTCGAAGGCATCTGCGTCAACATGGATTTTCACCATTGCGCGGAACCTGCGTATCGATGCAGCACGGCGGGCCTCGCGCCCCCAATTGGATCCGGATGATCCGAGCTTGCTGCCACCGGAAGAGCCGCGCGCCGATGAGGTGATGGAGCGGGCCTCCCGAGACGAACGAATTAGGGCATCGTTTGCGACGTTGCCGCCGAACCAATTAGAGGTTGTTCAACTCCATTTCCTGGAGGATGCGGCCCACTCTGAAATCGCCGAGCGGCTCGACTTGCCGTTAGGTACTGTGAAATCCCGGCTGCGGCTGGCTTTTGAGAAAATACGAAAGGAATTGGGTGATCTCGATGCGTAATGTCCAGCATCATCCGAAGACCGACACGCTGGCAGATTATGCAGCCGGTCGGCTCGACGAAGCGCGATCGGTTGTGGTCGCGACCCATATCGAACGCTGCCAGGAATGCCGAACGGCGGTCCGGGACTTGGAAGCCGTCGCGGGGCTCTGCCTTGAGGCGATAGAGCCGGTTCCTATGGCAGCGAATTCCATGGCGGATTTCTGGGCCAAGGCTGGCGACCAGGAACTCGTCCTGCCCGGCCTCCCAACCGCGCGGCCAGCGAACGATGTGGAAATGGAAACGTGCCCGCCGCTGGCAGCGTTTCTCCCCACATCAATCGATGACCTGCCTTGGAAGCAAGTTGCGCCTGGTCTTTCTCAATATGTCCTGGAAGCAGAAGGCTACCGGGAGGGCGTCCTTCGGCTCTTGAAAATTGCGCCGGGGACCAAGGTTTCAACCCATACCCACGGCGAAGGGGAATTAACCCTTATCCTGCGCGGTGCTTACCGCGATGAAGTCGGTGAGTTTTACCCCGGCGACCTTGCCGATCTTGATGATGGCGTAACCCACGCCCCCGTTGCAATCGGTGACGAAGATTGCATCTGCCTTATCGCCACCAATGCACCGTTGGTGTTCAAAGACCTGGTTGGCAAGGTCATGCAGCCATTTGTTAAGCTGTAGTACCTCCTGAAAAAGCTGTTTGCGAAAGCCCGCCTTTCCGGCGGGCTTTTTTCGTGGCGGCCGTTCGATTCCCATCGCGATAAGCAGGTTTCAAAGAGCAGCTAGTTTTTCTGACAAGGGGCGCATCCCCGGCCTTGCGATGAGCCGATCTCCCCTTGCGCCGAATAGAATTTCTGAAAATCCCATTCGACGAATTGAGGATCGGCTGCGACGGACGACAGCTGCGAGGCCTTTAAAAAACCACCCCTCTCACCATTTGATCAGTGTAGCCAACAAGGAGAGAGAAACATGGCAAAAGCAATTTCTGTACTGATGAGCGTGAGTGTTCTGATCGCAGCCTTTAGCCCTGCTATTTACACATACGCATCACTCGTTTGAGGCAATGAGTTCCTCATTCAGTAAGCAGCGCCCCTCACGCAAATTGCCACACCATAGACGGCTTCGTCTAACACAGCGTGAAGATTGCCTGCACAAGAGCGGCCCTGTCGATACCACCCTCCTACCCAAGAACGACAGCGGCCGCTCTATCTATATCTGGACTTGATGCGATAGGCATTCGGCAGTCCATGGCGCCCGCGTCGCCCCCCCTTGAAACCATTTCCATTCGTACTATCTCCACTCTGACCAAGGTCTGAGGATCAAGGCCGTGCGATCAGTCGAGGCGCTTTTGCGCCAATCTGAAACCCTTAAAATTTCAATCGATGAATTGATGTCCGGGCGCGACAGATGACGGCGCCTCACCCTTTTAAATTGGGCCTTGTCACCCTATTTAATCAGTGTAGCCAACAAGGAGAGAGAAACATGGCAAAAGCACTTTCTGTACTGATGAGCGTGAGCGTTCTTGTAGCAGCATTTAGCCCTGCGGTTTACACCTACGCATCACTCGTTTGAGGATATGAAGTCCTCATTCATTCTGCGGCGGCAACTTCGCCCTCCGTCCCGTTATCAACCACCCCCACCGGGACAGCGTAACATTCGCCCGCATAATAGAGCGGCCCTGTCGACCCCCTTCACCCCCAAGGGGCACCCCAGCGACAGCGGCCGCTCTTTTTTTTCAAACTCAACGTAATCCAAGACTTCAAGCGCGCATGCGCAGAGCCCAGACTTCCCTAATTCGCTGCCCGCCAACGGACGAACAGATCTTCGACAGCCATTGCCAGTGGAAACGAGATCGCCAGAGCGCCTGTATTCACGATAGCATCTGCAAGGTCCGCGTGGCGGTGTCCGGTCAACGATTGAAGCCGCTCAATGGCCATCCCGTAGGCCGCCAGCATCACGATGCCATAGATCCGCCGGCCAAACACCCGCCAGCCGGTGAAGACGAACACACCACCCAACGTCGCGTAGGCTATAAAATGACTGATTTTGTCAGCATGGGTTTCACTACCAAAGATGATCCGCGCGATAAGCTCCGATAGCGACATCGCCGACGCCACTGATTCCGGATCCGGTATCAAACTTAACACCATGACGAGCACCAATAAGGCGCAAAAAGCGAATTGCCAAAAATGTCGAAAAGTCATGCAGATTGCTCAAGAACCGCGCGATTGAGCTTTCGCTCCCAATCAATTGCAGTGCTGACAATAAATTCGATTTCATCGAATCGAGGACGCCAATCTAGCGTTGACCGAATGGTCGCACTGTCGGCAATAAGTTGAGGCGGATCACCAGCGCGGCGTGGCGCTTCAGCGGTTGCCATGGACTTGCCTGTCACCGCCTCAAAAGCATCAAGCACCTCAAGGACGGAATAGCCGCGGCCATAGCCGCAATTCACAGTCACCGACCCCCCGCCGCCCCGCAATCGTTCGAGGGCAGACAAATGAGCATCTGCCAAGTCGGTCACATGGACATAATCGCGGATCGCCGTCCCATCCGGGGTCGGATAGTCGGCGCCGTAAATCTGTAGCAGCTCCTGGCGGGCACCCACCGCAATCTGGGCGGCAACCCTTATCAGGTGAGTTGGCTTGCCAATCTGGCCAGCTCGCAAATCCGGGTCAGCACCTGCCACGTTGAAATAGCGCAGGGTAATATAATCCATGCCATGGGCCGTGGCGATGTCGGAGAGCATGCGTTCGCTCATGGCCATAGATGCCCCATAGGGCGATATTGATCGGATTGCGGCACTCTCATTCACCGGCGATGCATCAGGCGTTCCGTAGACCGCCGCCGTCGACGAAAAAATGAACCGCTTCACCCCGTGCTCGACGCACGCGTGGAGCAGCGCAAGGGTATTGGCCGTGTTGTTTTCGTAGTATTTTAACGGGTTCTGAAGCGACTCTGGCACCAGAGTCGAACCGGCAAAGTGAATGACCTCTTCGACATTGTATCGGTCGATTACTTGGTCAAGGAGCGCACGGTCGCCCACATTACCGATCACCAGCGCGGACGGGTCCGGGAGCATCCATTGGGCACCGTGGGACAGATCATCAAGGGCAATGCACTTTTCCCCGCGCTCTCGCAGGGCCAGCATCATGTGGGCGCCCACATATCCCGCACCGCCTGTGACCAAAACTGTCACGCTCTTTGCTCCATTCCATCCGATCTCGCCCATGCGGGTTCAGTTAGCCCGCGCATAAGCGACCCACATTGACGAGACATTAGAGGTTCTCAACACTATATACACACCCTGCGTCGAAGGATTGAACAAATGCTTGAGAAGATTTTTACGCAATCTTCACAAAGGTTAAAGGAGCACAGGGCGCGGGTCCCCGATGGCCAGCGCGTCTATGCGATTGGCGACATCCATGGCCGCCTGGACCTGCTGGACGCCTTGCTCGAAAAGATCGACCGGGAACATGACGCGTGCGGAAAACACGACGCGGTCCAGCGTACAATTATCTTTCTTGGGGACTATGTGGACCGGGGGCCGGATTCCCATGGCGTGCTGGCGCGGCTTTCTGCGCTTTCAGGGCAGCAAACCACAACCAACAATGCGCCGACCAAAGCAGGCACAAAGTATGTGTTCCTCAAAGGCAATCACGAAGCGGCCATGCTTTCCTTCCTTGATACCCCGCGCACGGACGACAGATGGTTAGACTGGGGGGGATCTGAGACCCTTGAAAGCTATGGCATCGACGGCGCGTGGCGCCGGGCCAGCCGGGATCTGAGCGACGATCTCCGCGCCGCGCTCCCAGATGACCACCGGGCATTGCTCGATAGCTTAGAGCTGTATCATCAGATCGGGGACTATGTCTTCGTCCATGCCGGCGTCAAACCAGGCGTTGCCCTCAGCGATCAGGCCCCGGAAGATCTTCTTTGGATTCGCGATGTCTTTCACAATGCAGCGCCTGAGGAGCGACCACAAGAAACCATTGTCCACGGCCATGAGCCCGGAAAGAGACCGGTCAACAAAGGCTGGCGAATTGGGATCGATACCGGTGCTGTATGGACAGGCGTTCTCACTGCTGTTGTTCTGGAAAAACACGAACGGCGCTTTCTTACAGTCGACGGGCCAGCATCGGATGACTGGATTAACCAGTAAGGCCCTCAGGCATAATCGACGTTTGAAAGTTCTTCCTTGAATTCGACCAATCGCCCAGTCATGAGTTCAATTCCCGCAAGCGCCGCTTGCTTTTCGCAGAGCTGCGCTGGCGTCATATATACCTCAGGGAACGAATTAATCGAATGGACAGTCTGTTCAGCGACGAGCAACATTTGGGCAACGCGCCTGCGTAAAACCAGGCGCGTTTCCTGGTCATTGGTGCGGTGCAAGTCGCGCTCAGCACTCGCTAAAAAGCGATCTAGGATAAAAAAGCCGCCCATAACTTAACGGTGGGCCTTAAAGAAATCGACGTATTTCAGATCTTCGGCCGTTTGCCACATTTCCTGTTTGACCACGTGGGCCGGATGCAAAGCAAGCGCCGAATCACGGGGTGATGCGACCGAGATTGCCGTTGGGGTGTCGACAAGATGGGGCCCTTTCGTTGCGCGCTGCGCTTCCACGTGTGCCCAGCGCGGGACCTCGTTTCCTCCGAAGTGAATCGGGTCAGCTGATGCCGGGTCCTCAAGGATCAAGGCCACACCAACGGGATAGCTCTGCTCTTCAGCATGCGCCGCACTAATCGTGGCAATGGTTAGTAGACCCGCATAGAAACAAGCTCTGAACATATCGGTTCTCCTGTCTGGGGAGGATGGCAATTCCATGCCGCCATTAATGATCCTCACATCCTTTTCGGTGTTCTGGTGTGCGGGATATGGCCCACCGCCGATGTAATGGGAATTGCGAAAGATGCTCATTTGGTGATAGTTATTTCCTATCACAGTAAAAACCGGGCGAAAGTTCAGGGTTTGCGCGTTATTGGTTGGGATCGCGCCATAGACCAGGGAGATCCCCTCCATGCCGAACGCCATTTCTCTTCGCCAGCTGGAATACCTTGTGGAACTTTCGTTGTCAGGCAGCATGCGCCAGGCCGCCAGGCAATGCGGCGTCAGCCAGCCTTCTTTGAGCACCCAGATTAGCGCCCTGGAAAGCTCAATCGGTTCATCGCTTGTGGAGCGTGGCTCTTCAGGCGTGGTGTTCACGCCCGTGGGCCGGGAAACCGTTGAGATCGCCGTTGATATCCTGGACCGCGTGCGCGCCCTGCCGCACATCGCTGAACGGAGCGCCCTGGCCGGCGTTTGGCGGCTTGGTGTGAAAGCGACCCTCGGCCCCTAT
Source organism: Pseudomonadota bacterium (assembly GCA_038522945.1). Taxonomy (GTDB): domain Bacteria; phylum Pseudomonadota; class Alphaproteobacteria; order Caulobacterales; family Parvularculaceae; genus MED-G105. The sequence continues at coordinate 75,418 of JBCBJV010000013.1, forward strand.
CTTCTCCCTGCGGTGGTGAAGAAGCTCCATTCAACGTACCCGGAGCTTCGCCTCTTCATTACCGAAGGCGCGCCAACGGATCTGGAAAATGGTCTCGCCGCCGGCGCCCATGATTTAATCCTGGCGCAGCTACCCATCGTCAACCATGACTTTGAGCGGGTCCGGCTTTTTCGAGAGCCATTGTTTCTGGCCGTGGCCACCGACGACCCCCTCGCCTCGCGCACTGACTTCATCCCCGAAGATCTCACCGGCCGCGATGTGCTGACCCTGAGCCCGAAGTTTCACCTTCATGACCAGGTGCTGAGGCTGTGCGAACAAAACCGCGCGGTTCTGCGCCGTGACTACCAAGGCACTAGTCTGGATGCGTTAAGGCAAATGGTTGGCATGGGGCTCGGCGTGACGCTGCTCCCGGCGCTGTATGTGGAATCAGAAGTTAAGCGCTCCAATGCGGAAGTGGTCGTGCTGCCACAGCGAAAAATGACAGTCTACAGATCAATTGGCCTTGCCTGGCGCAAGTCGGCCCCGCAAACGGACGCCCACCGCGCCATTGTGGAAACAGTCCGGGCGGTCGCGAAACGTCGCCCCTATCTCATCAGCGAATGAGGCCAGGGTAGAGAGAGAATTGCGAAAAGAGGGCATTTGCCTGGCTCAGCGGCCAACGTCTGCCTAAGCCACTGACTGGCGTCCGGACCGAATCAGAACGGCCGGAGAGCGAGCAAAAGCGGACATTAGTCCAACGGCACTAGTCGCTCTAACGTAACGAAAGAGAACAACCCAGCGACATAAATCAAAAGATACCTTACCCTTTGAGTCGGCAATCATTGCTCAATGAATTGAATATTGCTAAGCGGCTTTCTGCACTCTATAGGTGTATCGGTATCACATGTTTTTTAGTCACATAATTCGAAGCTCGATCATCGTATTTGGTTTATTTTGTGCTGCCTGTGTTCAAACACAGATACCAACCAACGCGCCGGATGAGCGCCACTGCGAGGATGCAGCTGACGCTGCTGTCCTTGCAGATAGCCACTGCCATGCCGTAACCGTGCCTCTCAGCTATGATGAGCGCGACGGCGAACAAATTTCACTGTTCGTTCGAACATTTCCAGCTTTGAAAGAGCGACGCGGAGCGGTGCTTTTGCTCGCGGGCGGCCCCGGTGAGTCGGGGGCTTCATTCTATGCTGACATTGCGTTTTTCAGGGATGTCTTCGAACACTATGAGCTTATAATCCCCGACCATCGCGGAACAGGTTATTCTTCAAAGCTATGTGAACCAGAGGAGACACCGGCCAGTGAAGGTGGATTAAACCTTGTTGGCGAAGAGTGGGGAACTTGTTTCGGACAACTCTACGCGGCGATTGATCGAACTCATGCGTTCAATCTGGAAAATGCCGCGCAGGATATTGCGACCATAATTGAGAGCTTAAAGCTTGGCGATGAAACATATGTCTATGGCGTGTCCTACGGAACATCGCTTGCCCTTGCGGTGGCAGAGCGCACGCAGGCAAATTTGACCGGTATCATACTCGATTCCCTAACGCCGTTGCCGAGCGATGATCAGGAAAGCTTGGGGTATCGATCCCAAATCACCGACCAGATCGGGCAACAGGTGCTTGAACGATGCGCCGCAGAACCGTCTTGTCCGCTCGGCAGCGACGCCGTTCAAGTTTACACGAACCTGCTAAAACGCATCGACGCAGGTGAGACGATCGCTGGCCTTGACGCCGTTCCAAACAGAGACCTGCGCCAGCTTCTGGGACAGCTTCTCGATGTCCCGTCAGCACGGGGGCAAATCCCATCGATCATTGCCGCTATGGTCGCAGGTGACGATACGGCCGAGGCGCGCATTGGCCTTGCGATAGAAACGTTCGAGACTTTTTTGGCCCCAATCGTCGCATTCAATCAGGCGACAGCCTCTATCCCCCTGACAAGTCTGATGAGTGGATCAGAGTTCAACACCAGAAAAAACCTGACATCTGAGCAGGTGGCCGCTGAAAAAACGGATTTGCTGTTTACGAGTCCGCTCCCAAATTACCTCGCGATCGGTCAGTTCCCGCTCTATGAACCCTCAATTTTGGAAAGTCCGAGAACCGATCTGCCCCCCTTGCTTGTGTTGCACGGGACACTTGATCCTAAGACGACTTACGAGGGCGCATTGCGGCGCGTTGAAGTTTTGCGTGGCTTAACGGATGTACATGTCGTCACATTGGTAGATGCGCCGCATGCGGCTTATCTGACAAGTCAAGATTGCCTGCGCACACCTTTGCGAGCATTCATTGCGGATGACGAAGTCCTCCAAACAACAGACTGTCAGTCAGAAAGTGTCTCTCTGAAATGGGAATAGAGTTTCCCGCTGAGCTTCGCATTGAGTCTACTAAGTGTCTTAAACTTGTCTGCCGATTCAATCGGTCATCGCAATGACTGCTTCTAGGAACTACCAGACGCATTCGCTAATGACCACATTGAGGATCAACCTGTCACTCGATAAAAATTGATCGAACGGCGAACAAGCGCCAAACGCGGGCACCTTGATCGCCCATGGACCCTAACCCGTCAGTCCCTCGTCGCTTTTTCCTTTGAGCATCTAGCCGCTTGCGCCAGCAGCCCGGTTCACCACAAGCCGCGGACCGCTGGCCGCACCAAGGATCGCGCGCAAGGTTTCAACACCGCCGGCGCTATCACCGCCAGCGAGGGCTTTACCGTATTCGGCGGCATAATTGCCCGAATGGACCTCATGGGGGTCCGGCGTGACAAAAATCATCCGTGCCCCGCGCATAATAGAATCCCGCCAGCGCTCCAGCATTTCCCGCTTTAAGTAAGCCGGCGCAATGAAGTAATCAGGTTCCACCGCACGAGCTGCTGCTTCGGTGATGATCGGCGGGCCGTTTCGGCCAAGGCGCGCATCAGCCGGCGCTTCCTTGTGGCTGATGGCCGCTTCAATCACTGTATTGGCATTGCCGGCCCAGTTGAAAAGCTCAATCTCGCCAGCGGTTGTTCCAATGATGTGGACCGTCTCGCCGCGGCGTTTAATGCCTTCCATCATCTCACCATAGCTTTCGCGTGCGTTGAGGACGCGCTGCTCGAATGCCTGGTAAGGCGCAATAGACCGCAGGGCGAGCGCATTTTCCTCATCCCACAGACGCGCCAAACGCTCATACCACGGATCGAAATCATAATCTTCCACATCGGTATGGGTGATGAAGAGCCGAACTGATCCGCCGTCCTTGTCCGAGAGAGCCCCTTTGAAGATCTTCAGGTCACAGTCCCGTAGCAGACGCTCAAGCACGGCAAGTGAATAAAGCCCCGACTTGCGCTCATAGACGGCGGACAAAACCGTTTGGGTCAGCGTAATCGGTGCATAGAGCGTTTCCAAAACACAGACGCCGTCAGCGGCGAGCATTGATTTAATCCGTGCCAGGAACGCACGAGGCTCGTCGACTTCCTCCAGAACGGAGATCGCCGTAATGATATCAAATTTTCGCTCACCCATATGAGCGTCGAGATTGGCGGACGGGAATGTCCCTTGCAGACACGTCGCCCACGGACCAACCTCGTTCACTTGATCTCCCGGATCCACGCCGACCCGTTCAACCCAACGCGGATAAAACGACAGCAGCGTGCCGTCCGAACAGCCAATATCAAGCGCCGTGCAGTCCCGGCCTGAGATAAGTTCCAGGGCTTCAGTTGCGATGGCGCGCAAATGACTGCGCGTCGCGCGGTGCGTGCCCGAGGGCAAATGCCCCGCCGTTTCCTCGCCTGTGACCCCTTTCTGGACAAGACCGCACGCTTGAACGTCGCGCGAGGAATCACAAATGACATAATCGATGGCCTGGCTGCGGGGTTGAAAAACCCTGCGCCGGCCAGACGGTTCCGTAGCGGTTTCCAAGGAAAATGCCGGGCTTAACGCGGTCGACCCGCATGCCCGGCAATGGGACGTTTTCTTCACAGCGATCGCAACCCTATTGCCCTAACGGCCTAACAATCTCCGATCAGGGTAAATGCGACGTAAAATACGCTGTTGTTTTTGGGCAGATTTTGTCGACTTTCACGCAGTAAGTCGTCGCAACAGGGCGCGTTGGAATGCGGTACCGCGGACCAGTTGCTCATGGGAGATAAATTCGTCAGCCTGGTGGGCCTGATCAATGGACCCAGGTCCACAGATAACGGTCGGTAGTCCGGCCTGTTGGAACTGTCCAGCTTCCGCGGCATAGGGCACAACGCCCGTGGCATTATCCCCCGTTAAGGATTTAGCAAGCATGGTTGCCGGATTGTCCGGGTCCGGACGCAAGGGAGGCACATCGGTCAATTGTTCTATTTCGATCCTGCACTCACTTGAGCGGGCTCGCATCTGCGCCTCCAACCCTTTTGCGAAATCAGAGATTTCAGCCAGGATATCCGCAGTTGTCTCGCCAGGAACGACACGTGCATCCCAGTCGAACGTGCATTCACCGGCCATAATATTGAGTTGGGTTCCCCCTTCAACAACATTGACCGTAAGCGAACTATAGGGTGGCACAAACGGGCTCTCCGGATCCGCGTCACGGGCGCGCGTCTCACGCATCTCCACGAGCTTTGAAATCAATCTTGCAGCCGCTTCCACGGCGCTGACGCCCCTGTCCGTTTGGCTTGAATGGGTCGTGTACCCCGTTACTTTGGTTTTGAACCCGGCAATCCCTTTGTGCCCGTCAATGACCCGCATCATTGTCGGCTCACCCACAATGACCGCTTCGGGGCGCGGCAGATCTGAGGCGATACGGTCAATCATCCGCGGAGCCCCCAGGCAGCCGATTTCCTCATCATAGGAAAGCGCAAGGATCACCGGCCGACGCAAGTCAGCATCAAGCATTTCCGGCACAAGCGACAAAGCGATGGCGGAGAACGCTTTCATATCGCACGTGCCCCGCCCGAAATAGAGATCGTCTTTCTTTGTGAGTGAGAACGGATCGCTCGACCAGTCTTGACCGTCCACTGGTACGACATCCGTATGGCCTGATAGGACAACACCGCCCTCCGTGGACGGACCGATTACCGCATAAAGATTGGTCTTGTCGCCCTGGTCATTTTCAACCCGGTGGCTCTCAATCCCAAAGCCGGCAAGGTAGGCTTCGATATCTTCCACAATCGAGAAATTTGATTTTGACGAGGTCGTGTCGTGGGCGACCATCCTCGCTAGCCACTCAATTTGTGGGGCAATATCGTCTTCAGACCTGGCGTCTGACATTGAATTAAATTCCTCGCTCGGGAGGGCCGCATCGGCTCTCATGCATCGTTGAGCTCAGGATACCACAGTGAATGGCTCAAGTCCCGACAGCGCAAATTTTTGCTCAAGCTCGGGCACAGGACGCGGGGCCACACCTGCCGCCATATTGGCAAACGCCTCAATGTGGCTGGGCGTCGTCCCGCAGCATCCACCAACAATATTCAAAAGACCACTTTCGGCCCATTCTTTAAAATGAGCGGTCATGGACTGAGGTGTCTCATCGTATTCGCCAAAGGCATTCGGCAAGCCGGCATTTGGATAGGCGGACACAAAACATCCCGCGACATTTGAAATTTCTTGCACGTAAGGCCGCATCAGGTCCGGCCCCAAAGCGCAGTTAATCCCGACCGACAACGGCTTGGCATGGGAGACTGAGTACCAGAAGGCCTCTGCCGTCTGCCCTGAAAGGGTCCGCCCTGATTGGTCCGTAATTGTCACAGAGAGCATGATCGGAATTTCAAATCCGAGCTCGTCGAATAATTCCTGCACGGCGTAAATTGCCGTCTTGGCGTTGAGCGTATCGAAAATCGTCTCGATCAGGATCGTATCAGCGCCGCCTTCGATCAGGCCCCTTGCAGCTTCACCATAGGCTTTGGCGAGGGTGTCGAAATCGGTGTTACGCTTGCCCGGATCATTTACGTCCGGAGAGATAGACGCTGTCCTGTTAGTCGGGCCGATCGCCCCTGCTACAAACCGGGGCTTGTCGTCGGTGGAGAACCGATCCGCCGCCTGGCGGGCGAGGCGCGCCCCTTCCACGTTAAGTTCATAGGCGAACTCTTCCATCGCATAATCGGCCTGGGCGATGGTGGTCGCGGAAAAGGTATTGGTCTCAACGATGTCCGCCCCGGCAGTAAGATAAGCCTCATGCATCTCCGTGATGATGTCTGGCCGGGTGAGAATAAGTAGGTCGTTGTTGCCTTTGACGTCGTGGGACCATTCAGCAAAGCGTTCGCCGCGATAACCGGCCTCATCAAGTGATTTGCCCTGAATGAACGTCCCTGCCGCCCCATCCAGCACAAGGATCCGCTCGTTCAACGCGCGGGTCAGGCTTGCAATTCGGGCCTGCCTGCCCGCAAAAGGATCATTCGATGGATCAACTCGCGCCATAGTAGCATTTCTCCGTTTGTAAGCATATAAAGATATCTTTATATGCTTAGCAAGAAGAAAGATTGCCGCTGACGCGAGTTCCGATTTTACTCTTTTACTTCAATGAGTTCGACATCGAAGATCAGGGCTTCGTTGGGCCCGATTGAACCGGTTGGTGTGCCACGCTCACCATAACCAAGCTCCGGCGGGACGAAGAAGCGGAATTTGTCGCCTTCACTCATGAGCTGAACGCCTTCGGTCCAGCCAGCGATCACGCGCGCGAGCGGAAACTCAGCTGGCTCACCGCGGGCAAGCGATGAGTCAAAGATCTCGCCACTGACAAGCTTGCCCTCATAGTGGACCTTGACCACGTTCGCGTCTGACGGGGATTTGCCGTCTGCGTCACCTTCTGTGAGCACCTGATACTGAAGGCCTGACTCAGTAGTTTTGATACCATCTTTCTTGCCGTTTTCGGCCAGAAATTCTTTGGACTTTGCCAGATTAATTTCCGGGTTGGAGACCTTCAGAAGCTCGACATCGAAAATCAGCGCCTCATTCGGTCCAATGGGGCCGCCTGGCGTACCGCCTTCGCCATAAGCCAGTTCCGGCGGCAGATAGAGCCGGAAGCGATCTCCTTCGGACATCAGCTGCACGCCCTCGGTCCAGCCGGGAATGACTGCATTCAGCGGGAAGCGGGCAGCTGCGTCGCGCTTACGAGAGGAGTCAAATTCCGTCCCGTCCGTCAGGGTACCGACATAGTGAACGGTGACCAGATCAGATGCAGCCGGTGAAAGCCCCTCGCCTTCACCTTCTGACAAGACTTCGTATTGGAGACCGCTAGCGAGCGTCACGACGCCATCGCGCGTACCGTTTTCTTCCAGAAAGGCCGTCGATTTTGCAAGGTTTTCAGATTTCATCGCTTCGACTTCCGGGTCGGGCTCGGCGGCAGTGCTGGCATCTTGGCCGTCTTCAGAGCCATCTTCAGAGGCAGTGGCGTCGTCCCCTTCGCCTGTTTCCGCGCCGTCGAATGCCTCGCCTGTTGCGCCTTCTTCAGCTGCCGCATCGGCCTCAGCTCCGTTTGCGTCTTCTTTTTGGCTGCAGCCTGCGATCAAGATAGCTCCGAGGGCGAGGCTCGCGGCCGTCGCCAGCAAATTCCGTTTCATTCAAATCTCCAATGGAAAACGTCAGTGTGGTCGGGAGACTACCGAAATCCGCCCGGCGATCCAATCGGCCGAACATTACCCAAAGGCAATGATTGCGTTGTCGCTGTCATGGCCAATATCGGCATTCCCGAGAAAGGCAATCCCGGCCTGCGCGCACCAATGCCTGACGATTTCCTCAGGGCTCACGCCAAAGGGCACATCATTTTCAGGGACGTGACTAACCCGGCCGAGACGGACACCCGCAAGCTGCGCCATGGATGGATGGGTCAGGATGTGAAAAAGCGCGCGGTCCAAGCGGTATTCGTACTCGCCCACATCCTCCAGGTACAGAACATGTCCGGAAAGGTCCGGTGCGTGATCACTTCCCACGAGATGGGAGAGGACTGTGATGTTAAAAGCGGCGCGCGGCAAACCATCTGGGTTAGGGGCGGCCTTTAGATCAGACGGGGCTGCGAGCCATGTCAGCGCACGGATGATTGCCGCCTCGCCGCCCTCGCGGGTGATATCCGAAACCATGGGACCGTGGGCGATTTGGCCACCCCCCGCACGATCAAACCCCGCACGGTAAAGGGCGCCCAACAAAAAGCCCAGGTCAGAATAGCCGAGGTATGCTTTGTTAAGTGCACCAGCGCCCAACCCAGCAATCACCTGATCGAGAATCCGATTTGATCCGTACCCCCCTTTTGCAAACCAGACTGCGTCGTAGGTCGGATCATTTGCTACTTGGATGAAAGCTTCCGCTCTTCGTTGGTCGTCCCCGGCAAAATGGCCGTGACACGCAAAGCACTGGGGATGGAAGTCGAGCCGCAGCACGTGCTCACCAAAGGTTGCGGCGCTCAAGGCCTGCACCTTCTCGGGCACGTCATCGTCAAGACGACGGGCGGGGGCGACAACGGCGATAGACTTTCGCTCTTCGGTCATAATTTCCACGCAGCGATCAGCTAACTCAGTCAGCTAGCGGTTATTTGGCAGATGGCACGACCGCTCCTAAGACGTTCTTCATCTGACCCACATATAAGATGTTCACCATGACACAGAATAAAAAATATTTTCTTTGCGGCATTGGCGGCAGTGGAATGCTGCCTTTGGCAATGCTCTTGAAGGCGCGCGGTGCCGACGTCACCGGGTCAGATAGGGCGCTGGACCAGGGGCGCACATCGGAGAAATTCGATTTTCTCCGTGATTACGGGATAGAGCTTTTCCCTCAAGACGGGTCCGGTCTCATGTCCAGGGAGCAGACTATCATTGCCTCTGCGGCCATAGAAGACACCGTGCCAGACATCGCTGCTGCGCTGAAAAATGGCTCGACCCGCGTCACGCGCGCAGAGGCCCTCGCGGATCTCTTCAATGGGGCCGACACGAGAATTGGGGTTGCCGGCACATCGGGGAAATCAACCACAACAGCCATGATCGCCTGGATCCTTCACGCTGGCGGCCACGCGCCAACGGTGATGAACGGTGCAGTCATGAAAAACTTCGTGACGGCGGACAATCCCTTTACCAGCGCGCGCGCCGGTGATGGCCCGGCTTTCGTCAGTGAACTGGACGAAAGCGACGGGTCGATTGCACTCTTTACCCCAGACATCGCGGTACTGAACAATATTTCCCTCGACCATAAGTCCATGGATGAACTTCGGGCGCTGTTTTCAGATTTTCTGGCGAAGGCACGCACACCGATTCTAAATTTGGACAATGACGAAACCCGCGAGCTTCTTCCATCAGTGAGGGACACCGCCCTCACCTACACTCTGGAACCGGATCGCTGGGCAGTTGGCGCGGCCCTAACCGCTGAGGCGATTACCCCTGCCGCGTTCGGGATCCACTTTGAGGCTGTTTCAAAAACGGCACGTACCCCAGTCGATCTGAAAATGCCGGGCCGGCATAATGTCTCTAACGCCCTTGCGGCCATTCTCGCGGCACACGCTGCGGGTATGTCAATTGAAGCAGCAGCCACCGCCCTTAATGACTTCACCGGTGTCAAACGGCGCTTTGAGTTTGTCGGCACACGCAACGGGAAAACAGTGATCGATGATTTCGGTCATAACCCCGACAAAATCGCGGCGACGCTTCGCACACTGAAAGCCTTCGACGGTCGCCTGTTAGTGATGTTCCAGCCCCACGGCTATGGGCCTTTGCGTAAGTTTGGCACTGAATTAATTACCACTTTTGTTGAAAACCTCTCTGGAGATGATCGCCTATTCATGCCGGAGCCGGTCTATTTTGGCGGCACTGTGGACCGCTCCAGCAACAGTGCTGACCTTGTTTTTGAAATCAAGCGGCAAGGCATCAATGCCGATGCATTTGAGACAAGAATAGCCGCGGGCGATGCAATCGTATCAGCTGCGAGCCCCGGCGACCGTATCATTGTCATGGGCGCGCGGGACGACACTCTGTCGGAATTTGCCGCCGACTTACTTGAGCGGCTTTAGCCGACCCTTATTGCAAGTAAAGAAAGCTTCCCGTACGGACCTCCTTTGCGGAAACAATTTTCTTACCGGCCAATTTAACAGAATGAAGCTTGCCTTCAATTTCTTTTTCCCAGAACGAAAGAAATCCTGAAAGCACCGGGTATCGCGGCGCGATATCATAGTCTTGCCAGACAAAGGTTTGAAGGATGCCAGGATGGTCTGGCAAATGATAGAGAATTTCAGCCGTAGCCAAACGATATCCCATCAATTGTTGCTCTAACTCCGTATGCTCCGCCATCTGAAATAACTCCTCGCAAACACAACCAAACAAGTCTGAAAGGGAAGTCTGCCTGCGGATCGTTAATCTCGCAAGCACCATAAGTCACAAAATGGTCTTGAAGCCGATTATTAGCAGCAAGATCAGCTGGCTGCTAACGCAGGACTTACTATTGAATTGCCTGAATTAGGCGAAAATGCGCCTAAAGCAATATTCCACCACTCGCTTCATCGTTCCGGCTACGGATACGGATGATGCTGCATACTGCAATATAAATCAGAGACATCTCAAAGCTTCGGTTGGCAAACAGAACAATCCAATACCAGACGGTTACGTTCAGCAGAGAGATGAGCAGATAATAAAAGACCATCGCGGCGTGAATAAAAAAAAGCGGCACTGGAATCAGGCTGCCGCGACTTTGTCGAAAAAAATAAACGGCCAATGTCACATCGATAACAGCGAATGGCCAACTCATACCAGTCGCCGAAAATCCCCAGTAACACATGAGGGAGACGCACCACCCGATTGCGAGGGCCCGGGCGACACGGCGCAGTTTGACGGACATAGAAACGTCGGACAGGTATAACACCAGTCCGACGCACCCGGCATAAAAACCGATTGTTATCCAAGTCCAAGCAGAGATCTTACCACCTGCGCGGGCGGGTCTTTTGGAACGCCGCCACTGATTTCTAATGCCCGAACACCGGCTTCACTCGCTTTTGCTTGAAGCGCCGCATGCGCTTCTGAAGTAACGTCTGCAAGGTTAATGAGAGCTTGCTGAATATCATTATACGCCTGAAGTGAGACCTCATCGCCCACTTTGTTGGCAGCAGAGGCTGCCGTTGCTGATCCAGCTGCGACAAATGCAGCAAGACCTGCCAGTTTTTTTTCAAATTTTAATAGTACAAGTTGCTCTTTCCTTACATCTAAGGACATCTTTAACTCCCAGTTTGTAGATCATACACCAAAGATAGCCAACGCAACGACACAACCCTGGGGTGAGTCGCGGCCGTGTATAACTGTTTTTTGGTTAGGAGACCCGTGTCCAAAGACGACGCAGAAATCTACGCAGCGCAGATCGCACAATCGATGTGGCGTGTGGTGAAGAGGCGCGCCGGTTTGTTAGTGACAGGTGAACAAATTTCGCCAATTGCAGTCAGCGAACTTGCTAAGTCTGGGGCCAATCACCCAATTTCTAGCGGGCAAGCAATCGCGACTGGATCTGATGGTCACCGAGGCACGCAGCCGCAAGATTGGCAGCTCGGTTCGGATCGCTCAGCGAAGTCTGGAGATCGAACGCCCTCCACTCTTGAAGAATTTGTTCAAGCACTGACGAAAGAGCTAATCGAAGCCGATCCTCACGAGAGTGGTCCTTCAAAACAGAAAGAGCGCAAAACGTCTGATTGATTGCTTCAGCAGCAAGTAAAGACAAGATCCGCAAGTCTTCCTGTCCAAGGTTCTGAAATTGGTCGCCCATGGCCTCGCGCAACCGCTTCTGGAGCAATTCTGTGTTCAGATCAGATTGTTTTATTTCAGTATACTGAAATACATCGACGATTTTCGAAGCGCTCCCTGCTTCGGAAGCACCTGTATCGTTACCGGCGCCCAAGAGGTCCGACAAAGCAAGAACCTCGCCGGAATAGGCGACCATAAGCCTAGCTTGTTGCAGCGACGGCGCTCGGTTCCCTTGGACGATTGCCTCCACGTCGCAGGCCGACATGCCCATAGCCCGCGCCGCCTCCTGAAGGGTAGCGCCGACATCGCGGACGAATTTTTCAAACGGGTGGGTCATGGCCCTAAGTTTCGGGGGAAAGTCGAAACGATTGCTTAAGGCATTGAGCGTTTTTGCCGAATTCGATAGACCCCAGGCCATTATGGCGAGCGCACTCCTTTACCTCCGAGACATCGAACTCACCTTTGGCGGCGACCCCCTATTTGAAGGGGCGGACATTTCCGTTGGGCCAAATGCCAAGATCGCCCTCGTGGGACGCAACGGTTCCGGCAAGTCGACCCTGATGAAAATTGCCGCGGGCGAGGCGCAGGCCGACCGTGGAGAGCGATTTGTCGACCCGAAGGTTAAAGTAACCTACCTGCCCCAGGAGCCGGACGTTTCTGCGTTTGCCCAGATCCGTGATTATCTGGAAGACGCCCTGCCCGCTTATGCCTCGCTGGGCGACCATCAGAGCTTGCTGGAAGACCTGGGGGTCGATGCCGACCGCCCCTGCGAGGGCCTTTCCGGCGGCGAGCTAAGACGCGCAGCCATCGCCCGCGCGTTCCTTTCACAGCCGGATGTCTTGCTCATGGATGAGCCCACCAACCATCTGGATATCGCGGCCATCACCTGGCTGGAAGACAAACTTCGATCCTGGCCGTCCGCCTACGTTCTTATTAGCCACGACCGTCGCCTGTTAGAGACCGCGACCGATGAGACGGTCTGGGTCGATCGCGGCCGCAGCCGTCATCTCAGCAAAGGCTTTGCCCACTTTGAAACATGGCGCGATAAGCTCCTGGAAGAAGAAGAAAGCGCGGCCCACAAACTCGATCGAAAAATCGCAGCCGAAGAAGACTGGGTCCGGTACGGGGTCACAGCCCGGCGCAAACGCAATGTGCGCCGGATGGCAGAACTTGCCGCCCTGCGCGAACAACGCGTGACCGCACGAAAAGGACCAGGCAAGGTATCTTTCTCCCTTCACGAGGGGGAGCAGTCCGGCAAAAAAGTCATTGTCGCTGATCAACTCTCCAAGTCCTTCGATGACAGAAAGATCGTAGACAGATTTTCCATCAAGATTGATCGCGGAGACCGCGTTGGTTTGGTCGGGCCAAACGGGGCCGGCAAGACAACGCTCATTAATCTGCTGACGGGCAAGCTCGCCCCCGACGAGGGCACCGTTGAGCTCGGCGCCAACTTGCAGATGATTTCCCTGGATCAAAACCGGAAGTCCCTCGATCCATCCGCGCGGGTCAGTGATGCGATCACAGATGGGCGCGGCGATTGGGTCACCATTGGGGACCAGAAAAAGCATGTCGCCAGCTATTTGAAGGAATTTCTTTTCAGCCCCGACCAATGGAAAGCGCCGGTATCAGCTTTGTCCGGCGGAGAACGTGGCCGTCTGGCGCTTGCCGCGGCGCTCGCCAAGCCCTCAAATCTGCTGATCCTCGACGAGCCGACTAATGACTTGGACCTGGAGACGCTCGACCTACTGGAAGAGATCTTGACCGATTATCAGGGTACGCTGCTGCTCGTCAGTCACGACCGGTCTTTCCTGGACCGGCTGGCCACGTCGACGCTTGTGCCGGTCGCTGACAAACCGGGAGAATGGCGAGAATATGTGGGCGGCTATTCAGAAACGCAGTCTGTAGAGACATCGTCCAGCAAGAACGCGAAAAAGCAGTCAGCCAAAACCGAAACAAATAGCAGTGAGAGGACCAGATCTGCGCCATCGAAAATGAGCTATAAGGACAAATACGCCCTTGAGACATTGCCGGATAAAATGGCCGGGCTGGAAGCGAAAATCCAGGAGGTGAAACAGAAGCTATCCTTACCGGGCTTGTTTGAGAAAGACCCCAGTGGATTTTCATCCCTCGCCAAGGAACTGGATGCAGCCGAAACCGAGCTCGCGAGCGCAGAAGACCAATGGCTTGAACTTGAGATGAAGCGGGAAAGCCTGGAAGCCGGTTAAGGTTTGGAGCTTTCGCCGTTCTCAAAACTTGGATTATGTCATTTCTGAAGTAAACGTGCGAGACTTCAAGGATGAGCCACGACCGCCAAAAGTACGAAAACGACCGAGTGTTGGAAAGCATCCAAACGAATGCTCTACACGGTGTTGTCAAGTGGAGTCCCTCGAAGTCTTTGTTCTTCGCCTCAATGGCAATTGGTTGGGTGATAGGTGGTACCGTGTTTTTCTCATGGGCCGCCGTTGCCGTGTTCTTCGTGCTCAGTGGACTGACATTGTGCCTCGGTCATTCGCTCGGCATGCATCGAAAGCTAATACATCAAAGCTACGATTGCCCAGACATACTCGAAAAGGCCGGGGTTTGGCTTGGGACACTCGTTGGGCTTGGCGGTCCGTTCACAATGATGCGAACCCATGACTTGCGCGACTGGGCACAAAGGCAGACGAAATGTCATCCGTTTTTCTCCCACCAAAGCTCCATGCTTCGAGACTGGTGGTGGCAAATTCACTGCAAGCTTCATCTAAAAGATGAGCCGGAGTTTGCGTTTCCGGAAAAAATGGCGGCGAGCAGGTTCTATCGCTTTATTGAAGAGACTTCGATCACGCAGCAATTGGTCTTGGCGATCCCACTATGGATCCTCGGGGGATGGGGCTTTGTATTCTGGGGGGTTTGCGGCCGGGTAACGATCTCAATCTTAGGGCATTGGTTCGTCGGCTTCCACGCGCATAACGATGGGCAAAGGGACTGGCACGTCGAAGGCGCTGCGGTGCAAGGACATAACGTCAAATACTGCGGGATTATTACGTTTGGTGAGTGCTGGCACAACAACCATCATGCTTTTCCTGGCTCTGCGCGTTTGGGTCTTCAGCCAGGTCAAACGGACCCCGGCTGGTGGGTTCTCAAGTCGCTTGAAGCGATTGGAATTATTTCAAATCTCACTCTTCCACAGGACATCCCTGAGCGGCCCGAGCTAAGGGAAATTGCTCCTAAACGAACGCTTTAAATGCGCCAGACCACGGCCCTCACCGAAGAAGTAAACCTTTTCAGCTCTTGGCGGGAGACGCCCGTCCGGAAACGAATTTCAGACTAAGACACGTCACGGTTTCCCATGAGATTTTGGGAAAACCCATTTTCATGTATGGTTAAGCGCTAGGGGTGCTTGGGGGCACAAAATCGCCTTTTTGGCAAAGGGGAATGGCATGCGCGACTACCGCAATGAGGACGAACTTCGGCGCGATGAAGCTCTGACATCGCAGCGCTTTTCGACCGAGCGCAAATCCTGGTTTGGCGGTCGATCAAAAGACGCGACCGTGAGGAAGCCATCATCCAGTTCCCCGGACACAAGTTCCCTGGACACCAAAGACGGGAACACGCCTGCCCCGCGTCCCGCTGAAGCCGTGTCGGAAGATAGCGCTGT
The DNA here is from genome assembly GCA_038522945.1 of Pseudomonadota bacterium. Lineage (GTDB taxonomy): Bacteria > Pseudomonadota > Alphaproteobacteria > Caulobacterales > Parvularculaceae > MED-G105. The sequence goes on from JBCBJV010000013.1 coordinate 90,704, forward strand.
CTCTCCCCATTCAGCTGATGCGCGGTCTTCTGAGTTAAGACCGTCGCAGCTCTCATTTGGCCCGGTCCTGGACGATGTGATCGAGGACGTGCGCCGTGCGCCGGGGAGCAATCCCGACTGGCTGACGCGGAAAGCTGCGGTGATTGATGCTCTGACGGAACGCGCGGTTGGTGACCGGTTCGCCATGACCCAGGCGGTGCGGCTCTGGATTGCCTTAGGCTGGGCCCTCGCTGCCCTCGCGTTGGCTGGGCTTTCCGGCTCTACTGGGCTTTCCGGTTCGGCCGGTCTTTCGGGCAATGCGCTTGTTCTGCTCTCGCTCGCAGGCATTGGCGGCGGCGCCGCGCTTCTTGCCATGGGCGCAGCGGCGATGTCCGGGGGGTTCTCCGGCCGGTCAATCGAGGAGGCGTCAGAAGACTTAGGGAGCGCCATCGTTCAGGAAATGAGCGCCTGCCGACAAGCCCTCACCGTCGCTGGTCGAACGGGCGGTGCATCGGCGGAGAATGCAGCGGAGTATGCAACCGCAAGGCACGGTCTTGGTGCTCTCCTAAAAGAGGCCCCGTTTGCTCTCAGCCCAAGCGAAGATGAAAAGCCCCATGCCCAAGCCGCATACGTCGACTTTGTGGATGGCGGTGCCCGGCTTCAAGGCCAGCCTGATAACGGCGCTGCGACCGGGGCCGTTTTTGTCACGCTTGGCGTCGTGGCCGGCGCTGCCTTGATGGCCGGGAGTTTAGTGTTCTTAGGTGACCCCCGTGTTGTCGACATCGACATTAGCGGAAGCGGCGTTGGTGGAAGCGGAAGCGCACCGTCATGGTTGAGCCTGGAGACACTGGTCCTGGTTAGCATTATCGTCGGAGGGCTTAGCCTTTATTTATCAGCCGGATCTATTGGAGGGCCCCTTGCGCGCGCGCTTCATAAAGGAGCCCGCAATCGGCGCATGGAGGCGTCTTTCGAGGCGGTGACCCAAATGGCGTCTCGCGGACCAAGCCGAAGCGACCTTGTGGAAGCACTCACCTCCTATACCCCTGCTTCCTATGCCCCTGTTTCAGGCATCACCAATACCGGGTATGCGGCCCAAGCGCCCCGTTCAGCTGCTCCTCAACTGCCCGCAGCCGGCGTGCCCGCTAGAAGCGCCCACGGAGAATATCAAAGCTCACCTGTGTCGACCTCACCTGAGGCGACCTCTTCTCTCCGTCCTTCTCACCGTCCTTCTCACCGTCCTGCGGCCGATCCAGACTGGCGTGAGGAGGTCGATGTCAATCCGCGATTCGTCGATACCGGCTTCCAGGCCGCGCCAAAATCGTGGCGCGCCGAAGAGAAAAAGCGCCCCCGCGACAATTTATTCAAGCGCGGATCTTAAGCGCTGGATCCTGTCGCCGGAGGCGAAACGAGGCCTTGTCGGCTTTGAGTTAATAACAGTTTTGTTAACCGGTTATGCGCACTGAGAGCGCTCTGTAAACCATCCCTTAACGAAAAAATCCCGCCCTGTTAGTAACTTCATATTGACGCTCGCCCCCATGTTGATCACTATATGTTGTGTCGACGGGGTGATTTGGACCTGATCTTGTTTTGCCCTCGAGACACCGCGCTGAAAGCTTGGGATCTCCACGCAAGAGGCGCTTCCTGAAAAGAAATCGCCTGCCGCGCTCCGGGTCGGCTCCCTTTGGGCAATCCGGACGAAGGGCAACATGCGTGCTCAAAACTAGCGGGAGAAACCCGCATGGGCACGCAGGTAAGGCGACTGGGAGAGTAAAAAAGGAACCAGGGCGAAAAAAGATGTCAGTACAGAACAAAGCCGCAAAAGCCGTCGACGCCGCGAATGAAGAAGTCTTCGCTTATTCAAGTCGCCCTGAAAAATCCAAGCGCCCGGAACTGAAGGTTGTTCGGGAAATCGAGATCGACCGGTCCCGTGATGCCCTGCTTACCGAGTTCGGCAAAAAGACCATGGAAGACCGTTATCTGCTGCCGGGGGAGTCCTTCCAGGATATGTTCGCCCGGGTCGCGCGCACCTATGGCGACGACGCTGACCACGCTCAGCGGATCTATGACTATATCTCCAAGCTCTGGTTCATGCCGGCAACGCCAGTTCTCTCCAATGGCGGCGCTGATCGCGGCTTGCCGATTTCCTGCTTCTTGAACGGCGTTGACGATAGCCTGGATGGCATTGTCGGCACCTGGAACGAAAACGTCTCCCTCGCCTCAAACGGCGGCGGCATCGGTACCTATTGGGGCAATGTCCGCTCCATCGGTGAGAAGGTCAAAGACGCCGGCCAAACCTCCGGCATCATCCCGTTTATCCGCGTGATGGATTCCCTGACGCTGGCGATCAGCCAAGGATCGCTACGTCGTGGGTCGGCGGCCGTTTATCTCGATGTCCACCACCCGGAAATCGAAGAGTTTCTTGAGATCCGCAAACCATCCGGTGACTTCAACCGCAAGTCCTTGAACCTGCACCACGGCCTCAACATCACCGACGAGTTCATGGAGGCGGTGGCCGCAGACAAAGAGTTCGGCCTGCGCTCACCAAAGAATGATGAAGTCCTCCGCACCGTGAACGCCCGCAAACTGTGGCAGAAGATCCTGGAAGTCCGCCTTGCCACTGGTGAGCCTTACCTTATTTTCTCCGACACGGTGAACCGCCAAATGGCCAAGCACCAGCGCGATCTCGGCCTGAAAGTATCAACGTCCAATCTGTGCTCGGAGATTATGCTTCACACCGGGCCGGACCACCTCGGCAATGACCGCACCGCGGTCTGCTGCCTGTCGTCGGTGAACGCCGAGAAGTACTGGGAATGGAAAGACGATGAGCGCTTCATCGAAGATGTGATGCGCTTCCTGGACAACGTCCTCCAGGATTTCATCGACCGTGCGCCCTCTTCCATGGCAAAAGCGAAATACTCCGCCCAAAGAGAGCGTTCCGTCGGTCTTGGCCTCATGGGCTTCCACTCCTTCATGCAAGCCATGAACATTCCGTTTGAAAGCGCCATGGCAAAGTCATGGAATACCCGGCTCTTCAAGCACATCCGCATGGGCGCGGACGCCGCCTCCGTCACGCTCGCCGAAGAGCGCGGTGCTTGTCCGGATGCGGAAGACCGCGGCATCAAGCAGCGCTTCTCCCACAAGATGGCGATCGCCCCGACCGCATCGATTTCGATCATTTGTGGCGGTGCGAGCCCCTGCATCGAGCCGATCCCGGCCAACGTCTACACCCACAAGACCCTTTCCGGTTCTTTCACGGTGAAAAACCAGGCGCTGGAGAAACTGCTTCAGGAGAAAGATCAGGACACCGATGAGGTCTGGACATCGATCATTGAAAACGAAGGCTCGGTCCAGCATCTGGAATGCCTCAATGACGATGAGAAGTCGATCTTCAAGACCGCCTTTGAAATTGACCAGCGCTGGGTTGTCGAGCTAGCCGCCGACCGCTCACCCTTTATCTGTCAAGGTCAGTCCGTGAACGTCTTTTTGCCGGGCGACATCGACAAATGGGACCTGCACATGCTGCACTGGACAGCCTGGGAAAAAGGCGTGAAGTCCCTCTACTACTGCCGCTCCAAGTCAATCCAGCGCGCAGGCTTCGCCGGTAAAGACGGTGACAAAGCAAAGAGCCTCGACGAAGCGATCCAGGCCAATCTCGACAAAGTCGCGGCTGAGAAGACCGACTATGAGGAATGCCTCGCCTGTCAGTGAGGGTGGTGGCGGATAGCGTATGCGCACAGCATCCAACCGAGCAGCGGTAAAACGCGTTTTCGTCCTTGGGGCCGGTGCCTCATTTAGCGCTTCTTCTAAGAACAAACGCCCGCGCCTGAAGTTTCCTTCTCAGACGCCACTGGATTTTCAATTTACTAACGCTCTACTCGACTGGCAGGTGAAAAGTCCCAAATGGATTGGAGAGGCAATTGCCAGGATCAAAAATTCTTGGAAGGACTCGATAGAGTTTAGCGAATTCGGACTCGAACAAGCAATCATACGTCATCTGGGCAACGCTGAATTTCTTTCAACCGCAAACCCCCGCAGGACTCGACAACTGCCGCACACGAATGAATTCTTGAATGATGTTAGTCACCTTATTACCGCAAGCCTAGAACGTGCCACGGAAGGGTCACAAAAATCATATAAACTTTTCTCTGAAATGTTTAAAACTAGCGGAGAACACACTGATAAGATCATAACATTTAACTATGATGTACTTTTAGATAGCTACCTCCTTTCCTACCTTAAACCACAACAACTTTACTTCGATGCGATAAAGCCGAACCGTAATACGAAAATTTCGAAGCCTAAATTTCCTTATCCCGCGATGCTTAAACTGCATCTCCAATTGATTGAGCCGTGCAGTTTAAGCATC
>JBCBJV010000014.1:0-87220 GCA_038522945.1 Pseudomonadota bacterium
AGCGATATTCAGTCGTGTTAGTGATTAACATCGACGCTACCGTTTTTCCGTCAGCCAACTACTCAGCGATACATGTGCAATCTATTTTTCTTTCGTCTGGCGTAAAACGAGTACACTTTTTTGATACAAGCCAGCTTGGCGAAAAATCGTCGGGAGCATTTCGATAAATAGCTGTTGCATAGCGCCCACTTATGTAGACCGCGCCTTGATCATCGACCGATATCGAGTTCGGATATATAACATTCGGTCCCCTGAAAACGGCAGCTCCATTATATCTGACTTCACCATTTATGTTTATAAATACGGGTCCTAAAAAAGTTGCCGCTACCCAGCCAGACTCGAACGTTGAAATTTCTTCGATTGAGCTTGGCGATTTTATTTCTCTTAGCAACAACGGTTCTTGATCGCCTCGGTCTTTAAATTCCAAGAGACTGCCCCCGTCTAAACTAAGGTGAGCAAGTCCAGTTGTTACAATAATATTGTCCCCGTTCCAAAAGATATCGTGTATGTTTTCATACGAAAGTTTTTGACCGTTACCTTCATTGTCGACCCACCAAAGGCCTCCACCGAATTCTCCGAGGTTAAATCCAACAATCCATCCGGATTCTAGTTCTAAAAAAGCCGAAGCAGCATTAGGGTTGCCAAGTTCACTATGCCTTTCTCCAGTGGTAAGTAATTTTGATCCTATCCTGAATTTTCTGGCGCCAAGCTTCTCCATGAGAACGGTTAATCGGGCAGGAAGTTTGAGGGTTTCAAATTCTCTTGGTTCGATCCTTAACTCATCCCCTTGGATGGAAGACCGCCAAGACAATTCTGAATTATGAGCGCAGGCTAATTGTTCCTTATCGAAAAAAGGTTCTATTTCAACAAATTCATTACCCCAGCTAACTAAACTGTTAGTCGATGTTGAACACGCCGTTGTCATGAGTAAAATTAAAATCAGAATTCTATATTTCATTTCATTCACCCTCGCAGCGATCATACGTGATTCAATCAGACATTGATGTTCAAATACAAAGAACAATACCATAAGCCTGATTGGGATAACGCTGAATAGTACTAATTTTTCAGGGATCAGCGCCTACATTAGCCGCAAGTGAAGAAGGCCTCAGAAAACCCGCTCTGACGATGTCAACAAACCAAATTAATAAGCGCAATATATGCCACAAACTAGCCGTTGGTTTACAGAGCCGCTATGGCAAAAACGGGCCAATAGCCGCCCTCCAATTTCAAACTGAGACACTACCGAACTTGACCCAAAAACAGACATACTGTTTCGGGCAGCTGTCATCGTTGGCTTGCCAAGTGCTTCGGGCTCTTTCAGGAATACGCCCGTGTGCAACCTAGCTAGGCGCTTTCGCGTAGAGGCCGTTGCCAAAGGCCGGACCGCGACGCCATCTCGTCACCGCGCCGCAGAAAAGACGCTGCCCCGCCGGTGAAGGAGCCAAGGACCGCGAGGTAGAGTTTCCGCGGTTTCGAAACAACCACGCGGCTGTCCCAGATGTCGGGTCCGCCATAGTGGATCCGATGTCCGATATCCCGGTAGATATTCCGTGCTGCTGCAATGGCGGCCGCTGCCCGAGGCGGCAGTCGTCTGATCCCTTCTGTGGCCGAACGATAATATTCATCGGCCAGATCAAGCAGTTCCAATGAGAGACGCCAGATGGCCTCACGATTGTCCGGGTCCAGAACAGATGCGGGATCGGCAGACACGCCATGGCGACGCAAGAGTTCCGTTGGCAGATAAATGCGCCCACCCCGCGCATCATCCAGAATATCGCGGCAGATATTTGTCATCTGAAATGCCAGACCCATATCACACGCCCGTTCCAGTGTAGCGCGATCTTCACGGTCGACCCCCATGATGATGGCCATCATCACGCCGACAACGCCCGCGACCCCGTAGCAGTATTTCAAAAGGTCGGTCATGGTCATCCCTTCCTGGGGAATGATGTCCATGGCGAACCCGTCGATGAGATCAAGGGGGTAGTCTTTAGGCAAATTATGGCGTCGGGCAACGACACCAAAGGCATCAAATGCCGGCTGGCCGGTCGTATGGCCTGACATCGCTTGGAGTGTTTTTTCGCGCAGCATACCGACAAGAACCCGGCGGTCATCGGGCGATAATTCCGCACTCGGCGCATCGCCGCCCATGGTTTGGCCGTCAATCACATCGTCGCAATGACGACACCAAGCGTAGAGCATCTGCGCGTCCGCCTGCATGGCTTCGTTGAAGAAGAAGCTCGCCATGGCAAAGCTCTTAGAGCCTTGTGTGATGGATTGCTTGCCGAACGAACGAAGGTCATCAACTGCGGAAGACGCAGCAGTTCCTTGGGGCATTTCCGTCCCCGTCCTGAGATCAGAACTGCTGCCTACCGTCATTCCGCTGCCGCTTTGACCCCTGCGTCATCGGTTGAAAGACTGGACAGTGGCGACTGCGACGCCCCGAGGTCGTCGATCATCAGACCAGCGGTCGCCTTTGCCGACCCGATCACCCCGGGGATGCCCGCACCCGGATGTGTGCCCGCCCCGACGAAATAGAGATTATCGATACGATCGTCTCGGTTGTGGACACGGAAGTAAGCTGACTGGGTCAAGATCGGCTCAATGGAAAACGCCGATCCCGCATGGGCATTCAGCTCTGTCTGAAAGTCCGCCGGCGTAAAGATGTGGGAGACAGCCAGGTCTTCTTTGAGCCCCGGGATGTAACGCTCTTCCAGATAGTCGTAGATCTTGTCGCGGTATTTTGGTCCTTCTACGGACCAGTCGATGTCGGCTTTCTCCAGGTTCGGGACCGGCGAGAGCACATAAAAGGCATCGCATCCCTCTGGTGCCAGCGCCGGGTCCGTCGCAGTTGGCCGATGAAGGTACAGCGAGAAATCGTCAGGCAGATCCGGACCTTTGAAGATCTCGGAGATCAACTCCCGGTAACGCGGTCCGAAGGCAATCGTGTGGTGGGCCAGATGCTCGTGTTTTCTACGCGTGCCGAAATAAGCGACGAACAGGGAATTGGAAAAACGCTTGCCCTTCAATCCTTTTGCCATGGAGCGGCCACGGGGCGACTTGCCGAGCAGTTTTTCGTAGGTATGCACAATATCGGCGTTTGATCCGATAGCGTCATATGTTGCTCGGCCGCCTTTCGTGTCGATGATTTCCCGAACGCGACCATCAACTTCAGTAATCTCTGCGACTGCAGTGTCGATCTTGATGGTGCCGCCAAGATCTTCAAACAAGCGGCCCATGCCACGTACCAGGGCACCAGTGCCGCCGCGAGGGAACCAGACCCCCCATTTGCGTTCCAGCGCGTGGATCAGAGAATAAATCGCGGAGGTTTTGAATGGATCACCGCCGACAAGCAACGTATGGAAACTAAATGCCTCACGCAGATGCTTATCTTTGATATAGTCAGACAATTTGTCGTAGACGCTGCGGTAGCCTTGCAACATGGCAAGCTGGGGCGATGCTTTGATCATCGACCAGAAGTTCAAAAACGGCACTGCGCTCAGTTTCTCATACCCTTCAATGAAGGCCTGTTCTGAAAATTTGTGGAAGCGTTTATAGCCGTCGATATCCTGTGGGCTCTTCTTGCCGATCTGATCGAACAGCATCTCTTCATCGCTGCAGTAGTCAAAGCTGAAGCCATCTTCCCACAAGAGGCGGTAGAACGGATCGACCTTGATCAGCTCCACATAGTCTTCCAGTCGGCGGCCAGACAGTTCAAAGAGTTCCTGAAGGGCGGTTGGGTCGGTAATGACCGTCGGACCGGCGTCAAAGGTGTACCCATCGATCTCATAGACATAAGCGCGCCCGCCAAGCCGGTCGCGTTTTTCATAAAGCGTCGTTTGAATCCCAGCTGATTGAAGGCGAATAGCCAGTGCCAGTCCGCCAAATCCGGACCCAATTACTGCGGCATTTTTCATTAAACTTGTCCCTCGGCCTTCATGAGCCTGTTTAGCCAGCCTGCTTCGTCGACACATCGAACTGCCTTCATGAAGCCAACCGGCGGCTTTCCAGTCAACACCCGTATTTTATCGGGCATGGTGGATACGCCAGCGTAAAACCTTTCGATCAGACCCCTATTGAGTTTGTAAAAACGTCGCATGACCAGATATCGGTTCCGCGGCTCGGCCGCATCGAACAAAAATCGAGAGAGCATCCGGTAAAAGCCACGCCGGTTCCAGGTGGTGATCGCATGGTCGCGGCATAGGTGATAGAGCGCATCGCCGCTCACATCATCGGCGTCAGCGATCTTCTCCGCAAGGCGAGCCGCATCAGGAAGCGAATACCCTGTGAGCGGATGAAAAAGACCCGCGCCGAGCCCGGCGAGCCCGACCCCTTCAGCGCCGCCCGCGAGATGCGCTTCAATATCCCCGGCCATGGCAATCGGCAAAAGCCCATCTTCTTCCCGAAGGACCGCGTCGATTTCCCAGCCTTGGCGCTCGCAATAGGCGTGGATTTCACCCGCCAGGGTCCCGGGATCATAAGCCGCCCCATCGGCGTAATAGGTGTCCTCTACCAGCGCGGTATCCGCCGTGAACGGGAGCACATAAACGAATCTATAGCCGTCAGTCTGGGGGACAGTCGCATCCATGATGATCGGTGCATCGAGGCCATGGGGCTTTTTGAATTTCAGAACCTGGCCAGCGAATTTCTGGAACCCGATGGTCAAAGCGCCGGTCCGGCGTTGGCCCCGCGCATCGATGACAGCACGGGCCTGAATGAAACGGCCATCCTTTAGTTGAATACCCGACTTATCCACCGATGAGATTTCAGCATTTGCCACCAACCCCTCGCCAAGCGTCGGAGCGATCACCTCGTGAAGGCGTTCAGACGTGATGGAGCGGTAGCCGGTCTGGAGCGTGCGATCGAGTTTGGGAAACCGGATATGCTGGCGTGGCCAGGAATACACAACGAGCGGTTCAAACCATGGGGCGATATCCGCAGGCAGGTCAGTTTCATGAAATGACCAGGTATGGTTCCCCCCGAGGCTGTCGCCCCGTTCCACAACCACCGTCTTCAGATCGGGCCGTTTTTGCTTCAGGCGCCAGGCGATCAGTGCTCCGGAAAGCCCGCCTCCTGCTATGGCAATATCGGCCGAAATAGTCGTCATGGCGCACGTGTCCCTTACACTGGTCCTGTCACAGCGGCTCAATTGTCGCGCATGAGCCGGCCCAATGACACGCGCGCTGATTCCGATTACGCTATGGGTTTACCGCGTCGGGGCAGGATTGTCACACCATGATTGAGGCTTTTGCGGGGATTGGGCCCCATTTCCCGGCTGAGTTCGCATCAGCCTACGGAAAGCTCACCGCTATTATCTGGGCGCGCTACTTCCTCATTTCCGGGCTTTTCTTCGCTGGCCTTTGGTTAAGGCCGGAACACAAGGTCCGCGGGGTAAAGCTCGCGCGTCAGCGACCGGATCGGGCGATCATGGTCCACGAGATTCGCATGTCGCTCCTGTCGTCACTTATTTATGCGTTCCCGGGTGCGATCGTAATGCTGGCCTGGCGGAATAGCGGCACAGCAATCTACAGCGATGTGTCGGCGATCGGTGGCCCCATCTGGGGCTGGGTCTATCTGCCGATTAGCGTGTTTATCTACCTGGCGATCCACGACACGTATTTCTACTGGACCCACCGGGCGATGCATCATCGCCTATTGTTCAAGCCGACCCATCTGACCCACCACCGCTCCCATCAGCCGACGCCTTGGGCGGCCTTTTCCTTCCATCCATGGGAGGCGTTTATTTCGTCCTGGGCGATCCCCATCGCGGCATTCTTCATCCCGCTGCACACAGGCGCGCTGATGGCGCTCCTCGTGATCATGACCTATTGCGGCGTCGCCAATCATTCAGGCTGGGAGATTATCCCTCGTTCGTTTCTCAACGGTCCCATCGGGCGATGGCTGATCACCGCCAGCCATCATAATGTTCACCATACGAAGTACCGGTCAAATTACGGTCTCTATTTCAGGTTCTGGGACAAGGTTTGCGGCACGGACACCGGGCTTGCGGCGCCTGCCACAGCACGAGATAGAGGCAGTAAGACTAGAGGCAAAGCCCAAACGCCAGTGGCCGCCTGAGACCTGCCCTTTATGGATGTTCACAAAAAAGACGACGGTACCATCCCCGCCTCTCCCAGGCTTAAGGGCCTGCCAACGAAACGCGTGTTCATGGTCGGCTCAACGGGCACAATCGGCCAGGCCACTGTCCGCGCGTTGCTCGCCCGCGGCCATGAAGTTGCGAGCCTAGTGCGCCCCCAAACTGACCGCGCACAGCTTATTCCGGGTCCAGAGTATCGCGTTGGCGACGTGACCTCGCCATCGTCACTGCGAGACGACGGATTTCAGGGCGAGCGGTTCGACGCTGTCGTTTCATGTATGGCCTCTCGCACCGGCGTCCCGAAAGACGCCTGGGCAATCGATCACAAAGCCCATTGCAATCTATTGGATGGCGCGCAAACGGCCGGCGTTTCACATTTCCTTCTTTTGTCGGCAATTTGTGTCCAGAAGCCACAGCTCGCTTTCCAATATGCCAAGCTCGCTTTTGAGGAAGCGCTCACCAGCAGCGGCCTTGACTACTCAATCGTCAGGCCCACGGCGTTTTTTAAATCGCTTTCTGGCCAGGTCGACCGGGTAAGGAACGGCAAAGCGTTCCTTACGTTTGGCGATGGACAAGGAACGGCATGTAAACCCATCAGCGACGAAGATCTTGCCCAATTCATGGCCGACTGTCTCGTCGATCCCATGCGGCGGAACCGAATATTGCCGATTGGCGGACCAGGCCCGGCCCTCACGCCCCACGATCAGGGCAATGAAATTTTTGCGCTCACCGGGCGCCCTCCAAAGTTCAGCCCGGTACCACTCGCGCTTTTTGACGTCATCGCAGGCACGCTCGGTGCACTCGGGACATTCATCCCGCCACTGAAGGAAAAAGCAGAGCTCGCCCGGATCGGGCGCTACTATGCCAGCGAGTCCATGTTGGTCTTTGACAAGACAACAAACACCTACAGCGAGACCAAGACACCTTCGTTTGGGTCGCGCACCCTCGCCGATCATTATGCCGACCTTATCAATAAGGGCGGTGATGCAAACCTTGGCAGCCACAAAGTCTTTTAAGGCGGCTCCCAGTTGCACAGTTGCACAGTTGCGCGGTCAGCGTATGCTGAGAAAAAAGGAGGACGTCCCATGTCAGACCGTTTCCCTGTCCCTGCCGAGATCGCCAAGTCCGCCCATGTGAGTGCAGCCGACTATGAAAGCCAGTACGCCCGTTCAATCGAGGACCCGGAAGGGTTCTGGGCCGACGAAACAAAGCGTCTCGACTGGGAACGTGCCCCCACAATCATAAAAAATGTCTCTTTCGACAAGGAAGACCTGCGCATCCGCTGGTTCGAAGACGGCATATTGAATGCCTGCGTGAACTGTGTTGATCGGCATGCGGAAAAAACACCCGATAAAGTCGCTCTGATCTGGGAAGGCGACAGCCCGGCCCACGACAAAAAGATCACCTATGGCGAGTTGCTCGCAGAGGTGAGCCGCATGGCCAATACCCTTAAAGCCCGGGGCGTTGCCAAAGGCGATCGGATCGTCATCTACATGCCCATGATCCCGGAAGCGGCCTACGCCATGCTTGCTTGTGCGCGGATCGGCGCAGTGCATTCCGTTGTCTTTGGCGGGTTTTCCCCAGAAGCGCTGGCGAGCCGCATCGAAGACTGCGGCGCTGTTGCGGTGATCACGGCTGATGAAGGTTTGCGTGGCGGAAAATCCGTGCCCCTCAAATCCAATGTAGACCGGGCACTGGCCCTAGGCCGAGATGTCCGCCTCGTTTTGGTTGTAAGGCGAACTGGTGGCGATATTCCCTGGAAAGCCGGTCGCGATATCTGGTGGCACAATGCAAAGGATGATGTCTCCCCGGTCTGCGCGCCTGAGCCCATGAAAGCAGAAGATCCGCTCTTTATTCTGTATACCTCCGGGTCGACGGGTAAGCCAAAGGGCGTGCTGCACACGACGGGCGGCTACCTCACCTATGCCTCATTCACCCACGAGAAAGTGTTCGACTACAAGCAAGGCGAGATCTATTGGTGTACCGCCGATGTGGGCTGGGTGACGGGCCACTCTTATATTGTCTACGGACCATTGGCCAATGGAGCAACGAGCTTGATGTTCGAGGGGGTGCCCACTTACCCCGATGCGTCTCGCTTCTGGCGGGTTTGCGAAAAGCACAAAGTAAACACCTTCTACACGGCGCCAACGGCCATACGCGCCCTGATGCGCGAGGGCGAGGAAAAAGTCGACGTCGCCGATCTTTCTTCCTTGCGCATTCTCGGAACCGTCGGTGAACCGATCAATCCGGAAGCCTGGCTTTGGTATCACCGGGTCGTTGGCAAGGAAAAATGCCCCATCGTTGACACTTGGTGGCAAACGGAAACCGGGGGGATTTTGATTTCGCCCCTGCCCGGCGCCACCGACACCAAGCCAGGCTCGGCCACAAAGCCTCTGTTCGGCATCAAGCCTGCCCTTGTTGATAATGACGGGCACGTTCTTGAAGGGACCACCAGCGGCAATCTGGTGCTGACGGATTCTTGGCCCGGGCAAATGCGCACCGTTTATGGCGACCATCAGCGTTTTATCGATACCTACTTTTCGACCTACCCGGGTATGTACTTTACCGGCGATGGCGCGCGGCGCGACGAAGACGGGTATTACTGGATCACGGGCCGGGTAGACGATGTTCTCAATGTTTCCGGCCATCGCATGGGAACCGCGGAAGTTGAAAGCGCCCTGGTTGCCCATCCGGCTGTGGCAGAAGCGGCCGTCGTCGGCTTCCCCCACGACATCAAAGGCCAGGGCATTTATGCCTATGTGACCCTCATGGAGGGCCATCAGTGGTCAGATGAAACCGAAGCCTCGCTCATTGATGCTGTCCGCACCGAAATCGGCGCGATCGCAAAGCCCGACTTTCTTCAGCATGCGCCCGGCCTGCCGAAAACCCGTTCCGGCAAGATCATGCGCCGGATTCTACGCAAAATCGCCGAGAACGACTTCAGCCATCTGGGGGATACCTCGACACTGGCCGACCCGAGTGTGGTCGATAATTTGATTGAGAACCGGCGGAATAGGTAGCGGTTTAGGCTGAAATCACTGAATTAGATGCCTAGTTAGAGCATCAGAATCCCGCCAATCTCGGGCTCTTAATACTCATCTGCACGGGCGGTCATGACAGCCGATCCCACTCAGCGAATTTGCTTAGCCTGTCCCTACTAGGGCACCGCGCTCCCCTGGCCTGTCACTTGAGGTTTCCTGATCAGGGCCCGATCAACCCCGTAAAGCACACCGTACACGGCCAATCCGAGCCCCATTGTGTAGATGAACGCGCCGGAAAGCTCCAGGTGCCACTGCATCCAAAGTAGAGCCAGGAGTTGAACGACGATGGTGATCGCCGCGACGGGCAGCCGTGTTTTATACATGCCCGCCAGCGCCATCACCAATGGCACGGCGATGATGCCGTTGATGGAGACCGCATCGATGACGATCTGGCGCAGGCTTTCGCCCGATGCAGCAATCCCAAGCGCGAGCAAGCCGGCGAGCACCGTCGTCGCCCGCGCCGCTCTCAGGCTCTCGGCAGCGCTCATGTCCGGTTTGAGCCGACGATAGCCGGTTTCCGTCGCGACCGCAGAAACCGCCAGCAATGCACTGTCCACGGACGAAAGAATTGCTGACAAGAGCGCACCGGTGAAGACCACATAGAGCCAGGGCGGGAATAGTTCCCGCGCGAGGCTCGGCAGAAACTCATCCCCCTCGCCGAGCGTGATGCCGAGGTGCGGCCCGAACAGACCGAAGGCCACTGGCAACAGCCCTACCGCCATATAGATCAGTGAGCCGATGATCGCCCCATTACGGGCAACCGAGACTGATTTGGCACCGAGGGTCCGGGAAATCGCCTCCTGGGAGACGATCGAACCAATGATCGGGATGATCCAGATATCGATCTGGTCAAGCCAGGTCTCATCTTCGCCAGAGAAACGCCACCGCTCGGCAGGAATAGACGAGACCGCCGCGCCCCACCCTCCGGCGGCAACGACAATCAGGACCAGGAGAATGCCCATCCCGATAATGAGAATGATGCCCTGAATGACGTCCGTGACGACATCGCCGACCAGCCCGCCGAGGAGCGTATAAGTGAGGACAATCGCGGTTGACGCCCCCAATGCCAGTTCAAAACTAATCCCGCTGGACGCAGAAATGATCGTCGCCAGCGCGTAGAGTTGTGCACCGGCCCACATTGTCCCGGAGGCGGCGATGGTCAACGCGCTCAAGGCTTCCGTCCGAGGACCGAACTTCGTGCCGAGATAATCGGCGAGCGTGATATGCCCGCCCGCCCGGAGTTTGCCCGCCACAAAGAGCCCCAGCACCAGGATGCCAAGGCCAAAAGCGAAGGGCTCAATTCGCGCGCCAGCCATGCCGAAAGCCGCCACTTCCGACGACGTGGCAATGACGGTCTCGGAGGCAAACCAGGTGGCAAAGACCGACATGGCGACGGCGAATGTGCCGAGCTTGCGACCGGCCACGAGATAGTCCGCATCGCTCTTGGTGTCGCGCGCGGCCCACGCGGCAATAGCAATCTGGACCGCCACATAGGCGAGAATGACAAAGATGATCATCGGCGGGCCCCTCACATCGAGGCACCAATTCCGCCCCGGCAGTCGAAGCAACGGAGACTAGCAAGATTTAGGGACGGTTGCGACCGGATCTTTGGGCTGGCCCGGTTTGGGCAGAAAAGAGGTTTGTGCTTTAGACGGCCGCGGCTGTATCAGCCACTTTGGCTTTCACTTCCACTGTCTGGATCGTCCGCAGATTTTTGTCTTCTGAAGTCACCTCTGGAATGCTGGTTTGTTTCGCGCGGACAAGGATGGCGTACCCGAGAAGTCCTGACGCGAGCGATCCGATCAACACGCCAAGCCGCACCTCGTTGATAGCTGCCTCCGTGGTGAAGGCCAAGCTGCCGATGAACAAACTCATGGTGAAGCCGATCCCGGTGAGGCACGCCGCCCCATAGAGATGCCAATAGCTGAGCGAAGCCGGCCGTTTGGCGAGGCCCATTTTCAGCGCAACAAACGCAATCCCGAACACGCCGATCTGCTTGCCGACAAAAAGCCCGAGTGCAATCCCTAAAGGCAAGGGGGCAATTACCGCGTCTACGGACAATCCACGCAGATCAATCCCCGCATTGGCAAATGCAAAGACCGGCAGAATGGCAAAAGCGATCCAGGGGTGAAGACTGTGTTCCAGATCTTTCAATGGCGAGGTGCCGTCTTGACCCTTCAAGGGAATCGCAAGGGCCGTCACGACACCGGCGAGTGTGGCGTGTACCCCGGATTTCAAGACACAGACCCAGATGAAAACCCCGAGAAGGAGATAAGGCGTCCTGGCCATGACCCGAGAGCGGTTCAGACCAACAAGTCCGCCCACCCCTACGAGCGCTAACACAAGCGCGATCAGTGAAAGGTCAGCGGTATAAAAAAGAGCGATGATCAAGATCGCGCCAAGATCATCAATGATCGCCACAGCTAGTAGAAATACCTTCAGCGCGGCGGGGACCCGCGCGCCGAGCACTGCAAGGACGCCCAGGGCAAAAGCGATATCGGTTGCAGCCGGGATCGCCCAGCCTCGCATTGCTTCATTGTCCGGGGAGACCACCGCCAGAAAAATCAAGGCGGGGGCAGCCATGCCGCCAATGGCCGCAAAGACCGGCAAAGCGGCGCTTTCCCAGGACGAGAGTTCGCCCTCCAGAATTTCCCTCTTGACCTCCAGGCCAATGAGAAAAAAGAAGATGGCCATAAGGCCGTCATTGATCCACAGGACCAGGGGCTTATCGATGGCAAGCGCACCGATCGAAACGCTCGCCTTGGTCGACAGGAACCCCGCATACAGCCCTGACAAGGGGGTATTACTGAAGATCAGTGCCGCAATTGTTGCGCCCGCCAACAAAAAACCAGCGGCGGATTCTTTTTCGATGAATTCCCGAATGGCCGCGCTAAAGGCTTCGACGGGACGCTTGCGGTGCGTGCCTGATGTCATGAAGCGGTCCGGGGTGCCCTAATGTTTTCGGCCCTACACAACTCCGATTGGAGACGACGCGCGGCATCTTTCAAGCGCAGGCGCTTCTTCTTCAGATTGTGCAGTAAGGCCGCATCGGGATTGGGACGTCGCTGTTCTTTGTTGATAAACGCATCCACGTACCTGTGTTGGTTCAAAAGACGATTGAGTGCATAACGTTCCGACCGCTGCATTGGGCTCCCTTTCCTTGATGTAGACGGTTCAAAGTTAAGGGCTCTGCGGAAAACAGGAATACCGTTTCCCGTCGATTAACCGATAGTTTTTTCCTATACCTGAAGACGCAAAGAGGAGGGTCTGCCTTTAACCATATCGAGCGCTGCTGGTCGACCAGTTCACAAAGAGACGACCGTTGGACCGACGACGCCCGGTTGTTTGAGACACTTGGGTGCTGAGGACGTTGGGATACCGGGACACCCTGTGGCGCCTACCGCTTTGCGATATTCCGGTATCGCGCGTCGCTAAGCTGTGGGCGGCTTCACTTTAAATCACAAAATCGAATGGCCAATTCACGTGCACGCCTAATGATTAGGTGTCGCCCAAATCAAGGGCGTCAAAAACGCAAAGAATGGAAAGACCTGTGACCTACAACCCTTTTAAGCCCGTCCTTGGTGCCGCTGCAGCCGTGACCATTTTCGTCACCATTGCCGCGATTTGCGTGCCGGTGGTCTCAGTGGTTGCAGGGATCGGCTAGGAGCCATTTCGCGCGCCAGAAGTTCTGGGAAACCGACCATCACAACATCAAACAGGTTCGTCTGGATCGCTTCATTCGCTTAACGGTAGCGCATTCGGGACGGACCAGTTATAGTATGTGTGGAACTGAACAAAGGGGAGCAGCCGATGGTTCGTTTCAAACTGAATGGCCGCGACGTTGAATTAGATATCGCGCCCGACACACCCCTTCTCTGGGCGATACGCGATGGTGCGCGCGAGACCGGCACCAAGTATGGATGCGGCATGGCCCAATGCGGTGCCTGCACGGTTCATGTGAATGGCATGCCCCGGCGCTCCTGCGTGACACCAGTAAGCACAATTGAAGGTCAGTCCATCACGACGATTGAGGGTGTAGAAGGCCCGGAAGCAGACGCAGTCCGTGCTGCGTGGGAGGGCCTCGACACACCGCAGTGCGGGTATTGCCAGTCAGGCCAGATCATGAGCGCCGTTGCCTTGCTGCGTCAGGTCCCCAAGCCCACCGACGATGACATTAACAACGCCATGGCGGGCAATATCTGCCGGTGCGCCACCTATGTGCGCATTCGCCGAGCGATCAAAAATGCATCGGAGACGATCTGATGACCAAGCTTCATCCGCATACCGACTTTAAAACAAATCGCCGTGATTTTCTAGCCGGCACAGCGGGACTGGTCGTCGGGGCCAGTCTTCCGCTCGGCCATCGAGCGATCGCTCAGACGGAAGCCGCAACCACAGGGCTCAACGCATTCGTTAAGGTCGCCGCTGACAATACGGTTACCGTGCTCGTCAAACATATCGAATTTGGCCAAGGTCCTCTGACTGGTCTTGCAACCCTCGTTGCCGATGAGATGGACGCCAGCTGGGATCAAATACGCGCCGAGACCGCACCCGCCGACGTAAGCACCTATGCGAATGCAGCATTCGGCGTTCAAGGCACGGGCGGTTCGACGGCGATCTTCTCCTCCTGGGAACCCATGCGCAAAGCGGGTGCTCAAGCAAAGGCCATGCTCGTGGCAGCGGCTGCTGCAGACTGGGGTGTGCCTGCCGCAGAGATCTCTGTTTCCAATGGGCAAATCTCTCACGCTGGTTCAGGGAAAAGGTCAGGGTTCGGCGCATTCGCTGAGGCAGCCTCAGGGCTGACCCCACCCGACGCGCCGAAAATGAAGACCGCCGAAGAACGAACACTCATTGGCACAGACCTGCCCAAACTGGATACCGCCGCCAAGACCACGGGCGCGGCGACCTATGGCCAGGACGTTTTCCGCGAGGGCATGTTGGTTGCGGTCGTGGCCCATGCGCCATTGTTTGGGGCAACCGTGGAGAGCTTTGATGCCAGCAAGGCCCTCCAGGTCAAGGGCGTTCGCGCGGTCAAACAGGTGCCGAGTGGCGTGGCTGTGTATGCGGACAATACCTACGCTGCTTTTAAAGGCCGAGATGCCTTGAAAGTCGCCTGGTCGGATGCAACCGCGGAGAGGCGATCAACCGCTCAGATCATGTCTGAATATGTTTCGCTCGTCGAAGCTGGTCCCGGCGAAGCTGCCACAGACCAAGGCGATGCGCCCGGTGGGCTCGAAACAGCCACCACAAAGGTAGACGCGATTTACCGCTTTCCGTTCCTGGCCCACACGCCCATGGAGGCGCTGAATGGGGTCGCTGAGTACACGGACGATGGCGCCGAAGTCTGGATGGGAAGCCAGCTTCAAACCCTTGACCAGGCTGTCCTTGCTCAAACGCTCGGGTTTGAGAACCCGATGAGTGTAAAGCTTAACACGATGTTTGCCGGTGGATCCTTTGGCCGACTGGCAACGCCAACTTCCCATTTCGCCGCCGAGATCGCATCCGTCTTGAAGGCACAGGATGAAAAGAACCCCGTCAAACTTGTCTGGTCACGCGAAGACGACGTGCGCGGTGGTTATTATCGGCCATTGACCGTGCACAAAGTTTCAGCCGGCCTTGACGATGATGGAAACATCGTTGGCTGGGACCAGACAATTGCCAGCCCATCGCTTGTGAAGGGTAGCTCCTTCGAAGCTCTGGTCATGCCAAATGGTGGCCTTGACCCGTCCGTATACGAAGGGGCGCAGGATCCGTGCTACGGTATTGAGAACTTCCGTGTCACCGCGAAAATGCCTGACTCAAAAGTGCCGGTTCTCTGGTGGCGATCGGTTGGCCATACGCACACGGGCTACGTGCTGGAAACCATGATCGACGAACTCCTGCAAAAGGCAGGCAAGGACGCCGTCGAAGGGCGGCTCGCCATGATGAAAGATGACCGCGCCCGAGACGCTGCGGTATTGCGCCGGGTGGCAGAAATGGCTGACTGGGGACGGGCCCCCGCTCCTGGGCACGCATTTGGCGTTGCCGTACACAAATCATTTAACAGTTACGTCGCACAGATTGCCGAAGTGTCGCTGAATGGTAACGTTCCGGTCGTCCACAAAGTCTGGTGCGCTGTTGACTGCGGTGTCGCTGTGAATCCCAACGTAATCGCGGCACAAATGGAAGGTGGGATCGGGTTTGGTCTGGGGGCAATCCTGTTTGACCAAATCACACTCGACGATGGCGGCAAAGTTCGCGAAGCAAACTGGGATAGCTACCGTATGCTCCGCATACACGAGATGCCTGAGGTGGATGTTGCTATCGTCGAAAGCAATGAAGCACCTACCGGTGTCGGTGAACCGGGCACGCCGCCAATCGGCCCAGCCATTGCCAACGCGGTCAGGCAACTAACCGGCGAGACGCCTCGCGACCTGCCAATCGTCAAGCCATACACAGCTTAATCCGACATCTGACAAAATCTGGCGAACAAAGGATCCAGCCATGCGTCAATTCCTGTTTTTAGCGGTCGCTACAATCGGGGCCTTCGGGCTTGCCGCATGCGGCGGAGAGCAGACACCGACAACAACCGGCGACACCGAAACCGCATCCGATGTGTGGGCGAACGCCGAAACTGTTGCGGGACTTTCAGGACCCGGCGCATTTCTTGATGTCGCTGATGAGACAGAACGATCCCAGGCGCTTTTTACCGAATTGCACAAGGTGGTTTCTCACCCTCGCTGCATGAATTGCCACCCGAGGAACGGCGGGCCGACCCAAGGCGATAATATGGAGCCCCATAACCCGCCGGTTGTCCGTGGCACCGACAATCCGGATGCATTCGGCATGGGCGCGGCAGGGATGCAGTGCTCCACCTGCCATGGCGACGAAAACGTCTCTTATACGGGCGCGTTCGGATCGATCCCCGGTCACGCACCTTGGGCTCTTGCGCCGATTACCATGGGCTGGGTTGGACTTTCAGCGACCCAAATCTGCGCCAATCTGAAAAACCCGGACCTCAACGGCGGGCGCTCGCTGGACGCTGTCCTGGAACATCATGCCGAGGATGGCCTCGTCGGCTGGGCCTGGGACCCCGGAAAGGGCCGCACCCCCGCCCCCGGCAATCAGGAGGTTTTCGGTGACCTCACCGCGGCTTGGATTGAAACCGGCGCTCACTGCCCAGAAGCCTAAGGGGCGCCTGAGCGACGCCTGAGCAAGCTGGCAACCCGATTTTCCTTTCGGAAAAGCTCCCCTTTACGAAGCGCCCCGCACTTCCTATTTCTTGTCGGCTGCCCGGCCCGTCAGGACGCCATTCCCCGGGGCCTTACTTCTCTGAATGGGAGCCGCCGCTGGCTTAGACCGTGGTTTTTGCTACGTGGCACCCACCTGGTCCTTTGGGTCCAGGGCGAATACACCGTCCGACGGCCGGCGCGGCATTTGATACTTTCGTCAAATAAACGGGGATCCTGCCCATGTTGCCCCCATTGCCCGGTATTCCCGGGATCAAGCCGATGTCACCGGAAAAAGACCTCCATCGGCTGCGCCTGAAAGCAGAGCGCAAGAACGCTAAAGAGGCCCGCCCCGATGCCCCTCGCCATGCGGCGGGCAATTTCATGGGGTCAATTCCTCTGCCAGCAGAGTGCGTCGTCGCGCTTTATCACCCCATCGGCGATGAGCTAGACACCGAGCCCCTGCTCGACGCGCTCCTTGAGGCGGATCACAAGATCGCCCTGCCGCGCGTTGCAGGCAGAAAAGAACCGCTCACATTCCATAGCTTTGTCCCGGGCGACACGCTCAAAAAGGGGAAGGTCGGTGTCATGGAACCAGACCGGACCGCCCCGGAAATCACCCCCGACATTGTCGTTGTCCCGCTCCTCGGCTTCAGCACCGCCGGAGATCGGCTCGGCTATGGCGGGGGGTATTACGACCGGACCCTGGCGGCCCTTCGAGATACAGTCACGGACCAGAGTGCCGACCCGGGAGACACACCTCCCCGACCAATCATCGCTGTCGGCTACGCCTATGGGGCGCAACAAGTTGACGCTTTGCCGTCCGGCCCCCTAGACCAGAAGCTTGATTGGGTCGTGACCGAACGGGGCAGCCTGCGCTTTAAGCGATAACGCTTCCCCCGACGCGAACCGCGACCGCACAAAGGCGAGCAGGACGCGGGACATGAAGATTGCAGTATTTGGCGATGTCGTCGGGCGTTCCGGTCGCGAGGCACTGGTTCAACACCTGCCCCGCTTGCGTCGCCGCTTCGGGCTCGACTTTGTTGTGGTCAATGCAGAGAACGCCGCGGGTGGTTTCGGTGTCACGCGATCGATCTGCGCGGCGTTGTTTGAGGCCGGCGCCGACGTGCTGACCACGGGCAACCACGCCTTCGATCAGCGCGACGAGATCGACTACTATAATGAGGAACCGAACCTCCTCCGCCCCCTGAATTTTCCGCCAAGTAATCCAGGGCGCGGGTCCGTCCTTGTGGAAACAAAAGACGGCAAGAACGTGCTCGTCCTCCACGCTCAAGGGCAAGTGGAAATGCACCCGTGCGATGATCCGTTTGCGGCGTTAGAGGCAGCTCTTGGCAATACCGAGCTGGGCCGAGAGGCCGACGCGGTGATCGTTGATTTCCATGCGGAAGCAACCAGCGAGAAACAGGCGGTCGGCCACTATCTCGATGGACGGGTCAGCCTTGTGGTGGGCACACACACCCATACGCCGACAGCGGATGATCGTATTCTTTCGGGCGGCACCGCCTATATCACCGACCTCGGCATGTGCGGTGACTATGACAGTGTCATCGGCATGCAGAAAGCTGAACCCCTGCAGCGCTTTACAACCAAGATGCCGTCAGGCCGCTTTGCGCCCGCAGGCGGTGAGGCAACGATTTGCGGTGTTGTGGTTGAGACGGGCACGGACGGCCGCGCCATGTCCATCGCGCCGATCCGTATCGGCGGCGTCTTGGCGCAGGCCCTGCCTTGATCTAGCAAGCCCTGATCTGGCGAGCCCTGCTGTGGGCTAGGGTGATTTGGCGAGCCCTGCTGCGAGCTAGGATGCCGGCTTGCGGGCCATGGTGGGGATTTCGTGCGGCGGAACGGGAGTTCCCTCGCCACTCTTGGCTCTACAGTCACCATTTCTGTGCGGCAGGAATGCAGGCAGGAGGCGACATTGGAATCTTGGACATTGGACGGGTATTACTGGCCCATTCCGGACATCGGCGATACTGGCTTTTATGTCTGCATAGGGTCAGAAGCGGTCATTGACGAACCGAGGCTTTTTGCGTTGACTGCTAAAACGTGAGGGAGCGTGTAAGGACGATGAAAGTCACTGTCGAAATTGTCGTAGCAGCGTCTGTTTCGCGCGTATGGGAGGCGTGGACTTCGCCAGAGGACATTATGAGCTGGAATTTCGCCATTGATGAGTGGTGCTGTCCAGCTGCTAAAGTCGATCTCAAAGCAGGTGGGAAATTCAATTACCGAATGGAAGCCAAAGACGGCTCAATGGGTTTTGACTATCGCGGTGAGTTTACCAAGATTAGCCCATTCAACGAAATCCAATTCAAACTGGATGATGGCCGTAGCGTGACTGTCGAATTCAACGAACTCGAAGATGGCGTCAGAGTAATCGAAACGTTTGAGGTTGAGGATCAGAATTCTGCTGAACAACAGCGCCAAGGTTGGCAGGGTATATTGGGTAATTTCAAAAAGCACATCGAGCGCAACAGCTTTCAGAGAACGCAATTAACCTGAGGCTAATGTCTGCCTTGACGCCAAAATCAGACATCGAGATTTGCAGCATGATTGTCTGTTATTGGCGAGAAATTGCCTTTAGCGGCATGTGCTCCTAACGTCCGGAATGAACATAAACCTGCCGTTCAATGAATACTGGCCGAACGGCGAGGCGGGGCCAATTTCGGACGTCCCAACAGGATAACAAATGCTTATCTGAGGCGTCTGAGAGCAGGCTGACATCTCCAATCACCTCTGTTTGTTGCAAGAGAAGCTGGTTATGTGAAGGGGATAGTTCTTACGCTGCACAGCGACCACTGCGCCAAAGACGGCTTGTACAGTAAAAACGGGGTGCACGGATCTCACCGTACACCCCTTAAATTTTGAACCGATCAAGAGACCGGGTTGACTAGCTCGCCTTGCGCCGCAGCCGCGACAGACCGCCGAAGCCGGCAAGGCCCAATGCCATGACCGCAAGGGCCGGCGGGACCGGGACTTCAGAAATCTCAATGGTCGCAAACGTAAAGTTCGGCGTGTTGAGGAAATCGATGGCGCTCGCGTCAAGCGTCAGACCGCCAAAGAGCAGCAATCCGACAAAGTCGCTGAGCGACGTTGCTGCGCTGATCACCCCGTTTTCGGCGACACCGTCTGGTGGGTTTTGGCCGTCGACAAACGCTGGGCCGCCCGCTGGGTTATTGACTTCCGTCCCCGCATCATAGGCAAAGGCAGGCGTTACTGAAATCGTTTGTGGGCCGAGGAAGTCTCCTTCGTCGTCGAACAGCGCAAACTGCATGGGATCATCATTGCCAATGAACGTGTCGTTGGACGGGACAACCATTGAGGCAAATGAAAGGAAACGATTGTCGGTCGAATCCAGTGTGATGGTGAAGGTCGCGGTCTCGCCCGGCTCCACCGGACCGGCAAGAGCACCGTCAACGCCAAGCGCAGCTGCGCCGGCTGAGTTGCCCTGTTGCGCGAGGCGCTCAGATGCGAGCGTGCCGAATGAGCCCAGCTCGGCGATTTCTTCAATGCCGGGGCTTGCTGCCGACCCGACGTCGAACAAGTCAACACCGCCATTGTGGAACCCGAAATAAACCGGCGTCAGGCTCAAGCCGCCTTCGCCCGATGTGTTCGTGACCGTTACCCGAATCTCCGTTGCCATTGCCGATGGGGCAATCGCGCACGCGCCAACACCCGCCAGAATGGCGGCACTCAATACTCTTTTCATCTGATACTCCCAGCCCAAAAATTGCCGACTGACCGGCCCTCGTCGCATTCCCGCGACGCCTCTCATCATGGTTAATGTAAGTTCTTGAAGGCAAATCACGATTGGCGTTTTTCAAGGGTTCTGCATCACAAGAGCGTTAGGACCTTGGTCGCCGGTGAAATGCCGCCCCGGGGTTGAATACACCCTGCCCTCCGCGCTAAAGCCCGCTTTCTGCTTTTCCGCCAACAAGATAAGACGAGGTCCCCCATGGCCGGCCACAGTAAATGGGCAAACATCCAGCACCGCAAAGGGCGCCAGGACGCCAAGCGCTCCAAGCTGTTCTCCAAGCTCTCCAAGGAGATCACGGTTGCCGCGAAAATGGGCGCACCGGACCCGGAGTTTAACCCGCGCTTGCGCATGGCGATCCAGGCGGCGAAAGCCCAGTCCATGCCGAAGGACAATATCGAGCGGGCCATCAAGAAGTCGACCGACGCAGACGGGGCGACCTTCGAAGAGATCCGCTATGAAGGCTTCGGTCCGGAAGGGATCGGCGTGATCGTCGAGGTCCTGACGGACAACCGGAACCGGGCGGCGTCGGAAGTGCGCACCTGCTTTAGCAAGAACGGTGGCAATATGGGCGAGACCGGCTCGGTGGCGTTCATGTTCGACAAGGTCGGCGCCATTGAGTACGGGCCCGAGATGGGTAGCGAAGATGACGTCATGGAAGCAGCCATCGAAGCGGGCGCTGATGACGTGGAAAGCTCCGACGACGGACACATGATCTACACTCAGGCAGAAGACCTCGCCGAAGTTGCCGGCAATCTGGAAAAGACCTATGGCGAGGCCAAGTCCGCCAACTTGATCTGGAAGCCGCAAAACACGATCGGCATTGAGGGCGACAAAGCAGCAACGCTGCTTAAGCTGCTCGGCGCACTCGACGACTGTGATGATGTCCAGAATGTCTATGCGAACATGGACATCGCCGATGAGGAAATGGAGCGCCTCGCGGGGTAGCCAGCGGACCTGGGTAAATTCCGATACTGATCACTGGTAATGAGGATATTGTTCGCGACCAACGGTCTAACATGTTGAGGCCTACCCCTCAGGTGGAGGGTAAAGCTCCGATTGCAGGGCATTCAATTCCTCTTGCAGGAACTCCTTCCGAGATAAGCCGCCGGGGAACTCAGTTCTCGCCATGGCATCGTCCACGATCAGTTTCTCGCGGCGTTTGAATTCTTCGAACACAGGATCAGGTGGCGGCGGGTTCCGCGGCCGTGACCTGTATTCTTCTTTGAGGGCGGTCACACGCGCACGCAGCGCTGTCTCATCATCAGCATAGGCTGCCCGCAGGATT
The DNA here is from genome assembly GCA_038522945.1 of Pseudomonadota bacterium. Classification (GTDB taxonomy): domain Bacteria; phylum Pseudomonadota; class Alphaproteobacteria; order Caulobacterales; family Parvularculaceae; genus MED-G105. The sequence goes on from JBCBJV010000014.1 coordinate 21,407, forward strand.
GCTGCCTGAAGAAACACCGACTGGGGTGGCACGATCTCCCCTTCGCCTTCTTGACGACGCACCTCATCAATCAGGCTGGCGGCTTTATTCTTTCGCTCCTTCGTAGACAGATCATCATCTCCGCTGACGAATGCACGTAGTTTATCGCGGAACAAAGTTCGCCGCGACATATACGCCTCGATGTCTTCAGCGCTCCAGCCGCTAGCTGTAATGTCAGAATCGACATGGCCAATGGTTGAGCCGTCAGGGCGTGAACCGGGTGGATTGGGCGAGTCATCGCTGACATATGCATGTTCGATATCGGCAAACGCCGAACTCGCTTCCTGGGGCGCCGTGTGCAAATCTTCACTGCCAGGAGAGAAAAGCACTGACCACGCAATCCGGGTGCTGCCTATTAACAAGACAGCACCGAGTGCAACGAGAATTGAAATTGACTTGCCGGACATCAGTGACTTCCTCCGATCAGTCAGTCTCTTCCTTAGAAGCCGAGCAGGAGGTTCACCAACGCGTAGACGGCGTTGAATGGCTTGGCTTCGTCCGACACGGTGTCCGCTTCCTTTGCGTCAATAACGGGCCCGCCGCCATCGAGAACGCTATCGACAAAATCGGCAAGTTCCAGATTGCGCTCCTGAATATCGCCATTTTCAAAATCAACAATGGTCGCGCAATGGCTTTCATTCAAATCTCGGAAATAAGGAAAGTACCCGCCATAGTTCGGCAGCGTATTCAGAAGGTCGGCGAACTTCTGCGTATCAACCGCCCATTTTTCCAGAATTAAGTCGCGGCGCTTTTCCGGGTCCGGTTCATTAGAGATTTCGTCGAAGAACCTTTCATAGGAGTAGGACGAGTAGTTTTCGTCCCGCTGATAACCGACGTGCCCCAACCGATCGTTCAGGTAATTGAGCGCCAGCGCCGTATTGAGGGTCCCAAGATTATGCTGGTTGAACATCACGAGTTCGTTTTGCAGGTAATCGAATACCTCGCTCAATCCCCAGGCGGAAATGATCTGCTCGTGGAGCCGTTGCGATGGATTAGCGCTGACGGGCCCATTCCTGTCTGTAGGGAAAATCGGACCTGAATCGTTGATCAGGAAATTCTTGGTGGCGTCCATGTCCCGCCGCGTCGGATGATAGTTTGTAAACGAACCGGCGCCGCCAGCGCTGCAGCCTGTCATCAGAAGCTGGCCGGGACGCGGCATATTGTTTTTCATCCACGCAACCGCCGCCCGCACATTTTTCACACCATTATGGCGGAACATGATCGTCTCGCCGCTACCACCTTCATCCGTATAGACACCTAACTCGTCGCCCGAATAGACATCACCTGTACAATAGGGAACATAGACGAGGTTCCAATCCTGGGTCTTGGCGCGCGTATATGGATGCAAGCGGAAGATAAAAGGGCTTACAAGGTCTGTCTCCGGCGAGCCCGCTCCAACATAATCATCGGGTATGCCGTCCCGATTACGCGCACTGCGCACACCGTCAGCGCCGGTGCAGCCGGGATAGTCCCAACAGGCCCCGCCACCTTCGAAATAGAACACCGTGTTACGCGTCGTTGGCACCCGATTGATGAAAAACTTGTAGGGCGAGCCGTTGCTGCACATCGCCCCTGTCGTCGGATGCAATTGCACGGTCTGCCATTTGTAATAGTCACCGCGCGAAAATCCGTCGTTAAAGCCCGCCGGATTATCCAATAACGGATAGTCGGCGGCAGTCGCTTCAGCGTTAGTGACAGGATTATCGGCACCGGGCGGGAAGAACAAATTGAAGAATGCCTGCCACGATGAATAATCACCGGTTTCAGCCGACACACGTAGCGGCGCAAGGACAACCATTGATGCAATGACGAGAATTTTTGGATTGATCAACATCGAGACGTTCCTCCCAAAACGTGTTTGATATCGTTCAAACGTCCGTCGCATTAGCGTCGGTGTCAAGGTGATACAAGATTAATTAATCAGTATTCCATTCAAATTTATATGTGCGCCGCAGCAATTCAGGACCGCTTGAGCTACCCAGAATCGGGAGACTGTCGAACAGGCTCGTAAAGCTCATCGAAGATCGGGTATCTAGTCGCAATTACGAATTGGCGACCCTCGCCCACTAGCATTCCGACACCTTGTCGATAAGAGGCGTATACAGGTCAATGAACCGATCGATTTTGCGAGGTATCTTTCGTTGCAAGGCTGAAGCGTCTGTCCGGAGTTTTACCATCCAACAGCAAGTCAGCTGCGATCCGGCCTACCGCAGGCCCGTGTTTGAAACCATGGCCTGAGCCCATGCCGACGAGCAGAGTATTTGACCATTCCGGGTGGCGATCAATCAGGAAGTCACCATTGGCACTGTTCTCATACTGGCAGATACGGGCCTCAGAAAGTGGAGCATCGGCCATTGCCGGGAAACGACCTGCCATATAGCTGCGTACCATATCCAAGGATTCCGCTGTCAGCATACGGTCGTTCTTGTCAAAATCGACGATGGGCCCATGACTGTCGTCAGCGATCTTGAAACCGCGGGATTCCAGGTCCGGGAAGCCATAGAAAACCTTATCGCCCACAAAATCGATCCAGCCCGGCATCTGTGATGCGGTGAACCGTTTGTCACCGGCTGGCGACTGGAAATAAAGAATCTCCTGACGGGTCGCGAACAGGCGAGGCCCGAGAAGCTCAGGAAAGAGTTTCCCCAGCCAGGGGCCGCATGCGAAGACAAATGTGTCCGCACTAATTTTATCGCCGTCTGAAGTTGTGACAGTCTTCAACTCGCTTTGACTTTTAGGGGGCGCAATTGCTGCCCGCAGATAGGCCCCGCCCTGGCGGACAAAATTCTCAACGAGCGTCGCCACCCCCCGCCGGGCCATCAGTGCGCCGAAGCTTGGTTCATATTGCCCGAATGCGACACCAGTAAAGTCGATCTGCGGCCAGCGCTTTTTGAGATCCGACGGCTCGATGCGCTCAACAGGGATATTCAGCTCCCGGAGCGCTTCAAAGCTACCCGTCGCGTAGTCCATCTCCCGGTCATAGAATGAGAGAACGCCCGCCTCGTGAAAAATCGGCAGACCCGCGTCCCGCGACAGTTTCTTGAAATCATCAAGCGCCTCCAGCGCCATCCGACTGTAGACCGCATCGCGCCCGTATCCCGCCCGGGTAAGGCGCGACTCGCCGCCGGAGCTGGCCCGTGCGTGGGCCGGGCCCCAGGCATCCACCAGCAATACTCTTTTGCCACGGCGGCGCATTTGCTCTGCGGTCCAGGCACCAAATACCCCGGCACCAACAACGACCACATCCCACCGCTCGCGCGCAGCGACTGCTGATGAAACAACGGGCGTAGATGCCAACCCTGCGACAGTCGCTCGGCGTGTGATCTTCATGACGTCTCTCCCGTGCTCATTTGGCCAAAGAAGGTGAGAAAAAGCTAGCCTCATTCAATCGAGTAGGACAGATCAATCCATTTTTTGATCAGCGCTTTTTGGATCGTCAAAAAAACTTATCGAATACCGCAAAGCAGCGTCGCGCCTTGCCAGCGCGGGGACCGGTATAAAATTTATCGAACACCCCTCCTTACCCCCCCAGTATACCCATGCGCAAAGTATACCCATGCGCAAAGGATACCCATGGGCAAAAGAACGGTCGTGGGTGATGCGAACCGGCGCGTGCGCTCTTAAGTACAATGTATCGACTGATCAGCTACCCCACTTGAGGACCCCTTGCCGATGGCCAGACAAAAGAAAAGCGATGGTGCCGCGATCCCCGCCGGGCGTCTCACGCGGTTTGCCAAGTTTGGCGGACTGGCAACGCGCGTGGCTGGCGACGTTGCCGCCTCCGGGGCCAGGCGCTGGGCGCAAGGAGATCGCCCGGAGTTACGGGATCTGGTCCTGACGCCCGCTAACGCGGCCCGTGTCACCGAACAGCTGTCGGAACTGCGCGGGGCGGCCATGAAACTCGGCCAGCTGCTTTCCATGGATGCCGGCGAAATGCTCCCACCGGAGCTTGCCGATATTCTGGCGCGCCTGCGGGCGGATGCGGCCCCTATGCCCTCCAAACAGTTGCGCGCAACGCTTGATGAAAACTGGGGAAAGGGGTGGATCGAAAGGTTCCACTCCTTTGACATGCGCCCCGTGGCGGCCGCCTCCATCGGCCAGGTGCACCGCGCCAAACAAGATGACGGGACCGATCTTGCCATCAAGATCCAGTATCCAGGGATTGCCCGGTCGATCGATAGCGACGTGGATAACGTCGCCACCCTGATCAATCTTTCAGGGCTCGTGCCGAAGGGGCTCGACCTGAAGCCCTTCCTCAACGAGGCCAAGAAGCAGCTGAAAGACGAAGCCGATTATGTGCGCGAGGGCGACTATGTGGACCGCTTTCATGCACTGTTGAAGGACCATGCCGACTATGCGGTGCCACGCCGGATTGACGCCCTGACCACCACCACCGTCCTCGCCATGACCTATCAGGAAGGGGTCAGTGTGGAGACCATGGAAGACGCGCCTCAGGCGGTCCGCAACCGGATCATCGAGATGCTGCTCGCGCTCCTCTACAAAGAGCTGTTCGACTTCCGCCTGATGCAGACGGACCCGAACTTTGCCAATTACCGGTATGATCCGCTAACCGACAAACTGGTCCTGCTGGACTTCGGCGCCACCCGCGAGATCACCAAGGACCTCTCGGAGAAGTACCGCGCCCTCTTGCGCGCCGGCCGGAATGCAGACCGCGAGGCGCTGATCGCGGCCGCCCTGGAGATCGGCTATGTGGACCAGAAGACCCTGGATGACCATGGGGCCGCGATCCTCGGCCTTCTCGATATGGCGATGGAGCCCCTGCAGCGGGACGCGCCGTTCGACTTCGGCAATCTCGACCTTTCAACGCGCATGCGCGAGGCAAGCCTTTCATTTTTCCAGGATGCAGTCGTCGCCAAGGAACGGCGGATCTCTCACGTGGCGCCCACCGAGACCATGTTCCTCCAGCGCAAGTTCGCCGGCGTGTTCCTTTTGGCCAGTCGCCTGAAGGCAAAGGTGAACCTCCGGGCGCTGATTGATCCGTATTTGGAGTGAGTGCCCGATCTCTCAAGCGTACAAAACCGGAGACATGATAGAAGCATGACCGAAAACACCACCCCCCTCGTCGATATCTTTCAGGACCCCGAACACGCAGCCGAGTATGCAGAAGGGCCGGCGAAGTTCGTGCCTGGTTTTCGCGACCTCCATCGGATGGCCACCATCCTGCTCCGTGAGTATGCGCCGACTAATGCCGAGGTTCTGGTCCATGGAGCGGGCGGCGGGCTGGAACTTGAAGCGTTCGCGAGCGCCAATCCCGAATGGACTTTTCTCGGCGTCGACCCAGCCAAGCCCATGCTTGATGAAGCGAAGGTAAGGCTGGGCGACCTCAATGAGCGGGTTAAGTTTCATCATGGGTATACGGAGGATGCGCCCCTCGGGCCCTTTGACGCCGCCACCAGCTTCTTGACGCTCCACTTTCTTGAAAGAAACGAGCGTCGAGAAACGGTTGCGGAGATTGTGCGCCGCTTAAAGCCAGGCGCGCCGTTTATTACCGCCCATTGTAGCTTCCCCCAAGAGGCCGAACAGCGAGCGACTTGGCTGGCGAGACACCGCGCGTTCAGTATCGCGTCGGGGGTGGACCCTGACCTCGCCGAAAAAGGACGCAAGGATATCTCCGAACGGCTGCACGTCTATGATCCTGAGACCGACGAAGAGATCTTGCGTGAGGCGGGCCTGTCAAACGTCACGATGTTTTATGCGGCGTTCACCTGGCGCGGATGGTTTGGACGCGTTTCGTAGGGGTGTAAAATGGCGGGTTTGGGCCCTTTATAGTCATTCGTCACCGCACGAACCAGTGGCAGGTTCTTCCTAAAACCAGACATAACGAGAGCGCTGATTCATTGCAGAAGCATAGGTTACGTAAACCTACGCCCATTGCATCGGAGGTTCTGCGGACACGACTCTACATTCACCGCGAATACTCTTAGCTTCTTGTGAAATCAGAGGTAGCTCATGGATGCAAAATCAAAATTAGAACATGACGAACAGTCATCTCCACATGCACCAATTTCCGATCCGTTGTTCGATGCACTTGGGTTTGGAAACACTGCGGAGTTTTTGGCGACATCAATCATGGGGCTTGAAGATTCTGGTTCTTGGGTCTTCGGCCTCGAAGGAGCCTGGGGCAGCGGCAAATCCTCGCTGATTAACCTCACCGAGAAAGAGCTTCTAGCCGAGCACAAGAATTGGCGAAAACCAGTTGTTATAAGATTCTCACCTTGGTTGGTTGGCGACAGCGACGCTTTAACAAGGCGCTTTTTTGGCAGAGTTGCCGATGCGATTGACGATATTAATCAGGCCGAATTTCCAATTTGGTCGCACAAACGATGGCGGGTGGCGTGGTTAAAGTTTTGCCTGAAAGGTCAGTTGGCAAGCTTAGCTAGCGCTGCATCTCGAACTGGTTTGTTGGCGACTTTAAGCACGTTCAACATTTTTCTGTTAATCGCGAATGTATTCGTACGCTTGTTTTCGGGCACTCCGGCGCTTGAAGTTCAACGGTCTAGAGCAAAAAAGCTGATACAGAAGATAGCTCGAGTCAGACCGCATCTGAGAATAGTTGTAGTCATTGATGACCTCGACCGACTTGAGCCAAGGGAAGCGTTGGAAACCCTGCGGCTGGTTAAGGCAGTAGCGGACTTCCCAAACGTTACGTACATTTTGGCGTACGACAACCAAATCCTGAGCGAGGCTGTCCAAAGTGCCGCCTCCGTTTCTGACGGGCCAGCATATCTGGAGAAAATTATCCAGTTCCAACTAAAGGTGCCGTCACCTGGTCCATTTAGATTGCGACGTTTTTTACAATCGAAACTCCAAAAAGAATTCAAAGGGGGCGCTGACTGGAAGTCCACTCGAGCCGCCGTAGTTTTAGATGTGTGGGCCGGTCGTCTAATCAAGACGCCTAGAGACGTCGTACGAATATTCGAAGCTGTAAAACTGATGTGGGCTACGTTGCGCTCGGCACCAGCTGATTTGATTGATCTAGTGTGGCTCGAAATGATCAAAGAAAAAGCATCTTCGGGCACCTCCAATCTCTTCGATTGGTTGCTGAGCTACGCGGGTTCGCTTGAAGCAATTGCCATTGGTGGGCGGGTCTCTGGACGAGAAGTGACTCAGGAGAATTTGATTCAAATATTGGAGTCTTTGGGTTGGAAAAGACCGACTGGCGATGGGTTGGGCGACTATGATTATCATCACCTTGATGAGCTTGTCGCTGGCGTAAGTCGGGTATCCCTTCCACACGAGGAACCACTGCGGAAGGATAACCGGCTGTGGATTTTTCAAGCAGATGATCAAGAGTTGACTCAGTACCGTCTTGCTAGTCGCTTTTCATCTCCCTGGCACTGGAGACTTTACTCTGGTTTTTCTCAATCAGAGAACGCCCTGCATGATCAAATATGGAAGCGTTTACTCGAGTTGGCTGAACAGAATTCCGACCAGCTATCTGAATCGGTCGACAGCGTTATGGGAGCTGAAACAAACAACTCAGGTGGCGACACGATCGGTGATCAATTGTTGGAACTCATCAATGCCGATGTACAGGAAGCTGACAGCCAGCGAGCAATTAGATGGTTGAGATCCGCGATAGATAGTGCGGATGCAATTTATCATCGATCCGGCACATATGGAGCATTCAGCAAGCGACACATCGGCTTTCAATTGGAGAAACTATCCGAAAAAGTGCTATCGAAGTTGGATGGCGCAGAACGGGCAGTACTTCTGGCTGACTTGTTCAAGAACGGACGGTCTGTGTGGGCTTTGGCAGAGTTATATCGAGATCAGTTCTTTCATTTTTCGCCGGGTCACGCCGAAAGAAATAATCCTCATCTCAGCCGCGAGGAATTCGACATTGTTGAGAACCTGATAAAAAAGAGGCTATCAGGTCTGAATTCAGCAGATGTAGCGGCTTCACCTGAGGCTTGGAACCTTCTATACGCTGCATCGCATGCATTTGGCGAAAAGACCGCCAAGAAATGGTTTTCTCATCGCATCTCATCTGATGAAGACCTCATAGCCGTCTTAGGGAGTTTAGAAACTACCATGAGCAGTGCGCAGAGTACCGCTGGTGTGCCTGAGGAGTGGATCAAGGATTTTGCTGATCCAGCGGACATCAAGAAACGTTTAAAGGGCGTTGTCGATTGGGAGAACCCGTTAGCCGAGAGAGCATCGGCATTGCTCACACGTTGGTACCAAAACAAGTACTGAAGGGTCACATGCACCTAAGAACCTGACGTCTGCTGTTGCTCGCATTGCTGCCCTACTGCTTAGGAATCTGAACGGCGAGGATTGGCGAAAAACCGTCGTCGCCGATGCTCGCGACACGCATTCAAATCGGGGCGCGGCTATAGGCCCCGCCCTGCATCGGCCGCGGCACGCGCGTTGTCTTCGGATAACTTAACGGCAGTTTCTTCAGGGAACGGACAGCAAGATAAGCAAAACACTCCGCCTCCAGATCATCACCGCGCCAGCCGACGTCTTCGGCCGGGACAACACTTGCCTCCAGCGCCTTGTCGAGGGCTTCCATGAGCGCCGGGTTATGGCGGCCGCCGCCGGCAACCACGTACAAAAACGGCGCTTCGGGGAGATGGTCTTCTGCCTTGCGCAAACACGCCGCGGTAAAGGCGGTAAGGGTCGCGGCCCCGTCTTCCGGCGACAGGTCCGAGACTTCATCGAGTTTAAAATCGTACCGGTCGAGGGATTTTGGCGGCTTACGGCGCAGATATGGGTTCAGCAGCATCATACGGAGGCGATCGGCGTGAACCTTGCCCGCACGCGCCATCGTGCCGTCTTTGTCCATTGCCTTGCCAGTTTGCAGCTCCATCCATTCATCAATCAGCCCATTGCCGGGTCCGCAATCAAAGGCGACGAGATCAAGAATACTATCGCTGTCCGGCACATAAGTGACATTAGAAACACCGCCGAGATTGATGACCCCGATGGCACCGGCGAGCCCCGTTTCTTCCCGGTGCTTGCACGAGAGCGCCGCATGGTAGACCGGCGCAAAAGGTGCTCCCTCCCCGCCGGCTTCCACATCCGCCCGGCGAAAGTCGCTGACCACATCGATTTTGGTATCTTCCGCAAGGGTCGGCCCGTCGCCCAATTGCCAGGTGCGTCCCACGTGCTCTGCAGTTTTCGCCGGCCGGTGAAGGATCGTCTGGCCGTGGAAACCGATCACATCGACCGCTGTGCGCTTGAGCCCTGCCTTTTCAAGAAGGGCCTCAACCGCTTCTGTATGGGCAAGAGTGATCTCTCCGTCAGCTTTGCCGATATCCGCCGCGCCGTCGCGTCCTTCCAGCGCCGCCTTGATGGCGCGCCGGGTCCAGATTTTCAGGTCGCGAGAATAAGGCACATGGAGCGTAGGCCCGAATTCGATGTGGCCCTCGCCGTCAGTGTGGAGGATCGCGGCATCGATGCCGTCAAGGGACGTGCCACTCATAAGGCCGATTGCCGTCAGAACTGTCATTGCACCTCTGCTTCTTCCCGCGCGGGACCAGGCTCCGCCGGACCCTACTTCGCGAGATGTAAAGACAGTGTTTTCGCCCCGAGGGTCAATCGCTGCAATGTCTGGGTCCGGCCATCTGGATTTCACCCGCGCGACAGACTACACAACGACGCTTTCAGCCAGGGGCGAGGTTCTTGGCGCACCATCCTGAAATGACGGCGGCTTCCCATGTCTGAGTTCAAATCCGATTTTCTCCGTGTTCTTAATGAGCGCGGTTTTATTCATCAGGGCACCAACCTTGAAGGCCTGGACGAAAAGGCGGCCTCGGGACAAATCACCGGCTATATTGGATTCGATGCGACCGCGTCGTCGCTGCACGCGGGTAGTCTGATCCAGATCATGATGCTTTACTGGTTGCAGCAGACCGGTCACCGGCCAATTGCACTCATGGGTGGGGGCACGACGAAAGTCGGTGATCCTTCCGGCAAAGACACCCAGCGCAAGCTCCTAAGCGATGAGGACATCGACGCGAACATCAACTCGATTAAGGGTGTGTTTTCCCAGTTTCTGGACTTCAGCGATGACAAAGCGCTGATGGTCAACAATGACGACTGGCTTTCGAAGCTCGGTTACGTGGAGTTCCTGCGCGACTATGGCCCAGCATTCACCATCAACCGTATGCTGACCTTTGACAGCGTCAAGCTTCGCCTTGAGCGCGAAAGCCCCATGACGTATTTGGAATTCAATTACATGCTGATGCAGGCCTATGACTTCCTGGAACTGTACAGGCGCCATGACTGTCTGCTTCAACTTGGCGGGTCGGATCAGTGGGGCAATATCGTCAATGGCGTTGAACTGTGCCGCCGTAAGGCGAGCGTGGAAGTCTTTGGCTTGACGACACCGCTCCTGACGACAGCATCTGGCAAAAAAATGGGCAAGACCGAGAGCGGCGCCGTCTGGCTAAATGCGGACCTCTTTAGTCCCTATGACTACTGGCAGTACTGGCGCAATGTGGAAGATGCCGACATTGAAACCATGCTGTCACGGTTCACGGTTTTGCCCATGGATGAGGTTCGTCGGCTATCTGCTCTTGAGGGCAGCGAAATAAATGAGGCCAAGAAAATTCTTGCCAATGAAGCAACCGCCCTTCTCCATGGGCGCGAGGCCGCGAATGCAGCGGAAGAAACCGCGCGCGCGACATTCGAACAAGGCGGGCTTGGCAAAGATCTGCCAACGGTTGAAGTCAGCTCCACCGACATCAGTACCGGGATCAATTTGCTGGAGACATTCGCAAGCGCAGGCCTCATCACCTCTAAAGGCGAAGGCCGCCGCCACATCAAGGCGGGTGCACTTAAATTGAATGATACACCGCTTACGGAAGAACGAACGATTGTCGAGAGTGATTTTGTCGATGGTGAGGTAAAACTGTCAATTGGAAAGAAAAAGCACGGGGTCTTAAAAGCCAGCTAGCGCTACCACTCGTCCACGTAAGCTGCCTTGCCAATCAATAAGCCCGCCACTAGCCACGCAAGCGTGAAGGCAATACCGGATGCAATTTGATTGCCTTGATCGGCAAGCCACAATAAAAATGCAAATCTATCAAAGCCCACAATGCCCGCCAAATACGTTTCCGGCGGCCTGACTTCTTCATTTCGAGAGCGCACTTCCTGATCCCAACAATCCAAATGGCATTCTATTCAAGATTGTCGTTCGGCAGATTTGAGTCAGCGCTTGCTTCGCCCTCAAATGTTTCCGCGTTTTCAGCGGGCTCAAACATTCGCCGGAAAAGGCCAGGCGTTAGGGCCGAGAGCGGATTAACATAGACGGTTGGGTTTTGGGTTTCGCCTTTGATGTCATAGGAAAGCGCAAACAAGCCCTCCCCGTCGCGGTTTACAAAAAGGTCGCCAATGAGCGGTGTTTTCCCGAGGAAGGAATTGATCTGATAGGCGGGCGCGACGGCGCCGTGTAAATCGACCTGCCGCCCCTGCCCCCCGCCGAGATCAAATGAGCCGTTACCAGTAATACCAATGGACTCGCCCGCTGCGCGCGCATCTTTCAACGTGACGCGGCCATCATTGATCTCAAAGTCGGCAAAGGCTTGGGAGAGTTTAATGCCGTCGCCATTCATCAAATCAGTCAGTCCACCGAGCGAGCCTGCTGCAAAAATCCGCGCAAGCAGGGGCGCATCTACGATGCGCAAATTACGGGCCTCGAAAGTTCCACGCGGCGGCACGTTAGTGTCATCTGCACTCGCAAAATCGAGCGCAATCACGCCCTCGCCTTTTTCGATCGACTGAATGTCAAAGACACCGGAAAGCAGTGTGCTGATATGGTCGGCCCTTGCAATAACACTGCGCTCGTAGCCGTCCGAACCACCGGTTTCGACAAGCTCGATGGATAATGGATGGTTATCATCGTCGAGCGCCACGACAGTGAGGGCATCTAGTCGCTCCTCTCCGTACCGAAGGTCCAGCGCAAGATCCTTGTATTGAATATCGTTGCGCAAATCCAATCGATCAATGCGGGCAAGCGCCGTCCAGCCGGCGAACGGAAAAGGGGCCCCCGGATCTGGCCGCGCAAAGGGATTGTTGCCTCCGGTCTGGCCCATGCGGAAGAATTGCTCAATAAACCCGCCTGCGCGCAAATATGCCCCTGTTAACGATGTATGAATGCGCCCGTCGCTATCGCGGTGCACGCCGACGGAAAGATCCGCTGCGCCCGCAAGGCGTAATTCCGACAGATTTGCTGATAAGAGCCGAAGCTCGCTATCAAACGCTGCCCTCCCCACAATGGACATTCCATCGCCGACAATATTTAATCCATCGATGACAGACCGCCCATTTTCAAGCTTGTAGTCAATGCGCGCTTTTGCCGAAATGCCCGCTGGTTTGATCCAATCGAACTGATCGATTAAAAGAACTGAGTTGTCGAGATCGGCCTCGAGTGTCAGTGTCCGAACAGTTGCCATGTTGCCGGAAGCGGCAAGCCGAAACGGTGTGTCACCTCGAAGGAACTGACGGGTCGGGATGCCGAAAGCATCGCCGCTGGTCGGTGACAACACGCCTGCGATGGAGAACGACGTGGTATCCCCCTTCCCGCCGAATTTCTGATTCCATTCAATATCTATTGGGGTGCCAGCAACATTGGAGACTGCGTCGATCTGCATGCCATTTGTTTCAACAGAGACAGTTGTCTGTGCATCAGGGATTGTCACGTCCCGAAAAAAGTCTTCCACGGTAAGCGAAGGAAACTCAGCCGTTGCCGAATACCGATAGTCGGACCGTGGGACGTCCCGCTGATTGGGCCGGAACACTTCGGCGCGGACAGTACCTTCTCCCGAAAATTGATCCGGCGTAAATTCCGTGTAGGACAGAACCTTAAGAGGTGGATCGTTGAGGATCCGCAGGATTTCTCCTGCATCGCCTTTGACATCAAAGGAAAATCTCGCCGGATAGCCTTTTGGTCGAAGCTGGCCGATTTCAACGTCACCCCGCGTTAGATCAACATCACCGACCCGAGCCGAACTCGCTTTCAGGTCAAAGCGATTCCCCCGCAGGACACCAGACCCGACCAGGTCTTCAATCGGGTCCATACCCGGCGCATATGTGACATTCCCGCCGACCACGGAAAAAGATAATGCGAGGGCGTCGTTCGACAGCGCACCGTCTGGTCCCAGAGTTTCCGGGGAGATATTCAAGTCAGCCCTGACCGAGTGGAAGACACCTTGTGTGACCCGCTCACTGATAAACTTGCGTGCTGCCCAAGCGACGCCTTCCGGCCAGACGCCCATCAGGCTGCGTTTACTAATCCGTGCTCCGACATTAATCATGCCGGCGATTTCCGGTGGCCCTTTAGCCGTTAGTGTGGCTGACAAAGTCGCTGACAGGGGACCGTTCAAGAAAGCGCCGTCCAATCGACGCAATGAAACGCGCCTTTGATCGATGTCATACTCGCCGCTGAGGTGGATTTCGTCGATCGTCAGTGGATCTGCCATGGACGGCAAAACAGCAGAGATACTCGGACCGGAAAGGTCGAATCCAAGCGCACGAACTGAACCGGGGCGGCCCTCCCGTTCCAGGAGATTAATTGTTCCCGACAGATCGACGGCCAAGTCGTCAGCATTCAGAACAGCTTCACGAACGTCAAACCGATTGAGCGAGGGGTCGAATTCTGCGTCAAATGACAGACCACTCACAGACGTTGACAGTGCGCCCAAATTGAGCGCTCCGGCTTCGCCGGAGCCAGTCAAGGAAGACTTCTGAACGATACCGTCACTTGAAATTAGTAAGTTGGCCTGACCTGAAAGCGCCCCCGAATAGAACTGCGCATTCGAAGCGAAGAACACAGCAAGAAGATCGGAGATCGGGGCATCCACATAGTCGACGTTAGCATTTATCAAATCCGTCTGCAGATCATAGTCGGCATCAAACCGGACGGTCGCGGTTTGGCCCTCCAGATCGAAATCACTATTCAGAATTGCTGAGTAGCCCTTTTCGGTGCGGGAAATGGAGGCCTGGGCCGCGGTTGTTGACCACTGTCGACCGGAGTTTTCGTCAAGAAACTCAACCTTGGCATTTCTTAGCGAGACTTCTTCGAAGGCATCGCGAAAATATTCACCACCGGTCATGGTGCGGAAAAGGTTACCTTGGGCGTCCTCATCGCTTTGGCCATAGTCCAGGCCAAGATGGAGATCCGCCCGCCGGATAATGCGGACACGAGGGGCGTCGAGGATAATCGTCCGTGGACCGAACCGCCGAGACCAAAAGTCCTTCGTGGCGAAGGCAAGCGCAACGTGAGGGACACCGGCAATCGTTTCTCCGCCTTCGTCAAGGATTGCCACGTCGCGTAAGTCGATTAGATACCCGTCGCGCTCCTCGGTTCTGGCAATTTCGATTTCGCCGATTTCCAGATCCTCAAACGCAGGCGAGGTGCTTCGGGCCAAGCGTTCAAAGACCGGCGTTGCCCAAGTTAAACTCACAGGACCACTATTCACCCGCCAGAGGAAAAGAGCAGCGGCGACGATGACGACTGCGAGGACGAGGCCCAGCCCTTCCAGTAAAATCAACCCGATCGGGGGGCTCTTTCGTTCTGGAGTTTTACTCATCTAACTTTTGTTCGACCGTTTTTGGTGCTGATGGTTCAACGGCTTGCCTGGCAATGACATATTTTGCGTGGTCCAGAGGTGTTTTGGATCCAAGCGTTATTGGGCCAAGTCGTTGTGCGCGGTCGGTCTTAACCTTGTGCTGGATCGACAAAACTTAACTGCGTAGACCGATGCGCACACCTTCGTAACCCATCTGGAAAACGTTGCCTGTTATAACTTAAAATGCCAATGGGCACTTCGTCCTGGCAGGGGAATTTTTGGCCTCAATCGGTGAAGAGACTGTTTCTAGTCTCACAACCTAGTCTAGAACTGACCAAGTCACTGCAAAACCCGCAATCAGCGATCCGAACGCTCCGGTGCGAAGTAAAGGGATCAGATCACCTATTCGCACGCGCAGCGTGACCCGTCAGATCCGCTACAAGCCATCCCATACAGCAAGGAGAGACCTTACCCATGGCAGCTAAAGAACTTCGCGAAGGCCTAAAAGCCCCGGCTTTTCAGATGCCGACAAATAGCGGCGGAAAAATCGCCCTTAAGGATTATGCCGGCAAGTCGCTTATCCTCTATTTTTATCCAAAGGATGACACGTCCGGGTGTACCAAGCAGGCGATCGCTTTCACAGAGCACCTTGCCGCCTTTGAAAAAGCAGGCGCTGAAATTCTAGGGGTGTCCAAAGACCCGGTGGAAAAGCACGACAAATTCATCGCCAAACATGATCTCGGGATAACCCTCGGGTCAGATGAGGACGGCAAGGTTTTGGAGAAGTACGGCGTCTGGGTGGAAAAAAGCATGTATGGCAAGAAGTATATGGGGATTGAACGGTCCACATTTTTGATCGACAGCAAAGGCGTGATCCAGAAAATCTGGCGCAAAGTGAAAGTGCCGGGTCATGTTGAAGCGGTACTTCAGGAAGCGGAAGCTTTAGCTTAACCTTTACTCCTTCAAGGCCAGGCGCGACGCGTCTGGCTGATCGCCGCGAGGCCCCTAAATTGCCCCCACCTGCAAGTTATCTCGATCTGGCTTTGTCGGTTCTGAATTCCGGTGCCCCCGACAGCAAATGCGAAGCGGCCAGAACCGCTGGGGAAATGGTGCAGTCGGCATCGGTTTCTTTCGAACCACAGGCATCCGAATTTCCAGACCGTCCTGCAAGGCCAAAAAATCCCAAGCTCGTGTCGCCGCGTCTCCTGAAAAAACGCAGTCTCGGCACGCAAAGCGGACGGGCGGCGCTTCTCCACGCCGTTGCCCATATTGAACTTAACGCGATCGATCTCGCGTTCGACATGGCCGGACGTTTTGCCGGCGAGATTTCCGAGATGGGGCTCAACACCGATCAGTTCATCGCCGACTGGTTCAATGTCGGGCAAGAGGAAGCCTTCCATTTTTCCATGATAAATCAACGCCTCGGAGAATTGGGGTCAGGTTACGGGGATCTGGATGCCCATGATGGTCTTTGGCAGGCGGCAATGGATACGAGCGACAGCGTGCTCGCACGGCTTGCAATTGCCCCTCTAGTTCTAGAAGCACGCGGGCTGGATGTGACCCCCGGCATGATCAGTCGGCTGGAAACGGTTGGAGATAAAATTAGCGCCGACCTTCTCCGTGTGATTTACCGGGACGAAGTCGGCCATGTTGAGGTCGGTACAAAGTGGTTCCTGTTAATCTGCCGCGAAAAAGACCTCGATCCGGGAACGACATTTCAGGATCTAGTCGCTAAGCGGTTCAGATCGGGCCTCAAAGGTCCGTTCAATGTGGAAGCACGTGAACGAGCGGGCATGCCAGGAATATTTTATGGGTCTGACGCACAATTTTCATCTAACTAGACATGACGCGCGGAATGAATCTTGCTCCTACTCGAATATGGTTTCTCGCGGTCAACCCAAAGTTAAAAAAGTATGGTTATTTCATCACATAATGGTTGCGAAATCTGAGCAGATCGGCTGCAATACCTTAAGGGGTGTGGAGTTTGATCGCTGCGAAGCGAGTGTAAGGGGCGTTCAATGAGCCGAAAATCCGGCAAGGCGAAGCGTTTCATCGCCAGGTTTTTCAAAGAACGGCAGATTTATCATCGTAGCGACGGAGTCGTTCACTTCATCTCTATGTCGACGCGGACGCAAATCGCCCTTGCGGCGGTCTGCGGCGCGGCATTGCTTTGGATCGCCTATGCGTCTGTGAACGTTGTTTTTAAAGAACAAATTATTGTTGCGAAAGAACGCGATGCGCGGGTGATGGAGACAACTTACGTTAACCGCCTACAGAATGCTCACACCGCGTACAATGACGTCAATGAACTGAATGTGTTGATGCGCAGTGCATTCGACGAATCCATGGCGGAAATTGCAAACCGTCATCAGACGTTGAAGAGCATGGTCGATCGCAAAGTTGCGATCGATACCGCTGTTGAAAGCCTCACCGAGCGCCTTTCAGAAGCTGGCTTCCCTGATGGCCAGAAGCCGAAAAGCGGTAATCGGGTAATGATTGATGCCACCCCCGCCGAGCCGACCCCGCGCCAGTCGCGCATTTCCAAGATGTTGCGCGAGGCAGAACGTGAGGCACTACTCGGCTCAGCAAAAGTGCCCGCGGGCAGTCCCGCCGAAACTGCACTTAAGCGCATGGCAAAAGCCTCCGCCAATCTTTACGTGGAACAAGTGCTTTTACTGGCAGCCATGGAAGAAAAGGCTAGCCAGAAGATCAACGAACTTGAGACCGTGATTGCTTCCACGGGGATCAATACCAAACGCATTATCCCGCAAGACAAAATCAAGAACACCGTCATGGCGGCGGCCAATGGCGGGGAAACTCTTGCTCAGGGCGGCCCTTTCATTGACCCAGCCAATCTGACTGATGCCGATACCATCTTCTTTACCCACGCCAATCGGGTTGGCTCAACGATCGAGACGCTGGCGCGGCTCCAAAGTATTGTCGACAATGTTCCACTTTCATCGCCACTGATCGGGCCGCGGCGGTTCACCAGTGGCTTTGGGATCCGGCGTGACCCCATTAATGGTCGTAGTGCCAGCCATCATGGTATTGATTTTGCTGCGCGATGGGCATCACCCGTAACGGCAACGGCGAAAGGCACAGTGCGGTTTGCTGGCGTAAAGTCCGGTTGGGGTCGTCTTGTGGAGATCGATCATGGCAATGGGTTTGTGACCCGTTACGCCCATCTTAACCGATTTGTGGTGAAAAAAGGTCAAACCGTTAAGCTACACCAGCAAGTGGGTGAATTAGGAAATAGCGGTCGGAGTACGGGTCCTCACGTCCACTATGAAATTTTGTTCAACGGGCGGCCGGTGAATCCGCAACGCTTCATTGAGGCAGGAAGATATGTTTTCGAAGGCTAAAACCAACAAGTCCGGCGACGACCGCCAGCAAGCGGCGACTGCAGCTGACATGACACCCCCGCAAAACGCGTCATCGAATTCTTCGAGCGCTGCCAAGCGCTCCAGCTCGATGAAAGCAGCTGGCGTTCCGTCGATTATCTCCGCTGATATGGTGATCAACGGCAACATTAACTCAGCTGGCGAAGTTCAGCTGGACGGTGTTTTGGATGGGGACATTAAAGCCGGAAGTCTGATCGTCGGTGAAAAGGCGGCAGTTAAAGGCGAGATCATCTGCGAAAAAGTGACGGTGCGTGGTAGGGTTGAAGGCAGCATTCGTGCGCGTCAGGTTGCCCTTGCCTCCTCGTCCCATATCGACGGCGACATTCTTCACAGCGCTTTGTCTGTTGAAAGCGGCGCACATTTTGAGGGCAATTGTCGCCACTCGGATGACCCCCTGTCCGATGCTGCCGCGAGCGACTTCCGCAAAGCACGCCCTGCTTCTCCTCCGGCGCCAGCGCCAGGGCGGCCGGTCTCACCGACAAGCTCCGGTGAAGTTGCTCTCGCAAATGGCCGTCCGCCTGCATCACAGGAAAGCAACGAGGCTCCTTCTTTCCTAAGCCAAGGCCGCTCGCCGCTTCGGTAAGACCAGCAAGCTGACTATTTTGAGATTTAAACGCCGGACGGCGAAAGCAGCCGGCGATTAATCCAGACCTCGATATTGAGGATTGTTTGGGAACGAGCGGTTCGTAAGCCAACCGCCTCCATCGATCTGGCGTAGCCCTCAGTTTTCGCCCTTACTGACCCGTTGGGCGAGGGCCGCGGTTATGAATTGCTCAATATCACCGTCCAGCACTTCATCCGGGCTCGGACTCTCAACCTGTGTCCGGAGATCTTTGACCATCTGGTATGGCTGCAATACATAGGACCGGATCTGGTGCCCCCACCCGATATCCGTCTTGTTGGCGGCTTCGGCCTGGGCCGCTTCTTCGCGCTTTTGCAGCTCTAACTCATAAAGCCGGGCACGGAGCATGTTCCAGGCCGTCGCTCGATTTTTGTGCTGCGAGCGCTCATTCTGACACTGAACAACAATACCGGTCGGCTCGTGGGTAATCCGTACCGCCGAGTCAGTTGTGTTCACATGCTGTCCGCCTGCTCCAGAAGCTCTAAATGTATCGATCCGGCAATCGGATTCATTCACTTCAATCTCGATGGCTTCGTCGATGACTGGATACACCCAAACGGAAGCAAAAGATGTGTGCCGACGGGCATTAGAGTCGTAGGGCGAAATACGCACGAGCCTGTGGACACCAGACTCAGTTTTCAGCCACCCATACGCGTTAAAGCCCTTCACTTGCAGTGTCGCTGACTTAATCCCCGCTTCTTCTCCGGGTTGCTCATCAATGATGTCGACCTTCATATTGCTCTTTTGCGCCCAACGAACATACATGCGCAGCAACATCGAAGCCCAATCATTGGACTCCGTTCCACCGGCGCCAGGATGGACTTCCACAAAACAATCATTGCGGTCCGCTTCCCCGGAAAAGAGGGCTTCAGTTTCAGCTTTTGCTGCCCGCCCCGCTAAAGCCGTTAGCATATCGCCCAGTTCCTGGAGCGAGGCCTCGTCGTTTTCTGCTTCAGCCAGTTCGATAAGGTCGGAGAGATCGGTGAGTTCGTCGGTAATTTCAGAAACAGCCGAGATCTGCGATGCAAGGCCGGTACGTTCCTGCATCAGCGTTTGCGCCGCCTGCGGATCATCCCAGAGGGTCGGATCTTCGACTTTACTGTTTAGCTCGTCTAGACGAGCGTTGGCTTTGTCCCAGTCAAAGCCCCCTCCTCAGCAGATCTAATGACTGCTTGGTTTGGGAAATCTTGTGTTCAAAATCAGCGCGCATAAACACGGCTTTCTACTATTCTCGATCAGGTTAAACGGATGCTTGGTGTTAGTAGAGACCGTTCAGCTCGTCAATTTCTTCCTCGCGGACTTGCTCGATCCCCGCTGAACTCAAAGGATCGATGGCGAAGTCTTCCTCGCCAATCTGAGCCGACTTGCCAAAAGCGTCGCCGCTCTTGAAGGCTTCCAGGATCACGTTGCGATCGCTGGGGCCAGCAGGGCGGCCGTTATCGGCATTAATCCGTACAAGTCTAATCCCGGATGGAACGCGGAACGGAATGCCCGCCACATCTTCCAGAGCGTGAGACATGAACTCCCCAAAAATTGGGGCTGCGACTTTACCGCCGGCCTCTCCTTGGCCAAGAGATTTAGGCAAATCATATCCGACGAACACGCCAGCAGCGAGGTCAGGAGCAAAACCCACGAACCAAGCGTCTTTGTAATCGTTCGTGGTCCCGGTTTTGCCCGCGACTGGCTTGTCCACAACTTTGCGCACAGCACTGCCCGTGCCACGGCGAACGACGCCTTCAAGCATGGAGACCATCTGATAGGCCGTGCGCGGATCGATCACATCGTCGCGGCTATCTCTCAAAACCGGCTCTCGCTGATCAGTCCAATCGGCTGCGTCACAATTCGGACAATCCCTCTGATCATGGCGATAAATTGTCTTTCCAGTTCGGTCCTGGATACGGTCAATAAGGAAGGGCTGCACTTGTTTGCCCCCATTGACGAAAGTTGAGTAGGCCGACGTGATCTTTACAAGGGTCGTTTCTCCCGACCCAAGCGAGATCGCGAGTTCCCGCGGAAGGTTATCGGACAAGCTAAAGCGCTCCGCATACTCAACAATCTTGCCAATCCCAAGATCCTGGGCGAGCCGCGCGGTCATCGCATTACGCGATTTTTCAATGCCACGGCGCAGGGTGGAAAGGCCGCCATACTGCCCTTCAATGTAGTTACCGGGTTTATACCAACTATCGATACTTGGGGCGACGAACGGCGCATCGAGTACCATGCTCGATGGGGTGTACCCATTATCGAGGGCTGCGGCGTAGACGAATGGCTTAAAGGTCGAACCCGGTTGGCGCACGGCCTGAACAGCCCGGTTGAATTCCGAAAGCTGGAATGAAAACCCGCCTACCATGGCAAGGACCCGTCCCGTATGCGGATCAACGGCAACAAGGCCACCATTAATTGCCGGCACCTGACGCAAGATGTAGCTGCCCTCGATCTCACTCTCTTCGACAAGGATCACGTCACCAACTGAGAGAACTTCAGTTGCATCTACGGCAGTATCTTTGTCGCTTTGCTTTACCCATGCGAGGTCATCGGCGGAAATTATTCCAGACGCATCATCGTCGAACCCGATCTTGGCAGCGCTCGCTTCAACCTCGAGTACGAGAGCTGGACGCCATGGCGCAAGATCATCGGCAATCTTCCTCGCTTCAGAGAAAGAACTGACGATGGCTGCAAATTCAGTCTGCCAATTATCTGACACGGTCATTTTACCGAGAGGACCACGCCATCCATGACGACGATCGTATTCAACAAGCCATTTGCGCAGAGCTTCGCCGGCAACCTTTTGAAGCTCAGGATCAATTGTCGTTCGTACAGCCAGCCCGCCATCATAGAGCGCCTCAACACCGTAGCGACCCGCGATCTCCTTGCGAACTTCTTCAGCGAAATACTCAGAAGCCCAGTCGCGCGCGCCAAGGGGCGGTGCAATCTTCGCGCTGAGGGGCGTCGATTGAGCCTCTTCAGCTGTCGTCGCATCAATGATGCCGTCATCGAGCATCCGTCCAATAACCCAATTCCGACGGTCGGTCGCCCGCTGACGATTATTCACCGGGTGGTAATTGCTTGGGCCTTTGGGGATCGCCGCAAGATATGCGGCCTCTTCAACCGTCAATTGCTCAAGGGGTTTGTCGAAATAATTCAACGCCGCAGCGGCAACGCCGTAAGACCGATTGCCGAGATATATCTCGTTCAGATAAAGCTCCAGGATTTGATCCTTCGTGAAAGCCCGTTCGATCCGACGTGCGATGAGCCATTCCTTCAGCTTCCGCTCAATCTTCTGTTCACTGCTCAACAGGAATATCTTTGCCACCTGCTGGGTAATCGTCGAGCCGCCTTCTAGACGCCGACCCTGGCGGATATTGTTGATGTTGGAGATCTGGGAACGGATGATCCCCTTCAGATCGATCCCGCTGTGAGTGTAGAATTTCTTGTCTTCAGCAGAAATAAAGGCCTGTTTGACCAAGGGAGGCATGGCCTCATCAGGCATAAAAATTCGCCGCTCCCGAGCGAATTCCGCCACCAGACTGCCGTCGCCACCATAGACCCGCGTAGTCACCGGCGGTTGATAGTCGGCCAGCACCTCATAGTCAGGCAGGTCCTCACTCAACTGATTAAAATAGAGCGCAATCGTCGCGCCGGCCGCAATGGCCCCAACGAAAAGGATGCCCACAGACAAACTTGCAAACTTCAGCCAGGCGTGCGCCGAAGGGAATTTGAAACTGCCCGCGCCTCTGCCGCCGTTATTGCCGCCACCGTCTCCCCCATCGCCACGACGAGGAGGCACATTGAAATCTCCGTTATCGCTGTTTTGAGCTCGGGGACGTGATCTCGGCGCCGACTGTCCCGAAGCGGTGTGAGATCTAGATGGCCCTGTTGGGCGTTTCGTTGACGGTTCGCCGGACGGATTTGCGTTTCTCGATGGAGCGACAAGGGGACGCTCACGCGACGTTTCCCGGCGGGGCTTTTCCCCGTCATTGTTGAAAAGATCGTGATCCATGGGACTATTTAACGCCTGTTCTTGCACATGCTTTGGGTGGACCTGAATACCGCTGGGCTAGCTCATTTGCGGGACGCAAAAGCACCGGGTGTCTCTTAACTTCCGCCGTAGTTTTACGCCAAATATATGGGCGTACAATATGAGCATATTGTGACCTTGCGATAAACTCCCCGCTACGGGGCTCATTTTCCAACGGCGAAGGCAAAAACTATTCCAGCTTTTACCTGCTTTGCGTGTTTGCAGCGTGCCGGGCGTTATCCAGGTTGTCGAAATAGCTATCGATTGCGACCGCAACCGCGGCCATGGTCCGATCGTGCCAATCCTGAGACCGTAGGTTTATCTCGTCTTCAGCGTTTGACATAAAAGCGAGCTCCAAAAGAACCGCCGGAACATCCGGTGCTAACAAAACCCGCAGGTTCTCCCGCCGATGGGTGTTATTCAAGAGTGGGGTAACGCCAGCCAACTTTCCAATCAGGACATCAGCAAAACGGGCTGATTCGTTGCCTGTTCGCCGT
The DNA here is from genome assembly GCA_038522945.1 of Pseudomonadota bacterium. GTDB lineage: Bacteria > Pseudomonadota > Alphaproteobacteria > Caulobacterales > Parvularculaceae > MED-G105. Next base: position 44,524 of record JBCBJV010000014.1, read on the forward strand.
TGGGCGAGATCGAATAGAATTCCACCGACCTCTGGGGGCTGTTCGGCCATATCCAAGTCAAAAACGCGGTAGTCCTCGCTCCGGGCAGCTTCTTTCGCTGACCGCACATTTCCTTCTTCTGAGAGCGTATAGACGGACGCGCCACGCACACTCTTGTCTCGCAACGCGTCCGCGTGAAGCGAAAGGAAAAGCTCTGCTTTAGCTTTGCGCGCGATCGGCGCTCGCTGTTCAAGGGCTAGACGCTCGTTGCCCTTTCTCGTGAAGACAACCTCGTAACGGTCTGTTTTTTCGAGGATTTTCCCGAGCGTAGTCGCCGCCCGCAACGTGACGTCGGCTTCCTTGGTTCCTTTTGCGCCAATTGCGCCCGGATCGCTTCCGCCGTGACCTGCGTCCAGTACGATCACCCGTTTGCGCGCTTTCACCGATGTTTCATCGGTCACTTGAAGTGGCCGGGTCGCCCGAACTTCTCCCCAGTCAGGCGGCGTTTTCTTGCCGCCCGCGAGACTTTGTTCGATTACGTCGGTAATTGAGCTATAGCGGGGTGGTTTAACTTGAAAGTCGTCCGGAATACTCGCGACCAGAGCGCCAGGTGCTCCTTTTTCAAAATCAAGGACAAGTCGATAGGTTTGACCGCCATTTTTCGGCTCGAGCACAAAAACATCTTTAATTCGGGTCGGGGCACCGAATTCAATGATGTACGCGAGCCCCTGGTCAACCTTCGCCCCGGCAATGACCCCTTCAACGGTTCCCCAACCTCGCTGGGGCAAGCTCGTTGGTGCAAGGTTTTTATTTGCAAAGAAGACGGTCAAGTCATTGGTTTGACGAGAGGTATCGGTCTCTGCTGTTTGAAGCGTGACAGCGGGGCGCACCGTTGATTCGAATACGACCCGTGTCTCGCTGGAACTTCTTTTGCCAATTCTGATGTCTACGAGGCGAGCATCTGCCGCTGCCGCGGCAGGCAATATGAGGCCTACCCCGCTCAGCAAAAGCGTGGCGGAGACCACTAATAAACGCATAATCCCTAGACTTTTCAAACCGTTACCCTACTTAATCAGGCTGTCGGGCCGCCTTTCAACGCAATAGAAACACATCGTTAACGGTGGCTTAAGGATTTATCTACGTTTCTATGGAAGCTTGAGTCGGGCTTGCGCGGGGTGCCTTGTTTTTCCCCTGTCAAAAGTCTTGCAAGGTCGTGCGCGGTCGCTCATTACTACTAGGTCTTGAACTGACGCGCGCACATAGTACCTGCGCATGTGTGCCACCGACCAGTTTCGTCTAAGCGATTAGGGTCACGGCAAAGGGTCAACAACTATTCATCGGGCTATATGGCCTGACGATTGTTGTAGCGACATTACATTGAGGCCAACGGTTCCTGTGGAGTTGGCCCGGCGCGCTGAACCAGCGGCAGCCCGGAACATCACTGAATTAGAATTTCGTGCCCTATTGGCACGAAGAACAACCCGAAGTTTCCGGCAATTCCGGATATCAGAAAACCAGTCGATGAGAACAGATACGACACTCGCTAAAAAGATCGGCCCCTCACCTGAGGTTGCCGTTGGCGCGTTGAATCTTTCCGACCGACATCAAACCACCGGCCGCGCCATCCAACGACGCGCGCGCCGCGGAGCCATAAATAATGTCAAAGAAAATGTTGATCGATTCCGCGAATGCGGAAGAAGTACGAGTATGCCTTCTCGACAATGAGACCGTAGAAGACTTCGATTTTGAGTTTGCCACACGCAAACCACTCAGGGGAAATATATATCTCGCACGAGTGACAAGGGTAGAACCGTCACTCCAAGCTGCGTTCGTCGAATACGGCGGAAACAGACACGGTTTCCTCGCTTTCAATGAAATTCATCCGGACTATTACCAAATCCCGGTCGCCGATCGCGAAAGGTTACAAGCAGCCGAAGCGGAAGAAGCCCGTCTCGCTGATCTTCTAAACCTCCACGAAGACGCCGACGAAGATGACCTTCAGGGCGAGCGTCATTCCAACAACGACGGTTTCGATGAGGACGAAGGTGAAAAAAACCGCCGACCGAAGCGTCGGCGGCGCAAACGGGGCGAGTCTACTGAGGCCGCCTCAGATGACGCCTCAAATGATGAAACCGAACCAAACCCTGAAAGCGGCCCTGAAGAAGGTGTTGCTGACGAGAATATCACAAACCAAGAGCCGGAAATCGTCAGCGACTCTGAGACATCGGACGACGCCTCGGAGACACCTGAGACCGATGGCGAAGCAGCTGCTGACGAGACCAGCCTAGAAGCAAAAGAAGAAGCCACAGATAGTGCTAAGGCGGGCTCGGAAACCGATGACGACGACCCTTCGTTGAAACGTTCCGCGACGGACGAAGAGGAAGAGGAAGAGGAAGAAAACGAGGAAGACGAAGCAGTTTCCTCAGACCGTTCTGCCTCAGAAGTCGACACGCCTGTGGAAGATGAGGTTGATGAAGAAGGTGGTAACGCTACATTCGCAACCGACGATGCGCCAGTTTTGAAAACCTCTGGCGACGCCGAAGAGACTGATCTGGAAGGTGAGGCAGAGGAAGAAGCTTCGTCTGACGACGAGAGTGACTTTGACGACGAAGATACCGCTTATGATGAAGACGATTTCGACGACGCGGAGATCGATGAAGAAGCCTATGAAATCGAGGACCTAAGTGCCTCTTCCGATGACGACGCAGAAACGAACGACACGGATGAAGACACGTCAGAGGGCGATGATGATGTTGATGCAAGCGCAGACGCCGTCGAGGACGACATTGACGAGACCACCCCGGAAGGCGAAAGCCGTGCAGAACTGCTAGAACAGTATCGCGAGGCACGACGCGCCCGCATGCGCCTGTTGCGCAACTATAAGATCCAGGAAGTTGTTAAGCGTCGGCAGATCCTGCTCATTCAGGTTGTGAAAGAAGAGCGGGGCAACAAAGGCGCGGCACTGACGACATACATGTCACTTGCAGGCCGGTATTGCGTCCTGATGCCAAACACCGCCCGTGGCGGCGGCATCTCGCGGAAAATTGCCAATGGGTCCGATCGCAAGCGTCTGCGTCGTGTCGTTGATAGTCTGGAAGTGCCAAAAGGCATGGGACTGATTATCCGAACCGCTGGCGCTAAACGCACAAAGGCGGAAATAAAGCGCGATTATGATTATCTAAGCCGACTTTGGGAAAACATCCGTTCCCTGACACTCAAGTCCATTGCCCCTTGCCTTATCTATGAGGAAGCAAACCTCATCAAGCGGGCAATCCGGGATATCTACGACAAAGATATCAGCGCGGTCCTCGTACAGGGCGAGGACGGATATCGTCAGGCCAAGGACTTCATGAAAATGCTCATGCCGTCCCACGCCAAAAACGTGCAGCCCTATCGGGAACAGACCCCAATTTTTCTGCGCCATGGTGTCGAAGAGCAGCTGGATGCCATGTACCAACCGGTCGTGCGTCTTCGCTCCGGCGGATATCTTGTGATCAATCAGACCGAAGCGCTGATTGCCGTTGATGTAAACTCCGGCAAGGCAACTCGCGAACGCAATATTGAGCAGACTGCGCTCAAAACGAACCTTGAGGCAGCGCGTGAAGTCGCCCGTCAATGTCGTTTGCGAGACCTGGCTGGTCTTTTGGTGATCGACTTCATCGATATGGAAGAACACCGCAACAACCGGGCGGTTGAAAAACGACTGAAAGAGTCCCTCCGTCAGGATCGGGCGCGCATTCAAGTTGGGCGGATTTCTCCTTTTGGGTTGTTGGAAATGTCCCGGCAACGGCGTCGTTCAGGTATTGTTGATGGGACCACCACGACCTGCCCGACCTGTAATGGCGCGGGTGTCGTTAGATCCCACGAGATGGCCGCGTTGAGGATCCTCCGCGCAGCGGAAGCCGAAGTGCTGGCAAGTAAAGCATCGGGTATCAAGATCGCAGCGGCGACTGACGTTGTCCTTTACATTCTGAACCATAAACGCAACTGGCTGAACCGGATTGAAACCAGCTACGGCGTGACCTTGGCGTTCTCTCTGGATAGCGACAAAATTGGCGATGTGTTCGAACTAGAGCGCCTTGCTGGGCAACGCGCCCCGGTTACAAATGCCAATGCGATACAATCCGACTTTTCTGAAAACGAAACCGACGACGAAGACGACGATGCAGTTACTGAACAGCGCACTGAAGAAAGCGACAGCGACGAGGACAGTGAAGACGGCCGCGGCCGCAAGCGTCGTCGGCGTCGCCGCCGTCGCCGGGGCGAAGAACGCGCCGACGACCGTCAGGAAGATCCTCGGGACGGGGTAAGTGCCGATGACGCCGGCCAGGATGATGATCAAGACGGCGAGGAGACAAACGAAAGTCGTGGTGAGAGCGACGAGACAACTGCGGAAAGCGACGAAGACCGGCCTCGCCGTCGTCGGCGGCGCGGAAGACGTGGCGGTCGCCGCAATAACCGCCGAAATGAAGAGGACACTTCCGAAGAGGTAGCGGCGCAAAGTGACAGTAGCAAAGAGGATGGCGTCGATTCATCGGATGCCGATAATCTGACGCCTGATGATATCGCAACCAACACCGAGAGCGCTTCCTCTGAGAGCAAAGCGGCGGCGAACGAAACTCAAATGGTTGAACGCGAGGACGCAGAATTGCTGACGAAAAACGAACAGGCAGCGGTAACGCAAGACGAGCAACCTGCGTCGGAAAAGGAAGACGAGGACGTTTTGGTTCTCCGCAGTCGAGCTAAGTCTTACGAAGAAGAGACTGCTCAAGCTGCTGCTGACAAAGATGGCGCAGAGAACATAGATGCCCAGGATCAGAAGTCGGGACAAGCTGACGCTGAAAAAGCCGCAGCAAGTGACGATAACGACGCCCCTTCCGCGCCAGAGAAAAAAGACAAGCGCAAGCAAAAGAGCCGCAAAGGGTGGTGGCAGCGGGCCCTAGGCGGGTAGGCGGCACTTGCGAAACCGTACCAAAGCGGTCGCTCAGATCGCCCAGGCGGTATCGCTTTAAGGTTGATTGATTTTCCGGCTGATAGAAAGGGCTTGCTGAAAATCAATCAAATGTGAAGACGGACTGACGTGTGATCACGCGTTTAAATGAGTATCGACCACATTCCGTTCACATTCGGCCATGAAAAGTGGCTTTGCCACGTGAGCGCCCATTGAGTAGACTTCACGCCATGACCGCTTCGCTCTTCAGACACAATGCTTTGGGCTCCCTGCCCCCCATCCGCAAGCGGATTTGCCAGTCGGTGCTGATTGCATGCGGCGTCTTTTTTGCCACGATCCAACCTCTTTGGGCGCAAGCGCTATTGCGGGATGCGGAGATTGAAGAATTCCTAGCTGATTATTCCCATCCAATTTTTGAGGCTGCCGGTCTCGAACCAGAAAACATTGATATTCTGCTCCTTGCAGGTCCTCCAAACGCGTTTGCTGGCGGACAAACCATGGGCATCTTTACTGGGCTGATCACGACCGCTGATACGCCGAACCAGATCGAAGGGGTTATCGCCCACGAGGCCGGGCACATTGCAGGTGGACACACAGCGCGATCCGACGAAGCGCTTGCTTCGGCAACACGCCCCATGTTGTTGAGCCTTGTCCTGGCCGCTGGTGCGGTCGCCGCCGGTGCCCCCGACGCCGGGCTTGGCATTTTGGGCTTGGGTCAGACCATTGGCGTTGCCAATGCGTTGAAATACAGCCGGAGCCAAGAATCAGCAGCCGATCAGGCGGCCGTCAGCTATCTCGACGAAATTGGTCATTCCAGCCAAGGATTGATCGAGTTTTTCGGCAAGCTCCGCAATAGTCAGATTATCACCGGGTATCGGACGAACCCTTACTTCCAGACCCACCCCCTCGCGAACGCCAGGATCACCGCGTTGCGCGAACGCGCAGGCGCGTCTCCTCACTTTGAGGCCAAAGACAGTGAAGATGAAGTCTACCGTTTGCGGATGATCCAGGCAAAAATCCACGGGTTTTTGGATCAGGCCCACCATACTCTTCGGCGATACCCGGAAACCGATCAGAGCGACCCGGCCCATTATGCGAGAGCCGTTGCGTATTATCGCTCAGCCAATATCGATCGGGGCCTAAAAGAGATTGACTATCTGCTCGACAAGTTCCCGGAGAACGAGTTCTTCCACGAGTTGAAGGGGCAAATGCTTTTTGAATTTGGCCGAGTGGCCGACAGCATCGAGCCGCATAAGACGTCCGTGCAACTTGATCCAACCGAACCCTTGTTTCGGATCAATCTAGGCCGTGCCTACCTTGCCACGGAAGACAAGACGCAGATGCCGATGGCGGTCCAGGAGTTTAAGGCCGCTCTTTTGGCTGAACCGGATAACTCGTTTGCTTGGTTTGAAATGGCGCGCGCTTATGGGGCCATGGAAAACGAGCCAATGGCGTATCTTGCGACGGCAGAGTCCAAGTATCATACACGGCAAAACATAGAGGCGGCACAATTTGCTCAGCGCGCCATGCGGGGCCTTGAGCGAGGCACACCTGAGTGGCAACAAGCAGCCGACATAATTTTCGCCGCAACCGGTAAGGGACCAAATGAGTTTCTGAACGAACAACGCGACCGGAAACGACCTGCCCCGCAGGACCGGCGCGATCCGAACGAACAAGACGTACCGGATCCAACCTTCCGCGGGAAAAATCATCAACAGTTTTAGCGGGCGCAAATACAGCGTCCCGAAGTCAAATGGGGAAGTCAGTATGGGTAACAAATTAGCAATCGCTGCCGCTCTTCTCGGGGCAGTTGTTCTGGGGGTTGTTCTGGCCAGCTTCAGCAATGCACAAGACGGACAATCAAACGACGCAACCGAAGAGGCAACTGCGTCGTCTTCATTCAGCGACTTGCAACAGCAGGAGATTGAAGACATCGTTCGCGATTACATTAAGGCTAATCCGCGCTTGATCCTTGAGTCGGTCAACGCCTTTGCGGAATCAGAACGCCTCGCCGAAGAAGAGCGCACCAAGGAAGCAGCGCTCGCCAATATCGACACACTCCAACAGGAAATTGGCGGATTCACCACTTTTGAGGGCAAAGGCACGCCAGAAGTCGTTGTTGTTGAGTTTTTTGACTATCATTGTAGTTATTGCAAAAAAGCCGCCGGTAATGTCCGCGAGCTGACGAAAAAGGAAAAGAACGTCAAGTTCGTCTTCCGCGAATTGCCAATCCTGCGCAAAGAATCTGAGACTGCGGCCCGTTATTCTCTTGCCGCCAGGGAACAAGATAAATACTTAGATTTTCACTTCAAGCTAATGAAAGAGCCAGGTGTGTTGACCGAAGACCGCATTCTGACTCTTGCCAAAGCCTCAAAACTGGATGTGGATGCGTTGAAAGCGGATGCCGCGTCCGTTGAGTTGATCAATGAAATCCAAGAGAACTTAAGTACCGCATCGAGACTTGGTATTGATGGTACACCAACATTCTTGATCGCCTCCGCAGACGGAAGCTTTATCGATGTGATCCCTGGCTTTGCGCCAGCAAGGGTCAAGGCGGCAATCGAGGAAGCTCGCAAAGCGACCAAGGGATAAGCGCCGCAGGCGATCTTTTTATTGTCACGTCGAACTCTTAGCCCGGCCTCTTTTTCAAGGAGCCGAGCGAGTTGAATCCAATCGCTGAATTCGATCTGATTTGAGGGCTAGATCAGCCCTGCCAGCGGTGAAGATGGATCGGCATACTTCTTCTTCGGCATTCGCCCCGCAAGGTACGCCTGTCGCCCCGCAATGACGGCGTGACGCATGGCCGATGCCATAAGGATGGGGTCCTTCGCTTCGGCAATAGCTGTATTCATCAATACGCCATCGCATCCGAGTTCCATGGCAAGAGCCGCGTCGGAAGCGGTGCCCACACCGGCATCAACAATGACGGGCACGCTGGACTGTTCTACGATGAGGCGAATGTTGACAGGGTTCATGATCCCGAGGCCTGAACCGATCAACGAGCCAAGAGGCATGATTGCACAGCACCCGGCATCTTCTAGCTTCCGCGCATAAACAGGATCGTCGGAGCAATAGACCATCACCTGGAAGCCTTCTGAGATCAGAAGCTTCGCCGCGGCAAGGGTTTCTTCCATATCGGGGTAGAGCGTTTTTTGGTCAGCGAGCACTTCGAGTTTCACGAGATCCCATCCGCCTGCCTCCCGTGCAAGGCGCAGTGTGCGCACAGCTTCATCGGCAGTGAAACATCCAGCCGTATTCGGAAGATAAACAAACTTCTTCGGGTCGAGAGCATCAATCAATCTCGGGGCCCCGGGGTCGCTCAAGTTCACCCGCCGCAGCGCAACGGTCACGATTTCCGCCCCCGCTGCCGTCGCTGCCTCGGCGTTTTGTTCATAGGTTTTGTATTTGCCTGTCCCGACAATAAGCCGGGATGAATATTCATTCCCGGCAATGATCAACGGCTTATCAGATAGGTCGGCCTGGCGGTCGTCCCGTGGTTCGTCCAGGCGCATCAGCCGCCTCCCACAAATTGTACAATTTCAAAGCAATCGCCATCTTCGACGGGCGTGGTATCATAAGCTGATTTCGGAACAACGGCATGATTGCGTTCGATTGCAACCTTTCGGGGATCAAGACCCAAGTCTCTGGCGAGTGCGTCCAAGGTCATAGACGCTTCAAATTCCTGTCCGGTTCCGTTAAGAGTTATTTTTATAGTCATTCCAATAAACTACCGACTTTTCTGGCACATATGTGAGAGGCCAGATCAGATTTGGCAAGGGCGGAAACACCAAAATACGTGATGGCAAAAGACGAGACTATCTTCATCCTAAATGGCCCAAATCTAAACCTTTTAGGACAACGCGAGCCTGAGATTTACGGCCACCAGACCCTTGAGGATATCGAACAACTTTGCAGTGCAAAAGCCGCGTCTCATGGGCGAAAGGTGGATTTCCGCCAGTCAAATGCCGAAGGCGATCTGGTTGATTGGGTTCAGGAAGCCGACGAAGATGCCGTCGGCCTTATCTTCAATCCGGCTGCCTACTGCCACACGTCGATTGCGTTGTTGGATGCGCTCCGAGCCGTCAAAGTGCCTGTGATCGAAGTTCATCTGTCAAACATTGCCGCCCGCGAGCCGTTTCGGGCGCACAGCTATACAGCGAGCGCGTCGAGAGGCCTGATCTCCGGTCTCGGCGCAGAGGGGTATGTCCTAGCGCTTGACGCGATTGACCGACTAATCGAAAAACCCACACAACTTCAATAAGAGCAGGAAGGTCAGATGGCCAAATCCCCCGCCGACAAAAACAACAATGAAGCCGCTTGGATACGCGAACTTGCGCAGATCTTGGATGAGACCGGCCTGACAGAAATCGAGGTCGACAAGTCAGACATCAAGGTGCGCGTCGCCAGAGCACCGGCGCCGGTTGCCGCTGTTGCTCCCGCAGCGGCCGTAGCCGCACCAGCGGTAGCTCCCCAGGAACCAACTGCAACAATACCGAGCGGGAAACCCGCTCAAGACGATAAACCACCAGCCGGATCAGTTCTTTCTCCCATGGTAGGGACGGTCTATCTGTCTCCCTCCCCCGACTCTGCGCCATTTGTGAAGCCAGGCGACGCGGTGACCGAGGGGCAAACGGTCATGATTATCGAAGCGATGAAGACCATGAACCCTGTCACGGCTGCTTCTTCAGGCAAGGTCAAATCGATCCTTGTGCAGAACGAACAGCCGGTTGAATTCGGCGAACCCTTGATTGTCATTGAATAGGTGACAGTCAGCTTAGTTTTTCCGCCAACTTGGCGTTGTCCAAAATCAAGGCGAGCGTTGACCGCATGCTGAACAAAGTCCTTATTGCCAATCGTGGCGAGATTGCTCTTCGGATCCATCGGGCCTGTAAAGAGCTTGGGTTATCAACCGTTGCCGTGCACTCCACGGCCGATGCCAATGCCCTGCATGTGCGTCTTGCGGATGAAAGTGTCTGTATTGGCCCGCCGCCGCCCCGGGATAGTTATCTCAATATACCTGCGATCATCTCCGCCGCAGAAATAACAGGTGCCGACGCCATTCACCCCGGATACGGGTTTCTTTCGGAGAATGCGCGCTTTGCGGAAATCGTAAAGGCACACAATGTCGTCTTTATTGGTCCCGATGCGGAACATATCCGGATTATGGGGGACAAAATCGCCGCGAAGTCCGCCATGGGTAAAGTTGGCATTCCACTTGTGCCGGGCAGCGATGGGCCAGTGAATTCCGTCGAAGAGGCACTCACAGCGGCAGACAAGATCGGTTTTCCCGTCCTTGTAAAAGCGGCGGCAGGTGGCGGCGGTCGCGGGATGAAGGTCGCGCTCAATCGCCATGCCCTAGAGGAAGCCTGGAATACTGCACGAGCAGAGTCCATGGCCGCGTTTAATGATAATGCCGTTTACCTGGAAAAGTATCTTGAACGGCCGCGGCACATTGAGATCCAGATTGCAGCCGACAGTCACGGCAATGTTGTCCAGTTAGGTGAGCGAGATTGCTCGCTTCAACGCCGGCACCAGAAGGTTCTGGAAGAAGCCTTGTCCCCCGCCCTGACTGAAACGGAGCGCGATGAGATTGGCAAAATAGCACGTGAGGCAATCGCGGAGCTTGGGTATCTTGGGGTTGGGACGATCGAGTTTCTCTATGAGAATGGCCAGTTCTATTTCATCGAAATGAACACCCGCCTCCAGGTTGAACATCCGATTACGGAACAGGTCACCCGCATTGATCTGGTCCGTGAACAAATCCGAATTGCCTCCGGTAAGCCGCTCAGCTTCGAACAGGACAGTCTCGTTTTTCGAGGTCACGCCATTGAATGCCGGATCAATGCGGAGAACCCGCAGACATTTCGGCCTTCGCCCGGGGCAATTGACTATTTCCATGCGCCGGGTGGACCGGGCGTGCGTTTCGACAGTGCCATTTACACCGGGTACAAGATACCTCCATATTACGACTCGATGATCGGCAAGCTGATTGTCTTCGGCGATGATCGCGAGCATTGTCTTGCGCGACTGCGTCGGGCTTTACGCGAATTGGCTTTAAGCGGCGTGGAGACCACAACGCCGCTCTTTATGGAATTGTTGGATCAGCCGGATTTTCAGGCGGGCAACTATCATATCCACTGGCTGGAAGACTGGCTCGCCTCCCAGGAAGGCTAGTTAGCTAGCCGGTTAGGAGCTAACCGGCTGTTCCCCCGCTCCTTGTCAATGCTTAAATCTGGTCCAGTTTTCAGGCCTTACTTCACGCGAGGTACCAAACGCGCCATACTTTCTCCATGGCCCGTGATTCGGCAGATCGTCTGCAAGCGGCGGATATCATGAATGCGTACCGTCTGGGGTACTTTCCCATGTCCCGGTCGCGCTTCGATCCGTCAATTGTCTGGGTCCTCCCCGACGAGCGGGGCGTTTTGGAGCTAGACCACGCAACGGCCCCAAAAAAGCTGCGCCGCCTTTTGAAGCGCGAGCCTTTCCAGATTAAATTCAATGAAAATTTTCATCGCGTTCTCTTGGAATGTGCCGCGCCGGCCAAAGGTCGTGAGGACACCTGGATTAATGATCAGATCTTGGAGGCGTATTGTGAACTGCACGCGCTCGGTTGGGCCCATAGTGTGGAGTGTTATGCAGGTGATGAATTGGTTGGCGGACTATACGGCGTTGAGATGGGCGCAATCTTCTGTGGGGAGAGCATGTTCTCCAGACGCACGAACGCCAGCAAAATTGCAATGCTATATCTGATCGCTGCCTTAAAAGAGGCTAGATTTGCAATCCTCGACACCCAGTTCTTTACTGAGCATTTGAGTCAATTCGGCGTGGAAGAATGGCCGGACGCAGCATATCAATCAGCTCTTCAACAATACGCCGACGATGACGCCCGTTTCCCTAGGAAAGGCTATTCGCTATCTTCTGGCATTGTCTCGCAACTGATCACCCAAACATCATAGACCGGATGTTCAAGAGCATTCAGCGCTGGGCTTGAGGCAAACATCCATCCACTGAAGATCTTTTTACCTGCAATTGGCGCAAACTTATCCGGCAGCGGAATACTTGCGTGGTCGGCCACTGGCGCGTCTTCAGGCAAGGCAACCGCGTTTGCGACTTCTCCCCGCTCGGGCAAGTGGCGGTCAGCTGGCGCTCCGTCGTCGAAACCTTGATCGAAGACTTGCAAAAACGCGCTCGTTTCAGGGAATTCTTCTGGCGGGCGAGTGTCGCAGTATCGTGCTGCGATTTTCAATGTCCCGAAATCCACTACTTCGTTCATCGCAATGGTGAGATCCTGGTATTTAGCAGTGACTTTATCGAGTGCTCGAACGGTCACCGAAACCGGTTCGCGAGCGACAGTCTCGTTGAGTTCGGGAAACTCCTCATCGTCAGTACGCGACAAGAAATCGAGTTCGTCGAATTCGTCGGGCGCCCCGTTGACGGCGTCAGGAAGTGCCTGGCCTTGATCTAGCACGTCGTCTTGGCCGCTTTGCACTTGTCCCTCTTGAGCTGTTGCAGCGTACAGGCTGCTTGACGTGACCAAAGCAATACTAAAAAGCCATGTATTCCGCTTGAGGATCATTCGTCATCGCCTTCAATAATGGGAGGTAGATCCCCTAACTGATCCGCAGATGCCTCTGGCGCACTGCCGCCTTCGGTAAATGATTGCACTGCCAGTCCCAAAAGGTCCACCGACCCTTGCGTCAAGACAAGCTGATCGCCCTCCACCAGCATGTCGTCGCTAGCGCCTGGCTCAATGGAGATATGCGCGCCGCCAAGCAGCCCTTCAGAGGCGACCTTTGCAACGGAGTCATCGGGAATGGCCACCGTGTCGTTGATGGCCATTGTGAGACGCGCTTCATAAGTTGCATCATCCAGGGCGGCCGTTGTTACTGATCCGACTTTGATCCCAGCGATCTTGACCTCAGCGCCGACGGAAAGGCCGTCGACCCGGCCGAAAACTGCATTGATATCGTAAGTCGACCCGCCAATTGTCCTGCCCGCGGCGCCGTATGCGTAATTGAAAAACACCACAGCGACGGCCACCACCACAATGCCAACCAACGTTTCGAGTAAGCTGCTCTGTTTCATCGACTTGCCTTTTGACATCCCCGGTCTGATCTTTTGCTCATCCCAACGCGCCTAGCTTACCGCATCGACCCGACTATTTGGTCAACTAGTTATCGCCCGGCGCCCAGGCACTATATCCCTGATCAACGCCGCCGTCCTTCGTATTATAAAGGCTGCCTTTTGGATGATAAGCCAATGGCGTGCCGGTCATATTGGGGACGTGATCTTTCTCCCAGGTCTGGCGCAGTAGCGGTTCTTCAGTTGGAGGCACGTCGAACGTGTGGTGCAGCCAACCGTGCCAATCGGCAGAGACACGGGAGGCTTCGGCGATGCCGTGATAAACCACCCACCGGCGCTTGCGACCGTCCGACGCGCTGGGCTCGTTTTCTTCAAAATACCGATTGCCCTGCTCGTCTTTACCAACAAGCTTCGCGCCCCGGCGCCAAAGCGTGAAAGATGTGCCGAACGTGGTTGAATTCCACCAGGTAAACAATTGAGAAAGCATAACAAATAACCGTTTGGGCGACGTTGCCCCATGATTTTGACCGGACTATGGCCCACGCCGAAGATGAGGTCTAGACCTCGCATATTGAGGCGCGAAAGCTTATAGTAAGTAGGGTAACAAGAGCCAGGTTGCGAATGGCCCCAAACCCTGTGAAGAGGCCTTATGGAGAGCTGCTCTCCACGCCTTGACCACTTGCAGAATCAGGCCTCTCCGACTGTCCGGTTAGCCCGATTTTGCGAAACGCTCCATGAGGACACGAGCTCTTTCATGCGCTTTGATCGACTTTTTACCAAGGAATTGACCGACCCCTATGCGGGGATCGACTTCATTACCCGCGACAGTACTGTCCGGTCGATCTCCGGCGAGACGCTCCACGCAGTTGCAGGTATCGAAGCGCCCGACCACTGGAGCCAGACCGCCGTCGATATCCTCGCGCAAAAGTATTTCCGCAAATCGGGCGTCCCTGCAGTTACCAAAAAAGTTGAAGAAGATGGCGTTCCGGCATTTTTGCAGCGGTCCGTCCCGGACGTCGCCGCTCTGGCTAAGTTGCCGCCGGACCAGCGCTTCGGCGCTGAACGCCAAGCGCGTGCAGTATTCGACCGGCTCGCCGGCACGTGGGGATATTGGGGCTGGACCAGTGGACTCTTTGATGATGAAAACGACGCCGCGGCGTTTGTCGACGAGATCAAGTTCATGTTGGCCGCCCAGATCGGCGCACCGAACAGTCCGCAGTGGTTCAACACAGGTCTTCACTGGGCCTATGGCATTGAAGGCGATCGCTCCGGCCATTACTTCGTAGATCCACAATCGGAACGCCTGACGGAATCCCCTTCCGCCTATGAGCGCCCCCAACCCCATGCCTGCTTTATTCAGTCGGTCAATGATACCCTTGTCGGCGATGGCGGCATCATGGACTTGTGGAAGCGCGAAGCGCTGCTATTCAAGTTTGGGTCAGGCACGGGCACCAATTTTTCGAACCTGCGCGGCGCCGGAGAGCCCCTTTCCGGCGGCGGTTTTAGTTCCGGTTTGCTCAGCTTCCTGAAGGTTGGCGACAGCGCGGCGGGCGCGGTCAAATCTGGCGGCGTGACTCGGCGGGCCGCCAAGATGGTTATTGTGGATGCAGATCATCCGGACATTGAAGACTTCGTTGACTGGAAGGCCCGGGAAGAAGAAAAAGTCGCTGCGCTCGCCGCTGGCTCGCAAGTACTGGCGATGCATCTGCCGAAAATCCTGAAAGCATGTTGGGCAGCTGGTGGGGATAGCGCCGTTACGGACCCAGCTAAGAACCGGCCACTGAAAGACGCCATCAAAGCAGCCCAGAAGGCATTTGTGCCGTCTGGCGCGATCCAGCGCATTCTCGATCTTGCCCGCCAAGGCATGCGCGAGATCTATATCGACACTTATGACGCGGACTGGGAAGGCGAGGCCTACCGCACTGTCAGTGGTCAGAATGCCAATAACTCCGTTCGGCTAGGGGACGGGTTTTTCGACGCCCTGGCCAATGGCAAGGACTGGCCCCTTACGCGCCGGGTGGATGGCAAGCAAACCAAATCGATCCGCGCCCAATCCCTGTGGCAACGCATCTGCGAGGCGGCCTGGGCGAGCGCTGATCCTGGCCTACAGTTCAAAGACACCATCAACGCCTGGCATACCTGCGCCAGCGATGGGGAGATCCGCGGCTCCAATCCGTGCGCAGAGTACCTGTTTCTGGACGATACTGCCTGCAACCTTGCCTCGATCAATCTCTTAAAATTTAAGACCGACGCCGGGTTTGACGAGGTCGGTTTTGAACACGCCTGCCGCTTGTGGACCACTGTCCTCGAAGTCTCGGTTCTGATGGCGCAATACCCCTCGGCGGAGATTGCCCAACGAAGCTATGACTACCGCACCCTTGGGCTTGGATTTGCCAATCTCGGTGCGCTCCTTATGAGCTCAGGGATTGCTTATGGCAGCGACGACGCGCAGGGGATCACCGCATCGATATCCTCCCTGATGTCCGGCGCCGCCTACCGCACATCTGCGGAACTTTCCAGCGTCTATGGCCCGTTTCCGGCATTTACTCGAAACCGCGATGATATGCTCCGGGTGCTGCGTAACCACCGCAGGGCTGCCTGTGGCACCCGCGACCATGGCGACTTTGAAGGCCTCGCCAAACCACCAACCTCACCTGCACTTGAAACGGCGCCGTGGGCAAACCTGGCAACGCGCGCCGGTTCGGTCTGGGACGATGCCTATGAGATCGGCTCACTGAGTGGTTTTCGAAATGCGCAAGTGACCGCAATCGCGCCTACAGGCACCATTGGTCTTGTGATGGATTGCGATACCACCGGTATTGAACCGGACTTTGCCCTCGTCAAATTCAAGAAACTGGCTGGCGGCGGCATGATTAAGCTGATCAACCAATCAGTGCCATCTGCCCTTGCCGCTTTGGGGTATACCAACCAACAGATCGAAGACATCAGCCACTACGCGACCGGCCGCCAAACCCTGAGGGGCTGTCCGGTTGTCAATCGCGAAAGTCTGAGTGCAGAAGGGTTTAGTGAGAAACAGATCAGCGCTCTGGAAGGGCGGCTCGAGCAAGCATTTGATCTGACCTTTGCCTTCATGCCTGATGCCCTTGGCGAGACGTTCTGTCGACAAACCCTTGGCTATGACGACGAGCAAATGGCTCAGTCCGGGTACGACGTCATGCGCGATCTGGGGTTCAGTGACGAAGATATTCATGCGGCCAATCTTTATGCGTGCGGCGCGATGACCCTGGAAGGGGCACCGCATATCAAGCCGGAACATCTGGACGTTTTTGACTGCGCAGTTCCGTGCGGGCGGATCGGTGATCGGGCACTTTCCGTGGATGCCCACCTAGACACGATGGCGGCAGCGCAGCCGTTTATCTCCGGCGGAATCTCCAAGACGGTCAACCTGCCCGCCCCCGCCAGCGTGGCCGATTGCGGGCGCACTTATCTGCGCGCGTGGGACCTGGGTCTAAAATCTATTGCTCTTTATAGAGATGGCTCTAAACTTTCCCAGCCGCTGACGCGTTTCGTGATGAACGAAACCACCGAACATGAGGCAGACGCAGCTCCAAAAACCAGCGACGACGACGATCTCCAGCCGCTGGATGATTTTGCTGCTGCCGTGGCGGAAGCGCCGGCTGCGGAAAAGTCACGGATTGTCGCTGAACGGATAGTTGAGCGTATTATTGAACGGACACCGGGACGCCGGCGCCTGCCCGATCGCCGCAAGGGGTATATCCAGAAGGCGATTGTTGGCGGTCATAAGGTCTATCTGCACACTGGCGAATTTGACGATGGTGAACTCGGCGAGATCTTTGTGGACATGCACAAAGAAGGCGCCGCCTTCCGCAGTCTGATGAACAATTTTGCCATCGCCATTTCCCTCGGGCTTCAATACGGTGTGCCATTGGAAGAGTTTGTTGATGCGTATGTGTTCACGCGGTTCGACCCGTCTGGCCGTGTTGAGGGCAACGATCAGATTAAGCATGCGACCTCGATCATCGATTATATCTTCCGTGAACTGGCCATTTCCTATCTGGGCCGATCGGACCTTGCCCATGTCGACCCGGATGACTCCGCCGTTGATTCAATCGGCCGCGGCGTGAGCCAGGAAAAAGTCCAGGAAGAAGCAGCGCGTCTTATCTCCAAGGGCTTTAGCCGCTCGACAGTGACCGACAATCTGGTTGTGCTGCGCGGCGGGGATTTTGAACGGTTTCGCAAAGACGACAATCAGCTCACCGATCAACGTGAAGATGAAGCGACCGAGCAATCTCTGACCGAAGAGGCAGAGGACGCCAGTGATGCGGGTGTCGTTTCCGAGGTGACGGCCGCCGATGTTACAAGTCCTGACGCCCTTGAAGCACAGATTGCCCGGCTCGCAGATGCCGTCCAGCAAAAAGCACCGCCCGGCAGGCTTGCCTCACCTTTGGCTGACCCCTTGGACAATAGAGGACAAGCGCGGGCGAAAGGATATGAGGGCGATGCTTGTCCCGAATGCGGACAATTCACCCTCGTAAGAGCGGGAGCGTGCCTGCGTTGTGAGAGCTGCGGGGCCACAACCGGTTGCAGCTGACCGGGTAAACATCCAGTTAATGAGCAATTTGTATATTGATTTGACCAGCTCCCCCTAGGTTTTAAGAAATTTGTAAGGCTTCGGTAACGGAACCTGAAGCTGGCGTCTTTAACCTGACCCCAGGTAGTTTGATTAGACGCAAAGGTTATCGCCGTGAGCCGGATTATCGTTCTGATGGCCCTCTTTATGGGGATGATGTTCACCATCACCGTCAATCTGGTGGCGGACCAAACCGGCCGAGCCACGTTTAATCCCCTGCGGACCGTTGCCAAATTCGTTGCCAAAACTCTGAACAATGCTGACCGCGTTGCCCCTGATCTTGCGCGCGCTGTCAAAAACGTTGAGGTGCGGTCTAAGTTGATCCCGAACAAGATCGATATCAACTCGGACGATGCGTTCACAGTTGAAATTCTCGCTGACACAAACCAGACCGGCCTCAGTAATCCGGGGGCAAACTATGCTGGCGCAATTATCGACCGAACAAATTTTCTAGGCGCCGGTCTCGACCAGTCGATTTTCGAAGGTGCGCAAGGGCGCGAAGTTACATTCCGCAAAGCGCGGTTGAAGCAAGCCAACCTGAATGTAGCGATCATTCCGCTTGCGGACTTTTCTGCCGCAGACATCAAAGAGACGACGTTCCGCTTTGCCAATCTCGCCGGCGCGAACCTCGATAAAGCTGATGCGACTGAGGCGAGTTTCAGCGGTGCGAGCCTTGAAAAGATCTCCTTCATGGAGGGCTTTGCCACTAATGCACAATTCGTGGAGACAAACTTACGGGGCAGCATTTTTGATGGATCGGACGTTCGCGGAGCGCGGTTCAACAGAAGCGATCTCGTGAGAACGAGTTTTAAAGGCGCAGATGTGACGCAGGCGGATTTTTCAGGGGCAAACCTGACCAATGCCGACTTTACCGGCGCGGCCGGGATCGCCAAGGCGAAGTTTGACGGCGCTTGCGGCAAGGGGATTGTCGGTCTGCCCGCGGAGATTACGATCTCAGCCTGCGGATAATTGAGAGTATTGGTTATCGTTCGTTCCGTCCGCGGCGCAAGCGGGACGGATCCAGCGCTTGAAGAATAACCAGGGACAAAGGCGTTGCACCCGTGAGCCCATCTTGACCCCGCATCACCCCCTGATTGATATCACTCGCCTGAGGCCCATCCGACGATCTCGCGACTGTATCAGCGATGAGATTGGCAGAAAACTGATCCACCGACGGCGATACCGATGCGGTGCGCAATGGCGGCGCCGTCCGCTTCGGCCCAATGGCATCCACATCAACAGTCCGCAAGGCCGGGCGTTGGGTTACCTCTTGGCTGGGCAGAGCCCCTCTTACGCCGTGATCAGACAGAACCGACACGGCGGCTGGAAGAACCGGCGGAAGCGCATTTGTCGGGGCAGGCGGTATGGCGTTGACGCCGGGCGCTATAGGGCTGGCCTTATGCCCCAGTGCAGAGTTGGCAAGCTTGACGGTCGCGCTAGTTTCAGTTGCCGACGTCCCATTGATGGTGCGCTTAAACCCATCGATCAGTTCCCCAACGGATCGCGCGCGCTTGCCATCATAAAAAACCGGTACATTTGCTTTCGCCGCTGCCGGCAATAGCGCAGCAGCGCTGGCCGATTTCGGTGCTTTCAGGAGCGTTTCCGCGCCACCTGCACCAAGGAAGTGAGCCGCGTAGAGTTCCGCTGCATCCACGGTGCGCCCCAATGAGGCTTCAAGCCGGGTCTTGTTATCGCGGGCAAACTCAGCAGCCAGCGCCGCTGCGGCTTGCGGATCAAAACGACGGTCGAGGATCTTCTGGCGCAATTCAGGATCAGCGACGCGGTACTTTCCGCTCGCCGTTTGTTCGATCGCGGCGGCCTCGCGCGCCAAGCCGTGGCGCCCCCCGTGGGTTTTCACCGCACTGAGCCAAGTTTGTTCGATAAACTGAAAGAGCCCCGCTGCCGACGACGTCTTGGCTTTGGCAGAAGGGTCGAGACGGCTTTCACGGACGGCCACGTTATAAAGATAGTCGAATTCAACGCCCGTGCGCGCCGACGCCCGGCGGATCGCCTGGGGGGCCGCCATCTGGACAGGACCAGCTGAAAAGAGACCATCACTCATGGGGAAAGCTTCGCCGTTTAAGGTCAATGAAGTCCTAACCGATCAGTCATCGCGCTCCCTCATCACCCATAGCTGCTGACGCGATCCCGCTGGAAGAAACTCTGTCCGGGGCAAAGACCGCGCTATGCGGATCCGGTTCTCTCCCTGACACGATCTCCGACAGAAGCTTCGCGGTCGCCGGGGCGAGCAGGATCCCATTGCGGTAGTGGCCGAGGGCGAAGATGAGCCGCTTCCCAATCTCGCTGTGAACACCGATAATGGGGGCATGATCCGCGCCCCCGGGACGGACCCCTGCCCAACGGGAAATCTCCGGCGCATGACGGAGGACAGGGGCGATCTTGTTTGCCTTCTGACGCAAGCGATCAATCGCCTCCCCATCCGGCGTGTCGTCATCCAGACCTCGGGCTTCCGTTGCGCCGATGACAAGGCGGCCATCGACCTTAGGACACAAGTAAACATCACCTGTGCGGATTACCCGCCTCGGTCCGCCTTCAGGCAACTCAACGGCCAGAGCCTCTCCCTTGACCGGAACTTGCCAGGCGCGCACGGCCGCCGCTGCGGATGAAAGGTCATTCCGCACAAAGATGTCAGGCACATTGCGCGCGCCGGTCGCAAGAATTATTTGGTCAGCCGAGATAACACTCTCGCCGCGACTGTTCATGGCAGCGGCCCTATCTGCATTAATCTCTATGCGCACGATTTCATCTGGTTCAAGCCGAACGATACCTCGCCGCTCCAAGGCGGCTTCCAGTGCATTCAGCAAGCAAGAAGGATCGACCTGCCCCTCCCCATGGACCAACAAACCGCCGACGCCACACTCTGCAAGACTGCCGTCGGCAAGGCAGGGTTCTATTTCGCGCAACTCCTCTGCTGACAGAATATCAGCAGTAACACCTGCCCCCGCTAAGCGGGAACGCTGGACTTGCAATGCCTCGTTCGTTTTCCCGGCGAAGGCACCCAGAATACCACTGGTCCGAAGATCAATACAAAGCCCGCTTACGTCTTCCAACTCGGTCGCAAAGCTCGGCCATCGCGCAAGGCCCTTCATGCCGAGGCGAAAGAGGTCCGCCTCAATGCCCTCAGGGGTGCTTTCAAATGACGGTGCCAACATACCCGCGGCGGCAAGGCTCGCGGGTCTGTGCTTTCCACGAACCAGGACAACGCTTGCACCTTGGCCGGACAATTCAAACGCCGTTGTCAGACCGATTACGCCGCCACCGATTATGGCTGTGTCAGTGTGCACACTTAAATCCGTATACGAAAATCATAGGGTATAGGACGCAGATCGAAGACCGAACCGAAATCCCATGCAAGCAGGCGGGCACAGCCAGGTCCTTCTTGTGGCGAACGCCTGTCAATTGTCCAGTCCGCTATTGGTCACTTGGCGTGATCTTGGTCTGAGAGGTTTCCTGTCGTTGGTGTCAAAAGGCGCGTCTTCTCCCGTGATCCCGCGGAGGACCCGAAGAAATAGTTCACCACTGCCGCAGTCATGGTCGCCAGCGCGCCGAGCATGATGGAGAATTCCGTTTCGGCTCCTTCCGGCAACCGCCGCGCCACCATGAACCCCAGCACCAGAAAAAAGCCACTGATGATCAACGCGCCGAGCACGCAAGGGGTCCAGTCCTCCATGAGGGTTTGGCGTTTACGGGCATCGGCACGGTCAGCAGCAGCAATGCGTTCGCCATCGAGCATGCTTTGCTGAAGCGCTAAGCGAAACTCCTGATCGGCTTTGCGCAAGGCAAGCGCCAATTCCGGGCCGGCCTTTTCAAGTGCCACCACCAGCGCCTCCTCGTCGTTTTCGTCCGCGGCGTCTTTACCGAAGATCACTCGGGACAAGGCGTCTACTGCCGCCCCGGCCAGCGGCCCTCCAAGGGCCTCAGCAATCTTTGGGGCATTCTTCGCCACGGTCTTTTTAAGCCGCCCACGGCGCTTTCTGCGCGGCGTCTCGTCGGACATAACTCTCACCATTCTCTCAACGTAATCATAGTTTCACGTTTTGTTCTAATTTTATCGACTTGAAGAGAGTATAAGGGCAAAAATCAGGTGTTCGATAAGTTTCTAAAACCCGCATAAACAAAGGGTTTTTAGCCTCCATTTAGCCAGGTGCACAAACTATCTTGACGCGGAAAAAATGCACCTTGGCGAAAAATCAATTTGCGTCTGGGAACGGATCGATTCATCTTCAGGCCAAGTGATTCGGAGCCCGTCAACCAGGTGCGCATTGAGCCGTCAGTGACAGCCTGATAAAGGGTCCTACACAAACCAGTTTTTTGTTATATTGCCAATGTCGGCGTCCTGTTCACGATCTGACCACGAGACCTGCCTTGCTGATCATTATTGCCACCCTGATCATTGCCCTGCTCCTTCAGACGACCCGTCTCGGTCGGCGCGCGGCTGAGGCCCCTGGGCTTTGCCTCGCCATTGGGATTAGTGCCGCTCTCTTTGTGTCCGCCTTCTCTGAAGGTGGTATCCGGGATCAAGTTGCGTCTTCGCTTGCCGCCATGGGGCTCGCGGCCCTCGGCTTTGCGTCGGCGGCCCAACTGCGCGTCAGCCGTTTGTCGCGCTACTGCCCGTCGTCTTTCCGGCTGACTTTTGGGGGCGCTCCAATATACTTCATCGCTTGTTCGCTGGCCGCTCTTGTCATGTTGCCGGGGTTTTCGCTGACAGCGGCGCTCCTGCTCGGCGCGACACTTACCCTTAATGGGGCAGCCTTTGACCGCAAGGCGGTGATCAATGCACCGGCGCCGGCCACCATCAAGGCTGCCGTGCGCTATGAAAGTGCTGCCATAATCGCTCTCGGCCTTCCGCTAGCCTTGTTGTGCCTTGCTTGCGCGACCGCGCCGGGCCCGAACGAACCGACGTCGGGGCCAATTATGCGCAAGAGTCTGGACACGTTGATCGGCTTTTCTGCTGGCGGCGTTGTCGGGCTCGTTGCTGCCCATCTGGCGGCACTCTATCGGCGGCGGACCATGCAGCGCAAATCGATCGATACCGGGCTCGCCCTAATGGCTGGTGCTGCGGCGTTCACCTTTGGCCCCATGGTTGGGGGAGAGCCGATCGTCGCCGCGACAGCCGCAGGACTTTTGTGGGGCGAACAGACAAACGCGGCATCACCGACACGGTTGCGCATTCGCCAGTTCGCCGAGCAAAGCGTGACGCCACTCGCTTACCTTGGCTTTGGGTGCCTCGTCGCCCCACGCCTTTTCCAGGCAGACCTGCTTTCGATTGTCTTTGCGATTGCAGCGGTGACGATCCTCCGCGTCGGCCCGCGCCTCATCGTTCTGAACACGCCGTCCCTGCCGAAAGAATCCCAGGCCTTCCTCGCCTGGTTTGGCGGTGCACCGGGGGCGGCGTCCGCGCTCTTTACGATCTACCTGATCGGTCAGCCTGCGCTCACCAATCCGGACGGGGTTCTGACAGTGGCGTCCCTCGCCGTCGTGGGCGGTGTGATCTCTGCACGGCTCACCTCACGCCCTCTGGTGAACGCTTATCTTCGGCGGAACGCGGTCGCCAAGCGTCGGCGCGCTTACGCGATTTAACTCTCGCAATTATTGGCGAAGACTAATGTCCATTTCGCTCGGAACTGCCGCGTCCTTTATGAGTCACGGTCACGACTATCGACCATCGCCTTAATATCTGCACGTAACTGTCTGATTTCACTCTGAATAAGTTTTGTCTCAGCTGTCAGCAAAGCATCTGAGTCTTCTTCCACTACCCGCACAACGATGGCAACGAACAGGTTCAGCATCGTAAACGTCGCGATCAGGACAAACGTCAAAAAGAAGATCCATGAATTGGGATGGGTCATGGCAACCTCTGCGGCGATGTCTGGCCAGCCTTCCAAGGTCATCACCTGAAAGAGCGTGTACATCGAGACGAAGACGTCGCCAAAAATTTCATGATCTCCACCGTAAAGGTTCGCGGCGATCACGGCAAAAACATAGACAATTAAGATCAGAACGACGCCGACGGAGGCGATCCCCGGGATTGCATCAAGAAGCGCAGAGACCACCACGCGCATTCGAGGGATCACGGTCACCACCCGCAGAACCCGCAAGACACGAAACGCCCTGATCGCCGCCAAACCAGACGTCGCCGCCAGAAACGAAACCAAAACAATGACAAAGTCGAAAATATTCCAGCCATTTCTGAAGTAGGCTCTCGGCTCAGCGAAAAAGCGCATCAGGATTTCCACGGCAAAGGTATAGATGATGATCCGATCAAGGATCATAAGCTCTTGCCCGACGGAGTCCTTCACGCCGTCGATGGTTTCCGCCCCGAGGATCACCGCATTGATAATGATCAATCCAAGGACCAGCCCCTGGAACGATCTTGATGATATGATGGCCTGGAGGCGGGCTTGCATGGTGAGCGACCGGGATCCTTTAAACCAGAACAGTGATGCGAATTCTTTGCCTAGTGGGATTCGCGTGTCTCTGTTGAGCGTCGAAGCTGCATGACGGGCCTCGTCGGGGTGACGTGTGGCATGATCCCTGCTGTTGAAACACAAGAACACTTCCTGGTTTAGGCGCAGGATCGGCCCGGTTTCGTCCACGGGGGCAACTCCGAGACGCAAATATTTGGCGCTGCTCACAAAATCCGCTATGCCGGGAAAGAAAATTTCGCCAGTCGCCCGAAAGGCGAAGCCCGGTAGAGCGTCCTATATGAGCGAATCTGACACTACGCGCGACCAAGAAGCTGACGCAAACGACTTGCGCGCGGCGCGCGCCCCTGATCCCCATCTTGAGCATTTTGAAGGCCATCATGCCGGTGACGCGGATTCCCACAGCAATGGCGAAAGCGACAGTCAAAACCTAATGGATGTGCCAGATCAGGACAGTCGCCAGGAGGCAAACCGGGTCCGTTTTCAAGGGATTGTCGACGCGAGCGAAGACGGGACAGCGCCAGTTGACGAAACTGGAGCCGAGATTGGAAGCGAACCCGCCAACTTCGAAACGTGGATTGCGGGCGAAGTCGCCAACACAGGCCACGACTGGGTCCGGTCCGGACGGCGGGTGATGCTGATCTCAAAGCTGGTCGCAGGCTTCTTCGTCCTGGCCATGATTGTTGCGTGGCCACTTGGGTGGCTCTTTGCCCACCGCATGGCGACAGGCTCTTTTGAAGGCGTGCGCATTGGCGAGATGTACGACGGCTGGGTGGTCGTCATGGCGATCTTTGCGCCCGTGCTGATTTTGTTTTTCGGCTATCTCGTGGCGAAGATCATGGAAATGATGAGCGCAGCGGAACAAATCGCCGGCGCCGCCCGACAGCTCATCCAACCTGACCGCAACGCGGTCTTTAATGTGGAAAGCGTGGGCGCGGCGGTACGCACGCAAGTTGATGCTCTGAACACCGGCATCGATGACGCCCTCATTCGCCTTGCCTCCGTTGAAGCGATGATCCGCGACCATGTGAAAGTTATCGAGGAGACCGGCTCGGCAATTGAAGTCTCGACCGCCGGATCGCTGGAGAAGGTCGCCAGTGAACGCGCGCGTCTTATTGAAATGACGGAGAACTTAAATCTCCAGGCTGACGGATTTGCCTCCGCCATTGCAGAACGCGCCCAGGCGAGCATTGAACAGCTCTCATCCGTAGACGGACTGACTGACGAAGCTGAGCACCGCCTACAGGAGCGCATGACCCATCTGGAGAATGCCGCTGAGCGCGCTCTTCAGAGCTTTGACGCCCTCGGCACTGCCCTTGTCGAAGCCGATCAAGAAATGCGCGCAACGGCGCAATCCATCGAGACGTCCGCAGGCGAAACCGAAAAAGCGTCCAAAATTGCCCGCAAGGTAGCCTCCGAAGCGGCGGACTCAGCGGCTCGTAACGCGGCCAATGTGGGGCTCTTTGCCAACCGGGCGACAGAAGAAGCAAAAGCCGCCGCCGAGAAATCCATCGAGGCCAGCCGCGCTGAGGCGGAAAAAGCCGCCAATGCTGCGATTGAACAAACCGTTGAGCAAGCCGATCGGATCGCCAAGGCCGCCGCAGAAGCCCTTGAGAACGTGCGTGCCTCCACAGGCGATGCCATCAGGGCCGCCAGCGACGATGCGGAAAAGGCTGTGCGCGCAGCGGACATGGTCTCAGGAGCAGCCAAGCAAGCGACGCATGCTGCGCAGTCCGCGTCCAGTGACGTCCAGAAAGCCGGTGAGGTTGCTGCTGCCGCTGCCCAGGCCGCCCTTCAGCGCGCTACAGAAACAACCGAGCAGGTCGACCGTCGTAATCAGGAACTGGCAGAAGCCCGCGCCGGTCTGGAAGCGGAAAACCAGCGCCTTGAAACGCTTATCGAAGAACAACGCCAACGGGCCGACCGTCTCGCTGAAGCCATTGCGACGCAGACGGAGCGTCTTTCTAAACTCGCGGAGGCACAACTGCGCGAACAGGAAGCCGCCGCACGGATCGCCGAAGCGCAGGCGGCCATGCAGGCTCAAGTGGACAAGCGCCGCATCGAAGACGAACAAAAGCGGCTGGCCGAGCTAAAAACGCAGGAAGCCGCGCGACAGGCAGAACTCGCCAAGGCGGCGGAAGACGCGAAAAAGTCCGCGGAGGCCGCGAAGAAAACATCGGCCGAAACCGAAAAGCCCGCTGCTGCTTCCGTTGAAAATCGGGCCCAAGACGATGATCCAAGTCGGCTCGATATCCTCGCAAAAGCGATCGCCCGGCCTTCAGCAAATGAGCTCGGGAAAGAAGGCGCCGGCAAGGGCACAAAATCCGGAGGCGAGCAAAAAACCGGCGAGAAGAAGCCCGCCCAAAATGCGGCTCGACGCAAAGACAGTTCAGGAAAAACCTCCCTTCGTGTTGTGAACGAAGACAGCCCCCGGAAGAAGAAGGCAAGCTGGAAGGAGATCCTTTCCGCTACCGACAAGGCCGAGCCTATCGAGTTGACCCCAGCGCGGCCCGATACCAAATACGATGCCAAATCCGATACCAGGTTAGATAACAAATCCGATAACAAATCTGATAACGGGCCGGCAAACGCCAATGGCAAGGTCCATGCGGTCCCCCAGGAGGCCACCTCCGCTGAAGAACCGCGCGCTATCGTGATCATCAGCAGACTGCAGAATTTCACCCTCAATCTGGAACGTCGGCTCTATGGCGAACCACCGGAGGCGCTCCTTGACCGGTTCGATCAAGGGGATCGAAATGTCTTTGCCAACCGGCTTCTTCGTCTCAATGAAGCAGACGTCAAACGCCGCATCCGGATGGAAAATGCCCGCGATAAGACCTTCGAGCGAAGCGTCCACGAGTTCCTGCAAGGGTTTGAGCACCTCCTTGAGGATGCGACCACATCAGAGACCGCCGATGAAGAGCTGGAAGAATATCTAAGCTCGCCTCTCGGCCGCGTCTATCTGCTTATTGGCGCAACGGTCGGTTACTTCGCGTAGCCGCGCGCGGCCATTCCTGCGACAGAAAATCATCCACGTCTGACGTGTTTCGAGCATGACATTCAGCCCTGTTTCGTTACGGTGCCGGCGTCATGCAGACACCCGCGAGATATATGACCCGCGCCCTTTTGCCCGCGTTCATGGCTGTCTTACTGGTATGCCAAATGGGGGTCCCGAGCGCGTTGGCGGCATTCGCCCCGGAGCGGCTCGTAGCTTCAACGCTGATCTGCACCCCAACTGGCGACGTCAGCACGTCGACCCGCAAGGCGATCGAAGCACTGGCGCGCGAGCTATCCTCATTCCCAAGCGACGAGGGCGGACCTGACGGAACATCAAACAATAACGGGCAAAGAGATAAGAGCCACCATGATGGCCCCCATTGCCCGCTTTGTTCAGTCGCTGACCACGATATTGCTTTCCCCGTGGAACCAACGCTCGATCTGCCGGAGTTGGCAGCGTTTCTAACTGGTTCTAAGACTGCAGAATTCGTCCGCCCGCACCCGACCGGACCACCGCTCGGCAGCCGGGCACCACCACTTTTCTCATAAGCTGACTTCACCCGTCTGATATTCCGTGTGCGCCGTAGAGGAACCCCCTTGTGCACCTTGCGAGCTCCTGTGCGCGCCTCATTCTTATGAGAAAGAAAATGACCCATCCAACGCCGACCGCATCTCTCAACAAATTCAAATTGGCCAAATTTACTTTAGCCGCCCTCAAGCTCGGAACCGCGGCACTGCCCGCTGTCACGGCGGCCACCCTCCTGCAAACCGCCCATGCCCATGAAGGTGACGGCGGCAACGTAACCTACGCCACCGACCACGCGCCCATTGGCGTCATGGCGGACCATCGCCACAAGAAAGGCGAGTGGATGGTTTCCTACCGCTATATGCACATGGCGATGGACGGCAACCGCGATGGGACTGACCGTCTGTCACCGGAGGAAATTGCGACAACCGCACCGAACCCTTTCTTTGGCGCGCCAATGCAGCCTCCTACTTTACGGGTTGTTCCCACTGACATGAGCATGGGCATGCACATGGCAGGCCTCATGTACGGGCTGTCGGACCGGGTGACCCTTATGGCCATGGGCACGTTTGTGACCAAAGAGATGGATCATATCACGTTTCAAGGGCCAATGGGCGCTGATCGGCTCGGCACATTTACAACGCGGACAACGGGCGTGGGCGACACCACCTTGGGCGCCATCATCGGCCTGGATAATGGCAGGAAAGATCACCGGCAGATTAATCTCGGCGTTGCTTTCTCGCTCCCCACCGGATCCATCACTGAGACGGATCAGATCCTCACACCCATGGGCACAACCCCGTCTCCGCGCTTGCCATACCCGATGCAGCTTGGCTCAGGATCGTTCGACGTCAAACCGTCCGCAACAGCACGCACACGGTTAGGCAAGATCAGCGTCGGCGCCCAGGCGTCTGCTGTGATCCGCCTTAACCAGAACGATGAAAGCTACGCGTTTGGGGATGGCTATGAAGCGACAGCGTGGCTTGCGGTCGAACCGCAGCCCTGGATTTCCGTATCGGGACGCTTACGCGGGGCAACGGTCGCGCCGATCAAGGGACAAGACCCGCTCATTATCGCGCCGGTACAGACCGCCGACCCCCTTAATCAGGGCGGGGATACTATTGAAGCCCTTGGCGGGATCAATCTCGCCGGGTCTAGAGGTTGGCTTAAAGGTCATCGCCTTGCGATTGAGGTTGGCCTGCCCCTCTATCGAAACCTAAATGGCCCGCAGCTTGAAACTGACCTTACACTGACGGTTGGTTGGCAGAAGGCCTTCTAGCTGGCTTTACCTTGACGCGACCAAAAACAATTTACCCCGCGATCACGGCTGCGCCGTCATTGCGGGGATAACATGCCCACCAATGATCTCGTTCCGCCAGCGTCCCCAGATCGAGCCCTGAAAATAATTGCCGCCCATAAAGAGCGCAGTGAGCTCAAGTTCAGGGACCACCAGGAGGACCTGTCCACCATTGCCGGTCGCTTCGTAAGACCGATAGGTCCTTTCGCCCACGCGCACCTCATCGATCCGCCATTCATAAGCTGCCGCACCACCGAAATAGTTGTTGCTGAAATCCTCAGGTGACATGCCGGTTGTCTCAGGCGTGATCGCGATAACTTCCGTTGTCGCCTCTTTGATCCATGCCGGATCGATCACGTCGGTCTCTTTCCATCGTCCATTGGCCGCAAACATCGCGCCAATTTTCAGAACGTCGCGGGGGCGCATGTATACACCGCCGCCGAGATAAGCCGCACCGTTTGGTGCCAGGTTCCAGTGATAGGTGGAAAAACCAAGTGGTTTCGCAATCAGCTCATCGAACAAGTCAACGATGGGCTTACCACCAATCGCGCGCAAACTGGCCCCGACGAGATTGATGCTTGCGGAACAATATGCGTAGCGCTCGCCTGGCTCATGGAGCAGAGGCAGACGGGATGCATAGAGCCAGAAGTCTGTTTCCGCGTCCTGGCTCCACATATTGTCTTCGTTGCCAGGAGATTGAGGCCGGGCAACGTCGCAATCCAGACCGCTGGAGAAAGCCATCAACTGGCCAAGAGTGATATCTTCCTTACGCCGATCATCAAGTGTTTCACCCGCCTCGGCCAAAACGCCGGGGATCGGTCGTGTATCGCCCCCTATCGTCGCGCCTTGTTTTTGTAGTGCTCCGACGAGCACCGGGGCAAACACCTTGGCGAGCGAGCGCGTTTCATGGACCGTCTCCCGGTCGTATCCGTGAAAGTACTCCTCCACGACCAGTCGCCCTTTATGGGCAACGAGCAGCCCATGGATGAGGCGCGGACGCCGCACGCGTGGGTCAGCGCTTGCCAGTTCTTGGACCATCGCATCGAGGCGCGAGCGATCAAATCCAGCGTCTTCGGCGGCAACCGCAACCCACCCGTCTTTCAACTGTGCTGGCGGCGTGTACGTGGCGGGTGTTTTTGACGGTGGCCGTGGATAATAACCAACAGCCTCTTGCAGCCTTGCTTGGCGCATGATCAGTGCCGAATCGAACCAGGGATGGTCAAGCCGCAACCCGTCTTCGGTTCTTGTCAGGGGACGACGGATTTCCCGCTCGCCGCTTCCGGCTACCAGATCCCAGGCATTTTGGCTGGTTTCTTCCAAACGGAACCGGGTCGCGCGCATAATCTGATTGCGTTCCGGATTGCGGACAACGGCGGCCACCCCGCCTTCTTCGTCCTCAAACACGTCCAGAAAAATACGGAACGGACGCGGCTGGAGCGCAACCGGTGATGTCCAACGCTGGGGACCGGTAAGACTGAGCGTGACCGGCGTGACCATATGGGAATACGCCAAGCGGGTTGATTGTTGATGCCAGAGGCCCTCAATCGCCGTGCCGTCTTCATTCAGCTCACCAACAAAATAATGAGGCTCGTCGTTACCGAGCCGGACTGAACGCCCGTCAACTGAGACGACGATCGGCTCCCCATCAAGTGTGGCGCTCCAGGTCTTGCCCTCGCGTTCGATGACCGCGTTGAAAGCTGATTTCTCAGCTTCGGCGCTCCATAGCCAAAGGCCAAATGGCGCTCGCCCCGAAGGCTCTGATCCCGTAGCTGGCACAGATAAGCCCAAACATAGCACCGGAAAAACCACCAGCGACAGCAGCTGATTTGCCTTGTTCATCATCGCCCCGACCCTAGCTTTAACAGCGCTTTCCCGCCTCTACGTCCGCCGCTACACATGTAGCATAGAAAACGTCAAGGCTAAAGGGGATCGAAAGACGCGAGCATTCTTTCTGGATTAAGTCGTTCGAAATAAGCCCTTCGGGATGAGGGCTATGGACGGAAGCTTTTCGCTGCCTCGGCAGTCTCAATCGACGCAATCGACCAGTCGATCATTTCTTCGATGATTTCACCTGAGGCCCCATTGAGTGCCCCGGCGACATTAACCGCCGTATCACTGCCAATTGAACGCTCCTGACGAAAGCGCTTTGCACTGAACGTCTTACCACGGATGTTCGTGACCCGGGCATAGATCTCGACGACCGCCTGTAACTCTCCGCTGGCCGATTTTGCCTCAAAGGCGCGCAGGTCCGTCTGTAGAATATAGTCAGCTATCGGCTGAGTTGATCGACTTCCCACACCGACAATGCCGTCTGTATTTTGGAAACTACGGATTAACGCGGCCTGAAACAGGCGCGGTGCCCGATCAGCCCACTCTCCGCCCGAATAATATTGAAACTGATGGCCGTTCTTGGTCAGGGCAATCTTGGTGGAATCAATCGCCCGAGTGGCCAACGGATCGTCAATGGACAAACGCCAGGTGACCGGTGCTTTGACCGGAGACGTCGGCTCGATATCGTTGACGCCAAAGCGCGGTGCGGCAGGGGCTGCCTCGGGCAAAACCGAAACACATGCGGCCAAGGACATGGCAACACAGCTCACCAATACGGCGGCAAGCCCCTTACTTGCGCCCTTAGTTGCTTTGCGGATCATTCCCATCTCCTTCGTGGCGTGGGGTTGACTCGCCCAGCAGATAGCCCCGTGGATCACGGTCCACTTCCCGAAGAACCTGATCCAGTGTGCGGAATAGGCGCCGTGCCTCGGCAACAGCCGGACCCACTTGCGCCAGCCCCTGTTCGGTAAACAAGGCAATCGGTTCGCTGTTTTCTTTGACCACCGTATCCAGGTCCGCAATCAGCACACGCGCCTCCTCCAGCATGAGCGTTGCCTCTTCCATGGCCTCAGGCGCATCGGAACCGATGAGTTTTTCCAACTGATCTGAGACTTTCGCCAGGCGGTTTGTCGTTTCCGCCAGGTTCTGGGTAATCACGGCCGCGTCGCCGACGATCTGGTTTATTTCTTCGTCATTCTCCGCAACTGCTTCGGTGATGACTTTGATGTTATCCAAAATGTCCGTCACCGCCTGGGTGTTCTTCGGTGATAAAAGACGGTTCGCTGCGTTGACGATATCGCCACTGCCCTCGAGGAAGACGGCAAATCCGGACGAGTCTGCCTCAATGCGCGGAATGCCTCGGACTTCATCTTTCAAGAGTGGCTTGTCCGGCCCACCCCCTGCGAGCTGGATTATTGCCAGCCCGGTAAATCCAACGAGCTCAAGCTCAGCAGTTGTGTCTGTCTTGACCGGTGTGTCGTCTTCAACTTTGACCCGGGCAATCACAATTGAAGGGTTTTCGGGATCGATCGACAGTGTTTCAACTTCACCTTTTTGGATTCCGTTGAAACGGACCGGTGCGCCTACGGAAAGACCAGAAACCCGCTCTTCAAAAACAATATCGTACTCGTCGTAATCAGCCCCGCCCTGCCCGAGATAAAGGATAAACAGAAACGCAAACGCGGCGACGATTAAGACGACGGAGCCGATGAATATATAGGACGCGCGTGTTTCCATTGAATTTGACTAACTCATCCGTCCGTCGTTACTCGGCCGACGTAGCGGCCGCCCGCCCCCGCGGTCCGTCAAAATACTCCGTGATCCAAGGATGTCCGGTTTCCTGAACTTCCTTGATGGTCCCGATCGCAATGACGCGCTTTTCTGCTAGCACCGCAATGCGGTCACACGTGGCGTGGAGCGTATCCAGATCATGGGTCACCATAAACACCGTTAACCCTAAGGATTCCTTGAGATTTAAGATCAAATCGTCAAATTTTGCCGCGCCGATGGGATCAAGACCAGCGGTCGGCTCATCCAGAAAGACAATTTCCGGGTCTAGAGCAAGGGCTCTGGCCAGACCTGCGCGTTTACGCATCCCGCCAGACAACTCTGAGGGGTATTTATCACCTGCTTCGGGTAATAATCCGGACATAGAGATTTTCATGGCTGCCAGATCGCGGGCCAGATCGTCCGGTAAGTGCAAATGCTCGCGCATGGGGGCCATGACGTTTTGGGCAACCGTCATGGAAGAAAACAGCGCTCCACCCTGAAAAAGGATCCCCCAACGCCGCTCAATCGCGAGCCGTTCCGCTTCACTCAAGCTGTAGAAGTCCTCACCGAATACGTGAACGGTGCCAGCGCTTGGTTTCTTTAGCCCAACAATAGCCCGCAGCAGGACGGACTTGCCGGTCCCCGATCCGCCAACAATGCCGAGGATCTCCCCTTTCCTGACATCAAGGTCGAGGTTCTCGTGCACGACGAAATCACCGAACTGGGTCTTCAGCCCACGAACGGTGATGACGTTACCATCTTTATCAGCAGTCGCCGCGCGCGGCATTGTTGCCACGGGAATTGGCCCTTTGGGCTCAGGTGGCGGGGTAAAATCCATCAGTAGTCAATTTCCAGAAAGAACATCGCAAAGAACGCGTCGAGCAGGATCACGAGAAACAGCGCTTGAACCACGGACAATGTCGTGCGCTGGCCAAGACTTTCCGCGCTCCCCCCGACTTCCATGCCCTGAAAACAGCCGACAACAGCAATCACAAAGGCAAAGAACGGGGCTTTAATCAGCCCTACCCAGAAATTATTGATCGCCACGGTTTCCTGCAGGCGAGACATGAAGAATGCCGGAGAGATACCCATGGCCGTCCAGGCAACAAGACCACCGCCTATCAGGCCGAGCATCGCAGCGATGAATGCCAGGACCGGGAGCATAATGATCAGTGCAAAGACGCGGGGGACAACAAGGACTTCGATGGGATCCAACCCAAGCGTGCGCAGCGCATCGATTTCCTCACGGATTTTCATGGAGCCAATTTGCGCCGTATACGCACTCCCAGAACGGCCCGCGATAAGGATTGCTGACAGGAGCACACCAAACTCCCGCAGCACCGAGAGACCGACGAGTTCCACGGTGAAAACCTCGGCATTAAAGATCTTAAGAATTTTTGCCCCCATGAAGGCGACGACTGCGCCGATGAGGAACGACATGAGCCCGACGATGGGGATCGCGTTCAGCCCGGATTCTTCCATGTGATGGACAACTGAAGTCCCCCGAAAGTGGGCCGGGTTTGTGATCGCACGTCCAACTGCGGTCAGCACCTGCCCAATAAAATTCAGGATCATGACTGAGGCCATGTAGGCATCGACCACCCCGTGGCCCAGTCGATTGACAGCCAACTTAAAGGGGTTTTCCCGCGCCGGTTCCACAGGACACGGCGCAAGATGAGGCTGGACGTGGGTCAGAATTTCGGTTTGAGACGCGCTTGCACCTTTGAACCCTGAA
Organism: Pseudomonadota bacterium; assembly: GCA_038522945.1. Lineage (GTDB taxonomy): Bacteria > Pseudomonadota > Alphaproteobacteria > Caulobacterales > Parvularculaceae > MED-G105. Next base: position 78,749 of record JBCBJV010000014.1, read on the forward strand.
AGGTCTGTGCGGCTTGTGCACGCACGCAAGACCCGTTGCAGGACAAGCGCCCCTGATGTGTCGAGGTTTTCTACCTTTGAGACATCAATCACCAGATCGCGACCGACCGAATCGTCCTCAAATAGGCGCAATTCCCGGTCAATGGGACCGAGACTACGCGCTCGCCAGTCGCCGGAGGCCAGCAAATGGAGAACCCCGTCAATTACTTCCACCGAATAGGCTGCCGCCATGTCGACGCTTTCCTTTTTTACGCAAGCTTAAGAATTACCAGAGGCTTGATCGCGGCGCGGCGCTTGCACTGTCGCACCATAGTGCACGATGATAAATTCATCTTGAGTTAATGATGAACACTCTCTGTCGCCAAATGCGGCTTATCCCGTTTACCCGTCTTGACCTCGTAACCCTTGGGGAACACCTGTGATTGCGTCCCGCTTTCGTTGGCTATCTGCTTTTCCGCTGATCCTGGTAACAGCGATCCTTTTCATTCTGGCCGTCACGGTACTCACCTATTCACAGGCTCGTCAGGGAGGACCGCGTGAGCAGTTATTTGATTTCTATCAGCGCCTTGCCCCGGCACCCGTGGAAGACACGTCGCCTTTCCACATAGTGTCGATTGACAGCCAGACAATCGAAACTGCCGGGCCCTGGCCTTGGCCGCGCTCGCTTGTTGCGGACGTGATCCGGTCCGCCGAAGCGGCCGGCGCGAAAGCCGTGATTTTTACCGAGCCGGTTGACACGCCCGACCCCTTGTCGCCGGAAACCATTGGCTCGTTCTGGCTAAGCGGCGCACGTGACAGCGTGCTCGGAGAGCAACTTGCCCTCTTGCCAAGTACCGACCAACTTCTCGCCGATGCCATCGCGCGGGTGGATGGTGCGGTTACCATCGATCCCGGCTCCAGCGCTGCTTACGCCGAGGCACTCAGCCTCGCTCAAGTTGACCCGCTAACGTCTGAGTGGGCTGATCTCGACGAGGAGGCCTCGAGCCGGTTTTTCGCCGCCCCTCCGGCTCGCCCCCGTCATTCCATGCCTGACTCAATAAGAGGGGGTATTCCATTAACTGTCCGTGCCCTGCCTTTAGACAGTGATGGTATCCTGCGAACGATCCCGCTCACATGGAGCCTGGACGGGGAACCGGTTCCATCGATCGCACTCGAGGCAGCAAAACTGGCAAGCGACAATCGCAGTGTAGTTTTCAAACAAAGCGGGGCGTCGGTCTCACCGGTCGGGGCAACCATTGGGCAACTGACATTTGGGGACATCACAATCCCAACGGATTCGCAGATCCGTACACGCCTTTATCTGCCAAAACAGCTCGAGATCCCAACGACCCCGGCCCGACGGCTCCTTTCCGGGCAAGGCTCCAACAGCCAACTCAACGGCAAGATCGTTTTTGTAGGCCTCGATGCAGAGACCGGCGAAACCATAAAGACCCCGCGCGGGTTCCTTTCCAAAACACAAGCCCATGCCCTTGGCGCGCAGCAGGTCCTTAATGGGACTTTTTCCCATCGGCCCGGATGGGTTGGGTATGTGGAGGCCCTGTCGGTTCTGTTATTCGGGGCAGCGGCAATTATGTGGTCCCGGCGCTTTGACTTTTGGAAAGCAGTTGGGATTGCTTGCATTGCCTCATTGTTCGTGTTCGGCCTTTCAATCATCGCATTCTCCGCTTCGCGTACACTGATCGATCCGTTGCCTGTTGGTTTTGCGCTTTTCATCGGCGCTTTCTCCGTGGCGGGCGGGCGGTCCATTGGCGCGGTCCTGAGCGATGACAATGTTCGCGGCAACTTCCAGGGCGCCCTGCCTGAACCAGCCATGCAGCGTTTGCGCGATGAAGGCGCGTCGCAGGTCCTGAACGGCCATCGCCGAGAGGTAACGGTTCTAGCGTGCGAATTGCGCCTGGTGGATGAGGACCTGGACCGTTTGGCGAGCACGCCGGACCGGGTAACGACCCTGCTTGCGTCTGCGAGTGCTCAGTTGCGAAAGACCATCGCAGACGTTGGCGGTGCCGTCGATCAGGCCGATGGCGGCAAGATCTATGGCTATTTCAACGCGCCATTGGAAGCAGCAGATCATGTGCGCGCGGCCTGCTCAGGGGCTTTGCGCCTTGTGGAGAGCATGGACAAGATTAACAGCGAATTGGATGCTTCCGCTTCCGCGCGCGGAGTTCAGATCCACCTGGCAATTGGCATTGCCAGCGGGGAGTGCTTTGTCGGGCCCATGGGTCATGGTCGATCGAACCGATACTCCGCCGTTGGCCCGGCTGTCGAACTCGCCGGGTTCCTTCGTCGGCAGGCGGAGATTTATGGACCGGCGATCATCTGTGATGACACGGTCTATAAACAGACCCATCACCATTTCGCCTATCTGGAACTGGACCGGTTGAAAAGCAGCGAAGAAGGCCGCCCCTTCAGCGTTTTTGCATTGGTTGGGAACCCCTTCATCAAATCCAGCAAAGGCTACCGGGCTCTGGAAGAGGCCCACCGTCAGTTGTTGACATCCTATCGCGAGGGTGAGTTTACTGCCGCGCGCAACCACCTGGAGACGGCCAAGAAATCGCCGGGAGCCAGGATTGCGCTCTTTGATATCTACGAAGAACGCATCAACCGAATGCTGGCAAAGGAAAAACCAGACAATTGGGACGGCAGCGTGAGGGTGACGATCTAGGCGTGTGGAGACGCCCCTGGTGACGTCTCTGGTGACGTTCCTCCAGATGCAACTGGTGGTGCCTCAGTGGACAATCGCTGCCCACCACCGACAGTTCTACGCGGTCCCTGCAAGCGATTGAGCAGCAATGCAGCGGCAGCGCCAACGCCACCCAGAACCGCCATTAGTCCGTATGCTGCCATCGCACCCGATACTTCATAGAGCTGACTTGCAACAACTGTTGCCGCGCCGGAGGCGGCGCCAACGCCAGTGGTTGAAAGGATCGTCATCGCTGTCGTCGTCAATTGCTTAGGAACGCGCCGCTCCACATAGGCAATCGACCCCAGATAGGTTGCGGCAAAAGTAAGGGCGTGCAAAGTCTGCAACAAGAACAGAAATGGCAATGGCGGGCCCATAGGCACAATCGACCAGCGCACCACCCCCGCGATCCCACCAATAGCAATGAGCACCGTTGCCGGGAGCTTTAAAAGAACTTGCCGGGCTCTCACCAAGAGCACAATTTCCGCTAGCACGCCCGTGGCCCATAACCAGCCAATTGTCGAATAGGCAAATCCCTGGCCTTCCCAATGGACAATCGAAAAAGCGTAGTAAGTCGCGTGACTTGCCTGGATCGCCCCCGCGGCAAAGATAAACAGAAGAAACGGCATCCGGCCCAGCAACTTGCTGGCACGCTTCAGCGAGAGACTTCGTCTTGCATGGGCACCCTGATAGGGGATCATCAGGGCAAAGACGAACGTCGCCGCACCTGCGCTTGCCATGATGATCGGCAGGATCGGCATACCTGCCAAGGAAAGAAGCCAGCCGCCCAAGATATTCATGACCACGAACGATCCGGACCCCACCGCCCGGATCTGCCCATAATGGATCCCCTCCTCCCGCTGGGCGGTCAGAAGCGCGGTATCGGACGCCGGGATAAGGACCCCAAACGCCAAAAGCATCAGCACACTGAAGGCTGCAATAAGGGCTCTGCTGTCAACCACCACAAGCCCCGCGGCGCCGAGGAAGAAAAGGCCGGCCACCAGCCAAAGTCCAAGGCGCCGGTCAGGCAGTCGATCGATCACGAGACCAGCAGGCGGGCCAACAATGAGCCGCCCGACAAGGGCCAGCCCGTTCAGCCATCCTATCTCACTAAGGGTGAAACCGTTCAGCGCGAGCCATCCGGAAAAGAACGGCAGCTGCACGCCCAACAGCGCAAATTGTCCGCCATAAAGGCCGGAAAAAATCAGGTTTGTCTTTAGGGGAGGTCGTCGTTGCGCGCTCATCGCGCCTGGCATAGGACGGACCGGGGTTTCAGGGAAACAGGAATTAGTCCGCCGTGCGTTATTCACTGACGTCGCTAGCTGGACCTACTGACTTAAAGAGTAAGGGCCTGCAAAAGACTGTGTCCGGTCAGCGGCAACCCGGTCGGCCAACTCGTCGGCAACTGTACCCAGACGCACGACTGCATCATCGAAGATCATCCGGATCATATCTCTTGCCGCAGCACGATCGTCAGGGTCTGCCTTGGGCAGTCGCTTCAGTGAGGCCAGATAGATCGAGCGGCTTTCGCTGAGCGCTTTAATGGCCTCTTCCACGACGGCCACGTCGGACATGCGCGGGTTCAGGCTCTCCAGAGAAGCTTCTGCCACAAAGGCCAACTCAAGAGCGGCCGTCGTTTGGGCCAGTGCGTCTTTTTTGATTTGATCGCACGGCGCTGGGAAAGCTGTAACGTCAGTGATATAGGCTGCTATCGCATCATCGCGGGTCACCCGGTCGTCGCTTTCGCTAAGCAAGCCCGTCAAACGTTCGCTGATCGAAATTGATTGAGGTTTGGGCCAGGGGGTTTTGTTGACGGCGGCGAGCTTCGTGGAGAGAATTTCGCGTTCCGCGTAAGGTTCTTTTGCGGTGCTTGAAGACGACTGGCCACCCGCCATGGGGATGCCCCCGGTCGCGGCGCAATTTACACACAAAACGCTTACGCACAGTGCCATGATGACACGGCAACTCAATTTGATGTCCGCCATACAACCTAACACAACAAGAATCGCACCAGCCTTAAAAAAGGGCCCCTGCTCCGTCGGAGTGGATGTTTCCCACGGGACCCGCTAACCAGCGCTGTATACCTTCAGCCCATTTCGTTAATCTGTAACATGAACGTCCGGTAAAAGTTAAGCTTTTTTATGGCTAATTTGCGCAGTTTGTACCCTCCCCTCGAGCCGCTCGACGCGCGGATGTTAAGGGTCTCCGATAATCATGAGATTTATTACGAGGTGAGCGGCAATCCAGCGGGCACCCCTGTCGTGGTTTGCCATGGTGGACCCGGCGGCGGGACAACACCCTCCATGCGGCGATATTTTGATCCAACGCGCTACAAAATCATTTTGTTTGATCAGCGCGGCTGCGGGCGCTCAAAACCGCGGGCGAGTTTGGAAGACAACACAACCTGGCATCTGGTGGAGGATATGGAAAAGCTCCGTACCCACTTGAAAATCAATAGATGGCATGTGTTCGGCGGCTCTTGGGGTTCCACCCTGGCTCTTACTTATGCGCAGAAACATCCAGATCGAGTGACGGCCCTTTTTTTGCGCGGCATCTTTTTGGTGAGGCAGGAAGAACTTCACTGGTTTTACCAAGAAGGGGCCAGCTGGATTTTTCCAGACGCCTGGGAGGGCTTTCTCGCACCAATCCCGGAAAGCGAACGGGGGGATTTGATCACGGCATACTACAAACGGTTGATCGGGACGGACGCGGAGGCGCAATTGGCATGCGCGCGCGCATGGAGCGCCTGGGAGGGCGGCACCGTCGCTCTTCTGCCGTCATTAGAGCGGGTACAGAGCTTTTCAACAGAGGCCTTTTCTCTCGCCTTTGCCAGAATTGAGGCCCATTATTTTGTCAATCGCGGATTTTTCGACCGGGAGAACGTGATCCTGGAGAATATCGACCGTATCCGGCATATCCCGGCAGTGATAGTTCAAGGGCGTTATGATGTCGTGACGCCGATGAAAGCAGCTTGGGAGCTTCACAAAGCATGGCCGGAAGCGGCATTTGAATTGATCCCCGACGCTGGCCATGCGGCGAGCGAAACGGGGATCGTTGATGCCCTGATTAAAGCCACCGACCGCATGGCAGACTAGGTCCGAAGCCTGGCGCCAAGTACCCGCGTCGTTCCTATTACGTCAAAAACGGGACAATGAGCGAATACAATAGTACCGCGGCAATCGCCGTTGGACAGACATAACGGATCAAGAACAACCAGCGCCCGAACCAAGCCTCAGAGGCAAAGCCTATTTCTTCCCGCGCGACGGATCGCGACACAATCCAGCCGGCGAAAATCGCGGTGATCAAGCCCGCCAGCGGCAGAATTATGTTTGTGGTCGCATCAAAGAAATCGAGCAGCGTTTTTCCTTCAAAGAGCGGTACAGCGCCGAGTGGCTGCCATGAGTTGAAGAACGTATCCACCGGCTGACCGTCCGGCCCGGTGGTCGGCACCTGGCTCAAGGCATTGGCGATGCCAATCACAAAAGCGACGCCCCCGAGACCGATCGAGATCATGGTGCGCTGGCGACCGGGTTGCTGTTCTTCAAACCAGGCCGTGGACGCCTCAAGCAAAGCGATCGACGACGTTACAGCGGCGAAGAACGCCAGGAGGAAAAAGATCAGGCCGAAGACACCGCCCCAGGGCATATCCTGGAAGGCCTGCGGCAAGGTCTGGAACATCAATGTCGGCCCGGCGGTTGGGTCGAGCCCCACTTGGAAGACAATCGGGAAGATCGCGATCCCGGCCAGGATGCCGACGAGGGAATCTGAAACGCCGATGATGCCCGTTGAATTGGGAATGCTCTGGTCTCGGGACATATGCGCGCCGTAGGTGAGCATGAGCGCAGAGCCCAGACTGAGAGAGAAGAACGCCTGACCAAGGGCGGCTGAAATCACCGATCCGTCCTTGAGCCCGTTCATAAAGCCCTTGGCAACGACTTCACCATTGGCATTGGTCACGTCGTCAAACCGGAAGCCGAAGAGGAAATCGAAGCCTCTGCCAGTGTCGCCATTGGTAACCGAAAAGCCCACGAGCACGAGCAGCATCACAAAGAATGCAGGCATCAAGAGCTTCACTGCCGCCTCGATCCCGCCTTTGACCCCACGCGAAACGATAAAGACGGTGATGAACATGAAAATCGCGTGGTACATAATCATTCGTGCCGGATTTTGCAGGAGGTCCGACAATTTGGCTCCGATCTCCTCCTTCGTGAGATCAGCGAAGACGCCCGCTTTCGCACCCGCCAGGCCTTTGGATGCAATCGCCTGAAATAGGTCGGCGCCGATCATGATGGCGTACGCGAGCACCCAGCCGGCAATCACCGAGTAAAATGTCAGGATCACAAAGGATCCGATCATCCCGAACCAGGACTGTAAGGACCAAAGCGTCGAGCGGCCTTCGGATTTTGCGATTTTCACAACACTGCCAACAGCGGACATATGCCCGCGGCGCCCGATGAAGAGCTCAGCCGTCAGCACCGGCAGGCCAATCAGCACCACGCAGAGAAGGTAGAAGACGACGAAGACCCCGCCGCCGTTCTCGCCTGCAACGTAGGGAAAACGCCACAAATTGCCCAGGCCCACGGCCGATCCGACCGCCGCCAGGATGAATGCCGCATTGGACGACCAGTCTTCGTTGCTATCGGTATACCCAGCCATGTTATTTGTCCCCTCAGGATAATTTTGATTAGCCATATCCCACACGGCCATTTTAGACAATTTTTACGGTTGGTCCGCGATACTGACGGCTCGGGGAGTCGGGTCAGGCGTTTTGGGTCCGGACTGGTAAGGAATTGCTTCATGAGCCTTCAGGAAGCCAAAGAGAGTGCAATCCTAGAGTTTGCACAGATTAACGGCCTGATTGAAGCAGCGGGCCCCGATGGTGCGCGCGAGATTCTTGAGGCGTTCTGGCGGTCCACAGCGGATCTGATGAATGAGCTCAACAGCCAGGTGAGCGGTGATCTAGAAGCGGCAAGCAAGACCGCTCATGCCATTAAGGGATCAGCCTCAAACGTTGGCGCGGCCCGGATTGCCGCCTGCGCGCGGGTTGCGGAAGAAGCATGTCGCAGCAACGACGCCTCTGAGGCAGCGACGGCGGCGGAAGCTCTGGCTTCGTCCATGGACGCCACCCGTTCCGCATTTGAAGAACACTTCAAGGCCGCTTAACGGTAGTGTCTCAGTTTGAAATTGGAGGGCGGCTATTGGCCCTTGTCTGCCCTTCGGCGGCGGCCGCCACACCATCCGATGTGGGCCGGAAACGGGACATTCAGATGCGGGACCAATCGATGCTTAGGTCAGGTTTTATGCTTGACTCTGAAGCAAGCGCGTGTGGTGCTCTTCGCAAAGGGGAGAAGACCAATGGCTGACGATCGATTGGAAGCGGACTATGTAATTCTTGGCGCCGGCGCGACTGGCATGGCTTTTGCCGACCAGCTGCTGACTGATACTGACGCTTCCATGATCCTGATTGATCGCCGCGCCAAACCAGGCGGTCATTGGAATGATGCCTATTCTTTCGTGCGCTTGCACGGCCCATCCCTGAATTATGGCGTCAACTCGCGCGAACTGGGCTCCGGCCAAATCGACAAAGTGGGCGTCAACGCGGGTCTGCACGAGCTCGCGACTGGCCCAGAGATATGCGCCTATTTCGACAGCCTGCTGCGCCAGCGCCTTCTTCCCAGCGGACGGGTGACATTCTTGGCCATGCACGATTACGCTAACGGCATCGCCACACATCAACTCACCGGCGCGCGCACGCCCGTAGGCTTCAAGAAAAAGCTGGTGGACTGTACAAAC
>JBCBJV010000015.1:0-83309 GCA_038522945.1 Pseudomonadota bacterium
GCGCGCGAGTGAGTTGGGCTATGCCGTCCCGGCGGAAGCGCTTGATCGTGCCCTCTTGAGCCTCGGTCAAGTGGCTGACCCTCGAACCTGGGCCTATGGCATATATCGCGCTTCTTTTGTTCCTCCTAGAAATGACCAACGCCAGGAATGGCAGGTGCGCCAAGAAGCTAAACGACGCGAAAGCGCTGCGTATGCATTGTACGTGCTCGCAAGGTCTGGGCGCGGCAGTCTGGCAGATGTCCGGTACTTCCATGACGCTCTGCTAGAGGAAGTAACCTCGCCACTGGCGCGGGCGCATATCGGAGCGGCCCTTGCGATTCTGGGAGACAGGGCGCGGGCGCTAAGTGCATTCCAATTGGCCGCTGACGTGATTGGGGAAGATGATCAGTACAATTATTATCAAACCCCCTTGCGCGATATTGCTGGTGCCCTTGCGTTGGCACTTGAGATCCAGCGATTGCCGAACCTTGGCGAATTTGAAACCGGATTTGACCAACTCCAAAAAGACCCTGACCGTATGCACACACAGGAAAAGGCACATGTATTGATGGCAGCGCGGGCCATGCTTGACCGAGCCGGCGTGATGAATCTCTACGCCGGAGAAGAGCCGTTAACCGATGGAAGACAATCCTATGCTGAGAGTTTGTCGCCAAGAGACCTTCAGCAGGGGACAAGTTTCGAGAACCGCGGAGATGGACCGATTTATGTCTCGACCTCCGTTTACGGATCACCGACTGAAGCACCCGTGGCGACGGCAAATGGCTTCCGGCTTTCGAAGGAGGTCTTCACCAAAGGCGGAGAGGCAGTGGACCTTGCCTCCATTAAACAGAACGATGAATTTGTCATTGTTCTGAAAGGAACGCCGGAGGACGACCGTTTGCATCCTGCGATCTTAGTTGACCTCCTGCCCGCTGGATTTGAGATCGACACAGTCTTGCGCCCAAAGGATGGCGCTCTGCAGAGAGGGGGTGGTCCTTTCGCGTGGGTCGGAAAAATTGACCGCTTGAAAATGAGCGAGGCCCGTGATGACCGCTTTGTCGCGGCATTAGATGTGCGCGAAGATTCATTCACTGCCGCGTACCTCGTCCGTGCTGTCACGCCGGGGACATTTACGTTTCCAGGGGCGAGCATCGAAGACATGTACCGACCTAGCGAAATGGCGACGACCGAAGTCCAGCAAGTCCAGATTTCCCGCTAGCGATTGTAATAAATGATGTGGACAAAAGAACTGGCGCAACACTTTCCTTTCTTGGCTACCCGTCGGTTTCAAATGGTCGTGTCCGGACTAATCGGCGCGCTGTTCGCCATTTTGGTTCTCGATCGGGTTTTCCCACCTAACTTAGGTGCAAACCGGGACTACGCGTACCTCGCAAAGGACCGAAATGGCGAAGTCCTCTCGGCGGTGTCCGCTGAAGGCGGCGTCTGGCGATTTCGGATTGACGCAGAAGATGTTGATCCAGCTTTTATTGACCGACTTCTCACGATTGAAGACAAGCGCTTTTATTCCCATTCAGGGGTTGATGCACTAGCTTTAGCTCGCGCGTTCCGGCAAGCAGTTTTGAACGGTGAGATTGTCTCAGGTGCCTCGACCATCACCATGCAGACCGTTCGGCTTTTACACCCCAGGCCACGGACATTCTCTTCAAAGATCATTGAGAGCATACGCGCCATTCAATTGGACACCAGGCTTTCGAAGGCCGAGATCTTGTCGCTATATCTCTCCCTTGCGCCTTATGGTGGAAACATTGAAGGTATCAGGGCAGCTAGCCTTATATACTTCGGAAAAGAGCCAAGTCGATTATCCCTATCCGAACAGGCCCTACTGCTTGCGTTGCCGCAATCACCGGAACGTCGACGACCGGATCGAAATGCGCTGAATGCCGAATTGGCACGAAACAAAATTCTTCGGATTCTGTCCGCGCGTGGCCATTTGACCAAGCAAAACCTTGAGCTTGCCATCAGTGCACCATTGCCTGTCGGGCGAGTGAGTTTTCCAAACCTCGCTTACACATTTGCGGCCAACCGTCGGCAAAATGTTCGAAAGCCCGAACAAGACGTTGTTCTTACGATGGAAGCACGTCTGCAGGGGCAGCTTGAAGACCTTGCACTGGCTTATGCAGAAAATCTGTCACCGGATGAAAACTTGTCTATATTAATTACTAAGGTCGCTACCGGCGACGTTGTGGCGGGGATCGGCTCAGCGACGCGAACGCGTCCTGGGGGATGGATGGATCTAAGTGAGGCGGTGCGTTCGCCTGGCTCGACATTAAAGCCCTTTATTTATGGATTGGCGATTGAAGAAGGGATTGCCCAGGAAGATACCTTAATTGCAGACAGGCCGACATCTTTTGGAGGATACCGCCCCGGAAACTTTTCGGGTGCGTATAAAGGTGAGTTACGACTGCGGGAAGCATTGCAGCATTCCCTAAACGTGCCCGCAGTTGGGTTACTGAATGATCTGGGGGCAGATCGCTTTGCCGGGATGTTGGACGCAGCTGGCATCGACCTTCATAACCGCGAACGAAGAGCAAGCTCCGCCTCTCTCGCAATTGCCCTCGGCGGTACAGGCGTCAGCCTTCGTGACGTGGCAGCGCTCTATCTTGGCTTGGCCCGAGGCGGACATGTAGTTCCATTGGCCTTTGAAAAAGACAACCAAAAACCACAATCAAGTGGCGTCGAAGGCTTTCGGCTCATGGACAAAGGCGTGGCCGAGCGAGTGACGGATGTCTTGCAGGGGACTCCGAGCCTGGAGGGGAGAGTACCCGCACGCCTTACCAAATCGGCCCCCCTAATTGCTTACAAAACCGGTACATCTTTTGATTACCGGGATGCATGGTCCGCGGGGTATACAGATGACTATGTGGTAGCCGTTTGGGTAGGACGTCCTGATGGAACCTCTATGGGAGATATTAATAACGCTCCTGCGACGGGCCGATCAGTTGCGGCCCCCTTGATGTTTAGGGCGTTTGATTTGATCTACTCCGACCATGGAATTGGTCCGCGTAGGGTAGGTTTAGACAAGGTTGCGACCAGATCGGCGACGAAAACTACGCGTCGCAAAGACCGCCTTTCATTTGTTTTTCCCGAGCCCGGGTCTGAACTTGTCATATTCAACGAAGGCCTGGAGTCACACCCAGTGAGGCTATCGTCACAGGGCGGCGTCGGAGAGCATACTTGGTATCGAGACGGGTTTTTACTCCCGCAGGACCCCATCAGCGGTCTCACGTTCTGGCAACCAAAGGAGCCTGGCGTTTATCGACTAACCGTGCAGGATGCAAGCGGCGATATGGTTGAACAGTTTGTCCGAGTACGACTTAAGTGATGGATCGCCGCACGCTTGTTCAATCGATCTTTTGTCTATCAGCATTTGCACCCTTTCCGTCAGAAGCAACGCAAAGGCCCTTGCAGGAGTTTTCGAGAAGGCGGTTTGATGCCGGAGTGGGCGTTGCTTTGTCCGGGGACAGGCTTCGGTTTGGTGAGCAGGAAATTGTACTGGCGGATACGTTAGCGCCATGTCGCATGCCTTTTCGGTTCGATACTAGTTGCATGGAGAGTCAACGATTCTTGCAAGAATGGTTGGCAAGTGCTCCGTCGATCGTGTTTCCGGTAGATCTCGATCGATGGGGACGTACGATTGGTTACGTGTCGCGGCCGACGTTCCGGAGCCAAAAGGGACAATTGCCCAAAAACGATGCATCACTGCTGGCGCAAGCAGACTTAGTGAAACGCGGGCTTGCCATCGTTTATCCGCAATCAGAGGAAAATGAGCTGATTGAATTCCTCTTGAAGGTGGAACAGGACGCCCGCGTTGATCGCTTGGGCCTTTGGCGCGATGTATTGAAAGTCTTCAGTGCAGACAAACCTGATATCATTCCCATTGGAACGATTTGCCTTGTTGAGGGCCGTATAAATTCGATCGGCAATGGAGGTTCCCGGCGCTTTTTAAATTTTGGCACAGACTACAAACAGGACTTCACCGTCACAGTGAGATCTGGCGAATGGCGTCGCTGGAAAATGGCAGCTCGGTCCGATGTGCTTGTTCAGCGTAAGGTGCGCGTCAGAGGGATCGTACAATCCATCAACGGCCCATCAATCGAGTTGAAGCATTCGCTTCAACTTGAACTACTGGCCTGAAAAAATATCCGAAAGCGGATTTGAGTCGCTCACAAATTGTTTGAATGCCTTTGGTGGGTGCTGGGGAATAAGCCAAATACAGAATGCCGCGAGTTAGATGCCGAGCTTCTGTGCCAAAGCATGTTCTAGTTCGCCAATTGCTGCCTCTAGCGTCGACTTGCGAACTGCTGCGACTTCGCGGGCGAGGCGGTCCTGTGCGGCCTCAAACAGTTGGCGTTCAGAATAACTTTGCTCTGGCTGGTCGGATGCACGAAAAAGGTCGCGCACAACTTCAGCTACAGAGTTAATGTCGCCGGAATTGATTTTCGCCTCATACTCCTGCGCACGGCGGCTCCACATGGTCCGTTTAATTCGTGCGCGGCCTTTTAGAATTTCGAGTGCCTTGTCTACTGTCGGTCCATCGGAAAGACGGCGCATCCCAACTGCTGTCGCCTTTGCGGTTGGCACGCGCAATCGCATCTTCTCCTGTTCAAAGTCGATCAGGAAAAGTTCGTTGGTGATGCCGGCAATAACTTGTTTCTCGATGGCGACAATCTTGCCGACGCCGTGGGCCGGATAGACGATGTGATCGTCGACACGGTAGGTCTGCTTTGCTTCCGCGGCTTCCGGCGCAGGCGCGTCGTCTTTCTCCAGGGCGGCGTCAACAGCGTTTGCGGCTTGTGTCGCAGCAAAATTTGACGGCAGGATTTGGGCCTCGGTTTTTTCCGACCTTGGCTTTTGCCCGACATTCAGTTTTTTCGGCGGCGCATCATTTGCTGCACCGGAAGACTGAAGCTTGGCGGCTACTTTCTGCGCAGCTTGTTTGATCCTATCCGCGTTACTTGCACCGTTTTTCGCCGACTTTGTTGTCGTGGTCTTCTTTGCCGTCGTCTTTTTCGCAGTTGCTTTTGTTGGGGCTGTCTTAGCCGCCGATTTCGTCTTTGGCGCTGTCTTCGTGGCGGCCTTCGTCGTCTTTGCTTTTGTCTTCGGGGAAGCAGCCTTCACGGCCTTTTTCGCCGCTGTTTTCGATGAAGCGGCCGATTTAGCCGATTTGCCAGTTGTGGCTTTGGCCGCTGACTTCTTCTTGGTTGCGGTTTTTGCAACGGGGCTCGTCGAAGATTTCTTTGCGGTCGATTTCGAAGCAGCCGCCTTGGTCGTGGACTTGGCTGCAGATTTTGTACTCGCTGACGAGCGCTTTGTCGTTTTGGTCGTGGCCTTGCGACGAGTGGTTTCACTTTTTCCGGTCGCCGTTGCTTTTTTTGTTTTAGCTTCCGCAGTCTTCGTCGCCATTTTGCAATCTCTTTTCTACTCTAGGGCGACAGTAAAGTGCCCATTGCAACCGAAAGGAGCCCTTCCCAGCCGCTTTTTGACTTCCATCAGATGAGGAGCGCGGGGCATTGCCCTCGGCTGTGCCCCGTTAAGGGGCCCCGTACCAGACGACTATTTGGGCAAACGCCATGGTCGATTTGGTTGACGAGCTAACCTCTCATGTAAGAAACGATGCTGGAAACTCCAGCCCGTGCCTGCAACTTTCGAGATTATAACATAAAATGCCAACAGACGCTACGCATTTTGCGGCGCACCATCCACCAGCGTCCATTTTGGCTGGTGTAGCCCTCATTTTCGCGCTCAGTACCGCCGCAGAAAAAGCCCGAACGTGCGGGAGCGTTAAAAGCCATCAAGCGGGTGGCTAATTCCCGGCCCCAGGCTTTTCACTGAAGTACTTCTCCAGCTTGCCTTTTTCTTCCGCCAATTTGTCGGCGTCAGGGAGAGCGTCAATCTTCTGGGTGATGTTGGGCCACTCAGAAGCGTACTTCGTGTTCAACTCAAGCCATTTGCCGTCGCTATCATCGGTATCGGGGATGATTGCTTCCGCTGGACACTCCGGTTCGCAAACCCCGCAATCGATGCACTCATCCGGGTGGATCACCAGCATGTTTTCCCCTTCATAGAAGCAGTCCACCGGACACACTTCCACACAGTCGGTGTATTTACACTGGATGCAGGCATCAGTGACGACATATGTCATCGATGGGGCTCCTTCACAGGCACGTCGAAATCAGACTGTTTTAAACATTAAGCGTCTTGAGGCATGCGCGCGAGACTTGCAAGCTTCAAATTGTAGCGCATGGCTCGTTACGCCGCGCCGCCTTCCACGGATTGACGCGCACGCGCACTGTCCACGTCACTCACATAGATAAGGCCCGCGACCCGGCGAACCAACATCTCCTCATACGGATCTTTGACACTATCGCTCAGCGTAATGCGCCACAGGCCCTGCATCAGAGCAAACTTTTCTTGTTCGCTTAGTTCTTTCACGACTTTTGTGAATTGATGAATATCGTTCGCTGATGCCTGGCGTGCTTCCGATTGGGCGCGCAAGGCATCCGCATCTGATTGACTGACGCCAAAATCATGAACAAGTAGCGTGTCAATTAGTGCCATCTCTTTTTCCGTATAGTGCTCATCGGCCTTTGCGGCCTCGACCAAAATCGCGCCCACGCTCACGGCCATTTCATTGAGCTCGACCGATGGTTCATCGGCCGGTCGCTTGGCAAAGAGGTCCTTTAGTTTATCAATCATACTGTCATCCTTAATTCGATGAAAAATCAGTGAGCGCATCAATGGCGCGGCGGTCTTTTTTGGTTGGTCGTCCTGTCCCTTTTTCGCGAGTTCCCGCCAGTTCTCTCACTGTATGACCGGTGGACGGCGGCTTATCTTCAATGGGAGACTTATCCTCGTACAATGATTGCGCCTCTGGAGCAGGACCGCGCCGGCTTGCGCAAAACAAAACCCTGATCACCCGTAACCGAGCACCCGTCATGAATACGAGCTCATCACCGGGGCGGATGCAGAAGGCCGGTTTTTCGATGCGCATCACCTGGTCATGGCGGGTAACCCTGACATTTCCCTTTGACACAAAGGCGCTTGCCAGACTTCTGGTTTTGAAGAAGCGCGAACACCAAAGCCATTTGTCGATGCGCTGCGCGTGGTCCTGACCGTTCTCCTGGGTATGGTCTTGACCGGTGGTCATGAATTCCCGGCAGTGTCGTCGCCATCCGACTTCAGCGCTGCAAGCACGGCGAAAGGCGAATCCGGATCAGGACCTTTGGAGCGTTTTGGGCCGGCATTGTACTGACGGGGCGCTTGATTTTGTTTGTCGCGACGTGGGCCACCTTTTTTGCCCCGCTTGCCACCGAATTTGTCGTCCCGCTTGTCGCCATCACGACCGCTGAAAGGCTTGCCATTTTGTTGTTTGCTATTTCGCTGAGCAGCGTTGTTTCCGTCTGCTTGCCGTCGGTTTTGTCCGTTTTCGTCTTTTTGTGGTCGCCGCTGGGAACGTTGTTGCGGACGGCGGGGCACCATGCGCCAAACTTCAACTTCAACCATTTCATCGTCGACTTCGGATTCTGCGCTGACAGGTGTCTCGGGTGTTTCTGCGGGCGCTTCATCTTGTGTTTTCGGCGGTGTGCTCTCGGCCCCATCAGGTGTAGTCGCTTCCGCCGTCAAAGGCGCAATTGAAAGGCCGGGCTCTGATTGCGCCTCTATCGACGGTATTGTTTCAGTCGCTTGTGTAGGTGCATCCGACTTCACGTTTGCGTCTTCAAGCGACGAATCCGGTGCTGGATTGCCTTGCTCAGGTGGATTGGCTTCTGCAGTAGCGTTTGGCGTTCGGTGTTCGGAAGACACTGCCGTCGATTGGTCGTCCTGGGTCTGTTCTTCGAGGATCGTCTCTTCTGTAGATTTGTCTTGCGAGCTTTGATCTGTCGCGATGCCTTCGGCAGGGACTGTTGCCTCGGTACTTGCCCCATCGGGACTTGAGCCCGCATTGCTGGAAGCCTCATCGCTATTGGCACCGTCACCCGATTGAGTTGGTGCCTCAGTCTCTTTCTTTCGCTTAATGGTCTCTTTGCGGTAGCCAAGGGAGCGCAGAATGCCCTCGAAGTCATCTCCAGAGCAGCCGACGATCGACATCATTTGGGAGGTAACCTCAAACCCTTGTTTGGCACTGCCGCCTTCCCGCGCTGTCCGGATTAGACCGGCAAGGCGCTCTAGCATGTCGATACGAACAGCCCGCTCGCCAGATGGCCTGTAGCCGGATGCATAATAGTACGCGTGGGGAACATCTTGGTCCAGCGCGAAGGAAACAAGTCCGGCCTTTGGAGGCTCAAAAGACTTCGGCTCTCGATCTGTCCAAAGCGACCAGAGCATGATCAAGAGGCGGGCAGCGGCTGGCTTTAAAATTGAGGGAACGAAAAGCGTGTACTCGCCAAACCGTACACCGAGTTTTCGAAGTTTTGCGCGCTCGGCCTGTTCAATCTGCTTAAGCTCACCAGATATCGGCGCTCGCGACATGGCTCCGAAGTTTTCTACCAGCCTGTACGCGACGCCTCGGGCAACAGCCGCAATGTCGGTGCTTTCGTCATCTATAGCCTGCTTTAAGCGAATTAGATCGCCAAGCAGAGCCTCCACGCGCACCGCCACAAATTCCGCGACCTTGTCATTGACGCGCCCGCGCATGGTTGGAGAAAGAGCATCCAGGTTCCGCATACGGATGTTTGGGCGGAGCTGCGCGGGTCCTTTCTCAAGGGTCGCAATGATCGACGAGCGCCATTGAATGCTTCCATCGGCGAGAAGTTCGAACTCGCTTGTATCGGCGTTGGCCATTGCGGCAGCGCGCGCAGCGAGGACCGGCTTGAGGGCCCGTTCAGCCGCATATCTGACGCGCTTCGCCTCAGGGCCTTTGGCGCTCGGATCAACGATAAATTCAAATCCGAGTAAGCGTCCGACAAACTGGCCTTCCACGGTGACTTCTCCATCTTGGGACACGCCAGCCAGGAGCGGCGCATCATCATTTAGTTTTTTCAGCAACACCGATGTTCGACGATCGACAAAGCGCTGGGTCAGTTTTTCGTGGAGCGCATCTGACAAACGATCTTCAATCGCGCGACTTTCTTGCCGCCAATGGGCCGCATTTTCAATCCAGCCAGGCCGATTTGATAAATATGTCCACGTTCTAATCTGCGAGATACGTGCCGAGATTGTGTCAATATCACCATCCGTACGGTTTAGCCGTTCCACTTTTGGGGCGAGCCAGCCTTCGCTAACGTGACCAACGCCTGAAATCTGATCAAACACATCTAAGAGCAAGGTTGTGTGCTGATCGAAGGAGAGTTTCGAATAGTCTGGGATCTGGCAGATATCCCATAGTAAAGAAATGTTTGCCGTGCCCTTAGCGCGCTCGCGCACGGCCAGGTTCGAGATCATTCGCGCCAGCGCCACTTCGTCATCACCTGGGCGGGCACGTTTCAAAAGGTCATTTTTGGGTATCTGCTCCAGAGACAAGCGCAATGCATGGAGACTGGAGAAATCGAGGGTTTCAGAGCGCCACTGCAAGGCATCAATTGGCTTAAATGTGTGGTTTTCAACCGCCTCGACGACGTCATCCTCCAGGTCTGGGCACTGCGCAGTCACTCCAAAACTGCCGTCTTTGATATGACGGCCCGCCCGCCCGGCAATCTGAGCAATCTCGTTATTGGTTAACAGCCTCATTCGACGTCCATCGAATTTTCTGCACGCGGAGAAGGCGACATGGTCAATATCCATGTTGAGGCCCATCCCGATCGCATCAGTTGCAATCAGGTAATCGACCTCGCCGTTCTGGTAGAGAGCCGCTTGCGCGTTACGGGTGCGTGGAGAAAGAGCGCCCATAATCACAGCAGCGCCGCCGCGTTGCCGGCGGACAAGCTCAGCGGTGGCGTAAACCATGTCGGAGGAAAACCCGACAATGGCAGTCCGGCGGGGCAGGCGGGTAACCTTCTTCGATCCCGCGTAGCTAAGCTGCGAGAACCGTTCCCGGGTTTGGACCTCGATATCTGGAAACATCCGCTGCAGAATCGGGCGCATGGTTTCCGCGCCCAAAAACACGGTTTCTTTAGTACCTCGGGCGTGTAGCAGGCGAGAAGTGAATATTCTGCCTCGTTCCTCGTCGGCCGCTAACTGAACCTCGTCAATGGCGAGGAACTCAACGGGCCTTTCGAGGGGCATGGCCTCGACCGTTGCAATCCAATATCGGGCGGAAGCGGGGATGATTTTTTCCTCGCCGGTGACCAGGGCAACCTCGCGCGAACCGACCCGATCGATCAGTTTGTCGTAGACCTCTCGAGCCAAGAGCCGGAGTGGTAGTCCGATCATCCCTGAGCGGTGAGCCAAGAGCCGCTCGATCGCGAAGTAAGTCTTGCCAGTGTTCGTGGGGCCCAGCATCGCAATCAAAGGCATCTCGCCGGACAAGGCGCGTTTTGTGAGATGGTCGGGAAAGGCTTTCAGTCGGGGCATGGTGAACAGGGTCAGCTAGGCCTATCAGATAGGTCAGACTGCGTGAGGTGCAAATCGACCTTAACACCAAACCTGACACCGAACTCGGCTGTCCGCATTGGAGCGCAAAACGGGGCGCTACAAAACGGGGCGCTAACAGTTGACAGCCAGAGGCTTGTGGCCTAGACGCGCTGGCTCGGAATTGCAAATGCGTAATTCGGGGCGTTCAGCGCTAAATTGCTCAATGAGCGCGTCGCTTCCTAATGAATGAGGCTTTAACCCATGGCACGCCGCTGTGACTTGACCGGTATTGGTCCAATGACCGGACACAATGTGTCCCACGCCAACAACAAAACCAAGCGTCGGTTTCTACCGAACCTATGCGATGTGACACTGCACAGCGATAAGCTTCAGCGCAGTTTCAAATTGCGAGTAGCAGCAAAGGCACTCCGGACTGTAGATCATGTTGGTGGTCTCGACGCCTATCTGGGTAAGACCAGCGATGATGTTCTTTCCCCGTCAGCCTTGAAAATCAAACGCGAACTGGCCAAAGCTTCCTGACGAAATCGTCGTCGGAAAGGGGCTGAGCGACAGCCGCTTTCAAGGAGAAAAGGCCTCGGCGCGTGGAAGTGGCTGCCGCGACGGAACAACGTCGCCCCATTAAAGAAACTCCCCTTGAGAGATTAGGGCGCGAAACAGCAGCGCTCGTCGGCTCGTTGGCCCGGACTATCGGTCTTTCGTTGGTCTTGGTTCCTCTATTGATCGCTGGTCTTTTGACGATCGACATCCCGGTTCACGCGCTTGACCATTATGCTTCCAACGCGGTGTTGCGGCCGAGCCAGTGGCTGACACGCGGCGGCGTATTGCTGGCTCTCGCGCCAATGTTGGTGGTCTTATTTGCCCGGCGGTACGGGGGCGACGTCGCAGCCTCCGTGGTAACAACGGCTTGGACATTCTGCGCCTTGCTGGCATTTGCTGAAATTGCTTATCTGGCACCTCAGCTAAATGAGACAGATTTTCCAAAGACGCAGTTTGTTATCGGCGTCGTCTCAAGTGCCATGGTCAGTCAGTATGTCGCCGCTGGGGTCTATGACGTGATCCGAGGTGGCGGGCGCTGGTGGCGGGCTCCGCTCTACGCCTTGCTGATCGCCTTTGGGATCCAACTGGTGATTTACTACCCGATCGTCTACTGGGGCGCGAATGTACCGTCAGCCCATTGGTTCGTTGCTGAATTTTCTGTGAAAGCCGCAATGTCTCTGGGTTTTCTCGCGCTGTATTTTTTACTCCGGCATCGACTGAAGCCAAAGAGAGGCTTCGGCGGATAAGACCGGTTCAATTTTTGACCGGCACCTCAGGGTTATTCTCTTTCAAGCTTTTTGGCCTCTTGCCATCGCGCTTCCATTTCTTCCAGAGATGCCTCAGCGAGTGAACGTCCGTCAGCGCCCATCGTTTTTTCAATGTGGCGGAAGCGTCGATTGAACTTTGCATTCGCACGACGAAGGGCCGCTTCCGGGTCGATTCTTAGGTGTCGGGCAAGGTTAGCCATGACGAAAAGGAGGTCCCCGAACTCGTCCTCTATTTTGTTTGGATCACCAGTTTCGTTTGCTTCCACAAGTTCGGCGGTTTCTTCGCTCAACTTAGCCAGAATCTCAGGAGCGGTCTTCCAGTCAAACCCCACCCGTGCTGCGCGTTTTTGGAGTTTGACTGCCCGCAAAAGTGCCGGAAGGCTCAAGGGAACATCATCCAACAGACTCTGATGGCCTTTTGCTTTGCGCTCTGCCGCCTTTTGCTCTTCCCAGGAAACGGTTTGTTGCTCTGCGGAGCGTTCATTGGCGCTGCCAAACACATGGGGGTGGCGCAACTTCATCTTCTCATAGATGGCAAAGGCAACGTCGTTGAAATCGAACGCCCCTAGTTCTGTCGCCATCTGCGCATGGAAGACGACCTGAAACAGAAGGTCGCCCAATTCGGACTTCAACTCCGCCAGATCGTTCCGTTCAATGGCGTCAGCAACCTCATAAGCTTCTTCGATCGTGTAGGGGGCGATGGTTGCGAAAGTCTGCTCTAAGTCCCAAGGGCAGCCGGTGCCCGGTGTGCGCAAGGCAACCATTAGTTCCAACAACGCCTGAACTGCGTCCGATGATGAGGTGGAAGGAGCCATAGCGATCCGATCAGGTTTGGTTTAAAGACGAAATTGCCTCAGGGCGGAATATGGGGAATATCCTTTTCAAGCAATGGGGCGCACAAAATGCGGAAGGAGCGCGGGCCCAGTCCCGGCGAGCCAGCTGCCATAGGGACTGCCTCGGAAAAGAAGAAAGACAACCATGCCGATACAGGAAGCAGACTTCATCTGGAAAAACGGCGAATTCGTGCCGTGGAACGACGCGACAACCCATGTCATGACGCACGGGCTCCACTACGGCACGGGCGTGTTTGAGGGCATTCGGGCCTACGAAACGACCCACAAAGGCACAGTGATTTTCCGCAACAAAGAACACTACGATCGGTTTGTTTTCTCTTCCAAGGTCTACAAGATAAATTTGGACCGATCAGCGGAAGATTATATGGAGATCACCCGCGAGTTAGTTCGCAAAAATAATCTGTCCTCAGCATATATTCGACCTCTGGCTTACTTGGGCTATGGCGAGATGGGCCCATCCTCCCAGGCGTGCGGCACCGATGTCATTATTGCGGCATTCCCATGGGGTGCTTATCTGGGCGAGGAGGGGTTGAAGAACGGTATTGATGTATGCGTTTCCAGTTGGAGACGCTCAGCACCCGGTACAATTCCTGCTGGCGTGAAAGCTGCTGGCAATTATTTGTCGAGCCGGTTGATCTCCATGGAAGCCAAAGATCGTGGGTTTGCAGAAGGAATTGGGCTCGCCCATGACGGCACCGTTTCTGAAGGGGCCGGCGAGAACCTCTTCGTGGTCTTGAACGGCCGCATTCTGACCCCGCCGGCTGCATCGTCGATTTTGTCAGGGATCACCCGCGATACCGTCATTACTCTGGCAAAAGAACATGGGATCGAAGTTGTCGAACAGCCCATCCCGCGGGAAATGATGTATGCTGCGGACGAATTGTTCCTGACAGGGACGGCGGCGGAAGTAACGCCCGTCCGGTCTATCGACCGGATTGATGTGGGCACGGGCGCGCGTCCGGTCACGTCGACATTGCAGGCGGCCTTCTTCGGCTTGTTCACAGGTGAAACCGAAGATAAGTGGGGCTGGCTCGATCCAGTTGCCTAGGGAAGTGGGCATCGGCATGCCCGTGGTCTGGCCCGTGGTCTGGCCCGCGGTCTGGCGCCCTTGGGATTATTGGACATGCTCAGCTGCCTGATAAGTCATTCGGAAATGGCATCGGGCAACGCCTTAAGTGAGGCATGCAAGACGCACCTGGCTCAGCGCTTGTCCGGCGCTTATAGGTTTTTAAGAAAATGTCATAATCCGGCGGCATAGAGCGGCGTCGGTAGCAAGCGATTTGGAGAATTGGGAAATGGGTTCTGGCTTCGGTACTGAAAAATGGAGCACTCTCGCGGTTCTTTTGCTGGGCATTTCGCTCGCGGGTTGCGCAGGTGAAGACGGGGCGACTTCGGATGTCGACCCCGCCGAAGTCACTGAAGTGACCGATGAGGCTAGCGAAAATGCCGACGTGACAGACGAGGAAGTCGCCGAAGCAGGTGACGATGGGGAAGAAGAGAAAAAACCAAAGCTCGTCACGATCGATGATATCACCCATCTGCAGCCGGTTGTTTTTAACGAAACTTCTGTTGGTCTTGAGGTAACACCGGAAGAAGGTGAGCCGAAAGGGCGGCTGGCTTTTGTCCTCCCGGACGGGGTTTCTGCAGACAATTACCGTAATTTTGGTCAGTTCATCGCTGGTGAAGGATGGCGCGTTCATATCATCGACAATGAGAAGAATATGTCCGTCCTCAACACAGAACACACAAAAGATGAGTGCACTATAATCGGTTCGATTGGCGATAAATCCTATGAGGTGATGAAGTTCGGCTATGTCCGCCGCGAAAGTGTGGACGGGGCTATTCTTGTTGGGTTCCTCAAGCAGAGTGAGGAAATTTACAAAAAGAAGCTTCCTATCGTGCTCATCGCTGGTGGCAAAGACAATATCGCCCCATACTCGACAATTTCTAAACAGTACCCTGAATATCCGGCTCAGACCTATTTGTTGACGATAAATGAAGCCAACCACGGTGGTTACTATGATGGGCAAACGTTTGAAGGCGATGGGGAGGCACGTGTTCCAGCATCGCAGCAACGGCTCATCCTTGGGGAAGTCGTCAGTAATATGATCGATCGCCTGTGCCTGTCGCGGGAAACAAGGTACGCAGATGAAGCGCGGAAAGCAGCGCGCGAGGCTGCAAAAGCTGCTGCTGAGGTCAACGGAACTGTAGAAGATGCCATTACCGAGGCGGCCGAAGATGTAGATGAGGCGGTTGATGCCGCGTCAGAAGGAGGGGAGTGATTAGTCGCTTTTGCGGCTGACTTTCACGGAGTTTTACAAGTGTTCTTAGCCGTTGGTGCCTGGTTAAGGGAAACACTCCAGCACTCATCGTAAATCGAGCAGTAGCAGCTCTCGATGCTAAGATCTTCGACCCAGCTTTGTGAAAGACGTCGAACACGGTCTTCCCAGGGCGCATTGAAAAGCGTCACTGTTTCGCCAGCTGCAACAACGTCCTGGCTCGGGTTGTTTGTTTTGTAGACATCGTAGCTAAATGCATCTTCTTCGCCTATCGTATCGATAATCAGCTGATCCATGTCCGTATAAGCAACACCTTGGGAGGCCCAATTCACATCTCCCATTTTGGCGGGCCCAACGCCCTTGTTGGTGGCCTCGATCGAAAAGCCATCGGCACCGAAGCCTGTCTGGATCGTCAGATAAGGCCAGGTGGAAGCGCGCTGGGTTGCCCTAAGACTGGAGACTTCGAGAAGCGACACCAATAAAGCTGCGACGGAAATGCATAGGGCGAGGACTGATGACCAAACAATCCGCGCTTCATGCATTTGAAGCTTTGGGGCTGGTTCAGCTGTGGAAGTCTTAGGGTCTTGTGGAATTGGTTTATCGGTATTCTTGCTCAAGTGTTGTCTCAGTGTTTTTGGCACGTTCTCTTTTTTGCGAAGAGATGGGGCCTCTTCTCTCAAATTTAACAATACTCTCTTTCTTCGAACCATCAAATAGACGCGTTCGGCGTATCGACCGTTATTCAGTATGGCGCGCTAGGGGAATAAAGACGACAACATGATCGAAACAATCCGCTTGGGCGTCACTGGTGGTTCTGGACTGAAACGGGCAGGGACCTCGGTTAATCGCATTCCTACAGAACGGCGAGTTTGTGTCCACACTGAAATCTGCGATAGCCTGTCAACAAGGTACGAAATTGCAGTCTCGTGGATCCGGCAACTTGCTGATGTGCTGGTATCGTCTGACGGGATGTGCAGTAGACAATAATGAGGGATTGGAAATGATTCGAGGTATTGGCGCAGTGATTGCCGCAGCACTATTCGGCGGGCTGATTTATCTTTGGACTCCAAGCCCACGGCAATTCGATGCTGATGCTGCGCGCGCGAAGGCAGAATCTTATTCCGCCCGCATCATTCGCGATAGATTCGGCGTGCCTCACATCTATGGTACACGGAATGCCGACGTTGCCTTTGGGTTGGCCTACGCCCACGCAGAGGACGACTGGACGACAATCGCTGAGGTTTTGGCCTTTTCCCGAGGAGAGATGGGGCGCGTTTCTGGGCGCGACGGGGCAGTCACCGACTATCTCGTCGCAGCGCTCGGTGTCGAACGTGCAATCTCAGAAAAGTACGACTCTGACATTTCCGAAGAAACGAAAGAAATCCTTGAAGGCTTCGCTGATGGGCTAAATTTTTGGTGCGCTGAGGAAAAGTCACGATGTGCGAAAGGCACCGCGCCGATCCTGCCACAAGATGTGGTGGCCGGGTTTGTGTCGCGTACCCCATTTTTTTATGGGCTCGATGAGGAACTGACGCGGCTGTTCGAGGCTGGGTCGGCCACCCATGAGGCAGCGTTGCGACAACGCCATGCACTGCTGCATCTGACACCCGAGGCCGAGCTTGGCTCGAATGCCCTTGCCGTCGGTCCGACTCGTAGCGCCGACAACCACACCCGGCTTCTCGTCAACTCCCACCAACCATTTACCGGTCCCGTCGCCTGGTATGAAGCGCGCCTGAAGTCTGAAGATGGATGGGACATGGTTGGCGCGTTATTCCCGGGCGCACCCCTAATCCTCCATGGCACATCGCCAGACCTCGGATGGGCTTTTACCGTCAACAAGCCCGACCTAGTGGATGTTTTTGTTCTGGAGACGGATAAAAAAAAGAACCCAGCTAAATACAAAGTCGACGGTGAGTGGCGGGCGTTTGAGACGTCCAAAGCTAAATTCCGCGTAAAGCTTTTTGGACCATTCTCCCTTCCTGTGACGCGTCCCGTGCGCCGGTCAATATTTGGACCGGTCTTTGAAACGCCAGGTGGCATTTTCGCTGTTTCATTTGCCGGGGACAGCGATATTCGTGCTGTGGAGCAGTGGCGTCAGCTCAACTTTGCCAAATCATTTGATGAATGGCGGCAGGCCATGGAGCTACAAGGCATTCCTTCGTTCAATGTGGTGTATGCGGATCGATCGGGTAATATTGGGTATTACTACAATGCCGCGATCCCGGAACGTTCCGCCGATGTAAATTGGGCGATCGCGACGCCCGGTCGACAATCTAATCTCGCCTGGGGTCCAGTGAGGGGTTTTAATGCCATCCCCAAGGTGGAAAACCCAACGTCCGGCTATGTTGGCAACGCCAATAACTCCCCTTTTGAGACAACGACTGAAGGCGAGAACCCTGATCCCATGGCGTTTCCGCCTGAGTTCGGTATTGATCTCAGGCGGACCAACAGGGGCTCCCGGCTGTTAGAACTCTATGGGGAAGATACATCGATAACCGATGAAGAGTTTATTACCTACAAGATGGATGATCGGTATGCGGCGGACTCTCGGTTAGTTCGCCTCGTCGACCAATTGGTGACGATGCCGGGAGTGGCCGACGTCGAAAAGTATGCCGATGCAGTCCGTGTCTTGAGCGCGTGGGACCGCTCCGCGGCAGCAGAAAGTCGTGGTGCTGCCCTTGCAATCCTAACTGGCCAAGGGACGCTGGGCTACACCCTTGGAGGAACGGGTCCAGGCCTCGATTTTCCGGACCCGGTCGATGCTCTCGATAATGCGATGGAAAAACTACAATCAGGCTTTGGCCGTCTTGACCCAGAATGGGGAGAAGTCAGTCGCCTCATCCGTGGGCAGATTAACCAGCCAGTCGACGGTGGCCCAGATACGCTGAGGGCAATTTATGGTCTTGGCGATGTTTCGCAGGAGCCCCTCACAGCGTCATTCGGTGACAGCTATATCATGGCCGTCGATTGGGCGCCGGACGGCACGCAGACTATCCGGACCATCCATCAATTCGGTGCAGCAACCCTCGATGAAAAGTCCCCGCACTATGCTGATCAGGCAACGCTGTTTGTGAACAAGGAGTGGAAGCAACCGCCCATGTCCATGGAAGCTTTGCTTGAGGAAGCCACGACGGACAAGACTATCGGTGGCATTGGGTCTGCCAACTAATTGGTCCCGGCGGGGCGCGCTAATCTCCTCGACCTTTAGTCTCCTGCCTTGTTTGTTTTGGGATCGGACCTTCACCTTCGGTGTTCGGTTGACTGCTGTTAGTCATTGACCTGATGCAGTCCATTCCAGAGAGTTCGTGCGACGCGCCGCAGTCGTGCCACCACAATAAAGGAGCCCTCTTTATGTCAGTTCGAATGGAGATCAAACTTGATGACTTATCCAGCTACCGATTTTCCGATGAACCTGTGGGCGACCTGAATGCCGGCCAAATCAGGGTCCGTGTAGAGACCTTTGCCCTCACCGCAAATAATGTGACCTACGGTGTTGTGGGTGATCGAATTGGATACTGGAAGTTTTTTCCGGCCTCTGACGGATACGGCATTATACCTGTTTGGGGTGTCGGCATCGTTGAACAATCCGCGTGCGAAGAGATCGAAGAGGGCGAGCGGCTTTATGGTTATTTTCCCATGGGAAGCCATCTGATCATGGAGCCAGTGAAAGTAAAACCAAACCGCTTCAGCGACGGGACAGCTCACCGGCAGGAGCTGCCTCCGGTCTACAACTCATATGTTCGTCTCAGCAATGAAGGGGGATATGATGCTGGCTTCGACGCAGCGCGCTCGCTTTTGCAGCCACTCTATTTTACCAGCTTCTGTTTGAAAGATTTTTTCCTGGACAATAATTGGTTCGGAGCTGGGCAGCTGGTGGTCTTAAGCGCTTCGTCTAAGACAGCCATTGGACTTGGTTATGCGTGTGCGGATGATAGCGACTTGCCGCCAACTCTTGGTCTTACGTCTGCACGGAACCTTGAATGGGTGAAGTCGCTTAACCTCTACAATGACGTGCGCACCTATGACGACGTGGATGACCTTGATGCGAGTGTCCCGACGGCAATAGTAGATATGTCCGGCAATGGAGCACTTCTTGCTCGTCTTCACCGGCATTTGGGTGACAACATGGTCTATACAAGCAATGTTGGCGTGACCCACTGGGAAGAATTAGGACCTCGAGAAGGATTTATCCGAGAACGGAGTGCCATGTTCTTTGCGCCGGGGCACATCCAAAAACGCAATGCGGAATGGGGCCCGGGTGTGTTTGAGCAGAAGGCGCTCGACTATTTTCGTGATGCCGCGAGAAAGTCGATGGGGTGGATGAAGTTCCAACACGGATCGACCCGGGAAGAACTCGCCGACACATATATGAAGTTCATCAAGGGAGATGTGGCGCCAGAAGTCGGGTACACCTTTTCGCTGTGAACCTTCGTGTTCTGAGTTAAAAGACTTCTGCACCGAACATGACGGAGGTTCGGTCTATTGGTGAGCGTGAAGAAAATGGGCAGTTTGAACGGGTTAGGCCCGTTTAATTGCCATTTTGATGGGGCCTTCCGCCCGTCCGTGAACGAATTGTTCAACCATCGGGTTCCCGGAGTTCTCCATCTGATCGGGTGTGCCGCGCCAGATAATCTGACCTTCGTAGAGCATGGCAATTTCGTCAGCGATCACTTTGGCCGATGCCATATCATGGGTGATCGAGATAGCGCTCGCGCCAATGGCGCGCACTCTTTCAATGATCAACTTGTTGATAACGTCCGACATGATCGGATCGAGGCCGGTCGTTGGTTCGTCAAAGAACAAAATTGATGGATCGGCGGCGATAGCACGAGCGAGTGCGACACGTTTTTGCATCCCACCGGACAGCTCAGCCGGAAAAAGCTCGCCTACCTCTGGGGAGAGCCCAACTGCCGCAAGTCTTTCAAGAGCAATTTTTTTGGCGGCTCCCGGGCTGCTTCGTTCGCCATAGACAAGCCGGAACGCCACGTTTTCCCAAACCTTCAAGCTGTCGAAAAGCGCCGACCCCTGAAAAAGCATTCCAATCTGACGGGTTCTATCCTCGCGTGCTTTGCTGCCGATCGACAGGATATCTTGGCCGTCGATTTCGATCGTCCCTGAATCCGGCATGATGAGCCCCAAAATGCATCGGAGCAGGACGGATTTTCCACTTCCCGACCCACCAATTATCACTAGGGATTTGCCCGGATAAAGGTCGAGATCCACGTCCCGAAGCACCTCTTTAGGGCCGAACCGTTTCGCCAGGCCTCTTATTGAAATTTTGGTTTGCTGGTCAGCCATAGCGATCAGATCCCCACCATCAAGGATGTCATCACATAATTTGAGGCGAGGATCGCAACTGCCGAGGCGACGACCGCAGACCGGGTAGAGCCGCCAACGCCTTGGGCGCCGCCGCTGCTGCGGTAGCCGAAGTAGCAGCCCATGACCGAAATCAGAAACCCGAATACGCCGGCTTTGAGCAAACCGCTCGTGACATCCCCTAAGGTCAAGAAGCTGTCGATCGCTCGAACGAAGGTGATTCCATCAAAATCGAGGGCATAAACAGCCACAAGCCAGCCCCCGAGAATGCCGATGATGTCTGCAACCAAGACCAGAAACGGCAGCATCAGGGTCGTTGCAAGGACCCGCGGGGCAACCAAGTATTTGAAGGGATCGACCGCCAGTGTCGACATTGCATCGATCTGGTCGGAAACCCGCATGGCCCCCAGCTCTGCCGCCATTGCAGAAGATGAGCGACCCGCGACCATCAAGGCGGCGAAGCCTGGCCCCAATTCCCGCACGATCGAAACCGACAGGATCTGCGGCAGAAAAGTCTCCGCATTGAACCTTGCTGATCCATCATAGATGTTCAGGGCGAGCGCAGCGCCGGTGAAGACCGCTGTTAGACCAACCACTGGCAAAGAGTGGAATCCGATTTTCAACAAAGAAGAACCGAGGGCGCGCCAATAAACAGGCCCTGAGAACGAAGCGATCACCGCGCGACCACCAAACAGGACGATTTGGCCTGTTGCCTGAAAAAAGGTGAGAAACCACCGCCCGATGGTATCAAAAACTGGCATCTGACTCTAAATCACCCCTGGACTGACAGCGCATTGCGCCAAATCCCCTCTAGCTCTGACGCTCGTCCTGCCGTTTTTGCCTTGCCAACAAGCGCTAAGTCACACGTAGCGGCGATCGACCCGACTTCCAAGCCCTGTCAGAAGTTCATATCCTATGGTTCCGCTGGCAGCGGCCTGATCATCGATCGACAGATTTGGGCCGAACAGTTCGGCAATGTCACCTTCAGCGATGTTGTTTGGGGCGTCGGTTGTGTCGACCACAATAAGGTCCATGGAGATGCGGCCAACAATCGGGCAGGGCGCGCCACCGATGTAGGCTTTTGCATTTGGGTTGTCAGCGGTGCCACCGCCGGCCCGGATCAGGCCGTCGCCGTATCCGATGGAAAGCGTGGCAAGTCTGGTTGGTCGTGTCGCTGTAAACGTGCGGTTGTAGCCGACGGTTTCCCCGCCGTTTATCTCGCCGGTGGAGATCACCTGAGCGCAAAGCCTTGCCACAGGGAGCACGGCGGCGGAGCGGTCATCGAGCGGGTTCACGCCGTAGAGGGCAACCCCGATCCGGATCATATCAAGGCCGAATTCTGGAGCGATGAGCGCCCCGGCGCTGGAAGCAAGCGAGCGCTTTGCATCTGGAAAGTTGGAGGCGACCTCCACAAAGGAGTTAAATTGCTCGGCGTTTGAGGGTGCATTCCGCACGGCTGCTGTTGTTAGATGGCTCATCACCCAGCTTGGCTTAAGCTTAATACTGTTCAGCAGGTCAGGGACACCCGCTGGGCTCAGACCTAAACGGTTAAGCCCGGTATCGAAGTGCAATGCACACGGCGCGCTTTGATTGTGGTCTGACCAGAGTTTGGCTTGCCTCAGGGTGTTGATTACCGGGACAAGATTTGCCTCAGCGAAAAGGCTGAAATTTTCATCCGTAGGCCCATGGAAAACGAATATCTCTACGTCGGATCTGTTCCCTATATCGCGCCGTAAGGACACGCCCTCTTCTGGATAGGCCACAAAAAATACGCGACACCCTTCGCGATCATAAAGGCAACGCGAGATTTCTCCGGCACCGAGACCGTATCCGTCGCATTTAACGACCGCAGCTGCCAGGGCGTTGGGTGCTGCGTCGCAGATCGTACGATAGTTTGCACAAAGATTGGTGAGATTGATCTCTACAAATGGCTGCACGGACGACCTTGGAGTTTGCACACGATAAACAAAACACAAACGCTATTCCATGGAAACGCGGCGTGCAAATGGCGCTATTGGGTGAAGCAAACGGCCGTTATTCGTCGAAACGATGGGCATCGTAGCGGTCGCGGGCGAGATTTGAGAAGCGCGTGAGGCTTTCCTCAAACTGGAGCGGCACTTTGCCGATAGGACCGTGACGCTGCTTGCCGATAATTATTTCGGCAATGCCCCGGACTTCCTCAAGCTGCGAAAGCCATTTCATGTGCTCTTCTGTTCCCTCGCGGGGTTCGGCCCGTTTCAAATAGTACTCTTCGCGGAAAACAAACAACACAACGTCAGCGTCCTGCTCAATAGACCCAGATTCACGCAGGTCAGAAAGTTGCGGCCGTTTGTCATCGCGAGACTCCACCTGTCGAGAGAGCTGGGACAGGGCAATCACAGGAACGCTCAACTCCTTTGCCAGAGCCTTCAGACCAACTGAGATTTCGGTGATTTCTTGGACGCGGTTGTCGCCCTTTTTTGACGAGCCACTAAGGAGCTGGAGGTAATCGACGATTAAAACACCAAGGCCGTGTTGTCGTTTCAGACGACGGGCGCGGGCCGCAAGTTGGGCGATGGAGAGACCACCGGTATCGTCGATGTAAAGCGGTAACGCCTCCAATTCCCGCGCCGCATGATAAATTGATTCAAACTCGCTTTCGTCCACATCCCCGCGTCGGATGCGTTCAGATGGCACCCGGGAAGTTTCCGAAATGATACGTGTGGCGAGCTGATCAGCCGACATTTCCAATGAGAAGAAGCCGACGATGCCGCCGCGATCTGCTTTAATTGTGCCGTCTGGCTGGCGTACTGGTTTGTAGGCACGCGCCACATTGACAGCTACATTGGTGACAAGCGAGGTCTTTCCCATCGATGGGCGGCCAGCGAGAATAATGAGATCGGATGGATGAAGTCCACCCATCATTGCGTCCAGATCATCGAGCCCTGTTGAAACGCCGGCCAAGCCGCCATCGCGCTTAACCGCCGCATCAGCAACTTCGATAGCCTCAGCAATTGCGGTACGGAACGATACAAAACCGCCGCCGTACTTGCCGGTTTCAGCGAGCTTATAGAGAGACTGCTCGGCTTCTTCGAGCTGCTTGTTGGGCGGGTCTTCAAGGGTCACCCGCTTTGCTCGATCGATCAGATCGCCGCCAATAGAAATCAACCCGCGACAGACGGACAAATCAAAAACCAGCCGTGCGTAATCATGGGAGCTTGTTGTTCCTGGCACTGTAGCTGCAAGGCGCTCAAGGTATTTGCGCCCGCCTGCCTCAGAAAACCCTTTTGACGTCGACAAGTAGGTGTCGATCATCACTGGCGAGGCAAGGTTGCCTTGGGAAATAAGTGTTCCGCAAGCGTCATAAATTAGCTGATGAACCGGATCGTAGAAGTGTTCTGTCTTCAAGTAGGCGGAGACCCGGTAGTAAATCTCGTTATCAAATAGGATCGACCCGAGGATCGCCTGTTCTGCTTCGAGGCTGAACGGCGCCGGATCATGGGCACCATCTTTCGATGGGCTTTCGGTGTTGTTTGAAGTGTCGGTTGCAGCTTCGGGAGACAGCTGCGGTGTTGCGTTGTCGTCCATGGCACCAAAGGAAACATAAAAAAGGCCGGTCGTGAAGCAACCGGCCTTAACTAGTTTTCCAAATAGAACGTGTAGAAACTACTACGTAGATATAGATGTGCTATGCCTCGTCGGACTCTTCGTCATTTGATGCTGCAGCGCCTTCAGCGGTATCTTCACTGGCTGCCTCAACAGCTTCACCCGTTTCTTCGTTGAAGAATTCAGGTGTATCTTCATCGGCATCCACCTCGTCTTCTTCGCGCGCCAGAATGTTTTCACCGCGCGCCTGACGTTCGGCTTCGTCCTCGGACCGCGCCACATTAAGCTCGATTGTCGCATCCACTTCCGGGTGGAGGGCGATACGCACTTTGAAGAGGCCGAGCGTTTTCAACGGCTTGTCAAGACGAACTTGACTGCGCTCAATATGCAGACCTTCTTCGCTAGCTGTCTCAGCGATATCGCGGGTGGAAACCGACCCATACAGCATGCCGGCCTCAGAAGATTGACGGATGACCACGAACGAGCGCCCGTCGATTTTCGCAGCGACCTCTTCGGCTTCTTTGCGACGTTCAAGATTGCGCGCTTCCAGGTCCGCACGCTGATTTTCGAACAGCTTTTTGTTCTGTTCGTTCGCGCGCAGGGCTTTCTTCTGTGGAAGCAAATAGTTGCGCGCATAGCCAGGGCGTACTTTGACGACGTCGCCCATCTGACCAAGGTTCTCAACGCGCTCCAGGAGAATGAGTTCCATCTGTTACTCTCCTACGTACGGCAGCAAAGCAAGAATCCGGGCGCGTTTGATCGCGCGAGCCAGTTCGCGTTGCTTCTTGTGAGAGACAGCAGAAATCCGTGCAGGCACAATCTTACCTCGCTCAGAGATAAAACGCTGAAGTAGCTTTGGATCCTTGTAGTCGATTTTTGGCGCGTTTTCGCCGGAAAACGGACACGTCTTGCGCCGACGCATGAATGGTTTTGGCATTCCAAACTCTCCTTAATGCCCGGCCTTACCGGCGGTCGCCGCGATCACCACGGTCGCCCCGATCCCCTCTGTCACCGCGATCGCCGCGATCACCTCTGTCGCGACGATCACCTCGATCACCTCTATCACCACGGTCATTACGATCACGACGGCTGAGGACAGGCGATGGTTTTTCATCGAATTCTTCAACGCGGATCGTCAGTGCACGAAGGATATCTTCGTTGATCCGTTCCTGGCGCTCCAGTTCGGCAATCGCATCTGCCGGAGCATCGATATTCAAAAGGCTATAATGGCCCTTGCGGTTCTTGTTGATTTTGTACTGTAGGGTCCTGAGGCCCCAATACTCGGCCTTGGCGATCTTGCCGCCATTGTCCGTCACAATTTTCTGGATAGACTCAGTCAGGGCTTCGACTTGCGCCGGGGAAATATCCTGACGGGAAATAAATGTGTGCTCGTAAAGCGGCATGCTTTACCGGCTCCTTCAACTCTACGATGGAGATCCCTATGGCATTCACTGGAGCTGCCATATTGACCTTCGGCTCGACCATCCGGCGGGACTATCCCGCGCGCTGTTCTTCGAAACAGGGGTGGCGACCATCGCTTGGAGGCGTGGGGATAGTCCAAGAGCCTTGCTACTGCAAGCCCAAACCCGAAATTCCGCCTTTGGCCATCTAGCAGCCCGTCAAAGTTTGCAAATTACTGCGCGGGCGGTCTAAGAGCCCGGGATTAAACTTAACTCAAAAGAAGACCATTCGCATGGGAGGCACGTTTATGGGCACAGCGCTGGTATTTCCGGGGCAAG
Source organism: Pseudomonadota bacterium (assembly GCA_038522945.1). Taxonomy (GTDB): domain Bacteria; phylum Pseudomonadota; class Alphaproteobacteria; order Caulobacterales; family Parvularculaceae; genus MED-G105. The sequence continues at coordinate 25,548 of JBCBJV010000015.1, forward strand.
GTAGCCAAGCCATCGGCATGGGGCAGGACCTCGCAGACACTTTCCCTTCCGCCCGATTGGTCTTTGAGGAAGTCGACGATGCGCTCTCTCAGAAGCTTTCGGCTCTCATGTGGCTGGGTCCAGAAGAGGACCTTCGGCTCACAGCAAACACCCAGCCAGCATTGATGGCTCATTCCATGGCCGTAGTTCGGGTCTTGGAGGAAGAAACCGGCTTTGATCTGGGCGAGCAATCAATGATGGTCGCCGGCCATTCGCTTGGCGAATACTCGGCTCTGTGCGCGGCGGGGGCTATCGGACTTGCTGATACCGCTCGTCTTCTCAGAATTCGCGGCAACGCCATGCAGGCGGCTGTTCCACCGGGAGAGGGCGGCATGGCGGCTCTGATCGGTGTCGATCTGGAAACGGCCCAAAAAGCTATCGATGCCACGCCAGGCGAAGGCGTTCTGCAAATCGCCAATGATAACGCGCCCGGCCAAGTGGTTGTTTCAGGTGCTAAAGCAAGGGTCGAGGACTTAGTAGCGAACGCTAAGAAGTACGGTGCCAAAATGGCAAAGTCATTGCCGGTCTCAGCGCCATTTCATTGCGAACTCATGGCACCGGCCGCCGAGCGCATGTCAGAGGCGCTGAGTTCCGCTGAGGTCAAGCCGCCTAAAGTGCCAGTCACGGCAAATGTAACGGCAGAACCGGTGACATCACCTGATGAGATCCGTCGCTTACTTGTGGAGCAGGTGACCGGGCGGGTCCGATGGACAGAATCCGTCAACGCCATGGCCGCGGCTGGTGTGACACGGTTTGTGGAGGTTGGAACCGGCAAAGTTCTGACGGGGCTCATAAAGCGAATCTCCAAAGGGGCCGAACTCATCAATCTTGAGAAGCCCGCGGATATCGAGGCGTTTGCCAAGAGTTGATAGCGGCTGTTTGCACGGATCAAAAGGAACTTTAAATGTTTGATTTAAAAGACAAAAAAGCTCTGGTGACTGGTGCCACCGGAGGCATTGGCGGGGCGATCGCCGAAACCCTTATCAGGGCAGGCGCACATGTTGCGGTGTCCGGCACACGCGTTGAAAAGCTTGACGCCCTTGTCAGCGAACTTGGCGATTGCGCCCATGCGGTACCCTGCAATCTATCCGATCTCGATGCTGTGGATGCTTTGCCCAAGGCAGCATCTGAGGCCATGGGTGGGCTCGATATCGTTGTCGCTAATGCTGGTGTGACGCGAGATACACTTATGATGATGATGAAGCCGGACATGTGGGATGAGGTCATAAAGATCAATCTCACCGCTTATTTCAGGCTTACAAAAGCCAGCCTCCGAGGCATGACAAAGCAGCGTTTCGGTCGAATCGTGGGGATCACGTCTGTTGTGGGCGTCACCGGAAATCCAGGACAAGCCAACTATGCCGCTTCAAAGGCAGGTATGATCGGCATGACGAAATCTCTTGCTCAAGAGGTTGCCTCCCGAAACGTCACCGTAAATTGTGTGGCTCCCGGCTTTATTGAGACGGCCATGACCGATGCTCTCAATGACGATCAGCGCGCCGCAATTTTGGGCCGTATTCCGGCAGGAAAGATGGGCACACCTGCAGATATCGCTGCCAGCGTCCTCTATTTGGCGAGCAATGAAGCCCAATATGTGACTGGCCAGACCCTTCATGTGAACGGTGGCATGGCCATGGTCTGACGATGGGCTCGCGTGGTTCAGCAAGGTTTTTTCATAAACTAGCGTTGACCAACTAGAGCAAGCCCAATTTCCACGGGGTCTATGCGGGAACATTAAGTCGTTGCAACAAAACGCAATTTGCCGTAATCGCCGATCGACCTCGCCGGAGCAATAACGCGAATGGGCAGTTGCAACTTGTAATTCCCGCCTGAAAGGCATACCTCGCCGAATTCAATTCCGGACTGTCGAAGGATAAAGGAGCTTTAGATGTCTGACCTTGCTGAACGCGTAAAAAAAATTGTCGTCGAACACCTTGATGTGGACCCGGCGAAAGTCGAGCCGAAGGCAAGCTTCATTGATGATCTGGGCGCTGACAGCCTGGATATCGTCGAACTCGTAATGGCGTTCGAAGAAGAATTTGACATCGAGATTCCTGATGACGCCGCTGAAACCATTCAAACGGTTGGCGATGCCATCAAATTTATCGAAGAGAAAAAAGGCTAATCTTATCCGGCCTTGTGTCGATGCTGGGCACGGATCGTGTTCGTCATTGAGCCCCAGCATTTTCAAGCTGGTCTGACGGCTTGCTCATTCATTCCTCAGTGCCCGGAGGTGTTGACTTGAAACGCGCGGTGATCACAGGAATGGGGCTTGTTTCGCCTTTGGCGTGCGGCGTCGAAGCGTCTTGGCGCCGGCTTGTCGATGGCCAGTCGGCAGCCGGTATCGTCGATCGTTTTGATACCTCAGATCTTCCCTGTCGGATCGCCGCCGAAGTTCCGATGAGTGACGGAAGTCGCGGCGGTCAGCTGATGATCGATAGCGGCGCGGAAGACGAAACCTTCAACCCCGATGATTGGGTCTCACCAAAAGACCAGCGGCGGATGGACGATTTTATCGTCCTCGGTATCGCTGCTGCCGATATGGCGATGAAAGATGCCGGTCTTGAATTGAATACGGATGCCGAACGCGAGCGGGCGGGCGTTCTGATTGGTGCCGGAATTGGCGGCCTTGAAGGGATCGCCAAGCAAACGTTGATTCTTGAAAACCAAGGACCTCGTCGGGTCTCTCCTTTCTTCATTACCGGAAGCCTCATCAATCTTGTTTCCGGGCAAGTCTCGATCCGCCATGGCCTCAAAGGACCAAACCACGCTGTTGTTACGGCGTGTTCCTCTGGTGCCCATGCTATTGGCGATGCCGCTCGTTTGGTGGGGCTCGGTGATGCCGACGTGATGGTGGCCGGCGGCGCTGAGTCAGCCATTTGCCGAATTGGCTTTGCCGGTTTTGCTGCGTGTAAAGCGCTGACGACCCACTTCAATGACACCCCTGAAAAAGCGTCGCGCCCTTATGATAAAGACCGCGATGGCTTCCTTATGGGCGAGGGGGCCGGGATCGTTATTGTGGAGTCCCTTGAGCATGCCCAAGCCCGTGGTGCAAAGATTTATGCTGAAATTGTCGGCTACGGTCTTTCCGGGGACGCTTATCACGTCACGGCGCCAGCCGACGACGGCGACGGCGGGTACCGCGCGATGAAAGCGGCTGTCGCCCGCGCGGGGCTTCAGCTATCTGACATCCACTATGTGAACGCCCATGGTACCTCGACGCCGAAAGGCGATGAAATCGAACTTGGTGCCGTCGAGCGGTTGTTCGGTGATGACGCTAGTGACTTGGTCATGTCTTCAACGAAATCGTCGATCGGACATCTTTTGGGTGCGGCGGGTGCCGTTGAAGCAATCTTCTCAACGCTTGCGATCAGAGATGGTATTGCGCCGCCAACCCTCAATCTCGATCAGCCATCTGTCGATACGGCCATAAATTTGGCTCCGAATAAAGCTGTTAAACGGGAGATAAATGCCGCGTTAAGCAATTCCTTTGGCTTCGGCGGCACAAATGCGTCTCTGGTCCTACGCCGATTTGATGGTTAAGGTCGCCTAAACGGTTCTAAGACTTCGGGGTTTATCTGTGTCCAGTCAAAGACTGAAATCCTCCACGGCAAGAGCCCGCGAGCGCGGCGGCGCAGTCAAGTCCATCTTGATGTTTCTTCTCTTTTTGCTGGTCGTCTGTGTGCTTACTTTTGGGGCGGGCGGTTACTTTGCTTACCGAGAAGCGAACCGACCTGGTCCCCTAACGGATGATGTCGTGGTCACCTTGGAAAAGGGGGCATCGGTTCGGGCGATCTCGGAGACGCTGTCGGAAAACAACGTCATCCGTCACCCGGAACTCTTCGTTGCCATTACACGATTGAAAGACGCGGCTAGTGCTCTGAAGGCCGGTGAGTATCGGATCCCTGCAGAAATCAGTACTTGGGATCTGGTTGATCTTCTCGTTGAGGGCAAAAGCATCCTCCACTACTTTACTGCCGCTGAAGGATTGACGACTGCACAGATTATCAAAGCCATCAGTGATGATCCTATTCTGGTAGGAGATGTGACCCTAAGCCCCGACGAAGGGGCTTTGTTGCCTGAGACTTATGCATTCACGCGCGGTCAAACCAGGGATCAAATGCTCACAACATTGATGAAGGCGCAGGAGACGCTCCTAGCTGATGTCTGGGAGGAAAGAGCGGTCGAGTTGCCGTTTTCGACACCTGAAGAAGCCATTACCCTCGCATCGATCGTCGAAAAAGAAACAGGCGTTGCAAGCGAGCGCAGCCGGATCGCTGCGGTCTTTGTGAACCGCCTCAAAAAGGGCATGCGCTTGGAGTCGGACCCGACAATCATCTACGGGCTCACGGGCGGCGAACCGCTTGGACGCGGACTTCGGGTGAGCGAAATCAAACGTGAAACACCTTACAACACCTATGTGATCAAGGGCCTGCCACCGACACCGATTGCCAATCCCGGGAAAGACGCGATCGAGGCGGTGCTTAATCCAGACGATACATCGGAAATATTCTTTGTGGCGGATGGAAGTGGTGGCCACGCATTTGCTGAGACGCTTGCTGATCACAACCGAAATGTTGCACGGTGGCGGGAAATAGAGCGCCAACGCAAGGCTGAGGCAGGTGCACCATAAGGTGACTGGATACCGTGTCGCGGGATTCCGACCCAACTGGTGTAAGCTGAATTGACCCTGCCATCGGCCACACACCTAGCAACAGTGCGAGTTGACGTAACGTGCAATCGATGACCGGATTTGCCCTCGAAGAGGGCACCCATGCAGAATCCCAATGGGTTTGGGATGCCCGTAGCGTGAACAATCGCGGTCTCGAACTACGTTTTCGGTTGCCTCCAGGGACTGAACACCTAGAGGCGACCTTTAGGAAGATGCTCTCTGCAAAAATCAAGCGGGGGGCGGTGAACATCTCCCTGCAGATGAAATCGTCTCCGCAAAATTCTACGCTTCAGGTGAATGAAGCGGCCCTAGAAATATGCTTGAAGGCAATCCAGTCAATCTCCGCTCGCATTGATTGTGATCGTCCGCGGCCGGAGGCTATCTTGTCTCTGCGCGGTGTGTTGGAGCAGCTTGAAGACACGAGTGCAGACGAAGGACGTGCAGCGTTCGACAATGCACTGACCAAGTCTTTTGAGCTAGCAATCGATCGCCTGGTCGCCGCCCGCGAACAGGAAGGCAAAAGCCTAACGGCTGTTGTCGGCAAAATTCTGGACGAGATAGAGACGGCCACCGCAGAGGCGACAAAGCTCGCGGAAAATGCACCCGCGCAATTTAAGCAAAAGCTTACAGCCCAACTTCAGGAACTCCTTTCGGATCATAATCTTGATGCAGAGCGCCTCCACCAGGAGGCAGCGCAGTTGGCGGTGAAAGCGGATGTCCGAGAGGAGCTTGATCGTTTGCACGCCCACCTTTCGACTGCTCGTGATCTTGTTACGAAGACAGGGCCCGTTGGCCGCAAGCTTGACTTTCTGACCCAAGAGTTCAATCGGGAGGCGAATACGCTGTGCGCCAAAGCGCCAGATATTAAGCTAAAAGAGGTCGGCCTTGCGCTAAAGTCTTCAATTGATCAGCTTCGAGAACAAATTCAAAATATTGAGTAAGGTATGATTGGCGGTGACCTCAAAGTAGCCCGCAGGGGGCTGATGTTCATTCTTTCCAGCCCATCGGGAGCTGGCAAGACGACCCTTGCAGACCGTCTCCTTAAGAAGGACGGGGATGTCGTCTTGTCTATCTCCGCAACAACTCGTCCGCCACGCGAAGGCGAGGTCCACGGGCAAGACTATTTCTTCGTTGCTGAAAAAGAGTTTATCCGCATGCGGGACAACGGCCAATTCTTAGAATGGGCAAATGTCTTTGGTAACTTTTATGGCACACCGCGTGGTATGGTGGAAGACTACCTCCGTCAGGGTAAGGATGTTCTTTTTGACATAGATTGGCAAGGCGCCCAACAGCTAGATCAAATCGCACGGGACGATGTCGTAAAGGTCTTTATCCTGCCACCATCGCGAGACGAGCTGGAACGTCGATTGCGCAAGCGCGCGGCGGACCCGGAAAACGTTGTGATGAACCGTATGGCGAAGGCAGACGCTGAAATGTCCCACTGGGCGGAATATGACTACGTCATCGTGAACTATGATCTGGACCAGTCTGAAGACTTACTCACATCCATTCTGTTTGCTGAACGATTGAAACGCCGTCGCCAGCTCGGTTTGGCGCAAATCGTCAACGGGATGATGCGTTCTACCTAATAGGGTTGATCAGTGACACTAGGAGAGGGCCTGAAACCTGATCCTGGCGGCGTAGTCCGAATTTATCCCGAGGCGACCAGCGAGGCGTTCGAGAAATGCCGCTTCATCTTTTTCCAGATCGCTGGCCACGACAACCGCGGCGGCATAGAGCTCTGCTGCGTGGTTCGGTGATCGGGCAGCATCAACGGCCTCGTCGATCGCAGCCGGTAGATCGAACTCGTCGATATATTCCTTTTGGGCTTCCTTCGAAATGCCAGAGCGTTCAAACGCGGCATCAATAAAGGCTTGCTCATACTTATCAATGCGCCCGTCCGCTAAGGCGGCGGCAATCATGATTTTGACCACGGCAAGAGAAAATGTCGGATCTGTGTGCGGATCAATAGGGAACCCGGCTGACGATAATTGATCTGGCTCCGGTGTTTCTTCGCTACCTCGCTCGCGCCAGGCTTTATACGCCAGCGCGCCAAGTGCTGCGACAGCACCAGTTTTGGCCAGCGAGCCGACAAAGTTGCGTCCGTTTTGAGTGCCAAGGAGACCGGCCAGTAGAAATCCACCGACACCTACCGCCGCTGCCTTGGCGTTTGGATCGCTTTCGATGCGGTCTTTCACCTTTTCCGCGGCGCTGCTGACGTCATTAATCGCATCTTCGAGATTCAGCTCTTCCGATGCGGTTCTCGCCTGTTCCTTCAAATCATCTAGAATGGTCTTGGCGTCAATCATTGCGTTACTCCGCAGTTCGAAAGGGCCGATGGTGCCTCTGCAATCAGAGATCAGCTCATGGAATCGATAAAGCTATCGGCTTCGGCAATTGCTGAATTCATTTCGGCAATGAGCGTTTCCACCCGGCTTTCAATTTCTGTCCGCTCTGTTTCTAGGGAGGAAATCGCCCGGGCATTAAGGTTGTGCTTCAGAAACAGGACCTGATCGTTGTACAAGCGTAAGACGGGATCCATCTTGTCTGCAGCGCGGTTCATGGCAAACATCAACCCTTCAAACTGGTTCTTGGTGTCGTTAAGCTGCCGCTCTGATCGGATCCGAAGGTCAGCGCTCTCATACTCTTTCAATTCCGCTTCCCATTCCCGGAAGAGGCGCCGCCCAACGTCGTCGACCGACTTAATCCGGGCGCGCACGTCACTTGCCTGTTTTTCTGCACGACCGTAGGAGGCACTCATTTTATCGTATTGGCGTTCGAGATCGCCGCCATCCACATCGACCAGCGACCGGAATTCATCAAGGGCTGAGGTAAAAACCTCCTGGGCATCTGCCTGCTCGCCGCGTGCTTCCTTCACCCTGTCCACGAGGATGTCCCTTTTTTCCACGCCGAACTGCTCCAACGTAGAGTAGTAGGCAGTGGCACACCCTGCGGCGGCCAGGAGCGCAATACTTGCAAAAATTGGTTTGATCATTGGGTAGGTCCCCTCGATTGAACGGGCTCATAACGAACCCGGTGCAGCTTTACTGAGTTATACCGCGTTGCGTGAGGCAGGTCACGCGGCCAATACGTGACCCACAAAAATTTACCCCTGTTGCGGCCACCTACCGCGGCGCGGTAAGGGTACGGGCTAGAAATTCGTTAATTTCGCCAGTCGACCGTGGGCACCTGACGCGAATCATTAAGGATTTCGAGGTTGAGTGACCAGAAACCGATAAACGACGAAAACAGGAGAACACCGTGGAGCTCATTTTGATTTTTCTAGGCGTCATCGTCTTTTTGGTCATCTTCGCCGTTATTATCTACAACCGAATGGTCGCCCTTAATCAGCGTGCGGATCAGGCATTTGCAGATGTGGATGTGCAGTTGAAACAGCGCCATGATTTAATCCCGAACCTGGTTGAGACGGTCAAGGGCTTCGCGTCACACGAGAAAGAAACCCTGGATGCGGTGATCAGTGCCCGAAGTGGGGCGGTCAAAGCAACAGGCCCCCAAGCGCAAGGGCAAGCCGAAGGCATACTTGACGCAGCGCTCGGCAAGTTGTTTGCGCTCGCAGAGGCTTATCCGGACCTAAAAGCCAATACGAACTTCCTGGAGCTTCAGCGCGAACTCTCAGACGTTGAAAACAAGATCGCCGCAGCGAGACGCTTCTTCAACAACGCCGTTCAGGAGTTTAACACCATCATCCAGCAAATCCCGGGCAATTTCATTGCGCCGATGGGTGGCTTTAAAACGCGCGATTTCTTTGTCATCCCGGAGAACGCCCGTGCTGAAATTGACGCCGGTCCTTCTGTGCAATTTTAACAGATTATCTCGGACGTTCATGGCTCAGGGGCTAATTGCGCGATGAAAAGGATTGGCCTGATCGGCGGCGTCAGTCCTGAATCGACGGTGATCTACTATGAGCTGTTGAACAAAATGGCCCGGCAGGAATTTGGCGGGCAAACCTCGTTCAAGGCTCAGATTTTTGCGCTCGACTATGGGGAGATGATTGGTCATTATCAGGCCGAGGATTGGCCTGCCTTTATCCGCCAGGTCGTTCGTGCCGGGAGTGTATTGAAGGCAGGCGGCGCGGATGCGCTGGCGATTTGTTCCAACACAACCCATCTTGCTTCCGACGACCTTGCACGTGAGACCGGCTTGCCAGTAATCCATATGTTGGATGCACTGGCAACAGAAATGGACCGCGTTGGTGCGCGGGCACCTCTGTTGCTAGGGACCCCCGTGGTCATGGCCGGGCCTTTCTATCGCCCGGCCCTTGCTAATCGGTACGAGGGGGAAATCCATGTGCCGGACGAGTGGGCACAGAACGCGATAGCGCGGATTATTCTCAACGAACTTGTCAATGGCCGAGTTGAAGATCGTTCTCGGGACGAGCTGATATCAATTATCGACCGCGCCTGCGCTTATGGTGCGGATAGCGTTATTCTGGGCTGTACGGAGCTTTGCATGATCCTGTCGCAGGGCCATATCGAGATCCCACTTTTTGACACAACGTTTATCCATGCAAGAGCAATTGCGGCCTTTGCGTTCGAAAAGGCGTCATGACATGAGCGCCTATGGGCTGCAAACCCAAATCTGGAACAACAACCTGAAATCAATCCTGCTTCTGGCCGGCTTTCCAATATTGCTCCTTATGGTGACATTCGCGCTTTGCATGTTGCTGGTAGGGGCGAGCGCGTCATTTGACTCTCCGCAGGAAGGCGTAGCTGCAGCGTTTGAACAGTTTGCGCAGGTCTGGCCATTCGCTATTCTTGCCGCGCTTGTCTGGTTTGCCATCGCCTGGGCGATCAATACCCAGGTTATCAAGGCCTCTGTTGGGGCGAAGGGGCTCAGTCGAAAGGAAGCACCGGAAATCTACAACCTGCTTGAGAACCTGTGCATTTCCCGAGGCATGACCATGCCGCGCCTGAATGTTATTGAGAGTCCCGCGTTGAACGCCTTTGCAAGCGGTGTTGATGAGCGCAGCTATACAGTCACACTTACCCGTGGGCTCATTGAACGCCTCGACCGAGAGGAATTGGAAGCCGTCATTGCTCACGAGCTCACTCATATTCGTAACCGTGATGTGCGCCTTTTGATAGTGGCAGTAATCTTTGTCGGAATTTTCTCGTTTCTTGGCGAAATGATTTATCGATCGGTGTTCCACACGGGCGTGCGCATTGGGGGCCATACGCGGTCGAGAAACGGCGATAGCCGAGGCGGTGGCATTCTGATCGTTGCTGCCTTGGCCGCGATCGCAGCCGCATATGTGCTGGCGCTTGTCATCCGGTTTGCTTTGTCTCAGAAGCGCGAATACTTGGCAGATGCAGGCGCCGTTGATCTCACTCGTAATGCCGACGGCATGATTTCCGCGCTTCAAAAGATCTCAGGGAATTCTGCGCTTGAAGCGCCAGCAGATGTTCGGCAAATGATGGTGCATAATGCGACCCCGTTTGCCGGGGTCTTTGCCACTCATCCACCTATCGAGAAGAGAATTGCGGCTTTGTCAGGGTACGGCGCTTGAACATTAAATAGACAAATCGACGTGGTCGCTGACCTTCATAGTCAACGACGCATGAGAATTCGACCAGTTAGTTGGTAAGCCGGCCGGGCACTCTTGAAATAAGCCGCCGCGCTAGGAATTCCGGTCCTGCTTCTAACAATCCTTCTGAAATAAAGGGTGTCTCCGAAAAGAATGCGAGCGCCATTCGGCCAGCATGGGCGGCCGTTAGCGCCGCACCCACGCGCCGCGTTGCGTCGAACTTCGTGATAATCATCCGACGTACACCGAACTCTGCGAAAGACAGCGCCCAGTCACGGTATTCTTCCACATCGCCGCTGGCGGGTAATACGAGCACAGGCGTAGCGTGACAGGCTTCCTGAAAGCTGCGCAGCGCGGCTAAGTCTCCGGTGTCATAGGGGCTAACCCCGGGGCTATCGAGGATTACTGCCCCGGTCGGTGATGCTGATCGCATCGCCTGGGTGACGTCGGCGGGCGTTTCCACGACATAATAGTCAGCACCCAGCTTTTCGCCGTAGGTGCGGATCTGATCGATGGCACCCGCTCTGCCCACATCTGCCGTCATCAGAAAAGCCGAGCCATAGCGTTGCATAGAGGCTGCCGCGAGTTTCGCCGCACAAGACGTTTTTCCTGCACCAGTGGGGCCAACGAGCATGATCGGATTGGATGCCGTCGGCCAAACCGGTGCAAACTCAAATGTCTCTTCAAAGGCTGTCTGGAGCTGGAAAAGATCTTCTTCAATCCGCGACCGACGAGCCCCATCCACCAACGCATTCAACAGAGCATCGTCGATCCCGTGAGGTTTAAGAAGGGCGCCCATACCTGCTGCTAATCGGTCGCCCGTATCAAACGAACCACCAGTATTGCTGCGCGACTTCCCCGACAGATCGCCTTTCAGCCGGTCTAATGCATCCTCGGCAAATTTCTGTTCAATTGGGCCGTTTAGTTGGGTCCCGGAAGAAGGGCGCTGCAAGGGCTCTTCCATAGCCTGTCGGGGCTGTTCGCCAAAGGTCGGCTCGCGGCGCGAGGGCGGTGCAGCTGGGCCCGGCTTATCTGACGCGGAGACTTCCACATCACCGCTCGGTAAGTCGCGTACGGATAAAATGTGGGTTTTCTCGCCGAGGGCCCGCTTTGCTTTCGCTTTGGCTGTCTCAACGTCGGAGGCGATGAATTTCATCATGGGAGAAAACGCAAACTCAAAAAGGGCGGCAGACCGGTGCCGCAGAGTATAGGACTCAAAGATCGCAGCTGTCATCGGCTGTTCGCGCGAAAGGCGAAGAATATTTGCGAATATACCATACCAGCGAGGGTCCAAGCCCTCAGCGAAGAGCACGAAAGACCCTCGGCTGGCCGAAATTTGATACGACCTAGATCTGACCTAGATTCACAAGACGCGTTTGCGGGTGAATTTCGCTTTGCGCCAGTACCATGGTTTGCGGTCGAACCCGTTCAATCACCGTTCTCACATAGCGGCGAACCGGTGCGCTGGTCACGATTGCCGCCGCGTGGCCATCCCTGGCAGCTTCTTCAAGACGGGCAAGAGCATCTGACACGAAGGCCTGAATGCGAGTAGGGGCCATGGCAAGCTGATTTTGCCCCTCGCCGGCAAGGCTGTCGCGGAATTCTCGCTCCCAGTCGGGTGAAAGGGTGACTATTGGTGCTAAACCATCATTGCCCAAAAGGGAGCCGCAAATCTGCCTCGCGAGCCGAGTGCGCACATGCTCGACAATCTGCGTGGGCTCGGTCGTCCTTGGCGCAGCCTCGGCAACCGCCTCGAGGATTGAAGGCAGGTCCCGGATGGAGATCCGCTCCGTTATGAGTGCCTGCAGTACCCGCTGGATTGTGGTGACTGAAACCAGGTTCGGAATAAGGTCAGAAACGAGGCTGCGGTGCTTGTCCGGCAGGCCGTCCAGTAACTTTTTAGTTTCCGCATATGACAGAAGCGTTGGGGCCTCTGCTTTGATGATTTCGGTTAAATGGGTCGTGAGGACTGTTGCCGCATCAACAACCGTATAGCCTTTCAGGGCGGCGGCTTCCTTTTGGGCTGCGTCGATCCACATGGCTTCCAGCCCGAATGCCGGTTCTTTGGTCAGTTCCCCAACCATATCGATGGGGCGCCCGCTTGGGTTCATCACGAGAAAATGCCCAGGCTTGGCGACGCCTTCGCCGACGGTCATTTCCTTCAACTTGATGAGGTAGTCGGTCGCGCCGAGTTGCATATTGTCAAGAATGCGTACTGCCGGTGTGACGAACCCGATTTCCTGCGCGATAGCGCGGCGGGTGGCCTTGATCTGATCGGTCAGCTTTGAGCCATTGGCATCGGCAACAAGAGGAAGTAGCCCGTAGCCAATCTCGATGCGCAAATCATCCATGGCAAGTAGGGCAGCCGGTTCCTCCTCAAGGGGCGTCGCGTCATTTTGGAGTTGATCAGCTGCTGTTTCATCAGCTTCTTTTTTGCGGCGTGACGCCAGAAACGCAGCAGCGCCGGAAGCAAGCGCAAGCGACGCAAACGGAATAAATGGTAGGCCTGGCAGGAGTCCGAAGATTGTCAGGACAACAGCGACGACGCCGAGAACCGTCGGGTTGTCGCCCAACTGTTTTCCGAAAGCCCTGTCTGCAGCGCCTTTGACACCTGCCTTTGACACCAGGAGGCCTGCAGCAACCGAAACAATCAACGCGGGGATCTGACTGACGAGACCGTCCCCAATTGTCAGGAGCGTGTAAGTCTGGCCGGCTTCTCCAAGTGTGAGGCCTTGCTGTGCCATGCCGATAAAAATCCCGCCAAGGATATTGATCAAGGTAATGAGGAGACCGGCAATCGCGTCGCCACGCACATATTTGGAGGCACCGTCCATGGCCCCGTAAAACGTCGACTCTTCTTCCAGCTCTTTCCGACGAGATTTGGCTTCTTCTTCGGTGACCAAACCGGAAGAAAGATCTGCATCTATGGCCATTTGCTTGCCAGGCATCGCATCGAGCGAAAAGCGAGCAGCAACTTCTGCAATCCGGCCTGAGCCTCGCGTGATCACAACAAAATTGACGATCACCAGAATCGAAAAGACAATCAGTCCAATGACGTAATTACCTTGCATCACAAAACCGCCAAATGCCTCGATCACTTGTCCCGCAGCATCGGGACCTTCATGGCCTTTGGACAGGATTAGTCGTGTGGAAGCGACGTTGAGCCCCAGCCGAAAAATGGTGGCGATAAGGAGGATTGACGGGAATATTGAAAACTCAAGAGCCTTGCGGGAGTAAACCGCGGTCATCAAAACGGTAACAGACAATGTGACCGACAAGGCAAGCAGCAAGTCCAGCAACCATCTTGGTGTTGGTAACACAAGCAACGCCAACATCGACATGATCGCCGCCGCGAAAAGGACATCACTACGCACAAAGCGTCTCATATCCGGGATTATGCCTAGCAGTTGGCTCGCGCCGCCGAGGCCGGTAATTCCGGAAGGGGCATTCGGATCAGAGGATGCCATACTTTCACTCATGGACCGTCTTTACTCATAACAAATTCGGACCTTTGTTTAGGCAGCTGGATCGACTTGGGACTTGGTGTCTCGGCTTTTTTCTTGAGAAGGTGGCGGAACAGAAATACCATCATCCGTATACTGTTTTAGCTTATTCCTGAGGGTACGGATTGAAATGCCGAGGATATTGGCAGCGTGGGTACGGTTTCCATAGCAATGATCAAGGGTTTGCAGGATGAGGTCCTGTTCAACTTCGGCCACTGTACGGCCGACCAGATCTGCATCCATTGGACTGCCGTATGACGACGATGTCGCTGCGGTCATCATCGGGGCAGTGGTGCCATCAGGCAAACGAATCGCGTCTCTTTCAATCTCGTGCCCGGACGACAAGAGTACTGCGCGGTGGATAGAGTTTTCAAGTTCGCGGACATTGCCTGGCCAACGTGCACCGACAACCGCGATTTTTGCGCCCTCCGAAAGCCGTCTCAAGGGCATCCCATTTAACTCTGCATATTTGCTCGCAAAGTGATCAGCGAGGGCGGCAATATCAGATGGGCGCTCACGCAGAGGCGGCACTACCAGATTGACCACATTCAGCCGGTAGAGGAGGTCTTCCCGAAACGTCCCTTTGTGCACTTCTTCTTCAAGGTTCCGGTTTGAGGTGGCAAGAACTCGGATATTAATCTTCACTGGTTTGGTGCCGCCGACGCGGTCAACAACCCGTTCCTGGAGCACACGGAGTAACTTTGCTTGAAGGCGGATATCCATCTCCGAGATTTCGTCGAGGAGGAGCGTTCCACCATCAGCCTCCTCAAATTTGCCGATCCGCCGGGAAACAGCGCCGGTGAATGCCCCCTTTTCATGTCCGAATAGTTCAGACTCAAGAAGGTTATCCGGAATGGCCGCGCAATTAATCGAGATCAGCGGTTTATCGGATCGACGAGATTTTGAGTGTAGGTATTTTGCGATGACTTCCTTGCCTACGCCAGACTCGCCGGTAATCAGGATCGATGCCTCAGACGCCGCAATTTGATCGGCGAGCGCAACAACTTTCTTCATGGCCGGATCGGTTGCAATAAGATCACTGTTCTCTGCACAGACGGCTTCGAATACAGCTGCAATGAGATCTGCATCCGGCGGAAGGGGGATAAACTCCGCCGCGCCAGCGCGTATGGCTTCAACGGCTCGATCGGCATCTGCATCAACGCCGCAGGCAACCACGGGCAGGGCAATGCGTTCTTCTTTTAGGGATATCATCAAGCCTTTTATATCTTCGCCGATATCGACCATGAGGACGTCCGCGCCTTGGCCGCGGCGCAAGGCATTCAGGGCCGAGGCAGTGGAGTCGCAAAAAGCCACTTTGGCACCGCGCTCAATTGCAATCTTTGCAGCAGCTGAGACCTGACCGGCGAGACTTCCGACAATCAACAAGCGCATTAGAGATCCTCTCCATTGGGTTTCTTCCGGGAGACAATTTCTGTCATCGTGACGGCAATTGATCCGTCCACGAGGACCAACTCTCCCCGAGCGACGAGTTGATCGTTAACATAAAGATCAATTGGCTCCCCGACCCGCCGATCAAGTTCGATTACCGATCCCGCTGAGAGCTCCTTCAAGGCGGCAAAGTCGATCTTCGTCTTCCCTAAGACAGCTGATACTCTGACGGGCACATTCTCGATAGAAGAGATTGGTCGGTGCCGACCCGAAAGGGCGATTGCTGTGTCGACGAAATCCGGCACTGACGATGTATCGGTAGTCGCAATCTCATCCGTTTGGGGAGTACTGTCCCTTTCGTCCATAAGTTCTGCAGGATCAGACATGATTTGTCTCCTTCTGGGCTTCAGAAAGCGCCTGGACGTCGTTGGATTTCAGGTTGATGCGAGCGAACGCGGCCTCAATCCGTTTCCGGATATCTGCGTTTGACCGTTTGAGGCGTCCACCGCTCCATTCAAGTTGACAATCGCCGTTTGTCAAAGATGGATCTTGTGTAATTTCAATTTTGATATCTTGGGTCGAAAATGCCTCGTGGAGTCTGGTCGCAAGCCGCGCATGGGTATTGGGGGCTAGCCTTAGAAAGAGCGATGAGTGTTCATCAATCTGCTGAGCGACCTCAACGATGACACGGGTTAGGTCTTGGAACGCATTTTGGCTCGAATATAGATTTATCACCTCCGACAGGATCTCAGTGGCAACTTCTGCATGGGCTTTTGCCTGTCGGTCGAGGTGATTTTTTTGCGTGGAAACAAGTCGATCAAACGCTGTTGAAATTGACATGAGGGCCTCCTTTTCACCGGCTGCGATAGACTTCATTGCGAGATTGCGGCCGTCTTCAAGACCTCGCTGATAGGCTTCTTCTCTTGCTGCAGTCACATCCTTTTCGAAGGAATCCTTTGGTGAAGCGGAGGGGGCCTCATCCGCCGTTTCGTGTTGATCGGACGTTTCCCAAAGGGCTTGGAACGCTTTTGATGATGATCCAACCATTAGTAAACAAGCTCCTCATCACTTGTTTTCGAAAGGAAGATCTCGCCTTCTTCAGCGAGTTTTCTCGCTTGATCGACGATCCCTTGCTGCGCTGTGTCAACTTCTCGAAGGCGCACCGGGCCCATAATGTCGATATCGTCCCGGAGAATTTTTGACGCTCGATCTGACATGTTGTCATAGAAGGACTGCGCGACCTCGGGCGCAGCGCCTTTGAGCGCCATTGCGAGGTCGGACTTGTCGACATGGCGGATCAGAGTCTGCATATCAGGGCTTGAGAGGCGTACAAGATCCTCAAAGACAAACATCAATGTTCGGATCCGCTCCGAAGCTGAAGGGTTTTTCTGATCCAGAACCTCGAGGAATCGACGTTCAGTATGGCGATCAAAATTATTAAAAATTTCCGCCATTGCCTCGTGACGGTCCCGTTCAACTCCGCGGGAGAGGGTGGCCATGAATTCTGTGCGCAGTGTTTGCTCAATCTGCTCCAGCACTTCTTTCTGGACTGGACCAAGGTTTAGCATCCGAGCGACAACTTCTTCAGCCAGCAAGTCAGGCAGGCCCGATAAGACACGGGCGGCTTGGTCTGGAGAAATTCGTGCAAGGATCACCGCAATCGTCTGTGGATGTTCGCTGGACAAATACCCACACAATACACGCTCATTGACGTTAGAGAGCTTGTCCCACATGGTTTTGCCCGCAGGCCCTTTAATATCTTCGAGAATGAGGTTTGCTTTGTCTGCAGGTAGGATACTTCTCAACATTCGCTGGGCAGAGGCTGTTGAGCCCATAATAGCGCCCGTTGAGGCGAGGTTATCAACAAACCCAAGTAGGAGATCTTCGACGACTTCTGCGCGAACGGTCCCCAAGGTCGAGATTGCGCGCGTCAATTCGCGCAGTTCATCTTCGTCGAGGGACTCCCACAGGGGCCGACTTGCTTCCTCGCCGAGGGCAAGCATGACCACGGCGGCGCGTTCTGCGCCTTTTAGGTCATTTGCGTTTTGAATTGTCTCCATGATCACATCGCCTCCCTGATCCAGCTCTTTAGGATGCTGGCTGACTCATTTGAGTGAGCCTTAACGACGTCGGTCACCTTCTGAAGCGATGAGGCTTTCACTTGACCTTCCACTTGAGCCAGTGAAATCCGCCGATTGAGTTCTGTGTCCGATGCTTGCAGATCGCGAACGACTTCGGCGTCAGCAGTTGCTGGCGGGATGACAGTTGGGAGCGTTGATGCAGCAATACTTGGGTCTGACGCCGGCAGAAGCATTGGCCGGAGAACAAACACAATGACTGCAAGAGCGATGATCCCGAGTGCAATCGTTTCAAATGCCTTGACCGGATCGGCGAAAAGCTCGCTTGACGACGAAGAGGCGGCATCGTTCGCTGTGTTGCTTGAAAGCTGGGTATCGGCGAATGTGGTTTCCACAAGATTGACCTGGTCGCCGCGGGTGCCGTCGAACCCAATTGCGGACTTGATAAGGGCCTCAATGCGCGCAAGTTCCTCTGGCGAGCGAACTTCTGGGGCGCGATTGACCGCCACTGCGACCGACAATCGTTTGACGCCGCCCATTTCCCGGATCTCATTGCGAACGGTTCTGGAGATTTCGTAGTTGGTGACCTCTTCGGTCCGCTGGTTGGTATTGCTGCTACGCGGATCAGTAGACGTATCAAAGTTTTCGCCGGGAAGGGCATTTGCGACCGTTACCCCTGCCGCCCCGCTCGTATCGCTGGCGTTTGAGGCTTCCTCAATGACGGTTGACGACAGGATTGTCTGGCTGTCGGGATCAATGATTTCGGCGTTTTCTGTAACCCGGTTGAGGTCCAGTTCTGCGCTCACTTGAACGCGTAAATTATCTGGCCCGACAATTTTGCCAACCAGATCCTCAATCATGATCCGTAGCCGACGTTCCGTGGCGACCGTTTTCTCATCTAGTGAGCTGGCGACCATGAAGTCGTTTTCTCTGCCACCCGATGCGAGAAGGCTCCCACTACTGTCTAAGATCGTCACATCGGTCGGGTTCATGTTTGGAACGGCGGAAGCGACTAGGTTGCTAATGGCTTTCACTGACCGTGGATCCAGGCCCCTCGGTGCGTCCACCACGATCGATGCGCGCGCTGTGGTCTGTTCGCGATCAAATAAGGAGCGCTCAGGCAGGACCAAATGAACTCTGGTCGAACGAACGCCAGAAATCGAGTTAATGGTGCGAGCGAGTTCCCCTTCCAAGGCGCGCAAGCGATTGATATTTTGGTGAAAAGAGGTGGTCGCGAAAGTGTCTTGCGTGTCAAAGAGTTCGTATCCAACACCCGTCGAAACACTCACGCCTTCGCCTGCTAGACTTAGTTTAGCGGCTGCGACCTGATCTTTCTCCACCATGATTGAGATCCCCGACTGGGTTTCATGGAGGGAATAGCGCATGTTTTGCTGATCGAGTTCTGAGGCAATCTGCTGGGCATCCGTGTAGTCCAGATTAGCATACAGAATACCCATGTCTGGAGATGACAGGCGAAAGACGATCAGACCCAGGATGGATACTGCGCCAATTGAGATCCCAACTATGCTTGCGAGGCGCCGAATACCAAACGACTTAAGGGACGCCAGAATTTCATCCACGAATACAATACCCCTTTAACAGGCTCCCGGCCGCATGCTTAATTGGCGGGAGTGGGCAATATTTGCCCGGTATGTCGTAAAAAAACCGTTGAGAGCCAGATCAATAAAAAAACCCGCCTCGAAAAGCCGGGGCGGGCAAGAAAGTGTTTACAAAGATTATTTAGAAGTAAATGATTAACTAGCGGTATTGCTGGACCCGTGTGGCGCGCAAGCCAGGCAAGCCATGCTGATCGATTGCTTTTTGCCAGCTAAGAAACTCTTCAACCGTGAGGGAGTATCGGTCACAAGCTTCTTCTAATGTAAGCAATCCTCCCCGAACGGCCGCGACCACCTCGGCTTTGCGCCGTATGACCCAGCGCTTTGTTGAGGTAGGAGGTAGGTCTTTCAACGTGAGGGGCAGACCGTCAGGGCCAATTACATAGGCCTCCTTGGACTGCATCTCGTCTACGTTAGATATAGCGACCGTCATTTCCGTGGTATTCCTTCACCAGATACGCAACTTGATGATAAATGTAGCGCTTCCGCTTTTAAAAAACGGCTAAGTGTCAAGGTAAATCCTTCTCTAAGCGCTTGATTAAATTTAGAGTTTTTCTGTGCAATGACGGCGTGAAACTAGGCTGCGGTATCAACAATGGTCCGCCAAAATTCATCGGCAACCGACAGAATACGTGAATTGGTGGAGTAGGCCTGCTGGGTCGAAATAAGCCTGGAAAATTCCTCTCCTATGTCGACAGTGGAGGCTTCGATCGCGCGATCTTCAATTTGGCCGGACCCCTGGCTGCCAGGATCAACCAGTGCAGCGTTGCCGGACTGGGTGGTCGCCCGAAACGCCGTGCCTTCAGCGCGCTCCAAGCCACCTGCATTTCGGAACAAGGCCACAGGCAAGCGGAAGAGGGTTTCCTCCGTACCGGATGTGTATTCAGCGACGACAGTGCCGTCGGGGTCGATGCGAAAACTTGCTAAGTTTTGCCCGCTCGATGCTGTCGTCTGTAGATTGACGGCAGTTAATCCGCCCAACGTGGTTGCGGTAGACTGACCAGGGCCGGTGGTCCGGGTTCCCTGAAGCACATCGCCATTCCCATTCACAAGGAAGCCGTTGTCTCGCAGTGTAAAGTCGCCTGCTCGCGTAAACCGGATGTCGGGTGAGCCGCTATTGCTGCTGGTCTGGTCGGCGACAGTAAAATAGCCACGGCCTGAGATCGCAATGTTCCCTGGTTGGTCGGTACGAAGAATGTTCCCTTGTTCAGAAGCCAGCAATTGGGTTGTGGTTCCAACACCGCCGCCAATTGCCGTTGAACCAATGGCGTCGTTCAGGCTGGGAACATCGTTTGGGATCAACTGGTTGAAATCGGTTCGTGTCTTTTTGTACCCAACTGACTGGCTGTTCGCTATATTTGTGGAAACATCCGACAAGGCGTTGGAATAAGCATTTATCCCGGAAACACCGATGGAAAATATGTTTGTAAGCGACATGGAACGGGGCTTTCTGAGTTCTTAAGAGTTTCCACCGACACGGAAAATGTCATCTAGAGATATGTTTCCGTGGTCTGTTTCTAGGGTAGGGGTCCCATCGTTCAGCAGGATGCCCAAGACCTCTGCGCTTAGCCGGGTGGCAACACTCTGGGCGGAACCGTCCGGGTCTGTTTGTGTTACACGAGCCGAATAGCGGCCGGCGGCAAGCGTCTCACCGTTATCCCCGATGCCGCTCCAGGTAACTGTATTGGCACCGACCGATCCCGGTCCAGGAAGGGTCGCGACCACGTTCTGGCTTTCATCGAGGATTTCGACTTGCACGGACTGCGATGGCGAACGGAGTGTGTATTCCCAATTGATCGACTGACCATCGAAGACAGCTTCATTTGCGGAGAACGAAACGGACTTACCAATGAGTGCAAACGCATCTGCGTTTTGATTTGATGACTGTAAGGCGATCAGGGTTTCCAGATTTTCGTTCGTTGCAATTGACTGTTCGACCCCAGCAAATTGAACCAATTGCTGGGTAAATTGCTCCGTATCAAGCGGTTCTAAAGGGTCTTGGTTCTGAAGTTGTGTTGTCAACAGCGTCAGGAAGGTTTCAAAATCAGCCCCAAGCGTTGCTGAGGCGGCCGCTGATTGGGAACCAGCGTTCGTTATTGACTGGGATGTTTCGGACTGGAGCGCAGTCGTTGATGGAAGCTGTGCCAGTTGGGAGTTTATCGGATCCATTGGTGTCTCTCACGCTTTCACATCGATCAGACGCGATGCGTCAGCCGATGCAAAATCAAACTCAAAGTTAGGGCTTGGAAACCTTTCGCTGGGAGCGATTGTTTCGGAAGAATTCTGGGCCTGTGCGTTGGCGCCTTCCTCACGGTGTGAGAAGTCAAAGGTCAGCTGGCGATCGGCGGTGTCAATGCCAGCGTCTGTGAGCGCATCGCGCATGGCTTCTTCATTTGAGGAAAAAAGGTCAAAGCCTTCGCGTGAATCGAAGACTAGGCGAATGTGCATGGAGCGGTCAGACTGGATCTCCACCTGACCCGTCACGCGCCCCAGTTCCGGTGGATCGAGCCTCAAACGAAACAAGGATTGATCGGCGTTAACGCGTCGGGCGAGCACCTCCGCGAAAGGTTCTACGGTGCCTGCGGCTTGAAAGGTACCAGCGGAGGAGGGTTTGGTGACGCTCCCTCTCACGGTTGCAGACGCCTCAGATGCCGCGGAAGCGCCAGCGACTACCCCGTTGGGACCTGAGATTTGCGACCGCGTTGTTTGTCCCAGCTGATACGGGGCTAAATGTCCTTGGCTTGCCAAACCAAGGAGAGGCGATGTGCTCGTAGAGGTGGCAGGAAAACGAGCCGCGGCTGCCGTGCCTGCTGATGTCGTCGTTGTTTTTGCATGCGTAGCCACCGGCTCTTGAACATCGCCAGATGAGAGTGGATCGGCTGACGGAGTATTAGCTTCGATCAACGGGCGGTTCTCAGTCGTCGTTTTGGCTCTTTGTCTGGGGGAACCCTCTGGGTCAGCCGCGATTTGTTCTTGTGGGGTCGCGCCATGGACATTGAGAGCGGTTGCAGCTTGATTGCTAAGGGTAGCTGCCGCAAAGGCAAAGCTAAACTGAATTGGGTCGTCTTGATCTGTTACCGATTGCCTTGCGGTTGTATCATAACTTGGGAGGGGAGTGGTCGAAGGGTTGAGTGGCAATGATAGTTGGATCAATTTTATCTCCCCTGGATTATTTAGATGGCTTGCGGATCAAATTTGCATTTTGCTTCGCAATTCCTATTCCATAAAAATAACCCAAGAATTCCAGTGATTTAGCGTTTGCCTAAGTGCAATAGACCGCCAGGTCGGCAATTCGTGCAGGCATAAATGGGCAGTTGGGTGGCAGGTCTTGCCTACCTCTTATGCGGTCGGTGCCACGTGCCTTTTCGGCGGTAGCCTTGGTGCACCGATTGCAACGTCAGTAGGCAAAGTGAAAAGCCTGTTGCTGATCTGCGAGCTTGTCTCAGGAAAACCCTAGGATTTTTGGGGCATGATGGGTCGTAGCAGGCAGATTTCGCTAGGCAGGTATTGCCATCATAGGCAGTTTTTGCCGAGTGTTTTGCGCAGTGAGACAATAGGCACGCAAAGAGGTCTAACATGAGTTTGAATGTTGCACTGAATGTTGCGTTATCGGGGCTCTTTGCCAATCAGACGGCGATTGCAGCGACGTCTGAAAATATTGCGAACGTCAACACCGAAAACTTCAGTGCACGGGATGTCCGGTTTACCGCTGATGCGTTGCCGGACCAGTTTGCCGGGGTGAGTGCCGATGTTTCCCGCCGGGCTGCTGATCGGTTTCTCCAGGAAACTAATTTTACGGCCCGTGGACGTTTGTCAGAAGCCACTATCCGGTCGGATGCGCTCGGCAATGTGGAAGCAAGTCTTGGCCGTCTTGACCAGGATATCTCCTATGCCTCGAGGCTTGATCAGGCGTTTTCAGCTTTGGTGGCGGTAAGTGCCAATCCCCAGTCAGTTGCAACAAAAGCCGATGCACTTGCCCGACTTGACGATACCTTCGCGGCCTTTGGTCGAACCTTGGATGCAATTGATACGGAGCTTTCTTCCGCGTCTTCGTCGTTGGAAATTGGCATTGAACGGGTCAATGGGACCCTAGAGACGATCTTTCGATTAAATCAGATTGCCTCCTCGAGTGACGGCGCCAAAGATCAGATTGATGCGGCGCTTGCCTCGCTGTCGGATGATTTAGCATTTTCCGTTGCTCGGGCTGAAGATGGAACTGTCAGTGTCGCTTTAAGCGACGGAACAGTGATTGCGGACAATACCGGCTTTGTGACATTCGGATTTGATCCGAACATTTCTCCAGCTGTGATCTCCGCCGCCCGAACCGATGGGGTGACAGGTAACGCATCCGCCCTCACAGGGGATATCTCCGCGAGTCTCGGTGACGGCGCGTTAGGCGGATTGGTTGGATTGATCAACACCGATCTGCCGGACTTATTCTCTCTCGTCGATGGTGTCATGAGAGAAGTCGTAGGTGAATTGAACGCTGCATATATTCTGAACACTATTTCTGGCCAGGCAACACCGACCACTGACGTTCTGATCGTCGAGAGCAATGGTCGATTCGCTGTGAATGCAGACATCCGCGCTAATCCGGATCAGTTTGCAGTCGCCCGTCCAACAACAGGGGCGACGGCCGGTACGACCGATGGGAGTGGTGCTGCCGCGCTTGCTGCGATCGGATCCAATCCGTCCGTCCTCGCGGTTCAGGAATCCATCGCCCAGATTGGCGTGCAAGCGCGCAATGCGAGTATCGATGCGGCAACCAACGAAGCAATCGTTTCTGACGTTAACTTACGTCTCGCCAATGGTTCAGGTATAAATCTCGACGAAGAGCTCTCTAATCTGATCATTTTTCAGCAGTCCTACAGCGCAAATGCCCGTGTCATCGCCACAGTTGATGAGCTTTGGGAAACGCTTTTGTCTGTCCTTTAGAGTGTGAGTTTCCATGACACAGATTTCCAGCCTCGGCCTTAGTCAAATTTTGCTCGGTGGGCTTGATCGCGCCAATCAGTCCAGCTTCGAAAATCAGCGTAAATTGAGCTCTGGCACGGTTGCCGAGCGGTATGGAGATCTGGACGGTAAAGCGGTTCAGTTGCTCAGTGCAGAAAGTCTGTCGACGAGATCGGGAGCATACCTCGGAGCTACTGAGCAAGTCCTGAACACGTTGGAAGTTCAGGCGGGGGCATATGAGACAATCGATCAGGCCCTGGGCAACCTGAGTGCGGCGGTATCGCGAACGCTGACAGATGGCACACTTGATCTTTTGGCGATCGATCTCCAGAGCGCAGCGCGTCAGGTATTATCTGCTCTTAATACGGAAGGACCTTTGGGGTTTGTGTTTGGGGGAGACCGAGCAGATCGTGCACCTGTCGTTGCGACTGACCTTGCCAATCTGACTTCGGACAATGCCGCTCTTTTTCAAAGCGGCAGCACGGCGGAATGGGCGGTTGGCGAAGGTCAAACTGTGTCGGCTGGGCCGACCGCGCGTGACATCGGGCAGACAATTCTCGATACCTTTGGAGAGTTGAGTGCCTTTTTGGGGGCGAACGCCGGGCTTGGAAACCTCACCAATGCGGCTTCTGATGCGCTCCAGGGATTCCTCAGTCGCCTCGAGGCCTTGCGCGAGGACACACTTTCGTCCGCAGCGCGGCAGTCGGTCGAGACGGGCATTGCCTCGCGCGCCGTTGAAACTGCAAGTCTGACGCGAGATCGGGCCGACTTGATCGTCGGCGATATAGAGAGTGTCGATGTTGAAGCTGTCATCACCGCACTCAATGAGGACCAATTGGCGATCCAAGCCTCCGCAAGGGCGCTCGGCATTGCTACAAGCTTGTCGCTTCTTGAGTTCATTTAACCCCAGGCCCGCCGGATTAGATGGGATCTTTGCTTGCGCGTTGGGTGTGAAGTGTGTCACGCCGTTGCCATGTCGATTTTCGGTCCCATAGCTCTTATCGCGGCGATTGGCATCGCGGGGTGGCTTCTGTGGCGTGTCGCGCACGGTCAAGAAATGGAAGATGCCGAAACACGCAATGTGACGATCCTGAAAGGGGTTGTCTGGCTTGTGCTTGCTGCGGCGCTCTTTGCGGCAAAACTTTTTCCCTTAGCTTTAATGACGTTGATTGCGGCAGGCGGTGTCACGGCGATCGAGATATGGCGCTCCCGGACGATCCGGCAGTCCGAGACCGCAGCGACCCCATCAGTGCAAACCAAGACAGTGATGGATCTGGAGGAAGCTCGTTCAGTACTTGGGATTGCAGAAGGTGCCAGCCGGTCGGAAATCAAGTCAGCCCATCGCACTCTTATTAGCCAGCTTCATCCGGACAAGGGGGGGACGGACTATCTTGCCTCGAAAATCAATGAGGCTCGCGATCTTCTGATAAAAGCAGCGCCGGCTGAGGTGTTGGTTGAGGAGCCGAGTTCTCCAGGAGAAGACGATGGAAAATCCTCGCCGCGCGGAGATCGTCCTCGTCCCCCAACAGCTTAAGCATCGTTTCGCGCCCTACCTAGCCGTACAACAGATCCGGTAGCCAGATGGCGATGGCTGGGAATGCCGCGATCAGAGCCAGCGCAATCACTTGGATGCAGATAAACGGGATCGCCCCGCGATAAATATCAGCGGTCTTGATGGCCTCTGGAGCAACGCCGCGCAAGTAAAACAGAGCAAAACCGAAGGGCGGTGTCAGAAACGATGTTTGCAGATTAATGGCCATCATAATGCCAAGCCATACTGGATCGACCCCCATCTTTAACAGAGCGGGCGCCACGAGTGGCACAACAACAAATGTGATTTCTATGAAGTCCAGGAAGAAGCCTAGGATAAACATGATTATCATGACGCCGATGATCGCGCCAGCAACGCCGCCAGGAAGTGAAGCCAAAGCATGTTGGACGGTTTCTTCTCCTCCCAAGCCTCTGAACACCAATGAGAACAAGGCCGCGCCGATCAGGATGGAAAACACCATAGTGGTTACCCTGACCGTTTGATCAGCGACAGGCGCTAAAGTTCTTTTTCTTCTCAGATTGATTAGGCTCAAGAGAATGGCCCAGGCCAGAAGAGCGATCAGTACCGTGACCACCATAATGCCGATCTGTTCAAGAGGCGTTGTTTCGACGCGGCCGAGGCGCAGGTCGAAATTGAGGGTCATTACCACAATGAATGCGACACTGACGACGCCGGCATAGATTGCCGGCCGTCCTGTAACACCTGCCGTAGATGGTGACATGCGAAGGCCAGCGATTAGCAAGGCCCCCATAGCCCCAACGCTTGCCGCTTCTGTTGGCGTGGCGATGCCAGCAAGGATTGATCCGAGGACGGCAATAATCAGAAGGAGGGGACCCGGGAGCGTCTTGAGTGCACGACCCCAAACCTCAGAACGCGGCCCCAGCTCTGTGGCGTCAACCGCCGGCGCTTTGTTCCCTTGCAAGAGCGCTACAAGCACCTGATAGCCGATATACATAGTCACGAGCATTAGGCCGGGTAGAAGGGCGCCTGCAAAGAGGTCTCCGACGGAAACAGTCTCGGGCGCAAATACCCCCTGATCAAGTTGCGCCTTCTGGTAAGCATTGGAAATGACATCACCAAGCAGAATCAGAACAATCGAAGGCGGGATGATCTGCCCTAGCGTGCCTGCTGCGGCTATTGATCCTGTCGCAAAGGCTGGGTCATAGCCTCGCTTCATCATCGTCGGCAGGCTGAGTAATCCCATTGTTACAACCGTTGCGCCAACGATCCCCGTCGATGCGGCAAGCAGTGCACCCACGATTGTGACCGAAATGCCAAGTCCTCCGCGCAACGATCCAAAGAGTTTTGCCATTTCATCAAGCAACTCTTCAGCGATTTTCGATTTCTCAAGAATTACGCCCATCAGGATGAACATTGGGACTGCCACAAGAGTTCCATTCATCACTGCGCCATGAATGCGCTGCGGCAGTGGTTTGATGAACGAAGGATCAAACACGCCCATAGCAAGACCGATACCCGCAAAGAGTAATGCGGTTCCTGCAAGACAAAAGGCGACCGGAAATCCGGAAAGGATGAGCGCACACAGAACAATAACCATCGCGATGTCTAGCCAGCCCGCGGCTGCACAGAAACAGATCCCGTTCGCTTCCAGCCATTCCATAGGTTACTGGCTTCCGGAGTTGAGGGTTTCAACCGATGCCACGGCCAGGCTAAACCCGGCTAGCGCTAGAAGCGTCGCAAACGCAGGGATCAACGATTTCAGAAGGAAAATTCCTTGGATGCCGGATTGCTCGGTCGATCCCTCGAAACTGCTCCACGCATTCGCCACGTAATCTCCGGAGGCAAATATTGTCAGTAGGCAGAACGGAAAAAGAAACACATAAACGCCGGCAAGATTGACAATGGCCTTTCTTCGGGGGGGAAGGCGGCTGTAGAATATGTCCACACGAACGTGGTCGTCGTGGAGGAGCGCGTATCCCGCGGCCAAAAGGAATGCGGTTCCATGCATGTACGTCACGCTCTCCTGCATCGCAATCGAGTTTATCCCGAAAACATATCGGAGAACGACAACGGTAAACTGAATGAGCGCCATTGCTAGGACAGCGACAAAGGTCAGTTTGCCAATTGTTGTGACGATTTGGCTTGCCGCGCGTCGAAGATGCGCCAAACCAGTATGGGCATCGTGCTGTATTAGAATACTCCCGAGAAGGAGAGTTATGCCAGCCATTGTAATTCCCGGCAAAGAAAATCCGGGAGGGGATAAATCGACTGCCGCGTAGGAAAAACCCCATACGATGGCGATCAATGTGGCCACCATGCCCGCCCAGACTAGAGCAACGCGCAATCCGGACCGGTTTCCGAATAGCAGGCCCAAAGGAAGTAGCAACAATGGCACGAGGACGCCCAAAGCTATCCAGTTCAGCACATCGCCCACTAACTCGATCATAATGATTGGCTTATTCCTGCGATGCTAAAGGGAGAAAACGTCCCGGCGGATGGACATATAGGCTTCATCGGAAATCCGGCCCCATTCACCTGATCTCGCAAGAGATGCCTTGTAACTATCGAAAATTTTGGTACTTATCCCGCCAGCCTGAGAAGTTTCTTCAAGAACATTTCTGGTTTCACGGGCGAGAGCCTCCATGACGTCACGAGGCATTTCTCTCAGTTCAATATCGTGCTCGGAGAGCAATTGGTCGAGGGCGACAGCGTTGAAATGACCATACTCAGCAAGGGAAAGATGGTTCGCGCGCTGACAGGCACCCTCAATAATCGACTTTTCCTGGAGCGTGAGCCCATTCCACATATCCAGGTTGACACCAACGGACAGTTGAGCGCCGGGCTCATGGAAACCTGGCCAATAGTAGTATTTCGCTTCCCGATAAAAGCCGAAAGCTAAGTCATTCCAAGGCCCGACCCACTCAGTACCATCGATCGCGCCAGACTGCAGGGCTTGATAGATTTCGCCGCCAGAGAGTGCAACCGCGGAAGCGCCGACCCGGCGAAGCACTTCACCGCCAATACCTGGCATGCGGATTTTCATCCCACGAAGATCATCAAGGGAATTGATGGGGCGTTTAAACCAACCGCCCATCTGGTGGCCGGTATTACCACCAATGAATGGCTTGATATTGAACGGGGCCGCAAGCTCATCCCATAATTGTTGACCGCCACCAAACTCTGTCCACGCCATAATTTCGGTCGCGGTCATGCCGAAGGGAACAGACGTAAAAAAGGCAAACGGTTTTGCTTTGCCGACCCAGTAATATTCCGCACCATGATAAAGATCGGCCGCCCCACGAGAGACCGCATCGAAGCTTTCAAAGGCGCCAACTAGTTCACCGGCGGCGAAGACTTTGACGCGTAATGCGCCGCTGCTCATTTCAGTAATGAACTGTGCCGTGCGCTCCGCCATGGTACCCAGCCCCGGAAAGTCCTTCGGCCAAGTGGTGACCATCTTCAATTCGCGGGGCTCAATGTTCGAAGGGAGGGAAGAGGAGGGCAGGTTCGCCGGCACACCGCAGTCGCAGCCGGTAGCCAACAAACCTGTTCCGATGGCGCCTCCGGTTAGGATCTGGCGCCGGCCAATCTTGTTCATTTCTTCCCCGAGTGCGTTTCGACGCATTTAGAATTCTTAGATTGCAGACTGCCGCGAACCGGTGCCGGTGAAAAGGCCCGTCGCCACTTAGTCCCAAAATGGCAATTCTTTACCGGGGGATCCTAGACTTGTTTGTCCATTCGAACCCACCCCGCCGGGGTTAATCGTTCAAGTGGCTGGTATTGGGCCTTGTAAGCCATCTTAGGCGATCCTTCGACCCAATAGCCGAGATAGACATAAGGCAGGCCCAGTTCTTTAGCTAATGCAACGTGGTCGAGGATCATAAATGAGCCAAGGCTTCTGGGCGCCGCGTCTGGCTCAAAAAAAGAGTAGACCATTGAGAGGCCATCAGAGAGGCGATCGGTCAGCGCACAGGCGATCAATGTCTCGCCTTGATCGAGAGGGCCATCTTGATCGGCATTCGCATCCTCAAGAGAGTACTCAATGACCATCGTATCGACTGCCGTCTCCTCAACCATTGAGGCGTAGTCCAGGACAGTCATATCCGCCATGCCACCATCCCCGTGGCGGCTGTCCAGATAGGCGCGGAGTACCGAGAACTGTTGGCCGGTTGCCCGCGCTGGTCGAAGGCGGCGCAAGAGATCTACATTCTTGCTTAGCGCCCGCCGGCGGGAACGGGTAAGAGGAAAATCATCCACGACGATGCGCACTGGCGAACATGCCGCACAGTTATCGCACGCCGGCAGGTAAATGATGTTCTGCGAACGGCGGAATCCGCGTCTGGATAGAATTGAGTTGACCGCTGGCGCTTTATGGCCTTGCAGATAGCAAAAGACCTTACGCTCTTCTCTGCCCTTCAAATAGGGGCAGGGCGCGGGGGCCGTAATATAAAACTCGCCGCTTTCGAGACCGAAACGGCGTGCGAGATCTTCATTACTCATTCATCGATCCTAACAAATAAATGTTAGCGACCCCTTAGGGGAAAGCAAGGTTGTGCCCTTTCCCCTGAAACGTCAATGCAGGCGACACTGAAAACGTTGCCAATTTTCCAGAGAAATGCCCCGGACAGCCATAGCTTATCCGGGGCGTTTTGGGTTGTCGAAATCAGGCTATTCACCGATGTGTTCGTCGATGAAGTTGACCGCTTCCGTCAGCATTTTTAGGCGGCTTTCGCTCACGGAAAGCCAATGGTCTTCGTTTTTGAGTTTCACCACTCTGACAGACTTATTGGCTTTCTTGAGAGCGCTCTCCATAATCCGAGATTGTTCGAAGGGGACAACGGTGTCGTCAACGCCGTGGATCAAAAGCACCGGTGCGGTAAAGTTTTCCGCCTGCTTGGCGGGTGATGCCTCAACGAGATAGTCCTTTACCTCTTTCACGTCGCCCATCACCTTGGCCCAGTATTTTACAACTTCGCTATTCCGACCGGTCTCCGACTTTTCCCAGTTTGACATTTTGACAAGATCAGAAACCGGCGCGCCCGCAACGATACACTTGTAGAGATCCGGCGTGTAGGCCCCGCCAGCTAGCGCTGCATAGCCGCCATAGCTGTGGCCCATGATGCAGATCCGATCAGGGTCAGCCCAGCCCGTCTTAATCAGCTTTTGGACACCGTCCGTGACGTCATGCTGCATGGATTTGCCCCACTCTTGGTCGCCGGCTCTTGTGAATTCCTCACCGAACCCGGTTGAGCCCCGGAAGTTTGGTTGGAGCACCATATAGCCGCGGCTCGCGATTCCATTCGCCATCCAATCAAATGACAAATTGTCATACGCAGCTGGGCCACCATGGGGGAGAACCACTAGCGGCAGCTTGTCACCAAATGACTTGCCTGCGGGAAGCGTCACGATGGCGGAAATTGGTAGTCCATCGCGCGCTTTGTATTCTATCGAGATTTTCTCACCGACATCGGCATCGGAAATTGCCGGATACTGTTGAGAAAGTCGGCTCAAATTGCCTGATGCGACGTCTAGTAGGAAGTAACTCGGCGACAGCCCTGATCCAGAAATGTGTAATAGTGCCTTGCTGTAATCCGCCGTAAAGTCACGTACACTGACGTATAAACCGGTGAGGTCGTCAACGACTTTTCCAATCGCCGAATCAAGGTTCTGGTCCAGAAATTCGTAGGTTGGTGTCAGACCTTCATAACGCACCCCGATGACGGTGCTGTCTTGCGACCTAATGAAGCCACCAATCAGGCCGTCGCCTCGGGTAAAGATCCGTTCGCCAACAGTTCCATCAAAATCAATGGTCTTGACTTGGACGACTTCAAAACCGGCCTCGCCGGAAACGGTTTCGCCGACGACAAATCGTTTATTATCCGGCGTCATGCCATAGATATTGTAAGGACGCCGCTCAACATCGAATTTCTCGACAATGGGTCTCCAATCGCGGCCTTCCTTGGCCCGAAGCTTGTAAATCCCTTTCTCACGATCATAGTCTTCGCGGGCGATAATCGTCCCGTCAGATTCCATGAACCACTCTGATGTTAGCGTCGTTCCGTTTGCGTGCTTGCTTCCCCGACCGTTTTCTAGATTGACCTTGTAGACATTCAATGCCCCGTCATCGAAGCCGGTCATATACCCGATGTTGTTATCGCGATCGATCGCGACAAAGCTCCCATATGCTTGCGGGAACGAACCCTCATTCATCTCTAATGAATGAAGCTTGTTCTTGTCGATGTTGTAGGCAACCGTCTTTCCTTGTTCATACTTGATCCAAGCGACTTGAGCGGTCGTTGACGCGCTTGCGGTAGCAATATCTTCCGTTGGAAATCCAACGGCACGGGCTTTTACCCGGTTAGCATTAGCCCCGCCGATGAGATTCCCATTCAGTTCAGAGACTAGCATGTAGTCATCTTCACCGCGGCGTGTCAGGTAAACCATCTTTGATCCCGACGGCGAGATCGCCATCTGGCCGACTTCCGGTAATGTCCCGTATACTTCGAGAGGTGGTGCGGCATGCGCATAAGAAACAAAAGCGGTCGCAAGCGCGCCGCAAAGGAGATTTTTCATTTTGAGAGCCCCGTCTAATACTCCGACTAGTGGATAATGCCTTGGCTTATGTTTTTCTGTCAAATCACCTTGCGAAAGCGAGAGTTCGAAGCGAAGAGGCCGGTGGCCAATTAACCGCCATCGCGACCGTAGTGTGACGGACTTTCCCGCAAGATGCTTAACGCTGCGATGTTCGGTCGCGTTTTGCCGTCAAGTAGTCATTCACCGATATGCGTTGAAAGGAATGCCTCCAATTCCCGTAGTGCTTGTAGCCGGGTTTCCGGTTGAGAAAGCCAGTGGTCTTCGTTCTTCAGTTTCACGAGCCGGACCTCTTTGCCGGCCTTTTTTAGTGCCGTCTCCATCCGTTTTCCTTGTGAATAAGGGACCACGGTATCGTCAATCCCGTGCAGTATAAGTAACGGTGCTTTAAACTTTTCTGCGTTCAGAGCTGGCGAAACCTCTTTCAATTTTTCGCGATCGTCTTTCCGGTCCCCAATGACAATCGACCAGTAACGGTAGGTGGTGCTGTTCCGACCGTCATCGCTTTTACTGTCGTTCAGCATCCTGATAAGATCAGAAACCGGAGCAATTGCAACAACGCACTTGTAGTGGTCTGGGGTTAGCATCCCGCCGGCGAGCGCCGCATAGCCACCGTAACTGGCTCCGACAATGCAGACTCGGTCCGGATCAGCCCATCCCTGACGCACCAACAGATCTACGCCGTCGGTGATGTCGTCCTGCATCTTTCCACCCCATTCGCCATCGCCGGCGTCTTGGAAGCTTTTTCCGTAGCCGGTCGATCCGCGAAAGTTTGGCTGAAAGACAAGGTATCCTCGGCTGGCCAGAAACTGAGCGAGCCAATCAAAGCGCATGCTATCATAGGATGCCGGTCCACCATGGGGCAGAGCGACCATGGGTAAGGACTCTTTTGGGCCTTTGCCAGGCGGAAAGGTAATGATCGCCGGGATCGACAGTCCGTCTTCGGCTTTATAGCGAATGGCAATGACGTTCCCGACATCAGTATCGCCAATCTCTTTATATTTCTGCGCAACTCCGGAGAGCAAATTTTTGGCCGGCTCATAGATAAAATAGCGCGGAGTCGACCGGGCACCGGAGATCACAATCAGAACTCTTTTCAAGTCGAGACTGAAATCGATGATATCGACCGAAAGGCCCTTGTTCTGCCGAACAAGTGTCTCCATCCCCGCATCAAGAGCCGGGTCAAGGAACGCGTAAGCCGGGGTTTGCCCGCTATAACGTACGCCAATGATCTTGCGATTTAAGTCGTTATAGACAGCCTCAATGCTTCGGTCTTTTCGTGAAAACAGGTTTTCTTCGATTTCGCCGTCGAAATTAAGTTTAGAGATACTCGTAAAGTCACTGTTTCCTCGACGGTTGGCTACAACAAGGCCACTCCCGTCTGGCATGTAACCCATCAAGCCAAATGGAATGAACTTTGTCTTTCGTTCGTACACAGTTTCCCAGTTACCATTCCGCTTAGATCGAATTCGATAAATGTCTCGGTTTTCGATAAACTCTTCTCGCGCGAGCACCGTCCCTTCCGTGTCAACAATCCAGTCGATGGTATGTTGGGTGCCTTTCTGGTGGACGCGTTCGCGCCTTGACTTCATATCAACACTGATCAGGTCGTATGTCGGATCAGTGCCTAGTGATCCCATAAACGCGGGCATGAAAAGTTTTTGCCCTCCGTCGCCGCGACCGACAATTTGCCCCAGCCCCGTTTGCGCTGGATAAAGATCTTCGAGGTTTTTGCCGAGTAATCGGATCTTATTGCGTTCAATGTCGTAGGCATAAGCTGCGCTGAATTCATATTTTTCAATCGTAAAGCGACGTGTCGTCTCGGATGTGAAGATCAGAAGAGTGTTTTCGTCAAAGAACTGAAGTCCGCGTGCCTTGACTTCGTCAGCATTGATCGCGCCAATGACGCCGTCCTTCAAATCGGTTAACAGGACCATTGTTGTTTCGCCGTCTCGGCGAAAATACGCAACGCGAGTTCCGTCTGGTGAAATAACCATGTCATCGACGTTGGGAAGTCCGCCATATGCCTCTAATGGCGGCGCGGCGTTAACTGTAGAAATAGTCCATGCCCAAATTAGGCATGAAATGAGTAAGCGCATGATCAGCCCCCGCTGCAATTTTGTTGCTGTCGATAAAATGGCGCAGCGTTGAACCACTGTCAAACTTCGCGCACAACATTGAAGGTGTGCTCAGAGCTTGCCAAGTGCGCCGAAATAGAGCGGTGCGATGAGGGAATACACAATCCAGAGAACGACAATAAGTGGTCCGCCGACCCTGAAAAAGTCCGAGAACTTATAATGCCCGGGCGTCATGACCAGCAGGTTGGTTTGGTAAGCCACTGGTGTTGCAAATGAGCAATTCGCCGCAAAAATGATTGTCAGTACAAGGACGTGCGGGTCTATTCCTGCACTTTCAGCCGCACTTACCGCGATTGGTGTAAAAAGAACAGCTGTTGCGTTATTCGACAGAACATTCGTTAAAGCTGCACAGACAATAAAGAATGTGGAAATTAGCGCTGTGGTTCCAAAACTTGAAGCAAGAACAGCAGCACTTTCCCCGATGAGACGCGCACCGCCCGTGAACTCAAGGGAGGCACCCATGGCGAGGGCCGCGCCAATAAGAAGGTAAACGCGGCGGTCGATTGCGCGTGCTGCTTGTCGGACATTGAGGCAGCCAACAGCAACCATGGCCGCGGCGCCCGCCACAGCCGATACTGCAATGGGTGTAACGCCCGTCGCTGTTGCCAGAACAACGCATCCGAAAATAATCGCTGCGAGACGGGCATTGCGTGGATCTGGCAGACCTTCAATAGAGCTTTCCAGCAAAAGAATATCCCGATCCGCCCGTAAGGCCCGCACGTCTTTAATGTCACCGACAATCAGCAGCACATCACCGGCCTCTAGGCGCATCTTGTTCATTTTGGCACGGACCATTCGGCTCCGACGCTCGATCCCGAGGATCACGCAATTGGTCTGGAATTGAAATCCAATTTGGCCAATCGTGCGCCCGATCATTCGACTGCCGGGCGCTACAATCGCTTCTACCAAAGTGAGTTGCGCCCGCGGCGCATTCGCGTTTTCGTCTTCCTCGAGATTAATTTCCGCCACCATGCCGTCGAGGATTTCTGGTTGTGACTTCAACAAAGCCGTCAGCGCATTCCGCGTGGCCGCAACAATCAAGACATCTCCCGATTGAAGCTGCAGATCATCGAAGGGAGGAAGGAGCGCTTCCTGTCGCCGCTGGACCATTCGGATCGTGACATCCCTTAGGTCCGGGAAAAAACCTGCAACCGAGCGTTTTCCGATCAATGGATTGCCGCGGCGTAACTCGATCTGGGCAATGAACTGTTTGCCGTCGCGCTCGGCATTTTTCTTATCGTCCGGGTTCTCTCTTTGCGGGAGTAGGGCCCGACCGATGGTCATCATGTAAACGACGCCTGTGCCAGCTAGAACAAGACCGATTGGCGTGAGTTCAAAAAAGCCGATGTCATTTCCGGGTGCTGCTACGCGATAGGATTGTGCCGCGAGCAGGTTTGTCGACGATCCTATGATCGTTGTCATTCCGCCAAAGATCGATAGGAAGGAGAGTGGCATCATTAGGCGCGAGGCAGGGATTTTGCTTTGGCTCGCCATTGCGGAGATGATCGGGATAAACATTACGACCACTGGCGTATTATTAAGAAAGGCACTGACGATCATGACAAAGACAAAAAGGACAATCGTCGTTGCCGTCGGACGAGTATCGTATGCCTTTAGCAATCCGCGCGTTGGATGTTCCAGTGCGCCCGACTGGAACATCCCCTGACCGATTATCAGTAGGCCCATGATTGCGAATAGGGCGGGGCTCGCAAACCCCATCAGCAGGGTTTCTTGATTGAGAGAGCGTCCGTCAGGAAGCTTGGGCAGGGGAGCAAGGGTGAACAGGAACAATAGGGCGACAAGGGTCGCCGCTGACACCAGCTCAAGCGTGTAGCGGTCAAGGCTGTAGGCAATGATCGCAGCTAGAATAACTGCGAAGGTCGCCCACATTTGCCAGGGCGAAGACGCCATCATCTGCGTCAGGTCGGTCATATTCGGGTAATCTACTTCCGGTGCACGTGGCTCACGGCCACCTTTTTATTTGCCTTGATAGATGCTAACGGCGCAAGACTTATGCTTTTCAAGGGGTTAAGGGATAGTGTCGGGAAGCAAAAAAGGCTGATGCTCCCGCGAGGCATGACATGCGTATATCTGGCCCGCGGCCCCTCGACAATCGATCAAAAAAGGTAAAATCAAGAATGAGTACCCCTCATAGCCGTGATGCGGCCGACCCCCATCGAGACTTGAAGAATGCCTTCGGTCGTTTCGCGACGGGAATAACTGTTGCAACATGTGTGGGACAGAAGGGCGAACCAGTAGCCATTACCGTGAACTCATTTGGATCGGTCTCATTGGAGCCGCCTCTGGTTCTTTGGTGTATCGAAACCAAAGCTTCGACCTTTGCAGATTTCGACGCCGCAGATTCTTATGCCATCAGCGTTCTCGGGGCTGATCAACGGTCTTTATCCGAACGTTTTGCCAGCCGTGATGGGATGGCCCTGCAGGATGGTGAGTTTGATGTCTGGGAGACAGGCGCGCCTCTCTTAAAGGATCGCCTTGCGGGATTTGACTGCCGCATTGTCTCCCGCCATCGCGCCGGCGACCATGTGATCCTTGTCGCTGAGGTGATCAAATTCGATTACCGGGCTGGCGCTCCTTTGCTCTATTTCTCCAGTGGATACCATCAAGGGCCCGTGGCTACGTAGGCGCCGGGCAATAACCTGCTAGAATCAAACCTCGTTGAATAATGGAGGTCGACACGTGGCAAAGATCGCTTTTCTCGGGCTCGGCGTGATGGGCTTTCCGATGGCAGGCCATCTAGCAAAAGCGGGGCATGAAGTATGCGTTTACAATCGCTCGGCAAAGAAAGCGGAGAATTGGGTTCGTGCATTTTCTCGCGAGAACGGCACCCTCGCGCCGGATGCTGCGCTGGCGGTGAATGACTGCGCCTTTGTCTTTATGTGTCTCGGCGATGATCCGGATGTGTTGCGCGTCGTCGAAGCATTTGAGGAAGCCGTTCTTCCAGACGCAGTTGTCGTTGACCACACGACAGCGTCTCCCGGACTTGCGCGGGGGCTCCATGATCGCTTTGCGAGCCGAGGTGTCGGCTTCGTCGATGCCCCTGTCTCTGGCGGTCAGGCGGGCGCGGAAAATGGCAAGTTGTCGGTGATGTGTGGCGGTGAAATTGCTCATGTGGAGTTGGTCAGCCCAGTTATGACTGCCTACGCGGCAAGGTCGGTTCATATTGGGCCGCCGGGTCACGGGCAGCTGGCAAAATGCGTTAATCAGATCTGCATCGCCGGTTTACTGCAGGGTTTATCGGAAGGCCTCGCGTTCGCTGACAATGCAGGCCTGGATGTGGAACAGTTACTCGCAGCAATCGGTGGCGGCGCGGCGCAATCCTGGCAGATGGACAATCGAGCCAAGTCAATGGCGGCCGGTGAGTTTGACTTTGGGTTTGCCGTGGATTGGATGCGCAAGGATCTCCGGATTGCGCTTGAAGAAGCGCGCTCGAACGGATCATCTCTCCCCGCGACAGCCTTAGTTGACCAATTCTATGGGGAAATTCAAAGAGATGGCGGCGGCAGGGCGGATACGTCCAGCTTGATCACCCGGTTACCGACTGGTCGCACAAACCGCCAGCCAAATGACAAAAGTTAAAATTTTCTAAACGAAATTTTGAAAAAGCCTCGACAATCGGCTCGGTGATTTGTAATAAGATAACATCTCCGGAGAGAGGGACGCGGGCGGCATGCTACTTTTGGTTGCGGTCCGGGACAAGTAAAAGGTCTAGAGGCTGGTAAATGTCAGTAACTGCGTTGTTTGGGTTGGCTACAATTGTTCTCATGGTAATGGCTGTATCAGCCCTCCTTCGCCAGCTTGGTGCTAGCGATGCCGCCAAAGGTCTGATTGCCTTAACAAGTATTGTCTTCTTTGGCGTCGTAGCCGCAACTTATGTCCCTGCACTGATTTTTGGCTTCTGACGTTTCAAGCCCAAAGTAGTTCCGCTCTTTGAACGGCGGAACCCGTTTTCCACAGTCTTTGAACTGCAAAACATGCGTCTCAAATCATTCATAATCCTTCGGTAAATCGCCTCTAACAAGGCCGAAACGTGTCGCGTCCGGCCCCTTCCTCGAGCTGTTTCCGATCCACCTGGCTAAATTTCACGGGCATGGAACTCAATGTTTTCACTCGCCGCCGTCGTTGGTGTTATTTCGGTCTTAGCGTTTTCGTTTCTCCTGGCGAGCGTCTTGCGTGAACTTGGGCTTGAAAACGCTGGGCTGGTGATTTTGGGGTTCTTCGCCATCGGCGCATTGCTGGCGATGATCAGTATCTTGTTGTATTAAAGCGGCTCGCTTGAAATCACTGACTTTGCGACGCTCCACGGCGTGTTCGCGCGTTATCTCTATCTCTTCTAGCACCAAATTCATGTCCGGTTGAGCCATTGCGCCGCATCCGTCTAACTGCGCTGGATTCTTGCCCTATTGTCCATGTCGACGTCAGATTAGGGTTCAGAGTTTTTAAGGAATGCCCGATGACTGTTCTCCAAACCGAACGCCCCGTCTGGAAAAGCGATGAGCTCGTTCTATTCGAGGATGAAGCTGCCAAGTTTTTTACCCGCGAGCTTGCTCCCCATGTGGAGACTTGGCGCGACCAAGGCAAAGTTGACCGCTGGGCTTGGGAGAAGACTGGCGAGGCGGGCATGCTTTGTATGACGGTGCCTGAAGAATATGGCGGGGTTGGCGGCGATTTCGGCTATGAGCAGGTATTCATCGAGCAGCAAATCAAAACTGGCGTCGAAGGGTTTGGCGCCTCGCTCCATAACTGCATCGTCGCGCCTTACATCGTCCACTATGGCACCGAGGAGCAAAAGCAGCGCTGGCTTCCAAAAATGGCGTCCGGCGAGCTGATCGGCGCAATTGCTATGACTGAGCCGGGAACCGGATCGGATCTGCAGTCCATTAAGACGACTGCTATTCAGCAGGGGAACCAATATGTCGTGAATGGGCAAAAGACCTTCATTACAAATGGTCAGACGGCGAACATTATTATCGTTGTGTCGAAAACCGATCCGGCCGAAGGCGCAAAAGGCGTCTCGCTGATGGTGGTCGAGACCGATGAGGTTGAAGGCTTTGAGCGCGGCCGAAACCTGAAGAAACTTGGCAACAAGGCGCAGGACACCTCAGAGCTCTTCTTCTCCGACGTGAAGATCCCGACGGAAAACCTCTTAGGAACCGCCGAGGGGCAAGGATTCTTCCAGCTCATGGAGCAGCTCCCTCAGGAACGGCACCAGATTGCCGTCACCGGCATGGCCCAAATTGAGCGCGCCCTGGAGCTGACCATCGACTACGTAAAAGAACGCGAAGCGTTTGGCCGTCCGGTATTCAGTTTTCAGAACACTCAATTCAAGCTGGCCGAGTGCAAGGCGAAGGCCACGATGGCCCGCGTCTTTGTTGATTACTGTACGGAGCAACTGATCCATGGTCGCCTCGATGCATCAACTGCGTCCATGTCGAAGATGCTGCTGTCGGATCTTGAAAACGAGATCGTCGACGAGTGCCTCCAGCTTTTTGGTGGTTATGGGTATATGGACGAATACCCGATCAGCCGGATGTATGCAGATAGCCGTGTCCAGCGGATTTATGGCGGCACCAACGAGATCATGAAACTCCTCATTGCCCGGAGTATTTGAGAAGTTTCGTATTCATCTTGGGCTCACAATGTCGGCGTTCAGTGCAAGCCGTCGCGCAAAAGATGCGCGGCGGTTTTTTGGTTTCCTAAAGGGTTGTATTTCCGCTGAATTTCCCTTCGCAGGATGGACTGCTTCATTGCAAAACGGTAATGGAAAAAGAGTTAGGTCTCGGGGTGCAAAATGAAAAAGTTCACATCAGTACTGGTTGCAGGCTCATTGAGTTGTTTCTGTTCAGCAATGGCCGCAGTTATCGAATACGAAGTGACTGAGGTTGCAAACGGTGAAGAAATTCAAGAAATTGGTGATCAAGTCGACTTCTTGACTGGATTTCAACGACTGCAATTTGAATCTACCGGTGGAGTGGCGATTGATAATAATGGAACGGTATACATACAGACAGTTGGGGATAGAACGTCTCCCGAGACGCCATCTGCCATCCTGTCGTTTGGCTCGCAAGGGGACTTTCAGGTATTTGACGAATTTACATTTACCAGCGTCTCTGGCTTGCGTCTGATATCAGTAAATGAAAATGGGCAAGTTCTAGTAACAAATCGTGAATTTGACACCAGCACTGGCGGCATACAAACATTGGTTATCTCTAGTCCAGAAGGCAACCAGCTCGCACTATCGGAAGAAAGCGTTCGAGTCTCGGAAACAACTGTAGCCAGTTTACTTGATAGCCAACCCGAAATAAATTCTGCCGGAGACGTGGTGGTTTTTAAGCGCGACGAAAACGGGATCTCATCGATAATCTTGGTAGATCAAACTGGGCCAACGACAATCGTACTTGAAACCGATGACCCAAACGGCTTTTCGTCCTTTGGGAGACCTAGCATTAACGATCTGGGCGAGGTGGCGTTTGCTGCAGCAAAGAACGACGGGACGATAGGCGTTTTCGTTTATAAAGAGGGAAATTTGGCCCTGCGTGCCGAAGCTCCTGCAGGTCAGACTTTTTCCGGGTCCGGGATCAAAATCAATAACAACGGCGATGTGGTAGTTGCGCGCATTGATGAAGCAAATGAAACGTCAACATTGGTTTCCTATGATCGAAGTGGAAGTGAGTCGATAATTTTTGAATCGCCGGAGGATCAAAACATTCAGGCATCTGGCTCTGACTTTTCTCTGAATGACACTGGTGACGTACTTTTTTACGGGATTGATAGCGACAGGCTAGGCCAAAGTGAAGGCGTTATACGGTATCTGTTTATCGACGGCCAAGTTTTCAATTTAGTAGACCTGTTGAGCACGGATTTAGACGATCGGTTCCTTGAAAACATTATCTTCGGGGATGAAGCCTTGAATAATGATAGGTCCATTGTATTCACCTCGGTGAGCGGCATTTTTCGCGCGGATTTGGCGACAGTTATCCCCCTGCCAGGTGCTATGTTTCTTTTTGTATTCGGCATTGCGGCTCTCCCATTTGCCAAGCGAGGCAGGCGCTCCTAGCCTAGGTACAAAGAATGGACGGGATTTCGCTCGACGCCGGCCTACGATATTCGTCTTAATGCTGAGGGCGCCGTTGGGCTTGCCTGCTACTAGCCCCTAGGCTGGTATCCATACGCAATTGGGGACCGCCTTCATGATTACAAGTCGAGTTGTATTTGGCAGCCTTGGACTTTGCTGCTTCCTCCTTGCCTATCTCTTGTTCTGGCCGATTGCTGCAGAACCTGTTGCGTGGGATGCGCCGCAAGCGCCTGGGTATGTCGGCGTGTTTGAGCCGAACGATCGTTTATCCAGGCTTGAAATTCAGTCGCTTGGTGCATTCCACGGACCGGAAGATATTGTGGCGTGGGAGGAGGCGGGTGCGCTGGTTCTCTATTCCAGCACACAGAC
This sequence comes from Pseudomonadota bacterium, assembly GCA_038522945.1. Lineage (GTDB taxonomy): Bacteria > Pseudomonadota > Alphaproteobacteria > Caulobacterales > Parvularculaceae > MED-G105. The sequence continues at coordinate 67,050 of JBCBJV010000015.1, forward strand.
CGGGCAGATCTTGAAGATCGACCCGGCTCAGCAGTCGGCGGAGGTGTTTACTGAAACAGGCGGCGTCCCACTGGGAATGGAGGTTGATGCGCGTGGCAATTTGGTTGTCGCAGACGCCCATGCCGGCTTGCTATCGATCGCGCCAGACGGAACGGTATCCGTACTGACCGACCAGGCGGGCGGCTTACCAGTCGTGTATGCCGATGACTTGGATATTGCTGAAAACGGTGTCATTTACTTTTCTGATGCGTCAACGAAGTTCTCCGCAGAAGAAGCTGGTTCGACGTTAAAGGCGAGTGTCCTGGAAATCTTTGAACACGCGCGCACGGGTCGCATTTTGTCGTATGACCCCAAAACTGATAAGACCGAGGTCGTGCAGGATGGCCTCAGTTTTGCCAATGGCGTTGCGATGGGGCCGGAAGATCAATCGATCTTTGTCGCCGAAACCGGCAAATATCGTATTCTTCGCCTATTCGTCAGTGGTCCACGTAACGGCGAAATTGTCCCGGTATTTGAGAATCTGCCTGGATTTCCGGATAATATTAACCGAGGGCCATTCCTTGAAGATGGACGGCAAACATATTTCTTCGGACTTGCAGGCCCCCGCCTTCCGCTTGCGGATAAGTTAAGTGACAAACCATATTGGCGCAGAGTTATTTTGCGATTACCTGAGTTCCTCCATCCCGCACCCAAGCGTTATGGCTTTGTTGCTCAGTTTGCCGAGGATGGTGAGATCATCCAGACATGGCAGGATCCTGAAGGCGCGTATCCTACCACGACTGGCGCCGTTCTCGCACCCGACGGAAATCTGTATGTGACAAGCCTTGAGGCACACGGACTTGCTCGCCTTCCGTACGCTGAAGGCGAGTAGTCTTTCCCAGTCCAGTTATTTCAGACGGAGCCGGGCGCCAGGAAGCGGAAATCCGTAATACATTCGCATCCATCGCGGCTTGGTGAAGAGCCACGCGCGAAGAGCTTCCCCAAAGCTCGTCGGGTAGAACTCTCGCCGGGCCACCATAGCCCGCAGATTATCGACAATCAGCACATCCCGCCGGTCGAGAACCACCTCGATAGCATCCCGGCGGGCTTTGACGATCGCGGCCCGAAGGCGGCGAAGAGCGCGCTTGGCATTCTCATCGTCCGTCCACACCCGATCTGGATCGTAGCTCATGACCCAATCGGTGTCGTCGATGCCACGGCGCAAGACAGGCTGACCCTCGGTCATGGAGGCGGCATCATTATTATCAAAGTGCGGACCAATTTTCTGATAAACCGGACGCTCTAGGTGCTCAATCAGCCAATCCCGCTCATGGCTCTCAAAGCGGGCAACGATTTCGCGCACGGGCAACACGTATATCGGAATTTTTCGCCGGTTCCTCACCGCAGCATAGGCCTTGAAAATGCAGGTCTCCTCGCCGGCTGCTGGCTTGGTTGGATCGGGCAAGCCTTTTTCCACCGTTGACTGATGAAACCTTAGGTGCATGTCGGAGCCGTCTCGGTCTCCGATCTGTGGTTCCGTTGGGGCGGAAACGAGCGTCCGAACCGGTTGAGCAGCCGCATTTTGATAGCGTCGCCGAATTTCTGCGCCCGCCAAAAACAAGAGCCCGGAGACGATCATGTCGAAATGGCGAAAGCCTCTTGGATCCATGCCGCTGTGCAGGTCAGCGTGGGCCGATGGGTAGGGAAAGAAGAAGCTAGCCGTCGGCAGCTTGCGGAAGACGGCGTAGGAAAGTCGGCCGGTCCGCAAGTCGTTGATTTTCTCCCGTTCGCTCTTTGCAAACAGCTTGCGAACGTATTTCGCGCCGGTCTCGCCAAAATTGTAAGAGTAGTTCCAAAGCTCGCGGCGGCGCCAGATTGAAAAATACAAGGATGTCTTCAGTCGCGTCCCCCATGCAGAAAGCGGTTTGGCAATAACCAGGTTTTCTGGCGCGGGTTTCCTGCCAGACCTGATATCTTTCAGTTCCAGGGGCTGGAAGTCTGCCTGTGGGCCGTCTAGTGGCCGCAAATCCAGAACGGGTGCGTGGTCAACAGCCAGCGATTGAGCGGGCTCAATTGAAAGTGGCGCGGCGGGAAGCGTCGCAACGCTCGACATCTTTTGGGTACCTTTCTGGGTAGATTATTATGAGTTCGATCTAGTTTGATGCGCCGCAACATTAAAGAGGTCGGCACGACAAAAAAGTGAAGTATTTTAACCATCTATATGAATGTTGCGTTGCGGAAGAAATGAGAGGATTAGCAGCAACTGCTATCCCGTGACGTCCGCGTGAAGGGTTCGGGCGAGAAGGCGAGCCCGGGCTGTAACAGGAGGCTGAATCGGCTCAACTCCCATACTATGAGCGCAGATACCGTCTTTTCGATCCTTAACATTTTCGGACTTTTTGTCTTTGCTGCCTCAGGCGCGTTGACTGCCTTGCGCAATGATCTCGATGTGTTTGGTGTCGCCATGATCAGTTTCGTGACAAGCGTTGGGGGAGGGACCATCCGCGATGTGCTCGTGGGAAGCTTTCCGGTTTGGTGGATCGAAGACGCCTCGGCCATTCCCATTTGCCTAGCTGGTGCAGCGGTCGCGATTCTGGCCCAACCCATACTAACGTCGCGATTGAAAGCGTTGATCTGGGCAGATGCTTTGGGTCTGTCCGTTTTCGCGATTTTGGGGGCGAAGGCGGCATTGGCAGCCGATGCACCGGCGCTTATTGCGATCTTTATGGGCGGGGTGACCGCCACATTTGGCGGGGTGGTAAGAGACGTCCTGCTGAATGAACCGCCGCTCATTTTGAAGCAGGACATTTATGCGACCGCAGCCATGCTCGGCGCAGGTTCTTACGTTCTTCTGCTCCACGTGGGGCTCAGCGACGCTCTTGCTGCCCCTGTGGCCGCAATCCTGACGTTTACGGTTCGCGCAGCTGCAATCCAATTGAACATTCCATCGCCAAAGTTTGGGCGTCCGCGCAAAGCCGAACTTTAATCCGGGGTCGGCCCTCCTCGCCAACCAGTGAGGCAAGTCAGCCAAATCGCCTCTTGTAATCGGTGGATTTGTTCGCCGTTGGCCTTGCGCGATGACCCAAATCCAGTAAACAGGAGGGCCGAGCGCGGGTATAGCACAATGGTAGTGCAGCAGCCTTCCAAGCTGAGGATGCGAGTTCGATTCTCGCTACCCGCTCCATTTCCACTCTAGAGTGCTGTGCCTTTTAGGAGAAATGTTCGAACGGTCGTCTGCCTGCGACAGCTGGTACCTTTTCGTCGCCGGCACAAAAACAAAATTTCGGCATTTGGGTTATGCCTAGCATTTAACTCATATCTCCAATCCCGCCCACTTCAAGTATATGAGCTCACGGCGAGTGCTAATTTGAATTACACCTACAGTTGTATATAATCGCCAATTATAAACCTTGATTAATCATTTATTAATTGTGAAAATCAGAAATTTGATAGTGATGCCTCTTCATAAGGCGCCTCTCGTTTCAATAGGTCTTCTGTAAGTCCGGATACAAATGAGATATCCTCTTTCCGGATATCACTCCAGTTACGGAGCATTGGTATACGTCTGGAAAAGATACTGCTGCGATTGTTTATTTATTGTAAATCCTTCTTTCTGATTAGTTAATTACTACACGTATAGATTGCGAATTCCGCAATGGTGTATTAACCTTGCTGTGAGACACAGGTCACAAGTCAGTAAGGTTAATCGATATGATCAAGTTGTCTCTTCTCGCGGTTTCATCTGTTTTTGCCCTTGGTTTTTGCCTATCACCGATAGCCTTGGCAGATGACGGGATTGAAGATGATAATCGGACGACCGACGATCTGAATGCATCCCAGAAAATGGCACTTGTCCAAGATGCGAAAAAAGCACCAATCGGTACCTTGGCCGTTCCGGATCTTGTGGCCGAATTAGGCGTAAATGCGGAAGCTAATATAGATGAGTTTGCAGAGGTCAGCGGTTCCGACGAAGCGACTTTAGATCGGTCAGCGCAGGTTGTCGCCGCATCTTTCAACTCTCTTCAAGATGTCAGTGGACATGCCTCAGTCGGAACCAATCGTTCAAAACTTGCGACCCATACAGAGAAACAAGACGACTGGATCGACTTTCTCCACCCGTCGTCAATCCACACTGCTCAATTTGAAGAGTTGCCAGAGGGAGATGAGAAGGCGTTTTCTCGACTGGAAGCGAAAAAAGCCCTCGTGAGAAACCGGTTCAATAATGGGGCGAAGAATTGGAAGGAGCTAGGTGAGGAGTTCGAAGTAACCTCAAAAGCTGAGCGCGAATTCACCATTCCAGCGACCTATCAGGAAGAAATCTCAGCAATTGGGACGAAACCGCGTTCCAAAAACGTGGAACCGATCGTCTGGGAAGGCAATAGCGTTTTCAAGCCACTCGGTCTTGGTGACGGAGTTTACACCCTGACGCTGGAAGAGGCGCTTTCTCAAGCGGCAAACTATGCAGCACAGATTGCAGTGTTCCGTGAGCTCCCAGCGATCCGGGAAACGTCAGTTCAAGAGGCGCGTGGGCGCTTTAAGCCTGAGGTTTTTGCCGAGGCGCGATACGAAGACCGCGACATCCCAACAACGAGCCTTGCGCAAACGGCCGGTGACGATCGACTTCGCGAGGATGATTTTGCGACGGAATTTGGAGTGCGCAAGCGTGTGCGCACGGGTGCGGAAGTGACGCTCTCTCAGCGGTTTTCTTCCCTGGAAACAAACCTCATTGAATTTGATCCGAACCAACAGTCCCGCAGTCGGACGGTGCTCAGTGTACGTCAGCCTTTGCTCCGCGATAGCGGGCTTTCGTTTAACCGGGCGCTTGACAACATCGCCAAGCTTGAGACCGATGTGGCCGTGCAGGAGTTTCGCCGGCAATCAGAAAGCCATCTCCTGGAAGTCACACGAGCCTATTGGACCCTTTATCTGGCCCGTGTGGGCGTCAGCCAACAACAAGCAGCTGTCGATCGACTTTCGGCCATTGCAAAACGTGTAAGCGGGCGGCGAAACATTGACGCGCAAGCGTTGCAGTTGACCCGGGCAAGGGCGGCTGAGGCGGAAATGAAATCAGCGCTTGTACGGGCGCGGAATGCCGTTCGCAATGCTGAAGCGCGATTGCGCGCGCTTGTAAACTCACCAGAAATAATGCGGGCACAGACGATGGAGATTATCCCAACGGACTTGCCAGTGACGCTGTGGCAGGATCACATGTTTGACTCAATCGTAGATGAAGCGGTTGATCAGCGCCCGGAAGTAAAGCAGGCATATCTTCAGCATAAGGCCTCTGTGCTGCGAAAAGGGGTCGCCGCTAATGAAGCGTTGCCACAACTGGACGTGATCGCGGAGGGGTCGTTTAACGGCCGCGAAGATGATTTCAATTTTGGTGGCGCTTTTGATGATGCCAATGAAGGGGATTACCTTGTCGGATTGCGGTTTTCCATGCCCATTGGGCGAGATGAACGAAAAGCGCGGCATAAACGACGACGGCTTGAAGAGCTTCAACAGCGCCGTCAGGTTGAAACAACCCTTACCACCATTCAGCTCGAAGCTGAGATCTCGCTAAATGAGTATGCGGTTGCGTTTGAGGAGTTCCAGCAACGCAAGCTCGCTGTTGACCTGGCAAGCAAGGATCTCTCCACAATAGAAGAGCGGTGGCGGCGGGGTGTCGGCGGCAATGGGCTTGTATTCCTTGACATGCTGATCGATGCAAATGCGCGCTTGTTGGATGCACAACGTCAGTTTGTGGAATCACTCGTTACTTTCAAATATGCCGAGGCAAATCTCGACCGAGCGCGCGGCAGGTTCCTGCAGGAACGCGGCTTCCGTATTGCACGTGGTGTCGATCAGAATGGAACGTCAGCATACACCCTTGAACAGGTGCGCTGATCATGACCCAGAAGGAACAGACGACACAGCCTCACAATGAGGCGAAGCCCGCACGCCGGTCATCAGGATGGCAACCGGTTGAAATCCTTGAAGACCGGATCATGCTCACGGCGGAACCGACCGTGACCGTTGATGCACCTGCCGAAATACCATTGGGTGGTGATGTAGACATCACTCTGGCGTTTGAGAATACCGATACGGATGTCGGATTTGCCCCGTTCGTTGACTTGATCTTGCCGACCACTGGGGCGGATGGCGATGACGGCATCAGCCTCACGAACGCGACTTTTCTTGGGCAGGCAGTCACGACTTTCCAGGTGGTCTTCGACGGTAGCGGAGAGGCAGTGCATCCTCTAGCCGTTGACGCTGCGGGCGATCCGATCATTGTGACGGGGACGCCAGGAGACACCCTTGTTGTCTTTCAACTTCCCTTTGGCTCGTTTGCCCCTGACCAGACCCCAGCTGAAATTGATGTGACCTTGAGCCTGTCGGATCTGGCAGACGTTGATGTACCTCTCGACTTCATGACCCGCGGCGGATTTGCTTTAGGGGAAACGGCGTCAAATGATCCGGCAACGGATCCCTCCATTGTTGGGCCAACTTTCACGACTTCGACACTAACGCCGGCGCTTTACACACTGACAAAGACCAATAACGGGTCGGAAGAAGAAACGGCGACCGGGCCGAACTTTCAGCGCTCGTTTTTCATCGAAGTTGATGTGGTCGATGGCCAAACAATTGACTCGCTCGTCATTACTGACTTGCTCCCAAACAACATCGTCTATCTCGGTGCGACGATTACGACGGGATCCGGGACAATTTCCAATGAACCAACCATCGGTTCCGTCGTCCCAACCGGTTCTGACGTGACAGTCAATGTCGGTACAGTGGTCGGGGCAGCCGGCAACGACGTGGTTATTCGTGTTGATTTCTTCATCAATGATATTGATGCGGACGGTAATCCTGTCATCGATCCGACGACGGGCAACGACACGCAAACGGTAAATGATGTGAGTGCAACGGCGACTTTCACTCCCATTGATCCCCGTGATAGCGCGTCACCTGTCAACAGCGATGTGACAACCCAAGACTCAATCATTGCCAACAAATCATTGGCAACGCAAAAAGGTGTTTCAATTGTAACTGATAACAATGTTACCGGCTTTAGTCCGGGAGATGTGGTTCTCTATACGGTCGATATCCAAATTTCAGACTTTTTCTCATTTGGTGATCTCGTCATTGATGACCTTTTGCCTGATGGCATGAGACTTGACGGTAGTTTCACCCCAACTTTGACGGTCAACGAAGCGGGCTCGAATCTGACCGGCGGGACGGTTGCTTTTGCCGGGGCGAACTTCACCGAGACCTTCAATGCGGGTAATGGCGAAACTGATCTGCAGTTCAGGCTGAGCGACGAACTTATCGCAAGAGGACTTTCCGGTGGCGATGGCGTCTTGCAGGGCGGCGGTGTGTTGAGTGGTGGGGCAACGTCGGTGACGATTGCCTATCAGGCCGTGGTACAAACGTCTTACGTGACGCCAAATGGAGCGGGCGACTCTGCACTGACACAAGGTGATACGCTTTCAAACTCGGTTGTTACGAACGGGACGGTGAGGGACAATGCTAGCCCAACTACTGTGCTTGGTACGGAGTCAGACGATTCAACTGCGTCGGCGACGATCATCACAGGAGAGCTAAGCCAGAAGGAAGTCGCCTTTATCAATGGCGTTGCCGTCGGCAGCAATCCCGATATTCAGATCGGCGACGAAGTCACCTTTAGGGTCTCCTATGACCTTCCAATCTCGTCGGTTGAAGACTTTGTTTTGACCGATTTTCTCCCGTTGCCAGTCTTTTCTGTGACCGAGGTTACAACGCTGAATACGGCGTCAAACCCGGGTGACGTACCACCGGCTGCCGGAACCGTCGCATTTGGCGCTGGGAATTCTTTTTCGTCTGTGCCCGGGGCACCCACGCCAGTTCTGACAGTAAACGCGGCATCAAATTCATTTGCCCTTACTTATGGGGACTTCCAAGCGGCAACGCCGCAAGCGTCTCAAGCAGAATTTCTGGTTACTGTGACTGTTCAAGATGCCGACTTTGCTGACGGTCTCTTCTTGACCAATCAGGCCACTGGCGAAGAAGCTAACTCCTCAGCATCAAGCGTTCCGACAAATGCAATAGCGAATTTCGTCTTTACACGGCCTGATATTGAGCTGACCAAAGGGGTTATCGCAACGGACGCGGCTGGAGGCAGCTTTTCGACTCCAGTCGGGCCCGTCGCTTTCAGTGCGCCAGGTAGCGCAGGTGCACGTTTTTCGGGCGTTGTAAACTCGACCAGCCTTGATACAGCGCCCATAGATGCAAATTTAAGTAGCATCGATGCCGGCGATACTGTTTCTTTTGCGATTGTCGTTGAGAACACCGGCACCGGGACCAACGGGGCATTTGATGTAACTGTTGCAGACGTCTTGCCAACAGGATTTACCGTCCCCGGTGGTGGTCTCAATCTAACGGTCACTGACGGCAACGGCAATGCAATTGGATTTACAGATGCCAATGCTGGTAGTCCCGGCTTGTTTGGAGATGGTATCGTTCTGAATGATGGTCCTAGCGATGGGTCGCTCACGTCTGTTGATGATCCGAACGCGGTCAATGGGTCAAATATTGCCATCATCACTTATGATCTGGTCGCGACAAATTCGGTGGGACCTGAGGAAACGATTACTAACACAGCCACCGTGTCAAATTATGCCGCCCAAGAAGGGGGCAATGATTTGGCTGCACCGGATCTCACCGATGACGCCGAAGTTTCGACGTTAGCACCAACCGTTTCCAAAGTGATCACTGGGACAAACTTGAGTGAAACCGGCAGTTCACAGTTTAGCGGTCGGACCGATGCAGCGATTGGTGAACTGATTACATACCAAGTGACCTATACCTTCTCTGAAGGTGAGTACCAGAATGTTACTCTGCTCGACCTGGGAGAAAATGGCAGCGGTGAAAGGGTAGAGATCCTAAGTGCTGAAGTAACAGCTGTCGGCGGAAGTCTGTCCGGCACGAGTTTGCCCATGGTCAATGATGCCTTGGCCATTGACGATCGAAACGCCGATGGCGTCAATGATCGAGCACAATTGAGCCTTGGCACAATCACAAACACCGCGGACAACACGAGCGATACGGATGATCAGATCGTCATCCAGGTAATTGGGCGCGTGATTGATCGATCCGTGAACAATGCTGGCGATGTCGCCGGGAACACGGGCCGGCTGACCTATACCGGTGGTCAGGCCAGTAACTCGGCTACCGTCGATATTGTCGAGCCAGCGTTGGACATCACAAAAACGCCGTCGTCAACAACCGCTGACGCGGGCGACACCATTACTTTTACAATTGATATCGATCATACGATGGGATCATCTGCCACGGCATTTGACGTTTCGATTATCGACCTAATCAATGATCCGAATCTGAGCCTCGTTGTCGGCACGGTGGCGCTTTCCGGTAGTGCGGCCGGCGCTGCCTCAATTATCGATGGGAACGGTGTTGGCGACACGACCGTTGCAGTAGATATCACCCAGCTTGATCTGACTCAGGATCTTCAGGTGACTTTTGATGCTCAAATCGCTGGGACATCGGGTTTTGGTCTGGATGTTACCAACACAGTCAACCTCGATTATTCGTCCGCCCCCGGGGTAACCGCCGGTGAGCGGAGTTACACGGGATCAGATACAACAACGATTAATCTCGACGAGGCGCTCATTTCTAAGACGGCGACGGGATCGTCTGAAGCAGCGACAAGCGGGACCGACCTTGTGGTTGGAGAAACGGTGACCTTCGACATTGTGGTGACTTTGCCGGAAGGCACTGGTCCGGTAACGATTACGGATCAGTTGCCGCTAACCCCTGGCCTCCTAAGTTACGTCAGTGGCGAGATTGTCTCCATCGGATCCAATATTTCTGGTTCCAGCCTCTCAGTGGGCGCAATCCCAGGCAGCGCTGTCAGTAACTCGAATGCGGACAGCTTTGACGATCAGATCTCACTGAACTTCGGTAATCTGACGGTTGCCGCGGATGGGATGGCCCAAGGCGTCAATGACCAGATCGTGCTTAGGGTGGTGGCCCTTGTGGAAGATGTGGCAGCGAACGAAAATGGCGATGCATTGTCCAACTCGGCGGAAGTGGATTTTGGCACCGGGACCGCGTCCGCAGCCGCATCGGTAACTATCACCGAACCTGTTTTGGTGATCGATAAAACGCCTGACGTAACCGCCCCGGATGCGGGCGACACAGTCACCTACACTGTGACTCTTGACCACGACGGAAGCTCCACAGCCGATGCCCAGGATGTGGTGATCACGGACCTTATTCCAACTGGTGTCAGTCTCGTTGCTGGATCGGTCAACGTCACCGGTCCTGGCACTGTTACCACCGGCAATACGGCCGGCGATACAGAAGTCGTCGTAACGGTTGGCGAACTTGAACTCAGCGAAGATGTAACAGTGACCTACGAGGTTATTGTCGACGATAGTGTTGCCTTTGGGACGACGATCAATAATACCGCTTCTGTTGCCTATGATAGCATTGATGGAACCAATGCAGCGGGCCAAGCGGGACGAAGCGCTTCCGATACGGATGATGCCTCTTTAACGACGCCGGACAATACTACTCTCGATAAAGTTGTGTTTGATACTTCCGAGGCAGCAACGACCGGCACGGATGTTGTTGTTGGTGAGGTCATCACATATCGTTTAACCGCAGTTGTCGACGAGGGTTCAACAACCTTTTCGATTGTAGATCAGTTGCCGGTTGCTGCCGATGGGACGGTTCTACAGATGCTAACCGGGAGTGTTATCTCCGTTGGCGGATCGATCACGACGGCACTCCCTGGGACACCCGTCATCACGGATACAGATGGTCTTAATGGGAATGATCGGATAAGCTTTGACTTCGGCGCAATCACGAATGCGGGTGACAATGCTGTCAATGCTGGTGATGAAATTGTCGTTGAAGTTCAGGCGGTCGTTCTTGATATTGGGTTGAACGCCGATGGAGATATCCCCACCAATGCAGCGTCGGCAACCACATCCACTCAAACCCTCACCGACGATGAAGCATTGAGTATTACCGAACCTGTTTTGGTGATCGATAAGACGCGAGACGTTGCGGCCCCTGATGCGGGGGACACTGTGACCTACACAGTAACCCTCGATCACACGGGTGGCTCCACAGCCGATGCCCAGGATGTAGTGATTACCGACCTTATTCCTGCGGGCGTCAATTTAGTTGTGGGCTCTGTGATGGTAACGGGCCCTGGCACGGTTACTACCGGCAACACGGTCGGTGACACGGAAGTTCTCGTTACAGTCGGTGAACTTGGCTTAACCGAAGACGTCACGGTGACCTACGAGGTTGTTGTCGACGATAGTGTCGCCTTTGGTACAACAATCGATAACACCGCATCAGTCGCCTATGACAGCATCGACGGAACCAATGCAGCGGGCCAAACTGGACGAAGCGCTTCTGATACGGATGATGCGTCTTTCACGACGACTGCAAATGTTACATTTGAGAAGACGATCGCCTCAACATCAGAGAGCGAGACGAGCGGCACAAGCGTTGCCATTGGGGAAGTCATTACATATCGGCTTCGTGCTGTGGTCGATGAAGGGACGACTGTTTTCTCCGTTGTCGATCAATTGCCAGTGGCAGCCGATGGCGCCGTATTGCAAGTGCTGGGCGCGTCGATAGTCTCAATAGGTGGGTCAATCACAACAAGCCTTCCGGGCACACCAGTTCTGTCTGATACCGATGGCCTGAATGGCAACGACCTGGTGGCATTTGATTTCGGTACGATTACGAACTCTGGCGACAATATGATCGATACGGATGATGAGATTATTCTCGAAGTCCGAGCCCTGGTCGTGGACGTGGCCGAAAACATGACGGGTGATACCGCAACGAACGGCGCGGCCCTGACGTTTACCGGGGGCTCACTCCCCAGTAGCCAAACGGTAACCATCGAAGAACCTGACCTCACTCTGGCAAAAACGCGGGATGTTGCGACGCCGGATGCAGGTGACACGGTGACTTTTACGTTGACCCTAGACCACACTGGGGCTTCCACGGGTTCCGCGCAGGATGTGGTGATCTCAGACCCAATCCCGGCGGGGCTCAATCTGGTAGCGGGGTCTGTGATGGTGACGGGCCCTGGCACAGTGACAACCGGTAACATGGGCGGGGACACCGAGGTAGTTGTGACTGTCGGTGACCTTGGCCTGACTGAAGATGTGACAGTGACCTATCAAGTTGTTGTCGATGATTCAGTGATATTTGGATCTACCCTGACCAATACGGCGACCACGACCTTCGACAGTATCAATGGGACCAATGCTGATGGTCAGGACGGACGAAACCAGGCACTGAATGACAGTGTGTCGGTGACGACAACCTCCGATGCCACATTTGCTAAGACGATCTTTGATACATCAGTCACCGAGACCACTGGGACAGATGTTGTTGTTGGGGAGATCATCACCTATCGCCTCACTACAACCATCGATGAGGGCACCACGCCGCTCTCAATTGTGGACCAAGTTCCTGTTGCCTTGAGCGGCGGCGTTCTGCAGATACTAAGTGGTTCGGTTATCTCGGTGGGCGGGGCGATCTCAACAACGTTAAGTGGTGCGCCTGCGCTCTCAGATACCGACGGCATCGATGGGGCAGATCGAATCGCATTCGATTTCGGGACAGTCACCAACGCGGGCAACAATCTTCTCAACGGTGACGACCAAATAGTAGTTGAGGTGCGAGCGCTCGTCCTGGATGTTGTTGAGAATCAGGATGGTGATACGCTCACCAACAATGCAACTCTGACATTTGCTGGTGGTACACTGATGGATGATACTTCCGTCGATGTGGCCGAAGCGGTATTGGTTGTGGATAAATCAGTCACCCCGGAAGGAGGTCAGCCGGGCGATCCGGTAACTTACACCGTGACCATCGCTCACGATGGGACCTCAACTGCTGATGCATTCGACCTATCGCTTGTAGACTTGATCTCGGATCCCGACCTATCGATTGTCGCGGGTTCGGTGACGGCCACGACAACAGGGACCGGCCTTCCGGTTATCCTTGAAGGCAGCATGCCCGGAGACGATGAGTTGCGTGTGATCCTTGATCGCCTTGAGCTTGGTGAAACACTGGCGGTTTCTTTCGACGCGACCATTTCGAACACGGTTGGCTTTTTTGAGCTTCTTCCAAACGAGGCAACGCTGGATTATCAGACAGCACCTGGGACGGGAAGGAGTTTGGATGCGGCTGATACCGCAATTGTTGCTACGCTACCGTTTCTTGAAAAATCCGTCGTGGACACCGATATTTCTGAAACGGGCGACGGTGAATTTACGCCTGGTCAGGTCGATGCATCCGTTGGTGAGCTGATTACCTTTGAGGTGGCATTGACGCTTCCGGAAGTGACAACTCGCAATGTGGTGGTCACAGACATTTTGCCAACAATTTCGGGACAAGACATTTTCCAGCTTGTTGGTGCGACCTTCTCGCTCGGGAGTAACCTCACTTCTGCGCTTCCGGGAACCATCGCCTTATTTGACACCAATGGCGATGGGGGCAATGATCAGGTTTCCATCGACTTTGGTGATGTTGTTAACACTGCCAATAGCATCATTGACCGAGACGATGCGATTGTTTTGACCATCGAGGCGAGGTTGCTCGATGTGCCGGGTGTTGATCCGGGGGACATCGTTACCAACTCTGCGTCCACCAGTTTCGACTTTGGCGGCCCAACGGAAATGATCGGTACTTCGACCTCGGTCGATGTGGTGGGCCCGGCGCTTTCCGTTGAAAAGGACGTGGACAATGCGTCAGCCGATGCGGGCGATGTTGTCACCTTTACAGTGGATGTGTCGCATCTCCTGACCTCCACATCGACTGCCTTTGATATCACTGTGACCGACCTGCTGCCCGCTGAAGTAACGCTTATTGACGGCAGCGTCGTCCTTTCTGGCGATGGGGCATCGTCAGCTACAGTGACCTCTGGCAACGGTGCGGGAGATGCCGATGTTGTTGTGGATGTCTCCAGTCTTGACCGGACAGATCGATTGTTGATCACCTACCAGGCGGTCGTCAATCAGGGCGTTGCTGCAGGTGATTTGATCACCAACACCGCTCAACTTGCGTTCGATAGTGCACCCGGGCCCGTTGGCAGGAGCGGTAGTGAAACTGATACAGCCAGCTTCACCGTATCAGATATCGATTTTGCAAAGTCTATTCTGACCACATCCTTACCTGAGACCGGGAACGCAGCATTTGACCCCGGTGACGCGGATGTTTCGGTTGGTGAGCTGATTACCTATCGCCTCACGACGATCGTTCCTGAAGGTATTACGCCCATTTCGATCATTGATGCACTTCCAAGCAACGATGGTTTTGTTGAGTTTGTGAGCGCCAGCGTCTCTTTCGGGGGAAATGTATCGTCCGCCCTCTCGGGAAGTGTTGTTACCAGCGATACCAATGGTGACGGCATCATTGACGGTCTCTTGTTTGATTTCGGTGATGTCACAAACATCGCTGATGGTCTTGACAACTCGGACGATGAGATTGTCATTGATATTGTCGGTCGCGTCGTTGACACACCGGCAAATACTCAGGGTACAACCCTCACAAATACTGCAACGCTCGACTTTGGCTTGGGTACAATCACTGACAGTGTCGATACGGAGATTGTCGAACCGGCCCTCGTGATCGACAAGGTCGTCAATCGTGATCAAGGTGATGCTGGGGATAGGATAACGTATACGCTTACGGTCCGTCACGACGAAGCGTCGCTTGCCCCAGCCTATGATATCTCGGTATCGGACGTACTCGGCGATGGTCTCTCGTTAGTGCCTGGAAGTGTTGTGCTTTCCGGCGGAGGCGGGACAACAGCGGCAATTGTGTCTGACACGGACACCCTCTCTGTTGGCCTTAATGCCCTACCTCTCGGCGAAGAGCTGGTTATTTCCTATACGGTTGAAATTGATGACAATGTTAGAGTTGGTGACGAATTGCCAAATGCCGCTTCGGTCGCTTTCGATAGTGCAGCGGGAGAGGGCGGGCGACCTGGCAGTGACGACGATCTGGTAACGTTCACGATCGTTGGCAATCCGACTTTTGACAAATCGCTTGTAGATACGTCGCTAGGGTCAACGGGGACAGATCAATTTGAACCAACCACTGAAGATTTGGTTGTTGGTGAAAGGGTGACCTATGATTTGATCGCGACATTGCCGGAGGGCACGACAACGCTGACGATTACCGATCAACTCCCTGTTGGAGCCGGCGTCATCTCCTTTGAAAGTGTTGCCATTGTCCTTGGCGACAATATCACGACAGAGCTGCCGGGAACTGTCATTTCCGTGGATAGTGACGGTGATGGGTTTGAAGATCAGCTGACGTTTTCATTCGGGGACGTGGTAAACTCAGGAGACAATGTTCTGGACGATAATGACCGGATTACAGTTTCGGTCACTGGTGTCGTTGTCGATCGTGCGGTGAACGCGGCCGGAACGCAGTTGACGAATTCGGCAACGGCCGACTTTGGTTTCGCTCAGATAACTGATACCGCCGTTGCGGAAGTTGTCGAACCTGTTCTCGTCATAAACAAGTCAGTGGATGCGGAGAATCTAACTCCTACCCAAATCGCGACTTACACCCTGACGGTGCAGCATGATCCGACGTCGACGGCAAGTGCTGCGGATATCGTGATCGAAGACTTCCTCGATCCGCAAACGACACTTGTTCCTGGAAGTATTGTTGTTAAGGGCCCTGACGGCGCGCAGATTGATCTTGGAAATGGTGCATTCGATACCGGCCTTCGTATAAGTTTGGGTGAGCTTGCCTTGGGCGGAACCCTGACAATTACCTATCAGGCGGAGGTCAATACGGTTGGCATCAATCCCTTGGTGCCGGTCGTGAATACCGCGACCTTAGCATACGATAGTGCCGCCGGACCAGGCGGCCGCACCGCGGGTGATGAAGGTTCGGCGTCATTTGATATTGTGGCGGGGCGATTCAATCGGACCCAACTCATTTCATCGGAGCAAGGATTATTCGGCCGATTTGGTCTGGACGATGAGCCATTCCTTGAAGAAGCACTCCGTATAGACCCGGTTTATACCGGTGCGGTAACACCCAACTCGGTCGTCAATCTGACGCTTGTTGACAAAAATGGTGCAGTCATTGGCAAGAAAACCGCCGTTGCTGACGCTGGTGGGAACTGGTCCATTAACCTGCCACTCTCAGATGCGCGCTCGCTTGTAGATGGATTGGCCCCGTAAACCTCCGAGCCTCTAGTTGCGGGAGAGAAATATGTTCGCAGGTTCGATTGTTCACCCGGTT
>JBCBJV010000016.1:0-14099 GCA_038522945.1 Pseudomonadota bacterium
ACGACCAGAACCAGACGGATCTGATCCGTGTCATGACGGTTGTGCTGACCGATAATCAGGGCTTTGCCGGCGGCGTCAATTCGTAGGTCAACGTTGCGGTTTGCCCATTGTTGGAGAGCACGACCGTTGGAACGCTGACCGCATCGGGCTGCACGCCCGTGAAGGTCGGTGCGGTCTGCGCGACAGTTGCCGCGTCAAAGCCCTGATTATCGGTCAGCACAACCGTCATGACACGGATCAGATCCGTCTGGTTCTGGTCGTTTGCAACAGTGACGGACTCGATCGTCGGTGCGGTTGTGTCAGCCGGCGGGGTAAACGTGCCACCCACTTGATAAAGGGCAAAGCCGGACAGCTTCGGCTGGTCGGTCTCGCCGGTCAAAGCGCCGAGCGCCTTGGCATCAAAGTCGATATTAAATACGCCGTCGGTAACTTCGACTTCATAGGTCAGCTTGAGCTCCGTACCCGTACCGCCCGCGCTTTCGACAATGTCGAGGTCATCCTGAACAAGCGCATCTTCAACCAGAATATTAAAGACCCGATCACCTTCCGGCGAGGCATTAGTACTGACAACACCGTGGAAAATTTCCGCCATGTAAACGTCGACGCGATAGACCCCGTCCGCAACCGGGATCGCATAGCCAAAATCTAGGTTTTGTGCGGCATCGTTCGCGGCTGACCGTTCAACCCAGTGCAGTTCGGTCAAGGCACCTGGACCAAAATTTGTTCCCTGAATTGCTGCTGCGCCATCAGCGCCAGCGCCGCCGCTAAAGAGCTTGGAGCCTGTTGTTCCGTCCGACAGGAATTGCTGAGCAGCACCGCCGCCGGCATCCGCGAGGAACGTGACCTCAATACCGTCGATTGTGTACGTATAATCGTTCGTGCCGGTATTAACGGCGGTGACAAGCGACAGCGCAGGAATACGCGCGATCCGCAGACCTTCAGGCGTATCTTCAAAGCTGAAGACCTGGTCGCCTGTTGCCGGATCGAAGTCCGCAAAGTCTGGCCCGCTAAAGGTGATCGGCGTGCCGTTGATGGTTACAATCGCTTCACCGTCACCGCTGAAGCTGATGGTTGTGCCGACCGTGCCGGCATCGGTGATGATCAATTCGTCGTCTTCGCTGAAATCGGTGATTTCATCGTTGGCGAAGTCAGCCAGCTTACCCTCGACACGGTCTGCGCCGTCGCCAGTCGTGATGGCGTTCTCGCCCGAGCCCACAACAATGGTGTTGTCGAGACCATTCGCGGTCAAATCAAAATCGGCATCCGAAGGTGAGCCGTCAAAGTTCTCAGCCAACGCATTAAGCGTCAGATCCGTATCGACACCATCATAGATGACGGTATCAACCTCAGCGGTCCCTGCGGCTGCAACTTCCGCTGCCGTGCTCGCATTAATCTCGTTGCCAAATGCCTCGATTTCCAGCTGGAGAAAATCGACAGAATCCAGCGCCGTCGCGCCGTCTGCATCCTCGGCAAGAACACCGAACGCAGCACCTGCGGGCAGAGTGGTATCGCTATCGCTGATCTGGTTCCCACCAGCCAAAACGTCTTGCAGAATGCCCGGGGGCAAGCTGAAGCCTGGCGTACCATCGTTCAGCGGCACTTCGATGAAGTCACCCGAAGATTGGCCTTCCTGGCGCAGACGATAGAAGACGGAAACCGCGTATCCATTGTCAATGTCGATCGACAAGCGCACATCGATTTCGGTGTTGGCAGCGTTGCTTAACCCCGGCACGGCAAGCTGTGCGACAGTGGTATAATTGGCATCGTTAAGCTCAAAGCCAACCTCAATCCCTGGGACGCCGTTCACTTCACCAAACACAACGCGAAGGAAGTTCGATTGGGTACCGTCACCGAACATGAGACCACTCAACTCGCCGGTGTTAACCCCAAGACGTGGGATCCAGTTCGCCATGGCAAGGGTCGCTTCAATGCGGCCCGTGTCCGCAGACGGATTAATCGCCGTATGAAGCGCATCGCGCGCGGTGTTGCCCGATCCGACGACGGAGCCTTCTTCGACGGTTTTAATCTGCAAGATTGGCGCGTTGCCGCCCGGAATGAGGTTGGCAATGTTAAATAGGCCTGGCTGCTGCAGCTCTACTGGGAAGCCCTCATCGGCCGTGTTTTCATCCTGGTTCGGCGTCGACCCGTCCAGCGCCGCGCCGAAGAAGCCGATATCTTCAAGACTACCGGCAAAAAGTGGATTCACGTCAGTTTTCGAGAAATCGAAAATAATCTTCTGGCCAGCGTCAAGGTCGTAACCATTGTCAGCGCTAAACTCGAACGGATCGTTGAACTTGTCGACGCCGTCTAGGTCCTGGTCGTTTTCGTCGACGACCTCACTGCCGGCTTGAGGAATTTCGGCAATATCCGGCTGGAAGACCTCAATAAACACGCCGCCATTTTGCTGATACACCGCGGTCCAGATCGAGCCCTGGAACGCCTTGTTCAGGCCCTGATCGGCGAAGTCATCGCCAATTGTCGTAATGCCAAGTGGACCACCTGAAGCCGGGATAACGGTCCGGTCGGCCGCCTGCGCATACCCCAGATTGTCGGTGGTACTGGTAAGCGTCCCGTCGGCATTCCGTCCCATGACGATAATGTTGCCACCACCCAACTGGGTCGCGAGGATCGCGCCGGACATGTCGGTCGAGCCGTCATCCAGAACGGTTGAGGTATATTCCGCAAGACCGTTGATGGAGTTAAAGCCAGTGTCGAGCGCGCCGTCGTTTCGGCCTGCTTCTTTGTAGTCGCCTTCAATCGGGTTGGCCCGATCAACAATTTCCGAAATATCCGACGGCAAGCCTGCCTGACCTAGGAATTCAATTGAGTCAGCGGGCGGGTTTTCGTCAGGTGTATTTCCGGCAGGAACCGCAATGCCGCCATCGTCGGTCTTATAAATATCATAAAGAACGCCAGGCGTTACGGCGAGCACGCGGCTTTGAAGCTGATTGGCGCTGACATCCAGGCTAGGGTCTGCCTCAACGGCCGCCAGCCATGCGGTAACTTCATCGAAGTCGCTGTCGCCGCCATTTCCAAAGCTGTCCTCATTTGAAACGAGGAGGAAAGCGTCATCGTCTGTCGCTTTCGGCGAGAACAGGATACCTGCACGCGAGGCTTCCGCCCGCGTGGGGTTCGGGTGACCGCCATAAACATAGGTCAAGTTGTCATCAGGATCCGTGTAAATGGAAACGTCACCATTGCCACCAACAGACAACGATCCCCCGTTCAGATCGTCCGAACGCGTTACTTCATGGAAGTTATCGCGGTTGGATGGGTTCCATGCCTCAACAGAAATGGAGTCATTGTCGTTGCCTTCACCATTGTTGAGGTTGGTTGCAATGTAACCTGCGTCCTGCTGATTATCGACGGGGCTAAGGTTAGACAGATTGGTGCCGTTGTTCCGGTTTGCCGGATCATTGTCACCCGCTTCGCCGACCGGACGACCGCCCCAGTTATTGTTGGCCCCATTGTCATAAGTCCACACACGACCATCTTCGGTGACCTCAACATCGTATGGGTTACGGAAGCCTGGCGCATAAATCTGAACTGGACCGTCAGCCAAGAGCTTCGCACTGTTGAAGCTGTCATTACCGCCGAACGGATCGTTAATGCCGCCATTGGCCTGCGCCGGATCGTTTAAGGTCGGGATATCATAGACAAATTGACGACCGCCCTGATCGGGATCTTGCTGAACCGACAAGTCATTAATGGCATCAAGATCAATTTCCAGGATGGCCGCAGACAGTGGCTGCTCTTCCTGACCGGCAAAGTTGTTGGAGGGCGCACCGGTATTGGCATTGCCGCCCTGAGCAACGATCAGGCGTTCGGAAATAAGATTGCCGTTCGCATCGAGTTCCTGAATGACCTCAAGGCCGTTGGTCGCGTGGTTTTCTTCCGAGCGCGGAAGACCGCGCACGATGTCAACCGCGTCCCAATCGTTTTCATTGTCCCCTTCACCGACCTGGGTCAGCTTGGTGATCATCCCGGAGTTGGTATCGAGACCCAGATCACCGCCGTTACTGCCGGCGCCTTTCCGGCTGTCGGATGAAGTCACATAGATGGTGACCGCCGGCGTGTCAGTAACATTCGTGCTGACCGAACCGTCGGCTTGGACAAACATTTGATTGCCGTTTGCATCGAACTGCGGGGTGACATCGATACCGGTTACCTGGCGCGCGTTGCCATTTCCGCCCTCAACGCCGGTATCATTGTGGTTTTGGATCTCCTTAATTTGGGTGAGCGTCACCGCTTCAGAGACATAGAACCCAAGCGTGTCATCGTTATCGTTCGGGTCTGGATCGCCGAACTCGACGGTCAAAACTTTCACGTCGCCATCAACTTCCGTGATGTACAGCCGTCCATCCGGCCCCCAGACCAGCGCCGTCGGCTGGGTCAAGCCAATGACGCCGTTAAGATCGAGCGTGCTGTTCGAAAAGTTGTTCGTGACTGCCATGGTTCTCTAGCTCCCAATACAAAGAACTCTTTCAGTTCAGAGTTCGCTGCAGCGTCCTGCTGCAAAATCCACCAATGTGCGCAATCATTGCGCGTTACAAAGCTTCCTCGTGAACTTGACCTTAGCCGGCCCGATCATCTCATTTTGGGACCGATGCTGTTCGATTTGCGACAGCCCAGTCCGTATGCCCCGGTTGGATCCCATGCAGAGCAAGAACGACGCCGCATGCGAAACTGACCGAACGCTGAATTTTGGAAAAACGAATTCGCAGGCCCTTGAGGGAGGCCATTTTTTCGGCGTGTACTTAAGGACGCCGTACCGTAGACTTTTGACCCCAAATCAGGTCTCAGCCGGGCCACCAATCGGCCCACTCTGAAATCACTAACCACGATACCCCCAACCCGTCAGAGCGAAAACGCAAAAACGCTCTGATGGTTGACTGGACCGTATGGTCAGTGGGAATTTGGATCAACAAGTAACAAACAATTTACCCCAATTTGTCGCAAAAGTTGATCGGAAATCAACTAAACCTCGCGCATGAGGCGATAACCAGGACCGAAATAACCCATGGCGGGAATGGTTCAGATGATTTCCGTCGGGACAATCTGCCGTGAAGAAGCAAAAATGCTCCGAGGGCGGGATAATCTCATGCGATCAACAGAGCCGCGCCATCCGCACTCGGAGTTATCTCGCCGGTACGCCTGCATGGGCGCAGATATTTGCAAGCATTCTGAACAATCATGAGGCACCGGCCAGCGTGACTGGCCCAGAACCGGATTGGCCGTCAATTCGAGCAAGGCCTAACTTACACCTTGGCGATCGCCGAAGGGGCGGTGACCTTCCAACGAGGACAGACGTTCACTTTATCCATATCACCGCCAGCCCATTCCAATACGCGCGGATTCATCACCCGGAACCAAAGCGGCGGGATTGCGGCCAGGAAAATCGATCCCGGATAGCCTGACGGCAAGACCGGAACATCGTCAAAGTCCCGCAAGGCCTGGTAGGGCCGCATGGGATTGGCGTGATGATCGGAATGGCGCTGCAAATGAAGTGACAACAGGTTCGACACCACGTGGTTGGAGTTCCACGAATGGCGCGGCTCGCATGGCTCATATTTGCCGTTGGGTTTCTTCCCACGCAACAGACCGTAGTGCTCAATGTAGTTAACGATGGTCAGCCCAAAGAACGAAAAGAAATGGTGCAAGATGATGAACGGCAGCACCGCAACGCCAAGCCAGGAAACAAGGGCGAGCGTCACGACCAGAGTGATTGCGTAGACTTGCAGAATTTCGTTCTGCCAATGAAAAAGCGGAAGTCCCTTTTTTTCAAGGCGTCTTGCTTCGTGAGCCCAACCACCTTTGAGCGCACCTGGCAACTCCCTGAACATAAAGGCATAAACACTTTCGCCGAATCGAGCTGAGGCACAGTCTTCTGGCGTCGATACCATCACGTGGTGGCCGCGATTGTGTTCAATGGTGAAATGTCCGTAACCGGAAAGCCCCAGGGCCAGCTTGGCGAAAACCCGGTTTCGCTTGTCCAACTTGTGACCGAGCTCATGGCCAATATTGATCATATTGCCGTGCATAAGCCCGACACTGACACCAAGGAGCAGGATCGCCCAAAGAGGCAATGGCTCGCTCGCTACGAACCAGGCGGTCGCGATAAAGCTCACATAATGAAACGGAATGAGCGCATAGGCGACGATTTCATAAAACGAATCCTGACTGAGATCGCCGACCACTTCCTCCGGCGGGTTTTCGGTGTCTCCGCCGAAAACCGCATCAGCAGCGGGGATCAAAACATAGAAGTAGATGAACGGAATTGTCAGCGTCAGGAGGTTTTTGCCAGACCAGAAATAGATCCCATAGGTCAAGACCGTCAGGGTCGGCACGATCAATGGGGCGAGCCAGAGCCACCGTTTGCGGTCCACAAACCGGATTTCCGTGCCGTCGGGGGTTTGAGCGAGAAATTCCATGGTCGGCCTCTTCTTATGTTGACACTGACAACATAAAGGGAATGTTGCTGCTGTCAACATTAATCGGTACTGAACCCCGAAAATACCAATCAAAGGCATTCTACGGACCATTCACACGGCATGAACGACAAAGCGGCATACCATCACGGCAATTTGCGAAAAGCCTTGTTAGAAGAGGCGGTTACCACCATCGAAGCGCAAGGCGTCGAGGCGCTTTCCATGCGTCAGCTGGCGGCGTCCCTCGGCGTTTCCCATGCGGCCCCCCGGCGCCACTTCGAGAGCAAGGGGGATCTGCTTTCTGCGATTGTAACCGACGCCTACACGGAGCTCACCGAAGCCGTCTTCGCCCATGCAGACGATCCAGCGCTCTCCAGATTGGAGCGGCTTAACGCCATGTCACGGACCGCGATCGACTGGGCCCTCGCCAACAGGGCCAAGTTTCAGGTGATGACCAACCCTGATGTCAGCCGGTTCGCCGACGAGGCATTAAAAGCAGCGCTCGCTGATTTTTCTGCCGTACTAGCGAAAGCAATCACAGAAGCGCGCAGCGATGGCTTTCACGATGATGCACCGATGGAGGCGCTTTTTCCGTTCCTGATCGGATCAACTGTCGGCATTGCAAAACTTCTGACCGACCCGCTGATGGCGGGCGCTCTCAATATCGCGAAAGAACCGCAGACGGGTGACCTAGCGGACTTGATTGTATCGCCGGAAGAGTAATTGCCCAAGTTGTGGACGGGCACCGCCTATCCGTCAAACTTTGACTGAAAAGAGATCGGCAACCCGCCGGGGCCTTCCAGGTAATAGATGCGCTCCCCATGGGCGTCATCCGGGCCTTTGGGCTCAAGACCGTTTTTGCGGGCGTTCTCCGCGAAGGCTTCCGCATCATCGACAATAATCTGTAGCATGACCATTTCCGGCATGTGCTGTCCGGCGGGCCAAACCTCGATCCAGGAGTTTTCCTGATTGTGGGTGATGGGGAAAACCCCGCCCATAAAATCATCACTTCTCGCTGCGCCGCTCCCCTGCTCAGTCTCAGGCGCACCGAGATCACGCTGTTCCAAGCCAAGCTTGCCCAGCATATCGGTCAATTCGATTGCATCATCTTTAGGGGCCACTTTGCAGAATCGCATGCCGAGGACTTTCATGGAGCTTGACCTTTCCTATCGCTCAATGGATCGCTTAAAGATACCACACCTTGACGCCATGCGCGCTACTTGATTGCACCAGAATGAAGGATCCCCATGCCCCAACAAAAGGCGACAGAAAACGACCGTCCGGTGCGGCTCTATCTTGTTGATGGCTCTGCCTACATTTTCCGGGCCTACCATGCATTGCCGCCCCTCACCCGCAAGTCCGACGGCCTACCGGTTGGGGCAGTCTCGGGGTTCTGCAATATGCTCTACAAGCTGCTGACCGACATGGGCGATGAACATGACCCGACACACCTCGCGGTCATTTTCGATTACTCCTCCAAAACCTTCCGCAATGATCTCTACAAAGAGTATAAGGCAAACCGTCCAGAGCCTCCGGAAGATCTGGTGCCGCAGTTTTCCCTGGTGCGTGATGCAACGCGCGCGTTCAATGTGCCGTGCATCGAGATGGAAGGCTTTGAGGCAGACGACTTGATCGCCAGCTACGCCCTTGAGACCGAACGCCAGGGCGGCGAATGCGTAATTATCTCGTCCGATAAGGATCTGATGCAGCTCGTCACCGACAAAGTGACCATGTTCGACACCATGAAGAACAAAGCGATCGGCCGAGCAGAGGTGATTGAAAAATTCGGTGTGCCCCCCGAGAAAGTCATCGACGTTCAAGCCCTCGCCGGGGATAGCGTAGACAATGTGCCAGGCGTGCCGGGGATCGGGATCAAGACCGCTGCCCAGCTCATCGAAGAATACGGCGATGTGGAATCGCTTCTTCAGCAGGCGGAAGGGATCAAGCAGAAAAAGCGTCGGGAGAATCTCATTGAGTTTGCGGATGATGCCCGTATCTCGAGGGAACTGGTTACGCTCAAAACCGATGTGGCATTGCCGGAGCCAATCGACAGCCTCTCGCTGACGCCCATCGACAAGGACAAGCTTGTTGCCTTTTTCAAGGAGATGGAGTTCTCCACGATCACCCGGCGTGTCGAAGCGGACCTTGGCGGCGGCGCGGCGCCTGCTGAAGGAAAGCCAGTCGCCGAAGCAGACTACCGTCCCGTGTACGAAATCGACACCTTACGCAGCTGGATCGACAAAGCATACGAGCGGGGCGTGCTGGCTATTGATACGGAGACGGATAGTCTCAATGCCATGGCGGCTAATCTGGTGGGAATTTGTCTTGCGACAGGTCCGGGAGAGGCTTGCTATGCCCCCGTCGGGCATGGACGGCTCGACCGGAGCCTTGATCTCGGCGATGTGGATGAAGACATCAAAAAGCAGCTGCCGCTGGAAAAAGTCCTGAAAGTTCTAAAGCCCGCCCTTGAAGACCCGGCACTTCTTAAGATTGGCCAGAACTTCAAATACGATAGAAATGTACTAGCCCGGTATGGGGTACACGTCTCACCGGTGGATGACACCATGTTGATTTCCTACGCCCTTGACTGCGGTAAGGGTGGGCATGGCATGGACGAGCTTTCCAATCGCTGGCTGGCGCATCAGACAATCAAGTTTTCCGATATTGCTGGGACCGGCAAGAAGCAAAAAACATTCGACCAGATTGCAATAACCGACGCGACGAAATACGCCGCGGAAGACGCAGATATCACTCTGCGGCTCTGGCAGGCGCTGAAACCCCGCCTTGCTCAAGACGGCAAAACCTCCGTCTACGAAACACTTGAACGGCCCATGATCGAGGTTATCGCTGACATGGAGCGCGCCGGTGTTCACCTTGATCAGGCGGTCTTATCGCGCTTGTCGTCAGACTTTGCTCAGCGCATGGCCGCCCACGAAGCGGAAGCATATGAGCTTGCGGGGGAAGAGTTCAATCTCGGCTCCCCAAAACAGATCTCAGAAATTCTGTTCGGCAAATTGGGCCTGCCCGGAGGAAAGAAAACCGCCAAAGGCGCCTGGTCCACCAAGGCTGAAATTCTAGAAGAGCTTGCCGCCGAGGGTCATGACTTGCCGCGCGCTATATTAAACTGGCGGAGCCTTTCTAAGTTAAAAAGCACGTATACGGATGCCTTGCCGGAGGCGGTCAATAACGAGACCGGCCGCGTTCACACATCTTATTCGCTGGCCGCCACAACCACCGGCCGACTGGCTTCCAACGAACCGAATTTGCAGAATATTCCGATTCGTACCGAAGACGGACGAAAAATCCGTACAGCGTTCGTGCCGGAAAAGGGCAATGTGCTCATTTCAGCAGACTACAGCCAAATCGAGCTTCGCTTGCTGGCCCATATCGCGGACTTACCATCCATGAAGCAGGCCTTTGCGGATGGGATCGATATCCACGCCATGACCGCATCGGAAATGTTTGGTGTTCCAATCAAGGATATGGACCCCATGGTGCGCCGGCGAGCGAAAGCGATCAATTTCGGGATCATCTACGGCATCTCCGCTTTCGGGCTCGCCAACCAGCTTTCCATTTCCCGTAGCGAAGCTAAGGAATATATCGACAACTACTTCAAAAAGTTTCCAGGCATTCGCGCGTATATGGACGATACCGTCGCCAGTGCCAAAGCGACCGGGTTCGTTGAAACGATCTTTGGACGACGCACTTATGTGACGGCGATTAACGACAAGAATTTCGCAACACGCGGCTACGCGGAACGACAAGCCATTAACGCGCCGATCCAGGGGGCGGCTGCGGATGTCATTCGCCGAGCGATGATCCGTATGCCATCCATGCTCAAAAAGAAAAAGCTCGGCGCTAAGATGCTCTTGCAAGTGCACGACGAACTCATTTTCGAGTTACCGAAGGAAGAGGCCGAAAAAACCTGCAAGGAAGTCAAAACCCTCATGGAAAGCGCCCACACGCCAGCAGTTAACTTAAGCGTGCCATTGGTGGTTGAAGCGCAAGCCGGTAAAAATTGGGGCGAGGCCCACTAGCATTAAGGCCCCAAAATATCATCCGGCACCAACGGCGCGGCATCTTCCAACGTGATCTCGATACGCCGGTTGGCGGGAGCCAGTGGGTCCTCCGGATAGAGAGGGTCTGCATCACCTTTGGCGATCATCCCAGCAATCCGGCTCGATGGAAAGCCCGCCTGCTCCATGATTTGGCGGGCGGCATTGGCACGAGCAGCGGTCAATGCAAATGGAGAATAGGTTCCGCTCCCTGAGGCATCGGCATGCCCTTCGATGTAAATACGATTAGGCAGCGGCTTTAAGGCTCGGGCGGTTTCTTCGAGCAAGGTTCGCGCAAGGGGGGTCGGCTCTTCCGCCCCCAGATCGAACATTGGTCGCCCCGCGGTATCCACCATCAGGACTTGCAAACCTTCAGGGGTCAGCGTCACGGTGATGGCATCGGCGCCGTCCCGCAGAATCGGGTTTAACAGAATTGCTTTTTCAAGACGGTCTTTGGCGGTCGCATAAGCGCGCGCCAGCGCCCGCCGGTCCGAAGCCCCAGAACCGGTGCGAAGCCCCGTGCGCCCCTGCTCAGGGTTGGCATTCAGAGTTTCATTAAGGCCGATGCCGGTCGGTTGGACCGTCTCCAGAACCGAGCCCGGCTGGCGCACATCGGGCACACCCGTCAGTTTGACATCACCTGCATAGCGACGCTCTTCTGCCACCCCGAACGCATCACGCATGGAGCCGGCAACCACTTCCATTTTGACCCGATCCTGAATGCTATAAGAAACGATCAGCACGAAGTAGCACACCAAGATCGTCATAAGGTCTGCATACGTAACAAGCCAGCCACCAGCGATGCGCGGGCGGCGCTGCCTCATGGCATTGGCGCGGGTCGTCATCTCTTTTGCCAGTGCGTTTGGGAGCTCGGGCATGACCGGTTCCCCTCGTCAGGCCGCCGCCGGATGAAATCCGCCGCGGGCCTTTTCCGGCAGGTAAACAATCAGCATATCCGTCATGGCATCCGGTGATCGCCGTTCCGCCACCTGACAAAGCCCGTCGATGATCAATGAGAGGTTTGTCTCTTGCGCGTCCAATTTCATCGCAAGCTTGTCGGCAATGGGAAGCGCTACCGCATAGGCGATCAAGGCCCCATAGAGGGTTGTCAATAGCGCGATAGCCATGGCTGGGCCGATCGTAGACGGATCATCCATCGTCCAGAGCATTTTGACGAGCCCAACGATCGTCCCGATCATCCCGAAGGCCGGTGCGGCTTCCCCAACCGCCCGGAAGATCCGCTCCCCGTCCACAAGCCGCTCGATCTCAAGCTCGCGCTCCCGGGAGAGCTGTAGCCTTAGATGGTCGGCAGGCACCCCATCGGCAATCATCTGTTTACCGCGCGCCAGGAACGGATCGGAAACGCCGGTGCGCTCAAGGCCAATGGGCCCGTGGCGGCGAGAGACGGCCGCCAGGCGACGCAGCTCTTCGATTAAGTCACGGGGCCGTTTGCGATGGTCGAAAAATGCGGTCCGCACCCCCACACCAAGAGCTGCCAGCACTTCATCGATGGGGAAGCGGAGGATCGTCGCCGAAATCGCCCCGCCCATCACGATCAGAAAACTCGGCGTGTTGAAGAAGACCGAAACCGCCCCGCTCATGGCAATAGCAAGGCCGATCACCATCAGCCCGGCGGTCATTCCCCCAATCGTCGCAACATCAAAACGCATTTACAGGTCCCATCACTTGATCAGGGATCATAGTCGCTGCGGCGTAAAGCGAGCGCTTAAAGAATATCTAAAATGGAAAGGGTCTCGCTAAGGGCTTGGGCCTTAACGGTTGGTGACGGGCGGTTATCGGTGCATTCGATCTAGAAATATGGTCCTTTAGTTCAGCTTTTGTTTCTGGCCAGGAGCGGACACTCACCTACGGTATCAGTTCAGTCTGATATGCGCGCAGAACCGGGAATTGGAAATTGGCTACCCTTGCGCATCATGGCCCTTTTCGGACACACATCGGGGCGTCAAAAGTGAGCAATAACCTGATCTTTCTGTCCGGCCTTAGCAGCGGACTCACCGGGTCGCCGCCGACGTAAGGATACATGTTCATGCCATCGCCATAGCCGATGGGGTCGGTCTAGAGGAAACGGCCAAGGTCGGCGCGATAGAAGCGGGCCTTGTAGTAGTGGGCGTTGACGCGTCCCCGCCAGACCTGACCGGTATAGCGGTAACGCCCGCCATTACTCGCGCCTTGACGGCCGAACGCGTCGTATGTGTTGACGCCCGTGACCGTCCCTGCATTGTCCGTACGGGCTACAATCGAGCCGTTCGCCGGAATAATTGGGTCCCACCCCAATCATTCTGCCGGCTCACCATCGGCTACCTGGAACGTCCGGTCTGAGATGGAACCGCTTGAATAGAACACTAGCGGTTCGTCCGCGCCGGCCCTGTGGACCTTTCCAGCGGCTGGTTCAACCTTTGCTACATGAAGGCTTCAACCGGATAGGCCCTCCGTCAAAGCAAATCTCATGGTCATATACAAAATTGCTGTGCTTTCGGGGCTTCGTCACCGTCAGCTGTGATCTATGAGTTACCCTTCATTTCTCTTGGGACCATCACAGTCATTGCAGACGAAATCATATTCTCTGTATCGAGAGATAAGTGCCCGTCGTAATTAGGGTAGAGCTCCACGACGACGCTAGCAATCCTCTGCTTCGCTAATTGCACATCAATGCTTGCCTTTATACGAGAGCTCAAGAGTATGAACTGACCCTTCTGTTGGCCGCTAGTAATCTCAAATACGAAGTATTGACGATAAATTGGACGACGATCCTGTCCAAAATTTACAGGTCGTTCGAAGCTATCAATCAACTTTATAGTTTTTTTTTCGTGCCAGAATTCCGGATCTCCGTCTCCATCCAATAAAACAAATAATTCACCCATTTCTAAGAATTCTATTTCGTTCTCTGCTGAAGCCGCAGAAAAACACGCGGCTGCTAATACACTTACCATATAAGACACCGGCAGCCCTAGAGTCTTCGCTAAGAAGTTTACCATAAAAGAATTAGCCATCGAACTCAAAGCACTTCAAATCAGTAACCGTCGCTCTTGGATTAGGAATTATGTACTCCGTCGCGTCTCCATCGTAAGGCCCGCCTCCGAGGTCTGGTCTCCAAGCTTGCTCACCTGCGATCGAGCCTTCATTTGAAGTACGATTTACAGCTCCCGTAATAAAGCCAAGCGCAGTCACGTTTCCTTGTGCGTAAAAAGTACCTGCGTTCCATGCTGGATAGACAGCTAGCGAGTTCCTCCAATTCGAAAATGTGGTCGGGTTTTGGTTCCCCCAGGATCTTCCGTACAAACGTGCGCTTTGGCCATCATAAACTCGTTAAACCGGAATCTTAACTCTACCGAGACTGTTTTGGGCAATTTTAGTCGCAGAGAATCTCAGCAAAGCGCCGGGACCTGGCTTAATTCTCAAGGCTCGACTGCCCCCGCTAGATGATGCTATCGGCGCAAGCGAATTTCCATCCGCCACTGCGTCAGCATCAGTTGAGGCACAATCGACTTCTTTGTCGGGACCACCGTCACCTCCTGAGCCTCCGCCATCTGGACCTTCTCCTGGCCCGTAAAACCCAGCGAATGTAAGGTACACTCTAAATTGAGGCGCCTGACGC
>JBCBJV010000016.1:14199-82794 GCA_038522945.1 Pseudomonadota bacterium
TACTTTTTTTGGGCCGCTTTCCAACGACAACAATCTCATCAACTTCGTCAGCCAAGCCCGTCGGATCGATCTTATTCACCGGGTCGCCGCCGACGTAAGGATACATATTCATGCCATCGCCATAGCCGATGGGGTCGGTCTGGAGGAAACGGCCGAGGTCGGCGCGGTAGAAGCGGGCCTTGTAGTAATGGGCATTAACCCGTCCCCGCCAGACCTGACCGGTATAGCGGTAGCGCCCGCCATTGCTTGCCCCTTGGCGGCCATAGGAATCGTAGGTGTTGACGCCCGTGACCGTCCCTGCATTGTCCGTACGGGCTACAATCGAGCCGCTACTGTTTTTGGTAAGAAAAGCGCCCGATCCCAACCGCAAGTGTCCGCCACCCAGGTATTTCTCGCCCCGAAGGCGCTTCTACCCCCAGGGTCCTGCCCGCACCCCCGACTGGCCAGCGGGCGGCACAGAAGGGCCACCGTAAGATGCGCTGGACCTCACACCGCTCATCCCGCTGCCACGCATTTCCATCAGCCGGTCGATCCGGTTTTGCGTTGCCGGGTGCGTCGAGAAGAGACTGTCGCGTCCTTCGCCAGACAGCGGATTAATGATCATCAACTGGCCCGTTTCCGGGTGCATTTCTGCGGTCTCATTGGGGATCCGCGCGGCGCCGTTGGAGATCTTTGCAAGGGCTGACGCCAGCCATTCCGGATGGCCGCAGATTTCGGCCCCCAGCTTGTCTGCCTCGTATTCGCGGCCCCGGCTGATCGCCATTTGCACGAGCCCCGCGGCCATGGGGGCAAGGATCATGATCGCCAGCGCCCCGATGATCCCGCCGCCATTACGGTTCCCACCACCGAAAAACATCGCGAAATTTGCAAGGGTCGTGATCGCGCCAGCGATGGTCGCGGTGACCGTCATGGTAAGCGTGTCGCGATTTTTCACGTGCGCCAGCTCATGGGCCATCACACCGTCGACTTCCTGTTCGGTCAGCATCTTGAGAAGACCCGTGGTGGCGGCGACCGCTGCATTTTCCGGGTTCCGCCCTGTTGCGAAGGCATTCGGCTGAGGATTGTTGATCACGTAAATTTTGGGTCGAGGCAGACCGGCGCGCTCGGCCAGCGCAGCGGTGCTCGCCGCATAGCGGCGTACGAGCCCGGAGCTATGGGTCTCGTCGACTTCTTCAGCCTTGTACATCCGCAAGACAATCTTGTCAGCGTTCCAGTACGCAAAGAGGTTGGAGCCCGCCGCAAAGATAAGCGCGAGAATCATCCCGCCGGTTCCGCCCAGCATGAGCCCGATCGTGCCAAACAGCGCCGTCAGGACCGCCAGCAGCATTCCGGTTCTTAGTGTATTCATCGGTAAGCCTACCTCGTTCGTATTGTTTCTGTTCGATATATGATTTGCCGACCGGGCAGGTTCAATATGACACCCAATCATCACGGACTGACGTGCAACTCTTGAGCGACCTGAAAATGACCGAGAAAGCCACAGATAACCAATCCTCCGTTCGGGACCGCCCGGACTGGGATCACCTGCCAGAAGCCGCCCAGAGAGCCCTTTTAGAGGCTGAAGAGCGTCGCCGCCGGGGTCAGCTGAACAAAGCCGCCGAAGGCGGCCCGGAGAGCGGCGGGCCTAGCGGAAAAGAGCCCACACGCTATGGCGACTGGGAGAAGGCGGGCCGCGCGATCGACTTTTCCTGACCACGGGGGATACACGCATAAGTCGCATATGTTGACTTTTTGTTCTCGATGAATACCTATGCGTGTATATGAAGTTTGTTCTGTTACCCTTCGTTGCATGCGGCTGTCTGGCGTTTTTGAGCCAGGTGGGAACCGTTGAAGCTGCCGAGCCCATTCTCGCTGGACCCATCACGGCGGAAGTTGACCGCGTCGTCGATGGGGACACGGTCCGGGTCAATGCCAACATCTGGGTTGATCAGCGGGTGAACGTATCGGTGCGGCTAGCTGGCATCGACGCCCCGGAGATCTTCCGCCCGAAGTGCCCGGCTGAAAAGCAGAAGGGCCTGGCGGCACGCGATTTCATCAACGCAATTATGGGCGAGCAGACAATCCGGCTTAAGGATGTTCAGAACGGGAAGTATGCGGGCCGTGTCGTGGGCCGGATTGAATTGGCTGACGGACGCGATCTCGGTGCGGTTCTCATTGATGCGGACCTCGCCGCCCCTCAAAAGCCGAGACAGAAAAAGCCGGACTGGTGCGGGGCGTAGAGTGGCTACGCCAGCCCTCGTTTGTACTTACCGATAAAATGGCGGCTTACCGATAAAAGTCCGGCCTACCGATAAAAAACTGTGTGGTTTGTTGTGAAGCCCCATGGGCTTTCAAGCGCGCTACAAGAGGTCGCCTCCCCACGAGCTTCCATGCGCATGATTTCTGCACCTTCGTCTGTCGTGTCCACTTGTAGCAGAATGACGCCATTAATCCGTGGACCAACAAAATTGGTGCGCAAGCGATCAAAGCAGGCAATCTCCCCCTTTTCAACACCGGCAAAGGTCGGATTGCCTGCGCGCTCGCCGGGATAAAAAGAGAGGAAGTCTTTGGCTGCCTCCGCCTTGGCATCGGTCATTTTCGGCGGTAGAGCCACCATGCCCGGGGTCAGTGATGTCAGTCGTCCGTGCAGAGAGAAAATCAGGCGTTGCGGGTCAATGCTGTCCGGCGCCAGGGCAATGGCGCTGACTTTGTTGGCCGCCCCATTCTGGGAGGCATCTGTGAACCAGGCCCCTTGGGCAGTCCCCGGCTTGTCCACAATGGGCTGACGGCACGCATCCGGGTCTTTGTTCGTGCGCACTTTCCGGATCCCGAACTGATCGCCGAGAAGAGCCGACCAGGCGGTTTTCTCCGATGTGGGAAGATAATCGAGCGGGCATCGGGCCAGCGTTGCGTCACTGTCGATTGCCTTGATCAACCCAGCATCGGTGTTCAGGACACGCGCTTCCACGTAAGGGTTCGACTTGTAACGCTCTGGACGCACCAGATCAGCCGGCGCAAGGGAGCTATCTTCAAGCCCAATATCAAAGCCGTCTGCCTCGCCGATTGTATCGCCAGTTTGGACACGGATCGATGTCTTCACCGCCATGCGGTCCGGACCTGAGACTTCCGAAAAAGCTGCGAGCCCACCTGCCTTACGCATTAAATCTGGCGAGAGAACATCAATGTCGTCGTAGTAGAGCTTGACCGCATCGCACACGGACATGGTCACGCGCCAGGTCAGCCCCGTCGCGGCGCCGTCGCTATCGCGTTGCACCCGGCGTTCAATCGCCTCGATTTCAGCGCGTGCAGGGGCCAGCGCCATCGTTGCCCGCCGTTCAAATACGGTCGCGCCTTTTTTGGTGTTCACACGGATGAACGGGGCCGGCAGGGCTTCACCGGGCGCGGTCACGCTACCAAGCGGTGAAACGGAAATGACGTCTTGTAGCGGGGCAAAGCCCTGATCGAGAATTGACCCAGCTACCGGGCATGGGCGCTCTGCCGTGGCGGCCTTCACCGCGGGCGCCGCGTTGGCGAGCCGCTCGCTGTACTGACTGGGGGCCTGAGGATTGATAATCAC
The DNA here is from genome assembly GCA_038522945.1 of Pseudomonadota bacterium. GTDB lineage: Bacteria > Pseudomonadota > Alphaproteobacteria > Caulobacterales > Parvularculaceae > MED-G105. The sequence goes on from JBCBJV010000016.1 coordinate 17,756, forward strand.
AAAACCGAGCGTGCCCGCAACGGATCCCGCTGCAGCCAGCTTGATTAAGTCATTGCCCCATGACGACGCCATACATATCCCACGTTAGACGGTCTATAGGTGCGGTTTTGCAGCTTCGGCGTCAACTCATCTCCTGTGGCACAAATGCCTCTTAACGGGGATGTCATCCCGCCCTCGACAATCAGGAGATGCTTGGCAATAGTGCCGCCAGGGTGGTTGAGGGATAATTTACCATGGTCAAATGGCGCAATCGGGAAGGCAGCAAGAATGTCGAAGATCGGCGGGGAGCTGTCGGGGCAGCTGGCCTGTCGGGGCTTGCGATCCTGATTATCAGGTTTGTGTTTAGCCGGTTCGGGATTGGTGGCGTGGTCGTTTTGGTGGGCGGCTTCTTTGCGTTGCGGGCGGTTGGGGTTGATCCCTTGGCGCTCTTGAACGGCCAACCGGCGACAGGCGGCGGAGAGCTGACCCAGGCGGACGAGGAAGCCGGCGATTTCTCGAGCGTTATTCTGCGCGAGACCGAGCTTGCCTGGGATCGCCGGTTTGCTGAAGCGGGAAGTCGCTACGAACCTCCTCGGCTTGTCCTGTTTTCCAGCCAGACCAACTCTGGCTGCGGATTTGCCTCTGCCGCGATGGGACCGTTTTATTGCCCGGCTGACAAGACCGTTTATCTCGACACAAACTTCTTTGCCGAACTCTCCCGCCGTTTTGGTGCGCCCGGCGACTTTGCCGCCGCCTATGTGATCGCCCACGAGGTTGGCCACCATGTGCAGACCATTACCGGCATCTCTGCAGAAGTACGTAAAATCCAGGCGCGCTCCAGCAAGGTTGAGCAAAACGCCCTGCAGGTTCGAATGGAACTACAGGCCGACTGTTATGCCGGAATTTGGGCCAACGATGCCCGAGGGATCCTTGAAGCCGGCGACATTGAAGAAGGCCTGCGCGCAGCCAGTGCCATCGGGGATGATAATCTTCAGCGGCAGGCGGGACGCGAAGTGAAACAGGAAAATTTCACCCACGGTTCATCTGAGCAGCGTGTTCGATGGTTCACGACCGGTTACCGGACCGGGTCGGTCGAAGCCTGTGACACGTTCAGCACTCGGTCTTTGTAGGGTAAAGCATTCGGCAATGTCTGCCCTGAAATGGTCCGAGGCCGGACGTCTTTGGGCCACCTGATGTCTGCATGATTGGTCTCATCAGGAAGTGTTGCCAACTGGCTTTCGCGAGAGACCACGAGCTCGTACCATGCCAATAAATTTCAAGTTCAGCGCTCGCTACGCGGTCGCAGCAGCCGTCGTATTCTTAGTCGAAGTGCTCACTTTCTTTATCGGTAAGGGGGCTGTCCGCCATACATTAGGGGACGTTCTGGCGGTGATCCTTGTGGCCTTGGCCCTCCGTGCGTTGACGAGCAGCAGCATTCGCTGGTCGGCCCTGACCGCCTTGGGCGTGGCATTCGCAATCGAAGGGTTTCAATTGACCGGTGTCGTCTCAGAGTCAGGACTAGATGCGAACCCTTTGATCGCAGCTACGCTCGGTTCAACCTTCGCGATGACGGATCTGTTGGCATACACCGCTGGTACAGGGCTTTATCTGGGGGCTGAATGGCTGTTCAAACTGCCCTAGCCATTCACCGCTTCCACAAGTAGATCGAACCGGTCGTGACCCCAGAACTTTTGCCCGTCAAAAACTGCGAAGGGCACGCCAAAAGCTTGGTCTTCCTCAATCAGTTGACGGTTCTCCGCCAATAGCGCCGTTACTGCATCGTCGGTTTGTGCAGCATGCACCGCATCACCTGACCAGCCGATTTCATCAGCACACGCAGCAAGAACGTCGAGTTCGGCGATGTTCAGCCCCTTCCCCCACCGGGCGTCGGCAACGGCAATCCCGTAATCGAGGCCATGCCTTGCCGCATCGGCAGCGGCGATTGCGCGAGCAGATGGCACCAAATCCACGTCGAACGGGTCTGGCCGCCGGATTGGCAGCCCCATGCGCATGGTCATGCGCGGCGCGTCCTGGCTCAAGTAAGCAAGCTTCGGGACATTTGCCATTGGGTCGGCGAACGGTGTGCCTTCCGGCGGACCGGTAAATGCAATGACCTTGATCTTAACCTCATCGCTAAGCCCTGCATTCTTCAAAACGTGCAGGCCGAGCCGCGAGTATGGGCTACGCGGGCTATGGTAAACGCGGATTTCTTTAGACATGGCAGGTCTCCGATGGGTTGCTCAAACCTTTTTCCCTGGCCGGTGGCCTAGAAGGACTTACCGGTCGCCTCACTGACGCCAGAACGCTGGTGAAAACAACACGAGGATCGAAAAGAACTCAAGTCGCCCGAGCAGCATGCCTGCCGACATCAGCCATTTTGCGCCATCGGGGAGGCTCTGGAAATTCCCGGACGGACCCACGTCTGGACCAAGCCCTGGACCCACATTTGCAATCGCTGTTCCCGCGGACGAAATCGCGGTCAGCGGATCCAGATCGAAAGCTGACAATAACACCGCCAGCGTGGCAAATGTCGCAAAGTAGACAAAGAAAAAACTCAGCACCGAGACGAAGACGTCAGTCGTAATCGTGCGCCCATTATATCGCGCCACAAAGACGCCATTTGGATGAGCCAACCGCCGTGAGTAAAGTAGCATGGCTGCTAGGGCGACCTGAAAGCGGAAAATCTTCAATCCGCAAGACGTTGATCCGGCGCATCCGCCAATAAACATAATGCAAAAGAAAAAGCCAACAGCAAAGCCGCCCCAATTGTCATAGGCGGTTGTGGCAAAGCCCGTCCCGGTCAAGATTGAGGTTACATTAAAGAAGGCAAGGCGAAATGCCGTGAACAGATCAACGTTAAAGCGACCATAGACATAGAGCACCATGACAAATGTCAGAAACGCAACAGTCACCAGAAAGAACTGGATTTGACTGTCCGTAAACAGCCTGTCTGTTTGCCCTCGTAAGAGGGCAACAAGAAAGATCCCGAACGGCAGGCTACCAATGATCATGAAGATTGAAACCACAATATCAATTGGCGCTGTATTCGTTGAGAGAAATGCCCCGAGCGAGGCATCTTTCGTCGAAAAGCCCCCCGTCGCAACGGTCGTCATAGCGTGGTTGACGGCATCGAACGGCGACATTCCGAACGCCCATAGGAACATGAAACAAAGAACCGTGAAGAACAGATAGATCATCGTCAGACCAAGCGAATATTGCGCCGCATTGGCAACGAACTTTTCGCTAGTATCCCAGGCCTCGCTTTTGAAGATCTGCATACCGCCGACCCGCAAAGCTGGCAGCACGGCAAAGGCCATGATGATGATCCCCACCCCACCGAACCATTGCAGCATCGACCGCCACAACAAGAGCCCCGGCGGGGCATCGTCCAACCCGGAAATGACCGTTGACCCCGTCGTCGTCAGCCCGGACGTCGCCTCAAAGAAAGCGTCTGTATAGGACATATCCAAGACGCTGAGAAAAAGAGGCAACGCCGAAATCGCCACGAGGCTGATCCAGCTGGAAGCGGTCAGCAAAAAACCCTGCCGGATACTGACAGACGTAATCCGTCCCCAATTGGCCGCCGCCAATCCGCCGCCCCCGAACAGGGCAACCATCGCGGAGATCGCAAAGGACGGCCAATTGCGCCGGTCCGCAGGATCAGCGGCATAGACATCCGCAATCAGCGGCAGCAACATGGTCAGCCCAAGGAGAAAGACAAGGGCACCCGTCACGAGGAAAACGGGCTTTAGATCAGGCATGCGACGCCTTTCGAAGGGACACACCAAATAGTGTGCGAGATCTCACCGGCCGACATGAGCTCGCAGCGCGTTAATGGATCTGGCGATATTCGTGGGGGCTGTCGAGGGAGAACGCCGGAATTTCAACGTCAAAGGTCTCACCGCCAGAAGTTTCCATTTCGTACTGGCCGACCATCATTCCCGACGGTGTCCCGAGCGGAGCCCCGGATGTATACTCAAAGCCTTCGCCAGGACGAATAACGGGCTGCTCACCTACAACCCCGTCACCGACAACCTCTTCAGTGAGCCCAAGAGCATCGGTGATCAGCCATCGCCGACCACGCAACCGAACCACGTCTTCAGAGCCGTTTTCAATCCGCACGGTATACGCCCAGACGAATCGACTGTCTTCCGGGCTCGACTCATCCTCAAGATAATGGGGGTCAACCTTGACGCGGATACCCCGGGTCGTTTGTTCGTACATGTGCGCCACCCCTTGATACCAACTCGTGCTCATACTCCGGCCCCCCGGGGATGTTTTGTTTGTCTGCCCGGCATACGCCATAACCTTAAAGGCTCGGATGCATTGACGCCAAGACGGTATTTTTGCAAGCGGGTCGCGTGGTGGGCGAAAGTCGTTGGTACGGATACCAAGGACGCCACCAAGCATCTATCGTTTCGCCAGCGAGACAGGGAAATCTTTCATGCGACAAACCTGCGGTTTGGCGCAAACTACTGGAAAAGTGATTGAGGACAGAACGGTATGGCCATTCTCCCGGCCCAGACCCTGACAACTTTGATTAATGACGGCGGGATCCGGCTAGGCGGACCGCTGGGCCCACGCCAATTACAGCCAGCGAGCCTTGATCTCACCTTCGGTGCGCGGGCCTGGCGGGTGCGCGCCTCGTTTCTGCCAGCCCCCGGGAGTTCCATCGCTGATCGCCTGAAAGATGGCCTGGAGATGCACGAGCTCAACCTGACCGATGGGGCCGTTCTGGAAAAGGGCTGTGTCTATCTGGTGGAACTGCGCGAGCGCCTTGCTCTGCCTCCTTCAATTAGCGGGGCCGCCAACCCGAAAAGCTCGACCGGTCGGATCGATGTCTTCGTTCGGCTGATTACCGAACCAGCTGTCGACCGACGGCCCGCGTTTGACGAAATCCCCGCGGGCTACACAGGCCCTCTCTACGCAGAAGTCAGCCCCCGGACGTTTTCGATTTTGGTGCGGACCGGCTCCAGCCTCAACCAAATGCGCCTGAAGTCGGCCTCTGCTAGTCTGGACGATGCCGCGCTGCGCGCACTCCATAAGGCCACCCCGTTGGTGGACGCTGACGGCGATATCGATGGCGGGCTCGGGGTCAGCGTCGATTTGATCTCAGGTACCGATCGTATTGGCTGGCGGGCGCGGCGCCATGCGGCCTTGATCGATGTGGACAAACCCGGCGCTCTAGCACCGGAAGATTATTTCGAGCCCCTACCCCGACCCAAGAGTGGTTTCATTATTCTGGATCCGGATGAGTTTTATATTCTGGCCAGCAAGGAATCTCTTGTCATTCCGCCGGACTGCGCAGCGGAAATGATGCCCATCAGCCCGGGTCTCGGGGAGTTCCGCGTCCACTATGCCGGCTTTTTCGACCCCGGCTTTGGCTGGTCACCGGAGGGTGGCGCCGAGCGCGGGGAGAGCGGCAAGTCCAACGGGAGCCGCGCCGTGCTGGAGGTCCGCAGCCATGATGCGCCGTTTGTCCTGGAACATGGCCAACTTGTCGCCCGTCTCGTCTATGAAAAAATGGCCGCTCGCCCGGAAACCCTTTACGGGGACGGGGTCAGATCCCATTATCAAGGCCAAGCCCTGAAACTTTCAAAGCACTTCCGCGAGATCGACTAGCCCTATGCCGTTCATTCTGTTTTTGCTCATTGCCGCCCAGGACCCGGGTTTAGGCCCTGACTTTTCCGCCCGAACGCAATCGATAGACCCCTATTTGAATTGCGGATGCAGCGCGCGCGCTGAAAGATATGACGCAGAATTCCTAGGGACGCCCTCTGATGCAGAGTTGCGGCTCGGGCCCGATGGGCTATCTGTCCTGCCCCGCCAGGCGACGATCTTTACGGTCTCCCGCAGCGATGATGCAGATATCGCCGGCACAGTCAAAGTCTGGCACGTCACCAAGCCAGAAGACTGCGGACTGACGTTCGACTATGGCCGTCAGTATACGGTGCGCGTGAAGAAGGCATCCGATGATCTTGAGACCAGCTGGTGCATTGATCCGAGACGGAAAAAGCGAACCGTGGAGAGTACCCAAGAGGGCGGTCTTTCGACTGATGAAGATCAGACCACAGAATGATTGAAGGTGCTTTCTGGCGCCTTATGACTGCTCAAAAACAACACTTAAATTATTTGCAGGCATGGCTATAGCCTCAACAAAAGCCAGCCCTGCCTGTCGTGCGAGGGGCATAATATCCCGTTCCAGGTCGCGTACGCCCCAGGAGGGATCGCGTGACTTGAGGCTCGCATCGAAGTCTGCATTAGACGGAGCCGTATGCTGACCATCCCGTGAAAATGGTCCGTAAAGAAACAGCCGCCCGCCAGGCGTTAGCGCCTCTCCAGCGCCCGATATCAGACCCTTAGCCGCCTCAAATGGCGCAATGTGGATCATGTTGATGGAGACGATGCCAACCGGAGCATCTGCACCCACCGCCTTGAACTGGGTGGTCCAGCCCGATCGCGTCACATCGATTTCCAAAGGCGCAAGCACCGATTGCAAGTTTAAATCGCGGGCCCATGCCGCGATCGAGCGCCGAGATTGCGGGTCAGGATCGCTCGGCCACCAATTCAGACCTTTCGCCACCGAGGCGATGTGTACGCAGTGTTCGCCAGTGCCAGATCCTACTTCCCAAATTGTGCCCGTTGGCGGCATCAGCTTAATGAATGCCTCCCGGATCACGTCGCGATTACGCGCAGCCGACGGTGAGAAAAGCCGGTCTTCTTCACTTGCCCGGTCTTCTAGTGCAATTGGCTTATTATCGTCTGTCATCGGATCACCTGCAATGAGGTCGGTTTCTAACCGGAACAACTCGCCCCGCCCAGAACGCAGAACCTCGAACAGTGGGGATGGTTTAAGTAAACCGGATCGGTCGATGCGGAAAGTGTGCCGCCCAGTTCAAAAGCAGTGTCATAAGCAATCAGGGTGCATGCCAAAACCGATGGTGCCTTAGCGCCTTTGCGTTTCACGACCATCCGCGATGTGGCGCACATCATGTCATCAGGCCTCGCCCCCGTGATATTCCAGCAAGCCTCGGAAATCTCGGGCGTGTCACGGGCTGCGTCCATTTCCGGAAAGATGACCAAGTCTTTTTCCGCATGTGCATCGAGGGGGATCCGTTGACGGATAAAGAGATCGGCAAAGCCATTACGAGCAATCTCCAGCGCTTCGCCGGTGATGGACCGTCCCGCAATGCTGACACTAAATCCTTCATTTATAAGCCAATGGATACCGGCCATGGCTTTTGCAAAGGCGCCCTCTCCCCGTTCGCGGTCGTGTTCTTCAGCCGTGTAATGATCAAGACTGACCCGGAGCAAAAAGCGGTCAGCCCATTTTGAGCCGAGAGCCTTCAGCGCCCCTTGAATGTGTGGCCGCATCATGGGGGTCATGGCGTTGGTTAGGACGAGCGCGGAAAATCCTTGTGCGAGGGTTGCCTCAAGCATGGCGGGCATCTCCGGATTGAGAAATGGCTCCCCGCCGGTAAAACCGACTTCTGCGCAGCCCATTGCTCTTGCCTCGTCCAGAAACGGCGCCAACTCATCGCGGGTGAGATAGACGAGGGCATCGTTTTTGGGTGTGCTTTCAATATAGCAGTTCGTGCATGCCAGATTACACAACGTGCCGGTGTTCACCCAAAGGGTCTTCAGGGACTGAAAGGAGACATGGGCTCGGGGAGCGCCCTCAACGGTAATTTTCTGCTCACGGAACTTTGCAGGAGGCACACAAACAGGCTCGCGCTCGATGGCGACGTCCGGTTGGCTTGGAATTCGGTCGATTAGGGTGGCTCTAGACATCGGGCGGTTTGAGCAAACCAAAAGCGGGGAGGCAAATCACCTCCCCGCGATATCGCTGCGTATTTCTTCTGTCAGCAGGTCGATCTAGTCGGTTGACCCACCGATGGGCGCGCCCCAGACGTCATCGTCTTCATAATCGATGTCATCGTCGGAGAGGTCTTCGTCATCACGAAGTTCATCGTCAAACCCGCTGGTGTCGCGCTCTGCATCGCCCTCATATGTTAAAGGCTGAGCCGGGGCGAGCGAGGCGGGTGCATCCTTATGGGCCAGGCGCCAGACCGCGTTCTGAAGCTGAGCCGATGCCGGGTTATAGACCTCGTTTTTGAAGATCACCTCTGCCGGGGATACCGACGCATTGTAATAGGCATCGTTCCATTTGCGCCGTGTTTTCAAAACTGCCCCTTCAAGGCTGACCCCACCATAAAGCCCCCGCGAGCGAGAGAAGGCCAGAATATCGGTCGTCTGGGCTTTCGCGCCGGCACCGATTGGCCCAGCCGCGATGGAAAGATCAGCGCCGAGCTTCACTGAAGTGGAGAGCAATTGCTCCATGCCGCGCTCGGTCATGACGAGAAGGATCGTCTCCGATGCTTCGCCGCCCGCCTGGAGGCCGAATGACAGTGAACCGACAGTAAGGAATGTGGGCTGGCTCCATGTGCCGTCGTCATTGCGCGCCATCATGACCGCATCACCGGCAGACCCGCCGATAATAAAACCGGCCCGGAAGGATTCAGGTACGATCACCATGGCTTTCGCCTTATCAGCCAGATCCCAAAGAGGCTCGAAAGCCGTGTCGGCAGCGAAATAAGCCGTTGTTTCAGCCGCGTCGGCGATCAGTTCCGTCGCCTCCGTGCGGCGGTCACCAGCATTTGCGGCGACCGGCAAGGTGGCTGCCACAGCCGCTGCGGCAATAGCCGCAAAAATTGAATGGCGTGAAGGGCGGTGTCCCATAGGTCATGGTCTCCTGCTCAAATGGCCCTGAACCAGGGGTGTGGGCCTCGTCAAAAATAGCGCGGCACCAAGGCCGCCCACAATCTCAAATAAGCGGGTTCGCATGGCAAAAAAGCGGCGCGCCACGCTCCCACCCCTAAATCTTTGGAGAGATTTGCCTGCGAGGTCGAGAGGCAACGCGCTGCCTGTCTCGGGCTCAAAACAGTGTGATCGCGGAAGGAGCTTTGGCCAAACGCTTAAAAGACGGCCGGATGTCAGGCGGCGATCCATCTCAATCGGTCCTTAACGATTGCATAGATATAACACCACAACCATAAGCTGTATTTATATCCTCTGGGGAGTTGGTCATGGAGCGCCGCCACTATCCGCGCAGCAAAGCGCAATTCAACGTTCGATTTCTCGTCAACAGCGATAATCAGGGCGACGGGGTCTCGATAGATGTCTCCGGAAGTGGCGTGGCGATCGCCTCCGACGAGGAAGTTACAATTGGCGACCATATCGTTGCTTACTTCGATGGCGGCACACGTCTGGAAGGCATCGTCATGCGAAAATTCGACGAAGGCTTTGCCGTTGAGCTCAAGATCACGAACCACCGTCGCCGCCGGCTTTTGGAATTCTTGTCGACCCACAACGAAGAAGATGAAGCAGACGATGGCATGAAGCTAGAGCGACGGATTTCCCACCGTCTGGACTGCGGGCAAATCGAGGCCAGCTGCCGCACCGATACGGGTACAGTGCCTTGCAACATCATGGACATGTCGCTCACCGGCGCGTCGATCAAAACCCCGCTGGAACTGAGGATCGGCGAGACCGTCGTGCTTGGCGCAACACCCGGCAAAGTGGTCCGCCGCAGCGGCAATCAGTATGGGATCCGGTTTGATCGCCCAACACTCCCACGCATGGCCATTGACGAAGAGACCCTCGACGACCGCCATGGCCGAGTTTTGGAAGACCACGAAGAGGAAGGTGCGCTGCCCCCAGCGGCGCAGCTGAAATCAGCGAGTGGCAATTCCTGACAGCCATGCTATGACCCGCGCTTGCCTCGGCATCGCTCTGGCACACTGCGGGTGTAGCTCAATGGTAGAGCAGGAGCTTCCCAAGCTTAAGACGAGGGTTCGATTCCCTTCACCCGCTCCATCTTGGAACTCGTAAACAAACACAGCATACACTCTCTGCTCAGTCTGGTACTTCACCGCCATCTCTGCTACACATGTAGCATCAAAGAGAGAGGGCAAAGACATGGCGAGTATCTGTTTGCGGAGAACCCAATCGCTCCGTTCAATACTGTTTTTTGGCCGGACTAGTGACATTTCCCGCCCTCGCTGATCCGTTGACAGAAGAAAGGGCGGCATATCGGGTCGTTTACTCGCAAGCAATGACGAAAGGTGACCCCACAGCGATTATTGCACGCTACGCACTAGACGGCCGCGTCATGCCGGAATTTCAGGAAACAGGTGTCGGCCAGTAGGGAGCTGGTGGGTACTACGCGGCTTACTTCAAACGTTTTGACGTAGAGTCATTTGAAAAGTCAGCACTCGAAGCAATCGAGCTTGGGGAATTGGTCGTGGAAATCGGATCGTTCGACATCGATCAAGTCCATCGACCGACCGCCACGCCACACAATTGGACCGGCACATATTTTGACGTGTGGCAACGGCAGTCTTCAGGACCGCCCGTCTTGATATCTCAAGCCTGGAATTATGATAAAGCGTTCGACGGCATTCGGGAACTTGCTCATTTCAAGCTGCCAAACAGCGTTCCTGCCCACACGCTTCCAGGCGTCCCAATCTCTGATCCCAAAACCTATGAGATACGGGCGCTCCGCGAAATGGGTACCCAAGCAATGCTCACGAACCAACCGGCCATCTTGCCTTTTATCTACTCCGAGGACGGAATGTATGCCCCGCACGATGCACCTGCACTAAAAGGCAGAGAGGAAATTGCCGCGTTCCTGAAAGACTATACCGCCAATTGGCCGCCCTTCGATTATGTTGACGTCTCAACGGATCGTCTCGATTTTTCTGATGCCGGGGTCGTCGAGCATATGAGTTACAATCTGAGGTGGATCGGTGAAGGGCAAACCGGTGTTTCGATCGGAAAGGGCATCCGCATCTGGACACGGAACAAGGACGGCATGCTTCAATCGTATCGGCAAATTGCCATGCACGATTTTTAGAAGATCCGCTCTATGGAGCAATGCCGTGTGCGTTTTTCAGTTTAAACCTTGTCTTCCTTAGGTGCTTGCGCCTGCGCACTACTCCCCGCGATCTTGCCGATCGTCTTGCCGGGCCAGGCCCAGGTCTGGTCGTGACGCGCGAACAGAAGTCCATCGATTGGGGCACGGATGACCTCAATTTCACCGAGCACCGGCGTCACCTCAGCAATCACATCGCCTTGCCGGACGCTGTCGCCGAGCTTCAGTTTGTAGTCAACGACGCCTTCGGTTGTCGCTTTAAGCCGATGCATCTGCTCAAGGGCAATCGCCTCTCCCAACAAGCGCGGCAGCGCCCCGGCCCGCCCTTTAATGAGCCCGCGCCGAACCAGGAACCGCATCAGTGCGGTTGCGTCACGGTCGGCCAGATCCCCGGAAACCTCATTGTTAGACCTCAGCTCAACGGTCGCAGAAAGACATGCCGGCGGGATTGGCCGGTCGGGAAAAGCATCAGCCAATGTCCACCACGGCCCGCCGCACGCTTCATCAAAAGGAGCATCGCCTGCAAAGTCACAAAGGAGGATCGCGCGCGCATCGATTTCCGCTGCGAGGTCCGTTGCCTCTGGCCAGAGCTTTTTGCCCGTGTAAAGATGAACCATTGCTTCATTATCCGCATGGAGATCAAGGACGATATCGGCATCATAGGCAAGTTCTATCAAAACCAGCTGGAGGGTCTCGAAGGCGTCCTTTGGAGTGATGGCCGATAGCGCGTTTTTCATCTCTTCGCGGATGATCGATGTGTTTGCCTCCCCATCATCACTAAGGCGCGGTGCGACTTTATCTTTGATGAGGTCAGCAAAATCGGGAAAGCCACGATTGAAATTGCGGTCCGTGCCTTTTTCGACCCGCCCTTGCATGTAATCGCCTTCGATTTGCGCCAAACCAATGGGATTGGCGACAGGCACCAGAACAACCTCTCCGAGGAGATCGCCGCGATGGACGGCCGCAGAAAGCGCGTCGATGAGACGGCGCATGACCAGCATCCCGGGAAGCTCATCTGCGTGAAGCGCTGTTTGGATGTAGGCCTTTGGCCGCGCGCCTGGTTCGCCAAACGAAAGCACGTCGATCTGGCGCGCGGTATCGGTCCGGTCCGCGCCGATATCGATCGTCCGGTGGCGGTAGGGCACCCCCTCGCCCTCTAATTGAGCGTCGGGAGATTGGGGAATAGGCAGGATATCATTGCTGGAAGAGGGAGCGGACATCGGTTTTCTCGTCGAGTTATTAGGGGGCAAAGGGTCCAAATAAGCCTACCAAGGCCTAGGGCCATGTTTCCAATGGATTATAAGTCACCTGCTTTAAAAATTTCGCAGCGCAACAATTGACCAACACAACCCAATATTGACACAATATGACAAAGGCTGTGGGCGTAATGATGGAAAATCGCTTGAATTGACGAGCGATGCCGGCGCGACCCCTCGGCGAAGAGGGAGTTCGGAATGAAATTGCTTTCCACGTCCGTTTATGTCGGACCTAATGTGTTTTCCAAAAAGCCGCTGATCCGGCTGACCATCGATTTCGGCAAGTTCGCTGATCGACCTGCCGCCGACTTCGGTAGCAAGCTTATCGATCCCCTCCTGGACGCCCTGCCCGGCTTGGCCCAAGAGATCGCCACTTCCGGTGAGCCGTTCGTCGAACGCATGCGCCAGGCCAAGGACTGCCATCTGGGCGAGGTCATCGCTCATGTAGCGCTCACCTTGCAGAAGCTTGCCGCCGCGCCGACGGACATCGCGTTTTGCGAACCGACCGACAAGAAAGATGTTCGGGAAGTCCTGTTTGGATACGTCTCGCGGCGGATCGGCATTGAGGCAGGAGACCTTGCTCGCTTAATCATCCTGGAGCTGATCGATCCAGATCCGGACGGGAAGTTTAATCTCAAAGACGAAATCGACGACTTCTTTGCATTTGCTTCCCGACGCAGCCTCGGGCCATCAGCTATGGCGTTGGTCAAAGCCGCAGAAGAGCGGGACATTCCCTGGAGCCGGCTCAATGATGACAGCCTCATTCAATTGGGCCAGGGCAAATATCAAAAGCGGATTGAAGCCGCGCTCACCAGCCAGACCCCGTGCATTGCTGTTGATATCGCCAAGAACAAAGAGTTCTGCACAGAGCTTTTATACGATCTCGGTTTGCCTGTTCCAGAACAACGCTATGTGAGGGATAACAAGAAAGCGGTCACTGCCGCAAAAAAGATTGGCTTCCCAGTTGTCGTCAAGCCTGTCGACGGAAACCACGGACGCGGGGTAAGCGTTAATCTGCAAACGGAAGATGAGGTCTGGGACGCCTTTGACAAAGCCGCCGATGAGGGCTCAGGCGTAATTGTGGAGCAGATGATCCCGGGCGCTGACCACCGGCTATTGGTCATCAATGGAGAGCTTGTCGCGGCCGCAAAGCGCGTACCAGCGCGCGTCGTTGGCGATGGCCGGTCGACGGTGGAAGAGTTAATTGAAATTGAGAATAGGGATCCGCGCCGCGGTGTTGGTCACGAAAACATGCTGACCCGGCTGGAGCTCGACAAAGAAGCAGACCGCATGTTGGCCTCCCAGGGTTTCAAAGCCGACAGCGTCCTGAAGGAACGCGAAGAGGCGTTCTTGCGTCGCACGGCAAACCTTTCCACCGGCGGTACCGCCGTTGATGTGACAGAGGTTATCCACCCGGACAACAAACTCATGGCCGAACGGGCAATCAAGGCCGTCGGTCTCGATATTGGCGGCGTCGATTTTCTGACCACGGACATTACCAAGAGCTACCGCGAAACAGGCGGGGCCATTTGTGAGATCAACGCCGGTCCAGGCATCCGCATGCATATTGCCCCGTCAGAAGGCGAGCCCAAAGATGTGGGCGGTGCTGTGATGGATATGCTGTTCCCCGCCGGTGAGCCAAGCCGGATTCCCATTGCGGCCCTAACGGGCACAAATGGCAAGACAACCACATCACGCATGCTCGGCCATATCCTGAAAATGTCCGGGCACACCGTTGGTCAAACCAGCACCGATGCAGTGTCAATCGACGGCAATGTGACGGTCAAAGGCGACATGACGGGGCCAACCGCGGCGAGCATGGTCCTGCGCGATCCGGATGTTGATATGGCGGTAATGGAAACAGCTCGTGGAGGCATTGTCCGCGCCGGTCTCGGTTATCAGTACTGCGATGTTGGCGCCGTTCTCAATGTCAGCTCAGACCATCTTGGCATGGGCGGGGTTGAAACTCTCGATGATCTTGCCCGGGTGAAACGTCTTGTTGTAGAAGTCGCACGCGACACAGCTGTTCTGAATGCGGACGATATCCAGACATTGAAAATGGCAGAGCACACCGAGGCACAACATATCTGTTATGTCTCGCGGAACCCGAATAATGCTATCGTCCGTGAGCATATAAAACTCGGGCAGCGGGCTGTCGTCCTTGAACGGGGCGCCAATGGCGAGCAAATCGTCCTCTACGATAAGGAAAGCCAGATCCCTTTGATTTGGACCCACCTGATCCCCGCGACCATCGAGGGTAAAGCCTTGCACAATGTGGAAAACGCCATGTTTGCTGCTGCCATGTCGTATTCCCTCGGTCTCACCCTAGACCAGATCCGTGCAGGTCTGCGCACATTCAATAACTCGTTCTACCAGTCTCCTGGCCGGATGAATGTCTTTGACGAGCACGGCTTCCGGGTCATTTTGGACTATGGGCATAATGAGGCGGCGATCGCCGCTATGGCTGATCTCGTGGAACGGCTGGAGCCGCGAGGTAAGCGGATCGTTTGCGTCACCTGTCCAGGCGACCGCCGGGACCAGGACGTGAAAGCAAACGCCGACGCTGTTGCCGGCAAGTTCGATATTTATATTTGCCACACGGACGATGATCTGCGCGGACGGGCCCCTCGCGAAATCCCTGAAATGACCCGCGACTATCTTATTGAGGCAGGCGTCGACCCATCAGCCATCGAAGTGGTGCCGGGTGAGGTTGACGCTATCGACCGGGCCCTTGAACTGGCGCGCCGAAACGATCTCCTCTTGCTCTTCTGCGCGAGTGTGGCGCGGGCCTGGAAGCGGATCATCTATTTTTCCCCGGAAGACAAACCTGAGGAGCGAATCGAAGAGACTACACCTGCGATATCCGATATCGACGTGCCCGAAGGATATCGGATTATCCGGGACGAACGGGGCGTTCGTCTGGCTCTTCGAGACTAGGGGAAACTAGATGTCGACCAGCGTAAACGCGGCGCTCACATCGTCAGCGAAGCCCTCGGCTATTCGACGGCTGGCGATCATTGGCGGCCGATTGGAAGACGATAACCGCGCGATTTATCGAGAGATGCGCCGACTAGCAGGCGGCAAGATCCTGATCTTCCCAACCGCGTCATCGGAACCGGTCGAAGTTGGCGAAGAGACCAAGGCAGCTTTTGAAAGCCATGGCTTCCTGGCAGATGTGGCCCCGGTTTACCTCGACAATCGGCAGCAGTCAGCGTTCGATCCGGTAATCGTCGCGCAGGTTCACGCCTCAGGTAGTATCTTTTTCACCGGCGGCGATCAATCGAATATCTTAAGCACCCTCATCCAGAACGGTCAGCACACCCCGCTTCTGAAGGCGATCAAGACGGTGTATGAAGCGGGCGGGCTCCTGGCAGGCTCCAGCGCGGGGGCAGCGATCATGTCGAAGGAGATGATCCTCGGCGGTACCTCATTTGAATCTGTCATCCACGGGATCACTGATGATCCTGATCAGCCTGGATTATTAGTGGGAAAGGGCCTCGGCTTTTTCCCGCAAGGGATGGTGGATCAGCACTTCATTAAACGTGGCCGCCTCGCCCGTCTTGTGGTTGCCATGGCACACACAAAGCAAAAGCGCGGTTTTGGCATTGATGAAAATACCGCCCTGCTGGTGGAAGGCGATGAGGCCCGTGTTTGCGGGGAGTACGGCGTTTTATTTGTCGATACGCGCAAAGCCGACACGCAGCCGGATCTCGGCGTCTTCGACAATATTCGGCTTAGCTATCTGGATGATGGCGACCGCATCAATCTAAAGTCCTTTGGCATTACCGCCGGCGAGACGAAGCGCCGGGTGAAGAAGAGCGAAATCGCTTATCGCGCCCCGATCAGATCCCAGCGCAATGCATTTGGTGCGTATGCCATCTATGACTTGATGGCTCGGCTCGTCCTCGGCGATCAGGCAACTTATGCCTCCGATAGTCTTTATGCGATTGATCCAAAATCGGGTGTCGGGGCCCATGTGGAATTCGACCGGGTCAAGCGCAGTTCGCGCTGTCTAATCGCAACGCCCACTGACGGCCTCAGAATGACCGCGATAAATTTCCGCACGTCTATTCGCAAGCAAGTGATGAACGCCTCCCGGCTCGAACAGTGGGAAATGCGCAATGCCCGGAGCTTCGGGATGGACCTCAATGAGCGCTCGCGGCTTATCCTGCTGGGCTCCTCGCCTCTATACTTTGATGAAGCACCTAAAGCCGACATCATCAACCTGATTGGGGAAGGCCCCATTGGCGTCTTTGCAGCCGCCTCAGCGGAAGCCCGCCGCACTGCGGAAGAGCATGTGGACTTCTTTAAGCGGCACGGCATTGAGGCCATCGATCTTGGCGTCACCATTGACAATGTGGAGTATGCTGAGCGCAATCCGGAGATCCTCGACAAGATTGCATCCATGCGGAGCATTTTCATGTGCGGCGGCAATCAGATCCGACTGGTGGAAACCTTGCTTCACCGCGGAGAGGAAAGTGCGGTCCTAAGGGCCATCGCCAGTGCCTATGCCCACGGGGCAGCGCTAATTGCCTCCAGCGGCGCGGTTTCGGCCTTGTCCGGCGTCATGATTGCGGGCGGGTCGACTTATGAGTCCCTTCGTTATGGTGTTGCGTCCGACCTTGGTCACCAGGGCCTCGTGATCCAGGAAGGCGTCGGCCTTTTTGCCTCAGGCATCGCCGACCAAAACATTATGACCGCCCGCAGGCTTGGCCGCCTTGTTGTGGCGTGTGCAGAAGAAAATGAGCGCTTCGGCGTTGGCGTGTGCGAGGAAAGCGCTGTCGTTGCCACCAAGTCCGGTCAGGAATTAACTGCTTTTGGCCAGCACGGGTTTGTTACGGTTGAGACCGACCCCACCGACAAAGACACAGCAACGAGCCGCCTTATCGCGCGGAACGTCAAACTAAAAATGTTCGGCCCCGGCGACAGCGTTAATCTACATTCAGAGCATATCGATCGAAAGTCAGACCCAGCCGCCACTAAGGCTGTCTTTGACCGGCTGCTTGATGATTTGATGCGCGAGGGGGTCGACCTCGATCTTTTGGAGCGAACGGGCCGCGACCCGGCCGCACGCCATGCGGTCAAGATCCGCTTGACCCGTGAAAGTGACCTGGCGGCGACCATCGATGTGGAATGCCCAAGGGAAGAAAAAGACTTCTGCTAGCCCTTCGCCGTCCCACTCGAAGAGCTGCACTATCCATCCAAAAACAGAGCCGCGTGTCCCCAGGCATTACCGGTTTCGCCGTGGGGCCAGCTTTCCCGCTCGAGACCGATATAACCAGCACTTGACGACTTGCCGAAACGGCCCTTTCTCTTGCCACGGAAAGCCTCATCGAAGCCCAGTCGACCAGACTCCTGATCGACCTTCAACATGTAAAAACCCTGCTCACCGCCGAGCTCAGCCCCTAGTATCAATCGATTGGACTGCGGATCTTTTGCGAGCCAGTGAGGCCTGAAATCATCTGGTGTTTTAAGACGATGAACTTCCCTTGGCGATGACGGATCGCTCACGTCCAGTACGACAACGGTGCGCAAATGGCCGACGGGCTGAAGCCAATACTTGCCGACCCGAACCGGAATGCCGCAAGCGCCGCGAATCTGATCAGGCCGAGCGCGTACTGGCGTGTCCAGCGCATGGACCATTTCCAGCACCGGAGCGTCGGTCTCAATCGCCGATAGGTGATAAAATGCGCACCCGTAGGAATTCAAAAATACATCGCCGTTTTCAAGAAGACGCGGCCCAAAACCCGCCGCCTCAGAGCCTTCTAGAGTTTTGCCTGAAGGCAGTCTGCCAACAGGCAAGGGCAAGGTATGAAGCAGTTCAAAATCTGAGTACCGATAAATCTGGATCACGTCGGCCCAGGTCTTTTCCATCATAGGCGCACTGGTAACGACCAGTCTATCGCGGTCTGGCAACAACGCGAATGCGTATGGGCGCATTGGCTTTTCAAGTCCAGGTGCCGCGGCAGACGTGGTCCTTAATAATTCCCCATCGATTGAGTACTCCGCGATACCGCCGTGGTTGCCAGGCAAAACCGTCTCCTCAGAATACGGACTGTCCCCTTCACTACGCAAGAAACCCACAAGCCGCGTGCCCGATGGCGTGCGTGTATAGTCGTGGGGAAACCTCAAAGGATGAGGCGGCTGAAACGTTTTCTTTACGGTTAGCGCCGTCGGGTCACTCACGTCGACAATCAAGCTCATCTCCGGCTTGTGGGCGTTCATGAAGATCGGCTCACCGTCCGGCGGAACCACATACTCCGTATGGTGCGGCATGGTATCTTTATAGCCGATAGGCGTGGACGAAATCGGCGCGCCGCGGGTCTTGCTCGCTGGATCCACGTCGATAACCGCCAGGAAATCGGAATCAACTGCATCCTGGTCCCCTGCGAAAATGAAGAGATAAGGCGAAGGATCACCTTCCAAGGGGATTTCTGGGCCGGCGCCGCCGCATGCATTGAGGCTCAAAGCCGCAGCTACGGTCATTATACGAAGTTTTAAGTCTAGCATCCCGGTTCTCCCCCCTCAACGATCATCAGTGTTTTTCATTCATATCCCGAGCAGCTCGCCTTAACACGTCTGACGCGCATATAGTGAGGGTCTTTTGATCACAACGTCTCCGGTGAGGAGAGATAAACTCAGACAGCCAAGCGTTCCTCCAGATGATGGCGCTTCAAGCTCTTGATTGGCGTTCGCCCTAGCAACCTCAGGATCTTATTCTGACGGGCAAGAATGCCCTCCCCCAGAGTAGAGGCTTCCGGCGAAGACGGCCCACCCAGCGTATTCGTGCAATAGTGAGCGAGCGTTTCATAGCAGGTCATGACGTCCGCCAGCGCAACAGAGGGGTTTGTTGGGTTTTCCCGACCGGCTTTCTCGCGACGCTTTAAACGCTCGATTTCCAGAAAACAGTCAAACTCAATACAGGCCAAAGCGTAGTCACGCCAGGCGGAAGGAGAGCCAACGAGGTCTGTTAAGTTTCGGCCCGCCCCGTGATGATCGCCGTAAGGGGAGCAACACAATTCCAGAAATTCCAGGATCTTTGCTTTACTCCCTGCACAGACCATCCCGTTTGGAGAGGTAAAGATCTCATTTTCATCGGCATACGAATAGAGGTCTTTAGCGCTTACGCTAGCGTTCGAGGCGATTCTCGGATCAGCCTGCTCCATCATATGGTCACCAATCATGAAAAGGCCCGTGATGAACTGATATTGGCTGGCCAACACATCAGAGGGAATGCTCACGTCCCCCAATTCGGGGGCACCGGCAGGCGTTGAATACCTTGACCGGAATGCAATGACTGCCAGGCTCGCCCGTGAGACTACAAACAGATCCAGCAGCCCTGGCCGCCGAGTGGCCGGTTTCAGGTCCGGTTTTGGGAGCCGAGAAAAATGATCATCAATCACGGCTCTGGTGATAGCTGATGCTTCGTCAAAACAAGCCATGGCGATCCGCAGGGCCGAAACATTAATCTGCCGACCAAAGCGAGACCCGTCATACTTACAGGCAGCTGTCTCGGTGGGGATTTGCCGATTGAAGACAAACGGCCTTGTGTTCGCTTCGCCAAGCTGTCGTCCACTTTGGGAGGTCATGGCGGAAATGCCTCGCCAAAGCCCGTAGCGAAACTCCATGGTTGGCGTCTCCCAAGGGGCGGGCAATGCCACGCGCGCTACCCTACGGGCGAAAGCCCTCATATTGTCTCGCGCAGCAACCACGCTGATCTAACCTTCTTTCGTCGGAGCTCGAGTTTGGTCCGCTCCTTGTTCTCCACTTTGGTCCTAAAAAACAACAAATTTGTATTCGCTCGTCCCGCCAACCCATGCCTGGAGCTAGTTTAGGGTTAACGATGGATGAGCCAAGCCCATGACCCCGTGAGTCTTCGAGATCACGGGCAATACCAAAGAGTAAAGCCCTTACCCTTCTTTATACGGAGAACCCTATCCAATTCGTCGTGCCACGGGGCCAAGCACGTGGCACTGGGCGATTTGGGAAACGGGAAAACCTCGGCGAAATACAACTACATACCGAGATCAAGTGGCGAGCTTCGCTGTGCGAAGACGTCGAAAAAGACTGGAGTAGGTGGTGCCGCATGGGTGACTTGAACACCCGACCCCATCATTACGAATGATGTGCTCTACCAGCTGAGCTAATGCGGCAACTCTGATCGAACGCGGTCTATAGCGCGGCGATCTGGCCCTTGCAACTGCCAATCAGGCATCGGGCGATGGTCGCGAGAGGCGAGCGTTTGGCCGTTCGTATTCGTGTGGGGCCGTTAAGCTTAATCAATGGATTTTCGCCGGATTGGCATTTGTTGTCGCCCTGTTACCGGTGCGTCAATTTCCACTGGTATGATCAATTTGAGGCAGCAGCGACGGATTTGGAAGCGGCCGATCGTTTGTGCCTTTAGATTGCCTGAGGACTGGCAAGAAGACTGGCAAGAAGACTGGGAACAGGACTGGGAACAGGACTGGCAATCGGGCGAGCCAAGTCGCATCGCCACGAACGAGGGAGGGAGGCGTTGATGATAAGGCAGAAAAAGGCCGGGGCGTTGGGAAAGGCGCTCGTCGCCGCCATTGGTGCTATTGCAACCGTTAGCTGCTCAGACAGTGGATCTGATCCGGCTCCGAGCCCCGTCGCGACGCCTGCCCCGACACCGGCTCCATCCCCAGCTCCAGCACCGACCCCACCTCCCGGAGGCACCACCCAACCGGAAACCATCGTTGCCTTTGCGAGCGTCGAGTCCACCGGTCGATTTGTGACACAGGCGACGTTCGGCCCAACAGAGACGGACTTGACCGATCTGACCGGGACGAGCGCTTCAGAGTGGTATAGGGCTGAACTCACAAAGGCGCCGAGCCTCGCCCTACCCTTTGTCCAGGCATTCATCGCAGAGGACGAATTGAATAATCCAAACCAGGATTTTTCGTTTCCTGCAAGCAACAGCCCCGGCATGGCATTCTGGCGGAATGCCGTCACAGGTGATGATCAACTCCGCCAGCGGATGGCATTTGCGCTTTCCCAAATTCTGGTCGTTTCCTCCGCAGACGACGAACTCTTTGGCCTGCCGGAGACTGTTGCCCATTATATGGACATCCTGACACGGAACGCTTTTGGCAATTACCGCGACCTGCTGGAAGAGGTGACCTATTCGCCGGCGATGGGAATCTATCTGACTTATCTTCAAAACCAGGCAGGTGATCCGTTCACGGGCCGGGTGCCGGACGAGAACTATGCTCGCGAGATAATGCAGTTGTTTACGATCGGCCTTGTTCAGCTGGACGCAAACGGTGACCCGGTCCTAGGCGCTGACGGCGAACCCATCGAGACGTATACGAACGATGATATCACTGGCCTTGCCCGCGTCTTTACCGGCCTCAGCTTCGGCGGTCCGGAATTCTTTTTTGATTTCAGCACCCTCGACGAAGACGCCTTGTTTTCGTCTATGGAGATATTTCCCGAGTTCCACTCAGACTTGGAAAAATCTTTCCTTGGAACAACTATCCCCGCCAACACTGACGCCGCCACAAGTATCGACCAGGCCCTCGACACGCTCTTTAATCATCCCAACATGGCACCGTTTCTGGCGCGACAACTCATCCAGCGTTTCGTCACAAGCGATCCGACATCAGCCTATGTGGGGCGTGTCGCAAGCGCATTTGAGACCGGCACCTTCACACTCCCTGACGGAGTGGCCGTTGGCACCGGGGAACGCGGAGATCTCACGGCAACCTTGGCGGCGGTTCTCTTCGACGAGGACGCCCGGCGCGATCCAGCGCAACAACCAAACACGTTTGGTAAAGTCCGTGAACCGATCATGCGATTTGTCCATTGGGCCCGTGCTTTTGACGCGACGACGGTTACCCCGGAATTCACCCTTGGCCTCTGGGACACTTCCGGTTCCGGCGAGCTTCTTCAGCACCCGTATCGGTCACCGTCGGTCTTCAATTTCTATAGGCCCGGATATGTAGCACCGGGGACTGAGAGCGGCGCGGCGGGCCTCACCGTCCCTGAGCTTCAACTCGTCAACGCCAGCAGCATTGTCGGCTACGTAAACTTTCTGAGTTTCTTCGGGTTTGAGCTCCAGCAATTCGCCGTTGACAACGATCTCGTCGACGCCGTTGATGCAGTCTCAAGTTTCCGTCCGGATTATTCGGAAGAAATAGCGCAGGCGGACGATCCGGAAAATCTTGTCGATCATTTGGATGAGCGGTTGTTGTATGGCCGTTTGAGCACAGAATCGCGCCAGGGGATGATCGATGTTATCTCGTTGATCCCACTCGAGAACGAATTTGATCCGAACTATGACGGCCCGCGTCTTAGGGCTCAGGTGGCAGTTGTCATGGCCATGACTACACCAGACTATCTGGTTCAGCATTGAGGGGGGGGCGAGCATGGCACAGTCTCGACGCGAATTTCTCTTAGGCGCTGGCGGCGCAGGGCTTTCCGCTGCGACCATGGGCACATTGAGCAACGCCCTCACCGCTTTTCCAGCCAACGCTGCGGATACCTCCGGTTACAAAGCCCTTGTTTGTCTGTTTCTCTTTGGCGGGCTCGACAATCATGATACTGTCCTGCCATTCGATCAGGCGTCTTATGATCGGTATGCGGAGATTCGTGGTTCTCTACTCAGCCTTTACGGTAACCAGCCCGGTGGCAATTCGAGGGCGCGAGACCGGCTGCTACCATTAACGCCGACCAATGCGGCAAGTTTTGGCGGGCGTGAATTTGCATTGCCTGAAGAGATGGCCGGTATTCACGGGCTTTTTCAAGCGGGTAACGCCGCGATCATTGGGAATGTCGGCCCTCTCATTGAACCGGTCACGCGAACCACGTTTGAAAATGAATCTGCGTTATTACCAAAACGCCTTTTCTCCCATAACGACCAGCAAGCAACCTGGATGTCCAATGCGCCAGAGGGCGCGCAGTTCGGCTGGGGTGGTCTGTTTGCGGATAATGTTCTTTCGGGCGCTCCAACAACCGATCCATTTTCAGCGATTGCGACTTTCAACAACTCCCTCTTCCTTTCTGGACAAACCGCACAGGCCTATCAGGTGAGTACAGGCGGCGCAGCAGAGATCGAAGTTTTGCGTCGCTTTGAAGATGGGCAATTCGATGCTGCCTCAACGCAAGCCTTTCAGGCGCTACGCACCCATTTTGCTGCGGCGAACTATGCCGGTGCCAACCTTATTTCGCGAGATGTTGCTGCTGCACTCGGGACGTCTCTCACGACCAATGAAACCTACAACACTGCCATTGAAGGCGTCGCGCCTTTCACGACAGCCTTTCCAGAGAACTTCCTCGGCCAGCAACTTTCAACGGTCGCTCAGACAATATCCGTACGGGACACTTTAGGCGTAAGCCGGCAGATCTACTTTGTCGGCATCGGCGGTTTCGACACCCATTCCAACCAAGCTCAGGACTTGCCGGGCCTGCTCGGCCAGATCGACGGCGCAGTCAGCGCCTTCTTTGCAGCAATGCAGGAGCTTGGCATCGAGAACGATGTAACGCTCTTTACCGCATCGGACTTCGGCCGCACGCTGGCGATCAATGGCGATGGTACGGACCATGGTTGGGGCGGGCACCATTTTGTCGTCGGTGGCGCCGTTGCCGGCCAGACCATCTACGGCGCACTTCCTGTCGCCGACTTCAACCATGCCCAGGACGCTGGTGGCGGAAGGCTCATCCCTTCCCTCTCCGTTGAGCAAATGGCAGCCCCTTTGGGCCGCTGGTTTGGCCTTAATGACAGCGAAATCGCGGCGGCCTTACCTGGACTTGCGGCGTTTGGTGGCAGCGAGCCGGGATTCATTTAGCAGCTGATTATTCCTGACTAACCGCGCAGGCTGCCGCCGGTTGCTTTAGCAACCTGGGCAATGACGCGCTCGGCCACATCGTCGATCTCTTTGTCCGTCAGGGTTTTATCCCGCGGCTGGAGTGTTACCTCCACGGCGAGGGACTTCTGACCATCCGGGACACCTTTTCCTTCGTACACGTCGAAAAGCGACACCGCCGTGATCAGCTTTTTCTCCGCACCTTTGACCGCCTTCAACAGGGCTTCAGCCGTAACGGTTCGGTCAACAATGAAAGCAAAGTCTCGGGTTAATGGCATCAAGTCCGACGTTTCCATGGCAGGCCGGGTCTTTGTGGCCTTAGCTTTGCCCTCCGGGATTGCGTCGAAATTGACCTCGAACCCAAAAACGGGCTGATCAATATCCATGGCTTTTAGAACGCGCGGGTGGATTTCACCGAATTCTGCCAGGATGTTTTTCGGCCCCAAACACAGTGTCCCAGATCGGCCAGGGTGAAACCACTTAGGCGCCTTGTCCGTGGTCTGAAGCTTATCGACGCTTCCGCCCGCGGCAGCTAACGCTGCGAGCGCATCAGCTTTCGCCTGCATGACACCGGCAACCGGATCGGACGATGTCTGCCCTGACTGCCAATGGCGGCTTGTTAGTGGCATGCGCGCGCCGGTTGCCACATATATTTGTCCGTCCGGTGCATCGCTGAAATAGATCGGCGCCACTTCAAACAGCGCCAGATCTTTTTGCCCGCGATCGAGATTACGTTGCAGAGCGGCGATCAAGTTAGGCAAAATCGACGGGCGCATGACGCCAAGG
Organism: Pseudomonadota bacterium; assembly: GCA_038522945.1. Classification (GTDB taxonomy): domain Bacteria; phylum Pseudomonadota; class Alphaproteobacteria; order Caulobacterales; family Parvularculaceae; genus MED-G105. The sequence goes on from JBCBJV010000016.1 coordinate 42,535, forward strand.
TCAGAGGAAATCGGATTGGCCAGCACCAAACCCTGCGCCCGTAGCCAGTTATCCCCTTCGCTGAACAGCGCCGCATTTGGTTCGTCTGTAAATGACCAAGTCACCGCCTCCAACAGACCCCGGGCAGCCAGCGACCGCCGCACATTTCGCCGTCGTTCCTGGCGCTTTGTCAGTTTCGGGGTCTCCACAGCCTGACGGAGAGGCAGTGTCGCCGTGGGCAAGTGGTCAAAGCCGATGATCCGTGTGACCTCTTCCACCAGATCCGCCTTGCCTTCCACATCCGGGCGCCAGGTCGGGACTTCAACTTGCCAAGGATCGCTTTTGGCGACTGCGAAACCAAGAGCGGTCAGAATTTTTTCAGCACCTTCTTCCGGAACATCAATGCCCGTCAGTCGCTTGATCTCTGACGGTGGAAAGAGGACCGTATGATCCGGAGACGGAATAGTTCCGGCGATCTCAATTTCCGAAGGCTCGCCGCCGCATATATCCATGATGAGCTGCGTCGCCATTTCAAGTCCGGGAACGAGAAATGCAGGGTCAATGCCGCGTTCGAAACGATAGCGCGCATCGGAAACAATACCCGTTTTACGGCCTGTCTTTGCGGTGCGTAGTGGGTCAAAGTAAGCTGACTCGATGAAAACGTTGACCGTATCTTCGGTACACCCCGTTGTCTCGCCGCCCATCACACCGCCAAGTCCGAGCACGCCATTATCATCAGCGATGACTGTCATAGTCTCGTCGATGGCGTATTCCTTGCCGTCCAGCGCAAGAAAATTTTCCCCGTCTTTGCCGAGCCGGGCATGAATCTCACCAGACAGTTTGTCCGCGTCATAAACATGCAGGGGGCGCGTGCGGTCGTAAGACATGTAGTTGGTCACATCAACCAATGCGTTGATGGGGCGGAGCCCAATAGCCCGCAGCTGGTCCTGCAGCCATTTCGGGCTGGGGCCATTCTTCACCCCGCGGATAACGCGGCCCGCAAAGGCCGAGCACGCATCGGCGGTTTCTTCTGAAAAGTGCAGGCCGATCTTTTGAGGGCACGCGAACGCGCCAGGCACAGGGGCAGGCGTCGTTGTCTTCAGTGTCCCGAGACCAGCGGCGGCGAGGTCACGGGCAATTCCGTTGACCCCGTTCGTGTCAGGACGGTTCGGCGTCACTTCGAAATCAATGACTGGGTCGTTAAGCCCCAAGACGTCGGCGACGGGCGCGCCAACTGGCGCATCCAGAGGGGCTTCGATGATTCCGTCATGGTCATCGCCGAGTTCCAATTCCCGCGCGGAACACATCATCCCGAAGCTTTCAACACCGCGGATTTTCGCCTTGGAAAGGGTCAGATCGATACCGGGCACATAGGCACCAACCGGAGCGAAGGCGACCTTGATGCCCTCACGAGCGTTGGGCGCACCACAAACGATTTGCTGCTCACCGTCCTTTGTTGCAACCCGGCATACACGGAGCTTATCCGCATCGGGATGTTGTTCGGCATGGAGCACCTCGCCGATGGTAAACGCAGCGAGCCGTTCAGCGGGGTCAACGACCTCTTCCACTTCGAGCCCGACCGCGACCATGGCATCAGTGATCTCTTCTAACGACGCGTCGGTTTCCAAATGCTCTTTGAGCCAACTAAGGGTGAATTTCATTTTTGAACCTGGAATAATTCGCAGAATGATTGCTTGTAAAGCGAGCCGTTATCGGCTCAGTCCAGTCGCGAGATTCGGCTGGTCATGCGGATCGAAGCCATAGTGCTGCAACCAGCGCACATCGGCTGCGAAGAAGTCCCGTAGATCCGGAATGCCATACTTCAGCATGGCAAGCCGATCGACCCCCATGCCCCAGGCAAAGCCCTGATATTCGTCCGGGTCAAGGCCGCAATTGCGCAGCACATTGGGGTGCACCATGCCGCAACCAAGGATCTCCATCCATTTCTCACCCTGGCCGATACGGATCTCCCCCCGCCCATCGGAAGAGCCGACGCGCTCATAGCCGATGTCCATCTCTGCTGATGGTTCCGTGAACGGAAAGAAGTGAGGCCTGAAGCGCGTCTTTACTTCATCGATCTCAAAGAAGGTCTTCGCAAAGGCCTCCAACGTCCCTTTCAGGTGGCCCATATGGCTTTCCTTGTCGATGACGAGGCCTTCCACTTGGTGGAACATGGGCGTGTGGGTCTGGTCAGAGTCGCAGCGATAGGTTCGGCCCGGGATGATAATCCGGATCGGGGGCTTTTGGCTCATCATGGTACGGATTTGTACCGGGCTTGTATGGGTACGGAGCACCATCCGGCTGCCGTCTTCTTTTTCCTCGAAGAAGAACGTGTCGTGCATTTCCCGCGCCGGGTGATCCGGCGGAAAGTTCAGCGCGGTGAAGTTATGGAAGTCGTCTTCGATGTCCGGCCCTTCGGCCACGTCAAAGCCCATGGCAGAGAAAATCGCGATGATTTCTTCGGTCACCTGGCTCACCGGGTGGATCGCACCCTTCGCTTCCGGTGCTACAGGCAAGGTCACGTCAATCTTCTCTGAGGCGAGCCGCGCTTCGAGGGCAGCTTCGGCCAGTTCGGTTTTCTTGGCTTCGATCGCGTCCGCGACACGGGTCTTTAGCCCGTTTAGGAGCGGGCCCATTTCCTGGCGCTCTTCGGGGCTCATCTTCCCAAGCGTCTTCATCCGCTCGCTGATGACGCCCTTCTTGCCCAATGCGTGCACCCGGATATCTTCCAGGCCAGCCTCGGTCTCAGCACCGGCGATCTGGCCGGTCAGCTCATCTTCTAGTGTTTTTAGTTCAGACATAATGCGTGCTTTGGGCGGTTACGGAAAAGCCGACCTTTTCAAAGATTTACAGGCATTTGTCGAGACCAATCGGCCCCGATGGAGCTTGAGTTAACTTTTTCCAGCGACACCCCTATAGTCCGCCGATTTGAAAGGGAGCAACGCATGCGCACGACACTACTCACCGCGGCCTCCGCCGCCACTTTCCTGATGAGCACGAGCTACGCCAAAGAAGGCATGTTCACGCCGGAGCAGTTGCCAGAGATCTCCAGCGAACTGCGCAAAACTGGCCTGAGGCTCAACCCGCGCGACCTCGCCGACCTCACCGGCTTCCCAATGGGGGCGGTGATCTCCCTTGGCGGCTGCACAGCCTCTTTTGTCTCCCCACAGGGGCTCGTTGTGACCAATCACCACTGCGCACGCGGGTCCATCCAGTACAATTCAACCGAGGAAAACAACTACCTCGAAGACGGGTTTCTCGCCGACGGACTGGCAGGCGAGGTTCCTGCAGCGCCCGGCTCGCGGGTCTATGTCACCGTGGCTTTCAATGACATTACCGATCGCGTCTTGGATGATTTGGACCCTGGCCTTGAAGGCAAAGCGCGTTTCGATGCGATCGATGCCAAAGAAAAGGCCATTCTCGCCGAGTGCGAGGAAGACCCTGGCCATAGGTGTCAGGTAGCGTCGTTTTATGGCGGACTTGAATACAAGCTGATCAAGCGCCTGGAAATCCGAGACGTCCGGCTGGTCTATGCCCCCGCTGATGCCATTGGCGGCTATGGCGGCGATATCGATAACTGGCAGTGGCCGCGCCATACGGGCGACTTTTCATTTTACCGGGCTTACGTGGCACCGGACGGGTCAGCGGCTGACTATGCGGAAGAAAACGTGCCCTACCAGCCGGAGCACCACCTCAAGGTCTCCGCTGCGGGCTTGAAGGATGGCGATTTCGTCATGGCCGCGGGGTATCCCGGCTCGACCTCCCGCTATGCCCGGCTTGCGGAAGTTGAGCATAACTTTGAGTGGTTCTATCCGACCTATGTGGACGTGGTTGGTGACTGGGTCGACACCATTGAAGGCGCGTCAGCGCCCGGAACAGATGCGCGTATCAAGTATGAGTCCCTCATCAACGGGCTTAATAATGTCGAAAAGAACTTCATTGGCCAGATCGACGGAGCTCGGCGAGTTGGACTGGTCGATCGGCGCCGGGCGCGCGAAGCAGCGCTGAACGCCTGGCTGGCGAAGGATGCCTCCCGCAATGATCTGGGAGAGGCCATCGCCGCCGTTGATGTTCTCGCGGAAGAAAGAGCGGCCGCCCAAAAGCGGAACTTCTGGTATGGCAATGCCAAACGCTCCGCGCTTCTTTCCGCAGCCCAGCGGCTCTACCGGCTTTCGATTGAAAAGCAAAAGCCGGACGCGGACCGCGAAAGCGGATTCCAGGAACGCGACATGACCTTCTTCCGGCAAGGTCTGGAAGTATTGGAGCGCCGCTATGACCCGGTTGTCGACAAAGCGGTCTGGAAGAGCTTCCTGGACCTTTACCAGTCCGCCCCGGCAGACCAGCGCGAGCTAGCGCTCGATGCAGCGCTGAACTTTGATGGCTCTGGCTTCGAAGATCGCATCGACAGTTTTTATAGTGAGACGAGCCTCGGCGATGTTGAGACCCGGTTGGCCTTGATGGAGGCAAGCCAGGCTGATCTTGAAGCGAGCGATGACCCGTTCATCAAACTTGCGGTCGCTCTTTACGACACGGAAATCCGTATCGAGAATGAAGCCAAGGAACGCTCCGGCCGGAGCGCAGCCCTGCGCCCGCAATACATGCAAGCAATCATCGATTGGCAGAAATCCCAAGGCGCGGTGACCTACCCTGACGCTAACTCAACCTTGCGGATCACCTATGGCAATGTGCTCGGCGGATCACCGCAAGACGGCATGATCTACGAGCCGTTCACGCGCCTGGAAGGCATCTCGGCGAAGGACACTGGCGAAGCGCCGTTTAACTCACCAAAGAACCAGCTTGATCTCATCGCTGAAGGTGACTTGGGGACATATGGCGACAAGGCCGTCGGTTCGGTACCAGTGAATTTCCTGACGGACCTTGACTCAACGGGTGGCAATTCCGGCTCTGCGACCCTCAATGCCCGCGGTCATCTGGTTGGGCTCTTATTTGACGGCACGTTTGAGAGTGTCAATTCCGACTGGGACTTTGATCCGCGGACGACACGCACCATCCATGTGGACACGCGCTACATGCTGTGGGTCATGGAAAAGGTCGATGGCGCAGATGCCCTGATTGAGGAAATGGATATCGTCCGCTCACGACGTTAAGTCACACACGCGAGAAAAAAAGAAAGGCCCGGCGGGAAACCACCGGGCCTTTTTTTGATTCTGTATTTGATCCGCTTAAGCGAGGGCCGCTTTTGCCTGATCGGCCAGGGCCTTGAAGGCCTCGGGCTCACGAACGGCGAGATCGGCGAGGACCTTGCGGTCGACCTCGATACCCGCTTTCGCGAGCCCGTTCATAAATCGGGAATAGACAAGGCCTTCCATCCGGCAAGCAGCATTGATCCGCTGGATCCAGAGCGAGCGGAAATTCCGCTTCTTGGCGCGGCGGTCGCGGTAGGCATATTGACCGGCTTTTTCGACAGCCTGGTTGGCAACGCGGAAGGTATTCTTCCGGCGGCCGTAATAGCCCTTGGCGTTTTTGATTACTTTGCGGTGACGGGCGTGCGCGGTGACGCCTCTTTTGACACGTGACATCTAATGGGTCTCCTTACCGGTCGTAGGGCATGTAGCGTTTGACCAATACCGCATCGGAATCGGACAAAATGTTCGTTCCGCGGTTCTGGCGAATGTACTTGCCATTGTGGCTGATAAGGCGGTGGCGTTTGCCGGCCACACCGTGCTTAATCTTGCCGGACGCAGTAAACTTGAAGCGTTTGCGCGCCGACTTCTTGGTCTTCATCTTCGGCATTTCGTTTTCCTTGGTCTAAGCCCTTGATTTTGCGGGGCTGGTTACGCAGGCGAAACACCCGCGCGGTCGGCCACCAAGGCATGCCATTCTCAAATCCTGAGAGCCCGGCGACCTGTTCAGAGCCGCGGGTTATAGCGCGAAAAGTGTGGGGTGCAAGGGATTTACCGGAGAATTTCGCCGGTAAGCACCGCACCATCAGGGTCGCAGCGCTTGCAAGCACGAAAGCCGTTGGCGCGGGCCTCAGCCGGGAACGCGGCAAACAAGACATTTTTCCGGTGAGGCCTGCCTGGGCAGGACGGCCGACAATAAATCCCCGTCGTCTTCACACATGACCAGAACGCGCCGTCGGCGGCCTGGTCGCGGGTCTCTATGGCGGCCCATTTCTCATCGTCGGTGATGTAAGCATTGGTCATGGCGACAATGTAACTTTGAAGACAGATCCGCGCCGCCCGGAAATTGCGCCTACTAGAAAACGTGCTTTGCGATACCTTGACGCCAGAGCGCAGCGATGATGCTTCAAACCCTTTCGCAAGCCTGAGATACAGCGAAGGTCTCACGCTTTTCGATGAACGTCGATCCAATTCGATAGCTTGTCTCGACATGAGCCCGACGAAGACCTTCAAATCTTATGATTGCTTCGATGGCGTCCCCTCCGATGGTGTAGCCGACGTTAAAGTTGCACTTCATTTGTTCGCCCTGGATTTTGACAATCATTCCACCATTTTTCCGATTGAAGAAGCGAATCCGACCAACCCAATCTATTTTGGAAACAAGAGCTTCATTTTCTATTGTAATATCGATCTGCTTTATTGGCTCAGGAAAATTCATAATTTCTACTGAATTCAGCTGTGATTTGAGATGTGTTACTGTCATTATGACTAAAACAATTGCAGGAAAGAAAATCACCGCTTTCATAATCTAGTTACACCAATTTTTATAAGTGTTTATTGAAGGTCAAAGGGACAGGCAAATCTGGCATTCTCTCGTTCAGCATGGCCCAAGTTAAGTAAATATTGCAGTCTTCTGCGGCAATTCTCGTCGAGGGATTCCCGCTTTGTCGGGAGTGACAGACGTTAGGATGGCGCTCCCTCCAACGATGACGCCACCGCATTGACGATGATTTCGATCTGTACCCAGACGTCATCGATCGGCTGCATGAGGAACCCGTCGGCGACCGCAATCGTGACGATACCGTGGACCGAGGCCCATAGCGCGCGCGCTGTCTGGCGGCGCCTGGTCTCATCCTTTGCGCCCGGAAATCCGGCAAGGGCGTTTTCGATCACGTCAAAAAGGGCGGCCTCTTTGGCGAGGTACCAATCGGGCGGCGGCTCGGTCCGACTGCGATTGAAGGCGAGCGTTGACTGCCAGCGGGTCTGGTGGGTGGCGACAAAATCCAGATAGGCCTGGGCAAGGACCAGCATCTGGGCGCGGGGGTTGGCACCAGCGGCCTGGGCCGCGGCAAGGGCGGCGCGCTCCGCCTCCAGCAGATCGTCATAGGTCTTGCCGTTCACGAGCCGGACCAGATCATCGAGATCACTGAAGAGATTGTAGATCGAGCCGACAGAAATTCCGGCCTTTGCCGCCAGCGGCCGCGCCTTGATCGCGCCTAGGCCCTCGGTCGACATGACGTCCGTCGCGGCGCGCACAACCCGGTCGCGCACCTCGGGGTCAAACCCCTTCCGGCCCACCGATTTTGCAGGCTTTTCTGTGACACTCATCTCGTCGGTACTCGCCATGGGTGCGTCCGTCATTTCACCACTGCCCATACGTCATTCCTTTAACCATGTCGCAAATTTTTTATGAACGTTGTTCAATTTTAATCTTGAACATAGTTCATAAACTGCTAGATTGTATTTGTGAACAGCGTTCACGACCAATCGGATCGACAAATCGCGATCGCAACAGTGAGTAAGGAGCCATGTGGAAGACCATCACGACTATCATTCTCGGCAAGCAAAACCGTGCTGAGGAACGCCTGATCGAAGGCAATGCCACGATCATCATCGAACAGAAACTGCGCGAAGCAACGTCGGGCCATGAAACAGCCAAGCGCACCCTCGCCGCTTTGCTCGCCCGCACCAAAGCCGACCAGCGGCTTCTGGATGGGGTCGAAAACCGCATAAGGGATCTGGAAGCCCGCACACGCAAAGCCATTGAGGAAGGCAAAGACGCCCTCGCCCAAGATGCCGCGCAAGTGCTCGCTGATCTGGAAAACGAACGCACTGTTCGCCGGGAAGCACTCACCCGTGCTGAAGAAAAAGCCGCCCGGATGCGCCTCGCGGTGGAACGCACCGAGCGCCAGTTGATTGACCTCAAACAAGGACTGATCACGGCCAAGGCCATCGAATCTGAACGCTCATCCATGAAGGCGATCAAGGGTGATTTGTCAGCCAACTCCGCCATTCGCGAAGGCGAAGCGGTCCTCCAACGACTGCTCGCCAGCGATGATCCGGTTGAAGAGATCGAAGCTTTGGAAGAACTCGAAGCCAGCCTCAAGGGCGATAATGTAGTCGATCGTCTGGCTGCGGAAGGGTGCGGGCCTGCCACCAAGGTGCGCGCCGAAGACATCTTGCAACGGCTTGGCGGGGCAACCGCGCCGGCGACATCCTGATTTTCCGTTCAACAGCACTTGTCAGTAAAAGGAGGACTTTATCATGCTGGAACATTCAAAAACCTGGATTACCTTCAACTATGCCTGCGTCTTTGTCGCGTTTGTGATGTTGGGGCTGTCGCTCGTCCTGATGCCGGTCAATCTTGCGACCAAGGGCTATGTGGCCATGGGCGTTATCTTCCTGTCGGGATCACTGGTCACCTTGGTGAAGACAATGCACGATTTGCGGGTCTCCCAGGATGTTAGTTCCAAGATTGAGCGCGCCAAACAAGACAAGCTCTTGCAGGAATTCGTTCAGAATAATTAGGGCGTGGGCGGAAGCTTACTCAAGCGAGCCAGGCGGTGACTATGCGTCGCCTGTTTCGTCTTCACTAGGCTCACCTTCGCCCGCATCGCGAAAATAGGCTTCAACCTTTCCCTTGATCTTCATGGTCAAGGGATTGCCTTTGCGGTCAACGGTCTTGCCGACGGCGACTTTGATCCAACCCTCGGAGATACAATACTCTTCGACATTGCTTTTTTCATCGCCGTTAAAGCGAATGCCCACATCATTTTGCAGCACCTGTTCATTGTAGAACGGGCTGCGCGGATCAATGCTGAGCCGGTCCGGCAGGGCGATGTCGTTTTGATTATCGTCAGTCATGGCCAAAGTCTGCTTACGACCTTCAAGAGCGTAGCGAAGGTGCGTTCGTTGGGCACGAATTTGCGAAGTAAATCAACCGATACCCCTTGAGGAAGGAGCCAAGGATGGGGATAATTTGCTGATCGTGGTATCAATATCGCGCCCGCGCCATGGGCATCCGGTAGTATTCGCGAAAGCGATGAGTAAAAGGTCGCACAGTGACAGTCTCTTGCCCAAAACCTGACGCAAGATTTCACAAAGCGAGACCCTCCCATACCGCAGCAGAGGCGCGCGGCCCTCAGTCCATCCTGAACTGGATGCGGACGCCGGATTGCGCCGCGACGGCGGTCTGGCGGTGCACCGCTCGGTTGTTGACCACATTGGCCCTCGCTTCTTTGGTGATAAGCGCTTGCGCGTCATCGCCGCCACCTCAAGAAGCGAGACCGCCTTCAACACCCGTCGCGGTGACGCCTCTATCGAAGGGGTATCTGGGACGGCCAGTGGTCCAGGTATCTGTTAATGGCCAAGGGCCTTTTGATTTTTTGCTCGATACCGCCGCGACGACAACAGCGATCTTTAAGAATCTCCAGGCAGCGCTTGACGTTGACACAGAACCGGTTCGGCAAATCCGAGTATTCAGCTTGTCAGACATTGAATCCAAACCGGTTGCCCGTCTTGATACGCTCTCTATCGGCGGACTTTCTTTCAACGAAATTGATGCAGTCATTTTTGATGATTGGGGGGGCCAAACGCCAACACCGGCGGGCATTATCGGCCTCGACATTCTGACGGACTATTTTCCCGTCATCGATCCGGTCAATGGTCACTTGTCACTCTATGCCAAGGATACCCCGCCCTGGGAGTTAATTGCCAATTGGGATAAATCTGAAATGTATACGGATAGTTTCGGGTTTGCCGGCTTGTCCCTTTATCTTCTTGAGGCGAGAATTGGATATAAGCGGTTTCCGCTCCTCCTGGACACGGGGGCCAGCATCAGCATTGGTAATGTGGCATTGGTTTCGTACCTGCCGACATTTCCAAGGCGTGAGCTTCCCAGCGGAGAGACGACCTTGAGCGGCGCTAATGATATTGAAACGATCGTCATGCTGTTGCGTGCGACCAACGCTCGAACCGGCGGCATCAGTTGGGAAGATGTTGAATTCTACATTTCTCGAGCATCGATCTTTGAAGAATTGGGGTTCGCAAGCGAGCCCATCGGCATTCTCGGCTACCAAGAGTTTTCAGAACGAGGGTTTGCCCTCGATTTTGAGAACAACCAGTTCTACCGCGCGCCTAAACGATAAAACGCCGTGGCCAAATCAATCCATAATTGAGACAACGCCGAAGGGAACCCACCAAGAGATCCATCAAAGAACAGGAGGGTCAAAGCCACGAGCTGCGGCCACTTCTTTGTGATCCGGCACCAGGCTTACCTCCATGGCTTTCCGGGAGGCCGACGTCGGAACTCATTGATTTCGTGAAAAAACCCGGGATCGCCAAAAGGCGGCGGCGCGCGATGCAGCTAATGGGCAGCTAATGGAATGCATAGGCGAAGGCGCAAACTATCACGTTTCGGCTAAGTCTTTCCCTGATTTTAACCTGATTGGGTCACCCTCCCTGCAATCCTGGACGAGAAGGGGAGCACGGACCGCCATGGACGTCAGAAATGTGGAAGCGCTGGTAACATCAGTTGGGAGCGAGGGATATGTCAGCGCCGATGATGTTTTGTTCTTAAGACGGAACGTCTTTGCCGACGGGATCGTTTCCCGGTCAGAGCTGGAAGCAGTGTTCGCTCTTGGCGAGCGCGCACCGGATGGCGACCGGGAATGGCCGCAATTCTTTGAGGAAGTGTGCGCTGATTTTTTCCTGAACGAAGAAGAGCCGCGCGGCTATTTTACAAGTTCCGAGTTCACCGTGGTCAAATCGCTGGTCACGAGGGATGGCCATAAGGCATCTTTACTTGAGTTGAGCGTTCTCGTGCGGCTGTTGGAAAAGGCAGTGTCGACACCGCACGAACTGGCAGACTTTGTCGCCGATCAATTCCGTCTCCTGATTGACCAAAAACAAGGTGGTCCAGCCATTGGTGAGCAGGACACTGAGCTTTTGCGTCGCTATCTTTATGCATCAGGCGGAGCCGGGTCGATTGCCATTACCAAAGACGAAGCAGAGCTCTTGTTCGACTTGCAGGACCTGACCGCTAATGCTGACAATCACCCCGCTTGGTGTGATCTTTTTATTAAGGCGATCGCGGCCCACCTGATGCAGCATGTGGGGTATAAGCCGCTTCCGCGGGAAGAAGCCCTGCGCCTTCATGACTGGGTCAAAGATCAGTCGGTTAATCCGGGGGGCTTTTTTAACCGCATGTTCTCAGGCGGTTTGTCTTCCATCCGGGAATCCTACGGCCGGAAATCCATTGTTGCGACCCGTAACGAGGACGACGAAATCGCCCGCGCAATTGCTGAACAGGTGACGGCGCGCGAGGCAGACTGGCTCGCCGACAGGATCGGCCGCGATGGCAAACTGGCAGACACCGAACGCGCCCTCATCGCCTATATGAAGGAATTGGAGGCGGAGTTACCGCCCAAGCTTCAAGCGCTTGTCAGCAACGCCGCCTAAAGACGGCTGAACTGCACAAACTTCGGGCCCGCACAAGACCGTCGCTCAAGGGTAAGCAGAGTTTCGGTTGCTCGGCACGCCGCCGAGTGCGCTATTAGCCCGTGTGAGGGTCTTTGGTTGGGCGAGGAAAGGCCACTCCCGAAACCCGATGACAAAAACAGGATTAACTGGAAGTGGACACTCAGTATTTAGTCAGAGCGCCCTGCCCCTTTACTAGTGCCTCCCGAAAACCGGACTTAATTTAATTCTGATAGATCCGCTCAATAGCATCGGAAGCTCGCTCACGGACAAAATGCGGCATGTTCCAGATTTCGAAAACGCTGTTCAGAAATTCCTTCGCGCGCCGCCCGGTCGTTTCAAATCCCCGCAATGCCTCGTTGGCCTCTTCGAACCGCCCCAAAAGACTAAGGCACATGGCCTGATAGATCTCCGCTCCCACCCAAAGACCATCCCCAATTTTGCGGGTCGCGATCAGGGCTGCATCGTAGTTCTGGTCAACAAACTCAATTGTAAATGAGACGCCGTGATAAAAGCCTGGCGGATTTGGAGACAACGCAAAAGCCCTTGCGATCGCATCGCGCGCCTCAGGCAAGCAATCTGCGAGCGCATAGCAATACGCTACGTCCGCGAGCATGTCTGTAGCGTTCGGGTTAAGCGCAAGGGCACGATCTGCAGCATCCGCGAAAGCCTCAACATTACGCAGATTGAACTGCGTCAGAAAGAGTGCGTGGAAGCCCGTCACGTTCGTTGAGTCGAGCGCAATCGAGCGCTCTGCGGCCTTCAATGATCGCTGCAACGGGTCGGGTTTCTCCTGGTTAAAACCAAACCGAAACTCGTCCCCATACAGATGAGACAGCATACCCCACGCGCCTGCATAATTCGGGTCAATGTCGATCGCTCGCTCCAATAGCGTGCGTGTCCGCCCATGGGCTTCAGCGTTTGGGTTACGCCAATAATCTGATGCGATCATACGCGCCTGATAGGCGTCGAGCTCGTGTGTCTCGGTGGGTAAGTGCAATGCTGCACGATGAACGGTCCCAGAGGGGTCGCCGATCAAGGCAGCGATCCGGGACGCAACATCATCCTGAATCTCACGATGGCTCTGTGCCGACAGGTCTCGGTCGAAACTCTCGGACAGCATCTCCTCGCCAGTCTTCGTGCAAACCAGGTGGGCCGTGACACGGACAGAATTCGCGCTGCAGCGATAGGTGCCCTCAACCAGGTAGTCAGCACCAAGCTCTTTCCCAAGCGCTCGGGGAACCGGCCGCTCTCCTTGATAGTGCCATGTCGTATGACGCGACAGAACACGCAACTCTCGAAATCGGGAGAGCGCCGAAAGGACGTCAACACTGAACGCAAGCGCAATTGCATCGTACTCGGAGCTATGATGGAGGTTTTCAAATGGCATAACCGCCACAATAGGGGGCGCGGCACCATTCGTTGAGCGTGTCTCGACGTCAGGTGCTAAGACCTTGCCATTGCTCGAACGCTCGAAGACCGGTGCATATTGGCCCTTCGGCACGCCGATCCTGATCGGATCGCCGGCACCTTCGGTTGCGTAATAGAGGTCCAACCGGGATCTCAGCTTACTCGCATGGACACGGACAATCGTATCGGTGCCAGGATCAAAACTGGAGGGTCTATCAAAGACATCGATCCCTAAGCTGTAGCCTTTGAGACTGTCGGCGCGCCCCTCCAGACTTTCAGTGACGATGTGATGCAGAAGACGGCTTAGCCGGGCTGATTCTGCGAACTGGGCGCTCTTGAGAACGCGCCGAAGTCCCGTTTCGACGGTTGCGCGATCAAACCCGGGTCCCCTCCCCCCTGCGAATGCGTCATCCATGGCGTGTTAACCGTGACTCACTTCCCACCCAACCAACCACTTGCGACAAAGCGAGGCCGACTGCGTCGCAGACAGATTAAAGTTCAAGTGAACATCGCAGAGTTGCTGCCTATTTCAAGAGGAAGTTTGAGATGATCTGGACGGGTAGCATGCTTTTATTGGTGGCCTCATTCGGGAGCGACGGCAACAGCCTCGCGTTCGAGTCGGCATCTCAACACGCCGCAGAGGTCACTCCGATGCAAGCGTTTTCCACGGAGGGTGATTTGCAAGATTTTCTGACCAAGGTTCTCGATAGCGCATCAATCACTGCGGACGAGGCGTATGCCGCTTTCGACGCGCTACCAGCCATGCCGATTGAAGAGATGTTTGGTCGCTGGAGCTTTATCGAAGTCAACACCGGCCACCGCTTTGATGGACTGCTGCAACCCGCTGGCCTACACGCCAAAATATTCTTCGGCGAAGATGATGTGCATCCCCTGGTGTTCATCAATTCCGACAAAACAGAGCTCTACGCCGTTAATCCTAAGCTGGTGCCGCTAGAAGCTGACCTGCCGAAAGACGAAATTGTTGGGGACGTGATCGAGTCCGGGCGTTTTCTTCTGGAGACGAAGGAACCCAAAGCGCGCCTGCGTATGGTCGAGTTCCGCGGCCGGGCCACAGCCAGCATGCTCTATGACGAGCGACCTATTATCGATGCTTTCGTCAAGATCGATGACGAACAGGTCTTGGGCGTCATGGACATGAAAGGTGACCCGACCCCCTATTTCTTTATCCTCAAGCGTGATCGTTCCGACCTCAGCTTCGGTCCACTCATGGAGCTGAATGAACGCTTCATGGAACTCTTCGATATGGAAGTCCAAAACCGGGCCTTCGCGCTCAAAGTGAATAAGGAACTTGGCGAGAAAGCAGTCACCGACGGCGACAAGGCATTCTACACCGCATGGGTCGCATTTGAAGAGTTCCTGCAGCGCGAGTATGCGCCATTCGCCAGCAAATACGGACTCTCGCAGGCGCCCCGCACCGGTGCGAACATCCAAGTCGGCCTAGCGCGGTTGGGAATGGGCGTCCTTCCCGACGACGTCATGACGAAAATCGTTTTGGAAGATACGATCAAGTACCTCGAGAAGCTTAAAGAGCTCAAACGTGTTGCGCCGGAAGAGGATGCAGAGTTCTTTGCCTTCGTGGTGAAACACGAAGAAACGCAGATCGAAGCGCTCCGACTTCGACTGGACGGCAACAAGGAGGCTGCAACGCAGCTCCTGACTATCTTTGTCGCGGAGCAAGATAAGGGGTGATCAAGTGCCCGCACGTTATGCAGATAACGGCGCGGTCCGCACAATAGCTGTTATCCGTAACGGCTGATATGGGTATTCTTGCAAAAGCACGAGCGGCCAATATCGGGCATTTTTGCGTCACTCGCGACAAGGCACCGGCCCGCAGACTGGTCAATGGTTTCGAGGTGCTGTAGTCCTCACGGCTACCCCTGCCGTCGAGGTCCCTTTGTCTGAGAACATCCCCAATTTGCGCCCAGCCGGAAGTAGTCTTTACGAAATGCGGCGCTGGATGGCCTTGCGCGCCTATCATCTCGCTGGCTGGCAAGTGGAGGGCCATCCGCCGCCTGACAAAAAATTCGTTGTCATCGCCGCGCCGCACACCACGAACTGGGATCTGCCCTTTATGCTGGGCGTCGCTTACAAATTCCGCATACGCCTTAATTGGATGGGTAAAGACACGCTCTTCAAGCCACCTTTTGGCGGGCTCATGAAGGCCCTCGGCGGCATCCCGATCGATCGATCAAAAGCGAACAATGTCGTCTCCCAAATGGTCGATATTTATCGGGATGCAGAAGAACTAGCGGTGGCCATTCCGCCCGAAGGGACCCGCTCTAAAGTGCGCTACTGGAAAACGGGTTTTTACAATATCGCCCATGGGGCGGGCGTGCCTATTGCTCTCGGGTTTCTGGACTATGCCCGCAAAGTGGGCGGGATCGGGAAGACGATCCAGACCAGCGGCAATTACGATCGGGACCTAGAGGAAATCAAAGAGTTCTACGCTCCTATAAGAGGCAAACACTCTGACCGTTTCGAAGAAGAATAGCGCGTGATGGGAGAGATCCTTTTCAGGGATCAACTGCCGATCAGTGCGTCTTCTTCGCTGTCATCAAGGGCCGGCGGGCCTTCCTGAAAGTTCTCGATGAAGGCGGCCATGACGTCGGCCCATCGGGAGATATTGCGGGTGACATTTTCCAGCGACACCCCACCATCCAGCTCAATCACGTAATCAACGCCGACCTCGCCCCGCTTTTCCAAGGCATAGGCGCGTCCGAACACATTGCTGTCATTGTACCGATTAATAGTGCGCAGATCATCCGCGGTGATGGGCCGGTCCAGGTCAAAATTTGAAAACAGCATCAAGGTCGAACAGCCGTCCCGGTCGCAATCGAGGGCCCGAATCCAGAAGATGAGACTGCCAAACTCCGCCTTGGCGACCGGCGCGCCGGTCTTTGCATCGCTCGTCATTTCCGGGTCTAGCCCGGCATCGATGAGGGCCTGTTCCAGCTCCTCAAGCGACAGCGCGGATTTGGTCTCAGCCGATGCGGGCCCTGATAGGCACCAAAAAGCGGCGACCAGAGCGGCAATCATCGCCGCGACCCTTGTTTTTGTCGAACCCCAACCCATAAACAACCCCGCTACATGCGAACTGAGGACAAGCCACCAGCGTAGACCCGGTTCAGTGACGTGCCCCAAATTGTTACCCCGCTAAGATACTGCGCTGAAAACCGGCCAGAACGCAAACACGCCAAAATTCACCGATCCGACCACCGCTCACATGCTTGGCAAAGCGTAAATCGCCACGTTGACAGGCCCCCTGACCAACCTATTGTCCGGCCAAGACAAATCGCAGGTGCGAAGGCGCGTCAGCACTGGATCACCGGCCCTGGATCAGAGGACGAACATGACGACAGGCGCAGACCACGCAGCAAAAGTGGGGCCCGCGGGGACAACCCACGGGGAACGCCAGGCAATGCCCCTCTCACCGCACCTCCAGGTCTGGAAGTTTACTGTCACCATGGCCGCCTCGATCACCCAGCGCGCAACCGGTATTGCGAATGTCTCGGGGACGGTACTGCTCGCCGCCTGGGCCTTCTCAGTTGCCCGCGGGCCGGAATCTTTTGGTCCTTTTGCCAAATTCCTGACCTCGCCATTGGGCATGATAATCCTGTTCGGATATGTCTGGTCGCTTTGTTTCCATATGCTCGGCGGGCTTCGGTACCTCTATACCGACACCGGCCGCGGCCTCGTCCCGGCGACAGCATCGCGCGTCGCCTGGTTTGTCTATATTGCATCGTTTGTTTTGGCTGGCCTGATTGCCTTAGGCGCGACGGCTGCTCGCGGCGCCTGAAGGAGACCCCCCACCATGTCACACAAGGGCACCTCGACATTCATCATGCAGCGGGCAAGTGCGGTCATTTTGATCCCGATTGCCATCTGGTTTCTTTGGAGCCTCATGGCTCATGCGGGCGAAGACTTGGCCGGCGCGGAAGCCTGGCTGAAAAAACCTCTTAATTTTGGCCTTTTCGGCACGTTCGTGACCATAGGTGCGCTGCACGGGCGCATTGGCGTCAGCGAAGTAATCGACGACTATATCCATGGCGGGATGCGCGGGCTCTTTAGTGCCTTGAATTGGGTTGTCGCGATCGCCGTCATAGCGGTGACCTGGTGGTCACTTTTGTCATTATAGGGATGATCTGATGGCTAACGAGTACGAAATCATTGACCATTCATACGATGTCGTTGTCGTTGGTGCTGGCGGCTCCGGCCTGCGCGCGACGCTTGGCGCAGCACAGGCAGGACTAAAAACGGCCTGCGTCACAAAGGTCTTCCCTACCCGTTCGCACACTGTTGCCGCCCAAGGAGGCATTTCTGCGTCCCTTGGCAATATGGGCGAGGACAACTGGCGCTGGCACATGTACGACACGGTCAAAGGGTCTGACTGGCTCGGCGACCAAGATTCCATTGAATATCTCTGCAAGAATGCGCCTGCCGCCGTTTATGAGCTGGAACATTGGGGTGTTCCATTCAGCCGAACCGAAGAAGGCAAAATCTATCAGCGCGCCTTTGGCGGCATGACACGCAATTTCGGTGAAGGCCCGGTCCAGCGCACTTGCGCGGCCGCCGACCGGACTGGCCACGCGATCCTGCACACGCTCTATGGTCAGTCGGTAAAGAAGAACGCCGAGTTCTTTATTGAGTATTTCGCCCTTGATCTGATCATGTCCGAAGATGGCGAATGCCAGGGCCTTATGGCCTGGAAACTGGACGACGGCACGATCCACCGGTTTGCAGCGAAAATGGTGATCCTAGCGACGGGCGGCTATGGCCGGGCGTATTTCTCATGTACATCCGCGCACACCTGTACAGGTGATGGCAACGCAATGGTCCTGCGCGCCGGCCTCCCACTCCAGGATATGGAGTTCGTCCAGTTCCACCCAACCGGGATTTATGGTGCAGGCGTCCTGATCACCGAAGGGGCCCGAGGCGAAGGCGGCTATCTCACTAACTCCGAGGGCGAGCGCTTCATGGAGCGTTATGCGCCATCCGCAAAAGACCTCGCCTCTCGCGATGTGGTGAGCCGTGCCATGACCATGGAAATCCGCGAAGGCCGCGGCGTTGGTAAAGACAAAGACCACATCCATTTGAACCTGAACCACCTGGATCCGGCAATCCTCGCTGAGCGCCTGCCTGGGATCTCTGAATCGGCGCAGGTCTTCTCCGGCGTGGATGTCACGAAGGAGCCGATCCCGGTTCTGCCGACGGTTCACTACAATATGGGCGGCATCCCGACGAACTTCCATGGCGAGGTCGTCACCAAGAAAGACGGCGACCCAGATGCGATCGTGCCTGGCCTCATGGCCATCGGCGAGGCCGCATGTGTCTCTGTTCACGGTGCAAACCGTCTTGGCTCCAACTCTTTGATTGACCTTGTGGTCTTCGGCCGTGCTGCCGGCTTGCGATGTGCCGAAGTGGTTGATCCGTCTACGCCTGTGCCGACCCTGAAGCCTAAAGCGGGCGACGAAGCGCTCGCTCGTCTTGACCGTTTCCGCTATGCGGACGGCAGCACACCAACGGCGCAGCTTCGTCTCGACATGCAAAAGGTCATGCAGAACAATTGCGCCGTCTTCCGGACAGGCGATGTATTAGAGGAAGGCCGCGGACTGATCAAAGGCGTCCACAAAGGGCTGCCGGACATTGGCATCACCGACCGCTCGATGATCTGGAACACAGATCTCGTTGAGACCCTTGAATTCGACAACCTCATTGAACAGGCGGTTGTCACCGTTGAGTCTGCTGCTAACCGTAAGGAAAGCCGCGGCGCGCACGCCCGCGAAGATTACACCGAACGTGACGACGAGAACTGGATGAAGCACACTATCGGCTGGTTCCAGAACGGTGCTGTTTCACTCGATTACCGCCCCGTGCATGAATATACGTTGACGGATGAAATCGAGTACATCGAGCCGAAAGCACGCGTGTACTGATCAATCCTTTAGATTTTGACTTAAGGGTCCTGCGAGTGGCAAACCCGATGAAACTCGCAAGCCCCGAGGGTGGCCTTAATGCCGCCATCCGGGCTGAACAGGGCCTGCTTGAAGGACTAACATGGCGGGATAAGCGGCTCGTCCGCACTCCCGGCCATTCGAATGGGCCGAGTGCATTCTCAAAACGCGACGCCGCTCTCATCGATCCTCTTCATTCCGCATGCTTCCCGTGCATTCCCTATTTCGGCCGGATCTATGGTGGGCAGCTTGAATTTAAAGGCTCCTCGTATCCGCTCAGCGCGACTCGGACTGACCACGCCCCCAACGACCCGCTCCATGGCGAGGGATGGATCTCCGACTGGGAGACTTTATCAACCACCGATCAGCATACGGAACTATTCCTTGACTATACCCCGCGCGCGGGTCACTGGCCATTTGCGTTTCAAGCCAGACAAACCTTCGACCTAACAGATGACGGGCTGACCGTTCGTCTTTCAATGACGAATACCGATGACAGGCCGGCCCCAGCAGGCCTTGGGCTCCATCCGTATTTTAGCCGAACAAGTGAAACGACGGTCACGTTCAATGCGGGCGAATGCGTGACGCCGCCCGGCGCGGCTCCGGCTGAGCTTTCACCAGGTTTTGGCAAGGGAGAGCAAGTCCCGCTCCCGAAGACCATGCTCGACCACAGTTTTGTGGGTTTCGATGGAGATGTTCGCCTCCGACAAGACGGGCACAGCATCCACATCAAGACCGATGCCCAGATCCTGCATGTCTTCGCGCCAGAGCACGAAGATTATGTTTGTCTCGAGCCCGTCACGCATTTGCCTGGCAGACTCACCGAGTTTGGCACGGCATCTGGTGGCCGTTTGCTTGCCCCAAATGAGGCGCTTTCAATTTCAATGACAATCGGACGTCCAACCTAGCCCGTCGAACTGTGCATCGCTCTCGTCAACTTGCCACGTCCGGGCAATACTCCGCTCGATATTGCAGAATCCAAAATGCAAGACCCCGATCACCTGAACTTGGGAGCCCGCCATGACCGCTTCGAGCTATGAATGCTTCACCGTCGAGATATCCGATCATATCGCCAATGTGCGGCTGAACAGGCCAGAGAAGGCCAACTCCATGATCCCGGCCTTCTGGAAGGAATTCCCCGCGGCGATCACCAAGATTTCTGACGACGCAGAAGCGCGGGTGATCGTGATTTCGTCCGAGGGCAAGCATTTCACGTCAGGGATGGACATTTCCGTCTTCATGGAAGGCGATCTGGATCCGCACCCGGACAATCCACACATCTCAGCGGAGTACTTTGTACATTATTATCTCGCAAGTCTTCAGCATACGTTTTCCGCCCTGGAAGCTGCGCGCCAGCCTGTCCTAACCGCAAGCCAAGGCGGTGTTCTCGGGGCGGGCGTTGACCTGATCACCGCCGCTGATTGCCGATATGCCAGCAAGGACGCTTTTTTCTGTATTCAGGAAACCGTCATTGGGATGACCGCGGACGTCGGCACGTTTCCTCGTCTTGTCAAAGTCATCCCCGAGGGCTGGGCCAGGCAACTTGCCTATACCGGCGAGCGACTGCCCGCTGACAAGGCGAAGGAAATTGGCCTCGTCAATGAGGTGTTCGATGATGCGCAAAGCTTGCTCGATGGGGTCATGGACATCGCCCGGAAGATCGCTCAGCACGCCCCGCTCGCCGTCACTGGCTGTAAGCGCATGATCGCGTACTCCCGCGATCACTCCACCGACGATACCCTTAACCATGTCGCAGCCTGGAACGCGGGCATGCTTCGTCCTGAAGATATCAAGGAAAGCTTCACCGCGAAGTCAGAAGGGCGCGCGCCTCAATATGATAGCTTGAAGAAAGTCGTGCGCCAGACCTGAACGCGCCCAGGTCAAGACCGGAAGCAAGCGCCACAATCATACTTAATCAACTCTTCAGGATCCTCGGGCATGATACCCGCTAGGATCTCTGAAGGTACGCAGGCATGATTACCATCTTTGACATACTGGCGATTTCGTTACTGGTCGCTTCCCTGATCATGTTCATTATCAGGTATATCCGCGAAGAGCCGCCGATCCTTCCTTACTTCCTCATTGCCTGCACATGTGCATTTGGAAACTGGCTCGGCGAGATAGGCCTTGTCTTTGCGTCGATCTCATTGCTGACGGCCGCAGCATTTCTGTTTCTGAGCTGCATCTTCTATCCGAAGCTCCGCAATATGGGTGACAACCCAGAGACAACAAACCAAACCCCATCGAAATCGTCTTAAGGCGCTGCAGACCCTCGATATTTGATGTTGCTGCGACGCCAGATCGCTGGCGAGCGGGACCTGCTCCGGCTATACATCCGTCAACGCAGATAGCCGAGGCTCTTTTCCTTCGATGGTCCAACTTACGCTTCCGAAAAACTCCGTCGTCAACAAATCCGGTAAAACCTTCAAACAGAAAAAGGCCGGTGGCAAACTCCGTACGTTCAAAGTCTACCGTTATGACCCGGAAGACGGGGGAAACCCGCGTGTTGATACCTTCAAGATCGACGTTAGCGACGTTTCCATGGTGCTGGACGCGCTGATCAAAATCAAAACCGACGGGGATGCGTCCTTGGCATTTCGCCGCTCATGCCGCGAGGGCGTTTGCGGTTCCTGCGCGATGAACATTAACGGGTCGAATACGCTGGCGTGTACCAAAGGCATGGATGAACTCGGCGGCGGCGATATCACGGTCTACCCTTTGCCCCACCAGCCTGTGGTGAAGGATCTCGTCACTGACCTGACAAAGTTCTACGAGCAGCATGCTTATATCGAGCCGTTCCTGCAGGCCGACGAGACCAAAACCGACGAGGAATTCCTGCAAAGCAAGGAAGACCGCGAACACTTGGACGGGCTTTACGAATGCATTTTGTGCGCGTGCTGTTCGACTTCATGTCCGTCTTACTGGTGGAATGGGGACAAGGCTGGCAGCGAAGAAGAATACCTTGGGCCCGCGGCCCTGCTCCAGGCTTACCGTTGGATTGCCGACAGCCGTGACGAAGCGACCAATGAACGGCTCAATAAACTCGAGGATGAGTTTAAGCTCTACCGCTGCCATACCATCATGAACTGCGCGCAGGTTTGCCCGAAAGGACTGAACCCTGCGAAAGCGATCGCCGAGATTCGCAAATTGATGGTGAACCGGCCAAACCCACGCGGCGCCTGATATCGCTCGGGTTTGCCCTGCCCATTTTTCGGGTATGGCCATCAGCATGACCCGGGCTTAGGTGAGCTAGGGGTTTTCCGTCTCCGGTAAGCCCAACAAATCAGACGTACCCTGCTTCAATTACCCCGCGCCTGTCACATTAAAGCAATCGAGAATGCTCTGCGGTACCCGCTTTGGTTTGCGGGTTGCCTGATCCACAAGACACCAGTCCGTCCGGATAAGGGCTGACCCCCGGATCGCACCCAGTTCTCGAATATCGACAAATCTCTCAAAACGCGGGCCCGAAGCGCGCCCGAGCCAAGTCCGACCTTCAATGGCCATACCGGGCTCCAATGGGCGTCGATATTCCGCTTCATGTCGAAGAACGACAAAAATGTATGCGCGTTGAAGCTCTGGGTTCGCCACGTGACGCCAATGGGAGGTCGCTAGCTTTTGCGCCCAGACGACATAAACCGCGTTATTGATATGGCCCAGCTCATCATAGTCGACCTCGACGGGCTCAATGCGCTCATAAAAGGCCGTTTCAAAATCGATTGCGCCTAAACCGCTTTGCATCCGCCTACTCTCACCTTCTCATCAAAATGGCCTGACATAACCCTTGACATAAATTCTATAATTTCATAATTATGAAAATATGGAAACAAATACTGCCGCAGAGATATTTTCAGCCCTTGGTCAAGCCTCCCGGGTTAGCGCCCTGCGCATGCTCGTCAAGGCTGGCCCCAACGGCGTCGCCGCTGGCGACATCGCATCGGCGCTGAGTGTACCTGCGCCCACCATGTCCTTCCACCTCAAGGAATTGAGCCAGGCAGGTCTCGTCCAAAGCCGGAAAGAAGGCCGCACCGTCAAGTACTCCGCTGACTATGGCGGGATCCGCCAACTCATCGATTTTCTGATGTCCGACTGCTGCCAGGGCGATCCTCGCCTTTGCGGCCCCTATGTGATCAAGGAGAACGCCTGATGAAACGCTTGCATATCCACCTCAAAACCCAAGACCTGGAAACATCAATTGCCTATTACGAGGCACTATTTGGGGAAGCCCCAACGGTTCGGGAAGACGACTACGCCAAATGGCTGATCGATGAACCTGCGGCGAATATCTCGCTGTCCACCCATGGCGGCGATGCCGGCATCGACCACGTCGGCCTGTCATTCGACACGGAAGCTGACCTGGAGACGGTGGCCGACCGACTAACCGCTGCCAACCTCCCATCTACGCCGGAGAAAAATACCACCTGCTGCTACGCCCAGAGCAACAAATACTGGAGCCGCGATCCGCAAGGGGCAATTTGGGAGCTCTTTCAGACTTTTGGCGAGAGTGAGAATTATGGCGCGGAACCTGACCGCGTGCTCATGCAAACCGGCAATAGCTGCTGCGCCCCACAAAACTGAGCTGCCCCATGAAGAACATTCTTTTTTTGTGCACTGGTAACTCTGCGCGGTCGATTATGGCCGAAGCCTACATGAACCACGCAGGCCATGGAGATTGGAACGCTTATTCTGCAGGCTCAAACCCGACAGGACGACCAAACCCTTTCGCCATCGAAACGCTAAAAAACCATGCCATCGATCCCGGTGAGCCTCGGTCAAAAAGCTGGAACGAATTTGCAGCCATTGGCGCGCCGGTGATGCATTCGGTCGTGACCGTTTGCGACAATGCCGCCGGAGAAGTCTGCCCTGTTTGGCCAACAACCAACGGCGCGGCGCCCCAAAAGCACCATTGGTCCTTTGAAGATCCAGCTGCCGCAACTGGCAGCGATGACGAGATCGGCCAGGAATTCGAGCGGATTTTCGGCCAGATCCGTGCCACGATCGATACCTTCCTCAAAGGGCAGGCCTGATGTACACGCTTTCCCAAAAACTAGCCGCCGAGGTCATAGGAACAGCTCTCCTGCTCGCCGTCGTCGTCGGATCGGGGATTATGGGCGAGAGCCTTGCCGGTGGAAACGACGCCATAGCTCTTTTAGGCAATACACTTGCGACGGGCGCGGCTCTTGTCGTTTTGATTCTGATTTTCGGCCCCGTATCAGGTGCGCATTTTAACCCCGCAGTAACTTTTGCTTTTTTTCTGGATCGGAAGATTGCCGCTCCGGAAGCTGTCGCCTTTGTCTTTGCACAGATTATTGCCGGCTTTTTGGGCGTGCTGATTGCCCACGGCATGTTCGACCAAACACTTGTTCAATCGAGCATCAAGGCAAGGACAGGCGTAGGCCAATGGACTGGCGAAATCGTCGCGACCTTTGGGTTGGTCCTCACTATTTTCGGGTGCCTACGCTTCCGCGCCGAGGCAATCCCCTATGCCGTGGGTCTGTTCATTACCGCAGGATACTGGTTCACGTCGTCGACATCGTTTGCCAATCCGGCAGTAACAATTGCCCGGACCATGACCGATACATTCGCCGGGATCCGAGCCATCGATGCGCCGATGTTCCTGTTGGCCCAATTCATAGGGGCAGGACTTGCCGTAGCAACTGCTCACTTCGTGCTCCGCCCGTCTCCCATTTCGGCGGAGGCTGTTGCTGCGCAAAAGACCCGTGACCTCGCCGCTTAGAGGGCTTAAGGTTTCAGGTGATGAGGGGTCCATTAAAAAGATACAACGAGCTCGTTGCGGCGGGAACACTAGAGGCTGACGCCGTCCAGGCGGCTGCGGTGAAGAAGCTCCAGGGATTGTCGTCGTCGCTGACCAAACGGCGCGGTTTTATCTTTTCCAGACCAAGGCCACAGAAAGGGATTTATCTCTGGGGCGGCGTTGGCCGGGGAAAATCCCTGCTTATGGATATCTTCTTCAACAACACGGACGTGGACGCAAAGCGACGGGTCCACTTCCATGAATTCATGGCCGAAACCCATGCCCGCTTGAACCACTGGCGCCAGGCAAGTGACAAAGAACGACGTCGCCATAAGGCTTACGATCGGCGCGCACCGGACGATCCGGTCCCGCTCGTCGGCTATGATCTGGCAAGACAGGCGCAGCTTTTATGTTTCGACGAGGTGCAAGTCAGCGATATCGCTGATGCGATGATCTTAGGGCGGCTCTTTTCAACGCTATTTGATAACGGCGTCACGCTTGTTGCCACATCCAATCGGCATCCGGATGATCTCTACAAAGACGGCTTGAACCGTCAACTCTTCTTGCCGGCGATCGATATGATTAAGTCGCGCTTGACAGTGTTTGAACTGGATGCCGACAGGGACTATCGGCTCGAACGCCTAAAGGGTGCGCCGGTTTACTACCAACCTTTAGGGCCACAAGCCGATAATGCCATGGATACCGCGTGGTCAAATCTGATTTGTGGCGCGAGCGAAGTGTCGGAAGCTGTGACCATTCTCGGTCGGCAAGTACCGGTTCCACGTGCCGCCAGGGGCGCGGCCCGGTTCACTTTTGCTGAGCTTTGCGAGCGCCCGCTTGGGGCCTCCGATTATCTCGCCATCGCCGCACGGTACACAACCGTCTTTGTCGACCATATCCCGAGAATGGGACCACACAGTCGGAACGAAGCCCGCCGGTTTGTCAATTTGATTGATGCATTTTACGAAGCGAAGACAAAGCTCGTCTGTTCAGCTGATGCGTTGCCTCAAGATCTGTATCCTGCCGGCGATGGTGCTTTCGAATTCGAACGAACTGTCTCGCGGCTAATGGAAATGCAGACGGCAGACTATCTTGGAACTGAGCATATCGCCCTGACCCCAGAAACTGCCTAAACCCTTATCATGGTGCGCCCAGCCAACTTTTCCTAACCCCAGATTGGGGACCAAGAAACGCGCGATCACACAACCCGACCTGTGGGAAACTTTGCCTCCAAAAGACCTTCTCCCAACAGTGTGCAGCCGCGAAACGCCTTGTGCGCACCTCATCGAGAGAGAGGCCATCAGACAAAAAAAGGGAATGTGCTCACAATTCAAAGATGGCCCTTGCAGGTAACCCTTAAACCATCGTTTTATGCAATCTTGCCTGTCCATCAGCGTTCGACTGGATGCCCACCTGATTTATCAAGCTAGAATGAGCCCAATTTCGATGAAACCACGTGCTTTGCCACCTGCCGCCAACTGGATTCGTAAGCTTTCCGCCTATCGTGAACCTGAACTGGACCGCAGCCTATTTGAACTGGCGGTAACGGTTGTGCCGTTTTTAGGGCTCTGGGCGCTCGCTCTCTGGGCAGGGTCGGTTCACCTTTTGCTAAGCATCCCCATTGCGGTCGTCGCCGGCACCTTTCTGGTCCGGCTTTTCCTCATTCAACACGATTGTTCCCATGGCGCTTTCTTCAAAAGCAGAGCGGCAAATAACTGGACCGGCCGCGTGATCGGCGCCTTCACGCTGACGCCCTATGACCTTTGGCAGAAATCGCATCTCATCCATCATGCGAGCCATGGCAATCTCGCCAAGCGCGGGATCGGCGATGTCTTTACCCTGACGGTCGATGAGTACAATGCAAAGTCGCCTTTGGGCCGCCTCGGCTACCGTCTCTATCGCAATCCATTTGTGCTGTTCATCCTCGGCCCGATTTATGTCTTCCTTCTCCATCATCGCCTGCCCATCGGGTTTATGAAAGCAGGACCGCGATATTGGATCAGCACCATGCTGACGAATGTAGCGTTACTCGGGATCATTGTCGGCGGCAGCCTCGCCTTTGGATGGGCCTTATTCTTGCCGGTGTATTTCGTCATTACCGTAACGGCTGCGGCCATCGGCGTCTGGCTGTTTTATGTGCAACACCAGTTTGAAGACACGATCTGGGACCATGAAGCCGACTGGCAGCTCCATGAGGCCGCTCTTTATGGCAGCAGCTATCTCAAACTGCCAGCCATGTTTCAGTGGATGACAGCAAACATCGGCATCCACCATGTGCATCATCTCTACAGCCGGATCCCGTTCTATAAACTCCACAAAGTCATTCGGGACCACCGTGAACTTGCCGAAATCAGGCGAATGAACTTTGTCGACAGCCTGAAGACTGTCAGACTGAAGCTTTGGTGTGATCGCGAACGGCGTCTCGTGCCTTTTAAGGTAGCCCGCGCGCGACGCGTGACGGCGGCTTGACGTTGCTCCAAGAATCCCACTGACAAAAGACGGTTTGCCTTGCGGCCCCTTTATGGGTAGGCGAGGCAGACCATGAAAACGACCACCAGCCACCAACCGCGCCAGCTCGCCTTCGGCGAACTCGTGGGCCTTACCGCAGCGGTAATGGCCTTGAACGCCCTTGCGATCGACATGATGCTGCCGGCGCTGACCACAATCGGCAATGAGCTGAGCGCCGGTCAGAACCGCCAGCAACTCATCATCGGTGTCTATGTCATGGGCAACGGCATTGCCCAGCTATTCTTCGGACCGATCGTTGACCGGTTTGGGCGCCGGATCGTCCTCATGTTGGCGCTTGGCGGTTACCTCATCGGCTCGCTGCTTTCCGTCATCGCCGCCGACTTTACGCTACTTCTGGCGGCCCGCGGGTTTCAGGGGATCGCCACCGCTGCGACGCGGGTTGCCTCCATCGCTATGGTCAGGGACCAATGCGCGGGACGGCAAATGGCGCGGGTCATGTCCCTCGCTATTACAGTATTCATGGCCGCCCCAATCCTGGCGCCGAGCATTGGTCAGTTGGTCCTTTCATTTGCGCCCTGGCGCGGGATCTTTATTGCGCTTTTGATCTACGGGCTCCTCCTTGGCGTCTGGGTTTATCTGCGCATGCCCGAAACACTGAACCCTTCCGATCGCAAAACGCTACAGATCGGGCCCATCATGTCCGCCTACGGAGAGTTTTTGAAGAATCGCGTGGCATTTGGCTATACCCTCGCGTCCGCGTTCTGTTTCGGCGCTCTTTTCGGCTACATCTCCGCCTCTGAGCAGATCTTCAAGGAGATCTTCAACCTGGGGGACAATTTCCCTCTGGCCTTTGCCGTGATTGCCGCTGCCCTTGCTGCAGCCACGCTGACTAATGCGCGGCTAGTTGAGCGCTTCGGCATGCGGCGCCTTACCCACTCTGCACTTCTCGCCTTTATTCTGTCGAATGTGATGCACCTCCTTATCGTCATGAGCATTGGGGAGAACATGATCGTGTTCCTGACGTTCATGTCGATCGCGTTTTTTGCTCTCGGGCTTATTGGGCCGAACTCTTCGGCGCTCGCCATGGAACCCATGGGTCATATGGCAGGGGCCGCCGCGGCTGCCAACGGCTTTGCGGGCACGACCGTTGCAGGGTTTCTCGGCACACTGATCGGCCAATTCTACAACCACACGACGACACCGATCATTCTCGGTTTTGCGATTCTCGGCATCGCCGCCATAGGCGTGGTCTTGTGGGTAGAAGACGGCAAGCTCCTGCAGCCGAACCCGACCAATGAGCCGTCGCCGTGACCCGCAAACCGACCCCTACAGATCAACGCGAAGATGAGGTTTGCCTCGGTGTGATCGGCGGGGCCCATGGCGTCAAAGGCGCCTTTAAAGTCAAAACGTATACCGAGGATGAGGCGGATATCGACGCGTACGGCCCTTTGAGGCTTCAGGGCAGCGACACGCAGTTGGACTTGCGCGTTGTCCGGGTTCTGAAAGAGGCGCTGGTGCTTGCGACCACGCCGACACTCACCTCTCCAGAAGCAGTCCGAGAGCTCACCGGACTTGAGCTATACGTCCAGCGCGACCGCCTGCCGGCCCTTGATGATGACGATGATTTCTACCAGGAGGACCTGGTCGGCCTTCACGCCGTTACGTCAAGTGGTGCGCCCATTGGTCGAGTGAAATCCGTCCAGAATTTTGGTGCAGGTGACATTTTGGAAGTCACCCCAAAAAAAGGATCCTCGGTTTTTGTCCCCTTTACGCGCGAGATGGTTCCGGAAATTGACATCGAAGGCGGCAAAATCACTCTCGCCGATGATGCGGTTTCATCCGCGCAACAAACGGACGGCGCCGACCGCGAAAAAGGCGACGCTGCAACCCAGAAAGAAGTTGAGCAGTTCGCCGAAAAGACCGCCGCAACATTGGTGAGCGACAACAACATCGTGAGCCATGAGAACATTATAAGCGATGAGACTGGCGACATCGTCTCCCCGGACCAAAGCGTCAATGTCGGCGCGATGCGGGAGGAAGATGCCTGAGATGAGCGTTACCCAGCCAGAAGAAGATCATCCAAAACCAAACTGGGGCGCGACGGTCCTCACCCTGTTCCCGGAGGCCTTCCCGGGTCCTTTGGGATTATCGATCCTGGGCAAAGGCCTCGCGACGGGGATTTGGTCCCTCGACACAGTCAACATTCGCGATTTTTCCGACAATGCCTATGGGTCCGTGGACGACACGCCCGCGGGCGGCGGGGCTGGGCTCGTCATGCGCGCAGATATCCTCGGCAAAGCCATTGATACTGTTCCCCGAAACGATCGGCCGATTATCTATGTTTCCCCCCGCGGACGGCCTTTTGATCAGGCGCTCGCAGAAACCTTGAGCGCGGGGTCCGGTGCGATCATCCTGTGTGGCCGGTTTGAGGGGGTCGACGAGCGGGTACTGGAGGCGCGGGCCGTCGAAGAGGTATCGTTGGGGGATTTCGTCCTTGCCGGTGGGGAAATTGCGGCCATGGCCATGATCGAGGCTTGCGTCAGGCTGCTCCCCGGGGTATTGGGCTGCGCTCAATCGCTCGGCGAGGAGAGTTTCTCCTGCCGTGCGACTTCCGGTGAGCGTTTGCTGGAATATCCGCAATACACTCGCCCCCGTGATTTTGAGGGACGTCAGATCCCATCGGTCCTGCTTTCCGGTGATCATCAAAAGATTGCCGAATGGCGCCGGGCCAAGGCTGAAGAGATAACGCGCACGCGACGACCGGATCTTCTCTCCCCTGAGAATGGCGGTCCTATCCGGCGGGACAAAAACTAAAGGATGAGACAAGGCCATGAACATTATTCAACAGCTCGAAAAAGAGCAGATTGAACGCCTCGGTAAGGACGTTCCAGAATTCGCGCCAGGTGACACGCTCCGCGTAAGCGTGAAAGTGCGCGAAGGCGAGCGCGAACGTCTTCAGGCCTATGAAGGTGTCTGCATTGCTCGCTCTGGCAGCGGCCTCAATGAGAGCTTTACCGTCCGCAAGATTTCATTCGGCGAAGGCGTTGAACGAGTATTCCCGATTTACTCGCCGCTGGTTGACTCAATCAAGGTCATGCGCCGTGGCAAGGTCCGCCGTGCGAAGCTTTACTACCTGCGCGAGCGCCGCGGTAAGTCGGCCCGGATTGCTGAGAAAAAAGTGGACCGCACAAAGGCCGCGAAAAAAGAAGGATGACCTCCCCTCTGCTCGGCACTTCAAGCTAAAGTTCGAAACGCCGCTTAGGGACAAACCGGCGCGGCGCTTCTTGTGTGCGGCTTTAGAGGGCCGCCACTCAGCAACACGGCTGATTGCTATTGGCAGCGCACCAGCCTCCGAACTTCCCGCAAGCGCGCGCCGTTCCCGGCATCGACACGTTCTCAAGGCACCCAACTTCGTCGGCGAGTAAAATCTCACTTATGACAACATAGGTGGGTTTGCTGTCAGGTAGAGCCGGAAACTCAACACTGAGGCCGGTGTCGACAATCGGATCATTGCCAACCAGTGTGAGCGTCACGGTCGGTTCGGGGGCGCATCCCTCGCGGGTGACCCAAAGATAAGCTTGATCTGCCTCGGCGCGGATGGCGGGGGTTGCTGTCATCAAGACGGCACGTGCGCCGCCATCACCATCGCCATCGGGACCGTCGGAACGAAAACAGTCCTCCGTACACGGTGCGATCTGGTTTATTCGCAGAATGCCACGGTCGGGGATGCCGGTGAAGGTCACCCTGACCCCAAGCAAACGGGTGACGATCAGCTCCAGGGTCTCCATGCGCGCATAATGCTCATGGTCCGACAACTCGGTGAATGTCCCATAGTCATCAATCATCCGTAGACCGCTGATCACTCTGCGCTGGCATTGGGCACACAGGTCCCGGAACATGCCGATGCCCCCGGATGGAATACTCACAATGGACTGGGATTTGCGGTTGAGGCTGCTGGTCATTGACCCCTCCCTTCATCGACCCCGATATGGTGTCGCTCTCCTATTGGGAGCGCAATCTCGCTAAAAAACAATCTAATGGCAACCCACTTGCGTTTATCAGATTTTTAGCTATTATATGGAAAATTTGCGACGGCCCACTTTCGGCCTGATAGCGCGCGAAGTGCTATCGGCCTAAGGGGGGCCTTTTTTAGTTTAGCTCTCGGCCCGCAGCATCGCGGTTGCCACGAAACGAAAGGACAAAGGGGTCATGTCAGCAAGCTCTGCAGGCGTAGTCTCAGGCGCGACAGCATTCAGCAAAGAGGCAGCCCGACTTCTTGGTGATCCAATCTCGAAAGAACGAGAACTCTTGTCCTCCTTTCTCGCCATGCTCAAAGGGCCGGATATTCCCGAAGCCATTGAAGATGGGGCCACATTTTCCTCCATTCTCCGCTATGCCCTCGATCGAGGCTTTGTCAAACAGAACCTCCTGGCCGACCGCATTAAGTACGTGAATTCTCAGGTAGGCCGATGGGCCGCTGGCAAAGCAGCCCCCCCACAAATCGTCCGCGCCGCCGTTATCGACACCATGCGGGACCTGATACAGGAAAGACACGACACACTATCCCCCGAGCCATTTGCTACCTAATTTATTTAAGCGCATACTTTTTCTTAATCTCCCAGTTTGACAAAAGCAAATAAGTTGCCTATCTCACGCTCATCAACTTGATGAGGTGCGAGATGATCGACCAGTCCATTCTCAATTCAGTGTCTTCGCTTGCCATGGAAGCAAGCACATACATTCAGCCCACGTTGGACGCAGCGCGTGACATGACCCTGGCGCACCCAGCCCTTGTTGCGGGCGGGATCGGAGCCGCGTTGCTTGCCTTGTTCGCCAACGCGGTTCTGGGTTTTCAGATTGGCGATAGCGATGCAGCTGTTTATCGGGAACGGTTTTCAGCACGTCGCAAAATCAGGTTCGCTGGCAACCACGCGGCGCTGAGACGGCTCTTCGAAGTGGAAGACACCACATTCGCCGACTTCCCATTAGCTGCCTCAGGCGAAGACCGGTTTTTTACGCCATCGGTCCTAACCGACAAGCGCGGCCGGTTTTATCTCGGCAACATTGTCTTCCTGCTGGAAGATCAGGTTATGGCAACCAGCGACGGGGCTGAGACGAACGTCACGGCATCGGTGACGTTTCGGTTGCGCAAACGGTATCTGGAAGACTTCGTCAACTTTACAGCGGCGGCGTTTGCAGAAACCTTTGCTGAGCGCGTTCATGCTGGCGTGAAAAGTGAGGTCGGTCGCCACAAGCGGGACTTTATTGTCCGTGAGCAGAAGGAAGTTGAAAATTACCTGACAGCGCATCTGAAAGCGGTCATTGAAGGCACGCCCGGTGTGGACGGGCAGAGCGGACTGGGCATTGAAATTACGATGGTGACCCTCAGTATCAAGCCGCTTGCGTCAGGTCGCTCAACCGCCAATGGATCAATTGAAGGAAGTCTCGCCAATATGAGCGGTCCGGACTTTGTCTCAATCGAAGGCACCCGGCTCTTGTCTGATATGCTGCGGCGGGCGGAGACCCCACGCGAAAAGAGTGACCTTCGGGCACTGATCAGTCAGCAGATTGAGGCGCAGCGGCAAATCAGGTGTGCCATTGAACTGCGGCAGTCAGGCAATCTGATCGTCCTGACACCCGATGAAGCCGGGCTCACACGGGGGATGGTCAATTCCAATGGCATGTCAGCTCATTTGTCCGGACAGCGCCCCGAGCGGCGGGCCAATGGAAGCCTAAATGGCCGTTTGGATGTGCCGTCAATCGATGATCAGACGCAAACTGATCATCTCAACTAAAAAAAACGGGCCGCAGAATTCTGCGGCCCGTCATTTATTGAACCTGAATGTGACGTCTAGCGGAAATTCACAACAACCGACTGCATTTCCTCTCCCGCCTCGCCGCGCAATGAAAGAGAGAAAAGACCCTGTTCCCAGTCAATTCCAATCAAGCCAAAATTTGCCTCATACTCCATGGTGCCGAGGCGGTTTGGTCCGGGCTCAACATAAGTCTCGCCGCTTTGCTCCCGCCACCTCGCGCCAGGAAGATTGATCGAGGACGATGTGATTTCAGTTAGAGTCTGACCGTTTGACAGATCCTTTTGGTAAAGACCGCCCGCGTGACGGTCACCCGACAGCACAATCAGATTATCCGTATTGCGACGAGACAGGAGGTCGTAGAGTTTTTGCCGTTCTGTTGGCAACGTACGCCACGCTTCCCACCCATGACCTTCGGCAATAACCTGGATCGAAGAAACGAGGATCGTTAGATCCGCGGGCTTTTCCAGCTCTGCTTCCAACCATACCCACTGGGCATCTCCTAGCATTGTTTTGGCTGGGTCTGGATCAGGAAGATAGCGCTCTTTTCCCTTCGCGCCGCGATCGTCAGTTTCCATAAGGGGTGAACGGAAATAGCGCGTGTCCAACATAATCAGATGAACTTGTTCTCCTTTCGGCCCAAGCATCCAGGATCCATAGATCCCTTCGCGAGCACGACGCGCATCGTCTTCAGGCAAGGCCCAAACGTACTCAAACAGTTCTTCTGATTGCTCCTTATACGCATAGTCACCGCCCGCATCATTCAGACCGAAGTCATGATCATCCCACGTGGTCAGCAGCGGCGCGGCGGCGCGGAAGCGAGCAAATGGCTCGCTTTGGCCCAGTCGCATGTATGCAGCCTTCAGCTCCGGGAGCGACTGGTCCCGCGACCGAACGTCCCCATAGACGTTATCGCCAATGAACAATGAAAGTTGTGGTTTCACAGCGGTTAATTGATCCCACATCGATTGATCTTCGTTTTGCTGAACGCATGAGCCGAAGACAATCCGATCGAGTCGCACCGAACGATCGAGGGGCGCGGACGGCATCGGCGTTGCCTGAATGATCCCGTCAGGACCGCCGCTCCTGTCTTTGGCTGCCATTGCCCATGGCTCTTCAGCCATTGGAGCCGCCTCTGCCGTGGCATTCGCAGATTTCTGGGCGACTTCCGGTTCAATAGTTGTGCAAGCGGCCCCTAGAGCGGCAACGCTGGCGGCCAGCGCAACATGCTTGAAGAATCTCATCGCTATCCCCTTTTGAAGTATTCGAAGGGCATAGCGCAGGGACGCGACAGTTTTCTGACAACCTTTCCGGAGGAGCTATTCCGACACAACAGGTGAAACGCTTTCGCGAAAGTCCCCAGGTAGCTCAGACGCCAGATAGATCATCGTTGCCCAAGCAGCCACATTCTGATTCAAGTCCTCAGGGTCGATCTTATCGAACGTATCGTCGGGTGTGTGGTGCAGATCGAAGTAGTCCGTGCCGTCCTGGCGGAGTGAGGCAACCGGCACGCCGGCCATCCTTAAGGGGGTCACGTCCGGACCGCCAAAAGCAAGGTTATCCCCTGGCGAGATACCGAGCGGCAATAGCGCATCAGCGAAGAGTTTCGCCTTGGGCAGGTCTTCTTCAGAAAAGCGCGATTGAAACTTCCAGATCCGACCGCCACCGAAATCGGATTCTGAAGCGAACACGTGTTTCGCCAGTTCATCTGCATGGGCTGTCGCATAGGCTCTAGCCCCCAGAAGGCCGACTTCTTCCGCACCCCACATGATCACCCGAATTGTCCGACGGGGCTTTCCCCTCATCTCGTCGATAAGTTTCGCTGCGGCCACGGTGATCGCAACCCCTGCACCATCATCAACCGCGCCAGTACCTAAATCCCAACTGTCCAAATGTCCGCCGATGACAATCAGCTCATCGGTCTCGCCGGGTATCTCGGCAATGACGTTTCCAGAGGTGACCGCATCAATGGTCTCGGTACCAATCTTAAGAAAGACTTCTACTGGACCATCTGCATACGCAATTGCTCGTGCTAATTGATCTGCATCGGGATTGGAAAGAGCCGCTGTCGGAACTTTTTCCACGTCGTTTGCATACCGCATAACACCGGTATGAGGGAATCGATGGCTATCGGTTCCGACAGACCGGATGATTGCGGCCGCAGCGCCGCGCTTACCGGCCTCATTAGCGGCGCCTGCCCTCTTGGCGACGGCTGGCCCATAGCCAGAGCCATCCTGGGTGCGCGTCATGGGCTCGTCGACGAAGATAATCTTTCCCTCAAGACCTGTCATGGGTGCTGCTTTAAGAGCAGAGAGACTTGCAAAGCGCACCACTTCTGCGGTCAGACCCTCTGGTCCAGTGGGTACTGAATTCCCTAGCGCGGTGATGTAAAGATCTTGCGGATAAGGCGACACGATAGACGCTTCCTCGTGGGTGCGCGACCAGTAAGGGATCTCAAACTCTTCGATCCTGGCATTCTTGAACCCCAGCGACTTGAACTTATCCACACCCCAAACGCGGGCGCGCGCTTCCGCATCCGAGCCCGCCAGGCGTTGACCTATCTCCGTCGTCAAACTTTCCAGGATGTCATAGGCTCGATCATCGGCCAGTGCTTTTTCCTGCAGCTTTTCGACCGCCCGCTGGTGCTTTGCACCAAGCACATTCTCTTCGGCGACAGCTGGTGAGACGATCCCACTGACGGCCAATGCCAGGGCAGGCAGCAAACAAAGAGTGTAAAACTCAAGATATCGGGACTTCATCGGGAAGCAGCCCTTCCTTGTCTTGTTCATTGAAAGCACGAGTGCCGGGGACGCAATAGAACGCCCCAATAGCAAGCATTTGCCATCTACATACTCTGCCTTTTTACACGCAAAACCTCAAGGAAGCCGCCTGAAGAGCTTGGCGTTGCCGAGAAGCGCCTAGCACATCCGATTACGTTGCACGCATCAGCGTGAGGCAGTGCCGCTCAAAGACCGCCGCTGCCTTGGCGTGGGAAAAATGTTCCTCACACAGCGCGCGCGCTTGGCGAGAAAGTGTCGATCTCAGATCAGCTGAACCTAGCAGCCGGACGACTTCGTCGGCAAAATCGCCCGGGGCATCCGCGTGCAGATAATGCCTTCCCGCAACCACATCCAGGCCTTCAACCCCAAGCCCGGTCGAGACCACCGGCACTCCCATGGCCATAGCCTCAAACGCTTTGATCCGTGTCCCGCCGCCAGCACGCAAAGGGATTACATACACGGTTCCACGGGCGTGATCGCGCACATCGTCTACAAAACCGGTGAATTCCCAAGGGACATCTTTTGCCGCACTGATTAAATGATCCGGTGGGTTTTTCCCGATAATTCGGAACGTCGCATCGGGCACCTCCTTAGTAATCAGTGGCCAAACGTCTTTTAAAAACCACAAGAGCCCATCCTGATTGGCACGCCAGTCCAAGGACCCGGTAAAGACGATCTCAGGAGCAGCTGCTTCACCTGGGGCCTGCCAGGAAAAAAATTCCAGATCGACACCGGTCGGGATCGACAATGCCCGATCGATCCCGAAGTCCTTGCGGAACATTTCTGCGTCACGGTCTGAGACTGTGATGACCCCATCGACTTTGCGACACGCCGCGGTCTCAAACCATTCCATAGCCCGCGCTTCGCGTTGCCATATGGCACCCATGGCACCGGACGTCAGATCTGCATGACGTCGAAAAATCTCTGTTTCCACATTATGGGCAAAAAACGCGGATGGCGCGGTCCAAACCCCGGTCGCCATAGCTAGCGCATGGACATAGTCAAACAGGATGAAGTCTGGCTTGCGCCTTAGTCCAGCGTCGAACGCGTCACGGGCGGCAGCGCGGGCTTCGCTGCGAACTGCCACCGGAAGGGCGGTGAATAACGTCGCGAGGCGGGAGATTTGGCGAGAGAGCCCCTCGGGAGGGGGAGCGAAAAAGTACACTTCATCGGCAAGCTGATCAATGTATGGTGCCCAGTCCAATTGTTGGGCTTCATCAGCTGGCATAACCAGATCGATGTGGAAAGCACCGCCCTTCATGTTTTTCAAAATATTCGCGGTACGGATCTTTCCGCCTGCATCCATTGGAAACAGGAACTGCGGCGACAGGAAAAGGAGCCGTGGCTTGCGCGCATGACTGGACGTCACCAGCAGATCCCCTGATAAGCGCCGGCGATCGACTGAAACGTGTCCACCCCCGCCAGGTCGAGGATCGCCTTGCCCCGGGCACCAGCCTCGATCGCCACCCGCTCCGGCTCACCGCCATGACCAAAGATGATGATTTCGCTTTCGGCGACTGCACGGTCCGCATCGTTTTGAAGAAGCTCCACAAAGTGAGGGATTTCCCGCTCAATGAAAGCCTTGTTCTTCCCCATTAGGCGGCTTGCATCCACATGCGGGTCAACGATCCGAAGATCGAACCCCTTCCCGATCAAACGCTCAGCAAGCGCGACATAGGGCGACTCCCGCAAATCATCCGTCCCCGGCTTGAACGACAGGCCAAAAAGGGCGGCAGGCTTGCGCCCAAAACGCATGACTTTATCAACCGCCAAATTAATATGGTCCTGATTGGAAATTAGGCTTGCGCGCATGACCGGTGCCGCTGCGCCTGCCCTTTCGGCAAAATCAACGAGGGCGCGTAAATCCTTTGGCAGACACGAACCCCCGAATGCATATCCCGGACGCAGGTAAGCCGGCGAGATATTTAACACCGTGTCTTTGACAAAAACCGACATGACTTCCCGGGCATCAATATCTCTTGCTGAGAGAATGCGGCCCGCCTCGTTGGCAAAGGCAACTTTCAATCCGTGCCAGGCGTTACAGAGGATCTTGATAGCTTCCGCAGCTTCCGGTGACGCTTCGATGACTTCGCTGCCAATTCCGGCATAAAGCCCAGCGACCGCATCAATGGCTGTTCTCGTCGTCGCGCCGATGACTGTGAACGGTGGATTTCTAAAGTCAAAGACCGACTTGCCTTCCCGCAAAAACTCCGGGTTCACCGCAATATCAATACCTTGCCCAAGCTTTTTGCCCGAGGCTTCCTCAAGGATTGGCGCAAAGCGCTGCATTGTCGCGCCGGGGACAACAGTTGAGCGAATAACTACAGTGTGAGAGGCCTCTCGCTCACGACAAGCGGCCCCGATCTGGCGGATCACCGTTTCAACAAAGTCGAAATTCGGCGCCCCATCGATACCTGTCGGGGTCCCCACTGAAACGAGGGAAAGATCCGCTCCCTGAACAGCTTCATTGGCATCGAGTGTTGCCCTTAGACGACCGGACTGAACGGCCGTTGCCATTAGCTCGGCAATCAACTCTTCGACAATTGGCGCCTCGCCGGCATTGATCATATCTACTTTGGACGTAGCGATATCGACACCAACCACGTCGTGGCCAGCGTCCGCCAGACAGGCGCTGGATACTGCGCCTACATATCCAAGGCCAAACACCGCAATCTTCATTGGAGACCCTTTTTCCCGGCTTGAGGCACATCATTCATTATCCGGACCAACCGGTTTTGCACCAGCAAGATGACAATCTCAGCCATCATAATCCAGACAGGCGAAAATTGACGCTGATCGGTTAAGAAGTTTCTTAAAGGCGATTGCCTGCGGCTGTCTTCTTCTCTTTTAATAGGGCCAGTTTCGGTGACCAAACAAAGGGAGTTGCGTGATGGTGGTCTCGATGAAGAAATTAGCGGCGGTAGGCTGCGCGAGCTTGTGTGTATTTGCAGTTTCGATGACAGCGAAAGCCAACGCAGGGGTCACAGTCAATGCTGCTTCGAAAACTGAGATCAAGACGGAAAAAGGCGTTTCCGTTTACCGCGGCCCTGCGAAGCAAGAAGCTGATTTTGGCCTGGCTGGCGGCGAGGCAATGCAACCGTCAGCACGCCGCGTAAATGTAAATGTCCGCGTCAGATGTGTTGACCAACCCCGGCGGCTGGTGACCCACGGGTTCGGCACCGGGTATCGTCCGATTTATCGGGCCCGCGGCTTCTTCCCGGTGAACCGCTTCACCAGTCAGCGATAGCAAGACAGACCAGCGGTGGCACAACAAAAAAGGCGGCCGCAATGGCCGCCTTTGGCTCGAAGATGCCAGATCACGTTAGCCGAGAGACGGCTCGAGCTTGATGCAAGCCTCGACAAGTTCTTCGACGGCACCGACAGAATGGTCGAACATTTTCTTTTCTTCGTCCGTAAAGGTCACTTCGACGATCTTCTCCGCGCCTTCAGATCCGATGACAATCGGGACACCAACATATCGGTCGTTGACACCGTACTGGCCATCCAGATAGGCCGCACACGGCACAACGACTTTCTTGTCGTTGAGAAAACTTTCCGCCATCTGGATCGCTGAAGCTGCTGGCGCATAATAGGCCGAACCCGTCTTGAGCAGAGCAACGATCTCACCGCCGCCTTTGCGCGTACGTTCAATAATCGAGTCGAGGCGGTCCTGCGTCGTCCAGCCCATCTTCACAAGGTCAGGGAGTGGAATACCGGCAACCGTTGAGTAGCGCTCAAGGGGGACCATGGTGTCGCCGTGCCCACCGAGCACAAAGGCTGTCACACTTTCAACAGACACGTTGAACTCTTCAGCCAGGAAGTAGCGAAAACGGGCAGAGTCAAGGATCCCCGCCATGCCGACAACCTTGTTCTTTGGCAGACCAGAAAATTTCTGCAGGGCCCAAACCATTGCATCCAGCGGATTAGTGATGCAGATCACGAACGCATTAGGCGCATACTGAGCAACACCTTCGCCAACCGCCTTCATGACCTTGAGGTTGATCCCAACAAGATCGTCGCGGCTCATGCCCGGCTTGCGCGGCACACCGGCGGTCACGATGCAGACATCCGCGCCTTCGATATCTTTGTAATCCTGCGTGCCTTTTAGGGCGCTGTCATATCCATCGACAGGTGAGCTTTCCGCGATATCCAGCGCTTTGCCTTCAGGAATACCCTCGGCAATATCGAACAGGACAACATCGCCCAGCTCTTTCTGAGCGGCGATATGGGCAAGTGTGCCACCGATCATGCCGGACCCAATAAGGGCAATTTTGTTACGAGCCATGATTTCCTGTTCTCCTCTATATGGCGGGAAAGAATGCGCCGCCTGAATGGCGGGCTGAAACTGACCTGTCCCTTAGCGGATCACTTCAGTGAATTGAAGGCGCGAAGGCTGTCATTTCCGCACGGCGGCCAATCCAGCTGCCGCGGTCAGAAGAACCCCTCCGGTGATCCGGTGCCGCC
>JBCBJV010000017.1:0-77469 GCA_038522945.1 Pseudomonadota bacterium
CCAAATTCCGATCTAATAGTTACTCCCGTAAGAGGTCATTGATCGGAATTTGGACCGGCCTCAACCTTGGGGGACAACGCCATAGGTTTGGCTGGTAACAATTATGCCAGCAATCTGCGCCGCGATACTTGTGGACACGTTTAACACAACGACGACGAATGCAAGCAGCCCTGCTCGCCAAACCTTGCTAAACCCTGAAACGGTCGAGAATCCGCCCCTGAGCCCGGTTTGAAAATCGACCGAGAAGGCAACAATCGCAATGGCTATCCCATACCCAGTCAGGTGGTTGCTAGGCACCAGCATCATCAGTGTCATGAAGACTGGCATTAGACTCGCACTCGGCACAATAATACTGAAGAAATAGCGCTGGCGAAGTGCAGCCGTCGTATGCTCACCCCAAAATGGCCAGATGAGCGACAATACCACCATAATGACAATTTGCAGAATGGGAATTAATCCGAACACCCAGAGTACGGTGTCCCTGCCTATGTCTCTATACGACGTCCCTTCTGGGAGGATAAGACCTTCGTTTTCGAAACCATCCGCAAAGGCGGTAATCATCCCGTCATTGCCGCCAAGCCACCAGAACTTTAGGGCAGAAAACAAAGCGAAAAAAGAAAGCCAAAGCCGTATTGAGGGCGTGAAATTGTCGGCCCAATCGATAGTTTTTGCTGAGTCAAAATAAGTCTTTGGCGAGAACCAGAGCACTTTGACAGTTCGCAACGCCCTGAAGTTTAGCCCGAACAAGTCCTCTGCCAACGCGTCCAGAGGGAGCGTGGACGGACGGCCGTCGTTGGCATTCTTACCCATCTCAGACATCCAATTTGATCTTTGCGTATTGCGATGCGACAGTCGACAAGCGACCAGTTCAATTGCCCGTCACAAAGCCAGCTAGACTTATTCCCATTGGGGCAAATCATGTCGTTTAGAGTTTCTAAACCGGCGGCGCGTCACAAATAGCCAACCCTGTCGCGTCCTCCTCAAAACCCTTAAGCAGAAAGCTCTACGATGACAATCATTTGCGCCGTATACGACGCTGACGCCCGCCAGGTCTGGCTCGGCTGCAATTCAGGGAGCCTCGTTGGCGACACCATTATGCCGGAACATCGAACCAAGTGGCTTCGGTTTGCGAATTGGGCCGTTGCCATTTCTGGCCGCGGCGTTGCGAGCGATATTATCGAGTTGGAACGGGCGAAGTTTCCCAACCAGTCATCAGATGTCAGCCAGGTTACAAGCTTTTTGCGCGAGGCTTTCAGAAAGCACGACCTTGGCGAGATGGATGGCGGCGCGAAGGACTATGATATCTCCGGCTTGATCGCGCATTCGAGCGGCGATCTCTATCATGTGGACACCCGCCTTGCGGTTAGCACCATCCCTCAGGGCGTCATGTGGGCATGCGGGTCAGGGATGGACTTTGCTCTTGGGGCGGAGAATGCCATGAAGACCAAAGGCTTCAGCGCCCAGGAGCGTCTGGAGACAGCTGTTCTGACGGCAATGGATTTAGATAGCGGCTGCCCGGGCGAGCCGATTATTGAAAACTTCGGATAAGCCTATTGAACGTCGGGCGCGACTTGCGTGAACCGCCCCGACACGATGCGCTCGGCCTTGGAGACATCCCAACTATAGAGATAGCTGACCGCCTGGAGAGTTTCACCGTTCTCCATGGTTACCGGAACCCGCCGTAACACAAACTCATGGGGCTCCGGCCAGCGCGGCGAGCATGCTTCAAAGTCGTCAAAAGCTGGCAACACCTTATCCGGCTCCCGCAGCCGATAAACTTCTCCAAAGACGTCGTCGTCAGGATCGCCAGACGGCAGCGCACCTGGGTAAGTGTTCTGACCCGGCTGATCCGGGTCATCGATCATGTAAAGACACGCCCGGATTGACCCTTTCCCCACCAGATCCGAATGGGCCCGCAAAAGAGCGCCCATGGGATGCTCTGACACTGTCAAAAGGGTCCCGTAAACAAACAGGAGCGTGCCCGGGGCGTGAAGTTCAACAGAAGACATGGCGGACACCGGCGACAGTTTTCAGATTTCGTCCGGTTAACCGAGATATCAGAAACGGGCAAGAGCCGGTTCGTCTTATGAGATTATTCTAAGGACCGGGCAGTTTTTTCGACGTCAGACAGTACTCGGAGTAAGTTGCCACCCCAGATCTTCTGGATGTCTTTGTCGGAATAGCCACGTCT
This sequence comes from Pseudomonadota bacterium, assembly GCA_038522945.1. Classification (GTDB taxonomy): domain Bacteria; phylum Pseudomonadota; class Alphaproteobacteria; order Caulobacterales; family Parvularculaceae; genus MED-G105. The sequence goes on from JBCBJV010000017.1 coordinate 2,192, forward strand.
CACGAGTTCCCTGGTGACATTCAAGGTCTCGCTTGCATCGATCCACCCATCGATCCCGCCGCCGCCATCGAAGTCCGACGCGATCCCCACATGGTCGATACCTGCAATCCTGACCGCATGGTCAATATGATCAACAAAATCCGAAACGCTGGCGCGGGGCTCTATCTCCCACATGCCTTTAAGGCGCTCATTGTAGTCAGCCAGCACCTCTGGACTTGCCAGACGCCGGTCTTCGGCCGTGACAAGCCCAAGTTCTTCACGCAAAGCCACTCGGAATTGAGTCTGCTCTTCCGTATACGGTTTTATATAGGCATCGAGCGCCACGATCTGGACGACACCGCCATTTTCACGCAAGGCGACCAGTTGCTCATCATCAAGATTGCGAGGGCTGTCGGCAACGGATTTGACACCCGAATGGGACGCGATGATTGGCGCGGCTGAGAGTGCGGCCGCTTGCATCATTGTCGCCTTGCCGGCGTGGCTCACATCGACCATGATCCCATGGCGGTTAAGGGACGCCACCAGTTCACGGCCCAGCGGCGAGAGCCCGTCCCACCTTGGCCCATCGTCACCAAGGTCTGGGTTCGGATTAGAACTATCCCCAAACTGATTATGTCCGAAATGGGTGATGCCTACATAGCGCACGCCCGCTGCGGCGAGTTCCGAAATACGCCTCTCAGGCGGTTGCGGCCCCAAAGGAAAGGCATTTTCCATACCGATGAAAGCAACATTGCGACCCGATTTGCTTATCGCTCTTGCTTGTTTGGCAGAAAGGGCAAGGCCGATTTGGTCCGGGTACGATCCAGCAAACCGCTTGATCGCGGCAAGACGCGTCGCAGCGATGACCCCGGCCCGCGCATAGCCCTCCCCCGTCATCGGCCCTTGGGGGGTGTAGACAATAAAGAATGCGGCATCGAGACCGCCGGCGCGCATTTTCGGCAGGTCAACTTGCGCGGGGGTGTAGCCCCCTGGATCTAGGCTGTGGGTAGCAAAATTGAGGGGGATGTCCACGTGTGTGTCGATGACCAGCACCTTTTCGTGGATCTTGACCGCTCGTGCTTCAAGCTCTGACTCGGACAACGTCGTTGCCGACGCCCCTTCCAGCAAGGCAAAAAAGCAAATTGCAGCCGTTCCCAGAGACTGAGAGATTTTTCGACGTGGTGTCATGTCCGGCCTCTTCGTTTTAAGTTCCTAACGCGTGCGTGCGAGCACATCCTGAACGGCGCGAACCAGGTCTGCGCGGGGCACGGAGAATTGTGCTGGCTGCGCCTCGCGCCACTCAGCATTGTCTTCAATCGACTTGGAAAGCTCTGCCCCCAGAACAAGATCTTTAACGGTTACTTCACCCTTCGCGCGTTCGTCCTCGCCACAAATAACCGCAACGGGGGCCATGCGCTTATCGGCATACTTCAGCTGTTTGCCTACATTGGAACCACCCACATAAACTTCCGCGCGCACTCCAGCGCTGCGCAGTTCCGCAGCCATCGCCTGATAGGCAGCCATTTGATCTTTTTCATAGACCAGTACAACAACGGGCCCGCTCGGCGATTGCACGCCACCTTCGCGCGCCTCGAGGGCTGCAAGCAAGCGCGACACCCCGACCGACACGCCAACTGCGGGCACTTCAACACCCTTGAACCGTTTAACCAGCCCATCATAACGCCCACCGCCGCCGATAGATCCGAACCGGACCGGGCGGCCCTTGTCATCTTCAACGGTAAAGGTGAGTTCCGCTTCGAAGATTGGACCGGTATAGTATTCCAGCCCACGAATGACGGCGCAGTCGAAAAAGACCGGGAGCTGATCAAATGCGGGGACGCCATCAGCGATCGCAAATAACTCAGCAAGCCCCTCATCCCCCGCAGCGGTCCCGCCCACCACATGCTCCATGCGCGTGAGTGATTCTTTTGGGGCGTCCTCGCTGAGGCCTTCAGACGTATTCAAGAACGACAGGACGGTTTCAATGGCGGGGTCCTCTAGCCCTGCGCCGTCGGTGAAGTCACCACTTTCGTCCTTGCGCCCCGGGCCCAGCAACAGCGCAACCCCTTCCGCCCCGAGACGATCAAACTTGTCCATAGAACGCATAATAGTCAGACGTGTTTCATTGGCCTCGTCACCTGTGAGCCCGAGCTTTTCAAAAAGCCCGTCCACGATCTTCCGATTACTGACCCGAACGAGAAACTCTTCACGGGGAACGCCAGCCGCGGCAACCGCCTCGCCGAACATGGTGCAGATTTCTGCATCGGCATGAGGCGCCGGGGCGCCAACGGTATCCGCGTCGCATTGGGTGAACTGGCGAAATCTTCCGGGTCCGGGTTTTTCATTGCGCCAAACAGGGCCGACGGCATACCGGCGAAAGGGTTTCGGTAACCCGTCATAGTGCTCGGCAACGAATCGCGCGAGCGGCGCAGTCAAATCGTACCGCAGACTCATCCACTGATCATCGTCGTCCTGCAGGGAAAAGACGCCGTTATTCGGGCGGTCGACATCGGGCAGAAACTTGCCGAGGGCATCGGTGTACTCAAAGGCAGAAGTTTCCAGCGGGTCGAACCCAAAACTGTGATAGACACGCGTAATGCGCTCCAGCATGTCTCGTTCGCGTTCAATCTCCGCGCCGAAACGGTCCCGAAACCCGCGCGGGACCCGCGCCTTGGGGCGAAATTCTTTTTTCTTGGCCATAGCTTAGCGTTTAAAGACTGCCGCCAGTGCGCGCAATGGTGATTGCGTTATTGATCAGAGCTGACCGATTCAGCAGTGCTATACTCCGATAGCGGATCAACACGCAGGATCAGCACGGGATCGACGGGCACTTCCGCCTCAAACGGCCCCCCGGGCCCGGTCTCCACGTCACCGATGGCATCCGCGATGTCCATGCCGTCGACCACGCGACCGAAAACCGTATAACCATACCGTGGCCCCAGATCATTGACGAAATGATCGAGGTCTTCATTGTTCTTCAGGTTGATGAACCACTGAGCGGCCGCGCTGTCGATATCATCCGTGCGCGCCATAGCGATAGTTCCGCGGAGGTTTTTAAGGCCGTTATCGCCCTCATAGGGGATGGGGTCACGGGTTACACGTTCATTGAAGTAACGGCTATAGCCACCGCCTTGAATGACAAAGCCTTTGACCACCCGGTGAAACAGGACGCGGTCATAATGGCCAGCAAGAGCGTATTCGACAAAGTTTGCTGTAGAAGCTGGGGCCTCGTTCACCGCCAGTTCAATGATGATGTCGCCCTTCGATGTGGCGATTTTAGCGTATTTATAGGCGGTCTCTTCGGCCCTAGCGGGACCTGTTAGCCACGCGGCAACCAACAAAATCACGAAGACCGGCTGAGAGATCAGTTTCATCAGGTGCCTCATTTGTATGCCTTATTCATCTACCGCGGCACGCATCTTGTTGATCCGCGCGATCAGGCCATTCGTCGACGGATCATGGTCCGTCACTGCTGGCATATCAACGCCAATGGGACCAAGTTCCGGCAGGATCTTTTTGGCGAGGGTTTTGCCCAACTCAACCCCCCACTGGTCGAAGGAGTTGATGTTCCAGATCACGCCCTGACAGAAGATCTTGTGCTCATAGAGGGCAATCAAACTACCGAGGGTTTCTGGCGTCAGCTTTTCCATGAGGATTGACGTGGTCGGACGATCGCCAGGAAACACCTTATGGGCAACAACGGCTTCCGCTTGGGCATCATTCAGCCCCGCCATGCGCAGATCTTCACGGACTTGCGCCTCGTTCCGCCCCACCATCAGCGCCTCGGTCTGTGCCAGAAAGTTCGCAAGCAGCTTTTCGTGGTGATCCCCGATCGGGTCATCGGTGCGCGCCGCGGCGATAAAATCTGCGGAAATCACGTCGGTGCCCTGGTGAATGAGCTGATAAAACGCATGCTGACCATTTGTGCCAGGCTCACCGAAAATGACCGGACCCGTTCCATACCGCACGGCCTCGCCGTCTTTGGAGATCCGCTTCCCATTGGATTCCATGTCCGCCTGCTGAAGATATGCAGGCAGCCGCGTCAGACGCTGATCATAGGGAAGGACAGCATGGGTACCAATGCCTTGGAAGTTCCGATGCCATACACCCACAAGCGCCAGCAAGGCAGGCATGTTTTCCCCAATGGGTGCACTGCGGAAATGCTCATCCATGGCATGGGCACCGCGCAGGAGTTTTTCAAAATTGTCGAACCCGACCTGGAGCGCAATCGACATGCCGATCGCCGACCAGAGAGAGTATCGGCCGCCCACCCAGTCCCAGAATTCGAACATGTTGGCTTCATCGATCCCGAAATCTGTGACCGCCATTTTATTCGTTGAGAGTGCAATGAAGTGCTTGGCGATGTCCGCTTCGGTTGCCCCTTGCGACAACAACCATCCACGCGCAGACGCCGCATTGGTCATTGTTTCCTGGGTCGTAAATGTCTTCGAGGCAACGATAAACAAAGTCCGTGCCGGATCGATATCGCGCAGGACATCGCCCAAATGACGTCCGTCCACATTGGAAACAAAATGCGCCCGGCGGCTGTCGCGCCAATAGGGCTTCAAGGCCTCCACGACCATCTGTGGGCCGAGATCCGACCCGCCAATGCCGATATTGACGATGGTATTTAGAGGCTCACCGGTAAAGCCGATTAGCTCGCCACTGTCCATTTTGCCAGCAAACTGCTTTATGCGATCGCGCACGGCACGGACATCTAGGGAGATGTCTGCGTCGTCTACGCGGTATGACCGCATGGCAAAATCGCGCAACGCCACATGCAGCACTGCCCGGTCCTCAGTGACATTGATCTTCTCGCCACTGACCATCTGCTTGATGGCGCGTTCCAGTTCTGCTTTCTCGGCGAGCTTCAACAGCGCCTGGAGAACCTGTTCGGTGATCTTGGTTTTTGAGAAATCGCAAAAGAGTTTTGCTGCTTCCACGGAGAACTTTTCCGCGCGATCAGGATCGCTCTCAAAGAGCGATGTTGTCCGTACACCCCTCAACTGATCGGCAAGCCCTTGCAGGGATTTCCAGCTCTCAGAAGTATTGATCATGGCAGGTCCCGTGGCTCGTGGCCCGTGGCGTCGTGCCTATCACGACAGGGCGCTAATTGATCCTGGATAGTTTTAATCAATCGCCTCAAGGCTCCTTAAGGCGGCGCTGTTATAGCCGACCTATGGGACGAGACCATCACAAAAAATTGAGCGACGGGACTTCGGTCAAAGGCACAATGCGCAAATGGGCGCTCCAAGCCCTCGCTGTGGTCGCAACGACGATGATTTTTGCCGCGAAAGCCATGGAAGCTGACGCGGCATCAACCCAGATCGCTGACGCCAGCTCGCAAGTGACCGGTCCATCGGCGAAGACGCCCTTGCCCTAAGGGCATCGGCGGATTTTCAACTAATCGTCAGGAGCCGTATTTCACCGAGCAGCCATAGGGCTTGGTCGATTTGGTTTCGACTTCCTCACCAGCCGCCACCGATTGAAAAGCGGCCAAGGCAAAGTTGGTCGCCCCTTCGATCGTGCTAGGATCAGCGGACGGGTTATCATCGATCGCCCCTGCATATTTCAGGACGCCTTCTCCATCGATGACGAACATGTGCGGGGTTGTCTTGGCGGCATAAGCCCGGCCGATTTCCCCCGATTGGTCGAGGATCACAAAGTCCGGGCTCGCATTGCGGCTGTCGGTCAGCATTTGGGCACGCGCAGCATCGGCGTGGCCTTGCTTGCCGGGGGCCGATGAAATGATGGAGATCCAGACACCGTCCGCATCATTCACGGCAGTTTGGGTCGCCTGCATGTTGCCACTGTCATAATGTTTTTGAACGAACGGGCAGCCGTCATTGGTCCATTCAAGAACGACATTCTGGCCGGCGAAGTCTGTCAGCGAGATCGTCTCGCCAGCGCTTGTCTCACCAGAAAACGCAGGGGCAGGCGCTCCAACTTTCGGCGCGGCAAACGCAGGCATCGTTGTCGTGGTCACAGCGATAGCGGCAATTGAAGCGATCAGGACATGTTTCATGGGGTCAGTCTCCTAGATGAGAAAGGCTAGCTTTCGATGGCATCACGAATTGAACGTTCGCTGATGGGCACTGGGATCACTTTTGCCGGCCCTTTCGCTGGGTAATAGACATAAAACGGCACGCCGTTGGCCCCGAATTCTTCCAAGGCCTCTGTGATTTCGGGATCTCGCCGGGTCCAGTCGGCCGTCATCAGAGAGACATCGTTTCTGGCCAGCAAGTCAGAAAAGCTCTCCCGGCTGAAGATCGTCGCTTTGTTGACCTGACATGTCACACACCACGCGGCAGTGAAGTCCACAAAGACACCGCGTCCCGAGGCGACTTCCGCCTCAATCCGGGCGGGGTCAAACGAGAGCTTTCCAGCTTTTGCACTGGCAATGACCGTTGTCTCTCTCGGCTCGAACCGGCTGAGGGGCAAGACAGCACCCAGAAGCGCAATGGCACATGCGGCGCGGGCAACCGTCGACCACATCCCCTCGCCTTTGCTGTTTTCAAAGAGCCAAAGGGAAAATGCGAGCAAAAGAGCCCCGGCAAAAGCAAGGGCAAGGCTCGCGGATGAAACCTGTTGCGCCAGCACCCAAAGAAAAAACGCCGAGGCAGCAAACACCGGGAAGGCAAGTGCCTGCTTAAAGACCTGCATCCAGTTTCCGGGCTTGGGCAAATAGCGTCCCAATTGCGGGGCGAAAGAGAGCGCTGTGTAAGGGGCCGCCAAGCCTAGGGCCATGACCATGAAGATCGAAAGACCTGCCGCCGGCGGGAGCAAAGCAGCAGCACCAATAGGCGCGCTCAAAAACGGACCTATGCATGGCGCTGCAACAAAAACCGCTAACGCACCCGTGAAGAAAGCGCCGAGGTCATCACTTCGGCCTGCAAGGCCTGAGCCCAAATTTTGAAGACTGCCTCCAATCTCAAATACACCGGAAAGATTAAGCCCCACTGCCAATAGGACGTAAGCGGAAAGAGCGACTACGATCGGTGATTGCAAGTGGAAGCCCCAGCCGAGCTGTTCACCTTGGGCGCGCAGGACCAAAAGCGCCCCACCAAGAATAAGAAATGTGCCCGCGACCCCGAGGAGATAAAGCACACCATGTCGGCGTAATACCGCTCGGTCCGCTTGGGCGGCATGCAGAAGCGAAGCCGCCTTCACGAAAAGGATCGGGAAAACGCACGGCATAATGTTGAGCACCATGCCGCCGAAGAAGGCAGCAACAAGTAAGAAGGCAAGGTTGGGTGTGGTTGAACCGGTCGCGGAGGGGGCACGAGAGCCATCGCTGCCTGAGGGGCCGCCACCTGAAGGACCGCCCGAGGTGGCAGCTGGGCCGCCCGCTACTACGTTTTGAGCTGCATCTTTTTGAGCTCGTATTTCAAGGAGGCGAACTTCGCCGTCATCACCGGTCGCGACGATCATCCCGTCAAGAACATCAAGGGTTGCGGGATCATAGGCAAAAGCGCCCGTCGCTTGCCAGACATGGCGACCATCTACTTCCTGAAAATCAGGGGTTGCTGCTGGCTCGATCAATCCTTCCCCATACGGAAAAAAAAGAACGTCGCCCGCTTCCGCAAGACCATGGGCCCCTAGCCCCGCAAGGGAAATCATCGGACCTTCAGCGCCCGGCGTAAAACCAGCTTGCCCTTCAAAAGGCACCGGTTGCTGGGAGCGAGTGGTAGCAGCAAGCTCGACTACGTCCGCCATTGGCGCTGCATCTGCCGCCACTGGCATGGAGAGCGTAAAGACGCCGGTTTCTGGTACACAAATATCTTCGCAAATGAGCCAGGTCGCGGTTAGCTCAATCTTCTGGTCCTGGCTGATCACTGCGTCAGATGGCACTTCCACAGGTAGGAGAAAAACCGGTTCCCCGTGGTGGCCAAAGTTAACAAACGGTCCGGCAGGAATCCGCTCCGGCAACGGATAAAGTGGGGCACCGCCATTGAGATCGATGGATGATTTCCAGCTTGCCTCAAGGGGGAGGCCGGAATCGCCAGGATTGCGCCAGTAAACATGCCAGCCGTCTTGAATGTCCTGGACCAACGCAAACCAGGCGGTTTGGCCGGGCACGAGGGCGGTTTGCTCGGCCAGCAGCCGCGTCGCGGCGTGTTCGGTAACCACCTCATCAGAGAGGGTCGCTGCCTTGGCCTCGTAGGAACCGGGCGCCCAAGGTCCTCCTGGTGCAAACATCGTCCAGGCAACGACGAATGCCGCGAGAAGTCGAACCGCGGTGGCAGCAATCGATCGGGATTTTGTAAAATATCGCTTCATTGGCCGCGTCATTACCGCGACAGGCCTTGCCCGCCAATTAAAAGCGGCGTGACCCACGAAAAAGTCGCGCGAACGTGACTTGTTCGCGCGACCTAATAAACGCCTAGCGCCCTGATTTTAGGGCAGGTTCAGGCCTTAAGATAAGTTCAGGGGCTGAAACAGATTGGCATCGTTCAGGTTGTACCGACGCGCCCGCCGCATCACGACCCCGCGCCAGTTATTCATGGACATGGCCTGGGCGTAGAGCAGCGGCAGCAAGCCTTTGCGACGCAATTCCAAGAACCCCTCGTCCGGCAGGTCTTTCAACTTGTTTTCATCAAGGCCGATGTACTGAGCGAAACCAACAGGATCGCCTGCGTTGCCTGGGGTGTACTGGGCGGTCTGGCCGGCAAGGACGTCAACCGCTTTCATTTCGCTCACGAATTGAGACGTCAGCTGGCGGTCCTGTTCGTACTTTTTCGTGAACTCTACAGCGTCTTGGGTGAACTTGCTTGGCTCGCCATCCGCTTCAAACAAGGGTGCGTCGCCGCCTTGTTTCAAACCCTCAAAGCCAGCGTCCACAACAATCGCAAAGCGGTCGCCATTTTCTTCAGTGGCCACCCCAAACGGATAGCGACGCACATAACCAGGGATGTAAACGTCCTGTTCCCACTGGCCAGTTTCGTCGACAAAAAGATTGATGTCGTCGATCAAGCCTACGACCGCCATGGGGGTCGGCTCTTCCAGCGACATGAAAACAACCGGATATTGTTGAGAGGCCGGGATGATTTCCGACACGGTGAGCGGCAAAGCGCGGACCTTGGCGGCAAAGCCAAAAGGTGCTGCGGCTGGCGATACGCCAAGACCGTTATGGGTTTCTTTGTTTAATAGTTCCGGCTGGTCATAGAGGAACATTTTTCCCGATACTTGGGGTGCTGCAGGTGTCTGGCTCATGGCCGCCCTTTCTTCAGGTCTTGTGATGGGTCGAGGGTCTACCCCTCGCTGATGAATCCTAAGCGCGAGTGCATAATCGCTCGCTGCGCTGATGACCAGACGAGCGGCGGTTTTTTTTGCGCCGAAACTAAAAGCCGACGAGAGCAGGAACCCTTCACCGAGAGGTAAAAGCGGCAGCAATGACTTAGCCCGGCGACTAAGCTGGGCGGTTCAGGCGCGGAGAAACGCCGCACAAGCAGTCGGATCCTCCAAGGGCGCCAGATGACTTGCGTTGTCTATTTCTTCGATTTTCAGTCCCGATTTACGCAGCCGCGCGCGCACACTCTTCGGCGCTGTCGACGACGAATGATTGGCGGTCAAAATGGAGACGGGGACGTCAAGGGCCAGGATAGCTCTCGCCAAATCGTGCTTGTGGTTGGCAAAATTCGCCGCTTCCCAGAGCGGAGAACAGGCCAATCGCACCGAGCCATTTGCTTCGTTCGTAAGACCGTCTTTCAAGTAGTCATCCAGGACACCGTTATGCCATCGCGCGAAAAGAGGTTTTGAGGCGTATCGCGCCTTCACATCGTCGAGCGACGGCCAACTACTACGCCGTTTCAAAGCTCCTTTGACGATCGGGATCTGCTTGGCAATCAAGGGCCAAACTGGGGTCTTCGCCATCCAACGAAAGAACATCGGCATAAAGACCGGTTCGATAACTTTAACCTCCCGCACATCAGCGAGCTGACTTGCCGCGAGAATGGCTGCGCCGCCGCCGAGACTGTGGCCGGCGACGGTGATTTCACCCGCGATGCCGTGTTTCTCGCGGAGTGCATCTATCGCCAGCACGAGGTCGTCCGCATAAACTTTCCAACCACGATGGGCTGTAGGATCGGCCGTCAGCGTCGTGCGGCCATGGCCGCGCAGATCCAGAGCATAGATGTCGTAGTGGCTGGCGAGATCGGTTAAGATCTGGCGATAAGTCGAGGCACAAAACCCATTGGCATGACAAAAAACCATCGGGTCTTGCTTTGGCCCCGGGAAATGCCAACCCGCAATGGTCGCGTCTTTGTCATCTACTCCAGCGCCGGCAGGCACCTTTAGAACAAATCGTTCCGGCGCAGCCCTCAAAGATGAAGGCTCGGCGTCTTTGATCATATGCAGGTTGCCATCCATGGTGGTCCGCCCCAGCTCTATTCAAATCCCACCGTATAAACGCTCGAAAGAGCTCAGACGGCGTTCGTGGCAAGACGGAAAAGCGCCGCCAGATGGCGAGCATCGTCGGCAGCACGATGATTACGTGGAGCGATACGTTCAGCGGTTTCAATTAGACCCGGGTTCAGCAGGAGGGGCTCACGGATCGCCTGATTAAAGTCTGCCAGGGAAAACGGGACCTTCCGTCCCGCAGCGGAAAACAGACGCATAAGCCAGAACCCATCCCAATCGGGTGCGTCGGAATAAACCGTCATCCCGCAAAGGGCATCTTCGATTGCATCACACACGGCGCGGACAGACCTGCCTTTGGATCGCAATGTTTCGATATCAAGTCCGTGAAGACCTTCCGCGACATCGCTCCAGGCGCTCATTGGCCATTCATCGGCTGGCGCGACGAGATAGGCCGCGCCATCTGAATTGTTGTCTTGATCACCGTCGCCTGAACGATTGAATACCCAGCCAACTTCCACCGGCCAGGAATTCGGATCCAGCCCCGACGCTTCGATGTCAATAAAAGCGACGGGCATTGGCCCGTCGTGGGATCCAGTACTCAACTGACGTTTCCTCCGATGGGGAGTAAAGCAGAAGCCAGTGCGGCTTGCGCAATAAGGGCCGTAATCAACCCGACGCCCCAAGTTTTCCTCTATGGTTGTTTCGGTTCGACTGCCGAAACTTGAGAGGCTTATGGCGGAAAAAGCGCTCGCAAACGAGCAAAATTTTATGAAGTAAACACGAAACCCAAGAAAGCGTGCCGGTCTGTGCGCAAGGGCTTAACAACCCCTAATTCGAGCCCCATCCCAGTGCAATACCGCGCCAAACCTAGGTTGCGATCTCACCTAGCCGTTGGTGCCTTCCAGTTGCTTGGCACGGAAAACCCCGTCATCGGGGTCTTGTTCATAATCAAGCACAGTCCCGTCGAAGTCGCCTTGCGCTTGCCGGCGAAACTCTTCCACCGCCGATTTCAACTCAGCGGATTTGCGATTGGCAAATCGTGCCAGAGCGACGACGCCGCCAATGGTAGCGATGCCCGCGAGAAGTCCTGCAACCGATCCCATAGCTTCAACCCTTTCGTTCGCCAGCCGCTTTGTCGCCTCGTGTTACGCGACAAGAGTGGCAAGCCGATCAGAGGCCAAATCGGCCCCATAACGCACGTGCCTCTAACGCCGCCAGGGCCTCGGTGACATCGACGGGGCCGGTTCTTCCAGCACCCTCTAAGGTCCGTTTCCCTGTTTCAACATCCTGATCTGACACCGCCAAACCAGCACCCATAAGCCGCTTCAACGGCGATTTCTGGGCGGAGACTTTCTTGAGCATAACATCATCGCCGTAGCGTGCCTTTAAAAATTCGGTGAGATGGCCGATTCCGTCGATCAATCCCAGTTCTTTCGCTTTTTCGCCGGTCCAGAACGCACCGGTAAACAAGTCTTCTTCGTTCTTCAGGGCGTTTTTGCGTCGATCCTCAACGAGTTTGCGGAATTGGGCATGGACGTCATCAAGAATGCTCTTGAGCCTGGCAATATCTTCCTCGTTTTCTGGCCGAAACGGATCGAGCTGGCTCTTATTGCTGCCAGCAGTATAGACGCGGCGTTCGATTCCGAGGCGAGCGATGGCGTCAGGGAACCCGAATCCGGCAGAAATAACGCCGATCGAACCGACGATGGACGAAGCGTCAGCATAGATTTCATCACCGGCGAGGGCGAGCAAATACCCCCCGGATGCCCCGACATCTTCGATGAAGGCGAGCACGGGGACTTCTTTTTGAGCCGCTTCACGGCGGATGGCCGCCCTGATGAGATTGGACTGGACCGGTGAGCCGCCCGGCGAATTAATGGCAAGGGCAACGGCGTCGAGGTTCGATGGTTTGAACGCAGCCTTGATAGCGGGCTCAACGGCTGAGAGAGAAATGCCACTTCGCCCGAGTCCTGGGTCTGCGCCAATCACGCCTCGCAAGTCGATCACGGTCACTTGTGCTTTCTTCGGGCCTATGCCTGGGAGCCGGTTGAGCAACTTCGAGAGTGGATGAGTTGATTTAGACATCAGGGTGACCTAGGCCCCGGTCCATGGAAGTTCAATGTCCGTTGCCAATGTCCGCCGACTGTCGGTGACTTTGGCCAATCAGTCGCAAGAGCTTGACTTGACCCTTTACCGGCGAGTTCCCAGACTCTCATACGAAGAACGACGTTAGGTCGAACAAAAAAGAGAGGATCTCTGTTGGACCTCGCCCTCAATGATCGCCCCCCGGCCAGGCCAGAAAATGCGCCATCAGATGACAGTGGTTTTATCGATGCCATTTCGTCCCTGAAGGCGCTGTGTCAGTCCGATCTAGAAGCGGTTGATCGTCAAATTCTCGATAGCCTTGCCTCGCCGGTAGCGATGATCCCAGAGCTTGCTGGTCACTTGATCAAGGCGGGCGGCAAAAGATTGCGCCCTCTACTGACGATCAGCACTGCCAAAATGCTCGGCTATGATGGCAGCGATCATGTCAAATTGGCGACCGCCGTTGAGCTCATCCACGGCGCGACGCTTTTGCATGATGATGTGGTTGATGGCTCTTCAATGCGCCGAGGCGAAGCAACGGCCAATATTCTGTGGGGCAACAAAGAAAGCGTCCTCGTGGGCGACTTTGTTTTTTCCCGCGCATTTGAGTTAATGGTCTCAACTGGAAAGCTTCCGGTTCTGGAGGTTCTCTCCAATTCCTCCCGCGTGATCGCGGAAGGCGAAGTCCTACAACTGACCACCCAGAAAAATCTGAGCGCCTCGCAGGAGACCTATCTCGCGGTTGTACAAGCCAAGACTGCGGCTCTCTTTGCGGCGGCTGCCCGTGTCGGTGCAATTATCTCAAATGTCAGTACCGAGACTGAGTCTGCTTTGACCGGCTTCGGGCGCAACCTCGGTATCGCTTTCCAACTAATCGATGATGCCCTTGATTACGCCGGGCGGGAGGCAGCCCTCGGCAAGGAAGTGGGCGATGATTTTCGCGAAGGGAAAATGACATTGCCGGTCGTGATGGCTGTGAGCAAAGCGGTTGGGGATGAAGTTGACTTCTGGAAGCGCACCATCGGGGATGGCAATCAGCGCCCAGATGATTTCGACCGCGCGGTGAGCCTGATCGAAAGACACGGTGCACTAGAAGAAACCGTGAAGATGGCAAACCACTACGCCGACGCCGCCCTAAAAGCGCTGGCACCGATGCCGAAAAATGAATACCGGGACGCTTTGGAAGCTCTCTCCACGCAATCGGTGGCACGGCTCTCTTAAGGGCGGATCAGACTTATTCAGCCACCGCTGGAATAACTTGCGCTGAGCGAGGATCACCCAAGGCGTTCAGTAGGCTGTCCATTTCCGCCGGCGTCTCATCGTCAATGTCTTCGGCGGAATTCTGCTCAGGTGCCGAAGGAAGCAACTGTGCTTGCACCGCCTCGCGGTATACCCGGTTTGCTACAAAAACGAGCACAACGACCGCGCTAGCTGGCGCAATCCACTGCCAAGCGGGCGGCAAAACGAGCGTCATCATCGCGCCGACACATGTGAGTGAGGTTGTCGCCAGGAAGAGCGATGTCACGCGCACATGGCTGCGCCCAAGGCGATTGAGGAGCTGATATACATGCTCTCGGTGGGCACTCAACACGTTCTCGCCGCGCCGTGCCCGATGGGTGATCGTAAACATCACATCCACAAGGAATGGCAGAAATGCCATGGGCACAAAAATAATGCTGAGGCGCCCGTCTGACCCATTTGTTCCAAGCACGGCGAGCGCAGCAATGACAAACCCAACTGACATTGACCCGTTATCGCCCATGAATAATCGGCCGTGACGCAAATTTATCGGCACGAAACCACTCAACGCCACGGCAAGCAGCACTGCAGCCATGGCCCAGATGCCGACACCGGCAAGGCTGGCGGACACGGCAAAAGCGCTCAGCACAAAGATGGCACAAGTCGAGGCGATCCCGTTAACGCCATCCATGAAGTTGTAGGCATTCATAAATCCCACAATCCAAAACAGGGTGAGAAACACCGAGAATACACCAAGATCAGTGTCGCCAAGCACCGGCAATGGAAAGGTTTCAATCGGCCCGAACACTGCCACAAACAGGCTGGCAACAACGAGTTGACCCGCGAACTTCAGCGTCGGCGAAACTCTGTAAGCGTCGTCGATTGCCCCGATCATGAAGGCAAGTCCGCCGAGGAAAACCAGTTTAAGCAATTGGGTTTCTATATTCTGCATCCAGAAGAAAAACACGAGGATCGCAAGAGACATCGCCCACGCACCATAGATCGCAATGCCGCCTGCGCGGGGTGTGACGACGGAATGACTGGAGCGAAAATTCGGGTGATCCGGCAGTAATGAAAGGCGCACCAGCAGACGGCTGAGAAAATAAGAAACAGTCGCGGCGAACCATCCAGCCGCAACGAGTGCGAGCACCATGGTGCCTGTGTCTGGTGCGAGATCACCCGCCATTATACGTACCCCAACTAACGCGACGGTTATTGGCGATGAAGCGCCCTAAACCGTTACTCCCCATCAATAGCGCGCAGCAGCTAGCCCTCATGTTTCAGGTTCCCCTGCCTGAACCGTGGCCAAACAATCTCGCGGAAGCTGCCCACCACCCGAAGGCACCCGCTTGAATGGCCGCGCGCTGGGCAGCGGCCTTGGAAGCAAAAAGACCGAAACATGTGGCCCCGCTCCCCGACATTCGCGCTGCAATGCAACCCTTAGATCGTGCCAGAAACGAGACGGTTTCGCCAACCACGGGGGCCTTTGTTTTCGCAAAAACTTCAAGGTCATTAACGGAGTTGGCCATCAAATCGACAACACCTGCAACCGTCGGTCGAGACAAGACTGGCATAAGCGGCAGTTTTGGGGTGCCCGGCTGACCATCAAAGGCCCGAAAAATCGCTCCCGTCGCCATGGGTACCCGCGGATTGACAAGGCACACCCAAAGCGGCGGCAAAGGTCTCGCTGGCGAAATCACTTCGCCGGCGCCGCTCACCTCAACGGGCACTCTGGAAAGGCACGCAGGAACGTCCGCCCCCAGAGAAAAAGCAAGGCGATGGAGAGCGGCCCGGTTTAGTTCCGTCTTCCACAAACGCTGCAAGCCACGCAGCGCCGCCGCTGCGTCTGCTGATCCACCACCTATCCCTGCTGCAATGGGCAAATTCTTGATGAGTTTGATTTTGGCACCGGTCTTCACCTGGCCTGCCTCGCGCAAGCGGTCGGCGGCTTTCCAGACGAGGTTTTTCTGGAGCGGCTCGCCACCTAGGTCATCTGCAAACGGACCATCGATCGTCAATGAAATGTCATCGCCTGGTGAGATCTCGATGATGTCGCCATAGTCAGCAAAGACAAAGACACTCCGCAAATCATGGAGCCGATCAGGTCGCAGTGGGCCCACATGCAAAAACAGATTGATCTTAGCAGGGGCAAGCTCGCTGATCATAGCGCATGGGGTCCTAACTATCAGGCGAGTTAGTTGATCTCGCCCGTTTTGGTTTGGTCTTTAGGCGGCAGCCCAGACGTAATTTTTTCATCCAAATCCGCACGCAGATCATCTGCCGGCTCAAGGGTCAATGCGTGTTTCCATTGATAACGCGCCTCGCGGTTTCGGCCGAGACGCCAATAGACGTCCCCCAGATGATCCGTAATTGTCGGATCGTCCGGCTCCAGCGTGGCCGCCCGCTCTAGCTGAACGACTGCTTCGTCATAGTTCCCAAGCTGATAATAGGCCCACCCCAAACTATCGGTGATGGCCCCTGAGTTCGGTTGCAAGGAGACAGCCTTTTCAATCAAGCCGAACGCCTCATCAAGGTTGAGGCCACGCTCCGCCCAACTATATCCCAGATAATTAAGCGTTGTCGCTTCCTCCGGGGCTAGCTCCACTGCTTTTTTCAAGTCTGCTTCGGCGGGGGGCCATTCATCAAGCTCAAGATAGGAGCCGCCGCGCACAATGAAGTAGCGCCAATCTTCCTTAGAAAGATCATCTCCGAGGCCGTCGATCGCATCACTCATGACATCAACAGCGGCCTGGTGATCGCCCTCGCTCGCATAGAGATTGCCGAGGGTCAGCCTGGCGTCCTGGGGATCTTCCAAAACCGTAACGACGCGCTTAAGGCGCGAAATCGCTTCTTCCTCGCGGCCAAGGCGGAAGAGCCCGCCCGCTAACTCGATTTGAGCCTGCTCATAATATGCCGATGTCGACGGGATCGGTGCCAAGACAGAAGCAGCGGCGTCAAAGTCATCATACGCATTGTAGATCGAAGCCACCAGGCGGCGCGCCTCAACTTGATCAGCATCCAGATAAATTGATAATTGACCTAGCGTTAAAGGCAAATTGAACCGGGGTGACCCAACGACAAACCCGGCCTCGCTTGCCTGTTGGCGTTGGACGGCTGCCTGCTCTAGGAGCGCACCGCCGAAGGAATACAAGGCAACGGAAACGCCCTGTGCCACGGTCAAATCGGCAAACGCCTTGGATGGTTCACCGGCGTCTAGCCGCGCCAACCCTTCCAACGCGAGACGCCGTGTTGGCCCCCGGTCTCGGGCCAGGACGTTGTAGTATTCCCGTGCAAGATCGGCGTTTTCGTGGCGCTCCAGATATGCGCCGAACGCAGCCCGACCAACTGGTCCGCCAAATCCTTTTGCCGACCCTTCATGGGCCGCGCCTGCGTTTTGGATCTCGCCTGCTTTTTCGTAAAGGAAGCCCGCATGGGTCGCATCAAACCCTTTGAAGAGATCGTCGCCACCGGCTTTCAGCTCGGAAAGAGCCTCGCGGGGGGAAGAAATCCCGGCGGTGAGCCAGACGCGCATAAGATGGGCGACAGATTTCACGAACGGTTCGGAAAATTCAGTGTCCAAGGTCGTGAGGGCTTTTGTGTATTGTCGCGCTTTGATTTGCCGGGAAGCGATCGTCAGCTGGGTCAAACCGGTCTTGTCTTCGATCCCCGCCTCAGCGATTTCTTCAGCATACCGCGATGCGGTATCAATGTTGCCGGCAGCCAGGTGGAAAAAGAACGCATCACGCATGATCTTTTCCGCTTCCGGGACCGCATAGCTCGCCCCGGAAAAAGACTGCGCCGCTTCGTCGATCTGGTTAAAGCGGGCAGCAAAACGGCCGCTCAAATATTCGCCGCTCGCATTTGAAAGCGGCGGCGTGGTCGCACAGCCGGCCGCAAAGAGGACTCCCATAGCAGGGATCCACCTCAGCCCTTGGCTTAGTTTACGGGCTTTCAGCTTACATGTTGGGATAGGTTGGGCCTCCGCCGCCTTCTGGAACAGTCCAGACAATATTTTGCGACGGATCCTTGATGTCACATGTCTTACAGTGAACGCAATTCTGGGCATTAATCTGGAAGCGTGGGTTCGTTCCATCATCATCTGTCAGGACCTCATAGACGCCAGCCGGGCAATAGCGTTGCGCAGGCTCGGCATAGGTCGGCAAGTTTACGTCGATCGGAATTGACGGCTCCTTAAGCATAAGGTGCGCCGGCTGGTCTTCTTCGTGATTTGTCCCGGAGAATGAGACATTCGTCAGGCGATCGAAAGTCAAAACACCGTCAGGTTTGGGATAGTCGATAGGTTTGAATTTTGACGCCGGCTCCGTGGAGGCTGCGTCAGTCTTGTCGTGATGCAGCGTTCCAAACAAAGAAAGCCCGGGCGCGACGGTGTTGGTCCACAAATCCAGCCCAGCAAACCCGATCCCACCGAGAACGGTGCCGAATTTGGTCCATAGGGGCTTGGCGTTCCGCGCCTGATAGAGTTCCAGCCGAACAGGCGATTGCTCATAGGCATCGGTGTAAGTTTCCAGCTCGTCACCCTCGCGCCCTTCAGTTATGGCATCGAATGCCGCGTTGGCGGCCATGATGCCAGTCAGCATGGCGTTATGATTGCCCTTGATCCTTGGGACGTTCACGAACCCAGCCGAACATCCGATGAGCGCGCCACCCGGGAAGGTCAGTTTCGGCACGGACTGGAACCCGCCTTCTGTAATTGCGCGTGCTCCATAGGACAGGCGCTTGCCCCCCTCAAGTAGAGCCGCGATTTCCGGGTGCGTCTTGAATCGTTGGAATTCGTTATAGGGCGAGAGGTAGGGGTTCTTATAATTCAGGTGAACAACAAACCCGAGCGCAATGGTGTTATCGTCGTAGTGATAAAGGAATGACCCGCCACCCGTGGTGTTATCCAGCGGCCATCCAAAGGAGTGCTGGACGTGACCGGGACGCGACTTCTCAGGGTCGATCTCCCAAAGCTCTTTAATGCCAATGCCATACTTCTGGGGATCGCGGCCGAGCGCGAGGTCATACTTGTCGATGAGGATCTTCGACAGGGAACCGCGGACGCCTTCGCCAATAAGGACATACTTGCCAAGGAGTTCCATGCCTGGCTCGTAGCTGTCTTTTTGAGCGCCGTCTTTGCCGATCCCAACCTCGCCAACGACCACACCGCGCACCGCCCCCTTACCGTTGTAAAGGAGTTTGGACGCGGCCATACCGGGGTATACCTCAACGCCCATTTCTTCAGCTTGCTCGGCCAGCCACCGGCAGAGATTGCCCATCGAGACAATGTAATTCCCGTGGTTCTGGACCATGCCCGGCATCATAAAGACTGGCAGGTCTGCCGAGCCAGCCGGTCCAAAGACTTTGAAGCTCTCCGATGTCACCGGCACAGTGATGGGCGCACCTTTTTCATTCCAATCAGGAATAAGCGCATCGATCCCGGAAGGGTCCAGTACGGCGCCGGACAGGATGTGCGCCCCGACCTCTGAGCCTTTTTCGACAACCACGACATCGAGTTCTTGTCCGGTGGCCTCAGCACGTTGTTTCAGCCGGATCGCCGCGGAAAGACCAGCTGGCCCCGCGCCAACGATCACAACATCGAATTCCATGCTTTCGCGCTCTACGCCGTTCTCACTCATGTCTCTTGCTTCCTTCGTATCCCAGGGACGCTCGTTCTGTTTGTTGCATTCTGTCGATTGCCCATCTGCGGATTGGCCACTCTTCAGGACAGCGGCGCTTGCAAGCCGTCCGTTATGCACTGTGTTTTTGCAAAATCAACGAAGTATGACCATGTTACCGACCGCCGCGGCTCAGCAGGGATCAAGTCGCGATAAGGTTGCCTTCGGGCCCCTTGAGGCCGAGCCAATCGCTGGTCATACCGTCACTCGCCTGAACCGCTCGCCACAAAGGCACTAAGGAAAACCAAATAGGACTGACACCTTTGCCTGATCTTTCTGCCACCTTCATCGCTGCTTGCATCTTCAGCGTGGCCATTCTCCTGTTAGCAGAGCGTAAACGGGCGCGTTGGCTGAAGGTCGCATCCAAATCAACGGCGGCGCTCTCCTTCGTCGGACTCGCTCTGGCGAACGGGGCCACGCTAAGCGTCTACGGCTCGACCATCCTTGCGGGACTGATCTTGTGTGCGTTCGGGGACGCCTTTTTACTTGGAAGGCGCGCGAGGTTTTTTGCCGCTGGCATGGTCGCCTTTGGCTTAGGCCATTTGGCTTATTGTGGTGCGTTCCTTCCACGCATGGAGGCATCAATCCTCCCCGTTCTTGCGGCCAGCGCCCTTATTGTCATCTCGGTTGTGACAATCCGGGCCCATTGGACCCAACTTGATGTCTTCCGTTGGCCGGTCATATTTTATGCTATGGTGATCGTTGCCATGTGCACCTTCGCCATCGGGTACGCGACCACCGGCGCACCTGGAGCGATCTACGCAGGCACGGGCGCAGCTCTCTTCGCTCTCTCCGATGTTGCCGTAGCAAGGGACAGATTTGGCGGGGATCATTTTGCAAACAAGATGATTGGCCTCCCGCTCTATTTTGGCGGCCAGATCGCCATCGCTCAGTCCGTGTGACAGTCCGTTTGACACGTGAGACCAAGGGCGATTTTGGCGTTTGACCTTTCAGCAGCTCTTGGCGCATGACTGAAGTAATGGGCGACCCTGGAAATGTACAGGCGCTGCATGCGCTGCTGCAATGGTACCGGACCGAAGGCATTTGTGATGTCGTCGGATCGACGCCAACCGTCTGGACCGAGCAAAAATACCCCGTGCCTGGACAGGGCGAGGTCAACGAGGCAGCTGCTGGTTTCGCTACTGAAACGGGCTTGGAAGCAACTCCGTTCAGCGGATCAACATCGCCCTTTGACCCGCCAGCCACACCACGAAAATCATCCCGAAAGAGCCCCGCACCTGTCGCCCGGATTGAGCCTTCCGGTCTTCTACCCGCTGATGAAGCGATTGCAGAAGCAATGGCGATCGCGGCAACAGCCTCCTCGATCGAGGCTCTGGACCAGGCGGTCGCATCATTTGACCACTGCCCCCTGAAAAAGAGTGCGCGCTCGACCGTCTTTATCGATGGGACCGAGACCGGACCGTTGCTGGTAATCGGCGAAGCCCCCGGTCGAGACGAAGACCGGATCGGCAAGCCTTTTGTCGGGCGTGCCGGACAGCTACTTGATAAAATGCTTGCAGCCATCGGTTACGGGCGGGCCGACAACACACTGATTTCAAATGTAATTTTCTGGCGGCCGCCCGGCAACCGCACGCCGACCCAAACGGAAATCGCCATTTGTCGCCCCTTTGTGGACAGGTTGATCGACTTGCACGATCCCAAAGCCATTCTCCTCGCCGGTGGTGCCCCCATGCAGGCGCTCCTTGGCATCACGGGCATCATGAGATCCCGTGGCAAATGGCAAGAGGTGAAAACCGCGTCCGGCAAAACGGTCCCGGCCCTGCCGATCTTCCACCCGGCATTCCTTTTGCGACAGCCTCAGCAAAAGCGACTGGCGTGGCAGGACCTGAAATCCATGGCCGCGCATTTAAGAGAGAGTTAACAATGGTTTTCGTAATATTAAGCCATTGGAACAGATGCCGAGAGGGCAAGCGGTCGTGCCGCGTCGCCATCGAGGCAGACGACAACTGGAACCCGCGACCTGGCTCGCGGTCAGTGAACTGGCGGAAATCATTTGGGCGCGCCTTAAGTTGCGACGCGCGTGAGGAGACAAAATCGATGGGGGGAATTCCGGTGGGGTCGTGTCCATTCACCAAGAGCCAAGCTTGTTCGACGAGTGTCGCACGCCGTGCCTTTACTTCCATTCAAGCAGTAATCGCCGCAATCGTTTTTACACTGATGGCTTCGTCAACCACGTTTGCGGCATCGACTGCAGGCGTTTCTGAATCAAGCCTTCCCGCTGCTCTGACCCAGAACGATATTGATCTCTACAAAGAGATCTTCAGCGTTCAGGAAAAAGGGGCATGGAAAAGCGCGGACAGCTTGATCGCCAAAATCGAAGATCCGATCCTGATGGGGTATGTTCTGCACCAGCGCTTGATGCACCCGACTGCCTACAGATCGTCATTCTCCGAACTGAAAGAATGGATGGCCTATTATGCAGACCATCCTGAAATCGCCGTTGAGATCCACCGTCTCGCCCTGAAGCGTCGCCCCTCCCGCGCCCGCTCACCGGTGCGCCCCCATGTGCGCAAGTGGCGGCAAACGCCCCAAAAACCGCTGCATCCGGACCTTCTTGCTGACTATGACCGGACCAGCCGACCAACGCTCAATAGAATTGAAGGGCGCGTTCGGTATCTGGCCCGGAAGAAACAGGCGCTCAAAGCCTACAAGGAAATCCAGCGACACTTGCGTGCACGGACGATTACAGAACGCCAGTTCGACCGCATGAAAAGTTGGATCGCTGCCAGCCTTTACTATCAGGGCTATATCGACAAAGCGAAAAGCCTTGCCGTGGAAGCAGCAAACCGAAATGGATCCAGCGCAGTTCTTGCCCAATGGATCGCCGGGCTTATCGCCTTTCGCGAAAATGATCGAGAGACCGCTTTTACTTACTTCAACGAAATGGCCGGTAATCCGCACCAGGAAGATGACCTGCGGTCTGCAGCTGGTTTCTGGGCCGCCCGCGCCGCGTTGGCCACGCAAAAAACCGATGCCATTGTTGGAAACCTTGAAATTGCCGCGGCATTTCCCTTTACATTCTACGGCCAACTCGCCCTGTCCCAACTGGGTCAGCGGTTCGATGTGGATTGGTCACAGCCCATGGTGACAGAAGATGGCTTGGCTCAATTGCTGGAGGCAGCGCCAAGAGTCCGCCGCGCCATTGCCCTCGCAGAAATAGGACGCAAAGAGGATGCCGACCGGGAGCTGCGCTGGATCAACGGAGCCATTGAACCTCACCTCGACTACGACTTGCTCGCGGTCGCCGCGGCGCTCGATTTGCCGGCAGCACAAATAGACATCGCCCTGAATGGCGATGCTGCCTACCTCGCCCCAGGGCTTTTCCCGATCCCCGATTATCAGCCTGCCAATGGGTTTGAAACGGACCGTGCCCTGATTTATGCGCTTATGCGCCAGGAATCGAAATTCAAAACCGAGGCGACGAGCCGCGTGGGCGCCGCCGGCCTCATGCAGCTTATGCCACGGACGGCGTCTTTCATCGCCCGGGACCGTTCCCTGCGCACACGGAAAGGCCGGGAAAAACTCTATGACCCCGGCTATAATCTTCAGATCGGACAACGCTACGTCAATCATTTGATCGAAACGAGTGCCAATGGCGATCTCTTTTCCATGGCCGTTGCTTATAACGGAGGTCCGGGGAACCTGCGGCGCTGGAAACGGGCAACGCAGATTGAAGATCCACTGCTTTTTATCGAGAGCATCCCGAATACGGAAAGTCGGGATTTCGTGGAAAAAGTGCTGACCAATTTCTGGGTGTATCGCGCCAGGCTTGGTCAGGCGACGCCGACACGGGACCGCGTGGCTGCGGGAGAATTGCCCCTCTATGAGGCTCTTGATCAAGCTCTGGATAGCGACGCGGACTTGTAGGCGAAAACCGGAGTGAAGCTCGCCTAAGGTGCGCGCCTACTCCACGCCCATGACGCCCAGAACCGCAGGCCCGAGGATCACGGCGAACAGAACAGGCAGGAAGAAGCCGATCATCGGTACGGTGAGTTTTGGTGGCAGGGCTGCCGCTTTTTTCTCTGCTTCCTGCATGCGCATTTCCCGGCTTTCTTCAGCCAGAACCCGAAGCGACTGGCCGAGCGGCGTTCCGTATTTTTCCGACTGAACAAGGGCCGTCGTGACCGCTTTCACGACGTCCAGGCCGGTTCGGTCGGCAAGATTCTGGTAGGCCATACGGCGCTCCTGGAGATAGGACAGTTCCGCAACGGTAAGCGCAAACTCTTCGGCAAGTTCAGGAGAGCCTGAGGCAATCTCAGCGGACACTTTCTGAAAGGCGGCCTCAATCGACATGCCTGCTTCCACACAAATCAGCAGCAAATCGAGGCCATCTGGCCAGCCGAGTGTGATCAGCTGCTGCCGCTTAGACTTTGCATTCTTGATATAGACCCCGGGCAAGTAGGTACCGGCAAAAAAGCCAAACAATACGGCCAGAAGCCGACCAAAACTGTCGAGCTCCCCACCATTAAATCCGTATACCCAGATCCCCACACCGATCGCAGAGACGAACGGCATGCCGATCCGCGCCGCCATGAAGACAAAGACAGGTTTTTGCCCGCGGAAGCCAGCTTGCATCAGCGTCTTTCGCGCTTCATCGGCGTCAAAAACTTCAAACAATTTCAGGTTTTCAACGATCCGGCGCAGCGCCCCTTGGGCAGATGCCGATCTCAGCGATGCGTTGTTTCCGGCTCTTTTGGCGAATGAATCCCGCTGTTGCTGGCGCAGACGTTCACGATAATCGTTCACACCTTTCATGCGTTCCGCAAGACGGTCTTTTACCAGGAATGGTTCCACCAGCGTGTAGACAGTGCCGATCGCTGCCAATGCAACAAGCAGCGAAACCTGGAAGTCACGGTCTGTAACTAGCTCTATAAAGCCGCCCATTTTTCCGCCTACACCTTAATCTGAGTCATCTTCTTCATGACCACAATGCCGGTGGTCATCCAAACGCCAGCACCCAAGAGGATAAAGTTCCCCTCTGGCGTTAGAAACAACGGATCGAGATAATCCGGCGCCGACATTTTCACCGACCCCATAACAAGGAAAGGCAGGGCACCAATAATCATGGCTGATGCTTTTGCTTCCGCGGACAGGGCCTTGATCTTACCTTCCATGAGCTTGCGCCCACGAAGCACGCCCGCAAGGTTGCCAAGTGCTTCAGCGAGGTTACCACCGGTCTTTTGCTGGATCATCAGAACGATCCCGAAAAAGCGAACCTCCTGAAGGGGCATCCGGTCAAACATCCGATCAAGCGACTGGTCAAGTGAAAGACCGATACGCTGACCTTCTGTCAGCTGATCAAACTCTTCACTCACAGGCGCAGGCGCTTCCTTCGCGATAATCTTCAAGCATTCGTTCACCGGCAAACCGGACTTCACGCCACGCACAATAACGTCAATCGCATTGGAAAATTCGTTAGCAAACTTTTTCTGACGGCGTCCGATGGCAAACCCGATGAACCAGCGCGGCACACCAAGTCCGCCCACAAAAAAGAGCCCTGCGGTGACCACAAGTTTCTGCCCGGAGATAAGACCGATTAAGGCGAACACCACCGCGCAGACAACCGAGCCAATGTAAAACTGAGACGTTGTGATATCGAGACCGGCCCGCTCAAATTGCTTTTCAAGCGAGACACGCTCTTTCTTTTTGTTTTTAGCGGTTTGCTCATCGACTTTGGAGAGCGCCTCGTTCACTCGCCGACGGCGTTCCTTCTGGACGGTATCGGTCGCGCTGGCGTTCGCTGCGCCCTTTGCGTTTTTGCGTGTTTCAATGGTTTGCAAACGCTTTTTGGTTTTGTCCTTTTCTGACGATCCTGCAAACGTCAATCCAAGGGCCAGAACCGCAAAGACAATCAGACCAATAATGATGAGAGACTGCTGTTCCATAGGGTCAATTAATCCGCTGCAGCGTCGAGGGCTTCTGCCAGATCCTGATCACGGCCATAGTACTTCGCACGGTCCCAGAAAGCTGGGCGGGCAATACCAGTAGACTTATGGACGCCAACAATTTTGCCGTCCGCATCTTCGCCGCTCATGTCATAGACAAAAAGATCCTGGGTGATGATGGTATCACCCTCCGTCCCCAGAACTTCTGTCACATGGGTAATTCGGCGCGAACCATCCCGAAGCCGGGCCGCCTGGATGATAACATCGATCGACCCAACAATCATCTCTCGGATCGTTTTTGACGGTAGGTTATACCCACCCATGGTGATCATGGACTCAACCCGCTGCAAGGCTTCTCGCGGTGAGTTGGCGTGGAGCGTACCCATGGAGCCGTCGTGACCGGTGTTCATGGCCTGAAGCAAGTCGAACGCTTCCGGGCCACGAACCTCACCAACGATAATCCGTTCAGGACGCATCCGCAGACAGTTCTTAACAAGGTCCCGCATGGTTACCTCGCCTTGCCCTTCGAGGTTTGGCGGACGCGTTTCAAGACGCACAACATGAGGCTGCTGTAGTTGAAGTTCGGCGGCGTCTTCACAGGTGATGACCCGCTCGTCTTCTTCGATGAAGCCGGTCATGCAGTTCAAGAGCGTGGTCTTACCGGAACCGGTACCGCCGGAGATCAGTGTATTGATCCGGCAGCTGCCGACAATCTCAAGGACCTTGGCCCCTTCCGGCGAAATCGACTTGAAGTTGACGAGGTCCGTCATCTTCAGTTTGTCTTTTTTAAATTTCCGGATGGTGAGTGCAGCGCCATCAATCGAAAGCGGCGGGGCAATAACGTTCACACGAGACCCGTCAGGCAAACGCGCGTCACAAATGGGACTTGATTCATCGACGCGACGGCCGACCTGGCTCACGATTCGCTGACAGATATTCATGAGCTGGGCGTTGTCGCGGAATCGAACATTCGTCAGCTGAATTTTACCGCCAACTTCGATGAACACCCGGCTTGCACCGTTGACCATGATATCGGCGATGTCGTCACGGGCAAGCAACGGCTCCAGTGGGCCATAACCCAAAACGTCGTTACAGATATCCTGCAGCAGGGCTTCCTGCTCAGCGATCGACATCTGAACGTTCTTGATCGAGATGATTTCGTTGACGATATCACGAATCTCTTCGCCGGCCGCCTCAGTATCGAGTTGCGCCAACTGCGAGAGGTCGATGGTGTCGATCAACGCATTGAAAATTTGCGTTTTTGTCTGGAAATACTCGTCCGTTCGCCCACCAATCTCAACTGGTTGGGCCGCCGAGACCGCTTTTGGTTCAGCCACGCGCGGGGGGATCGGCGCGCTTTCTTTTGCTTTTTTTGGCTCTGGCTTCGCAGCCGGCTTCGCCGCAGGTTTTGGCTGCGGTTCGGGTTTTTTAGCGGCTGGCTGCGGCGCGGCGCCGACTTCTGCTGTCCTGCGTCCAAACATGGGTCAACTTACTTCTTTTTGAAAAGTTCGCGAATATCGAAACGGCTTTTTTTGCTGATCGCATCGGATTTGCCGAGCACGTGCTGGGTAAGTTCGCGCAACTGCTGTGCTGTTTTCGTCTTTGTACCCACTTCCGTGATCGGCGCGGCATTCGTCGATGCAGTGTGGAAGAGCTGAGGCTCCCAAGGGAACACGGCAACAGGCTCTAGCCCAACATGTTCAACATATTGCTCTGGCTGCACAGACGACAACTTTGCTTCAAATTGGTTGATCACCAGCATCGGTGGGTTATCGTTTGGACGGGCACCGGAAATGATATCAATCAGGTTTTTAGTGTTCCGGAAGGCCGCAAGGTCTGATGTTGCAGTAATGACGATTTCATCTGCTGTCTGAAGAAGCCGCTTAGACCAGCTTGTCCAGACATGGGGCACATCGATCACGATCGTCGGCGCTGCGCCGCGGACCACGTCGATGACCGTCTCAAAGGCCTGGTCGTCGAGGTCATAGTCTCTGTCCAGAAGGTTCGGCGCCGTAAAGAGGCTGAGCCGTTCGGTATGCTTTTGCAGCAACCGATCCAGAAGGACGTCGTCGAGACGCTCTGGCGACGCGAGGGCCTCAATCAGGCCGGACGTCGGGTCCTGCTCAAAATCAAGGCTGGCCGTCCCGAATGGCAGGTCAAGGTCGAGAATGACGGTATCGCTCTCATATTCCTCGGCAGCACACCAGGCAACGTTATGGGCAAGGGTAGACGAGCCGACACCGCCGCGCGCGCCAACGAACGCAATCGTTCTGCCGATTGGTGGGGCGGATGGGTCGACATAAAGATTGGCGATCGACTTAATGATCTGCAGCGGCGAGCGCGGACGCACGATGTAATCGCTCACGCCTTGGCGCATCAGCTCACGGTACAGAGCAATATCATTGACCCGGCCGATAATGACGACCTTAGTGGACGGATCACAAACCTCGGCAAGTTCACCAAGGCGCGCCAGGAGGCCAGCGCCCGCTTCGGTGGTCTCCACAATAACGAGGTTTGGTGTTGCTGTGGTCTGGAAATGATCAACCGCTTTTGAAACACCCCCCATGTGCATGGTCAGGTGCGTTTTCGTTAACCGGCGGTCGACTGCTGCCCGTTCCAACAGTGTAGAGATTTCAGGTGACTCACAAAACGCGTGGATCGAAATACGCGGCACTGGGCGATGGTCTTCGGTTTCGTCTTCGTACTCGCCGAGTTCTTCGCCTTCATCATAATCGTTTGCGGAAACAACCGCACCGGCGCTGGCAACAACCGCATTCGCCGTTGAGCTTTCCTCACTTTCAGTGGTCTCAGGCTCAGGCGAGACACTCTCGCCGAAGAAGTCTTCTTCCTCCGCGCCTTTGTCTTCCAGAGGAATGACGTTTTCTTCTTCTTCGGCAAACCCCTCATCGACAGCCAGGTCTTCGTCTTCGAGGGAATCCAGATCGAAGTCTTCAGCAAGAAGGTCTTCATCGGAGAAATCCTCCTCGCCAAGGGCGGCGAGTTCTTCATCCGATAGCTCTTCGTCCAGCCATGCGTCTTCCTCAAGACTGCCGGACGCTGCGTAGCTCACTTCCGCTTTGACGACGGGTCCCCCATCAGCGCTAAGGCTGGCGGCCGCATTCGCTGCGCCGATTTCATCCTCGGCATTATCGACGACCTTTTTAAGTGCCTTGCTCATCACCATCTCCTCAGGTCAGCGCAACCGGCGACCCTTATTTTCCTTAGTTGCCCGTATCCGCTTCGATCAGACCGTCACGTTCTGTTGAAGTGACGGTACCCGCCCTGTACTTCTCAACACCCAGAATACGGAACTCAGAATCTGGATCAGTCATATCAGGCGGGGCAATCAGATCCCGCGGATCTGCAATCATTGCCGCAAGATTATTCTGTGTACTGCACCCAAAATTTGGTGAGCGAAGATTCCGGCTGTCCCGGTCTTGCAGGCCGTTCCACAAGCCACACGCACTTGGGGTTGCCACATAGTGTGTATACGATAGAATAAGGTCACCAGTGGCGCTCTGGCCAGGGACGTAATTTGCAGCTGACAATTGGGCTGGGGAAATACCTGCCTCAACCAGCGTTTGCTTAATTTGGCCGGCCTGTACAGCTGACGCGCTTTCGCTACCAGCCGGAGCTGTAATTGTCAGAGGACCGTGACCGTTCTTAAGGTATGCCCCAGCAAAAGCTCTCAGCCTGGCACGATCGATACTCGTCAGAGCTTCGCCACCCACCTTCGGTGCCATAGTCATGGTGATGACCTGGCTATCGACAGTGATCGGGTGAGCTTGCTCGATCGACTCTGCGTGATGGGCCTGATTAAACTTGGTGGCACAACCGGTCGCAACACTCGTCACCAGGGCAATCGTTAAAACTTGTTTCAATGAAGTCATTTTCGTCACCATTCGCTTAATCGAGGATGAACCCGATTGGTCCCTGAAGTGTCTTTTCGTCGACACCAGCATTCGTCAATCCGTATGCAGATGTCAGGCGGCCAAGCATTGCAGCTTGCATATCGCTGGCAGCGACGAATCCTTTCGTAGGATCGGTCAGCTTGCTGCCATGGGTGGGCTTAACGAGGTATGGCGTTGCGATGATCACCAGTTCCGTTTCAGCATTCTGATAATCACGGCTGCGGAACAACTGTCCCAGCACCGGTACATTTTTGAGACCAGGAATACCGTTCACCGTCTGGCGCATATTCTCTTGCAGAAGGCCACCGAGAACCAGGCTGCCACCGGAGGGAAGCTCCACGGTCGTTTCGGCACGGCGCACATTAAAGGCCGGAATGTTCAGACCCGTGAAGACAAAAGTCGTTGGCTCAGTACCAGGATCGCCTTGTGGTTCATCGATGACACCACTGTTGACCAGGAAGTCTGTTACGTTCTGTGCGTCGTCAACAATCCCGTCGCCGTCTCGGTCAAATGTGACAACCTCATCCGGTGGCGGTGCCGTTGGCGGAATGCCCGGAATCGTCGTTTCACTACCGTTCAGAGTGAAGTTATTCGTAGACGTTACTTCGCTGACTTCGGTTGATACTTTGATATTGATACGCCCTTTGTCGAGCACCAGAGGCGTAAAACCGAGACCCACACCAAATTGCTTGAATTCAATCGAGATGACACCGTCTTCCTGGCCGATTGGGATTGGGAATTCACCACCTGCCAGGAAGTTGGCGGACTCACCAGAAACGGCCGTAAGGGTAGGCTCAGCAAGGGTCTTAACGATCCCGATCCGCTCCAAGGCTTGGAGGAAAGCTGAAATGCTGGATCCGTTATCGCCGATGCTCCGCGTTGCAGACAACGCAAGGCCCGCAGTACCCGCCGCACCGATGTTAGAGGCTGCCGTATCGATAAACGAGCGAGACAAGGACGCAACACCGCTCAAATCGATCCCGAGGTTTTTCGCAACAGAGCGCTGCATCTCAACGATCCGTACTTTGAGCATCACCTGCTCACGCTGACGGATCCCCACCATGGAGACGACTTTTTCCACGTCGTCAACAAAACGAGCAGCAATATCCTTTGCGTTGGCAGCATCGAGACTCGATTCAACGCTTCCCTTCAGAATAATATTGTCATTGATCGCTTCGGCTGTAATGCGGCTCGACGGCATCAAACGCGCTAGAAGATCTTCAAGAGCGTCCAGATCGCGCTCTACCCGGATTTCCAGGTTCAGGATTTCCCGCCCGCGTGCATCGAAGAAAAAGGCGTTGGTCTGACCTACGTCAAGGCCCAGCAAAAAGACCCGGCGCGGCGAGCGAACAACCGCATCAACCAAAGTCGGCTGGGAGACGATTACGTCAGCCGCTGCCACTGGCAGTTCAACGAGTGCCGCTTTATTCAGTGGCAGAACGATACTTTTAGAAGTCTCGTTCTCTCCCCCGTAGTTGATCTTGACGTCCCGCGACTGTGCCTCTGCCATGGTCGGCATACCAATGGCCAGCGAGAAAGCCGCCCCAGCGAGGGCAATCATGTGCCGAATAGGCATTTTTGAGCTTGGCATTGTCATTTTCTCATGCTTCTTCATAGCGATTCCCCGGTCGCGGATTGCGAAATTAAATGCGCCCATAACGAACAACATCGACATTCTGACGGGGCTGGGACTCAACTTGCCCGGTTGGTTCAAAAACACTTCGCAGCGCGAGCGTTATCTGGCCGCGTGAATTACGTGCCTTGGTAAAGAATTCTGCATCAGCAGGGCTCAATTCCAATGTCGCCGTTGCGCCGGCAATGTTTGAGGTCTCACTTTCCTCTGCATAGAAAGCATCGAGTGCGAGGACCTTTACGTCTTCAAAAAGAACAGTGACGATCGTCTCATCGGAATTTTGAGCATTTTCCGTGTAGTAGATATCAACGCGGTCGCCTGGCAGAATAAAGCCGCC
Organism: Pseudomonadota bacterium; assembly: GCA_038522945.1. Classification (GTDB taxonomy): domain Bacteria; phylum Pseudomonadota; class Alphaproteobacteria; order Caulobacterales; family Parvularculaceae; genus MED-G105. Next base: position 33,316 of record JBCBJV010000017.1, read on the forward strand.
AGACGCTGTCTCCGGTGAGACCCGTGTAGTGATCGCGCGCATGCCCGGTTCAAGGACCGCGGCAAGCATTCCGCTGCTTCCTGCACGGACGATTTTGCGCTCTATAAGTGGTTCACCTTCAATAATTGTGCTACGGACTACTGCTCGGTTCAACTCGTCAATCTCAACAACACCTTCAGTTAAGTACTGCTCTGAGACATACTTTTCCGGCCAATCGACCCATTTCAGGGATTCAACGGAAAGACGGTTACCGCGTTCCAGATCGATATCTGATACCAAAACACGAACTGTTTTTTCTTCAACCTGGGTAATGATTGGCGCAATGTCTTCGGGCTCGTTACCACTCATCAGGAAGAACGCGATTAGACCTGCTACCAGCGCCACACCAATGGCTGCAATCTGACGAATGTTCATTCTTGGTTACCCTTTCGAAAACTAACGCGCCCAAGACGCACGTTCCTATCGACGACCATGACCTCAAGTCCTCAAAATCGCGTTAACTCAAAGTTTTAACCGCCGAACGCAATTTGAAAGAGTGGGGTTTGCGGGAATGTCCAAAGTCCGCCCGCTGATATTGCAACAGCATACGGCAACTCATGCTTGTTTTGGTGCATACGAATTAACCAAGGCGCGTGTGCGTAAACGGGTAGGACCGGCATTTTCCGGAATGCAATTAGGAAAATTGCCACCGCACCGCCCGCTAAAGCCATAGAAAACAAAAACGGTACAAACGCACTAAGTCCAATCCAAGGCGCTGCGGCAGCCAGGAGTTTTGCATCACCCCCGCCGAAAAACTTCACAGCAAAAAGTCCAAAACAAACAACAAAAACCGCAAAACCAAAGAAGGTGCTCTGAAGAACCAGCTCGCCTGGGGCGCCAAGTAAGAGCGCTGCTGGGAAGTATCCGAGCCACAACGTTAGGGAGACCCAATTCGGGATTTTAAATTCGTAAACGTCGGTTAACGCTGAAATTATGAGGCAGGCCGGAAAGATAGCCAGAAAGAAAATGCCAATCACGTCGGCGCTCCTTGTTCTTCAAGTTGCACCAGAGTTACGTAAGTCAGCCTTAATTTTGAGTTATTGCCTGCGGATAAAGGCACTCACAATGATGTCAAAGAAAAGGGGCCCCCAAGCGGGAGCCCCTTCCAAACGCTATGCGCTTCCGCGATTTAGCGGGTAGCGAGTTCTGAATCAACTTCAGAGAACGTTGCAGACAGCTCGGTGCCGAGTGCACGAACCATAGCAATGATAGCAACGCCGATAAGAGCTGCGATCAGGCCGTATTCGATAGCCGTTGCGCCGTTTTCATCGTTCATGAAGTTATTGAAAAGAGCTTTCATTTGAGTCGACTCCTAATTTACTACTCTTTGCACCACCAGCAGGACCACCCCCGCCAGCTTCATCGACAATGCCATCTGTCCGTAAACAAACATTAAAAATAAGCAGGTCTAGCAAATTTTATTTGTAGACTGACATTCATGGTAAATTTTGTGTTTACTCTGCAAGCCGCTGCAGGCCATCCATGTTCGAAATAATGAGCCCCGGATACTCTCGCCGGGCCAGACCATCTTGAATGATTTGGGCAATTGACTGTGCAGCGACTGTTTCACCGACCTCTGCGGCATCAGCGAGTTCACGGTGTTTTGGCATGCGCTCAATCTTCCATAAGCCGTCGACGGGATCGCGCTGTACAATTTCCAGAAGCCTTGCAAAAACCCGCCGTTCGGGGCTTGCGTCCTGCTCAATTCGCTGGCCTTGGCTCGTTGCCAGTGTCTTGGCAAAGTGGGCCATTAAGGCTTTGGTCAAACTCGGCCGCTGACCGACAAGATGTCGGAACGCATCAGCATCAACACCAATAACAGTGAGGCGTCGGTCCGCCAGCAAAGTGAGCCGCTCAAACTCCGAGTCTTCGATCTCAGCCACTGCAAACGGTAGAGCAAAGACGTCACCCTTGCGGTATTGATCAAAAAGCATCGCACCGGTTTCTTCATCAAGACGGCTAACACTCAGCGTGCCGTCTTCGATGATGTAGAACTCCGATCCGTCAAACTGGCCCAAGGAGAAGATTGTCTCGCCTTTTTCGTAGGCGCGGCGATCGGCAATCTCTGCGACGGCCTCCAGAACCGGGGCTTGCAGCTCGCTAAAGGGAGCGGCAATAGCAATGTCGGCTTTGGTCACAGAATTGGTCGGCTCGGCCAGTGCGTGGGTCGCGGTCATGGGAGAGGCTCCTTTGCCGCTCCATAAACTCAGACAGGCTTTAAGGGTCAGTAAAACCTCCAATTTTATCAATTCAGGAGGGCGCTGATTTCGGCTGGAGATCGGGCAAGATCGATCGCAGCTGATCTTGGACGTTAAGGCTTCTTTGACCGGTCAACGCTAATCTCAGAAGCAAATAACCTCAAAAGGTAAGTACCATGAATAAAAACATCGCAACCCTCGGACTAGCATTGACGATGATTGCCGCACCGGCAAGCGCTCAGGAAGTCTGGATCACGATGGACTATGTGGAGCCTTACAAATTGAAGGCTGAGGCCTCCAAGATCATCGTGGGCAACCCCGGGATCGCCGACATCCAGGTACAGGACCCTTCGAATGTCTTGCTCTTTGCGAAGTCGCCAGGAACAACGAACGTTTTTGTCCTGGATGAGTCCGGAGAGCGCATACAGAATATTGTGGTTCGCGTGCGCGCTCTCAGCGATAATGTTCTTACCATTCAACGTGGCAGCCTGCGCACCACCTATAACTGCATGAGCGTCTGCGAAGAGACCGTCACCATTGGTGATAACCAGGAAACTTTTGGCCGCGTTTCCACGCAGATCCAGCAGAAATTCCAGCAAGCAGCTGTCGGCAACGAAGGCAACTAATGCCCACCGCCGCACCTTACTGCGACAGAATCTGAACAATTGGGCTCGGTTTCGCCGAGCCTTTTTTTCATGAGGCGTCGGTTTTTTCCGATCGACCAAAATTATAAATACGCGGGCGTTCATGGGGTTGGAGCTTTGCCCGGCACCACTGATCAATACTACGAGCAAGGCTCTCAGTCGGCGACTTACCGCGCTCCAGCGTTATGTCCGCGATGAGACGATTATATCCGGTTGAGTTTTCGCCGGAACGAATTTCACAAGCTTCAATATCCTCATGCTCGCTAATGATCCGACCAACCCGCTCGGGAAACACATTGATGGCCCCAACCTGAACCGCACCATCCCGGCGGGGCCCTAAGCGAAACGTCCGATCACTGATCCATTCCAGCTCATCCATGGGTGTGACATTCTTTGTTTCGCCGGAAGGCATGGTGCGCACCAGCTGGTCATTGGTCCGCGCGAGAAACTCAAACAAGACGAACGGATCGTTTGGCGAGTCTCGCCACGCGATGAGCCCACTCTCTGTTGATCCGTATAACTCTCTTTGCGCAGCAAAACCTGCTTTTCTTAGCGCACTTGCCAACTCAACCGTCATCGCCTCCCCAAAAACGACACCAACTGCATTGTCCGGCGCCTTTAGCCCTTCGCGCAGCAGGAATCGCCATTGGGTAGGCGTTGCAACAACTGCGTCCCCGAACGCCAAGCTTTCGGTCAAATCGCTGGGCTGTTTCGCGCGCGCGTCAATGGCATCAATGCGCTGGAGATTAGGGGTCAAGATCGACAAAACGAACCCCGTTAGGGAATGCGGCGCAACCAGCGAGATCAATCGCCGGCGTCCGTAAAGGAGATTGGCGATCGCGCCCGCTTCGGCGAATACCGCGTCGGCCCTGTGTTCACAGAATTCGCTGCGGCTGTCGCGGCCGGCGGGAGTAAACCGAAAACGCTTCAAATTGAGCGTCAAGACACCGTCGATATGGTCACCCCAATTCCGGATCGAGACATCCGGCGCGTAGTCAAGCTCTGCATGATCAAAACCGAAAAAGGCAGCGACTCGTTCCGCGCACGCCTCAATTTCATTATCGTTGAGCCGCAGTTTCCCTTCCCGAACCGGCTCATCGGGGGAAAGGCTCGCTGCGGTGACATAGTCGATGTGCCGACGAAACCGGGAGGCCAGTTCATCGGCAATCAACGCACCCGTGACGGCAGCAATCTGCTCAGATCGAAGCTGAAACGCTTTCACACACTACCTTTCCGATACCTTGAAACCACTTTTATCCGCCCACTCTGACAAGTTCAGTCTTCACCAATTCCGCAAAAACCGACACCATTTTCTCGTACTGGCTTTCCTGCTTGCTGGTGCGCGTTTGCGCTACCTGAGCTGACTTACTTGGTTGGCCCGACTGGCTCGACGGCATAAGGAGCGCCCCTTTCGCGATGCCCAGGAGGCTGTTGGAAAAACAAATCATACCCGATGACAAGCTTTCAAGACCTATCTCGTCTTCTCTTATCTCCAGGCGTTCATCCTCCAACAGGCACGCGCGAACAGTTCCAGGCAGGGGCCCTGCCGATAAGGGCGGCGTCACAATCGTTCCGTCCGGCTGGATCATAAAAACATTTGCACAAGTTGAGGATACGATTTGATCGTCTGTGTTCACAATGAGTGCATCATCGGCACCCGCCAGACGAGCGGCATGTCCGCCCATTGTATGGACGGGATAAAACCCCGGATACTTAAACCCCCACGCAGCACGTGGAGGGAGCTTATCGTCTGTATAGACAATAAAGCTCCTTTGGGGTTTTTCCGTTACGCCTTGCGCCGGTGCCATGGTGAGCACAACACTCGCGGTTTCCTGCAAAGGGGGTGCAACTCCCCGCGGAGCAACACCTCGGGACACAGTCAAACGCAATGACGCGTACTCAGTAGGACCAGCATCCTCAATCAGGCTGTGTGCTGCCGACCAGAGGTGCTCAGCACTCGGTGACTTGGCAAATTTAAATTTTTCCAATCCCCTTCGGAGGCGGGCCATGTGACGAGGCCAGAACAAGGGTACCCCCGCCTCAATCCTGATTGTCTCAAAGACACTATCACCCAAGGTAAAACCGCGATCGGTCACCTTTACCGCACCGTCGCCTCTATAGATTTGACCATTTATCCACTGGATCATCGCGCGGGCACCCGTAGAAAATTTTCGATCATGGTACGCCCCATTGGAGTCAAAAGTGATTCTGGATGGAATTGCATGCCGAACCAGGGCCTCTTTTGATGGCAAACTGACATGACCTCGCCTTCGTCACAGTACCCTGTAACGACTATTTCATCAGCTCCCGTAACATCTGCAATGAGAGAATGGTAGCGTCCGACCGGTGTTGGTGATGGCACATCCTTGAGAATGCCTGTCCCGTCGTGGAGGAAAGGTGTTGCCTCCCCGTGGAGGGGCCTGCGTGCACGGACCGTCTTCCCACCAAGGGCCTCCACCAAACACTGATGGCCGAGGCACACCCCTAAGAGAGGCATCCCTGGCGGCAGAGCCGCGATCAGGGGAAGGCATAATCCTGCCTCCTCGGGCGCGTTAGGCCCTGGCGAGATGATCACATGGCTCGCTTTTTCCATCTGCACCTTGATTAAATCCGCCTGGTCGTGGCGCACAACGCTTACCTCACCTCCAGCCTCGCGGACATAACGCGCCAGATTGTGAACGAAGGAATCATAGTTATCGACAATGAGGATCACGCAAGCCTGCCTTCCTCGGTCAACGATATACCAAGAGCATCCAAGAGCGCCTTCGCCTTGTTGAGCGTTTCTGTGTATTCATCCACTGGATCAGACCGCAATGTAATGCCGCCGCCCACCGCATAACTTAGATGGTTTTTGCTTGGGTTATAAATTGCGGTGCGGATCGCGACAGAAAAGTCTGCCCCCCCACTATCATCGAAGTAACCAATCGCCCCGCAATAGGGGCCGCGCCCTTCTTCTTCCACAGCCCCAATCAACTTCATAGCTTCAATCTTCGGGGCTCCGGTAATAGATCCGCACGGGAACATCATCTTAAAGGCGCCAACAGTGGAGACATCATCGCGAATCTCACCGCTAATACGAGAGACAAGATGATGTACATGGGAGAGAGATCTTACCTCACAGATAAAATCTTCATTGAGTGTTCCGTCACGACAAAACCGGGAAAGATCATTACGCGTCAGATCAGCGATCATGACATTCTCCGCGCGGTCCTTGGGGTCATTGCGCAATTCATCGATCATTTTGCTGTCTGCTGACGGATCACTGAGACGCGGGCGGGTCCCCTTAATGGGATCAGCCAAAATTCTTCGTTTCTTGGTATCAGCAGTGATTTTGAAAAAACGCTCCGGGGAGTTGGAGATGACGGTTCCGCCAAGAAAACTCAAAAAAGCCCCGTAATTCGCGGTCCCGGGCTGAAGAAGGTCCATGGCTAGGGCAAAAGGATCAAATTTTTCAGGGCACTGAAATTGAAGACGGTGGGAGATATTTGCCTGGAAAACAGCGCCCCGGCGAATGGCCTCCTGAATCCCTCGAATACTTTCTTGGTGTACACACTTTTTTCTTGTTGAACCGATAAACGCCACCGACTTGGGCACGTAAACTGGAGGAATAGCCCGCTTCCTTTCGGCGGACCCAATTTCTACAAGATCAGATAACTTGCTCTGCAATGCGCTCTTGTCAGGCGCCAAAACAAAGGCACGCTGATCAGGATGATAGAATGCAATGCATCCAGCGAAACGGCCGAGTGCCATATCCGGCAACGGATAGAGGGTCTCCGGCCCCTCGCCTTTAGGCTCAAGCGCACCGCCAACTTCATATCCAACAAAACCAACGAACCCGCTGGCAAAAGGAAATTGCAGGCCATCAAACTCGACCGGCGCCCTCGCCTCAGCCGCCAGCGATGTTTCGATGCGATCAAACGCCCGGTATACGCAAGTGCCGCCAAATCGATCAGCGCGGCTCGCAGCGCAGTACCCTTCAATGCGCTCATCGGGCCAGGCAAGCAAAAACGACCAGTCCCGTTCTTCCGCGCGACGGCCGCCGTTCAACAAAAACCCGTAGGGTTGAGACGCGATTGGCCGAAAGCAATCCTCGGGCTCACACCACTGAACTTCGCGTACTATTAGGTCAGCCATTCCACGCCATGACTTCGTCACTTACCTCATCCCGAGCGCCTCACCCCTGCAAGCTGGCTGTATTCGACAAATCAAGCTATGCCGCGGACACTCCTGGCATTGATCAGGTACATGTCACCGCACAGAATTTAAAGGCTTGATCATATGGTCTGGGGATCTTCCTCATCACTCACACCCGTTCATTTGATCGGCACACCCCGCCTCTTTTTTGGCCTCGGGGTTGCGATCATGATTGCGTTTATCGCCTATGTCGGGCGCGGTGTCCTGATCCCGCTGATTGTGGCTGGGTTCTTGAGCTTTCTTATGTTCACCCTGAAGCAGACGATCAAGTCTGGTCCTGTGGTTGGCAAAGTCCTGCCGGACTGGCTCTGTTACATCTTCGCCTTTGCACTGATCATTACCGGCTTTGTGTTCTTTATCGAGATTATCCGCAATAATGTCGAAGCACTAGTCTCAGCATGGCCGCAATATGAAGAACGGCTAAGAGCGATCACCCGAACAGGCATCGCGTTTCTGGAAGGCTTGGGATATGTGCCGGAAGACTTTGTTGGCGGCGTTGAAGAACTGCGCACTCGGGCACTCGGCATGGTCAATCCAATCCTCAGTGAACTTGGCTCTTCAGTCCGCAGTTTGACGAGTAACTCCGTCACGATTTTTCTGTATACAGTCTTTATGCTGCTTGAGCGCGGCCGGCTATTCCTGAAGATCGATTTATTGAGCCCTGAAGGGCCTCGGCGCGATGCGGTGAACGAGACCATCCGCGAAATTGCTACGATGGTTCGCCAATATATCACCATGAAGTCTGTGACGAACTTGATTACAGCAGTCATCAGCTATGTCATTATGACCGGCATCGGGATTGATTTTGCCGGCTTCTGGGCCTTGTTGATCTTTCTACTGAACTTCATTCCAATCATCGGCGCTGTCAGCGCAATCACCTTGCCGGTTCTTCTGGCCCTTGTTCAGCCGGAAGGCGGCGGAGTGAAGACTGCAGTCTTGACGTTGACGCTCCTTGTCGGCGCTGAGCAGACCATGAGTTCAGGCATCGAACCGCGGCTCATTGGCAAAAGCCTAAATCTGAGCCCGCTTGTCATCCTCGTTTCGCTTGCCGTTTGGGGCTCACTGTGGGGCTTTGCCGGGATGTTGCTCGCGGTTCCCATGACGGTCACCGTGATGATCATTCTCACCCAGTTCCAGACGACGAGACCGATCGCGATCATGTTGTCCGACACTGGCAAGATTGCTGATATCAGGCATGCATCTTTGTCCGAGTACACCGGTCGGGAATTGTCGGCGGAAGTTGCCCCCGAATTGACCAAGTCAACCAAGGGGCAACAGCCTAGTGCTTCAGGTGAGTGATAACGCCGCTCAACCCAATGATGCTGACCAATCCAACAAACCCGACCAGCGTTCCCGTGATTACTTCTAATCCCATGGCTCTCTCTCCTTAGCCGTTAGGGGTCTCTCTCCACGGGATTGATGCTCGTTAAGGATTGGCGCGAGGGCCGCGCCAAATCTTGGCCAATAAAAGGAATCTTTCCGCATTTTGGGCAAGCCAAAGGCGGATCGGGCAGGAATGTGGCGCGATGATCAGCGGGAATGGTATTAGCACAGGGCGCTAGCGCCGGGTTTTAGGACCGTCCACTACAAGAGCGATTTAAAAATATCAGCAAATTCAGTGACTTCCTCGGAACGACCGGATCCTTTGCGCCAAACAAACCCAAGACGACGGGCGGGCCCAGGATCGGCGAGAGGACGGGTTTCGATCCCTGCCGTCGCGGCAAATCCAGCATCGACAGCCAGCTTTGGCAGCAAAGTCACGCCCAGACCGGATACAACCATTTGAGCCAGCGTGAAGAGGCTTGTCGCGGCGTAGCCCGCCATTCGGTTATCCTGGAGACGACAAGCGTCCATAGCGTGTTCTCGCAGGCAATGACCATCTTCGAGCAAGAGCAGTGGCAAGGCGCGCAGCTCACTTAAAGTAATCGCGTCGGCCTCAAGCGATGGATGCCCAGGTGGAGCCGCAAAAAAGAAAGGATCATCGCCAATTTCAAGAATTTCCGTATCAGGAATATCATAGGGAAACGCAAGGAGCGCAGCATCCAGCTGGCCTGCTTCCAGGCGCTCCACCAGGTTTTCCGTGAGGTCCTCCCGCAGGAAAAGAGATAAATCCGGGAAGCGTTCGCGAAGAATTGGCGTTGCCTTGGGCAGCAAGAATGGCGCGATTGTCGGGATCACGCCCAAGTGAAAGGGCCCTTCCAGGGGCCGTCGATCTGCAGCGGCGCGGGCCATGTCTTCCACGCTGGCAAGGATCGGTGCGGCCCGCCGCGCCACATCTTCGCCGGCTGCGGTCAGAGCAAACCGTTTGGTCGTCCGATCGACTAGTTGCGCCTGGAGGACATTCTCTAACTCTTTGATTGCGGCCGACAAAGTAGACTGAGAAACGAGGCAATCATCGGCCGCCTTGGAAAAAGATTCCCGGCGCACAAGGGCAAGAAAAAACTGAAGTTGGCGCAGCGTTGGAAGGGCAATCATCGGCGGGCGGGTTCCTGCTTAGGTGTCATATCGGAAAATTCGATATTTTTGTCCGCTATAATCTATTTGCCAAATTTGCAAGTATCTCTATCTGTAGCGTTGCTCGCGGTCAGTGGCCGCATTCGAACGAACAGATTTATTCAGGAGACCTCCCTATGCTCGGTGTTGGTGACAAACTGCCGGATTTCAAAGTTGTCGGTGTAAAGCCAGGTTTCAACGAACATGAAGAAGGCGGCCAGTCCGCGTTTGAAGACATCACCCAGGAGAGTTTCTCCGGGAAATGGAAAGTCATCTATTTCTACCCAAAAGACTTCACATTCGTTTGCCCGACCGAGATCGCTGAGTTCGGCCGTCTGGCGAAAGAATTCGAAGATCGCGACGCGGTTGTCCTCGGCGGATCGTCCGACAATGAGTTTTGCAAGCTGGCTTGGCGCCGTGATCATGCGGACCTCGACAAGCACCCGGCGTGGCAGTTTGCCGACACGACAGGCTCGCTGATCGACGGCCTTGGCATCCGGTCAGAAGAAGGCGTTGCCCTGCGCGCGACATATGTTGTGGATCCTCACAACGTGATCCAGCACGTCTACGTCAACAATCTGAATGTTGGCCGCAACCCGCAAGACACGCTCCGTGTTCTTGATGGTCTGCAGACGGACGAGCTTTGCCCGTGCAACCGGCCACTGGGCGGTGAAACGCTCTAAGCACGGCTTTCACTGATTTTAAGGGCGCGGATGACGGCATCACCGGATGTCGCCGCGCCTTTTTTGTGACCCGATTTACAAACTGCAAGAATGGACGCCACCCCTCCTCAGGCGTCATCAAGGAGATCAAGTTATGAGCATCGATACCCTACGCGATCAAATTCCAGATTATGCCAAAGATATTCGCCTGAACCTCGGCACCTTGGCGAGCGAAACGAGCCTGACCGACCAGCAAAAGTGGGGCGCATTCTTCGCATCTGCCCTTGCCTCTCGCAACGAGACAGTGGTCAAAGCAGTCGCTGCGGAAGTCGCCGACAAGCTTAGCGATGAGGCTCTCACCGCGACCAAAGCAGCAGCCGCGATCATGGGCATGAACAATATTTACTACCGGGCGACGCACCTCATGGAAGCAAAGGACTATGCAACCATGCCCGCAAAGCTCCGTATGAATATCATTGGGAACCCGGGCGTCGACAAAGTGGACTTTGAGCTTTGGTCCCTGGCGGTTTCCGCTGTCAATGGATGCGGCATGTGCCTTGATTCCCACGAGAAAGTCGTTCGCAAGGCTGGCCTCGCGGCTGACCAGGTGCAGGCAGCCCTGCGTATCGCGGCAGTCGTTCACGCAGCTGCCGCCGTCCTAGATGGCGAGGCCGCGCTGAGTTAAACGATTGAAATTTGAAGGGACGGCGACCAGGGCCGTCCCGGATCTGTCTTAGTTCTTGTGGGCGACAAGGCCCCAAGCGGCAGGTTTTTCGGCATCATTGAGACCCAGTGATTCACGGAAACGAAATTCCATCCCGTAGTTAGAACTCTGTTCCCTAATCTGATCTAGATCGTTTTCACCGAGTGCAGCGCGTGTCATCGCCTCCATTCGCTCTTGATATGACACCAGTTCCCGTTTGCGGCCTTCAATCCAGTTACAGACAGTTTCGAAGTCGTACGCCACCAGGTTATTGTAGATTTCCATCAGTCCGTGCACGATCGTTGCCAACGTATGACCGGCCGGGACGGATAACTGATGCGCAGCGGCTAGCGCTTCCACGCGACTAAAGTCTGCTAGAAAAGTGCGATGAGCCGTCATTGCCTCGGCTTTTGAAACGCGCCCGGAGGTCATATCTGTCCGCAATTTGATGGCAACAATCGCCAGATCGAGCCAGTTGGTTTTGCCCGCGTCAGATAGGACACGAACATTGGCAGCGCACTCATCGTGTAGCGCACCACCTCGGTAGTGACAGACCGCGATAAACCTCCCGCCTGGGGCCAGCACCCTCGCGACCTCTCCAAAGGATTGGTGGCCCGCATACTCAAGACCGAATTGGCTCAATATGATTGGGACACTGTCATTTGCGAACGGGAGCGCGTCAACGGATGCGGCCACTACGGCAACGTTGTCTCGCGTCTCGCGGCCAATCCGTAGCGCATCCTCAGAGATATCGAGGGCTACTGGAAGGTAGCCGTTCCCTGCCCTTGGCATTCGGGAAAGGGCGGGAAAGGTTCTGCCCGCAGCGAGCTCCAAAACAATCGGGTCGCCAAAGCTTTGCATCGGCAATTGCGCCAAACGCGACAACCAAAATTGATCGAGAATATCGTTTTCGACGCAACCACCCACCATCGGGAGCGGAGGGGTGGTTGCCTCGGCTTCGCCCTCAGACCTGGCCTGATCTGCCCAGTACGCTTTCCATTCATTGCCAGTTGTATTTGTCATTCAGCAACGATAGGCGCGCCCGGGCACAAAAAAAAGCGGACCCCGAAGGGCCCGCTTCAATTCTATATTCACCAGCCAGATTAGAGGCGGATGGTGAAGCCGACGCGGTAACGACGACGCAGGATGTCGTAGGTCGACGGGTCCGTACCAGACTGACCGTCAAACTGAAGACCCGTAAAGTCGGTCGACAGTGGCGGCAGTTTGTCGGTGATGTTGTCGATACCACCGAAGAGCTGGACGTTGTCGTTGACGTCATATGACACAGCCAGATCGTGATACCAGACCACCGGCAGGTCGCCTTCATCTGGGAAGAAGTTCCCAAATGGCTGAGCCGTTGAGCCCAGGCGCTGTGCCTGCCACTGGATGTTCAAACGATCTGTTGGGCTGTAGGTACCCAGAGCGTTAACACGCAGCTGCGGGATAGCGCCGCCAGCACCGCCACCTGAGCTTCCGACCAGGTCGGTACCACCGAAGTTATAGGTGGTCACGTAGGTGATGCTGTTCTGGGTTGAGAACGACCCTGGGATCGCGCCGAGACCAAGATCAGCGAACTCCGTATTGTACTCGACCACGAAGTCAAAGCCTTCGGTTTCGAGTTGTTCGAGGTTTGCCTGAACCTGCAGGATTTGATCGATCTGACCACTCGTCGTATTCCGCGAGATACCCTGACAGAAGACATTCGCCAGATCCATTGAGTCGAAGCAGCCATTGATGGTCTGAGCGATACTCGACCGGGTGATGAAGTCTTCGATCTCGATATTGTAGTAGTCAGCCGTGATCACCAGACCAGGGACAAACCTTGGCTGAATAACCGCACCAATGGTCAGCGTGCTGGCTTTCTCTTCCGTCAGCTGATCGTTACCAACAAGAAGAGCTTCGACCTGTGTATCGTCCTGCTGGAAGGTTGGGATCGCTGCGGCTGGAACGCCTTGAGCGATACAGAACGCTTGCGTTGCTGCATCAGGAGTATTCGAGACGTTACATGGATCCTGGTACTGCGGGAAGTTCGCATCACCAGCCTGGAACAGTTCGAAGATGTTCGGTGAACGAGCAGCTTCGTTGTAGATTGCCCGGAAACGAATGTCTTCAACCGGAGCCCAGCTGCCGCCGACTTTCCAGGTCAAGAGACCACCAACCGTGGAGTAATCAGAGTAGCGCACACCACCCTCGATCTCAAAGGTCTCAGCAAACGGTGCATCATTGAAGACTGGGATCAGGACTTCGCCGTAAAGTTCGTGAACACTGATCTCACCGGAGATATCCTGGATGGCGTTGAAGCCTTGGATATCGCCGTTAGCTTGCGCGTCAGAAACGAAGAACTGCGATTCGTCATCGCGGTATTCGTAACCACCAGCGAACTGGACTGAGCCTGCAGGAAGATCAAACAACGGACCGGTTACGACTGCCGTAACGATGTCCTGCGTAAAGGTCAGACTTTCCGCCGTGTTGAGTGAAATGTAGTCCGCACCTGAACCCTCGAGTGAGCCTTGGCCGAAGATCGACAGAGGCACACAATCTGGTGTCGACCCCGCTGGGCAGCCACTCAAACCGTTGATGAACCGTGACGCTGACACGTTATTGAAGTTGCGCACATCATCGTCAACGCGACCAAACTTACCGAAAATCGAGTAGTTCCAGTCATCGCCCAATGGCTCAAGGTCACCCTTAAGTTGGAAGTTAACTTCAAAGTACTTCCGATCGATATCGCCAATCCGGTTACCAACTTCGGTCGTCCGGCGACGAATGTTGGTTGGCGCATTTGGATCAGGGCGCGATTCTAGAAGTGCGATGATGTCGGAGTTCACCAACGGGTTATTCGCGAGCGCCAGCGGATCTTCCAAAATCAGGTCAACTGGAGTTGGAGCCAGTTGCTGCTGAAGTTGGTTGGAAGAATACGTGACCGTCGTTGAAAACTCGTGGCCTTCGAACACTTCATAACGAACCGAACCGCGGCCCGTGAAACGGGTAAACGGCAAGATTGCTGCGTTGACCGGCGCGTAGTTGTAAAGCTGCGACGGACCTTGGAGCGTCCCATCCGGGTTGAACTGCAGGTTCTGAGAACCACTAATTGAGAAGTCGTCGTTATCCAATGTCCCTGACGCATCAGCATCTTCGCAAATCCCGTCATTGTTTGCGTCAACGAGACAGAAAGTACCGTTGCCCGTCGCAGCGTTCCACGAAGCGAGGTCATACGGGTTAGCCGCTTGGCCTGACAGACGACCCTCTTCGTTCCGCGACGACCGAGCTGAAGAGCCCTGGTCAAAGCCAAATGGAAGGTCACCCTGCAGGAGCGATTCACGAGACAGGTAATCGAAGTACAGTGTTGCGTTACCGCGACCGTCTGCAAAGTTACCGCCCATCAGCAAGTTAGCAGAGAACGTCTCGTGGCTTTCGCCTTCAGAAATCGTGTACTGCGTCGTGCCTTCAACACCCTCGAAGTCATCGCGAAGGATGAAGTTGATAACACCAGCGATAGCGTCTGACCCGTAAACAGCCGATGCACCACCGGTCACAACTTCGGTCCGCTCGATCAGACCAGCTGGAATGACGTTAACGTCATAAACGCCAGAGTTTGTTGCTGGCGTCATCCGGTTGCCGTCGATCAGGATCAGCGTCCGGTTTGCACCGATTGCGCGAAGGTCCAACGTAGCGATACCGCCGAGCGATGGGTTGTTTGAGTTTTGGTTCAGACCAGGAATGATCTGTGGAAGTTCGTTCAGGAATTCCTCAACGTTAACCGCACCCTGAAGGCGGATCTGCTCACCAGAAGCCGTGAAAACAGGGCTGGTTGAGGTCAAGTCTTTCCGCTGGATCCGAGAACCCGTGACGACAATCTCGTCGTCTTCTGCTTCGTCGTCCTGAGCGAAAGCAGGTGCAGCTGTTGCAAGCATTGCTGCAGGAGCAACTGCAAATGCCGCGACGCCCAACAGGGCGCGTGAACGCATAGTTTTAGCCATTATAACCCTCCGGTTTACTCCGTTATCCGCCGACCCCAATTGCCACCTTGGGTGTCGTGGTTTGTCCCGCCCCCCGCGGGACGGCCTGCGGGAACAATCTCGCAGTTGCAACGGACCCTATGGTTCAAGCGAGCGGACCGTCAATGTGCATTACCGGCGTTGCAACACTTGCCGATTGAGGCGTCGCAAATAAGCAACATTTCTGTCATGGTCGTTAACCAAGCAGTATTCATCGTTAATAGAGAGTTAATGAAAACAATCGGCCATTCCGCACCGCAAAAACATCGGTTAATGCCCGGTTAACGCGCAGTGGGCTTCGTTTAGAAAACACCGGAAATTTTCTGATTCGACCGTTTCGCCCGATGGAACAGGTGAGATAGAGTAAAAGCCGCCGGAACCATCCGAGGGAATAGGGTGTCAACCGACGCCTTTTTAAGGGAAACACGAATGTCACCAGACCTCATTTCGGTCCCTGTTGACGGCAATGTGTCGATGGCGGTCCAACGCCACCGATCGCAAAGTCCCGACACATCAGCGACCCCGGTCATCTGCATTCCCGGTCTCACCCGAAATGCTAGAGATTTCAGCAATATAGGGGAGACGATCGCAGCCTCAGGGCGGGATGTTTTTGCCGTGTCACTGCGAGGACGCGGCGCCTCTGACCGCGATCCCGACTACCTCCGCTATCACCCGGACCAGTATGTCGTCGACATACAAGCGGTTCTCGCACGGTTGGGGATCCCGGCGGCAGTGTTCCTCGGCACATCCCTCGGTGGGATTGTCACCATGCGCCTTGCGGAAACGGCCCCGGCAAAAATTCATGCCGCGATCATCAATGATGTGGGCCCTGACCTTGCGCCGGAAGGCCTCACCAGGATTGGCGCGATGGCGGCGAGAGCGGAGACGGGAGCAGTCGAGGGCGTCCCATTCAAAGCAGCTGTCGAGGATACGCGCGCAACAAATGAACTCGCTTTCCCTGGTCGACCGTCGACCTATTGGGAGGCGTTTGCAAAACGTCTCTACCGACAGGTCGGCGAGGACCAATGGGAGTTGGACTATGACCGGCAGATCGCCCGCGCCCTCGCGGAGCTAGGACCCGCACCTGATCTCTGGCCGGGGTGGCAGGCCCTAGGTGCGATCCCAACGCTTCTAATCCGCGGTGAACTCAGTGATTTGCTGACTTCAGAAATTGTCGACCGAATGCGCGCGATGTCACCCGCTGTTCATTATACGGAAGTGAGTAACACCGGCCACGCGCCTATGCTTGATGAACCGGACGCGCAAGAGGCTATGCTGTCTTTCTTAAGCACCATATCTTAGGGAAGATGCTTTGGAGTCTCCGCTTTCGCTCACAAGACCTTTTCGGCGCGATCAAAACTTGTGGATGCCGCACTCTGTTTTGGCTTGCCCGCGCCACCTGCCACCACGCACGTCGCCGTCCTCTGCGGGATGGGTACACGGCCAGCAGCCGATTGACGGGAAGCCCTCGCCAACAAGTGGATGAACGGGCAGATCCCGCGCCGCGAACTGCGCGTCCACATCTTCCGGTCGCCAGCGGGCGAGTGGATTGACTTTGATGAAGGGATCAGAGGCCTCAAACACCGGCAATCCCTGACGGGTCACGCCATGGAACTGTTTCCGACCCGTTATCCAAGAATCGAAGCCCTCAAGCGTCTCCTTCAAGGGCTGGGTCTTGCGAAGGTCACAGCATTGATCTGGACTTTGCCGCCAGAGATCACCCTTTGGGTCGACTTTTTGAAGACGGTCCGGGTTTGGTACAATATCGCGCACGTCGCTCAGTCCGAGCGTGCGAGCTAGCTTTTTCCGGTAGCTGAGGGTTTGGGCAAAATGCTTACCAGTCTCAAGGAAGATAACGGGCGTCGCTGGGTTCACCGTGGCAACGAGATCTAACAAGACAGCTGCTTCCGCCCCAAATGAAGAGACAAGCGCAATCCGTCCCCGGAACACATGGTTGATCGCATGGTCAAGTATGTCCAACGCCGACTGATCGCCGTGGGAGGCGTTTAGCGCGTTGGCGCGAGCGGCAAGAGCATCAGCGGTCTCAAGGCTTTTCGCCTCAGCGAAACCCGTCGCTTTGGGTGAGGCCGGGACTTCGGTGTAGTCTCGGTCTAAGCTCTCAATCGATTGAAAGGCGGTATTTCTGATAGGTAAAGCCGTCATAATCGTTACTCGTTCCTTAAGCCAGTGCGTGGCCGCCATTAGCGTTAAGCGCCGGACATAATGGCTTGGTTCAAGCCGCGCGGCGTTTTGATCCGAGTGCGTCTGAATGTCGATCCGTCCAGACCGGCAAGGTTCCATCAGCACCTCGCTGATAGTACGCAGAATACGCCGCCAAAGACGAAACAAACCCTTCTGGCGCTTTTTCAAATTCAAGTGAGGAGAAACCACTGCGCGCCATGAAGAGGGCCTGGTCTCTTAACACATTGCCACTCGCGCGAATGTCGCCGGTAAACCCGAACCGTTGACGCAAAAGAAACGCTTGTGAATAGGCTCGCCCGTCCGTGAACGCCGGAAAGGTCAACACGATCTGATGGATTTCGCCCAATCTCTCGCGGAGAGGCTCGAGCGCTTCTAGAACGTCCACGTCATTTGGCACGGATATACGTGCAGGCAACTTATCCGTACTCAGATCGATACTACTGACAGAAACCGACGCTGGTTCATCCGCGATCGTCTCTTCCGAAATAAGTTGCCACCCGTTTAGCTCACGCTTCAACACTGGCATAAATCACCTCCTTAAGGGGCGCGGCCCCGACGCGCCGATAGAATGAAAGAAAAGGTTCGTCACTCTGGCGCTCAGCCAGATAGAATTCCAATAGCCGCTCAATAGCATCCACCGTTTCATCAGACGATAAAGCACGACCCGTGATGGACCCGAGCGAGGCGTCATTTGCCGCTGAGCCACCGAGCAGGATCTGGTAGAACTCCTCGCCTTTTTTATCGACGCCGAGAATGCCCACATGGCCCACATGGTGATGGCCGCACGCATTAATGCAGCCAGAGATTTTAATCTTCAGCTCACCAATTGCCGCCGCCCGGCGCGGGTCAGAAAACCGCTGCGCGATTTGTTGCGCAATGGGGATCGAGCGGGTGTTGGCAAGCGCACAATAATCAAGTCCCGGACATGCAATGATGTCGCTCACAAGACCAATATTGTCCGCGGCCAATCCTGCTTCATGCAGCACCTGCCAGACCGCGAACAAATCGTCTTTTTTAACATGGGGTAGGCAGAGGTTCTGTTCATGGGTGACGCGGATTTCATCGAAGGAATAGTGCGACGCGAGGTCAGCAGCGACTTCCATTTGTGTATCCGTAATATCTCCAGGCGCCTCCCCGGGCGCCTTGAGTGAGATGTTTGCAATGACATAGCCCGGCATCTTGTGGGCAACAGTGTTGTTGCGCACCCAAGCTGCAAACTGTGTATTAGTGGCAAGGGCATTGCTCAGCTCAGACGACTGATCGTTGAGCGCTTCGAAGTCAGGCGACGCGAAGTAAGCCCGGATGCGCTCTACTTCTTCCGTAGGCAAATTGACCGTCTCTCGGTCGCCGTCTTCGTATTCACGCTCGACCTTTTGGCGGAATGTGTCGACGCCAATCTCGTTGACCAGGATCTTGATCCGCGCCTTGTACTTGTTATCGCGGCGACCAAACTGGTTATAGACGCGCAAAATGGCTTCCAGATAGGCGAGCAATTCTTCCTTAGGCAGAAAGTCTCGCACTTCTTGGCCAAGATATGGCGTGCGCCCCATGCCGCCGCCCACCAGCACCTGGAACCCGACCAGCCCCTCGCGTTCAATCAGTCGAAGGCCGATATCATGAACGGCAATCGCAGCTCTGTCTTCCTTTGCGGCGGTGACAGCAATCTTGAATTTGCGCGGCAGGAACGAAAACTCAGGGTGAAATGTCGACCACTGACGAATAACCTCACACCAGACCCGTGGATCTTCGATTTCATCCCGAGCCGCACCAGCATACTGGTCTGACGTCACGTTACGGATGCAATTGCCCGAGGTTTGGATCGCATGCATTTCAACCTCTGCAAGATCATCCAAAATAGCCGCGACGTCAGTGAGCGCTGGCCAGTTGAACTGGATGTTCTGGCGCGTGGTCAGGTGGCCGTAACCCTTGTCATAGGTACGGGCCACATGGGCAAGCTTGTGCAATTGCTTCGACGAAAGCGTGCCGTAAGGGATTGCCACCCGCAACATGTAAGCATGGAGTTGAAGGTAGAGACCGTTCATCAGCCGCAAGGGCTTGAATTCGTCTTCACTCAACTCGCCGGAAAGCCGCCGGTCAATCTGACTACGGAAATCAGCAATCCGCTCCCGGACGATAAGTCCATCAAATTCGTCATACCGATACATGGATCAGAACCGTCCTTCTTCAGGGGGAATTGAAAACGCTGCCTCAATGCGGCGCACCCAGGCATGGACTTCTGGATAGTCTAGAAGGTCAAACCCGCCCTCATCGGCAACGCGCGTGTATGCAACCAGCGCAAGATCAGCGATGGAGGGTGCGCGGCCCACAAAATACTCAAGGCCATTTGTTTTTTGCACCGCCAAGTGGCGATCCATATGGGCAAGGGCGCGAGCGCCTCTTTCAGCAAGCTCAGTGTCCCGATCGCCAACTAACTGATTGAGAACGCGATGACGAAAACGGCGCACAGCGATGGCGGGCTCATGGCTATATTGTTCCCAGAACAACCATTCGCTCACACGCGCTTTTGCCAAAGGCTCTTGCGGCGTGAACCGATCACCTGCCAGACTGTCAAGATACTGAATAATCGCGTTGGACTGGGTCAGGACTGTCCCGTCATCGAACTTGACAACAGGCACCTGCCCGAACGGATTGATCGACAAAAATTCATCCGTGCGCGATTCACCGTCGACGATATCAATCGACTGCCAAGTAAAAGGCAAATCCAGCGCTTGGGCCAGCCACTTGATCTTAAGGCAATTGCCACTGATGGCATCACCGTAGAGGGTAAACGGAGGAAGGGTCACGACACGCTTCTTCCCGCCTGCTTACCTAGATCTTCCCGGACCGTTGGGCCCTTGCTGCGGATCGTCTCGCGGATGGCCTCACGACCTGCGGCCCCTTCCGGGGTTGCTTCAATCAGATAAGCGCCTGCAATTTCCGTCACCCGCGCGGACGCACGGGCAAGCGCGTCATCAGCTTCAAGCCCTTCAAATAGGACGGCGTCTTCCAGACCTTCAACCCAGCTATCGTCGGCGCCCAGGTACATGACGACGCCATCAGTCAGTCGGTTTACCGTTACCGCTTTCATGCCGTCCTCCGTGTAGCGACATTTTGTATAATTTCGTCCAACTGGCCGGGGCTCGCCTTTGTGGCCACATCGCCAATCAGCAGTATCGCCGGCCCCTCGATACCCTCGCGCTGGATCAAGCCCCCCAGATCGCCAAGCGATCCAAGGAGAATGCGTTCATTAAGTCGCGTGCCGTTTTCAATCACGGCAACGGGTGTCGCTCCAGCAAGGCCCGCCCCGATTAATCGCTCACTGATGGTTTGCGCCTTGCTCACACCCATATAAAACACCAGCGTAGACCCGCTGGCTGCCAGCGCCTGCCAATTAAGGTCAGGATCCTGATCACCTTTGGCATGACCAGTTATGAACGTAACCGACTGGGCATGGTCGCGATGCGTCAGCGGCACAAGCGAAGACGCCGCGCATCCAGCTGCTGCTGTAATGCCGGGCGTCACTTGCACCTCAATCCCAGCCGCCTTGACCGTGTCGACTTCCTCACCACCCCGACCAAAGATAAAGGGATCGCCGCCTTTCAGCCGCACGACGATTTTTCCGCCACGCGCCTGATCAATCAGGATTTGTTCGATGTCTTCCTGGGGCACCGCATGGTCAGCTTTGGCCTTGCCCACATAAATGCGGTCAGCATCCCGGCGCGCCAGAGATAAAATCTCTGCACTGACGAGACGGTCATAGACGATGACGTCCGCTTCCTGGAGCAAACGATGGGCACGCAAGGTCAGAAGCTCCGGATCACCAGGACCCGCGCCGACAACGTGAACAATACCGTTTTGAGTGTCCGTATCAGGCGCGTTGACCAGCGAGATCATTTGCTCGCGGGCGGCGGCTTCCTCACCGTCGAGCACGAGGCTCGCGACAGGTCCGCCAAAAATGCGCTGCCAGAAGCGCCGCCGGGCCCTTGGCTCAATGTTTGCGGCCACCGCCGGACGGAAGGCTTGTGCAAACCGAGCCAATGCCCCGAGCCGGGCCGGCAGCAATTGCTCAAGCTGTCCGCGGATCTTTTGGCCCAGGACAGGCGCGGCACCGCCCGTTGAGATCGCAACCACAACTTCCTCGCGGTCAACGATCGAAGGCGTGAAGAAATCCGACGCCGCCGGGATATCGACGATATTGAGCGGCGCCCCGCCACGGCGGGCCTGGCGCGCCAGACGCCCGTAACTTTCCGCCTGTGTCTCGTCTTCTTCCGCTACGAAGATGAGGGCCCGGCTTTCGAAGTCCGCAACCCTCGGCGCGCGCCGGTTGAACGTTGCGCGGTCTGCCCATTCTTCTTCAACGCCCGATTCAAATCGCGGCGCGATGAACTCCACAGAGACACCCTCAGCCCACACGAGCCGGGCCTTGCGCGATGCTAACTCGCCGCCGCCGACAATCAGCACAGACTTGCCGTCGAGGGGCAGAAAGGCAGGAAATAGCTTCATCGCGAGATCGTCTCTTCATCAAAAATGCATCGGCGACCGTGTGGCCGCCGCTATTTAGCGTAGCTAATGACGGCGAGGGGTGGATGAAAAGCCATTATTGTTGAGCGATAGCGGAGGTTTTCTAATAGGAAAGCTGACGGGTTCCGGAGCGGTCAGGATTCCCGGCGCTTCCTAAAGGTTCATTGCCCAGATTCTGACGGCGCGCCCTTGAAAGCCAGTGGTTCACATCCAAGTGTGACTGAACGTGAATACTTACCGCGCCCGCCGTGGTAGAGCCCCGCAAAGACTCCACGGGATGGGCCAACCCAATTGGCCATTCCAGTGGGCCAATGCGAATTCGGTATTGCCGCAAGGTATGCCCTCACAAATGGGAGAGATTCCATGAAACATCTGCCACCGCTCAACGCGTTACGCGTCTTTGAGTCCGCCGCCAGGCACTTAAGTTTTACTAAAGCAGCCGAAGAGCTGAACGTGACGCCTGGCGCGGTAAGCCAACAGATCAAGACATTAGAAGATTTCATCGGCGCAAAGGTCTTCAAGAGAACAAAACGAGCCCTTCTCCTGACCGACGCGGCCCAAGCGAGCCTGCCGATCCTGCGCGAGGCCTTTGACAAGCTGGGCGAGGCCTCCAGGATTTTGGCAGCCCCCGGCGACGCAGGCCGGCTCAATGTCTCGGTCGCCCCGTCGCTGGCCGCCAAATGGCTGGTTCCCCGCCTCGACCGATTCCATGAGCGCCACGAAGATATCGAGGTCTGGGTCTCCGCCGACATGGATATCGTCGATTTCGCCATGGACGATGTGGATATCGCTATCCGCTACGGGGCCGGCAATTATGACGGCCTCGATGTGGAACAGTTGATGGCCGAAACGATCCTGCCGGTGTGCAGCCCACGGCTCCTCACCGGCGAGACACCGTTAAAGTCACCGGCCGACCTTGCCCACCACGCCCTCCTCCATGATGGCAGCCCGGACAAGGACGAGAGCGCCCCAACCTGGCCCATGTGGCTGAAGGCGGCAGGCGTTTGCGACGTCGATGGCACCAAGGGCATCCGCTTTAACCAGTCGAGCCTGGTGATCGAAGCAGCGGTCGCCGGCAAGGGCGTCGCGCTTGCGAAATCCGCCCTCGCGCTTGCTGACCTGGAAGCGGCCCGACTTGTCGTCCCGTTCGATTTTACCACGCCGTCGAGCTTTGCTTATTATATCGTGCACCCGGCATCGAAAGCGCGGATCAAGGCGGTCAAGGCCTTCAAGGCATGGCTGAAAGAAGAAGCCGACGCCACCCGTGACGCTTCAGCAATCAATTCCGGTATGGCAAAAGCCGCAGAGTAAAGAACTGGAAAGGGCCTGATAAGGGCTTGGGGAGTAAGCGCGAAGTATTGCCGGTGCCGGACATCACGGCGTGGCTTGGCGCGGAACGAGGGAGGGGGAATTGAACTGGAGAAACATCAATGACTGGCTGCAGGTTGTTGGAACCTTTGGCGTCGTCCTTTCACTGATTTTTGTTGGCGTACAAATGCGTCAAACCCAGAAGATTGCCGCAGCAGAAATCTATCAAGCGCGAGCAACGCTGAAGGTCTACAATTTTGCCCTTGAGACGTCTTCGCCTGTGATGCAGGAGGCGCTGCGCAAAGCATGGGCAGAAGAAGCGCTGTCTGAAAACGAAACGCGAAACGTCGGCCTCTTCTATTATGCTTGGCTGTCCTATTGGGAAAACAATTACTACCAGCACAAAGTCGGCATGATGTCGGCTGAGCAATGGGAAAGCTCAGGGCGCGCGCTTCGGCGTTTTTCCGACATACCGCAGTTTCGAGTGTGGTGGCGCGAGACCAGACAAGACTGGCCGAATTCATTCAAGCGCGCCGTGGACGAGATTGTGGCCGAAGCCGAAGCGGCGGCCGACGCGGAAGACGCAGCTGACGCGGGCGCGCCTGACACGCACGCCCCCTCAAATGAGGAAACCGACACGTGACCCTCGAAGCCATCTACTACATCACGCAGATTGTCGCTGTCCTTGCGGTACTCGCATCACTCTTGTTCGTTGCCTTTCAAATAAGGCAGAACACAGATCAAATGCGTGTTCAAAACTCTGCCCATCTACAGGATCGATATGATAGCTGGTGGTTGATGGTGGGACAGGACGCTGAACTCGCCGATGCCTACGGAAAATTGATCCGAGGCGAAAAAGTTGACCCGCCCCAGGCGGCGCAACTCAGGGTGTTCACAGCAATGATGGCGAATGTTGGGTGGACGGCGTATATCGCCATGAAAAAGGGAACTGGGTCGTCAAAGCTCGCCTTCAAGAGCGAGTTATTTTATGCCACCATGATAGCGACCCCGTTAGGGTATGGCACCCATAAGAGCTTATTCCGCGGGGCCGGACCAGTTTCGCTGTATGATAAGCGCTTTGAAAACGACTTTGCTCAAGAGTGGTGCGACCGCGTTGAAAGCCGCCGCGCCGACATTCTCGCTGAGCGGGCAAAGGTAACGGCTGCGGCTAACGCGAAACCCAACGCCGACAAAAACACATTACCATGAGCTTAGAGACCATCTATTACATCGGCCAGACAGTCGCGGTCATATTGATCCTGGGCTCACTCGTGGCGATCTTCTGGCAGCAACGCCAGGCCAACAAGATCGCCCAGGTCCAGAATGCGGCGGCGCTGTCGTCAGGTTACGCCAGCTCGCTCCGCGATATTATCAATAATGCCGACCTCGCCGCGATATTCCGTAAGGCAATGTTTGACGATGAAGAGCTAACGCCCGTGGAAGCCACGCAAATTCTACTCTTCTTCAATCAACTATTGATCGATCACAGAAGCATCTGGCTGGCCCATAAAAATGGTCTTTATGAAGATCAAGGCCTGAAAGGCTATGACACGAACACCGCCTGGTATTTGTCCAAACCCCTGTTCCGCGCTGAATGGCGAAGATGGAGAGACATGGGTTTCTATGATGGTCCATTTGGTGATCACATAGAGCGCTTAATCAAGAAATCTCCCTAAGGCGATCTTGTGGACACTCAGGCTTTGCTGTGGCGTATTGCGAACGCTGCGTCCAGCAAGGCATCAAGTTGCGCCGGGAACGCTTCATTCAGCATGCGCACTTTCGTCTTACCGAAAATGCCTTGCAAGGTTGGCCCCGAAACGCCGAAATAATTGACTGCACCCAAAAGCTGATAGATGACGGCAAGGGCCTCAGCTTCCGTTGCCTCTGCCCAGCCGGGGACCGCCTTCACCATTCCGACTAGGTCGTTCAGGAACGTTTTCAGGTACCACGTACCTGCGGTTTCAGCTCGGGGAACATTATCCAGAAGCTCGCGCATCAAGAGCCGGGTGCGGATTGTTTCATCTTCAATTGTCGGGACCATGGCCCTGAGGAGAGTGCCGAGCTGCCCCTTAGGGTCGGCGCTTGTCTCCATGGCTGCCAGCTTCAGCTTGTCCAGATCATCTGAAATCTCTCTCAGAACCTCACCATAAAGCTTGGCCTTGTTGGGAAAATGATGGAGCAGCGCTTGCTTCGTCAGGCCGTGCTCATCGGCGATATTGGCAATGCTGACGCCGTAAAAGCCCCGCTCGGCAAAAAGCCGTCGTGCGGTCGCCAGCAACTGGTCGCGGGTTGTTTGCGCCATTCATCTCTTCCCATCCCCCCTTTTTGCTAAGAGGCTTGACACTTACCGGTCGGTAAGTCAAACTCCCTACCAATCGGTAAGCCACTGCGAAACCAAGACGACTGGAGGAAGCCATGGAAAGGCAAACGGAACTGTCGCTCATCGACGAGTTGCTGGCCTTGAAGGCTGAAGGCTCTGCATTTCTGGATGAGGCCGTCACGCATAATCCGGTGGAGCTCTATACCAGCCAGGCACGGTTCACGGCCGAACAGCATAAATTGTTCCGTACCTTGCCTAACGCAGTTGCTCATATGAGCGAGCTTGCCGAGCCGGGGGCTTTCCTGCGCCGTGACGTCGGCGGTCTTCCCGCGTTGATCACCCGGGATAAGTCCGGCAGCGTAAACGCCTTTCTCAATGTCTGCCGCCACCGGGGCACGCGGCTCGTTGATGAAGAAGCCGGCTGTAAACACCGTTTTTCGTGCCCCTATCACGCCTGGACCTATGCCAGCACGGGCGAGCTTATCGCCGCGCCCCATTTTGAGGACGGCTTTCCGGGCACAGACAGAGCCGATCTCAGCCTGATCCGCCTCAATTGCGAAGAGCGGTACGGGCTGGTCTGGGTCTGGCAGGGCGAGACTTT
Source organism: Pseudomonadota bacterium (assembly GCA_038522945.1). Classification (GTDB taxonomy): domain Bacteria; phylum Pseudomonadota; class Alphaproteobacteria; order Caulobacterales; family Parvularculaceae; genus MED-G105. The sequence goes on from JBCBJV010000017.1 coordinate 59,199, forward strand.
CTCACTCGCAGACTGGTTCAGTGATCTTGATACGGAATTTGCGGAGCTTGGCCTCAGCGATATGAAGATCGCCGCAGAAGACAAGAGCCTTCGCCGCGCAAACTGGAAAGTCCTCGTTGAGGGGGGCATCGAAGCCTATCACTTCCGCGTCGCCCATCGGCATACGATTGGCCCCCACTTCGAAGATAATCTTTCCAGCTATCAACTCCATGGCGCTCATATGCGCTCCGTGTTACCGCGGACCAGCATGGGATCTCTGAGCGATGAGACACGTGAGACGTGGCGCATTCGCGATCACGCCAATATTCTCTATACGCTCTTTCCGTCTTCGCAATTTCTGGTGATGCAGGACCATATTGTCTGGATCAGCTCGGCGCCCAAGAGCCCCGGTGAAACGCTATTGCGTCTCGTAACACTCGCCCCGACTAAGGGTCCAGACGCCGACGGTAAGGACGACGAGCACTGGAAACGTAATCACGCAATCACCATGACGACCCTCGATGAGGACTTTGTGATCGGCGAGAGTATTCAGGAAAGCATCGCAGCAGGCGCAAACACCCACATGACCTTTGGTCGGTTCGAAGGGGCGCTCGATCAGTTCAACCGAACGGTGGAACAGTTTGTTGGCTCATAGCCTTCTCTGGGCAAGCTCTGCAAACTCACACAAGAGCGGCCGCGTCTCCCGCGGATCGATGATGTCTTCTACAAAAAACTGCTCCGCGGTACGGAACGGCGAGGTCACCGCCGCCAGACGTTGCTTGATCTCAGCGAGCCTCGCTTCCGGGTCGGCTGCTTTTTCAAGCTCGGCCTTGTAGGCAACCTCCACGCCCCCTTCCATAGGGAGCGAGCCCCAATCCCCCGACGGCCAGGCAAAACGATACTGAAACCGGGTGTGGTCGGACATGGCCGCGCCCGCGACACCATAGGCTTTGCGTACAATGACAGTCGCCCACGGAATGTTCGACCGATAGACCGCATTCATCGCGTCAACGCCGCGCCGGATGGTCGCCGCTTTTTCCGCCTCCAGCCCGATCATGAAGCCGGGATTGTCGACCAGATGCACCACCGGCAAGCGAAACTGCTCTGCAAGCCCCACAAAACGCTGGGCTTTTTCCGCCGCACCGGCGGTCCACGATCCACCGAGATACGTCGGGTCGGACGCAAGCACCGCAACGGGATAGCCGTCCAGTCTGGTAAAGGCGGTAATGACGGACTTGCCCCAACGCGCGCCCATCTCAAAGATTGTATCGTTGTCGAACACGGCCGTCAGGATACGGCGCATATTATAGGCCTGCCGTTTGTCTCGTGGCACCATTGAAAGCAGTCCCTCTTCTTGCCGACCGATGGGGTCGCGACATGGGCCCCGCGCTGGCAGCTCGCCCACTTTGGAGGGTAGATAGCTGAGGAAGGCCCGCGCCCGGGCGAAGGCTTCCTCTTCAGTTTCCGCTTCATCATCGATAACGCCGTTGCGCGTATGGATATCCGCCCCGCCAAGAGCTTCGTTGTCCATGGCATCTTCGCCAATGGCTTCAGCGACTTTCGGCCCCGCAGTGAACACCTGCGCGATACCGCGGACCATCACCGAGTAATGGCTCGCAACCGTGCGCGCAGCGCCAAGCCCAGCTGTTGGGCCGAGGGCCAGCGCCACGACGGGGACGGTCTCCAGGTTTTTGACCACATGCTCCCAACCCGGAACAAAAGGCACATAGGTAAAGCCCATCTGTTCCAGGGACTTTACCGACCCACCGCCGCCAGTGCCGTCGACCATGCGAATGAGTGGCAGGCCCAGCTCGTGGGCCATCTGCTCGGCCTGGACGAACTTGCGGTGGATCGCTGCATCTGATGCGCCGCCACGCACGGTGAAATCGTCGGCAGACGCCACGACCGGCCGGCCATGGATACGGCCTCTCCCAAAAATAAAATTCGACGGGGCAAAATCTTGCAGGCTCCCGTCAGGTCCGTAGCTTCCCCGACCCGCAATCTTGCCGATTTCCCGGAACGAGTCTTCATCCACCAGCGCTGCGAGCCGCTCGCGCGCATTCAGTTTGCCGCGCGCAGCCTGGCGCGCCAGTTTCTCCGTACCCCCCATTTTCTCCGCGAGGGCCTGCCGGCGTTTCAGCTCTTCAAGTTCGTGTTCCCAAGTCATGGCCTAAGGATAGGCAATCGCCAACCGGGATTGAAGCGCTCGATGCAGGCGTCAGGTTTGCGAATGACGTCACTGCGGGGATGCACCGGGAAAGCTAAGGAGCTTCAGCTTTGTCATGACCGTCCAACGCCACGTCACCGGGACAATCTGCATCGGAATCAACGCGGGCTTTGAACTCTGCGCAGAGGCGCTGCGCTTCGACCAAGTCGCCGCGCTGGCCTAGAAGGAGAGCAAGACGTCGGGTCGCGTCCCCGTGGAGGGGCGACTGATCCAACACCCGCCGGTACCAGGCCTCAGCCGCCGCCGCATCGCCCGCCTCAGCGTACCGCGCCCCGATCGTCACCCCGAGCGGCGCGCGCCAGGGCCCGATACGCTGAGGCTCTTCTGAATACAGGCGGTCCATGGCAGCAAAGGCCCGGACGTACCACTCAAGGGCGGCTTCCGGGTCGTCCTCAATGGACGCAATCTCGCCCAGATTGATCATCACTTCCCAGGCGTCGGGATCGAGAGCCACCGCCTTGTCGTAGATCTGCTGCGCTGTCGACAGGTCCCCTCTTGCCGAGTGGGCAAAGCCGAGCGCCTTTAGGGCATCGGCATTTTCCGGATCGAGGCGCACTGCCAGTCCACCGAGATCAATCGCGCGCCCGAGGAGCGCAGTGGCCTCCGCCCCTTCCATATTGCCATTGGCCAGCGCCTCTCGCAGGGAGGTCGCGGAAGGGGCCGCGCCTGGCTGAGTCTGCCATCGCACCGCCCGTTGGACGAGCGCATTGGCAAGCCCTGCATGGGCCGCAACAAAATCAGGATCGGTTGCGATGGCCCGCTCATAAAGAGCGATGGCGGCTTCGTTGTCCGCCCGGGTGAACCGCATATAGAGGTCATTGGCACGGTCGGTGGTTGTTCTTGCCAATGAGTTTTCCAGCGAGCTTTCCAGCGAGCCGCCCGGAGACACCTGCTCCGGCTCGTTAGTCGAAACGGTTTGAAGATCACCGGAGCGGTCATCCGCGCGCTGGCTTGATACCGACCATAAGACGGCCCCGCCCAACACCAAGGCAAAGGCCATCCCGGCAGCGAAAATGGCTTTAGACAGTCTAGGCTTCAACGCAGGTTCGTCCTCACTTACCGGCGCAATCAGGCGGTAGCCACGCTTGGGAATTGTCTCAACGAAGGTCGGTGAGTTGGCCGCATCCCCGAGACCGCTGCGCAGTTTGGAGACGGTGCGCGCAAGGGTATCCTCGCCCACTGTCACATTGGGCCAAAGCGCCTCATCCAGATCGCTACGTGAGAACGTTCGCCCTGGGGAAGACGCCAGCAGCACAAGCAGGTCCATGACCTTGGGTTCCAGGCTGACGCGGTCCTCGCCGCGCACCAAGAGATTGACTAAAGGGTCCACGCGCCAGTCGGCCACCATGAACGGGCCGTTCGGAATATGGTTCGGCAATATGCGCTTTTCAGGATCGCGCGTCGTCTCAATCATGGGGAGGGTCTAGTCCAGAACGCCCCAAAAAGCCTAGCCGTCAGGTTTTCGTCAGGCGAAAAAGACCCGGCCGCCATGGTCTCACTGCGCCGCTCTCCCTCACAAAGCGCATCCATCAGCTTTGAGGTTCATACGATGAAATCGACATTCGCTGCGGCCTTCGCCGCTCTCACCCTAACCGCTTCCCCAAACATCGCGGGCTTTATTTCTATGAGCGAAGGCACCCATGGCCTTTTTAGCGCCGCCTCGGCACAAGAAGGAACGGCCCAAGAGGACCCCTGGGAAGAGATCATTTCCACCGGGACCGCAAGGCGCGAGCTAACCGCCCTTTATGATGGCTTGCAGGCCGCCCACTACGATCTCTTCGTCCACCGGGCGAAAGACGACTATGATGCCTATTTCCGCAAAACCCTGGAGGGGCTTACCGCCCCCCTCACCCGTTACGACTACCACCTGACGCTTCAGAAATTCGCGGCCTATGGCAATGTGGCCCATGCGCGGATCGATTACCCGAGTGAGGTGTATCAGGCTTATCGCCAGTCGGGTGGGCGCGCCTTCCCGATCTACTTTCGTATCGTCGATGGCCGCGCCTATGTGTCGGAGGACTATTCCGGACTGGACGCGATCAATGCCGGCGACGAGGTCTTGTCGATCGACGGCGTGTCCATGACCGACTGGCTCGACCGAACGGCACAATACGTTGCGGCTGACACCGACTACATTGCCCACTCTCTGCTGGAGTTCTGGTTCCCCATGTATCTCTGGGTCGAAGCCGGGGAGCGCGCCACATTCAAGCTAAGGCTTCGGTCGCCAAAGGGCCGAAAGCGGCGCGTCGAGGTCCCTGCGCTGACGAGTGAAGAACTCGAAGCCAATGCCAAAGAAACGCCTGAAACCTTCGCCCTCGATAACTCGTCGCGGATTTCCCGTATGCTCGATGACGAGATCGCTTATCTGCGGCCGGGACCGTTCTACAACGTGGAAAACCCGGACCAACTCTGGAACACGTCTGACTTTGTCGCGTTCGTCGACCGGAGCTTTGAGGACTTCATCGAGAACAGTGCCGATGCGCTGATTATTGATCTGCGCACTAATCCGGGTGGTGACAATTCATTCAGCGATCCAATGATCGCGTGGATTGCCGATGAGCCCTTTCGGTTTGCCTCCAAGTTCCTCGTGCGCTCTAGCGACCAGGCAGCGGCGTCCAACCAGGCGCGGCTCGATGCCAATCCCGGCGCCGTTGAAGGCGTTTCAGGGCAGTACGCCCGCCTTTATGAAGTCACGCCGCGCGGTGAGGTATTCGACTTTGAAATCCCGTTTGCGCAGCCCAAAACGAACTCCCGCTTTGACGGGGATGTCTTTGTCTTGATCAACCGCCACTCGTTTTCGAATGCGGTCAATGTGGCTTCGATCTTCCAGGATTATAGTTGGGGCGTGATCGTCGGCGAGAAAACCTCCGATATGGCAACAACCTATGGGGCCATGGAGCAATTTGCTTTGCCAGAAACCGGGATCATTGTTGGCTTCCCCAAAGCGCATATCATCCGGCCTAATGGCAACACCCAGGTCGATGGCGTCACCCCGGAGATTGTCATCGAGACGCCAATTGTGGGCAGCACGGACGATGTCGTCCTCGCCAAATTGGTTGAGATCATCAAGGCGCGCTAACGCTGGCAGTTGACACCAACCAAAACGAAGGGTGGCCGCCCGCGCAGGTTTGGGGGAGAGAGACGTGCGCCGGGCGGCCGGTGCAAGTATGGACCTGAGGGGGGGAGGAAACAGGTCTTCGCCTTGCCTTTATGAGGTGGTCTCACCCCGTTCCATTTTCAATGGATAAAAAGCGCAACTGGTGCGATCTGACGCGCCTGTGATGCCCCTCCCCCATGCCCTGAAAATGCCTGATTTCAAAGCCTAAATATCGTTAATGCGTATGCGGCTCATAATCACTTTTGAGGAGCGCAAATTGACGCGTCTCTCGCGCAAAATCCAAGCTCCGTCAGCCCTTCGTGAAGCGCTTCAAAGATCAGCATGGTTGACGCATGGCGCTGCGGATAATCCCGGATGGCCTGTAGCGCTTCCAGGTCCTGCCAGATGCCATCGGGCGGCGCGCCGCCCTCTTTCAACATCGCGTGAACCGTGTCGCGTAACGAACAAAGATCGCTTGCCGTCGCCCCGATCAGCCGTTCTGCGACAAGGCCCGCTGAGGCCTGACCCAAGGCACATGCCTTCGCTTCCAGACCAAAATCGGCAACCACGCCCCTTTCGATCTTGAGATCCAGCGTGAGTTCCGAGCCGCACACCCGGCTGGATTTGGTCACGCGCACGTCAGGACTTTCCAACTGACGCGCCGGCGGCAGGGAGCCCGCCGCTTTCAATAAGCGATCGGAGTAAAGGTCATTCAACATGGGCCAAGAGATATGGTGCCGACCGCCCAAGGACAAGCGCGGGGGATTTGGGAGGAGAGCTTATGGATTCCGAGTGGGCGATAATGGCTCGAAGTTAACCACACACAGGAGGCGCGATCGGCCTAAAACGCCTCAAGGTGGTCGTTCGGCTATTGGGCGCGTTCTAGATACAAATCCTCGATATCAATCGCATCACCGTCCTCAAACTCAATCATGTAAACCAATTTTGACTTGAACGAGCTGTATTTGGTATTTTTGAACCTTCGAGAATAGCGATCACAGACCCACTCTGACCCGGTCGTAATGAGTGCGGTGCAGTTTCAATCACTCTTACAAAATCGTTGTAATCAAACACTCGATCTCCCCGGATATTTGCCGTTTGTCAGCGGCGTAAAACGCCCCAAATGAACGCTCGTAATGATTGGTTTGGATCAGAAGCAGACGCTAGCTACGCTCAATGTAGATTGCCCATACATCGCAGTCGGCGTGGGGTTCTTCTGGATGCTCTTTTAGCAAGACTTTTTGCAATTCCTGCGCTCGCTGAAGTTCGCTTATCAAGCCAAAATTGGTCAGTTCGGCATTGTCCAGTTCAGGCCACCCGCCGCAATTACTCAAGGCGCTGACACCTGATCCTGCCTCGACTAGGTCTAAACCGACAAACTCAAACATATTCAATTCAATCGGCAACTTTGATGTGTGCCTGGGGTTCCGTACTACACAAAGGATACGATAGTTAGTTTGTCCGTTCAGCTGATCGCGAAGAAATTCGAGGTCTGTAAAATAGTCTAGGTATAAGTCTTCATTGACGATGTGTGGCCAGAAATGATCTTCAACTTTCTTGAGAACCGGCGGGCACAATAGTGAGTCCAAAGAAACAAGTTGATCTAACTGATTTAGTTTCGACCAACTGAGGTACTCACGCCAAGCGTGGCCGTCCTGGGGGCCAAATCGTTCGACAGCTATGAACCAAGGTTTCATCATCTACACATCTTAAAGGAGACTCTTGAATGTCAGCAATCTCAACCCGCTGAGGTTTGCTCTGACGCCGAATGATAGTCTTAGCTTAGCGTCTTAAACTCGCCCCAACCAAATCACTCAAACAGCGTGACCGCCCTTCCGCTCCCACTCAAGTCATTGCCGTCCTTTTCGGGCGGCAACAACCCATGGCGATCCTAAAGCACGTCCACTGAATCCGATTAGACGAGACGTGCTTTAGGTATTTGTTCTTGCGCTTGTCTTTCGCGCAAACCCCGAGACCACTTTTGCGCGACACACGCTAGTTCAGATCGAACAGCAGGATGTCGGTATCATCTGCGAGGGCTTTGAGCGACAGAAGATCATGGTCTGAAATCTTCACGCCATCGCCGGGCTGAAGCATGACGTCTTCCAATTCCACACCACCGCGGGCGACCTGCAACCATCCGTACCGGTCCTTGTTGAACCGATACTCAACAGTTTCGCCCTCGTTCAGGAGGCTGGCAAAAAGCTTCACATCCTGATTGATCCGGATCGACCCGTCCGCCCCGTCGGGCGAGGCGATGAGGGCGAGCTTGCCCTTGCGGGCCTCGCTGAAATCGCGCTGCTCGTAGCGGGGCGTGTAACCGCGGGCATCGGGCAGGAGCCAGATCTGATAGAGGTGCACCGGATCGGTCTCGGAGGCGTTGAATTCCGAATGGCGCACACCCGTCCCGGCGGCCATGTACTGGATCTCGCCGGAACCGATCACCCCGCCGCCACCGGTGGAATCCTTGTGGGCGAGTGCGCCCTCCAGGACATAGGTGATAATCTCCATGTCTTCATGGGGATGGGTCGGAAAGCCCGCACCCGGATTAATCCGGTCTTCGTTCATGACCCGAAGGGCCCGGAAGTTCATTTGGTCCGGGTCATGATAATTGGCGAACGAGAACGTATGGCGCGCATCGAGCCAGCCGTGATTGGCGTGGCCGCGGTCAATGCCTTTGCGAATCCTGATCATGATACTCTCTCCTTATGTCATGACCCATCGGCGGGGCGGAAAAACGCCACGCTTTGAGGTCAACAGATTGTCGGTGAAGTCAGAGAGGTATTTGGGGAACAAGCTCGGCTGAAAAAGAGGGTGGCCATTCACGAAGGAGGCACGAACGGGTCACGAACGAGTGAAAACCCTTCAGGCAGGCACGCAGTCAATGTCACCCATGCGTGTGCGCTCGCCGGTCTTGCGATTGACAAGGACGCAGGTGCCGCCCTGCAGCTCCAAATCGAAAACCAGTGGCACCGCAACGCTGCGGTCTTCCTTAGACGAAAGTGGCGGCGGCAACACGGATACGCTCGAGCTTGTCGCCATGTCCTCCGGCCCCAGACGAACGTCCGCGCGTCCCACCGCATCAGATAAATGCGCCTTGACCGCCTCCATGGTCTCAGCAGAGGTGTCCGCCAAGCGCGCGGGCTCAGGTCTTGGCGAGGAGGAGGGGGCCAAGGATGAGGAAGGAAGGGATGAGGCGCAAGCAGAGGCGAACGACAAGATGACAGTACCCAACAGGGGCGTCCATTTGGCGTGACGGTCCTGCTGTGAGCGATTGGGCATTAGCGCTCTACTCTGTTGTCGTCCGTCGGCAAGGTCATGTCCCGGTTGGTCCGGAACACATCCAAGGAAGCAGGCGACCGGACCGCAGGACCCGTGGACCCAGGTGCCGCGGCGGAAGAAGAAGGCGCGCCTTCCCGCACAATTGTAGAAGTTGCCACGACAGGGCAGGTTCCGTTTTCGCGGAACTGGAGCGCCGCCGCGAGCAAGCCCTCATCGGTGTCACCGAGGGCATTGCTGAAATCGTCGGCGACCTGACACCCGGGTGTACGAACCCCGAACTGAGCCGATGAGTTATCGGGGATAAAGCCATCAGCAAAGTCGCCGAACCCGATATCATTCGTACCCTGAAACTGGATGGTGAAGTAGGTGACACCGCAATTGTCTTCCGGGAAGAAGCCAAATGGTTTGCCGCACGTGGTATCGCCAATGAGGATGACTTCCACGCCGATGCCGCGCAGGGAGTTGATCACCGATTCACTGGCGCTGCAGGTATCGCCCGTCGTCAGGACGAAAACCCGTGGCAGGTTCAAGGTATTGAGGCTCGTCCCGTTGGGCAGGGAAAACCCGAGGGCCGTATCATAGAACGGGATCGGATCATTGCTGCCGCCGGTGACGGGATTGGTGTTGCCAGCATCATCGTTGAAGCGCAGCCGCTCGAAGATACGTCCGCTGGTGCGTGCATCACCGGCAATGGCATAACCAAGCTGGGCAGCAATGGCGAGCAAGCCGCCGCCATTATACCGCAGGTCCAGAACAAGATCGTTGACGCCAGCATTCTGGAGCTGCGTGATCGCATTGGCGATCTCTAGCTCCGTTGAAAACGGGCTGAACGTGGTCAACAACATGTAACCGACTGGACCCGTTGACGTGCTGATGGTCTGGACAATGTTGACGGGACGCTCAGTGACATCCGCCGACTGAAGCACAACTGTGCGCGGCGCCGTTGCGCCGGGGTCCTGCACCACGAATGTGTGCTGTTCACCAGCCGTCGCCGGGAAGAGACCCGCATTCAGCGTGTCGGTATCGTCTCCATTGATAAAATCAACGCCGTCGATTTCCAGAATCTGCGCACCTCGGACAAAATTTGGCAGACCGCCGACCACTTCTGCGGCTGGCGAGCCGGGCTCAGTGAAGACCACACGGAAATCGCGAGGCGGTGTCGTTGAAATCGCGGTAAACTGGACCCCATAGCCGGATACTGGCGCGGAGTTGCGCTGTGCCAGGAATTCATCTGTAGGCTGGGTAAAATGGAATTCGTCTTTTTCACGTCCTGAGGGCGTGATGGCGAAGGTACGCAGCACATCAAAGTAGGCCAAGCGGTCGGTGAAGCCGTTCGGGTCCTGATCTTCGACTTCATCGTTGAAGAGATAAGTTTCGTTGGTCCAAGACCGCAGCCAAAAGAGTTCTTCTTCGAGGGACCCGGTCAAGTCTGGGAACGCGTTGCCTTCGATATCAATACCACTCCGTGGGTTCTGACACCGGTTTTCAAAAATCGTGGAGGAGGCAAATACCCCTTCAGTAAACGAAATCGAGCTCCCCGACCCGCCTGTTGAGCCCCCAGTCGACCCTCCAGTCGACCCGCCCGTGGTTCCGCCACCTGTATTCGTCCCGCCGGTTGGCGTTGAAACCAGCCCGCTGCCGCCACTATCGCTGCAAGCAGCCAGGCCGAGTGTCGCCAAGGCCGCGATAGAGGTCAGGGCCGTAATCGCTCTCGGCCCCTTTGACCTATTTGTTTTCGAAGAACAGGTCTGCGCCCTACGCAACATAGTCATCACAATTAGCCCTCAACACTTTCCCGTTTTCCCGCCACACATGGAATTCGCGCCATGGGGTAGGTTTAACCATGGATTCGTGCCTATGAGGTTGTTCGTGTCAAGCAAATCGCCACTTGGCTTTAAGGATTTGATAACCAATCGATGAGCGACTTGAGATCTCTCGTCATCGCCTTGGACGCCTGTGGGTCAAGCGCGCCGCCAGGTTGTGCCGTCGGGACCATCTTCGATAAGCACCCCAAGCTCGGTCAATTGGTCGCGAATCTCATCGGCGCGAGCGTAGTCTTTGGCCTTCTTGGCTGCCGCCCGTTCCTCAATGAGCGCCTCGATTTGCGCAGCGTCGGGTCCGTCGGTGGTGCCTTCTTTGAACCAGGCCTCCGGGTCAGCCTGAAAGAGCCCCATTAATTGTCCCGCCGCCCGCAACCGACCAATGGCCGTGGCCTTCGCCAGGCCTTCCATTTGGTTCGCAATATCGCGCAGTTCATGGAGGCCTGCGATCGCGGCCGGCGTATTGAGATCGTCATTCAGGGACAAAACGATGCTTTCCGGCGGCGTGTCTGCGAGCGCGTCGGGCGCCTCAGAAAAAAGGCGATAAAACCGGTCAAGCTGGCGCTTGGACTGCTCGATCAGGCCTTCAGTCCATTCCAATGGCTGACGGTACTGCGCTGATAACAGCGCGAACCGCAGCGCTTCGCCCGGCCACTTTTGCAGCAGAACTTTGGGCAGAACCACATTACCAAGGGACTTGGACATTTTATCCGCCCCCATGCGCAAGAACCCATTGTGAAGCCAGTAACGCGCGAGCGGCGCGCCGTTGTTGGCACACGCAGATTGGGCGCACTCGTTTTCATGGTGCGGAAACCGCAGATCTTGCCCGCCGCCATGAATGTCAATTGTCGTGCCCAAATTCTTGTTGATCATGGCAGAGCATTCCAGATGCCAACCTGGGCGACCGCGCCCTTCCAGGCCCCATGCATCAGGTGCGGTCCAACCGGGCTCGTCATCGCTGGACGGCTTCCAGAGTACAAAGTCTGCAGCGTCTTTTTTGTACGGTGCAACTTCGACCCGCGCGCCAGCAACCATCTCGTCCTTGTCCACGTGCGATAACTGTCCGTACTCGTCATAGCTCTCAATCGAGAACAGAACATGGTCCTCGGCAACATAAGCAGCGCTTTCATCGATCAACTTAGTTATAAGCGCTTGCATATCGACGATATGGTCCGTTGCGCGCGGTTCAAGGGTTGGCGTCAGATTATTAAAAGCAGCCGTCTCGTCTTGATAAATCTTTGCGTACTTTGTGGTGATGACGTCAATCGGGTCACCGGTCTCACGTGAGGCCTTGATGATCTTGTCATCAATATCCGTGAAATTGCGGGCATAAATTACGTGCTCTGTCCCATAATGATGGCGCAATAAACGGAACAGCAGATCGAAGACAATAGCCGCACGAAAGTTGCCGATATGGGCATGGTTATAGACCGTCGGCCCACAGACATACATCGTCACGCGGGATGGATCGGCGGGTGTAAAGACGCGCTTTTCGCCCGCCATTGTGTCGTGCAACATCAGGTCAGTCATAGGTATCGGCATAAGCAGTCATATATTGCAGCGCAAGGTATCACTCCCCACCTGCAGACGTTGGAGAGCGCGATTTCACTCGTATTTAGAGGAATTTGCCATGTTCACGCGTTCGAGATTTGAAATTGGCGTTGATCTGCCCCACATATAGGCCCGTAAACCTTGTGTTTCCGCGATCTTCTCCCCTTGAGAAACCGCGAATGTGAAATCGCTTTGTAACGATAGGACAGGCCCATGAATGCCATTGCCTACGGTGTATTGACGCGTGACCAGCTTAACGATGCGTCTCCTCTTGAAGAAAAGCCAAGCCGCGCGGAGGCTGAAGCAGCCGTGCGCACGCTCATCCGATGGGCGGGTGACGATCCGACTCGCGAAGGCCTTGTTGATACGCCCAAGCGCGTTGCAAAAGCTTATGAAGAATGGTTCGAAGGGTACGAAACCGATCCTACAGAAATCCTTGCACGGACGTTTGAGGAAGTCGAAGGCTATGACGATATCGTCCTGCTGAGAGGTATCCGCCTTGAAAGCTTTTGTGAACATCACCTGGCGCCAATTATCGGGACCGCCCACGTCGCGTATCTGCCGTCGGATCGGGTGGTTGGTATCTCTAAACTAGCACGCCTAGTAGACGGCTACGCAAAGCGGATGCAGGTGCAGGAAAAACTGACAGCGCAAATTGCCAATGCCATCGAAAGCACGCTGAACCCGCGGGGTGTCGCTGTTCTGATTGATGCAGAACATCAATGCATGTCAACGCGCGGGGTCCACAAACATGGGGTCGGTACAGTGACCACGCGCTTCACAGGCGAATTCAAAGAAAACCACGCAATGGAAGAACGGTTCCTTAGGCTTATCAAAGGGTAAATGGCAGCTGCCATGTAATCGGCGCTGACTAACCTTGATTTGTCGATCGATACCCCGCGAAAGGCTTGCCTTTTTGCGGGGTTTTTGTTGATAAAAGATCATGGACAACAATCTCGACGAAACACGGACATTCACCCCGCAGTTTAACGCAGACGGTCTCATCCCTGCGGTCGCGACCGACGCAAAATCGGGCGAACTGCTGATGCTTGCCTGGATGAACCAGACCTCGATCGACAAGACATTAGAGACTGGCTACGCGCACTACTGGTCAAGGTCTCGACAGAAGCTTTGGCAAAAGGGCGAGACGTCCGGGCATACTCAAAAAATCGTTGAGATACGGATCGACTGCGATCAGGACACAATCCAGCTTATCGTCGATCAAACCGGCGCAGCGTGCCATACCGGGCGCCCGACTTGTTTTTATCGAACTGTCACCGCGGACGGTAAATCACTGACGAACTGACGTCTATTACCCCATGGAAATCGGGTTCATGCGTTCTTTGAAGCGTTTTTGATCCTGTAGATAGACAAACAGTGTCAGCCCAAGAATGCTGCCATGGAACGCCAGGCCGCCGACCAACACAATTTGTCCGGAGAAAGGCCCGACGGCCATCCGCGACAGGATTTCTGCTGTTCCTGCAGCCGGCTCAGGGTGAATGATCACCTTCCCTGCGTATGCAAGCGCCTGGACCGCGAAAATCCACAAATAGTTTCGGCGCAAGCGTCGCCCGAAGGCACGCAGAAAACTGATATGATGCTCAGGACGCTCGTAGTCTTCAGCGAGGCGCTCTTGCCACTTGCCGTTGTCCTCATAGGAATCGCGCCGCAAGAGAGGGGCATAAAAGTGGATCTCCAGCCACCGGGCCCGAGCACGCCAGACATTAAAGTAGCGGTAGCGCCGCGCTTCCAAATAAAGAAACACGGTAATCAGCACACCTACAAGTATGAGCGGCAAAGGCGAGGCACTCGGCGTTGAATAACTGATCGACAGCGCAATGCCGAGGGAGACAACGGACCAGTTCGTAGTGGCATCAAGGCGCGTGCGCCAGATCGTCGAGCGATAGACCTCCCCCCGGTAAAGGTGGGCAAGCGCTCCAATTTCAGCGCTGTTAAAGCAGTCTTCATCAGAGATGGACCGTTTCGGCGTATCGGTCATAGAGTATCGTTGTGCCGCGTCGGGCGGTGTTGTTTCGTGTTCTTGCAAAGAGCGCCAGGGCCCTCTCCCGCTTCAGTGATACGTCGCCTCGGTTGCGAGGTCTACTCCGCTCGCTTATTTCCGCGGGACAGGTTACCCCATGGCCCGCGCCGCACCTGTCGGCAACATATGCGGCAAAACGGCTCCCATGGCATCTCAAACGTCAGACAAAAAGTCGGAAATCTCCTACGCCAGCGCCCTTAAGCTCGCGATCCCGGCGTCGATCGCCGCCATGGCAACCCCGCTCCTCGGCGCGATCGATGTGTGGGCGCTTGGCCGGTCGCCTCGCCCGCTCGACATTGCCGCCGTGGGCCTCGGCTCGGTGATCTTTTCTCTCATCTATTGGACATTCGGCTTCATCCGGATGAGCGTTGCGGGCCTGACCGCTCAGGCCATGGGCGCGGGCGATGAAGCCGCCGCCAGAACCAGCCTTGCCCATGGATTTGCCATCGGCGCCCTTATCGGCACCCTTCTCCTGATCAGCCAGAGCTTGATTGGATTGGCCGCGTTCAGCCTGCTTTCCATCGGGTCAGAGGCAAGCGCCGCCACCATGGCTGCCGCACAAGAATATTTCAGTATCCGAATTTGGGGAGCGCCATTTGCGCTGGCGACCTACGCTCTTTTCGGCTGGTTCACCGGTCGGGCACGGACGGATTTCTTGATGATCGCCAGTTTAGCCATGACCGCTCTCAATGTAGCTCTGGACTATTGGTTCGTGGTCGAACTTGAATGGGGCGCATGGGGCGTTGGCCTCGGCACACTTCTCGCAGAGATTTCTGGCTTTGCCATTTCCGTCGGGTTCGCGCTTGTGCTCATGAAACGCCACGGCGGCGTCAAAGCGCACTGGTCAAGGGGCGCCTTGCGAGACCCTGTTCGCGTTAAGCGCACGCTTTCAATCAATACTGACATTTTCATCCGTACGCTCCTTTTGGCGATCTCATTTGCCTGGTTCACCCAGCGGTCAGGCACCTTCGGGGATGTCACCCTGGCCGCCAATCAAGCGCTGCTACAGTTATTTTTGTTCACCGGCCTTGCCCTGGACGGCACGGCCATTGCCGCAGAGACATTCGTTGGCAACGCCCTTGGCGACGACGACCGGGTCCGCGGGCGAGCCCGCTTTTATCGCGGCATCAAAGTGACAGCCGTCCCGGCACTGGTCCTGGCCTGTGTCTTCACGCTCGCCTACCTCTTGTTTGGACGTGAGTTCGTGGCGCTGTTGGCTCCCGCAGGCGAGATCCGCGACACTGCCCTCTCCTACTTGCCGTGGATCGTCATCAGCCCGCTGGTGCTGGTCAGCGCTTTTCAGCTGGATGGTATTTTTGTGGGAGCAACCCGGGCGCGGGAAATGCGCAACGCCATGATTGTTTGTACAACGGTGCTCTTGCCGCTTTCAGTTCTGATGGCCAATGCCTTCGGCAATCATGGCCTCTGGATGGCCTTTTCGCTTTACTTTGTATTGCGCGCGATCAGCCTTGCGGTCTATTGGCCGCGGCTGACCCGGGCATTCTAGCCTTTGAGAGATTTAAGCTGCTTTCGCGCCAACCGCGTCGGCGACATTTGCAAACCCATCGGTTCGCAAAAAACTCGGCAGAGCACGGACAATTCGCGCAGGCAAGCTCGGGCCTTCATAAATCATGGCTGTGTAGAGCTGCACCAGAGAGGCACCTGCAAGGATCTTTTCATAAGCCTGACGCGGCGACCCAACACCGCCAACCCCGATCAGCGGCATGTCCTGACCCAAACGTTGATGGAACTCAGCCAACACGCGTGTTGACATTTCAAACAAAGGCGCCCCGGAAAGCCCCCCTTTCTCGCCCGTATGCGGCCCACGCAAGGTCTCCGGGCGCTCGATTGTCGTGTTGGAAACAATCAGCCCATCGATCCCCGCCGCAAGAACCGCCGCCGCAATTTCCTCTTTGTCTCGATCAACAAGATCCGGCGCGACCTTGAGGAAAACCGGCACTTTTTGAATAAGGTCATCGCGCGCAAGCATCACCCGCGCCAGCAGGTCATCAAGAGAGGCCCGGTCCTGGAGCGCGCGAAGGCCCGGTGTATTAGGTGAGGAAATATTGACCGTATAGAAATCAACAAGCCCTTCCAGCCCCTTAATACCGATGACATAATCTTCGGTACGGTCTTCACTGTCTTTATTGGCCCCCAGATTAATTCCCACAATTCCCGCTCGGGATGATTTCCTGTGGCGCTTCAGCCGACCGGCGATGACTTCCAGTCCGTCATTGTTAAAGCCATAGCGATTGATCACCGCCTTATCGTCGGTCAGGCGAAAAACCCGCGGCGACGGGTTGCCAGGCTGGGCGCGCGGGGTCACAGCGCCGACTTCCACAAAGCCAAATCCCAATTTCAGGCAAGGGCCAGGCACTTCCGCATTCTTGTCAAAGCCAGCCGCAAGGCCGATCGGATTTGGAAAGGAAATACCCGCCACGTCAATCGCCAGCGACTTATGACGAGGCACGCGGTAACGGGGCGCAAATGGTGTCTTCAGGGAACGGATAGTCGCTACGTGCGCCTCTTCAGGCGGAAGAAGCCTGACGCCACGCGCACCGATCTTGGCCAGCACCTGCCGCGCGGTCATTGGCGCGCTCCAAACTCGAAGGCCTCGCCCTTCCAGGTCATCTCATAAACCGCGCCAACTTGATCGGCATCTAAATGCCCATAGTAATGAGGAAAGAGTGCGCCGCCACGGGAGGCTTCCCACTTTAGCCTATCGCCAAGCGCGTCTTCCGCCATTTCGAGCGCCACTAAGCCTTCCGTATCACGATAATATAGCCGCGCAGTCTCACAAACCTGGTCTTTGCCCGATAAATGGAAAAAGCCATCTTCGTCATCGACTGGCGCCCAAGGCAGGCGACCATCGCTCTTCGCTTGCTGCCATGCTTCGGTCGACATCAGGCGATAGACAAAGCGTTGATCCGTCATGACAAGAATAATCCCCCTAAAGGCGATGGACCGGCTCGCGCAGGGCCCGGCTTTAGTCGTTTTCGTTGATAAACTTCCGGAGCGTTGCAGGCCCAGCCTCTAGCGCTCGCTGCAGTCCGGCCGCGCGGCGTTGTAGCGCCGCTTCATAGGCGCTTGCGGGCGTGCCTGCAATGGCGACCGCTAACGCCTCCAGCGCAACTTCACGCCATTCTTCTCGCTCGCCCGCTAGCAATCGCAAGGCGCACTCATAGGCAATGGAGACGTTTTCCGGCATCAGCGCCCGCGCGCGCAGGAATTCTTCAAAGCCTTCGTCTGGGTCAGCGCCGAAAACTGACCCTCCTCCCCGGCGAGCAACCTCAACTCGCCAGGCAGCTGACGTCGAAAGCGCCCAGGCATTTTCCTGATCAATCGCAAGAGCCGCATCGATTTCCCGTCGAGCCCGGGACGGCAGATTCAAAAAGAGTGCTTTCACCGCCGACATATTGCCTGCCCTGAGGGAGAGCGCGATGGCGGCCTGGAGGTGCGCTTCAACGAGATCAGGATTTGCCTCGATCCCTGCCTCTGCCAGATCCAGGGCTTTATTGGCTGTCCGCCGCGCAGTCTTACGGTCTTGCTCAAAGTAAGCCTCGGCATTCAGCGCCCTGGCAGCGAGAACAAAATTGGCTGCTATTACAGCGGAACCGGACTGCGCCGCCTCCGCGGCAAGAGCGGCCTCCTCAGCGGCGGTCAGGAAATCGCCTGCCTGAAACAGAGTAAAGGCTTGCCCGTCGGCAAGTTGAGGCTCGGACATCGCCGCCGCCTGCGGCTCCTGCGAGATGCTCGCCAAAACCCGCGTCGGGATGCCGAACACAAAGACCACCGCCAATAGACAAAAGCCAAATCGCTTCGATGTGGATACGTTAAAATCTGAAGACATGAAAGATACCGTTCAAGGTTGGCCAATCCAATTTACTGTCAATACCTTACCCTACGCATAAATGCGACAAGCCGTTCTCTCCATGCGGTAAATTTGATTGAAGTTGATTGAGGCAATACCGGTCCGCCAAAATCGATACGGGCAGCACAGAACATTCTCGACGAAGTGCGCGCGAAACGCGGCAGAGTGACTCGCCATTCTGACGTGCCCGGATTAGGTTGTTTTTGTGGTCAGGGATGACGCGGATCACCGGCAAAACGGTGAGCGAACGAGTCCCACCTCAAGAGGGCATGATTGGTTAATTGGAGAGATAACCCCATGTCTAAGCTCAACTCACTGACAGTTTCTTGCGTTGCCGTTGCGTCTTCATTCGCTTTGCTTGCCACCTCAGCAATGGCAGGCGATAGCCCTTATGATGTTTACT
>JBCBJV010000018.1:0-74088 GCA_038522945.1 Pseudomonadota bacterium
TTCAATTCCCGCCAGAGCTTTGAAGGGATCCCCGTATTGAAGAGATTTGGATCGAAAGCCGGCGTCGATGCCAGCACCAAAATGTCGCCGGTCTCAATATCGATCACAACCGCCGACGCACTTTCGCCTTCCATCTCTTTCATGGCCGCCTGCTGCAGGTCCGAATCGATGGTGAGAACGAGAGGTTGGCCCTGGGTTGACGGGACCGCGCCGTCCTTAACCTCTTCAATCACCCTGCCATGGGCGTTGACTTTCACACGCATCTTTCCGGCGATCCCGCGCAACTCGTCTTCATAGGTGCGCTCCAGACCGTCGCGGCCAACCTTGAAGCCCGGTTGACGCAGGAGAAGACGATCTTCTTCCGTAGGCTGAGTATTCAGGTCCCGCTGGGTGACCGCGCCCACATAGCCGATCACAAAGGCTGTAGCCGAGCCGAGCGGATAGTTGCGGGTCTCGCCTACTTCCGGCCGAGCGCCCGGCAGCTCCGGCAATTCGAAATTAATTCGGGAGAACTCTTCCCAAGTGAGATTGTCAACCACTTGAACCGGGTTAACCCCGCCCGTGCGACGGATCTCGCGCATCAGTCGGTTCCGCCTTGTATCAGAGAGCTCAACATACTGAGCAATTTTCTCAATGGCCGCTTCAAGGTCCGGGGTTTCCTCGGGCGCAAGCAAAAGACGGAAATTCTGGCGATTGGAAGCTAGCGTGTTCCCGAACCGGTCAACGATTTCCCCGCGCAAAGGCGTCAGCAAACGGCGGTTAAACTGGTTTTCTTCCGCCAGCGCCGCAAAATCTTCGTACTTCGCAATCTGCAGGTGATAGAGCCGCGCGGCGATCCCGCCGAACAGAAGGCTCAAGCCGCCACCGAACAGGGTTGCTCGCCGGCTGAACAGCTCTTTTTTCTCCGGATCATGACTATTAGCACGGATCATGAGCGCTTAGACCTCCACAATGACGCGCCGGTGCAGTTCCGCAAAACCGTTTGCGACCAATGGATAAACCGCGATTGTCGAGGTCATCTGGATCACAAGTTGCCAGGCCGGCAACGGGAACCCGGCCAACATGCTCATGACGGCCCACAGAATGAACGAAGAAAAGACGGCCGCGACCGTAAAGCCGAGCCAGACAACGCGTTGCTCGCGACCATGAAAGTAAGATCGCTGCGAAAGAACTAGGTACTGCACAAACAGATAAATACACGGCCAGAGGCCTATTGGTCCACCGGATAAAAGGTCCTGAAACAGTCCAATTGCAAATACCGAGACGGACGGCAGGTAGGACGGGCTATAAATTGACCAAAAATAAACCACGACCAGCGGGATCAGCGGTATCGGCACCAGGCCTTCAACGAGGCGCAGGGGAGATGCGAGCAATAAAACGCCAATGAGACCGAACACGGTCGGCGTCATGGCCTTCACATAGCGGGTCAGGTTTTCTGCGCGATCCTGCATGAGGCTTACTCGGCTCCGTCGCTTGTGGTCGACGCCTCAGTGCTGGCGGGCGTCACGGGTGTGACCCCTTCTACCGAAGCGTTAGGGGCCACCGCAGACGCAGCATTTTCGTCAGCGCCCCCAACCTCTTCAATGCCATCGGTGCTATCGGCGCCCTCTTCAAGAACGTCTTCACTAAGGCCGGTAAACTCGTAATTGATGACACGGACGAGCCGCGTCTTGGCAAAGTTCGCCGCAAGCTTAACTTCCGCACGCTCCGCGCTCGGACGAACGATTTCGCCAATGGGCAATCCGCGCGGTAAGGTTCCTCCTGCCCCGGACGTGAAGACGGTCTGGCCAGCCTCCAGCGCACTCACATCAGCGCTCAGAACAAATGAAATCGTCGGCCGTGAGGAGGTCCGACCAGCAAGAATGCCCTCAATTTCTGCCCCTTCCACATAGACCGGCACCCGGCTCTGGACGTCGGTCAGCAGAAGGACCCGCGACGCAGAATTCGACACATCCACGATCCGACCGATCAGACCTTCCGCATCCACCACCGCCTGGCCGCGAGCGACGCTATCCTTGCGGCCTGCATTCAGGATCATTGAGTGCGCAAAGGCATCATTGGTCTCGCCCACCACAAAGGCATTGATCGGGGCGATCGGCGGCGGCGCCCGATAGGCACCCAAGTCTTCGTACGTCGCAACAATCGTTCGGAGGGATCGCGCTTCCCGGGCCCATTCGCGCAAGGCCGCGTTTTCTTCACGCAGCGCCTTGTTCTGTTCCAGGACGGCAAAGTAATCACGCACCGATCCGATGCGATCCTGAATGAACGCAGCAGGTCCAGCAAAAACGGAGAGCACCGGCGAAGCCACTTCCAGAGCTGACTCCCGCGCCTTGCGGAAGACCGAGGCTTCAGCGGCATAGAGGCTCGACAGCAGGAAGAAGAATGACACCAGAAACAGAAGAAGCAGCGTGACCCGCGAGTCCGGCTTTCGTCCTATCCCTTCGCGCCGCTCCTGCCCAAGACCAACCATGTTTGCCGATTACAACTCATTAAATCGATGCCGGGCTATTTACCTGTAAGCGTTCAGCCACGGCGTTTTGACTATTTGCTAGATCGCAGACGTCAGGACGCCGCGCATCTCTTTTTCGTTTTCCAGCGCATTGCCGGTACCAAGTGCGACGCAGCATAGCGGATCGTCGGCCACGGATACAGGCAAACCGGTCTCATCACGCAAAACCTGATCGAGGTTTTTCAGGAGCGCCCCGCCGCCCGTCAGCATGATCCCTGTGTCGACAATATCGGCTGCCAATTCCGGCGGCGTTGCTTCCAGTGCCACTTTCACAGCTTCGATGATCTGGCTCACAGGCTCCGCCAGTGCTTCAGCGACTTGCGCTTCACCGATGCGCACTTCTTTCGGCACACCGTGCATAAGGTCACGGCCCTTGATCTGGATGGTGACGCCTGAGCCTTCGTTCGGGATCATGGCCGAACCAACTTCCTTTTTGATCCGCTCCGCCGACGCCTCACCGATCAGGAGGTTATACATCCGCCGGATGTAGCCGATAATCGCCTCATCCATCTTGTCGCCGCCAACACGGACCGACCGAGAGTAAACAATGCCGCCGAGCGACAGCACAGCAACCTCTGTCGTGCCACCCCCAATGTCGACAACCATGGAACCGGTCGGATCGGTCACCGGCAGGCCCGCACCGATCGCAGCCGCCATGGGCTCTTCGATCAGGTCCACTTTCCGGGCACCGGCTGAAAGTGCAGATTCCTGGATGGCCCGGCGCTCAACCGCCGTCGCACCCGACGGCACGCAAACAACAATGCGCGGGCTCGCAAAAGAGCGACGATTGTGCACCTTCTTGATAAAGTGCTTGATCATGGCTTCAGCGACTTCGAAATCGGCGATGACGCCATCACGCATAGGCCGGATCGCCTCGATCTCGCCTGGCGTGCGGCCGAGCATGTCTTTGGCTTCATTGCCCACTGCGCGCACCAGTTTGCGCCCGTGACGGTTCTCAATGGCCACCACAGATGGCTCGTTCAAAACGATCCCGCGCCCCTTGACGAAAACCAGCGTATTCGCTGTTCCAAGGTCAATCGCCATATCCGCGGAGAGCATGCCAAAAAGTGTCGAGAGCATGAATTTTTCCTATCGCCGGTACTGTAATCCCGCGTCAGGCTTAACCTTAATGCGTTCCTAAATCGTCAACAAATGCCCGAAATCAATCCGCCAGCAAAAACATCATCGGCCTTAAAGAGATTCTCTGTCATCGAGAGGTTTCATTCTCCCCAACAGGATCTGTTTAAGGCGCACCTTCTGACCCACTATCTTCCATAAAATCTGATGGTGCTGCGGGCCCACGCATCCGCACATAAACCTGCCGCGCGCCATACAAAAACAGGCACCACACCCCGATAATCCCTGCAAGCAAGGCAAAATGCGCCGGCTCACGGGTGGTGAAGAACTCTAGAATCCCGTCGACGCCACTCTTGAAGTTGCTCTGGTCGGGGGCGAAGGCGCCTAGGACAGCGACAATCGCGATTTTCGGGATGATCCCGAAACCGGTCCCCAGCCAGTATTTCCATAAAGGAATATGCGCCGCGCCGGCGGCCGCATTCACGACAATGAAGGGCGCGGACGGGACGACCCGGATCACCGCGCTCGCGGCAATCCCGTGACGGCCCAGAAAATTGATCAGCGATTGCACCCGCTCCCCGCCATACTGGCGTACCCACTGCCCACCCAGAAAGTGACCAATCCCGAACGTCAGCGTTGCACTGGAGAGCGTCGCGACCCAGGCATAAAACGCGCCTTTCGCCGGACCGAAGGCCAGCACGGTCGCGGTGATCAGCAGGATCTGGGGAAAACCGGTGAGCGCCAGAAACCCGAAAACGGAAATTACCACCAGCACCGCCCAGGGCGAGCCCGCGGCTTTCGCGAGCAGCTCACTCAGGCGGTCGCCATTGTCGCCGAGATTAATCCACTTCTGACCAAAGATCAGCATCAAGACGACAAACAGGATCAGGATCAGCGAGACGATAAGCGAGGTTACCGCCCGCGAGTCCATGTTTCCTAAAAACTGTGTCAGCTGGCGAACGGGGCCGAACATACCTAAACGCAATATGACCTGTTATGGCCGTCCCTATGGAAGCGGCCCTTTATGAGTGACCCGGCGTGGCTTTTTTGGTGTCGAGCGCTGACCTTACCTCCCTGCCAGCGGCCCGACGCATTCCTGCCCGGAAACCGATTGGTACCGGGCCCGCCGGGCAATGGCAATGTTGGGGATGTTGGCCGGGGCTTGGGGTTTAGTTCGGCCCAGGTGAACGGGAAATTGATCTGCGTTATGTGCCGGGTTTCAATTTGCGGTTACGCACCATAACGTCCTTTATGACACACGAAATTATCGTGTATTCAAATGACCAAGGCGTCGATTGCGAATGACATCTTCAGTGGTATTCTGCAATCGCGAAAGAATTTTGGAGGACAGCAATGGCTGCTAAATGGTGGTTCGCCGCAGCTTCTTTTGTTGGAGTAGTTGCAGGTATCGTTCTGATATACATTGGGGGCCGATTGCGGTCGAAGCTGATGCGATTTCAGTAGAAGGCTTCCTTTCAGCAAGCGGAATTACCCTCAGCACAGGAATGATACTCGTAATCTCCATGCTATTGATGTTTTTTATAAGTGTCTGACAGCCGCTATATGAGGCGTCGGAAGAAGAAGTAGAAGACGCGGACGGAAAGAAGAAGAAGAAAAGCTCAAGCGCCCGTTCCACGTTTTGATAAAATATTGTCCGATAAACTTTATTATCGGACATAGTGAAGACTGAATAGAAATTGGCGATCGGGGTAAGCGACGAGAGCGACCGAGGCAAGCGATAGGTGACGCAGTGTTTTCTATCAGATGGGCGTGATAGGGGTTTACGTCTTACAGCCAACGACCGTAGGTCGTCGGGCGACGTCTATTGCCATCAGTCCGGAATGGGAATTTTTCGCAGCTTCAAGCGGTAAAACACGCCAGCGAAATGCAAGTTACAGATCCACACCCTAATTCTGTCGATAGAGATTGATGGTTTCTAGGGTCGTTTTATTCGACGCGCTAAAATTGTTCGTTCCGTAGCGCCGGTTTACCCGCTCGAATTTTGCGACGGTTTTTTCTGCGGTGGCGATGTTGTCGTAACCCTCGAAGGACGGAGGGCATTCGCGGGGCGATCCAATGCAGTACTTTGAAAGGCTGTATGATATGAACTCTTTGTATCGAGACTGGGCAGCAAACAAGAGCTTTCCAGACACGTCGAGGCGATATAAAAGACTATTCTTGAACATGCATTTTTTTGATTTCGGCGTTACCTTGCCATCCGGAGAATGCCGCGTGTCCATGTGACTGCGGCAGGCGTTTCTCGCCTCTTTGTGCTCATGGCCGAGGACGGTCGCAACCAACTTCCGGGCCCGGTAATCACAGATCGATTTAGGCGAAGACCTCGTTCCGAAGGGTGTTATGTAACCGGCGCAAAAAACCTGCAAAATCCCCTCAGCGTACTCTCGTTGCTTCGTCTCTTCCGAAAAGTCGATCTGGCCGCTAGCGGCTGCAAGAAAAATCTTCGTCAGCTCGTCCACCTGCTTTCGCGACGCGTCGAGCAAGGTCTTGTTCGGCATTTGTTCGATGACCGGAACGGTGGAGCTTGTGAGGCCTGGTTCCGCCATTTCCGTCAGCAACGCTAACGCGCTTTTTCCCGCCGAGTACTTCGACGCTAGGGGGCAGTCGCCGCATGCTTCCGCCAATCGATCGACCTCGCCTCTGACATGTTCGAACGCTTCGTTATAGCGCTCCGACGTGACAACGAAGCCGTAGCCGGATGCACTTAAGTCAGCGGGAAAAAGCAGATCTTGATACAGATAAAGCTGCGTACCAAGTGCATCTCTGGCGAGCGGGTCCCATGCAAGAGGACGCCTCAGAAAGGACCCCTCTTGTCCGTCGAGTTTGTGAAAGTACAAAGTTGCACACGGAAGGTTGGCCTCACGGCGAGATGGGCGCGGTGCCGCCACGCGAAGCTCAAGGCCCGCCTCGGTGAAAACCGCTTCTTGGAAATCCAAAAAAACGTACCGCTCGCCCCGATAACGATTACGGTCCCCGAATGATGGATTGTAGACGGCTCCCTGCTCTCTTGCGAGCGAGAGTGCGCCAAAAGAAATGTGCCCGTAGTCGCCTGGATACTGAAAGGCATATTCCGCGAAGAGCCTGTCGCCGCCACCCGAAACGGTGGCCGCATCATCGAATTTGAGGTCGAGAAGCACGCGCCCGTCGTTTCCGTCGCTTGAGCAGCTCGCACGCCAGATCTCAGCGGACGCGCGCGCGGGAAGTCCCATCGCGGTGGCGATCAGTACGCCAACAAGGACGTGCCCGGCGAGCGGAAAAAGATTCAGGTGCGCAAAGCGGAACCTGCTCATGATGTTAATCCTAATTTCAAAATACCCTCTTCGCAGTTGAAATATAAATAAGGCCTGATTGAGGCGGCGGGTTTGTGCCGCCATCTTGTTTTTACAGACCGGCCGTGCCTTGACCCATCAAGGCAACGCACCAAAGACGGGCATTTGAAAAGGCGTTTGCCTCGTTTTTGAAGAAAGGGCCTGGTATCCCGTGGCAGGCTCGTACGGGCGGCGACGAGAGTGCCGCAAAGAAGAAGGCCGCGAGCAAAACGAAATACACTTGCGAGGAATGCGGTATAAACGCATGGGCGAAGCCGGACACCAATCTGATATGCGGTGATTGCGAAGTGCGAATGGAGGCCGACGAATAACACTATTGCTAATTCCGTCTCATCCCTGCACCCGGTAATAGATACGGGGAAGTGTCCGTTTATGTGCCTAGAGGGCAATTTCTGGAAAGGCGTAGCTCTTTCTGAGTCGTCTTTTCTTCGAAGTCAGAAAAGTAGGTGACAAAAATAAAACGATCGAAAATGCTTGGGTCATACCTGTGCGAAAAAGCGTTTGCTTGGCAAAAGCATTTTTGCATATCGGCACCGACGCGTTGACAGTTTTCGACAAGTTGTCTGCCAGCGTCGCGGCCGTTCTCTACCTGCATTGGAAATAGATAGAAGTTGAAAATTGCGAATACGACTGCGTAGATAAATCCGATAACTTTCATTCAGCACCTTCCAAAGCCGCTACATTGAAACCACGCGATAGTCCCTGGGATCGTCAGTCAAGCCAGCGCACTGAATTCTCAGGTCAATGGTTTGACCTCGCTTCAAGAAGCCTTGTTTGGCGCACACCACCTTACCGTATTGGATCGCCCCTGCTTCAAACTTTCCATCTCCGCCTATGTTAGTGATTCGCAGATGTACATCTGGGTAGACCATACTGAAGTCCGCCCTTCCCGAAACTAATTTAGGGTTTGCTTGTCCTTGAAACTTGAAAAGGTAATAAGCCGCTACAATCGCGACGATGCCGATTAAGACTTTGTTTTTCACGATAAATTCCTTGAGTCCTTTGTGTTTATCTGCGGCGGAATTAATCATCTCTGGAGCCGCCGAAGTTTCATTTTGAGCGTCTTCGCTAACACTATCCGACCCGCCTTTTTCATGGCTCGCTCGTTCTGGTTCGAAAGCTTCTGGCGCGTCCGTTGCTTCATCCCTGCGAATAACAGCCAAAGGAACCTCAAGCGCGTCAGCGATGAACGAAAGCGTTTCCAACGCCACCGGCTCGCCTGCTTCTGCTCGCTGGATGGTCCGCCGATTTACGTTAGCCATAATGGCCAACTTCTCTTGCGAGTGACCCGCTTCGATCCGAAGCTTGCGGAGCTTTTCCCCATCAATAGACACGCTTGGTCTTCCGTTGCTGTTTGTGTTTCCGACCATGCTCTTGACTCCAAATTTCTACCACGTCACGAGGGCGGCAAATGTGCGAAACGATGGCACCAGATTAGGCGACATTTGAGCGACAGTTAAGGAAAAACAGGCGCTTCGCCAGGTCACGCGATCCCATTCGGCAATAACGCGGCGTTCACCTCGGCCTACGCGTGTTGCATAACTCAAGACTTGTGCAACAGCGCATGGAGCGATGATCTATCTCGCTTTCTTTTGTTGCGTAACTTGGTTGCATAACGCAGCCGTGATCGCTCGCGTTCTCACCTTTGAACGTCAAAACCAACGTTCGCCTGTGAGAAACATGTCGTACAGTTGAGATTGTAAGGTGCCCAATTATGAAACTATTTGGCATCGCCTCAAGACTGATCAAAAACCAGCATCTGTCGGACGACACCTATTATTCCACAAAACTAGCCACCGCCGCCGCCTCGCTCTCAACCCTCTCCCAATCGGGGGTCTGGTTTCGGAACCAGGTCATCTGGCGTTTGGCGAAGCGGCGGGTGTTCAACTGGGCGAGTGCGATGGCGTCATCAAGTGACATCTCGCCATCCAGATGGGCGATGAGTTCCTTCACGCCGAGAGCTTTCATGACCGGCAGGCCGGCGGCGAGCTTGCGGCCACGTAGATGGCGAGCCTCTTCCAGTGCACCGGCCTCGATCATTTTGTGCAGGCGCGCGTCGCAGCGGGCATAGAGCGCTTCCCGGTCCGGGAGAACCACGCACGCGGAGGTGTATCGCTCGATCACCGGCACGCTTGGCAGGGCCTGAAACTCTGAGAGCGGCGTATTTGTCGCTTCAAAGACGGCCCAGGCGCGCACATGACGCTGGGTGTCGGCGGGCTCAAGGCGCGCCATGGCCGGGTCGCGCGCGATAACTTCTGCCCGGAATGCCGCCGCGCCCATCTCGTCAAGCCGCGCGATTGCGGCGCTCTTGATCTCTTCGGGCACTTCCGGGATCGGCGACAGACCTTCCGTCAGGGCACGGAAATAAAGCCCCGTCCCCCCGACAATAATCGCTGCGTTTCCCCGCGCGGCGACCTCCGTGAGGATGTCATTGACGTCGCTCGCCCAGGCGCCGGTCGAATAAGCGACCTTGCCGTCCACGGTGCCGAATAAATGGTGCGGGACTTGCGCCATCTCCTCTTGCGATGGCTGCGCCGACAGGATCGGGATGTCGCGGTAGACCTGCATGGCGTCGGCATTGATGATTTCCGCGGCGCGCCCCTGCGCGTCCGCCAGGCTCTCGGCCAAAAGAAGCGCCGCAGCCGTCTTGCCCGCCGCCGTCGGCCCTGCGATAAGGTGGGTTGGAAAGTCATTTTCATCAGGCATCGGAATGTTTGATACCGCACTCACACTTGTTTGTAACCCCGATGTTTGTAATGCCGAGGCCCCCGTTCTGGACGAGGCACTGCTTGCCGAGCTGTCCCGGGCGCTGCCCGGCGGCGAAGTTGAGCAGACAAATCTGGCGCCCGGCATCGCCGTTGATTTCCTTCTGAACGCAAATGATCATGCCGAAGTAGAAAAGACTGCACGCGACGTCGTCGGTGAGAACCCTATCGACGTGATCGTCCAGCCGACCGCCACCCGCGAAAAGAAGCTCCTGATCGCGGACATGGACTCCACCATTATCGAGCAGGAATGCCTCGACGAACTGGCGGGCTATGCCGGGCTGAAGGACAGAATATCCGAGATTACCGAGCGCGCCATGCGCGGAGAGCTCGATTTCAAAGAGGCCCTCACCGAACGCGTCCGTATGCTGAAAGGTCTTTCAACGGATGCGCTGGAAGCAACTTTCCGCGAGAAGATCACCCTCACGCCCGGTGCGCGAACGCTCGTGCAGACAATGGCCGCGCGAGGCGCCTATACCGCGCTCGTCTCCGGCGGGTTTACGTTCTTTACGGAGAAAGTCGCGCGCACGGCGGGCTTTGCCACCAACCGCGCGAACGTCCTTGAGATCGAAGACGCGTCCCTCACCGGCGAAGTTGTCCGGCCTATCCTCGGACGCGACGCCAAACGCGAGGCACTCATGGAGTTCGCCAGCGCTCAAGGCATCGAAGCGGCTGATGCCCTTGCGGTCGGCGACGGGGCAAATGATCTGGCGATGATCGACGCAGCAGGCCTTGGCGTTGCGTTTCGCGCCAAACCCGCCGTCGCGGCCGCGGCCAATGTCCGGATCGATCACGGCGACCTGACCGCGCTCTTATACCTGCAGGGAATCCCGGCTGCCGAGTTCGTGAGCGATTAAGACGGCGGCCCTATCAGGACCTCATGGCTTTTCACGTTGCACGGAGTGGATTGCCGCGGGTGCAGGAATGACAGAACGCGAAAGCATGGGATCCAGACATCAACTGATCATTTTTCTAGCGAGCCGAACGCCTGACGCGTACATAAAGCCATCGCGATCATTTGCTCCGGGAGACCACCATGACCACCATCGAAACTGATTATCTGATCATGGGTGCAGGCGCCTCAGGGCTCGCCTTTGCCGACGAGATGCTCACCCGGTCCGACCACCACATGACAATTGTCGACAAACGCCATGCCCCAGGTGGCCATTGGAATGACGCCTATCCGTTTGTCGCCCTTCACCAACCCTCTGCGTTTTACGGCGTGGAATCAAAAGAATTGAGTAATGGCCGCCATGAGATGTCAGGTCCGAATGAAGGAATGATGTCTCTCGCGCCGGGCCCTCAGGTGACGGACTATTTCCATTCGATTATGCGCGACCGTTTGTTGCCGTCAGGACGGGTCAGCTATTTTCCCATGAGCGAAGTCACCGAAGATGGGAAGATCCGTTCACTGATGTCCGGTGAGACTATGGACGTGCATGTCCGGCGCAAGACCGTTGACGCAACGATCTATACGAACATTGTTCCAAAAACCCATACCCCTGCGTTCTCGGTAGCCGAAGGAGTTACCTGCGTGCCGCCGAACGAACTGCCGCGCCTTGCGGCCAATTATGAGCGCTTCGTTGTCATGGGGGTTGGCAAGACCGGTCTCGATGCGGTTTGTTTTCTCATTGCTAATGGGATGGACCCTGAGAAAATCAGCCTGGTGGCACCGCGCGATCCATGGCTGTGGAACCGGGCAACGACCCAGCCGAGCGAAGCCTTTTTTCACGAGACCTTCGGTGGATTTGCCGACCGGCAAGCGGCGATTGCGGAAGCAAGCTCAGCACGAGACTTTGCCCACCGCATGGAAGCCGCTGGCGTCTGGCTACGGATTGACCCCGATGTGGAGCCCGGCTTCTACCATGGAGCGACGAGTTCCTTGCGGGAAGTTGAAATGATCCGCCGTGTCGGGGAGATCATCCGCAAAGGTCGGGTCAAAGAGATCCATACGGACAAACTGGTGCTCGACCAAGGGGAGGTTACTGTCGTACCCGGCACACTGTTTATCGATTGTACCGCATCGGCCATTCGCCCGCGCCCGGTTGTGCCCGTCTTTGACGGTGACCGGGTCAGTCTGCAAATGATCCGCTTCCCGCAGATCCCATTTTCATGCGCCCTGATTGCCTTCATCGAAACGCTGATCGATGACGAAGCGCAAAAGAACCTGATGTGCGCGCCGATCCCTATGCCGGACACGGTCGAGGAATACATGGTGACGCTCTTGCCGGACATGATGAACCGGTACCACGGAGGTCAAAACAAAGAAGTCCGGGCATGGATCAATGAATCTCGACTGGAAGGCTACGCCAAGATTGCTCGGAGTATTCCTCGCGAAGACGATGAGAAGATGGCTGTCTTCAACCGGATCCGCGAGTTGGCGGTTCCTGCCGTCACCAATGTGCAGAAAATTATCGCTGAACAGTCTGCCTGAGGAGCGTCTCGATCAAAGGCAGCCTAAGGGCGAAGCGACTCATAGAACAAAAGATCACCGCGCTGGACGTAGATCTGCACTGGTCCTGAATTCAAGTTACGGAGCTTATCGAGCTTGTCGGCAGCTGCTTCTGGGCGCATCATCCGTTCCCAGCCGATCTCAAGGATCACGTCACCACGTTGCAGCACAACGGCAGCCGGGCTGTCGGGGTCGATTTCCGTGACGACGACACCTTCCGTGCCTGGCTGGAGATCGAAGGCTTCAATGACCTCGCGGGTCGGTTTTTGTAGCGTCAGGCCGGAACTCTGGAACGCACCAGGCGGCAGCGCCTGACCCGGCAGGGAAGCCAGAACGCGCTCCTCGCGGCGATCGACTTTGACTTTAAGCGTCACTTTTTTGCCGTCCCGCAGGACGATCATGTTTACGGTCGTGCCAACGGACGTCTCAGCGACGGCTCGTGTCAGGTCACGGACATTGTAAACGGAGCGCTTGTTAAATTCGAGGATAACATCGTTGGGCTGAACTCCGGCCGCAAGGGCTGGGCTGTTCGGGCGAACCACTGAGACGATCGCGCCTTTCGGCCGGTCAAACCCAAGGTCCGATGCCGTAGACGGATTAACTTCGTCAATAGAAACACCAAGCCAGCCGCGGCGGGTTTCGCCATACTTCAGAAGCTGGCCCACAACGATTTCAGCGAGGTCAGCCGGGACAGCAAAACCAACGCCAACCGAGCCGCCGGTCTGGGAAAAGATGGCGGTGTTCACGCCAATCACTTTGCCGGACATGTCAAACAATGGCCCACCGGAATTGCCGCGGTTGATCGCAGCATCGGTTTGAATGAAGTCGTCAAACGAGCCCGCGTCGATATCGCGGTTGCGCGCAGAAATAATGCCTTTGGTGACCGTGCCACCGAGGCCGAAGGGATTGCCGATAGCGAAGACATCTTCGCCGACACGCGCGCCTTCTGAGTCGCCAAAGCCGACAAACGGCATCCGGAGACCACCGGTGTCCATCTCAAGGACGGCAAGGTCCGTTTCGCGGTCGGTCGCGCGAACGGTAGCTTTGAATTCGCGACCGTCGTTGAGCGTTACTGTGACGTCGTCAGCGTTGTCGACTACATGATTGTTGGTGACGACGACCCCGGACGGGTCGATGATAAAGCCCGACCCCAGCGAGACAGGCTGGGACTGCATTTTGCGTTGGAGATTGCCGAGTTCACCGGAAAGCTTGGCACCGCCCTGGCGCTGTGACGAGGAAATATTCACAACGGCAGGTGAAAGCTGCTCTACCAGTTCAGGCAGACCGGCTTGACGGGCCTCAGCGGTCGCAAAGCGGATGCCGTTTTCTGGCGTAATCGTCGCCGTTAGGGCCGTCGCCCCTACCATGAGCGCCATCGCGCCAGCCGTTAAGCTGGAAGCGAATTTCTCGAGTTTATTCGTCAGCACCATCACCAAACCTCACTTGGCGCGTGAACCCCGCGCCTGTCCCCAAAACCGTACAGCAACGCAGGTTAACGCAACTTCGCCAATCGGCAAGCCCGGGACGGACACAGCTCGTCCCGGGATTGTGAGGGTCCGTCGCAAAATCCGTGCGACAAGCGTGGCTTACACCGCGCTGATCTAGCGATTGCCTTCCAGATTATTGAAATACCTGAAGAATTCGCTGTCAGGGGAAAGCAAGATGGTGGTGTCGCCACCGTCCTGCAGGGCTTTTTCATAGGCCTGCAGCGACCGATAGAAAGCGAAGAATTCGGCCCGGTCAGGGTCTCGGCTGGCCGTTTGAGAAGCAAACCGGCACGAAATGCTGAGCGGCGTGGTCGTTTCAAAGACGGCTTCAACAGGGCTGAGCGCCGTTTCTGCCGCGTCAGACGCCTCGCCATCTTCAGCTTCAATCACGATCGGGGCCTCATCGCTTGGCTCGGTACGTTCGATAATCACCGGCAAGCCATCATAGGCACCGGCAAAGATGCAGTTCCGTGTCGCATCCGCCTGACCAGTGATTTCAAGTGACCGGCGATTGGCATCCGCAAGGATTTCCGCACGGCGGCGGTTGGCCTCTGCCTGGATCCGCGTGCTGTCGCGTTGGCCTTCGGAGCGGATGAGCTGGGCTTCTTCTTCCCGGGCTGAACTCATCTGGTCATAGACGGTCTGCGCGATATCCTGGGGATAGTCCGCCTGCCGAATTTTCACGTCGATTACCTCAACGCCGAACCGGCCCGCCTCAGCCTCCATTCGCGTCGCGATCCGGCGCATCAGTTCTGCGCGAAGACGCGTCACAATGTCTTCAATGCTCACTTCGCCCAAGGTCTGACGAAGAGCGTTCTGCATGATCCGGTCGATACCGCCCTGACCTGCCGCCTTGAGACCTGCATCACTGCCGGCGCTGGTGCGGAAATTCTGGTAATAGAGGAGCGGGTCATCAATCCGGTAACGGACGAATGCGTCAACCGTCAGGCGTTCCTGATTGACATCAGTGATCTCGATGGCCCGCGCGAGATCGTATTCAAGATTCCTTTTGTCGATTTTGACAACTTCCGCCCACGGAAGCTTAGCATTGAGCCCAGCGTCATCGATAACCCCTTGAGGATCACCGAGCAGAATAACAATCGCATTTTCTGTTTCGCGGACGACAAAGAATACAGACTGCAGAAGAATGATCACCAAGATCGCGGGGATCACGAGAAACGGGAGAAAGCGGGAATTCATTGCGGGTTCACCTCAGAAGATTTTCTTTGAAGCTCCGTCAGCGGAAGATAAGGCACGACGCCGCTTCCTGCATTGTCTTCAATAATGATTTTGTTCATGCCGCCGAGGACGGATTCAACGGTCTCAAGGTACATGCGCTGGCGCGTCACTTGCGGCGCCCGGCGATATTCCTCGTAGATTTTGTTAAAGCGCTCAGCCTGACCGACGCTTTCCTCTTCAACGCGGGCTGCATAAGCGCGCGCTTCCTGGATAACGCGCAACCCGTCCCCTTGGGCCACCGGAATGATCTGGTTCGCGTTTCGCTCAGCATCATTGATCATGCGGGCCTTCTCGTTACGGGCCTTAATGACGTCGGCAAATGCATCGCGAACGGCGGCTGGCACTTCCGGCTTTTCCATGTTCACCCGAAGTACTTCGATGCCGCTGTCATAATAATCGAGGGTTTCCTGGATGCGTTGACGGGTCTGTTCAACAACATCTGCCTGTCCGGAGGTAATGATCGGCTCCAATTCCTTGGCCCCGATGGTCTCGCGCATGGCCGCTTCCGACACGGCGATCACCATCTGCCGTGGATTTTCAATATTGAAGATGTATTTCGCAGCGTTCGGCAACTCGTCCGGCTCGGTCACTGTCCGGCTGACCCGATAGTCGACTGAGAAATTCACATCAACGATATTGCGGTCACTGGTCAGCATGAGGTTTTCACGGCCGGCGCCGCTGCCACCGCCGTTGATCTCAACGCTTTGTTGCTCGTCTACAGCGACGATCGTTGCGCCTTGAACGATGGGCATTAGCCAATGGAGACCAGGATCACTGATTCCGGAAAACTCGCCGAACGTGGTTTTCACGCCCCGTTCCTGCGGACCCACCTGATAAATGCCGCTCAGCAGGAAAAGAACCAAGAGCGCTGCCCCGAACAGGCCAAAAATTGCCGGGTTTGGCCCACCAAGGCGTCCACCAGAGCCGCTTCCGCCAGGGAAGGCGCGCTTCAGGCGCTTGCGCGAGGCCTGAAGAAGCTCTTCCAGATCGGGGGGATCGCTGCGCCCACCGCCTGGTCCGCGGCCTGAGCCGTTATTGTTATTCCCCCGTGGCGGCTGCCCCCAGGGGCCTTTGGTTGGCCCGCCATTATTTCCAGAATTATCTTGCCAGGGCATTCGATTTCCTTTTTCCCGCGCCCGGCTGCTTGGCCGGACCGGCGCTCAACTAAATTTCTTCTGCCCGCCGAGTGACGGGGATCTCGCAACTGCTGTGCGACGCTATATATGTGAATGGATCTCGCGAGTGCAACGCGACACCTCCGACTGCAGGCCAACACGAAAATGTCCAAAGAACCATTAATCATGCAGCTGCGAGCGGCAATTCGCACGATCTCGCTCCCAGACGAGACTTCGCAGGAGGGAGCCGCCAAAGGCAAACGCCCCGACATCATCGCTTCCGGACACATTCGAGAGCTTACAGTGTCACCGGCAGGCGTGGCAAAAATCTCGCTGGCGGCGAGCGCGCCCCCGGTCCTTTCGACGCCAGAACGTCTCAAGGCCTTAAAGGAAGCAGCCGAAGCAATCGACGGGATCGCAAGGGCCATCGTGGTGCCAGCAGAGATGCCGTCAGGGTCAGTTCAGAACGCTCACTCAAATCCGTTGGGCTTGGTCGCAGCCCGTGGCAAAAAGCAAATACCTGATCAAGGGCCCGTCCTGCCGGGAGTGACGCGCGTGATCGCCATTGCATCGGGCAAAGGCGGGGTCGGCAAATCCACCGTCGCAGCCAATCTTGCCGTTGCCGCTGCCCGCAGCGGGTTGAAGGTCGGTCTTCTCGATGCGGACATTTATGGCCCTTCGGTGCCAACATTGTTTGGGCTAGAGGGTAGAAGCCCAAAGTTTGTCGACGGCAAGCTCCAACCAATTGAAGCCGCCGGGATCCAGACTATGTCGATCGGTCTCCTCGTTGACGAGGAAAAAGCCGTCGCGTGGCGCGGGCCTATGGTCATGGGCGCAACCCGGCAGCTCATCAACGATGTCGACTGGGGCGAGTTAGACCTCATGATCATCGACACTCCACCGGGAACAGGCGATGTTCACCTCACCCTTGGCCAACTAAAGCGCCTTGATGGTGTCGTGATCGTCTCTACACCTCAGAACCTCGCATTGGCGGACGTGCGCCGGGGGGTTACTTTCTTCCAGAAAGTTGGCACCAAGATCATCGGGCTCATTGAGAATATGGCCTGGCTCGCCCTACCCGATGGGTCCCGTCAGCATATTTTTGGCGATGGCGGCGCGAAAGCTTGCGCGCAACAGTTAGCGATCCCATTTCTGGGGGCACTCCCTATCATGCCTGAACTCAGAATTGCCGCAGATACAGGCCAGCCAGCCGGGCACAACGGAGTGGCGCAGGCAGCGGGCGATGCATTTGATCAGTTAACTCAGGAAATCCTCAATGATCTGAGGTGACGTTGGCTGATCTGACTTGATCACCCCTCCTGTTCGGCGAGCACGACTGGATCAGCACTTGTGTGATCGTGAACGATCCGCCAAAGGCCATTGAAGCGACGCATAACAAGAGAGAACGAACCTGTTGATGCGTCTGCATCCCGGTTGAGGCTATAACGCCCCACAACGATGGCAACATCCTGGTCTAGCATCTGAACGTCGAGGTTTTGGAAGGCAAGGTTGCCCATGCCCGCCCCATCTCCGTACCGGGAGCGATAGCGCTTCAGCGCTTTGGCGTAACCGCGGGTAACGTTTTCACCGGAAACAAGACGCAGGTCCGGGCTATCCCAATAGCCACTCATAAAGGCGAGAAGATTGCCCTCATTCCATGCGGCAGCTTGGGCATTTAGGACCGCCTTGATGAGGTCCTGCGAGGAGCGCGGCTTACTCACGGGTTTGTCGCGCATGGCCTCAAGCGGATTTTGCAACGCACTTTTCTCCGTAGACGGATTTGATGCCGAGACAGATGATGCATTTGGCCCGGTTGTGTTTGATTGGGGTGCGGATTGGTCCGCCATTACCAGGTTTTCCTCAGCAGGTACCGCACCGGTGAGCCTCCCCGTGGCAGGGGCAGTGTTACGGATCTTCGTGGTTCGAGCTGGCGCGACAGGCCGCACAGATGTCAAATAGATCGGCGCATCAGTGGCTGGTTTTCTTTCAGACCCGCTGTTGGGTTCTAGCTCGGACTGGGGCTCGGACTGTGGCTCGGCTGAGGCGAGATCAACCGGTTCAGCGGGTGCTTCGCCGCGAATAATCGGTCGGGTTTGCGCTTCCTCATCTTGCGTTTCATCGGATGCCCCACTGGCCGCTTGGTCGGTCGCTTCCTCTTGAAGCTCCGCCGCCGTCGTTTCAGAAGGTGCGTCCTGGTCAACGACTTCCGGTGCAGGTGGCAACGCTGGCTGGTTCGCTTCCGCTTCGCGCAAAAGCGACGCGATCACGCCGCCGTCTTCAACATCGCACGAAAAACCGTCCGCCTGCAAATTAGCAACCAGTTCGGCAATCTTGCCCGCGCAGAAATCTGCCTGATTGTTCGCATGATAGGGCGTGGTCACAGACCCGCCGCGCGTATACTTCAAATCGCAAGCAGCGCCGACGGTGCCGGGTGTCACCGCTTCCATAATCCGCTTGTCGGCGCCTTTGGTGCAAACGGTCTGACCGTCTACACCTTGCGCCAATACCGGGCTTGCAAGGCTCATGGCCAGCGCCATGGTTGCCACCGCGCAAGAGCCAACGAACCCGGCACGTTTAGAGGGGTCCGGTGCCACGGATTTCGACGATTGCAAACTATTTGTCTTCATCATGAGCCCCTTAACTCCTCTGCTAGTGCCATCTTCCCAGCACGACCTGCATGGTCAACCGATGGCGAGGTCTGCGTCCGCGCTTCTTGTTGTCGCGTTGCGCGCCAACATGCGCCGGACGCCCGTTTCGATCTGTTTCCGACCACTCTTTCGGCGCTTAGGTAAAATCTTCTTTACGATTCGGAGCGCGAGCGCCTCTTTTTCCGAGCGTCTTAAGGAAGATTTAATCAAATCACCTGGTTTGCGCCACTTACCTGCGATTGGTCGCCATCAATCCAAGGGTGCATCGGCTCAGTTGACCCGATCCAGCACGAAAAAAGTGGCGTCGAACTCGTTCTTCTCGGACTTGTCTGCTTTTCCCTCAACCCGCTTATGCCAGTCGCCAGGATTGAATTCCGGAAAGTGAACATCTCCCTCTGGCACCGCGTCGACTTCAGTCAGATAAAGCCGGTCGGCCAAGGGCAAGGCCTGTTGATAGATCATTGCGCCGCCGATGACGCAAACTTCTGCAACATTATCTTCCTTGGCAGCCAGTAAAGCCCGCTCGAGCGCTTCTTCAAGGGAATGCGCCACGACGACGTCGCCCGCCTTAAACTCCTTGTCACGGGTCACCACAATATTCAGCCGGCCCGGCAGCGCCTTCCCGATACTGATGAAGGTCTTGCGCCCCATGATGATCGGCTTGCCGAGCGTGACCTTTTTGAACCATTTCAGGTCATCGGAAATCCGCCAGGCGAGATCGCCATCCCGCCCAATCACCCCATTGCGCGCAACCGCCACGACGAGGGCGACCTCGGCGCGCGGCTGGCCGCCCGCAGTCATTTGATCCGCCTCCATCATACGGCAATCGGCGCCTTGATGGACGGATGCGCCTCATAGCCGACAACCTTGATATCGTCATAGCGGAAATCAAAAACCGACCGGATGTCCGGGTTCAACTCCAGCTTCGGCAGCGGCAGGGGCTCGCGCTGCAACTGCAAACGCGCCTGTTCAAAGTGGT
Source organism: Pseudomonadota bacterium (assembly GCA_038522945.1). GTDB lineage: Bacteria > Pseudomonadota > Alphaproteobacteria > Caulobacterales > Parvularculaceae > MED-G105. The sequence continues at coordinate 19,619 of JBCBJV010000018.1, forward strand.
TATGGTAGAGATGCGCATCCCCCAGCGTGTGCACAAAATCACCAACACCGAGATCAACCGATTGCGCGATCATCTGGGTCAGGAGCGCATAGGAGGCAATATTGAACGGCACCCCGAGAAATATATCCGCCGAGCGCTGATAAAGCTGACAGGAGAGCTTCCCATCGGCGACAAAAAACTGGAACAGGCAATGGCATGGCGGCAGCGCCATGTCCGCAATCTCAGCGGGGTTCCAGGCAGAGACAACCATGCGACGCGAGGCCGGATTGGTCTTGATCTCATTGATCACCCCGGAAAGCTGGTCGACGGCGTCGCCCGAAGGCGTCGGCCAAGAGCGCCATTGCCGACCATAGACAGGCCCTAAGTCGCCGTTTTCATCGGCCCACTCGTCCCAGATCGTCACGCCATTGTCGTTCAGATATCTGATGTTTGTATCTCCGGCGATAAACCAGAGAAGTTCGTGCACGATCGATTTGATGTGAAGCTTCTTGGTCGTGACCAACGGAAAGCCGTCGCTCAAGTCGAAGCGCATTTGGTGTCCGAACACGGAGCGCGCACCCGTCCCGGTTCGGTCGCCGCGATCATCGCCCGTTTCCAAAGCCCGCGCTAACAGATCCAGATATTGCTGCATGGCAAAACGTTTAACTCCTTACCGGTCCGGCCCGAAAATGGCCGTCCTTCCTCGCCACCGCCACCTCCTCGCAATTGGGCGGCATCCATCCTCAGCATGTCTTCTGAGTCGGGTCTGGCAAAAGCGGATTTCCTGCCGCACCCAAGAATGTGTATAGTGCGCTTCTGGGGGCAGATGCGCTATTTTTCGGGGGTTTTTCGGTGGAAACCAGCGCCATTGGGGAAAAATTAGCCGCTAGCGGGCGGGGCCTTGGGTCTATCGGCCTGATCGCAGGGCTTGTCACTTTCGCAAGCGTGCTCGGCCTCGGATGGGCGAGCGCCCAATCGACCATTCCCGTTGCCCTTGCTCCATCTCTGGTCTCATCTCTTACCCCATCTCTGGCGGTTGGTGTCAGCGCCTTCTTTGTGAGCTGGGCCCTCATGGCCGAGCGTGACTTTGCCCTTCGCCCGGCCCTGATCGCCCTGCCGATCGCCGGCATTTCAGCGGCCCTGTCTTACTGGGGGTCAGGTCAGGCTTCATCATTCATGACCCTTTGGCTTATGCTCGCGATAGGCGCGCTTGTGGCCCTCGCCGCTACGGTCGGCAAAACACTCTTGCAATTCGGTCGGCCTGTGAGCGCGACAGCCATGTTTTATCACAGCGTGAACTTGCCGGGCGTGATCATCCTGGCGAGCCTGATGGCAGGGCTTGGCTGCGTGCTTGGCATTGCCTCCGGCCAGATCGCGATGTCGTTTTCACCAAAACTGGCAGACAAGGTGATCAAGGCCCCCTTTCTTTTGGAAGCGATGGTCGCAGGATTGGGCGTCAGCGCCATCGGCATGTCACGCGGCTCGACACAGGTGCTTAGCGCTTTCCGGTATGGTTTCATCACGCTTGGCCGGCTCGCCATGCCCGTTTTCGCAAGTGCGACGCTTATCATATTGATCATGGCGCTGACGGGTAAGGCGGGCGCGTTCACGTCACCTGCAATGCTTTACCTTGGGCTTGCCTTCGTCGGAATTTGTCTGGTGCAACTTGCGATCCAGAACGGCCAGGCCCAAGCGCCCGCCCTCTGGCTGAGGGCATCGACAGACATCGCGATCGCGACCTTGCCGATCCTTGCATTGCTCGCGATTGCCGCTCTAATGACCCGTATTTCCGTTTACGGACTAACACCTGAACGCATCTTTGGATTTGCCGCCGCCGGAGGGGCGCTGGTCTTTGGCCTTGCAGGCCTTGTGGGGCTTTTCGGAGAAGCGCGTGGACGCCAGGAGACCTGGCTCGCGCCAGTTGCTGGCCTAACGCCCCTCGCGGCAAGCCTTGCGGTTCTCTTGCTGGTCGGCGCGATGAGCCCCCCGGCTGCGCCCCTCACCCGTTCCGCGATAAGTCAACAAAAGCTCCTCGCGACGGGAAAGATCAGTGCCATGAAGTTTGACTATGGATATCTCGCAACCGACCTCGGCCCCGCCGGGCAGGCGGCTCTCGGACGGCTTGCGGATATCGAGCAATACCCCGATGCAGCGATCATCCGTACACGCGCGCAAACGATCCTGAACCAACAGGCAAAACTGATAACTGACGAGGATCTGGATGCACCTTCGGCGGTATCGGGACTTGAGAGCGACGACCTTGAGCCGTCCGGCATTTTCGATTTGCCTCTCAATCCAAGCCAGAGCACAGAGGTCGCAGACGAAGACCGCGACGAGTAGGCTTTTCGCTTTATAGCCGGGCGTCCATGAACACCGCGTGGGCGATCTTCCAGACAGGTCCCGTCCCATCGCCGCTTTGCTTTGCCAGCACGAAATGCATATGCACACGGCGCAGGCGCTGCGTTTCCACATTCACGCCGCGCGGGCTATCGGTGTAAAAATGGACAACCGCCGCTTCGTTCCCGACGAAACGCAGCGAAACCAGTTCCATGTTCTCAATCTCAGCCTCAGAAGTCTCTGAGGCAAACCCCGGGAACATGCGCCCGCTGGTGAAGTCTTCCAGCGCCGCCGAGGTTCGGATGATCCGGGCAAAGGCATTGGTCCACTCCACATCATCGGTGTGCAGGGCCGCGAGCCTCCCCCCGTCCTCGCTGCGCCAGGCGGCCTTGAAGGCCTCGAGCAGATCATTGATTGCTGCTTCATCCTCGGGCGAAGGCGCCTCACCGAATACCTCATATGACGGCGTTGACCACCGCTCCTGAGCATGGGCCAATGGAGCGCTCGCCACCGCCAAAAAAATGGAAGGGGTGCAGACAGATTTTTTGAAGGTGGTGTTCCTGGTCGATAACATGGGATGGGTTCTCCGCGCTAAGCTCTGCGTGTGATACGCTCATGCTCATACTGAGACGCAGCACGCCGTCAGGAGGAGACGTCGCGAAATGTCGGAAAATGTCGTTAACCGTCCGGTTGCGGTGCTAACGGACCGTTTTCAAAAAACGGTCGAGACCGCTCCCTTCGCTATGGCCTATGTCGCCAGCGGGATTATTCTGGTAATCCTGTTTTCGGCGGCCGGTGCCTACGACACTGACGAAATATCTTTCGGTCATCGGCTGGCAATGTGGTCGACAATCATCGCCCTGATGATTGCCCAGACGGTCGGCGCATTCCGCACGCTGCCCGGCGAAAATTGGGTCCGCGTCTTGTCGACGCTAGGCGCCGTTACCATTGCGACCGCACTGGAAATCCACGCCCTGAAGTTCACGCCCCTCGTGCCCCATGCGCCGGACCCGATCATTCCGTTTATTGCATTCGTTGCCCCCGCGGTGTTGCCCCTAAGCCTTGGCGTGATTGCGGCTGAAGTGCTAAGGGAACAGAAGAGCCAGAAAGTGGCATTGGCCGACAGCAAATCTGGCACTCGAATTGGCTCGCTATCTGGCCTGAGACCCGAGACAGAAGTTGCCCATTTTTCCGCTTGGCCCCACGCGCCGATCTCGTCAGTCAAATCGGCGGATCACTATCTCGAAGTGACGATCGAAAGTGGCGAGACCCTTTTCGTCAGGGGCCGAATGAAAGACGCCATCCGCCGACTTGCCGAGGCGGACGGAATGCAAGTCCACCGTTCCTGGTGGGTGGCGCGAGAGGCCGTTGCCGAGATTAAAGCCCGCGGCCGCGACAAGTTTCTGATACTTCGTGATGGCCGCGAAATCCCGGTCGGCCGCTCGCGGATTGCGCCCCTGAAAGACGCCGGTTGGATTTAGATTGCAGACGGGCCAAACAGGTAGATGGGTGAGATTGGCCCAAAGTCGACTTTCGACGTGCCGAACTGAATGTCTGAAGATTGGTTATAGTTTGCCATAGTTAGTGACCTAAATCGCCCTCAGATTTACGTCGTGAATATGTACTTTGGTAAAGGATACATCTCAGACTTGAATAATGGTAATGCTCCATTATGGCGCAACTCAGCACAAATTAAATGATTTCAGCTCTGGCATTGTTACTCATATTTTTTCAGTTTGACTTCGGCGTTGTGTTCTCACAACGCATCAACCGCTTCGCAATAGACTTGGGGCATTAAACTATCTCCAATTGATGTATCTGCAGGAAGCATCAATGATAAAATTGTTGTTTAGCACGTATGTTACCGCAAGCATCCGCAAAACAGCCTAACGATGTATTAGCGCTCAAGGTCTGTTCATTTTGGAGTAGACATTGGAAAACCTCCTGGCAATCCCAATGCAGCTATTGCTAATGCGTCTGCACGTTGTATAAATGGAGATCTGAGGGGGGTAATTATGAAGTTTCTTCCAAAAATCCGATTTTTACTCACTCTCTTTGCAAGCGTTGCATTGTATGGGTGTAGTGATCGCAGTTTTGATGTGAACCCTATTCTTTTCTGGGATAGCTCAGTCGCCACATGGGACAGTTTTGTCTGGGATTAAAAATGCTAAAACAAATTGTCATAGCGTTATGCGCTGGTAGTTCGCTGTACGTATCAGCCGGAGCTATGGCCCAAAGCGAAGTTTCGGTGCCGCATACTTTCACCGCCGGAACCCGCGCCATCGCCTCGCAGGTCAACGAGAATTTCAATGCCCTTGCCGACGCGAGCAATAGTCAAGCGGCAAGCATCGAGGAACTACAAGCTCAAACGACTGCCATACAAGAGGCATTAGACTCGCTCTTGGCAGCCGCCACGCAACCAAAAGAACAGATGGTGTGTACCAATTTTGTTAGCGAAAGTATTACCTGGCCAGGCGCACCCGGCGCAACCACAACAAATGTCTGCGTTACCTCGTCAGAACCTTCCGTAACGTTCCGTGCGAGCCTAACTTCAATCTACCAAGACGGTTGGCGGGTGATCACAGTGGGAGGATCTGATGGCAGCAGCCGCGCGGCGTTTGTGTTTGAGCGGCCGCTGACGACAACGGATTGATTGTCATATACCTAAAGGTGCCTGACTAAGGTTGCAAAGAAGTGATATTTGTTCGAGAGAACTGGCTTTTATTATACAGATCTTCCGTCCCGGTACAGCTGGACAGCCTTCAGCCCAATAGCCTGGCCGGAACGGCTGATGTGACGCGACGCTCCCTAAGGATGTCAAGCGGCGAAGACAGTAACCCATATTAACTGGTGTTTCCGGGTGGCCCAAAATGACATAACCGGACCTTACAGCTTGAGGCCGTCCCGGGGGGCCGCTGAAGGCTACGGCAATAATATCTCGCAAATCAGTCATTCGTAGATTTTGAAGAAATGTCAGCGTTTGGCGAGAGTCTGCCTTTGTCCGCTCGCACAGTTGAGGTAACACTTGTCCTATAGGACCAGGCTCGAACCAACCAAAACCCGAAAGCCCTCAGGCGTCTTCGGTCTCGCGGACAACGAGCTTGCGGGTCGGCCCGTGATAATCCTCAATCCCTTGAGCGATCGCGTAACAGGCAAGCCGCACCGAGCGCGGGATCTTCACCTTTTCCCCGTCGCGCTCGCCTTTTTCGTAATACTGGATCATCCGCCGCTTCAGCCCCAGCGCGTGAGCGGCATCTTTTTGCGATAAGTGCATGGCTTTGCGCCATTTTTTGAAATCTGTGGGTTCCATCTTTGACCCTGTCCCCTCAAACCCGAGCCCCGCCCGTTCGGCGGATCCGCGCATCCTCCCACCTGATGCTTGCTGCGCACTTAATGCATTACCGTAACAGGGATTTGACAGTGGTGCGATTTTTTCGCGCGAAATTCGACCTTTATGGCTTTGTTTTTAAAGGCTTCGCCCCTATCTTTGAGAGGTCGGCCTGACCGACTATGGCGATAAATACCCGTGTAATAAGCGGATCGGACCCGGGGGCGGTACCCGGCGGCTCCACCAGAGCGCGTTTGAGGCAACAGAAAGCGCATTGTGGCGGGGCCGAAATAGGATCGACGACTGTGTAAAGACGTGACGTGTTCGCTCGGTTTGCCTCCGTTATTTGGCTAAATTGAATAGTTGCAAATGACAACTACTCGGAAGAGTTTGCTCTCGCAGCGTAAGCAGCTGAGTAAATTCGCATTTAAAGCCCTAGCCTCTATCCAAGGCTAGGCGGGGCCCCCCGGCGCCTGGCAACAGAAGCCGGGGACTAATTCTTCGGTTGTGTGTTTTTCGAACGGTCGGGTCAGCGCTCCCGTCAAAGGCGCCGATCCTTAAGGAAAGCCGCCATCCGGCGCCCTTTCTTGTTTTGCCGCCATTCGGCGGCCTTTCTTGTTTTGCCGCCATCCGGCGGCGGGCCTGGCAACAGAAGCCGGGGACTAATTCTTCGGTTGTGGGTTTTTCGAACAGTCGGGTCAGCGCTCCCGTCAAAGACGCCGAGTCTTAGGTAAAGCCGCCATCCGGCGCCCTTTCTTGTTTTGCCGCCATTCGGCGGCGCGCATGGCAACAGAAGCCGGCGAGCGGCTTGGCCAATGACACTGGCATCGAGGCCCAAGTGTGCTAGACCACCGCTTTAGCTGGCAAAGGCTTTAGTCCCTTGAGCGATATTGAACTCGATTATCACTATCTCACCAATGAGGCCTTGAAGGGCGTCGTGCGGAAAGTCTTGGATATCACCCAGGAGCTGGGGGCCGCGCCTGGAGAGCACCACTTTTACATCGAGTTCCTGACCGATGCGCCCGGCGTGTCGATCCCCGAAAAACTATCGGAAGCCTACCCAGAACGGATGACCATCGTCCTGCAACACCAGTTCAAAGACCTCGCGGTGACGGAGAACGGCTTTTCAGTAACTCTATGGTTCCAAGGCGAGCCGTCGGTCCTACGCATTCCGTTCGAAGCGGTTACAAGCTTTGCCGACCCCAGCGTGCAATTCGGTCTTCGGTTTGATGCCGCAGGAGATCCGGACGAAATCCCGGAAGAGCTTCCAGAGGACCAGCGCCAGAACAGCAATTCTGCGGCCGCTGGTGACGCATCGACTGAAAAAGATGCTGGCGATACCGCGGCCGATGATGCTGCGGATGAAACCGAAGAAAAGCCCGACAGTGATGGGGCGGATGTCGTTTCCCTGGACGCGTTCCGGAAAAAGTAGCCAGGCGAGACCAAGCGGACACCATTAGGTGAGCCCCACCACTTGGTCGCTCTTTGCGCTATAAATTGTGCGCCATGCTTAGTGGCGCACATCGAAAAAACACCCAGACAGGAGCCGACATTCATGCCTTGGCCATGGCGAAAACGCACGTCCCGTGCTAGCGCGAACGCAAATGCCACTTCCCTTTCCTCAAACTCTGAAAGGCCCGTCGCAATGACCGAGACCCGCACCGAATCCGACACATTTGGCCCAATTGAAGTCCCTGCCGACAAATACTGGGGCGCACAGGCCCAGCGCTCGCTCGGCAACTTTAAAATTGGCTGGGAATCCCAGCCCGCGCCAATCGTCCGGGCACTGGGGATCGTGAAGCGCGCCGCGGCCGAAACCAATATGGCGCTTGGCAAGATGGACGGCAAAATCGGTGAAGCCATTGTGACGGCGGCGCAGGAAGTCATGGAAGGCAAGCTTGACGATCACTTCCCGCTTGTAGTTTGGCAGACCGGATCCGGGACACAGTCCAACATGAATGCGAACGAGGTGATCGCCAACCGTGCGATTGAAATCCTGGGCGGTGAGATCGGATCGAAGTCACCGGTTCATCCGAACGATCACTGCAATATGAGCCAATCGTCGAACGACACGTTCCCAACGGCAATGCATATTGCGTGTGCAGAGGAAATTCACCACCGTTTGCTGCCCGCCCTGCAACAACTACGCAACGCCCTGAACGACAAAGCCGAAGCCTGGAAAGACATTACCAAGATCGGTCGTACCCATACCCAGGACGCGACACCGGTGACGCTGGGTCAGGAGTTTTCAGGCTACACAGCGCAAGTCACTAATGGTATCAGGCGGATCGAGGAATCGCTCCCTGCCCTGATGGAATTGGCCCAAGGCGGCACCGCCGTCGGGACAGGGCTGGCGAGCCCGAAAGGCTTTGACGTCCAGGTGGCGGACCGGATCGCCGCGATCACGCAACTGCCGTTCAAGACCGCGCCGAACAAATTTGAAGCGCTAGCCGCCCATGACGCCATGGTTATGAGCCACGGGGCGATCGCCACGGTTGCCGCCTCGCTCTTCAAAATTGCCAACGACATTCGCTTTCTCGGGTCCGGTCCGCGCTCGGGCCTCGGTGAACTGGCGCTGCCGGAAAACGAACCGGGATCGTCGATTATGCCGGGCAAGGTGAACCCGACACAGTGCGAGGCCATGACGCAGGTTTGCGCCCATATCATGGGCAATAATGCTGCCATCGGGTTCGCAGGTAGCCAGGGACACTTTGAGCTGAACGTCTACAACCCGATGATGTCCTATAACTTCCTGCAATCAGTACGACTAATGGCCGATGCTAGTGTGTCGTTTACGGAGAAATGTGTTGTCGGGATCGAGCCTCGCCTCGACAATATTCAGCGCGGCCTTGAGAACTCGCTCATGTTGGTGACACCTCTCAAAGAGAAATATGGTTACGACCGGGCGGCGAAAATCGCCAAGGCGGCGCATAAAAACGGCACGACGCTGCGCGAGGAAGCCATCAAGGAGGGTATTCCAGCCGAAGACTTCGACGCAATTGTCCGTCCCGAGATGATGATCGGGCCGACGGAATAGTCGCATTACCGACTGGTTCGCAAGACCCGTTGATCCTCCCCAAAAAGCACGAGGCTAAACGGGATCAATGTCAACACTAAAAGCGTGTGGGTGAAGATCGCATGGATCTGAGAGTGATTGCTCAAGACCTCCCACCACAGGAAGGGGCTGATCGCAATGACGGCTAGGACCGGCCTGCGGCGAAAGAGGCTCATGAGCCTTGCTCGGCGATCCTCTTTGCTGAGGGCCAAGCCGAAAAACACAATAAGGGTCAGCCCGCCCCAGAAAGCCTTCAGCGCTTCGAAGTTCTCAGCCGTTGCAGCGCCTGGGATCTGTTTCACAGACTCAAATTCGCCGTAAATCCGGAAGCGGATCATCTGCAATATCTCTGTCCAGGCCTCAGGCCCGACCACGATTGCGGCGAGGCTGAACTTAATGGCCCAGAGCCCTCCATAACCAAGTCCAAAAAAGATACCCAATTTGACGAGGTCAATCAGTTGCGTTCGCGCGGGCAGCAAATTCTCGGATAAGCGATAGAGAAAATAAGTCAGTGCTGGCAGGGCGAAAATGAACAGCGGTACTGTCAGCCAGTCGAAAAAGGCCGTGCCGCATCCGAGCCCAAAAAAGAAAAGAACCGGCAAGCCGCGGGTGTTATCAAATTTTTTTGAGGCACTTGAGGCAAGCCAAAGCGCACTGCCGAATGCGAGAAACCAGCTGACGGCCTTCGTCCATAGAATGAAAAAGCCTGCATAGTTGATGAACGCGAAGGGAAAGAGAAACGCGAACGCGAACTTTCCGCCAAAGTCTTGGCCTAAGCGCCAGGCAAAGGCGCCGATGAGCAATAACATGGCGTTAAATGTGATCATGCGAAGATCACGATACGGTATAATCGTCAGCAGTGGTCTCGAGATCGCCGCATACCCGTGCCAGTAGCGGGAATAATCGTGGGCAGAAAGGTCAGCTCCCTTTTCTACGCCTAACAATAATTCATCACAGGAACTATAGACTGGCGCGCGGATCGCCCGTTCGAGCGAGGACTGTCCCTGTGGCTTTGAGCCAAGCGCAAAACTGACACCGAGACACTCTGTGCCGACATCAATTTTGCGGCCATTAAAGGCTGGAGGACGACCGAACTGAAAAAGTTCGTGGTCGGTCAGTATGTGATCGGCTATCGCTTGATTAGGCAAAGAAACCGCGCCCACAAGGGCAAGAAGACAAGCGCCAGCAATCAGCGGCAGGAGGGCACAGCAAATAGCAAATCTGGCCGCAAGATGCCGCCACTCTCCCCCTTCCGAGCCTGGCATCAGCGCGCCCCTCAGCCTTCCAATTTTTCAAAGTCTGCAACAGCCAAAACCGCGCGACGGAAGCGTTGCAGGAGCGCCAGCCGATTTGCCCGCAGCGCCGGGTCTTCAGCGTTCACAGTGACTTCCTCAAAGAAGGTATCAATCGGCGCTCGTAAGGTTGAAAGCGCTTTCATGGCGTCTTCAAATCGTTCGGCGGCAAGTGCCTCGGAAGCAGCGCCCTCCGCCTTGCCCAACGCGTCGAGCAAGGCAGCTTCCGCTGTTTCCGTTGCCAAAGCAGGATCGACATCGCCTTCTTCGATGTCACCCTTCTTTTCTTCCGCCTTCAGAATGTTCGCTGCGCGCTTGAAGCCGGCGAGAAGATTTGCCCCGTCTTCGCCTTTCAAAAAAGCACCGAACGCCTTCAGTTTCTCTACAACAAGGAAGAGATCGTCCTGCAGCTGACCATCGGCATCAACGAGAACGGCCGCAACTTGATCATGGGCGAATCCGAGATCTCGCAGATAAACAACGAGACGGTCATGGAAGAAGCCGAGCAGGTCTTCGCTGATAGGCTGGACGTCGGTTGTCGCAACCCCTGTTAGGGCCTCACCCAGTTTGACTGTTAGCGGCAGACGCAATTGATTGTCGAGGATCAAGGCGATCACGCCAAGGGCGGCCCGGCGAAGGGCGAACGGGTCTGACGAGCCCGTCGGTTTTTTGTCGATCGACCAGAAAGCCGTCAGTGTATCAATCTTGTCCGCGAGCGCCGCGGCAACGGAGACCGGTGCGGTCGGCACCTCGCCGCCCTGCCCCAAAGGCTTGTAGTGATCGCGGATCGCGTTCGCGACGTCGGGATTGATTCCTTGCTCAAGCGCATAGTATCGGCCCATCAGCCCCTGCAATTCGGGAAACTCATAGACCATCCCGGTTACAAGGTCGGTCTTGGCAAGGCGCGCCGCCATTGCCGCCGCGTCCGGGTCAGCGCCAACTGATGGTGCGATATCCCGCGCCAGTTTTTCCAACCGGCGCACTTTGTCACCTACGGTGCCCAGCCCTTCAAAGAAAGTGATCCGATCAAGGTCAGGTAATCGCTCTTCAAGAGCGATCTTCAAATCCTGCCGATAGAGGAACCAGGCATCAGAAAGCCGCGCCGTCAGCACGCGCTCATAGCCCTGGCGCATGGCGGCGCCACCATCAGACGCTTCGATGTTCGCCACACAGATGAATTTGTTGGCAAGGCGCCCCGTGCCGGGATTGCGCACGGAGAAATATTTCTGATGACCGCGCATGGACGCCGTCAACGCTTCATCAGGGACAGTTAGAAACTTCTCGTCAAAGGTCCCCATCAGGACGATAGGCCATTCGGCGAGACCGGCGACCTCGTTCAGGAGGCTCTTATCGTCGATGAGCTCAAGCCCTTGCGCCTCGCACAGGGTCCTGGCGTCACGAGCAATGATCTCCTCGCGCTCTTCGGCCGACAAAATCACCTTGGAGGCGCGCAAGGTCTCGGCATATTTTTCAAAGCTGCGTACACTGACCGGGTCCGGTGCATGAAAGCGGTGGCCCTCGGTCACGTCTGAGGCCTCAAGCGAACCGACCTTCAAGGGCACGATTTCATGGTCGAAGACGCACAGGATTCTATGCAGCGGGCGCACCCATTTTAATGCAGTGTCTTCCGCGCTCTCGTCGCCCCATCGCATGGCTTTTTGCCAAGGAAAGCGCGTGACGATATCAGGCAAGGCGTCAGCGATAACATCAGTAGTTGGACGACCTAGTCGCTCAACCACTGCTACATAATAGCTGCCCTTCTTGTCTTCGCGGGTTTCGCAGTCCTCGAGCGAACCAAGACCTGCGGACTTTAGGAATCCTTCCACGGCCTTTTCCGGCGCACCGACCCGCGGACCTTTTTTTTCTTCACGCACGTCTGGCTGTTTGACGGGAAGACCTGTCGCCACAAAGGTCAGCCGACGCGGACCGCCAAAACTGGTCACACCCTCGGGCAGATAGCCTGCATCAAGCAGCGCCTGATTGAGGAGCTTTTGCAGGTCAGCGGCCGCGCGCGCTTGAAAACGCGCCGGAATTTCTTCGGAAAACAGTTCAATAAGGAGCTCAGCCATGACGCGGGGTTCTATGACTCGCCGGGTTAGAAGGCAACCGCATCAAGAAGGTCAGGTCGCCTTCAGCAGCTTGTCGGTGCCATTCGCCTGGCGCCGGACCTGAGTGGCGTAAACCCGCGCGCTCAGCTTTCTCTCAGGCGTCAGAAAATCGGCCTCGCCATGGATCAATGTGCGCGAGGTATTGGTCGCGCGCGCTTCGATCAACGCAAGTGGCTTCTGGACAGGACGGAAGAAGTTCACCTCGAGCCGAGAGGTGACAAATCGATCTTCATTGCCTTCCAGCACCGACATGGAAAGCAGGCCCATCACGTGATCAGCGACTGAGGAGACATGGCCGCCGAACATGGCCCCATCCGGCATAATGAAGCGGTCATCGATATCCCAGCGCATGGAGAGCTGTCCGAAAGACCAGTCAGTCAACTCGAACTTGCCGAGATTATGCTCTGCCCACGAATGGAAAACCGAGTTTCCGCTCATATACTCGTTCAGGATCTCCCCATGGCGCTCGCTGGTTTTCTTGGTCATATCGCGCGTCCATCGAGTACGACTGGCGTAAACGGGGAGAACAATTGTGAGGCTTCTTCCAGACTGCCGACCGGGACATAATCACAAGCCGCCCCAAAGTCCTCCCACATCGCGCCGACACGAGGGTTGGTGTGCGCAGCGTCAATCGCTTCCTGGGATTTCCAGGTGAAAATCTCCAGAATGGTGCCATCTTTTGCTTCGGCCACCATAGACGGCCCTTCAGCCACCAGGTCTTCTGCACGCAGGATCTCCAGATGGGTCGCCACGAGGTCCTTTAGCCGGGCCGACTGGCCCGGTTTCGGCCGGTAACATGCAATGACCGTCACACCCATAATCGAGGCTCCTTCGCCGCTCCGACGCCCATCCTATGTCCCTATTGCCACATTCGGGAAGCCAATTGCGCAGTCACTTAAGGCAGTGGCTTGAGGCAGTGGCTTGAGGCAGTGGCTTGAGGCAGTGGCTTGAGGCAGTTCAATCATCCCTCAGTCATTGAAATTCCGTGTGATTGACCCGGCAAGCGCATGGTGCGATTTTAGGAGAGGTATTTGGAAGGCTTGAGGTTCGGTTCGATGAAAATGACCCCAAAAATGAAGCTCACGATTGTGGCTGGTGCCATGGGTGTATTTGCGCCTCAGCTGGTGAGCGCGGAGGAAGTGCCCACAAGTTTGGGTGACTGCAAGGAAATCAACGACGCCGAAGCGCGCCTTGCCTGTTATGACTCGATCGCAAATGCGCCTGCGCCCCAAATACCAGAACTGGCCCCGGCTCCTGCTCCTTCCGCTCCTGAGTCGTCTGCTCCTGCGACACCGATTACCTCAACGGTTGCCCCAAGCCCTTCGACGACCTCTGCATTGCCGCCGGCCGTTGAGCAGCCGCCAGAGGCCCCGGCAAATCCGGAAGCCACCTTCGGCAGCGAGAATCTGAAAAAAAACCGTAAAGAAAAAGAGAAAGTTGACCGGATCACGTCTCCGATCGTCGACATCAAGGCAAATCCTTACGGAAAGCTAACGATCACGTTGGCAAACGGTCAGGTCTGGAAACAGCTTAAGGGCGATGGAAAAACAGTCCGTATCCCGCGCAAAGAACGGGACTACACCGCAACGGTGAGACGCGGCGCAATTGGAAGTTACTTCCTGCGCATTGAAGAGCTCAACAAGGCGGTAAAAGTGCGCCGGGTGAAGTAGACGTTCAAACCGTCAAGCTGCGTACATAAGCCTGATACCGCGACGTAATTTCGCTGTAATCAGTGGGCTGCTCGTCAAACAGCAAATCTTCATCCCGGAAATCTACCCAGTCCATCTTGCTGCTCACCCAAATATGAGCAGCCGGCTTGGCATAACGGCTGTCGTCGAGCGTTCCGCCCCGTAGTACATAAATGCCCCGGGACGGTTCATCTCCGTGACGGAGACGACCCCCACATTTGACGCAGAACTCGCCGAACCGCTTCTTGCCGCCATCTGCGACCCAGTCGACGCGACCGAGTTCGCCTTGTGTGATGGTTATTGAGTCTTCAAGAATAATACAGGAGATATTGAAAGTACTCGCCGATATTTTCTGGCAGTTTCTGCAATGGCAAGCGTAGACCATAAGGGGCGCCCCCTTAAGCCGATACCGAACGGCGCCGCAGTGGCAACCGCCGGTCAGGGTCAAGTCACCACTCAAGCAGCGCCCTCAAAGTCGACGATCCCCGCGCCTTCGCCTCGTCCTTGTGGACTTTCAAGCCACGCCTCACAACACGCCTTGGAAAGCGTTCGTACTCGGAGAATATATGACTGGCGCTCAGCGACCGAGATAACGCCGCGGGCATCGAGCAGGTTAAAAACATGCGAGGCCCGAATGCACTGCTCATACGCGGGCAATGGATAAGCCGTCCCGGCGCTCTTTCCCGCATCAATAATCGACATGCAGGCGGTTTCGGCTTCTTTAAACTGACGGAACAAAACATCTGTGTCCGCTAGATCAAAATTGTACGCAGACTGTTCAACCTCATTCTGGTGGAAAACATCACCGTAAGTGAATGGCGTTCCATCGGGCTTGCGCCCGCCATAGACTAGGTCGAAGCCGTTATCGACCCCTTGCACATACATGGCGAGCCGCTCCAAGCCGTAGGTAATCTCACCCGTGACGGGCTTGCAGTCAAAGCCGCCCACCTGTTGAAAGTACGTAAACTGAGTAACCTCCATACCGTCACACCAGACCTCCCAACCGAGCCCCCATGCGCCAAGGGTCGGGCTTTCCCAGTCGTCTTCGACAAAACGGATGTCATGGACGGAACGGTCAATGCCGATGGCATCAAGGGACCCGAGATAAAGCTCCTGAATGTTCTGCGGGCTTGGCTTCAAGACCACTTGAAACTGGTAGTAGTGCTGAAAACGATTGGGGTTCGCGCCAAAACGCCCATCAGTCGGTCGCCGACACGGTTGAACATAGGCCGCGTTCCATGGCTTGGGCCCAAGGGAGCGCAGCGTGGTCGCCGGGTGAAATGTCCCCGCGCCCATCTCCATGTCATAGGGTTGCAGGATCACGCACCCGCGCTCAGACCAGTATGTCTGCAAGGTCAGGATCAAGTCCTGGAATGAAAGGGCATTACTGGATGAGGCGTGTGCTAGAGGCGTTTCGGTCATGATCGCGGACGCTAGTGAGCAGCGCTCTAAGGGTCAAGATTGCCACTAAATCAGTGTCGAAAATTACCTCAGGGCAAAAGCCGGACAGTTCAACTAAGCAGCCCGTCGGCCACGTGAGCCACGACCGCCAGGCCCCCGACTGCTGGGTCCCCGACTACTGGGTCCCCGACTACTGGGTCCCTGACTACTTTGTCCCTGACTGCTGGGCCCACGATCGCCAGGGGCTTTCCCGCCACTATTCGGCTTGCCCTTTGGCCGGTCATTTTGTTTTGGCTTTCCAGAAGCGGCCCCTTGGACGGGTCTTTTGCCCTTTGCTGCCGGACGCCGCGTCTTGTGTTGACCATTATCATCCGTATTCGCTGGTTTTCCGGCTGCTGGCTTGACCCTCTTGGTCCATCGTTTCTTCCCGTTTTCTGCTGGCGCGTCATCAGACCGTTTGCCCGGATGTGCGGTTGGCCCGCTCGTGCTCTTGTGGCCCGTTCGTTTCGGGCCTGCATTCTTGTGATCGGGCGTTGAATGCTTCGGTCCGTTGTCGTTGGGCCTTCTGTGATTGGGGTTTCCAGCGCCCGGCCGCGCTGCTCGTTTGGACGTCGTTCTGACCTCCCCCGTTCGATTGGCCTCCCCGGTTCGATTGGCCTCCCCGTCAGGCCTATTGGCATCACGCTGTTCGCCGTTCGGCCGAGAGCGCCGCTTCGGTCCTTGGTTCTCGCGACGGGGCTGGCGTTGACCATTGCCCGGGTGCCGTTGCCCCCCCTGCTTTCGATGCTGTTGTCGGTTCTGCTGGCCGCGCCCTTCACTGGCACTGGTCTCCGAAAGATCCGCGTCTTGCCCATTCAAATGTACCGCTTCCAGGCGCTCCCCCATAAGCTTTTCAATGGCGCGCAAGTCGGCGCGTTCGTCAGGCGAACAGAATGAAACGGCGATGCCCGAAGCTCCAGCACGACCGGTTCGGCCGATACGATGCACATAAGTTTCCGGCACATTAGGCAAATCGAAATTGACCACATGGGAAACGCCCGCAATATCGATCCCCCGCGCGGCGATGTCCGTGGCCACCAAAACTTGGGCCTTTCCCGACTTAAAGGCGTTTAGCGCCCGCTCCCGTTGGTTCTGGCTGCGGTTGCCGTGAATGGCTTGGGCATTGATGCCTTCTTTGTTCAGGATACGCGCGATTTTGTCCGCGCCATGTTTCGTCCGTGAAAAGACCAAACCGCTCGTAAACGCGGGATCGGACGCGACCCGGATCAACGCAGCGGGCTTTTGTCCTTTTCCCATGAATTGAACTGACTGGCTGATCTTCGGGCGCGCGGTCTTTTCAATTTCGATCCGTACCGGGTCGGTTAACAGCGCATGGGCGAGCCGGGCGATTTCTTTCGGCATCGTGGCAGAAAAGAAAACGCTCTGGCGTTCCGCTGGCAAGCTACGGCAAATGCGCCGAATGACATGAATAAAGCCCATGTCCAGCATTTGATCGACTTCGTCGAGCACGAGGATTTCGACCTGATCGAGATCAACCGCCCCTTGCTTTTGCAAGTCCTCAAGTCGCCCGGGCGTCGCCACAAAGATATCGACGCCGCGGCTCAGCGTTGCCGCCTGTTTGTTGAGTGACACACCGCCGATTGCCAGGGCCATAGAAAGAGAAGTCCGTGCACCATAGACTTTGAACCGGTCACGGATTTGCCCGGCAAGCTCCCGTGTTGGAGATAACACCAGCGCCCGAGGGCCAAATCTTGGCTTGCTGCCACTGCGCTGTATGCGCTCTGGCGTCTCAAACAAGCGATGCAGGATTGGCAGCGCAAAAGCAGCGGTCTTGCCGGACCCAGTCTGGGCAAGCCCCAATACGTCGCTGCCGGACAATAGCACCGGGATTGCCCGCGCCTGAATTGGGGTCGGTGTCTTGTGGCCCTCTTTTTCAAGAGCGGCAAGGATCGGTCCGGCAAGTCCGAACTCGTTGAATTCTGTCATCATTTTCTTTCTGGGAATCAGAAATGCGCGCTGCGATCGCAAGCGCACATCAAATCACCCGGGGTTCAAAGAGAACCCGCGTGCCTGGGTGCCCGGTTTTCGGTAAACGGCCGATGGGATGGTATTCCCCCTACACGCAGCCGAAGTGCAAGCCTATCGCGCAGATGGCTCGAAAAGACAAGCAAAACTTTGAATGGTCGCGAATCCCTAAAGCCCGCCGCCGAATTTCTTCGATGTTGGAAAGCCCTTTGGCGCGATTTTCCCGGCTTGCGCCCGTTTGCCCACAAAGTCCTTCCACTGATCGACGCTCTGAACGCGACCTGCCCGGTCTATCCAGGTGAGGCCCTCTTTTTTGTCGAACGTTTTCGCGTCGGATAGGCCACCATTGGCATACTTCTGGAGTTGAACGCCCTTGCCCCGGGTCATCTCCGGCAGCTCGCTGGCATCGAAAACCAGGAACTTTTTATTGTCACCAACAACAGCGAGCAAAGCGCCCTCATCGGCACGGCACACGCAAGCTTCAGCGCCAGCGGCCACATTAAGAACCTGTTTACCTTTTTTGGTATTGGCAAGACAGTCTTCTTCCTTGACAAAAAATCCGTGACCGGAGGTTGAAGCAACCAGGAACCGTCTTGATCCGTCATAAAGGAATGCTGAGGCTACGGTGTGATCATTGCCGAGCTCAACCATCAAACGGATTGGCTCACCATGGCCTCGTCCACCGGGGAGGCCGGCAACATCCAAAGTATAGAACTTCCCGTCGGTCCCGAAGAGCATGAGCTTGTCGTTCGTCATCGCGTGGATAATAAAGCCTGGCCCATCGCCTTCTTTATACTTGATGTCGCTTGTTTTCTCCACGTGCCCTTTCATGGTCCGTACCCAGCCCTTTTCAGAGAGGACCACGGTCACGGGTTCTTTTTCGATGAGCACGTCCAGATCGATCTCATCGGTATCCGGGGCCTCCTCCACTGAGGTGCGTCGAGCCCCTAGGTCCGATTTAGGATCGAACTTCTTGCGAACCTCGCGTAGTTCGTCGGAGATTTTCTTCCACTGGGCTTCGTCGGATTTCAAAAGTGCTCTAAGCTCTTTCTGCTCTTTCTTGAGAGCCTTGTGTTCGTTGCGGATCTCCATCTCTTCAAGTTTGCGCAAGTTCCGGAGGCGCATGTTAAGAATAGCTTCGGCTTGTGTCTCCGTCAGCTCAAAAGTCTTGATCAGCTCTTCTTTTGGGTGATCTTCATACCGAATGATCCGGATCACCTCATCAAGGTTGAGGTAGGCGATCAGGAAGCCATCAAGGATTTCCAGTCGATTGGCAATTTTTCCAAGCCGGTAGTTTGTTCGCCGAACGAGAACATCTTTACGATGATCATTATACGAAGTTAGAACGTCCCGCAGTCCCATCACACGCGGTGCGCCAGTCGCGTCGAGCACGTTCATGTTTAGGGGAAAGCGGCTTTCCAGATCCGTTGCCCGGAACACGCTTTCCATTACCGCTTCCGCCTCAACTGTGCCGGATCTCGGCTCAAGGATCAGGCGGACGTCTTCCGCGCTTTCGTCCCTGATATCGGCGATCGCCGGCAATTTGCGGTTTTGGATCAGGTCAGCGATGCGCTCGATGAGCCGTGACTTTTGCACCTGATAGGGCATCTCGGTGATGACAATTTGGTACTTGCCGCGACCGATGTCTTCCTTGTGCCATTTGGCCCGTACACGGAAACCACCGCGCCCGGTCGCATAAGCTTCAACCAGGGCATTATGCGGCTCAATACAGACACCGCCCGTTGGAAAGTCCGGCCCCTTCACATAGCCGAGCAGCGTTTCTGTACGCGCGTTCGGGCTTTTGATGAGGTGCAAACACGCGTCAATCAGTTCCGCCGGATTATGGGGTGGGATTGACGTTGCCATACCGACGGCGATCCCGCTTGCGCCATTAGCTAACAGATTTGGAAACGCCGCGGGCAAAACGATCGGCTCTTTGCCTTCCCCGTCATAGGTCTCACGGAAATCGACTGTATCGGCATCAATGCCTTCTAGAAGGAGTTCAGCAGCTTCAGTCAAACGGCTTTCCGTGTACCGCATAGCCGCGGCGTTATCGCCGTCAATATTGCCGAAATTGCCTTGACCATCCACAAGGGGTACACGGACAGAAAAATCCTGCACCAGGCGCACAAGCGCATCGTAAATTGCAGCATCGCCGTGGGGGTGGAAGTTACCCATCACCTCACCAACGACTTTCGCCGACTTTTTATAGCCACCGCCCGGGTTCAGGCGCATGGTCCGCATGGCATAGAGGATGCGGCGGTGGACCGGCTTCAACCCATCGCGCACATCCGGCAATGCCCGTGCGGTTATGGTTGATAAAGCGTAAGCCAGATAGCGGCGCGACAGCGCCTCATCGAGGGGCTCCAGAAAGATATCTTCCGGTTTGGACGGCGGGCTGCCTTTGCCTGCGCCTCGTTTGCCAGTTTTTTTGGTCGTTGTTTTTTTCGTCGCCATACAAATTTAATCGGACCGGGCCCGAAACCACGTTGCCACTCGCTTCACCAGAGTATCGCGCAATACCCTTCGCCGCTGCCGACGTGCAAGGCCGAATTAACCCCAATTGGCGGTTTTTTAACGGGATCCTGCTTGTATTGCGCTCCGCGTCTTTACCAAGAAAGGCTCAGCTCAGACAATGCTCGGATTTTCCCGAACGGACCGACCCGCCGAACAAGAAAAGAGAATTCGGCGTCACGAAGACGAAGCTTTCAGCCATCCTGATCGCTATCGCCAGAAAGTTCTGGCGGTTGCCTATCTGGGCTACGCGGTGCCGTTTTTGTTTCTAGGATTGCTTCTGGCGCTTGCGATCTTCGGCCTTATTCACGCCATTCAAGGCGGAGGCGCCGCCACCGCCGCCATCAAGCTTACCATTGCTTCGCTCCTTCTAGCCTTTGCGGTCGGCCGCTCAATGATCGTGCGCTTCGATCCCCCCGATGCCAAACCCATCACCCGAGACGACGCGCCGGACTTGTTCAAGCTGATCGATGAGGTGCGGGTTGCTATCGGTGGAGCGGCAATCGATGAAGTTTATCTGGACGATGACTTAAACGCCTCAATTCAACAGGCACCGCGGTTCGGCCTTTTCGGTGGTCACGTTAATCGCCTGGTGATCGGCCTCCCGCTCATGCAGGCGCTCAGCACCGCACAGTTCAAAGGCGTTATCGCCCACGAATATGGACACCTCGCAGGCTCCCACGGAAAGACCGGCGCCTGGATCTATCGCACCCGGGCGATGTGGTCGAATTTGCGGGTTCAGTTGGAGGATCAAAAATCGCTCTTCAATGCCCCTCTGTCCTTTTTTGTTAAGCGCTATGAGCCTTATTTCGACACGCTGAGTTTCCCGCTGGCGCGCGCAGAAGAGTTCGAAGCAGACCAGGTGGCCGCCAGTATTGTCAGTGGGCAAACCCTTTCCGATGCTCTGATGCGCTGCTCTTTGGGCGCACGCTATCTGGAAGAAATTTTCTGGCCCACCGTGGAAAAGCACGCAGGCACCTGCACCACCCCCAATGTCGCACCGCTAAAGCACTCCCAAAAGGCGTTCTCCAGCATGTCCAAATGGAAGCAGGCGGATAAATGGGAGAAGGCTGTAGTCTCTGAACCAACGGATCGGAATGATACCCATCCGAGCCTTCCTGATCGGATCAACGCCGTCGACGCGACACCGCGGTTACTGTCGATTGGCGATGACCGCGCCTATTTGCTGTTAGGCTCTTTGTACGAAGAAACTCGTGTGGAATTCGATCAGGCGTGGCGCGAAAATGCTCAGGATTTCTGGGAACGGGCCCATCGCGACGCCCAGACAAGTCTGAAACGCCTGTCGGAGCTGGACAAAAAGGCCGAACAAGTGCCGCTCACCAAGGTGGAAGCCCAGATGAGAGCGGAACTGGCCGAAAGCCAACTGAACGTTGAAGCTGCCGTCTTCCGCTATAAGGAAGCCATTGTCTGGCATCCCGAACATGCTGGGGCATGGCTGGGCCTCGGTCGCCTACTGGCGCGCCAGGGAGACGAAAAAGGGCTGAAATGTTTGGAGAAAGCAGCGCGCCTGTCGCCGTCACTGGGTCTTGCTGCCGCCACAGCTCGATATCGTTTCTATACAGACGCCGGCAACTTACCGGAAGCCAAGCTCGCCATTACTGCCGTTGAAAAAGAAGAGCGTAAGCTTGCGACAGCCGCGCAGGAAACCAAATCGCTCAGCAAAAAGGATGAGGCCCAGCCTCACGACATGGATGAGGCGGACTTGAAGACTGTTGTCGATGCAATCGCGAGGTTTGATTCCATCAGCCATGCCTATCTGGTGCGAAAAGACGCCGAATCTTTCAAGGGCTATTCTGTGTACCACCTTATTCTGGTGCCGAGCAAAAAGTCGGAAGACAGCCTCCAGGCGCTTGTGGAGCGGCTCGAACGCATTGAGCTTGACCACCCATGGGTGATCCACTTCGCCGTCGATCAGAACCGATGGATGGCCAAATGGGGTGCAAAACAGAACGGCGCTGAGATCACGCCATCCAATACCGCCCTGGCGATTGCAGCCTAATCATGCTTCTTTCGTGAGACGGCCTCGCAAAAGGTCCAGGAGCGTCGTGCGAGCTTCCGGCAGGGCTTTATTCGCTGTGTGGAGAATGCGTGTCTCCAGAAAGTAGCCCGTTGTCTCCAGGCCAGAGATGGCCTCTGCTAGTGATACTTCGGCAAGCGGTTCACGGAAAAAGGCAGGAAGCCCAAGCATTCGATCCTTATACGGTTCACCGGCCGCGCGGCTGACGGCACTCGCGGAGCGCGGCGAGACATAGACCAGATCCTCCTGCTCGCCCGTCGCAGCACATTTGTCGAGCCGCAAGCCAAATCCGAGCGCAGCAAGCAGGCCCAATTCCCATTTCGCCATGAGCGCCGGCCAGATCTCTGGCTCATCAAGAGCGTCAAAAAGAACGCATAGGGCCTGATAAACGCCGCCATGGGCCTCTCGTTCGGGAATTGTTTCACGGGCAACGGCACACGCCGATGAAAGCGCCGCAAGCGACAGCCGATCGTCGAGATAATGCGCAGCACGCGGTATTTCCAGTTCCACCGAAAAGTGCCCCAAGCTCTCTGCCAGCCGACCTTTCCAACTTGCCTTAATACCATTCCCGGACTGAATAATCGGGCGCATCTTCCTTCCCTGCCCGCCATAAACCAAGCCCGCCCATCGTCCGTGATGAGCCGTCAAGACGTCGATCACGGCGTGGGTTTCCCCGTGGGATCGGCCGCTCAGGACGATGGCGTCATCAACAAATTCCATGGTAAGTTTACGATCCAGAATAGCGAAGGCACCGGATTGGGTCCGGACCCGATACACATCAAGCTTGGGAGTGGGAGGGACAGATGTCTACCAAAATGATCGCAATGGCGAGACGGATGGGCGTTTCCTTTTGCGCGTGTCTCAGTCTGTGCGTCAGTGCATGTGTCAGCGGCGCGAGCCTTACTGCGCAATCGAGCAGATCCAGCATTGCGGAGAAATCGAACGAAGACATCAAAGTCATGGTCATTGGGTCGATGCATTTGGCCGGGTCTTCCGCTGACGTCATCAATGTGGAAGTCGGAAGTGTCCTAACGCCGACAAAACAAAACGAACTGCAGCAGGTCACCGAAGCGCTCGCTTCTTTTCAGCCGACGCTCGTCGTAACCGAGCGTGTCACAAAGGCGCCTGACTATATTGATCCGTATTATGCCGATTTCGATAACGAGATGCTGGCAACTAACCCGAACGAGCGCGTGCAAATCGCTTATCGTCTGGCGCGGGAAGCGGGACTTGATCGCGTGGTGGGCCTGGACGAATCTCCATCCGAAGGCGAGCCAGACTATTTCCCGTTTGGCAAAGTCCTAGAGCACGTGAGCGCCACAGGCCAAGAAGCCGAGTTCGGTCGGTTCATGGGTCGCGTTGAGCAGATGATCAAAGACGAGACCGACAGGATACAGGCGATGCCGATGGCGCAGTCTCTAATCGAGGTTAACACCGGCGCGCTTTCATCAGCCTCGTTCTACTATCAATTCCAGCAGTTTGACATCGGTGAAAATCAGCCTGCGGCGGAACTACAGGCATATTACTTTATGCGGAACGCAA
The DNA here is from genome assembly GCA_038522945.1 of Pseudomonadota bacterium. Lineage (GTDB taxonomy): Bacteria > Pseudomonadota > Alphaproteobacteria > Caulobacterales > Parvularculaceae > MED-G105. Next base: position 42,926 of record JBCBJV010000018.1, read on the forward strand.
AGATTGTTTCCAAGCTGATGGATGTCACTGAACCAGGGGACCGCGTGGTGATCGTTTATGGGGCAGGTCATAAACACTGGCTTGATCATCTGGTGACAAATAGCCCCGGCTTTGAATTAGTGGACCCTGTGCCATTTCTTCAAACAGCCTTAGACTAAGATCAGTTCAATCGGGCGGCGGCGCTTCAGACCTTTTCTGAAAGACGGATGGCGACCCGGCACCCCGCCTGAATAACTGATTTCAATAGACCATAGCCGGGCGCCTCTCGCGCGCCTTCGTCTTCCGCTGTTGTCTTGTGGCCGATTTCGTCTTCCCGAAACTGCCGGATCGTTTCAGCAAGTGCTGGTTCGGTTTCGGCGAGTTCTTCGGCTTGCTCCGCGTAGTGTTTCTCGATGACGTCTTCCACCGCTTCGGTGCACGCCATGGCCGCCTTTTCGCCCATCAACGCAGTGACCGCCCCGAGGCCGAATCCGGCAGCTTGCCAAAGAGGGGCCATTAATGTGGGTCGCACCTGATGTTCATTCAGTAGACGGTCGAATGTTTCCAGATGATGGGCTTCGCCCTCTTCCATTTCACGCAAAAGAGCTGAGGTACGCACCCGGCTCGGGATTGCATCGAACACTGCGCGCTGACCACGATAGATCTGGACCGCGCCGAATTCGCCCGCATGATCGACCCGCAACATTTCCGCTAACCGGTCAGACAATGGCCCCGGCCGGTAGGCTTTGCCTCGATAAACAGGACTTTCGTCGGTGAGATCACTTTGTCCTTCCGCCTTAGCGGGAGGGGTGGTGGCTTGATCGTCAGCAGTCGTCATAAGATGGACCTTAGAATTCCGCGGTCAGTTCCGTTGGTGACCGCTTCACGGCAACACGGTTTGCGGTCACAGCGGCGCTGAGGCACAGAGCAAACAGCCCTGCGGAAAACAGGAAATTGTACCCCGCCATGGAAATCCCGAGGAACCGCCAAGGCGCGTCTTCACAGGACGGGCCAGAAGGCCCCTTCTCCAGGGCACCTGCGAGCCCGCCTTCACCTAATTCGACCACACCGCCTGATGTGCACGTAGGGGGACCCGGCCAGAATTTGAACTCCACGCCTGTGTGATAAAACGCAAGCCCGGCGCTGACGGCATAAACAAGCGCGGCGGCCCCGATCGCTGCGGCAGCGGCCCTGCGGGCTTTGAAGACCAGCGCAGCGGCCAATCCCGCGAATGAGACACCAAGGGCGGTCCAATGGGCTTCCCTCTGGTCAAGACACAGATCGCACGGCGCGTACCCAAGGGCTTGGAATACATGAGCGCCAGCCAGGAGCGATGCGCTTAGCACCACGCTGCCACCGAGGACACGTTCCACAAAGGACAATTCTAAGTCTGCGTTCTCTGCCATCGTCTTCAGGTATTAGCAGATGAAAGCGCCCCTGGCCGAGGTGTCAAAGCCGCGCGGTCAACCAGGCCTTGAAAAGCGAGGCGGCTTCGAGCCCGAAAAACAAAAGGATGGCAATCCAGGCAAAGCCGATAATCAGCCCCAACACTACCAAAACACCGTCACGCTCAAGGAGCCCTACGGACGCTATGGCAACGCCGATACCAGGAACGGTATTAGTCGCGGGCAGCGGCACCAAGATCGAGGCGCACGGTGCCATCAGCAATAGACCGACGATCCGCGAGCCTTTGTGCCCGGTGAGCACAGTAAAGCGCGGCTTGGCGATCGCCTCAAACCAGCCAACATATTTTTCAGAGCGCTCCAGAACTGACGTAAAGCCGGCGATCTGGAACTCCCGGCCGGCAAGTTTCGCTGGCAGCCAGGGACTTTTCCGCCCCAGCGCCATTTGCCCCGATAGCGCCAGCATCGGTAAGGCGACGATCTGCGGCAGCAAATAAACGAATGGCAAACAACAGGGGAGCGCCAGGAACAAGATCATCAGGCCGAATGCACGCTCGTCCAATCGTTCGATGAGCGCGCCGAGAGTCGTCTTGGCACCTTCTGCGGCGGCCGCGGCCGTGCCGCTTGCTTGCTGGGCATCGGCCTCACTGAACTCTAGCGCTGGATCAGCGGACTTGGCATACGCAGTGCCGGTCGGCTGGAGCCCGTTGTTGGTGGCAGTCGACCCTTTGGCTTCGCGAGCCAGATCGTCAAGGATGGTCTTGAGCAAGGGGATCGCGCCCAACGTTGATCGCGTGGTGCTTTCTTCTTGTTCGTGTGCAGAGGAGGTCATCGCCATAGAGGACATTCCAATGGATGATTGGGTCATTTCTAGTTCCCTCCCTTAAGGACTGATCAGCGGCAAGGCTACCCGTCTTTTGGTCTCCCCCAGTAGCGCTGCACAGATGCAAGACGCCCCGCGCAAACGCAATTGCCCCAGCGCCGGAAAGCGCGACGGTTTTAAGACAATAAATGCGGGGTGATTACCAATTCGTGTCTGGGAGCGGTGGGTCCGGTTCGAGGTGACAGGCTCAAGGTGACGGGCAACATTCGCCAGTGAAGTTTCCCGTTGGCTTTGCTTGACGGGAAACCGATCGTCCCTATGATCCCGTTTCTTGGCCCCGCTGGCGGAATTGGTAGACGCGCCGGATTCAAAATCCGGTTCCGCAAGGAGTGTCCGTTCGAGTCGGACGCGGGGCACCATCACCCTGCCTGTTTGGTTGTCGCACGCACGCGCTCAAGCAGTTCGTTTGCACATCACATCCCAACACGGTTTCTACAACGCAGTTTTGATAGCTTGAGCTTCGGGGTCAGGAAACCGCTCTAAAGTCAGTTTCCTCGTTCCCACTGGGTATCAGGTAGATGAAGCAATCGAGCTCGCCCGCGACGCCAAGCCCTCAATAGCAAAACGCCTCGCGAAGCGAGGCGTCCTGATGATTCGCCCAACCGCTAGATCAGACCAAAGGGTCAGAGCTTGCCGTCGCAGACCGGCAAATTGACGTTGACATTAGCCTTCTCCAGCTTGCGGCGCTGACGCTTCGACAGTTTGATGTCCCCTGGATTGTGTTCGGCAATATTGTTGGCTTCAAAGAGAACAACCGGATCGAAATTGCTGTACGCTTGAACCTTGATGGTCGCATCGTTCAAAAACTTCTGCTCGGCGGAGTAGAAGTCGATCGTACACCCTTGATTGCCGACGAAGGTATTCGCCGCCACCGCCCCGAAGAACCCGGTTGAGACAGTCATGGCATCGCCGTAGTTCAAGGCAACGAAATTTGAGTTGATCGTCGCAGATTGAACTTTCTCCGTCATGAAGATGCCGGTCTCGTTGCCCGCGATTTCGTTGGCGAGGATCTTCATCCCAGTGAACACGTCCGCCCGAACTCCATCGCCAGAATTATAACGGATGGTGTTTCGGGTCAGGGTAAGATCAGCATCAAACCCGGCTGCATTAATGCCCATGCCATTACCGATGAGGATATTGTTGCTAACGACACCTTGCAGGAAGGCATTGTCATTGCTTTCAAATGCAACAGCCTTGCGGGCACCGACGATGACGTTGCCATCGAGGCGCGTGTCGCCAGCTGTCACACGGACACCGGCAGCTGGTCCTTTGGCAAGACCCTGGCCTACAACATTCCGTGCGTGGATCATTTCTTCAACGCGTGTACCGCTTGCCCGCCGTTCCCATGCTGCGTTTTCAGCGCCAAAGGATTTGCCGTGGCGGACAACATATTCTTCAACGAGTTTGCGCTTCTGGGCTTCCGGACTGCGATCTCGTGCCGGATTCTTAATCGTCCCGATAATGTCTGGACGCAGTGAACCGTATGGGCCACCACGTAGACCAAAGGCCGCCCTGATCGGGATCGTTGAGTCCTGCGGGATAATGAAGCTGTCGCGAACTGAGACCGTACCACCGTGGATATCAATGCAGGGCGCTGATGGGCGTGACTGGTCAAACTCGAAAATCATTTTCGATATACTGACCGAGGCGACGGGCGAGGTTGGCGCAATAGACACGCACGGGTCGGCGGAGGCTGGCCGCAAAACGGCGCTCCGGCCATACGCGTCCTGCATGCCCAAGATGGCGACTGGCTTGGTGACGACCACATTTTCCGTGTACGTGCCACCTTGAACCAGGATCGTGCCACCCGGCTTAACAAGGCGCATGGCCGCGGCGATCGTACGGACTTTGCTTTCTGGCCCCTGGCTGACTACCACTTCTGCGAACTGGTTGGGCTGCGCGGCACCTGGTTGACCTGTGCCAGTGTTTCGTGACCCGGGCTCCCGGATTGGAAAGCCACCGAGGGATTGAGCCGCTGCCATGTCTGAGCAGACAAGGGCTGCAGCTGCTACGGTCGCTCCGAAGAGTGCCTTCGGCAACATGCGAGTCGGGGACCGATCAAATACGCGTTTCATCTTCTGATCTCTCCTTAATCCCTACTCGACTTTGCCTGGGCGCTCGAACTCAAGGAGTTCAAGAGCACGGCCAGCCGGCGTATATCCGAGTGCTTTAGCTTTAGCGAAATGAAGGGCGGCCCGGGACTTTTCAGGGTTCACCGAATTGAGGCCCGTCGTGCCGTCGCGGAAGATGACCCCAAGGGCGTAATGGGCCAGCGCCAGATTGTCGTCAGCAGCCGCTTCAAGCCACTTAACGGCAACCTCGCCGTCTTGGGCGACGCCGATGCCGCGGGTGTGCATCACACCATAAACGTATTGTGACATTGGGTGGTCAGCGCGCGTGGCAGCTTGTTCAAACAAGGACACCGTATCGCGAGCCGACAGCACCCCGATTTCGGCGTTCCGCTTTTCTTCCGGGGTCATTTCCGCATCATTTTGGACACGCGAGAATTGGAACTTCCGGATCGCGTCGCGGGTTTGTGGCCCCATGGCGTTGTCGATAGTGCCGTAATAGAAGCCGAGGGACCGAAGCGCTTGCTGGATCAGCTCAACGTCAATATCGGAAACGGCTTCCAGTGCATCCTGCAGCCGAAGCTCTTCAAGCTCGTTCTTCAAACGCTCAAGCTCTGCCATCTGAAGCGTGTTGCCGCGATGCTCTTCGGGCAAAGGCGGCTGCCATGCGGCTGCCTGTTCCTGAGCGGCTTCGATTTCTTTCTTATTGACAAGGTTCTTCTCGCGCATCTCGCGGGCCGACGCAGCAGCTTCGCGCACGCCCCGGTCAGCAGCAACGAGATAAAGCCGGTAAGCGCTGAGATTGCTCTTCGCGAGCCCAGCGCCGCGGCGGTACAGTTCAGCAGCGGTGTAGATATCTCGCGGAGATCCACGCTCGTAAGTAGCTGAAACCAGCTTTTCGGACTTCCGAACCGACGCTGTTGTCATCATTGCGCGGATCTGTGGAAGACGCTCGTGGGCGTCAATCTGGGCATTGCGTTCAACAAAAGTTGGTGTGCGCAGCTGCTGGTCAAAATCATGGTAGGCGGCTAGCGTATACCACTTCAAAGACTGGATGTAATTTGGCGGGGTGCGCTCTTCTTCAGCGATTTCGCCGGTCTCGTTATCGACGAGAGAAACGTTGGAGTAGAAATCACCCAGCGCCTTCATGGAGCGCACATCGCCGGCAATAGCGTACCGCTCCCAAAGGTCGAGCGCCACGTCATATTGACCCTGGCTGTACGCTTCCAGACCGATCTCATAGTCGGCTTGGGCGGCGGTCGACATGAAGGTCAACGCCGTGGCCGCCATTGCAATACCGCGCACAGCGCGGCTGAAACCCTTTTTCGCTTTCACGTGACTTGTCCTCATATACCCCTAGGCTCCCCTGGCCCGCGATTGTTGGCCGCTTCCAGGCTACGTTCTTCGTCCGCGTCATTCGTGACAAAATCGTGTCGCGAACATGGCATCGAAGTCACCCACCGAAGCTGCCCGTAGCTCATCTAACCACGGCACGCAGCTTTACACCAGATTAACCTTTATCAGCCTTGCGCTCAAAATGGAGCCCCGCGCCTGGGCCTCAGTCCTGCTAAGCCCCTAATCGGACCTTGGTTTTTGACCGCGCGTGACCAGAAAGACGCAGGCTTGCCCGTATTCCTGCGCGCAGTTTTCGATCAAATTGACCCCGTGGCCGCCTTGCTCACAAAAATGGGGGATGTCCACGCGCGCAATCGGATCGTCGGCGATCACCTTGATTCGCGCACCAGGAGAAACCTCGCGTAACAGCGCCTCCATTTTGACCACCGGCATTGGGCAGCGATAGCCGCGGACGTCAAGGACTTGCCCGTACTCCTCCGCATCAACCCCTTCATCTTTTCGGATCACAGTAATGAGGTCCCATCCAAAGCGAGTGGCCAAATCGGGCATACTCACCGATGCTCGTGCGCACAATGAAAAGCCCCCAGCGGAAACCGACGGGGGCTGATCAATTCACAATCGTCGAGGCGGTTAGAAATCGATTTGGAGTTCGACGCCGACCCGACGACCGATGGCAAGCGGCGAGAACGTGCCACCGCCGAGCGAAACCGGCAATTGGGTGTCGTTACCGAAGTTAACCTCATTGAGGAGGTTCTTGCCGTAAATTCGGAAGGTCGCGCCGTTATCCCACGGAGAGATATCGATCCCAGCATCAACGAAATCGACTTCGTTCAGCACACCAAGATTATTGTCTGTGTAAGCCGACGCGTCGCGGTGCGAGTAGTTGAACCGTGCGTTCAATGACCCTTCTGCAAAGACCGGCATCGAATAGATTAGACCAGCCCCGTAAGAGAACGGTGACAGACGCGGGATATCTAGCGCCAGATCGGCGTCGTCAACAACGCCTGGGCTGCCGGCTGGGTTTGGAGAACCGATATCGAAAAGGATCTCATCGTAACTGCCATTGGTGTAGCCCAAGAAGCCGGTGAAAATCAGGTTTTCGGTCAAAACAACTTGCGCATCGACTTCCAGGCCCCAGATCGTTGCATCCGCAGAGTTCACGATCGTCTGCACAACACCAGCATCTGGGTCAGCAAGGTTAATCTCCCGCTGCATATTGTTGATGTCATTGTAGAACACCGCTGCATTGATGGTTGCTTTGCCATCGGCGGGCTGGGTCTTCATCCCGATCTCGAAGGCATTGACGAGTTCTTCGTCAAATGGGCCGGGTGAAAATAGAGGATCAAAATCTGGGTTTGGCACAAACCCGGTTGGGGTCGGCAGTTCAGTGAGACCTGCCACTGACGTGTTGCGGAAGTTATAACCGCCTGAACGCACACCCTGGGTCCAGTGGGCATAAACGTTCGTGAACTCATTCGCTGCCCAGGTCAGACCAATTTTAGGTGTGAAGTTCGACCAGGATTCTGAGTCGGAGAAATCGAGAAAACATGTGCCCGCTGTGACTTCACATTCTCCCGCCCCGGTTAGCGCGTTGAGGGTAAGGTTGGCGACGTCTGCATCTTTTTCTTCTCTGGTCCAGCGCGCGCCAAATGTAAGTGTTACCACGTCGCTTACATCGTAATCGAAGTTACCGAAGATGCCGATCACATCATGGTCTTGCTGCCCACCACCGAACTGATTGCTGGCACCCCCGAGGAGGAAGCGTTTCTCATCGTATTGCACAGTCTGCTGGAAATAGAAGACGCCGGTGGTTACGTCGAGACTATCGAAAAAGCGGCCAGCATAACGGAACTCATTCGAGATCTGATCTTGCTCAACAGCGGCCTCAGAGTGGAACAAGAAGTATGGCGTTGCGTCGATATCACTCCGCGAGAACGTCGACAAATCGCGCCAAGCGAAAATGTTGGTGAACGTACCATCACCAAAATCAACATCCAGATTCGCCTCTGCGATGATTTGATTCCAGCTGGTGTCAATTAAACCCGGTTCGTCAATCGAGAAATCAAATGAATCACGATCGGCTGAGTAAAAGAGATTGGTAATCCCAAGTCCATCAGTATGGTTTTGAGCTGACGGACCGTCGCCATCGATTTCGCCGCGCTCATATTTGACGTTGATATCGAAGCTATCGGACAGCCTAAGCAAAACCGAGGGCCGGATGATCAGCGTTTCCTGACGACCGTGGTTTACGACTTCGTCGGTGTTGGCGTTCTGGGTGACAAGTGAACCAACACCGGGGCCGACCGCGCCGTCAAAGAAGCCAGAAACAAACGCTTCGTCTGCAGGGTTGCCGGTGTAACGGTTCTGCCAGCCATTATTGTCTTGCCAGTAAACGCCTACTTTTGCGTTCAGTACATCTTGAATGATTGGACCACCAACGGTTCCGGCCAGCGTGTATGTAAGGCCGCTGCCGCGCAGCCCACTTTCAACACTCCCTTTAAGGGAGGCAGTGAACTCATCTGGCGCGTCTTTGGTGTTGATCACCACCGCACCACCGGTCACGTTTCGACCGAACAGAATGCCCTGCGGGCCGCGAAGCACTTCGATCGATTCAAGGTCGAACGTGTCGAACAGAACGCCGATATTAGTGCCGTAGTACATGCCGTCAACGAAGACGCCAACCGTCGGGTCGATCGAAGGTATCGATGAGTTTACGCCGAGCCCGCGAACTGAGAAGTTAGCTGTACCAGGGACCGTCCCGATATCGTCGAATTGAGTGTTCGGAATTGAGTAAGTCAGGTCGAAGAGGTCACGAACCTGAAGGGCATCAAGTTGATCGGCGCCGTAAGCGGAAACTGCCAGGGGCACATCCTGGACGTTTTCAGCATCTGCCTTTTTGGTTGCCGTGACGAAAATCTCGTCTCGCAGCACGTCCGTCGCCGACTGCGCCATTGCCGCACCTTGAGCCGCAATGCCTGCTACCAGCGCAAACGCCGATGCCTTCACGAAAAATCGTGATTTCATGGATAACCTCCCTAAACTTTTACCGCGTTATTCTATTTTTTGAATTGTCACCCTAATCGGGTTTTGAAGGAGGCGCTACTCATTTCATCTCTGTCCGCGTTCTATTTGTCGCGGATGATGCGTGAATTCGAGCCTTTTCAACTCGTCTGTTGCGATCAATCAACAAGAGTTAGCGAGAAATGACGGATACGGAACGCTGCAGCGCAGCAAGAACTCAAAATGCAGTTACAAAAAAGCGCTCCCCCATGAGGAGAAGCGCTGAGATGGTTAATAACACTCTACCCACAGACGGCCGAAGATCCTGGGTTGGCTAGCGTCTAGTAGCCGCCATCACCCCGGACCGCTTTAGCGACCTGATCAAGGGAGAACGGGAAGACGATGGTGTTCGACCGGTCGCCTGCGATTTCCTGGAGCGAATTCAGATAGCGCAGCTCCATCGCCCCATTTGATGTGGCGAGGACGTTCGCAGCTTCAGCCAATTTGGCCGCCGCCTGGAATTCACCCTCGGCCAAAATAATCTTCGAGCGACGCTCCCGTTCAGCTTCAGCTTGTTTTGCAATTGCACGGATCATGGAGGGGTCAACGTCAACGTGTTTGATTTCAACGTTAGACACCTTGATGCCCCAGGCTTCGGTCTGGTGATCAAGGATTTCCTGAATGTCTTTGTTGAGCTTGTCGCGCTCCTGCAGCATCTCATCCAGGTCGTGCTTGCCGAGGACTGAGCGAAGCGTCGTTTGTGCAAGCTGGCTGGTCGCGGCCATGTAGTTTTCAACCTGCACAACGGCGCGCACCGCATCGACAACGCGGTAGTAGATCACCGCATTGACTTTGACCGACACGTTGTCCCGGGAAATCACGTCTTGGGTCGGAACGTCGTGCACAAGTGTCCGCATATCGACTTTGCGCATTTGTTGAAGCACCGGGATTAAGATCACGATCCCGGGACCTGCCGCCTTCCGGCCAACGCGGCCAAGGGTAAAGACGACACCCTTTTCGTATTCGCGCAGGATTTTGAATACGTTCGTCAGGATAAAGATGACCGTAAAGGCCAAGAATCCGATAATGCCAGCACCCGGCATAGTTTTCTCCTTTTCGTGGGGAAATTATCTGTCTTTAGCTGTGCGAGGAATTGGCCCCCTCGCATTGTCTCGTCATTTTTCGACTTTCAGGGTTAGTCCGTCCACTGCCTTTACATTGATCCGGTCGCCTTCTACCAGCGCCTGCTGGCTAAACGCGCGCCATAACTCACCGCCGACGCTGACCATGCCTTCCTGTCCAGACCACGAGGCGACCTCGCCGCGGCGGCCGACCATGGCGTCACCGATCATGTGAACGGTTTTGCCGCGCATGAAAATGAGGCCGTAGATCTTGGCGAGCAGGAATGCGGCAAACCCGGCAAACACGGCCCAGAAGCCCGCTGCGATCGGATTAGATGCGATCCACTCACTCATTTCACTGCCCCCTTACGCCGAAACTTCCTGTTGTCATGCTTCCGATGGGGAAAGCCCACCGAGAAAACTACCCGCTTTTGCCTGTTTCACGACAAGGATCAGACCGTCGATCTCGACCACCCTGATCTTGTCGCCGGGATTAAGCGGACGATCGGAACGGGCTCGCCAGCGCTCGCCCTCGACGATCACCCAGCCTTCTCTACCTTCCCATTCGTCAACAACGCCTTCACGCCTGCGAATAGCTTCGCCGCCGATCATCGGTCCATGGCTGCGGGAGCCAACAAGCGCCACGAAAATCGCCCCGAGGAACAAGCCGACGGTCGCCAGGATCGACCCGACCACGACCGGGGACAGACGGAAGCCTTCCGGGAACACCAGATACATTCCGGCCCCGAAGACAATAAGCCCCGTCAGACCGGCAAACCCCGCAGTGGGCAGGAAGGCCTCAACGAAGATCAGAACTGCGCCGACCGCCATCAGGCCTGCGCCCAACTGATTGTAGGGCAGGACGGAAAATGAATAGAGGCCCAGCAAGAGGAAGATGATCCCCAGAAGGCCTGGGAAGATGGAGCCAGGATTCCAAATCTCGGCAATGATCCCCGTCGTCGCGAGAGACATCAGGATCACGGCAACATTCGGGTTTGCGATGAACCCAAGGATCGCCTCGACCACGGTCGGTTCAACGCGTTCCAGAACCACATTGCTCGTCTGCAGAACTCTCTCGCCGCTCACGGTCGTCACCGTGCGCCCATCGATCTGGGTGAGCAGGTCGTCGATATCGTCGGCAATAAGGTCGATGACGCCGAGTTCCAACGCCTCGCGAGAAGTGATGGATGCCGCTTCGCGGACGGCGCTTTCAGCCCAGTCGGCATTGCGTCCACGCTCCTCGGCAAGGGCGCGAATGTAGGCAACACTGTCGTTGATCACCTTGGCCCGAAGTGCGTCATTGTTCCCAAGCACAGGAACGTTTTCCCCGGACTCATCTTCTTCAGACCCCTCTACCGAACCATCAATTGGCGATACGATCGGCTCGTTTGCGATGGTCTCGTCAACCACGCCTTCCGCCGCCCCATCCGGGCCTTCCTCCCCGGCAATGCCTTCGACAGGTGCGCCCTCAGCGTCTTCGACGGCGTCACCTCCGGGTGTTTCCTCTCCAAACGGGCTTTCATCGCCGAATGGATTCTCGCCATTGCCACCGCCGCCGCCGACTTCAACAGGCGTTGCTGCACCGGTATTAGTCGAAGGAGCCATCGCCGAGATGTGGGCTCCGTACATGATGTAAAGACCGGCACTGGCAGACCTGGCTCCTTGCGGTGACACGAATGTTGCTACAGGCGTTTCCGACCCAAGGATCGCCTTGATAATGGTCTTCATGCTGTCAACCAGACCACCTGGCGTATCGATTTCAATGATGATGAGTTCCGCGCCGGCATCAGAGGCGTTGCCAATTTCCCGGTCGAGATAATCGGCATTCGCCGGCGTGACGGGCCCGTTAAGAGTAAGGATCACGCCGTTACGCTGGGAACCATTGCCGGAGCGACTTTCTTCTTGAGCCAGCGCCGATAAGCCGAACAGGCCGGCGCCAAGCGCGAAAAGAAACGAAAAGAACCAGAGACGATGCCGCTGTTGTGTCATTCTGCCGATGTCCCACCCCGATAAGATCTGACCATAACATAAGCGTGAATGACGACGATTCAACGACAAAGGGATGGGCGCGCTCAGGGCACCCCAAAAACCTCAGGGCACCCCAAAAACAAAAGCGACGCTCCGGGGAGTGGAGCGCCGCTCGTGTGGGTGCAAAGGGGAGAACTCAAATGTGCCTGACGGCACGGAATGGGTCTCACGCCATCAGCGTTGCAAGAGGGTTGCCAACTCTGGTCCTTACAATCAGTCGGCAAATGCCATGCATCAAAGAAAGCGCTTAATAATCAGCGATTTCAACCTCGTACCCTTCAATTTTAAGGTTATGAATGATCCGATCGAGATGCTCGCGTCCCTGGGTGTCGATGGTCACATCCATGCAGGTCATCTTCGCAGGCAGGTCCGAATAGGTACGGTGGTGTCCCACATCGATCACATTGCCATCTTCCCTCGCGATGATCGATGCCACCCGAACCAGCTGGCCGGGCATATCGAGGAGCTGCACCCGCAGTCGCGCCAGGCGACCCGACCGTGCCAAGTCACGCATCAAAATCATCGAGAGCAGCCGTTGGTCTATGTTCCCGCCGCAAATGATCAAGCCGACGCTCCGGCCGGCAAACCGGGCGGGATCTGATTGAATGGCGGCAAGGCCCGCGGCCCCGGCCCCCTCGGACAGGATCTTCTGTTCATTCATTAATAGACTAAGGGATCGCTCCAGGATCCGCTCGTCGACCGTAACGATGTCGTCCACATAGGTTTCGACAATTTGCCGGGTGAGGTGACCGGCTTGTTTAACGGCGATGCCTTCCGCGAGTGTGTTCCCACCAACCGGCCGATCCCCGCCATCGAGGGCATTCAACATGGACGGGAATAAACTCGTCTGCACACCGATAATCTCTGTCTTGGGCGACAGCTTTTTCACCGCGAGGGCCACACCTGCGATGAGCCCGCCGCCACCAATGGGCACAAGCACGCAGTCAAGGGAGGGCCCGTCTTCGACCATTTCCACGCCAATGGTGCCCTGCCCGGCGATCACCGCCGGATCATCAAAGGGATGCACAAAATGAAGGTTTTCAGCTGCCGCCATTTCGTGGGCAGTGGTCCGTGCTTCATCAAACGCGTGCCCGGCGAGCACAACCCTTGCGCCGAGCTCCTTGGTCTGGCGGACTTTCACATCCGGCGTCGTCTCCGGCATCACGATTGTCGCTGCGATCCCTAGCCGGCGGGCATGGAACGCAAGCCCCTGGGCATGATTGCCTGCCGACGCCGCGATCACACCTTGCATTCGGATCTCTTCCGGCAACCCCAATAGACAGTTGAGCGCCCCACGTTCTTTAAAGGCCCCGGTGTATTGAAGGGTCTCAAGCTTCAGCCAAAGGTCTGCGCCGAAAATGCTGGAAAGCTTCTCTGCGCGGATAAAGGGTGTCCGTACAACCTCCCCTTTCAGCGCTTTTGCCGCGCCCAGAACATCCTCTGCGGTTGGCAATGTTGCGGTCGATGCACCTGCCGAAGCAGACTGAGAAGATGCCAAAGTGGGCGCATGGTCCGTTTCTGAGGCCATTGTTTCTACTTTTCTTTTGGCGTTTGGCCGTTTAATCCAAGGGTCGCAGGATTGTTGGCCGAATATCTGCTGCGACGCAACAGAAATTGGCGATCCGTCCATCTGAGCGCGCACTTTCACACAAGACTTAGATCATTCCGTCAAGCGCGCTTCGCTTTGGCATTCTCGGGCTACTTGGCTTAACCAATGCCCCATGAACAGCTCTCATTCTCTTCCCGACCAATTCCGTCCTTCCCGCGCCTATGAAACGCTCGGCGACGAGACGGGCGCGCCATTTTACGACCCTGTAAAGGCGGCCACTTTCCCTCAGACGATTATCCGATACCGGAACGATCGCTGGGCCGATGCAGCGGGCCTCGGCAACCTCAGCGACGATGAGTGGATTGCCTATTTCGGGCGATTTGAGCCCCTTCCCGGCAGTCTCGAGCGACCGCTCGCGGTGCGGTATCACGGCCATCAGTTCCGCGGATACAACCCTGACATTGGCGATGGCCGCGGGTTTCTCTTTGCCCAGCTGAAAGACGACGCTGGCCGCCTCCTTGATCTTGGCACTAAGGGCTCCGGCCAGACCCCTTACTCTCGCACCGGCGATGGCCGGCTCACCCTCAAAGGCGGCGTGCGGGAAATTCTGGCGACGGAAATGCTGGAAGCCCTTGGCGTCTACACGTCCAAAACCTTCAGCCTCATTGAGACGGGCGAAGAACTGGAGCGCAATGACGAACCCTCACCCACCCGGTCTGCGGTTATGGTGCGCCTTAGCCATTCCCATGTGCGCTTCGGGATTTTCCAGCGTCTTCAGTTTGAAGGGAACCGCGAGGCAATCGCTGATCTCGTGGATTACTGCGTCGCACACTTTGACCCGGATCTCGCTGATCTAGACCGGTCCGAAAAAACCGTTGCTTTTTTTGAGCGTGTTATTGGCCGTAGTGCGCGCCTCTGCGCCCACTGGATGGCAGCAGGCTTCGTCCATGGTGTTCTGAATACGGATAATATGAACGTGACCGGCGAAAGCTTTGACTTTGGCCCCTGGCGGTTTTTGCCGACCATGGATTTCAGCTTTACCGCCGCTTACTTCGACCATACCGGACTTTACGCTTACGGCCGCCAACCCGAGGCAGTTGCCTGGAACCTGGCCCAACTCGGCGGCACACTCGCGGTTTATGCCGAAGAAGATGCGCTCAATGCAGCTTTGAAAACCTACTCACAATACTTTGAAGCCGGTGTTGAGGATGCCTTCTTTGCCCGGCTCGGTGTGATGCGACCCGCGACCGGCGGATTTGACATGATCATTGCTCTGATGAAATGGATGCAGGAAAGCGGGATCCCCTTTGACGACTTCTTCTTCGACTGGTTTGGCGGCAATGCCTCCGAAGGGCGCGCGGGTGCAAGTCAGCACAACGCGCTCTATGCGAGCGAATCTTTCCAAGAATGGAAATCAGGTTTCATAGCGCTTGAACCTTTTCAAGCGGAACGCCTGGACCATGCCTATTTCCAGAGAGAACGACCGGTCACTATGGTGATCGATGAGGTTGAGACCATTTGGGCAGCCATCGCCGACAGAGATGACTGGAGCTTATTGAACGCGAAGCTAAAGGACATTGCCGAAATGCGGGACGCACATGGGTTCGATGCATCTTCCTTTGTCGCCGTCCCACGCAAGGCGGCCAGACGCGAAGAAGCATAATCAAAGTCCCAACTGCCATTTCGTTTTGACAAGGCGTGCGTCGGATTTCATGTCTGCACGCAAGAATTGTAACGCAGCAACGAGGCCACTGGACAAACACCATGGCGACACTCAAGGGCAAATCGAGCCTTCGGATCGGCGGGGCCAGTGGATATTGGGGCGATGCGGCACTGGCGACACCGCAGCTCCTAAGCGCTGGCGACCTCGACGTCATTGTCTATGACTATCTCGCCGAAATCACCATGTCGATCATGGCACGCGCGCGCGCCAAAGACGTCAACCAAGGCTACGCCGCCGACTTCGTCACGGCCACCTTGCGCCAGAATTTGAGTCAATTTGCGCAGCAGGGAGTGAAGATCATCTCCAATGCAGGCGGGGTTAACCCCCAAGGCTGCGCCGATGCCATTCGTGCCCTGATCAAAGAAACAGGGCTTGATTTGAAAGTCGCGGTGATCACCGGCGATGACCTGATGGATCGTGCTGCTTCTTTCGCCGACCAAAATGTGAAAGAGATGTTCACTGGCACATCGTTCCCGGATGCATCATCGGTTTCCAGCATCAACGCATATCTCGGTGCGTTCCCTATCGCGGCAGCACTCGATGCGGGCGCTGATATTATCATCACGGGCCGGTGCGTTGACAGCGCGGTAACCCTCGGCGCCTGCATCCATGCCTTTAATTGGGACAAGGATGATTTTGACTTACTTGCCGCTGGCAGTCTTGTGGGTCATCTCATCGAATGTGGGCCACAAGTGACGGGTGGGAATTTCACCGACTGGGAAAGTGTGGGCAACATCGCCAATATCGGCTATCCCATCGCAGAAGTGCTGCCAGACGGCACCTGCACCATTTCAAAGCCCGGCGAGACAAGCGGTCGGGTCAGCATCGGCACTGTCGCGGAGCAAATGCTTTACGAAATCGGTGATCCCCAAATCTACATGTTGCCGGACGTTGCGTGTGATTTCTCAAACGTAACCTTGGCAGAAACAGGTCCTGACAATGTGAAGGTCGAAGGCGCCAAAGGCCACCCTCCAAGTCACACCTACAAAGTTTGCGCAACCTATGCCGATGGGTTTCGTGCAGGCATCATGACCACGTTTTATGGGTTTGACGCAGAGAAAAAGGCACGCACATTTGCTGAGGCAGCGCTCTCCCGGGCACGAGCCGTTTTCCGCAAGTTCAACGCAGGTGACTTTACAGAGACAAGCATTGAAATTCTGGGGGCGGATAGTCAGTTCGGCGACTTTCGCCAAGTGAGCGACCCCCGCGAGGTCGTGATGAAGCTGGGGGTCAAACATCCCACTGCTATGGGAGCCGGCCTTCTTCTAAAAGAGGTCGCCGGCCTTGGGCTCGCGACACCGCCGGGCCTTTCTATTTTTTCAAGCGGACGCCCAAAGCCGTCTCCCGTGATGCGGCTTTATTCATTTCTGACGCCTAAGGACGATATCGAAATACGGATCGATCTGGACGGGAACCCTGTTCCTTTTCATCCTCCTGAAACTGCATCAGCTTCACTCGCTATTACCCGCCCAGCCGAACCTGACCTTCCCTCCGACACCCAGGTGTCGGTTCCCCTCATAAAACTGGCCTGGGCTCGGTCGGGGGACAAAGGCGACAAGGCCAATGTGGGCGTGATTGCGCGCGACCCGGATTATCTGCCCTATATCTGGTCAGCCCTATCTTGTGACGCTATTGCCGCGCGGCTCGCCCACTTTATTGACGGCGACGACAAGGTAGCGGCGGTCGACCGCTTTTTCCTGCCCGGCACGAATTCCATGAACTTTTTGATCGACCGCGTCCTTGGAGGCGGCGGCGTTGCGAGCCTGCGCAACGACCCTCAGGGCAAAGGCTATGGTCAGATTATTCTCGCCACGGACATTCCGGTTTCAAAGGCCATTGCGGAGCGCCTTTCATGAGCGTTTTCAAATCGAAGATTTCAACCCAGTCAGAGAGCTTTAAGGCCAACTATGGGGCCATGTCGGAGTTGGTAGATAAACTCAGCGAGCTAAACACCCGCGCGCCCTTAAAGTCTGCCTCACGCAAAGACCGGTTCCGTCAGCGCGGCCAACTCCTGCCTCGAGAGCGGCTGGCGCGGCTCCTCGATCCGGGTATGCCGTATCTGGAGATCGGCAATATCGCGGGATATCTTCAAGATACAAACCAAGAAGAAAAATCCGTTCCCGGCTCAACGATCATGTCAGGGCTCGGCTTCGTGCAAGGGGTGCGCGCGGCAATCGTCACCGACGATAGCGGGATCAAAGCCGGTGCCATGACCGTTGCGGGCGGATATCGCTTGCAACGCGCTCAGGAGATCGCTCTTCAACAGAAACTGCCATTCATTCACTTGGTCGAAAGTGCCGGCGGCGATCTGATGAATTATACCGTTGACGGATTTCTTCAGGGCGGCACGCTGTTTGCTAATCTTGCGCGCCTGTCAAAAGCGGGTCTGCCGGTAATATCCATTCTCCATGGGTCGTCGACCGCGGGCGGCGCCTACATGCCGGGTTTATCCGACTATGTCATTGCTGTGAAAGACCGTGGCCGCGCGTTCCTAGCGGGCCCGCCACTCCTGAAAGCTGCCACCGGTGAGATCGCCACAGAAGAAGAACTTGGCGGGGCGGACATGCACGCAAGCGTTTCTGGGCTCGCAGAATATCTTGCTGACGACGACAATGAAGCGGTCTTGATGGCGCGCGAAGTGGTCCATCGCCTCGACTGGAACAAGCGACTTAATCATCTGGCAAAGACGCCGTACCGCGAGCCGGTCTATGACCCGGACGAGATCGTCGGGATCGTCCCGACCGACTACCGCAAACCCTACGACGTGCGCGAGGTGGTCGCGCGGATTGTCGACGGCTCAGATTTCTCCGACTTCAAACCACGCTACGGGATCTCAACCGTTTGTCTGCAAGCGGAAGTAGCCGGCATGGCCGTCGGCCTCATCGGCAATAACGGGCCGATCGATCCGGATGGAGCGACCAAAGCCGCACAGTTCATTCAGCTCATGGACCAAGCGGACACGCCGATCGTCTTTCTACAGAACACCACGGGCTATCTCGTCGGCAAGCAATATGAGCAAGCGGGCATGATAAAGCATGGATCAAAAATGATCCAGGCCGTGACTAATGCAAGCGTACCGCGGATTACCTTTATGATCGGTGCCAGTTATGGCGCGGGAAATTACGGCATGTGCGGGCGCGGTTATGCACCGGACTTCTGTTACACTTGGCCAAATGCCTCCACCGGCGTCATGGGCGGAGAACAAGCCGCGCAAGTGATGTCGATTGTCGCCCATGCCCAAGCGGAAAAAGCCGGACTTGAACCGAACAAAGATCAGTTGGCCATGCAGGAAAAGATGCTGGTGCATCTTTTCAACTCCCAGGCCGGGGCTTTCATCACCTCTGGGCGCGGCCTTGATGACGGCATGATTGACCCGCGGGATACTCGCCGGACCCTCGCCTTCCTGCTTGCCACCGTGGCTGAGGCCCGTCGCCGCGACGTTAGACAGAACAGCTTCGGCATTGCGAGAATGTAGGCCATGACAGTACTCCCTCAGACAACAGAGCTTTTAACGAGCCTCGATAGCGGCTGGCTGACCATCACCTTGGATCGGCCAGAGGCGCGCAATGCGCTCAGCGAAGCGATGGCAACCGACCTGATCACAACGTTGGACTGGGCTCGAGAAAACAGCGTGCGCGGGATTACCCTGCGCGCCAATGGCCCGGCGTTTTGCGCAGGCGGGGACCTGAAGGCCTTCGCGGCAGCTCTGCAAGGCACGCCGGACCGAGAGGCGCTCGTCGCGCTCAACAAATCCGGGGCCGAAATCTTCCACAAGGTGAAAACGGCACCGCAAACCATCATTGCCCTCATCGATGGGCCAGCGCTTGCGGGCGGAATGGGGCTTGCGGCTTGCGCGGACATCATGATCGTCACGCCGAATGCAAAGTTTGCCCTCACAGAAACGCGCCTCGGGATCATCCCGGCTCAGATTGCACCCCACATGGTCGACCGGCTCGGTTCTATCAAAACCAAAAGGCTCATGCTCACCGGCGCCAAGTTCGACGGGACGGGCGCTCACGAAATGGGTCTCGCCGACTACATCGTGCCGGACCTTAATGCTGGGATAACTCTAGAGAGCGAATTGCGCGCCCAAGTTCTGGAATGCGCGCCCCATGCCAACGCTGCGGTCAAAGAACTGATCAACGATGCAGCCGAGCTCGAACGTGAGGCATTCACTCATGCTGCCGCCGAGCGGTTTGCCGATTGCCTGATCAGCGCAGAAGGAAAAGAAGGCGTCACGGCATTCATGCAAAAGCGAAAACCAGACTGGGCACCACAAGCCGACGAGGAGCAAGACCGATGAGTTCCATTCGTTCAATCCTGGTGGCCAATCGCGGGGAGATTGCTGCGCGCGTTGTGCGAACTGCAAAGTCGCTCGGCATCAGGACGATTGCGGTCCATTCGGATGCAGACGCCGGCGCCCCTCATGTGCGGGCGGCGGACGACGCGCGGGCACTCGGCGGTAACACGCCAGCTGAGTCTTACTTGGACATCGACAAAGTCATTACCGCGGCAATCGACGCCGGCGCCGACGCGATCCACCCTGGATACGGCTTTCTCTCCGAAAATGCGGCATTCGCTGCCCGCTGCGCTGAAGCTGGGCTCATTTTTATCGGCCCGCCCATCGAAGCGATCGATATCATGGGCGATAAGGCAAAAGCCAAACGGCGAATGATAGAAGCCGGCGTTCCCTGCATCCCCGGCTATCAGGGCGAAGATCAGTCTGCTGACGTCCTAGTCCGCGAGGCCGACAAAATTGGCTTCCCATTGATGATCAAAGCCGCCGCCGGTGGCGGCGGTAAAGGCATGCGCTTCGTTGACGACATGACGGCGTTCGAGGCTGGGATGGAACTTGCCAAGAGCGAAGCCCAGAACGCTTTCGGCTCATCAGAACTGATCCTCGAAAAAGCGATCATCCGACCCCGGCATGTTGAAATCCAGGTGTTTGCCGACACCCACGGCAACACAATTCACTTCGGCGAGCGGGATTGCTCGGTTCAGCGCCGCCACCAGAAAGTCATTGAAGAGGCCCCTTGCCCGGTGATGACCGATGCCCTTCGTGCGCGCATGGGGGAAGCTGCTGTCAAGGCTGCCAGAGACGTCAACTATGTTGGTGCAGGGACAGTCGAGTTCCTGCTGGATGCGGATCAGAATTTCTATTTCCTGGAAATGAACACTCGCCTGCAGGTGGAGCATCCGGTTACCGAAATGATCTACGGCGTGGACCTCGTCGCTCTACAGATTGCGGTCGCCAATGGCGAGGCACTTCCGTTCGCGCAAGAAGATCTGGCTATCACTGGGCATGCCGTCGAGGTCCGTCTTTATGCCGAAGATCCGTCAAACGACTTTCTACCCTCAACAGGTCACGTTGTGCGCTGGACGCCGCCAGCTGGCAATGGCGTGCGCGTTGATGACGGAATCCGAACAGGCCAAGATATCTCACCTTTTTACGACCCGATGGTCGCGAAAATCATCGCCCATGGCCCAACACGCGACGCAGCTCGCTTGAAGCTCATCGCTGCCCTGGAAGGTACCGCTTTCTATGGCGTCAAATCAAACCGTAGGTTTTTGGTAGATGCCCTGAAAGATCCGACATTTGCCGCTGGCGAGGCAACCACCGCCTTCATCGCTGATATGGAAGCTGCAAGACAAGAACAGGCCGCACATGAAGCGGGCGAGCCATCCTCAGCGACTATTGCCTCTGTCGGCGCCTTGCTCTTTTTCCTGACGCGCCGGGCACAGAATATCTCGCGGGTTCCGTGTCTTTTGCTGGACTGGGCGAGCGCCAGCCCCATCGTTATGGACTTTGCCTTTACGCGAGGAGACGTCACCCATGAGGTAAGCCTCATTGCCAAGGGGCACGGGAATTATCAGTGCACCGTTGAAGATATGTCCATTGACCTCCAGCTCATTGAGTTCACGCCGACAAACCTGACGGTGAACATAGACAGAAAGCGGCATTCTGTGCCGTTCGGAGAGGAACACGCTGCGCCGACGATCCACTTTTCGTTGGGCCACCATGACATTACGCTCACGGATCAATTTGCGCTTCGCGCATCTGACACCCAAGGCGCAGACGAAAACGCGATCATCGCGCCGATGCACGGCATGCTGGTTACTCTGAACGCCGCTGTGGGTGATACCGTGGCGCAGGGGACAACCCTTGCGGTGCTCGAGGCCATGAAAATGCAGCACGAGTTGACCGCCCCAAGCGCCGGGACGATCAAAGCAGTTTATGGCGAAGAGGGAGCGCAAATAGCGGCTGACACGCTGATTATCGAAATCGAGCCCATCGAGTAACGGCATCAAAGCAAGCCGAGGGTTTCCTCCAGCCCTAGCGAAAGATTGATATTCTGGACCGCTTGGGAGGCAGCCCCCTTCAAGAGATTGTCAATTGCACAAACACAAGCGATGTGCGTTCCGTCTTCACTTATCGTCAGCCCACCAATGACGGCATCCGGCTTTTCAACGGCGCTACGCAATTGAGGGATGTCGTCTTGAATAGTTACGAAGCATTCTGCGCCATAAGCCTCGTCGAAAAGGCGCCGCAAAGCCCGCTGCTCAATTGGGGCGGCCAAGGGCACATTAGCGGTAACAGTTAGTCCCCGGAAGGCGGGATGGACATGGGGCATAAAACGAACAGGCGCCCCCAAGTGACGGGTCGCTTCCCGCTCATGTTTATGCCCTGCAAGGGCGTATGGCATGAGGTTCTCTGCCAAAGCGCCTTCGTCATTGCGGGGGCCGGGCTTGGTTCCTGCACCGGAGTAACCGGAAACACCAAAGACACTCGGGGTACCACCGAACATCGGAACGAGCGGCTTCAGGGATAATTGCATCGCCGTGGCGTAACACCCCGGATTTGCAATCCGGCGCGCCCGGGCAATTCGCTCGCGATTATGCTCAGGCAACCCGTAGGTCCAAGCATCGTCAAAGCGTTTATCCGCTGACAGATCAACGATGATGCGTTGGGGCGCATGGCGGTCAAGCGCTTCAATATAGGGCTCGGCTGCCCCGTCGGGCATGGCGAGTACGACGACATCCGCTCGGCGTTTGGCGCAAGTATGCGGGTCCAACGCCTCAAATATGCACTCGTCATTGTCTTCCGGCGCAATGACTGAGACGGGTTTGCCAGCCCATTCCCGGCTAACAGCATAGGCGAGCATCAGATCAGGGTGGCGCGCGATCAGCCTGATTAATTCGCGCCCCACAAACCCTCGCGCGCCAACAAGACCAATCAGAAATGGTTCGCTCACCGGACCTGTCCTCTCGCCGCCGTTTTTCAGGCGTCAAAGTCAGCTGGCAATCGCTCAATCTTTGCAACTGCTGCTTCGATATTGGCGAAGGTTGTCTCACCGATCCAGAAGACAGTCCAGTTGCCCCGGCGAACCGAGCCATCCGCCTGGTCATGATAAAAGGCGTTGAAGGGGTTGGCCGTCCGCGATCGCCAGTAAAATGACGGATGATTTTTGGCGACGCGCCGCCATATCGTCCGCGACAAGCCCTCCCCCCGGGCATCTTCACTGACGGCGAACTTGTCGAGATATGTAAACCTATCCAGGCGGGTCAGAAACGCTCCCGCACGGTAGCTCTCGGTAATTTCTGCCTCCAGGAGATCAAACTTGTCCCACCAGTCGGCGGCCAGAGGTCGCGCGAATGCGCGCTCAACAAGTTCCTTTGTCTTGGCAGGGTCAAGGGTCGATTTGTCCGTGACTGTTTTGATTACCTCACCGAGGCGAACCAGCGTGCCGGCACCTTTATGGGTGAAAAGCTCCGTCAACAGATCGGCAGGGCGGGTCATGGAAACTGACGAAGAGCGTGGCAACGTCTCCAGCACTTTCTTGATCTCTTCCAGTTTGTAGCGCATGCCGTCCTTGACCCAGTCAGCCGCCAGGAGACGCTCATACTCCGTTGCCAGATTAATCGCGTGGATCAGCTCCCCGGACTTATTCAGAAGTCCGCCAGTGCCGGTGAGGAACACCACCTTGATCGGCTGCAACGCGGCCACCACGGCGCGCGTTGCCGCATCACCGTTGACGTTTACGAGTTGCCCGCCGGGAGCAGTGCCAAGACAGGTCAGGATTGGGATGGCCCCGGACGAGACGATTGCCTCCAGCATCGGCAAGTGGACAGAAACCGGCTCACCAACCAGACCATATTTCTCCCGGTTCAGATAATCGGCCTCAATGACACCGCTGGAAATCCCTTCAGCCGCGACCCCTTGCGCGCGGACCGCGCTGACGAGCCGGATGTTTTCTTCGGTAAAGACACGCCGCGCGACATCCATGGTGGCTGCATCAGTGACACGCAGGCCATCGACTTTTGGGGTGTCAATTTTGGCTTGATCCAGCGCCGCGTCGAGCTGCGGGCCGCCACCATGGATCACGACCGGGGTGAGGCCAACGGTTTGAAGGAAAGCGAGGGCTTCCGCTGTTTCCTCAAGGGCATCCTGGAGTATGGCCCCGCCGATTTTGATGACCGCAAACCGCGTTTGATCGGCTGCAGAAAACCGGTTCAGGTAAGCGCGTACTTCCTTCCCATCCTGAAGATGGGAGAGAAGCTGAACGATTGTCTCACGAGTAGGCGTCTGACGCGTGGATGTCTGGCGGATGGGCGTGCTCATCTTTGGCGTTGGCGCTAGGCCTTCTTCTCAACGATGGGCGGGGCCACCCGGATGTGCAGCTCTTTCAACTGCGCGTCAGATGGCTCCGACGGTGCGCTGAGAAGCAAATCCTGCGCCTGCTGGTTCATCGGGAACATCGTCACCTCACGGATGTTCTGCTGATCTGCGAGCAACATCACGATCCGGTCAATGCCAAGGGCACACCCCCCGTGAGGCGGGGCACCGTAGCGAAAAGCGTTCAGCATGCCGCCGAACTGTTCTTCGACGACTTCCTTGCCGTAGCCCGCCAACTCAAAGGCCTTGTACATGATATCTGGCCGGTGGTTCCGGATGGCGCCTGAGCCCAGCTCATAACCATTGCAGACAAAATCATATTGGAAGGCTTTGATCGCCAGGCGCTCATCATCCGTAGACGCACTTTCAAGCGCTTCAAGCCCACCCTGGGGCATGGAGAAAGGGTTATGACCAAACTCGACTTTTTTGTTGTCTTCATCCCATTCGTACATGGGGAAGTCGACAATCCAGCAAATGGCGAACTGATCCTTGTCCGCCAGCTCCAGCTCATCGGCAATGACGTTTCGCGCCTTGCCCGCGATGGCGATGAAGTCTTTTGGGTCACCTGCGAGGAAAAACGCCGCGTCGCCGGCTTTCAGACCCAATTGGTCGCGGACGGCTTCCGACCGCTCAGGGCCGATGTTCTTGGCAAGCGGGCCTTTGACCTCGCCTTCGTCGAAGATCATGTAGCCCATACCCGGCAAGCCTTCACGCTGCGCCCAGCCATTCATCCGGTCACAGAATGCCCGGCTGCCACCCCTCGGCGCAGGGATCGCGCGGATCTCGTGCTTAGGATCGGCTTCCAGGATCTGGGAAAAGATCTTGAACCCGGAGCCGCGGAAATGGTCAGAGACGATCTGCATCTCGATGGGATTCCGCAAATCCGGCTTGTCAGAGCCGTATTTCAGCATGGCTTCGTCGTAAGCAATGATCGGGAACGGATATTCCGTGACGCGACGATCGCCCGCAAACTCAGCAAAGACGTTGCGTGTCACTGGCCCAACCGCATCGAACACGTCTTGACGCTCCACAAAGCTCATCTCCAGGTCGAGCTGGTAGAACTCGCCGGCCGACCGGTCCGCCCGGGCATCTTCATCCCGGAAGCACGGGGCGATCTGATAATAGCGGTCAAAACCTGCCACCATAATCAGCTGTTTGAATATCTGCGGCGCCTGCGGCAGCGCGTAGAAGTGACCGGGATAGAGCCGCGACGGCACGAGGAAATCGCGCGCGCCTTCCGGGCTGGAAGCGGTCAGGATCGGTGTCTGATAATCGGTGAAGCCGATATCTTCCATGCCGTTACGGATCGATCGGATCACCTTGGACCGTAGCATTATATTGGCGTGGAGCGTCTCCCGGCGCAGATCGAGATAGCGGTGCTTCATGCGCACATCTTCGGGATAGTCCGGCTCAGCAAAGACCGGCAGCGGCAAGTCATCTGCCGCCGACAGAACCTCAAATGTCCCGATACGGATTTCCAACTCGCCAGTGGGCAAGTTCGCATTGATGGTCTCGTCACTCCGCGCGACCACCTCGCCCTCGACAGCAATGACGCTTTCCTGACGCACCCGCTCGACCTCGGCAAAGAAAGGCGCTTCCGGTTCGACGACCAACTGCGTCAAGCCATAATGGTCCCGCAGGTCAATGAACAACAGACCGCCATGGTCGCGCTTGCGGTGAACCCACCCGGCAAGACGGACAGTTTCCCCAACATTGGCAGCGCGGAGTTCCCCGCAGGTGTGCGAGCGATAGGCGTTCATGGGATGTCCTTTAAATAAAGATCGTTGATTTGAATGTCGCGTCAGAACGATGACAGGGCGCCGGAATGGCCATCTCACGCCGCCAAGTCAAGTCGTTCCAAAATTCCGGACCGTTTCGTCGGCAAGCAGCCCGTTGGCGCAATTCAGCGACGAGCTGAGCCACATTTGCGATCAGCCGTAGAGCGACAATTGTAAAACGTCCTTTACAGACACGGGCCGAGACTTATGTTAACGATTTGGCGGAGTTTGAAACCGGAAGGGGATCCCATGTCTGAAAGACCACCACTGTTAAACGACTTGTTCCGCATGGTCGTGAAAATGATCGTCGGCGGGCTCGTTATTATCGGCCTCGTTTCTTGCGGCACGGCAATGGTTGCCGGGGCTGGCGCAAGTGCTGGCGGCGGAAAGCCTGTGAAAGAAGCTGAAGCTCAAAACCTCTACGGGGACGAGGACAGCGACAACAAAATTCTTCGGGTCAATGTGATCGGCCCGATCCTGACCCATGCACCGGAAGACGAAGGCAATAACTTCTTCGCCTCGATCCAGAGCGTGACATACGGCTACGAAGTCAAAGAACAACTGCTCGAAGCAGCGAAAGACGACAATATCAAAGCTGTTATGATGTTTGTCACAACGCCGGGCGGGTCAATCGTTGGCAGTGAAGCAATCCATGACGGTGTGAAGGCGGTCCAGGCTGCTGGCAAGCCCGTTGTTGCTTATGTGGACACGATTTCTGCATCAGGCGGCGTTTGGTCGACGGCAGGCGCGGATAAGATCTTCGCAGACTATGGCAGTGTGATCGGGTCCGTCGGGGTCAATTTTGGTAATTGGATGTATTACGACCAGCCAGTTGAGCTGGACGGTGGCCTGTTCTTCGGCGGCGTTTCCACGCGCGAACCAATCCAGACCAAATTCATTGGCGCTGGCCTTGGCAAAGACGTTGGCAATCCGTTCCGTCCAATGACCGAGCGCGAAGAAGGCCTTCTGACCGCGAGTGCGCAAGCCTACTACGATGCTTTCGTGGACCACGTGGTTGAGAATCGTCCTGTCGACCGGAACCGCTTAATCAATGAATACGGGGCGATGATCTTCGCTGACACGCTTGCAAAAGACCGCGGCTATATCGATGACATCAAAACGTTCCAGGAAACGCTTTCCTATATCGCTGGCGAAATCGGCGCTGAAGGCGATGACTGGCAGCTGGTCTCACCTCCAGAAGTCGAGCTGACGCCGTTCGAAGAATTGTTTGGCGCGACATTGAAAGCATTCACTGGCGACAAAGCCACACAGACCCATAACGCAGCCATCTGCGGTGAGCTTAAGGCTCGTCCGATGGTCATGAGCGTGAAGGCTCTAACGGATCTTTGCGGCGTTTAAGCACGCCAAATCAAGACCTTAACAGGTGACAATGAGTGCAGCGGCGGCCGACGCCGCTGCATTTTTGTTTAAGGCATCTGCATAATTCATGGATGACGCAGGCTTTTGCGGCTGCTAAGGCGGCGACAATGAACAAAAATAGCTCCCCTGATATCAACGTCATCACCACTAGCGCCGACCTTGAAGCCTATTGCGGCGCGCTTCGGTCCAAGCCATTCATCTCCGTCGACACCGAATTCATGCGTGAGCGGACCTATTGGCCGATCCTGTGTCTTATCCAGGCAGCGGCCGAAGGCGTCGAGGCGATCATCGATCCCATGGCGGATCTGGATCTCGCGCCATTTCTTGAAATCCTCGCCGACGAGAAAATCGTGAAGGTTTTTCACGCTGCCCGGCAGGACATGGAGATCTTCGTCAAACTGATGGACGCGGTGCCTGCGCCAATCTTTGACACACAAGTTGCCGCCATGGCGTGCGGCTATGGCGATCAAGTCGGGTATGAACCTTTGATGCGCGGGCTTCTCGGCGCGCAGATCGACAAGGGATCGCGCTTTACCGACTGGTCACGCCGGCCCCTCTCCCCCGCACAGCTATCCTATGCCCTCTCAGACGTGACCCACCTTAGGGATGCGTATCCGCTGCTTCTTGAAAAGCTGTCTGAAAGCAATCGCCATTCCTGGGTCGAAGAAGAAATGGCCGCTTTTGCGGACCGGTCCCTTTATGAGGTGCAACCGGAAGATGCATGGGCACGGCTGAAACTGCGGGGTGTACGCCCCAATGAGATTGGTGTGATCATGGCCCTCGCTGAGTGGCGCGAGCGGGAAGCGCAAGAACGCGACCAGCCCCGCAGCCGCATCTTAAAAGATGATGCCATTTTTGAACTGGCTCGCCTGAAGCCAAAGTCCGCCGATGCGATGGCCAGAGCGAGAGCGCTGCCAAAAGGGACTGAGCGGTCAAAGCTGGGCAATATCTTGCTTGATACGATCAAGGTCGGCCTTGCCATTCCGGAAAGTGAGTTGCCGGAAATGGAAAAACCCGGACGTGTCGCGCCGCCGCCGGCAGAAGTCGTTGAATTGCTAAAAGTGCTCTTGAAACGTCAGTGTGAAACCTATGACGTGGCACCAAAACTGATTGCATCGACCAATGACCTTGAGCGCCTTGCCCGGGACCAGAAAGCCGACATCCCTGCCATGCACGGCTGGCGGCGCGAGGTCTTTGGCGAGCCAGCCTTGCGCCTGATGGCCGGAAAGATCGGTATGCGGCTTAATCGGCGCAAGATAGAAATTTTTGATCTTTGACCGGTTGAGGCAGCGCAATTCGCGTTTCTCAAAAACCTGTCGCGAGTTTTTGCGGACCCTCCCCCAAGTTCATCCGCAACGCACATTAAGTCTAACCGATCCATTCAACGCGCGCCGACGTCTCAAACGCTGTTGCGAGTGCATCCAAACGACGTTGCGGTGTTTCGGTAAGTAGGCCCTCGTATTGTTTGGGTGCACTGAAAACGATCTCGCCTGCCTGAAACTGAAGTCGAGCCTGACTCAGCGGCGCTGTCGTTTTCGGCGCGTAAGAGGACATAAACCTTAAGGCAAGCCCAAGCCGGATTGCGCTTTGCTGCTCTTGTTCCGAGAGAAGACCAGTTAGGGCGTCATCCTCTGGTTGGGATTTGATGCCTTCGTGGCGAGCAAAAAGAGCCGCCCCCAATATCACACGTTCGGTATGACCGATCCCAAGAAAAGGTGCTCGAATGGCCGTGTCGAAGGCATGCTGTGCACGCAGATCAGGATGGAAGAACGCACCGATATCCACCAGATGGCAAGCCGATTCCAGTAGCGCCGGTGGGTAAGCTGTTTCCTCACCGAAAATGGGCGCGATAGCTTGATGAAGTACCGAACCCACATCAAGGGCTGGCGAAAACCGGCGGCCAAAGAACCGAGCCCCTTCCGTCAGAGGGTTTTGCTCTTTTTGCTCTGGTGTTAAGTGGTCGTAGAGCAAGCCTTCCCGGACACCGCCTGCCGATATAAAAATGTTCCGTACACCCGTGCGTTTAATCAGTAACCGTAAAACGGTCGCAGCCAGCGGCAGGGTTTCAATACGTCGCCTCGCAATACCCGGGATTTCTTCCAAAGATTGCTGACTTTGACGCGAGATCAAATCACAAACATCGACAACGTCTTTGGCTGCAAGGTCGTAGTGATGCAAAACCGAAAGGGGATGCTGCCGCAAGCGCATGTGGATTTTAGCGATGGCCCGCCAGGCGCCCCCGACCGCATAGAGGGTTTGCCCGACCTTACTTGAAAGCCAAGGGACCTCATCGAACTGTTTTTCAACGAGCGACTTTGCCCGTGAAAGATCACCACCCGTCCACTCCAGTAGCCGCAAAGGTCCAATAGAAAGGCTCGCTGCTTCCTTCAACTTGCTGTCCTTGACCCGAACAAGTTCCAGACTGCCACCGCCCATGTCACCAACTAGTCCGTGAGCAGATGGCTCAGCGGAGACAACACCAAGCGCAGCGAGTTCGGCTTCGCGTGCGCCGTCAACCACATCGATAGAAAGACCAAGATTCTCCGCTGCCTCGACAAACGCCGGCCCATTCCGTGCCTCCCGCACGGCTGCGGTGGCGATAGCCATTGTTCTTGGATTACCAAAATCGTTGAGGATGCTTTTGAACCGGGCAAGTATTGAGAGCGCTGCTTCCACCGCAGACGGATCAAGATCACCATCGGGGCTCATGTTGCGACCCAACCCGCAAAGCGCTTTTTCATTACAGATGGGGAATGGTGCCCGGCGAGGCCCATCATAGATCACCAACCGGACCGAATTCGAGCCGATATCGATCACCGCACACTGATCGCTCTTTATCTCCTGACGAGCAACAGCCGCCGGATCTGAGGAGAATACCTCGTCAGCAAGCGGATTACTGTTTTGGTCTGATCGGCTTTGGTGCATTGTACTCAATGGCCGCCCCACGGCCGGAAAGGCTTGGATTGATCATCATATACTGATGCACGTTAAACGGAGTCACCCCTTCCGGCACCCTCACCCGCTCAAATCCTCCGTCGGGCATTAACTGCCAGCTTTGCGCCTCATCGTTGAGGTTCGCAACCATGATGATATCGAGAATTTGCGAGTGCACAGTCGGGTTTTCGATCGGACACAGCACCTCGACCCGGCGGTTGAGATTGCGCGGCATCAAATCCGCGGACGCAATATAGACTTTCGCTCCCGGGTTCGGCATGGGCTTGCCCGCTCCGAAGCAGTAAATCCGCGCATGTTCCAAAAAGCGGCCAACAATACTCTTGACCCGAATGTTTTCCGACAAGCCGGGCACGCCCGGCCGAAGGCAACAAATACCTCGCACGACCAGATCGATCTGAACGCCCGCCGTGCTCGCCTGGTAAAGCTTATCGATCAGGACACCATCCACGAGCGAGTTCATCTTCATCCAAATCGAGGCTGGCCTGCCGACCTTGGCGTGTTTGATCTCTTCATCGATTTGCGCTGAAAGCCGCTCGCGCAAGGAAATCGGCGCAACGGCAAGCTTTTCAAGGGTGGAGGGACGCGCATACCCGGTGATGTAGTTGAAGATTTTTGCCACATCCCGCCCCGTCGCCGGGTCACAGGTGAAGAGCGAAAGGTCGGTGTAAATCTTTGCTGTGATAGGGTGATAATTGCCCGTTCCCACATGAACATAGGTCCGTAGCGTGTCGCCTTCATGCCGGGCGACATAGGAAAGCTTGCCGTGGGTTTTGTACTCAACAAATCCGTAGACCACATTCACCCCCGACCGCTCAAGCGCGCGGGCCCACTGGATATTGGCCTCTTCGTCGAACCGCGCTTTCAACTCCACCAGGGCCGTTACGTTCTTGCCGGCTTCGGCAGCCTCGATCAGGGCTTCGACAATCGGGCTTTGTTTGGACGTCCGATAAAGAGTTTGTTTGATGGCGGTTACGTCCGGATCGTGGGCCGCCTGTTTCAGAAACTGAACGACAACGTCAAACGATTCATAGGGATGATGGACCAGAATGTCTTTCGCCCGGATTGCGGAGAAGCAATCGCCACCATGTTCGCGAATACGTTCTGGAAACCGCGGCTCATAGGGCACAAATTGATGCGCAGGCAGATCAGGTGGAATTAACTCCGAGGTTTGAGCAAGCCCGAGAATACCATCCATGATAACGAGGTCTTGTGGCGTTGCCCGGATGCGCTCGGTCACAAGTTGGCGCATGTGCGCGGGCATTGAT
>JBCBJV010000019.1:0-38406 GCA_038522945.1 Pseudomonadota bacterium
GATCTTCCCCAAGAGTTCATATCGACGGGAAGGTTTGGCACCTCGATGTCGGCTCATCGCAGCTCGGAGCGGTAGTACGTTCCAAGAGTTGGGCTGTTCGCCCATTAAAGCGGTACGTGAGCTGGGTTCAGAACGTCGTGAGACAGTTCGGTCCATATCCGGTATAAACGTTAAAATATTGAGAGGAGCTTTTCATAGTACGAGAGGACCGGGATGGACACACCTCTGGTGGACCTGTTGTGGCGCCAGCCGCAGTGCAGGGTAGCTATGTGTGGAATAGATAACCGCTGAAAGCATCTAAGCGGGAAGCTAGCCTCGATACAAGAATTCCCTTGAGAGTCGTGGAAGACCACCACGTTGATAGGCCAGGTGTGGAAGCCCCGTAAGGGGTGAAGCTAACTGGTACTAATTGCTCGATTGGCTTGATTGTTAACTCATGTGCGGCGAACGGTTCGTGTACCGATCGCTGCAAACTTTAAAGTGTTTGTTTAGTCCGTGGACGGCATGTTCTCGGGCGCTCTCGCAGATATTCGTTTTTGCCGGCCTGGTGGTATTGGCGGGGAGCCTCCACCCGATCCCATCCCGAACTCGGTCGTTAAATTCCCCAGCGCTGATGGTACTACGTCTTAAGGCGTGGGAGAGTAAGTCGCCGCCGGGCCTGCAAAACCGAATGTACCCTTCTGGATCGTTTTCGAACGCGTCGCTTGTTCTTCAAGCGGCGCGTTTTTTTGTTGGCATCTCATGGTCCGGCGATCGCTCAATAACCATCAATTATCAAGTCGGCGCTTGACCGGAAAGCGCGATTGTCGTTTCTCAGATTGCGCAGTGTTGAATGAACGTCGGCAGATTGGTCGGAGGCGGGGACAGTAATGGCAATTAAGTCAGTGAGACGAATATGTAGGGCCAGTCAGATGGTCTTGGTCTCAGTAATTGGCCTTGCGCTTGTCGCTTGTGGCAATAAGGAGAAAGTTGTCGAAGCCGAACCACTGGCGCCGCAGCCTTACGGCACCGAAGACACGAATGTTGAGCTTTGGCTTGAGAACATGGAGGTCGGTAGCCGCGAGCTCTATGCTGCGCGCGAAGCTGTGGTGGAAGCACTGCAGTTGAGTACCGGCGAGGTGGTTGCCGATATTGGGTCAGGCACTGGTCTTTACACGGTATTGTTCTCACCAGCGGTTGGCGAGGACGGTGTTGTTTTCGCCGTTGATATTGAGACCCGTTTTTTGAAGCTCGTTAATCAGCGTGTGGCTGATCTCGATTTGGAAAATGTTGTTCTTGTCTTTTCCCGACAAGACGATGTCACTTTGCCAAGAGAATCGACGGACACGATATTCATTGCGGACTCATATCACTACTTCCGCGATCCAGAAGATATTCTGGGTTCTATCCGTGGTGCGCTGCGTCCTGGGGGGCGACTTGTCATTGTCGATTATCACTTGGATGAGGAAGCGCGCGCCGATCCAAACAAAAAGCATCTACGGTTCGGGAAGGATGGGCTGGTCTCGGAAATCGAAGGATTCGGATTTCGACTGGCGAACGAGCCGACGGTTGATGGTCTTTCAGAGTTTTATATGGTCGTCTTTGAGCGAACTTAGTACCGTGCTCTTTACCGTCAGTTCTGCGTTTCGGAAGCGATGGTCATCGCGGGTGATGTCAATTGTTTCAACTTTGTGTCGATGAGGTCTTGAACGCGGACGGTCACCGCGTTATATCCAACGCTCTGTCGTCGGACAGACTGTTAGGTTTTCTTCAAAACCAGTTCGACTTTGTTGGCGCGGGGTGGAGCAGCCCGGTAGCTCGTCAGGCTCATAACCTGAAGGTCAGAGGTTCAAATCCTCTCCCCGCACCCAACAAAATCATTTGTTAACTGATCAAAGAACTCATTGCCTATTGCCGTCGAGGTGAAATCTCGGAGACGCCGCTCGCGTAAAATGAGCTTGCATTGGACGCGGGCCCTGTCAGCATACTGTTGATTTATGGGGCAGCAGTTAAGTCTCGGTGAGTGTCATCCAGGCTCTTTGCGATCAGGTCAAACATCTCGTCGATTTCTGAAGGGGTAATGACAAGAGGTGGTGACAGAAACATGGTGTCGCCGACTGCACGCATAATGATGCCATTTGCAAAGCAGTGAGATCGGCACTGAAGACCTGCTGAGCCTTCTGGAGCGAAACGGGATTTTGTTTTTTTGTCTTTTACCAGTTCCATCGCGCCGAGCATGCCGATGCCCCGGGTCTGGCCGATTAGGGGATGGGCGTTTAGAGAGTCCAGTTTTGCCTGGAAGTAAGACGCGGTTTGCCGGCCGCGATCACCGACGAGGTCCCATTCTTGGAGGAGCTCGATGTTCTTCAGCGAAATCGCACAAGACACGGGGTGGCCGGAATAGGTAAAACCATGTGCCATTTCTGTGTCGGCGTTGATTAAGGTCGTGGCTAACGCGTCATTGAGCGCGACGGCCGAGATAGGCGCATATCCGCTGGACATGCCCTTTGCCATTGTAATCAGATCCGGTGTGAAGCCGTAACTCTCACAGCCGAACCACTCCCCCGTGCGCCCAAAGCCGCAAATGACTTCATCTGACCACAGAAGAACACCATACGTGCGGCATATCTCTTGGATCTGCGACCAATATCCCTCAGGCGGCAGCATTAAGCCGCCGGCACCCATAACCGGTTCACCTATGAAGGCAGCCACGTTTTCAGGTCCAAGCTCCAAAATTTTATCTTCAAGGGCTTTCGCGCATCTTGTGGCAAAGTCCTTTTCGCTCTCGCCTGGCCGTCCGTACTCATAGTAATGCGGCGTCGGTTCGATATGGGTGATCTGGGGCAAGGGTAGATCAAAAATCCCATGCATGAAGGGAAGCCCTGTAAGGCTGGCCGAAGCAACAGTGGTGCCGTGATAGGCGCGGTTGCGGCTGATGATGGTCTTCTTTTGCGGTTGGCCTTTCAGGTTCCAATAGTACCAAATGAGTTTTACGGCCGAATCGTTGGCCTCTGAACCGGAACTGGCAAAGAAAATATGATCGAGGTTGGCTGGCGTTTTGCTTGCAATAAGCGCGCTCAGTTCAGCCACATATGGCGTCGTCGTCTGGAAAAATGTGTTGTAGTAGCTGAGTTGTTTGATGGCATCAGAAGCGGCATCGGCCAGCTCTTCAACGCCGTATCCAATCTGCGCGCACCAAAGACCGGCCATCCCGTCGATGATCTTGTTGCCGTCAGTGTCCCAAAGATAAACACCTTTACCGCGCGCAATGACACGTGGCCGCTGGGCCTGAAGTTCGTGGTGAACCGTAAACGGATGAAGGTGATGCGCGTTGTCGAGGTCCTGTAGATAACGGGTGGTGTTTACGCCGCGCATGGCCTCCGAAACCTCATTGTCAGTCGATGGGGGACGCGGCAATGGGAGCACTCCTTCAGGCAGTGAAAAGACTTAATGCGATGGCAGATACAAACGGCTACGGACCAATGTTGGTAGCCCGTTTGGCGTTAGCCGTAATCTGGGCCCAGTCGCCATTCGCAATCATTGTGCGGTTGGCAATCCACGAGCCGCCGACGCAGACAACGTTCGGCAAGGCCATATAGTCCTCTGCTTTTTCCGCACTAATCCCACCTGTGGGGCAAAACCGGATGTCGGGAAGGGGGCCAAAGAGCGATTTCAAATAAGAGATGCCACCTGCGGGTTCTGCTGGAAAGAACTTTTGCGCCGTGAACCCGGCCTCAAAAGCGGTCATTGCTTCAGATGCGGTTGCGACTCCAGGCAAGGCGGGGAGGCCGCTTTTGTACATGGCTTCCAAAAGGGAAAGGCTAGCGCCGGGGCTGACCAGAAATGCCGCGCCTGCATCGGCAGATCGGGAGGCATCTTCCGGTGTGCGGATCGTTCCCATACCGACAATCAGATCTGGTGCGGCTTGCGTCATTGCGGCAACGCTTTCCAGGGCGCAGGGCGTGCGAAGCGTTAGTTCGACCACGCGTAATCCGCCAGCGGCGAGGGCCTCTGCCAGCGGGGCGGCTTTTTCAAGAGTTGGAACTTCTAACACCGGGATGACTGTCGCAGCAGCTAGCACCGCATCGGTGTCCATCACAGCTAAATTCATCAGCCTTGCTCCTTTACGCATTCCGCTGCGCCGTACAGGGCGGCCCCGTCCATGATGATCAGCTTAACGGGCACGGCGTCCACATAATTGGACATGCGTCCCTTCTGCGTGAAGCATGCGGCAAACCCGCTTTTCAGAAACACATCGCGAATTTTCGGCAGGATGCCGCCGCCGAGGATGACGCCGCCGCGGGCCCCCGATGACAGGACAGCATCGCCAACGACACGGCCCAGAATTGCACAAAAAACGTCGACCGCCTTTACAGCGATGGGGTATTCGCCGGTGAACGCGGCCTCTGTGATTTCGTTTGCCTGCAGAGAAACCCGCTGGGCACCTTCGATGGTGCAAAGGGCGCGGTGAATATTTACAAGACCTCTGCCGGACAGAAGTCGTTCAACGGAAACGCGCGGATGCTCTTTGGCAATGAACTGCCGGATCGCGCGTTCTTCGTCTGTAAACGGTGCAAAGGACACATGACCGCCTTCCGTTGCCACGATCTTGGGGCCTTCAGGAGAGGGGACAATAAGTGCTTGGCCGAGCCCCGTGCCCGGCCCGATCACCAACATGGGAGCATCGGCAACCGCTTCGCCCGCTTTCACTGCTTGAAAGGCGTGGTTCGGCAAGTGGGGCACCCCTGAGGCGAGGGCATAGAAATCATTGACGATCTTGAACTCATCAAGCTTCAGCGGGGCTTCGATGTCGCTTGATTTCAGGTGCCAATGGGAATTGGTGAACGCCACTTCGCCGTCAAGGATAGGCCCTGCGGCGGCGAAGCAAGCACGCTTAGGGCGTTCAGTGATCGATTCAAGATAAGCGTCCGCCGCATCCCGGATTGTTTCAAAGTCCACCGCCCGGAACGTTTGGGCGTTCTTTATCTCAATGCGGCTGTCGTCGTGAGTGGCAATAGCAAAGCGTGCATTGGTCCCGCCAATATCAGCCACGAGAATAGGGTCAGCCATGGCGCTCTTCCAAAAGGGTTGCCGAAGCGCCTTCTTCTGCTGATCCGACAAGGGCGCGGAAGCCAGCAAAAAGTTCCCGGCCGGTGCCCCAGCGATCAGTATCCAGATCATGATCAGGTGAGGCGCGGTCGGTCAGGTCAGCCACTGCTTCCAGGACGCCATTAATCGCATCTACGCGGACTATATCACCGTCTTGTATCTTCCCTATTGCACCTCCATCGAGCGCTTCCGGCGTCACGTGGATTGCCGCGGGTACCTTGCCGCTGGCACCCGACATGCGTCCGTCTGTCACGAGCGCGACTTTGTACCCTTGTTGTTGAAGGACCCCTAGCGGCGGTGTCAGTTTGTGCAGTTCCGGCATCCCATTTGCCTTTGGTCCCTGAAATGGAACAACCGCAACAAAATCCCGATTAAGCTCACCAGCCTTAAACCGATCCATCAGATCTTGCTGGGATTTGAAGACGATGGCCGGCGCTTCAATGGTCTGATGGTCGGGTTTGACGGCGGAGACTTTGATGCAACCCCGCCCGATATTACCCTTCAGCAGCGCAAGCCCGCCGGTCTCGTTGAAGGGCGAAGCCGCAGGCCTTAGGATCTCTTCATCCCGGGAGGTTTCTACAACTGGATGCCAGCTAAGCTGATCCCCCTCGACTTGTGGTGCATTTGCGTATGTCACCAAGCCGTCGCCCATAACCGTTGTGACATCTCCGTGCATCAGGCCAGCGTCGATCAGTTCGCGGATGATGAAGCCAAGGCCACCGGCAGCATGAAAATGGTTCACGTCTGCCGATCCATTGGGATAAACCCGCGCAAGCAAGGGGGTCACATTGGAAATCTCAGAGAAGTCGTCCCAGTCGATGATAACGCCACAAGTGCGTGCCATCGCGATCAGATGGATGAGGTGATTGGTCGACCCGCCGGTGGCGTGAAGCCCGACAATAGCATTGACCAGCGAACGCTCATCGATCACCTCACAGAACGGGCGATATGTGTCGCTGAGGGCTGTGGTTGAGGCCACCTGTCTGGCTGTTTCCTCAACAATACGATGGCGGAGCTCAGTGCCCGGATTGACGAATGCCGACCCCGGAATATGAAGCCCCATCACTTCCATCAGCATTTGATTGGAGTTTGCTGTACCGTAGAATGTACAGGTGCCCGGCGAATGATAGCTTTCGCTTTCCGCCCGCAGGAGTTCGTCGCGACCAACCTCACCTTTGGCGTATAGTTCCCGGATCCGCGCTTTTTCATTGTTCGTCATGCCCGAGGGCATGGGGCCCGCAGGCAGGAAGAGGATCGGCATATGACCGAAACGGGCTGCCCCGATAAACAGTCCGGGCACGATCTTATCGCACACCCCAAGCATCAACGCGCCGTCGAAAACATTGTGAGACAAGGAGACGGCTGTCGCCATGGCGATCACGTCTCGCGAAAACAGTGACAGATCCATGCCCGGCTGGCCTTGGGTAACCCCATCGCACATGGCCGGGACACCCCCAGCAATCTGAGCGGTCGCGCCAAGCTCATCGAGTGTGTCTTTGATGATCTCTGGATAGGCTCCAAGTGGTTGGTGGGCAGACAACATGTCGTTGTAAGCGGTCACAATGCCAATATTGGGTCCATCGCCTTTGGCTAGGCGCTTCTTCACCTCAGACGGGCACGCCGCCGCTGCGTGGGCGAGGTTCCCGCAAGACACATGGGATCGAGACGGACCTTCCTGTGCGGCGGCCCGCATTTGCTTCAGATAGGCCGTACGGGGCGCGTCGCTCCGTTCTTTAATGCGGTCAGTAACGCGTGCGATAGTATCGTTTAGTCTTGCCACGGAGTAACCCTCACGGTGCCCAGCAAATCCACATATCAGGTCGCGCCGCCAGGATAGCGCGCACAGGCAAGTCCTCAATCGGGCCAGGCATTAGCGCCCGCAGAAGCACTTCTTTTTTGGTTTCGCCTGTGATCAACAAAATAACAAGCCCTGCTGGCCTGATCGCTGAAAGGGTGAGCGAGATCCGATCGACTTCGTCCCCGGTCACGGCTGATTTTTCAGCGGTGATGGCGGTGAGTTTGTCATTCGCTTCCAATGCGCGATCGAGACCGTCAGCGTGAGGGAACCAGCTAGCTGTGTGCCCGTCATCGCCCATGCCAAGGATCACCGCATCAAAGTTCCGCGCCGGTTCCGCCATGGCCTCGATACCTTGGGTGAGGCCGTCACTTGGGGATGGCGCGCCATTGAACAGGCCCGAAACTTGGACATCGCGCGCCCCAGAAAATGCCTCGCGCACAAAAGCCTCGTTCGACCTTGGGTGGTTTGTCGGTACCCACCTTTCATCAACGAGTGTCAAACGCACCCGATCCCAAGAAAGGTTCCGCGCCGCTAGGGCACTATAAAGGGCCTTTGGCGTTGAGCCGCCGGAAAGGGCCAGCTCTGCCTGGCCAAACTCCCCCAATCCAGCGCGCGCAGCGCCCTCTACCAGGTCAGCAACGCGGGCCGCCATGCTTTCCCGATCGGCAAAGGTGACGATTTGCGGATTAGTGGCCATGGAACCATTCCCGCCCATCGCGGTCGAGCAGCATCGCAGAATGGGGCGGCCCATCTGTGCCGGCAGCGTAAGCATAAGTTGGCGTGTCGTCCTGGGTCCAGGCACCGAGAATGCCGTCGACCCATTTCCACGCTGCTTCCACTTCGTCGCGGCGCATGAACAAGCCGAGGTCACCGCGGACAACCGCCATCAAAAGGCGTTCATAGGCATCGGGATAGCGGGCTTCGAAATGCTCCGCATAGGATAGATTCAACGGCACATAGCGCAGGCGCATGCCGCCTGGACCTGGATCTTTGGTCACCAGCAACAGCTTCACCCCTTCATCGGGCTGGAGCCGAATCACCATGCGCGTTGGCGGCAAGCCGCCCTGTTCCTTGACGAGAGCATGGGCAACTTCTTTGAACTGGATAATGATCTCGGAAAACCGGGCGGACATCCGTTTACCGGTTCGCAAGTAAAACGGGACGCTTTTCCAGCGCCAGTTGTCTATATTTGCCTTAATGGCAACAAAGGTTTCCGTGCTCGATGGACCATCCAATTCTTCCGTGTAGGCAGGGGCCACTTCGCCATCGGAAGCGCCGCGCTCATACTGCCCGCGCACGGTCGTATGGCGGACGTTGTCGGCCGTGATTGGCCGTAGCGCTTTGAGGACTTTGATTTTTTCATCCCGGAGTGTGTCCGGTTCCAGGTCGAGAGGCGGTTCCATGGCTACAAGACACAGGAGTTGGAGAAGATGGTTCTGCACCATGTCCCGCAACGCCCCGGACGTATCGTAATAACTTGCCCGATTCCCGGCGCCAATGGATTCAGCAACGGTAATTTCCACGTGGTCAATGGCGTTGGCGTTCCAGACCGGCTCCAAAAGGGAGTTCATAAACCTCAGCACAATGAGGTTCTGGACCGTCTCTTTGCCGAGATAGTGATCAATCCGGAAGATTGACTTTTCGTCAAAGACCGCACCGACCGCATCGTTGATTTTCTGGGCAGAGGCCAAGTCCTTGCCGATCGGTTTTTCCAGCACGATACGAGTGCCTTCCGATTTCAAGCCGGCCTCTACGATATTGGCGCTGACAGCTCCGTAAATTGCCGGGGGTAGCGCGAGGTAATAGACCCGTTGCTTTTCCTCGCCACCATCCAAATGAGCGCGAAGGCCTGACCAGTCTGCGTCAGAATTGGCCGCGTCAAGTTCCGCATAGAAAATCAGGTTTGAAAATGATTGCCACTGTTCCGGGTCGAAATCGTCATTGGGTCGAAACTTGCGGTAGCTTTCCATGGCCAATTGACGGAAATCGTCCGTATTCATCGCGGAACGAGAGACACCTATGATTTTGGATGAATCCGGGATCTGCCCGTCCTGCCATCTGTGAAACAGGGAAGGGATCAGCTTCCTTAGTGAAAGGTCACCGGCTGCCCCAAAGACCACCAGATCGAATGGCGAAACCGGAACAAACTGGGATCCTTGTTGCGATGTCGAAGATTGATCTGTCATGTTTTTTTCTCATCAGCGGTCATGACGACCACTTGGCAGGAAGCTGTACGGTGATGTCGAACGCGGTCGAAATCGAGCGCGAGCTTACCTGAATTCCAGACGGGAACACCAGTAAAAGATGATAAACCGTTCGGGATGTCCTCGCGGAGGAATAAGCTGGCAGCGCCGCCAGTAGAAACTCAAATAGCGCGACCAAACTGCGGCGTTGCTTGGGAGGACCTGTGTGCCCTGGTCGCAAGTGTGTCGGATGCGGCAGCTATGGCATGCCGCAAGAGCGCCGCTGGCCAAGCATTAGTCAGCGTGCGGGAACTGATTAGCGAAATCAGCTTATTTTTGCCGTCTACTGAATATACCCCGGATGGTGCCGACAATAATCAAGGCGATGCCTATAAAGCCTGGGATCGCAGCGGCGCCTTTCATCACTTCGAAGACTTCCTCTTCGCCGGAGACGTTGCTGATCTGATATCCAAGGACGATTATCCCAAGGGCGACGGCAAGGGTCACAAAGCCGCCGGTGAGCGGGCCACCGGCCCCATCTTCCTCGCCGATCTCCCGAAAGAGTTGAGGGTCAATTTCCTGTCCCGACCGGAGGGCTTCGCGGATAAGTTCATTTCGCGATCGGGCTCTCAGGTAGCCAAAGAATGACGTGATCAAGATGATCAAAAGAATAAAGCCCCATAATCCAAACCCGGGCCCCCAAAAATTATAGTTCCAGTCTTCCATGCCCCTTACCCTCCAATTTCTATGGTTAATCTACCCAAAACGGCTCGGCGCCAAAAGCCCCTTGTCGCATGAGCAATAGCATTCAACGCAAATTCGCGGTTGCATGGGCGGTTCAATGGGTGACGTCGCGTCGCTGGACGAGACAGAACACAATTTGGTATCAAGTGATACGTTTCAGAAAAAACCGGTGATCCATGTCGAACCTAGACGCCAAAACCCGCCCGGAGCTTTCCCGATACAACTGGGAGGATCCTTTCCTCCTGGATGATCAGCTTTCCGACGAAGAAAAGATGATCCGCGATACGGCGCGCAGCTACGCACAATCCAATCTGCAACCGCGTGTCACTGAGGCCTATCGCGAGGAAAAGACCGACCCGGCGATTTTCCGCGAAATGGGCGATTTGGGCATGTTGGGCGTGACAATCCCCGAGCGTTTTGGCGGCATTGGCGCATCGTATGTGGCGTATGGGCTGGTCGCCCGGGAAGTTGAACGCGTCGATAGCGGCTATCGCTCTATGATGAGCGTGCAATCTTCCCTGGTGATGTATCCGATCCATGCGTACGGCCATGACTACCACCATGAGAAGTATCTGCCGGGCCTCGCTAAGGGCGAGTTGATCGGATGCTTCGGGCTCACTGAGCCTGATGCCGGGTCAGATCCTGCCGGGATGAAGACCCATGCGAAAAAGACCCCGTCCGGATACATTCTAAATGGGGCAAAGACCTGGATCTCCAATTCACCGATTGCAGACGTTTTTGTGGTCTGGGCAAAATCGGAAGCTCACGGTGGCAAGATCCGCGGGTTCGTATTGGAAAAAGGAACAAAGGGACTTGGTGCCCCGAAAATCACCGGCAAACTCTCGTTGCGCGCCTCGATTACCGGCGAGATAACTCTCGACGATGTTGAGGTGGGTGAAGAAGCCTTGTTGCCCGGCGTTGAAGGTTTGAAAGGACCGTTCGGGTGCCTTAACCGTGCGCGATACGGGATCAGTTGGGGCTCAATGGGTGCTGCAGAATTCTGTTTCCATGCCGCTCGACAATATGGCCTTGACCGCAAACAATTTGGTCGGCCTCTGGCGAACACACAGCTTTTCCAGAAGAAATTGGCCGACATGCAAACGGATATTGCCCTCGGCCTGCAGGCTGCGCTTCGCGCCGGACGCATGATTGATGAGGGGACAGCCTCGCCCGAACTCATTTCCCTCATTAAGCGGAACAATTGTGGCAAGGCCCTTGAGATTGCGCGCACCGCCCGGGATATGCACGGCGGTAACGGCATCAGCGAGGAGTACCATGTGCTCCGTCATGCCACGAACCTTGAAACCGTGAATACCTATGAGGGGACGCATGACATTCACGCTCTCATATTGGGACGGGCAATCACGGGACTGCCAGCGTTTTAACCGATACTCCGGGGCTGGTCTGTCTCTCCCTACACGAATGAACAAGATAAACTGCCAGGCGCTGGAATAGTCGGCTCTTTTCTTCTCCTGTAAAGACATCTATGGCAGACACAAATAGGGGACCGCCCCTAATAGGTGGGAGATCTTGCGGCGGCCATGGATCGCGCTGAAATTGTTCATCAAAATTTCTTGCGGCGTGTCGGAGAAGGGGATTTCCCGCTCCCGCGATCAAAGGTGAGCCTGCGCGACGTGGGTATGACCGCGGAGCAGCTGGTTGCGATTTTCCGTGCCCAGGTGATCAGCCGACAATTGGATCGGCGATCTCGAACACTCCAAGCAGAAGGCCATGGCTTCTATACCATTGGGTCGTCAGGTCATGAAGGCAATGCCGCAATTGCGGCTGCTTTGCGTGTCGATGACCCGGCGTTTCTTCATTATCGGGACGGGGCATTTCAGGTTGCACGTGCCTTAAAAGCGACGGGCCAAACCCCGGTCCGTGACATGCTCCTGAGCTTTGTGTGCTCGTCGGACGATCCCATCTCCGGTGGGCGCCACAAAGTATTGGGGTCCAAACCTCTCAGTATACCACCTCAAACATCCACCATTGCATCCCATCTTCCAAAAGCGGTCGGGGCGGCTTATTCCATTGGCCTTGCCCGCCGACACAGACCTGAACATCAACAGTACCCTGATGATGCCATCGTGATGTGTTCTTTTGGTGATGCGTCACTCAATCATTCGACCGCGCAAGGGGCAGTCAATACCGCAGGTTGGACATGCTATAAAGGGACGCCGTTGCCCTTGCTTTTTGTTTGCGAGGACAACGGCATTGGTATTTCGGTCAAGAGTCCAAAAGGGTGGGTCGAAGCCAGCTTACGGGCACGGCCGGGGCTTGAATATTTTTCATGTGACGGTCTCGATATGATCGATGCATTTGCCGTTGCGAAGACAGCTGAACAATGGGTGCGCCGTCACCGCAAGCCTGCGGTTTTACATATGGAATGCGTGCGTCTTTACGGTCATGCGGGGGCAGACGCGCAGACCGTTTATCTCGCTCGTCACGAAATCGAAGAGGCGGAGGCGAACGATCCACTGCTGCACAGTGCCCGTCGTCTGATCGACGAGACCACACTCTCCGCTCAGGATGTTCTGACGGTGTACGGACAAGAAGAACAACGGATCGCACGGGTTGCCAATGACGTGATCGCGCGGCCAAAGCTTCAGACTGCCGCGCAAGTGCGTGCAAGCATCGTCCCCGCCAAGCGGACATGCCTGCTCAGTAACGGACCGAGCCCTGAAGCGCGAGCAGCTGTGTTCGGTGATGCCGATTTGCGGGCCATGGGCGAACCGCAGCACCTGGCACGGAACATCAACTTTGCGCTGAATGACCTGATGCTCGAGCACGAGGAGATCGTCCTCGCAGGTGAAGATATCGGCTGTAAAGGCGGTGTTTACGGGGTCACGCAGCGGCTCCATGGGCGGTTCGGGGCGCGACGCGTCATCGATACGCTCCTTGATGAACAATCGATCCTTGGTCTTGCCATTGGGCTCGGACAAAACGGATTTATTCCTATCCCTGAAATTCAGTTCCTCGCCTATCTCCATAATGCAGAAGATCAGCTGCGCGGTGAAGCGGCAACGCTTTCCTTCTTTTCTGATGGTCAATTTACCAACCCCATGATAGTGCGCATTGCCGGGCTTGCCTATCAGCGGGGGTTCGGCGGGCATTTCCACAATGACAATTCCATTGCTGTGCTGCGGGATATCCCGGGACTGATCATCGCGTGCCCGTCAAACGGGCGTGATGCCACCTTGATGTTGCGTGAAAGTGTGCGGCTTGCGCGGGAAGAGCAACGCATTGTTGTTTTCCTTGAACCGATTGCCCTTTACATGACCCGGGACCTCCATGCCGAAGGAGACAGCCTGTGGACACACACTTATCCGCAGCCCGGCACGCAGTCGCCCTCGTTCGGGGAAGTCGGCACCGAAGGAAAGGGTACTGATCTGGCAATCGTGACCTATGGAAATGGCTATTACAGATCAGTCCAGGCTCAAAAGCGTTTGCTGGACGATCATGGGCTTCAATCAACAGTCGTCGATATCCGATGGCTGGCGCCCTTGCCAGCGCAAAGTCTGCTGGATGCCACTGAAGCATGCGAACGTATACTGATCGTTGATGAATGCCGGTCGACGGGATCTCAAAGCGAGGCCCTGATGGCCTTTTTCGGAGAAAATT
Source organism: Pseudomonadota bacterium (assembly GCA_038522945.1). Classification (GTDB taxonomy): domain Bacteria; phylum Pseudomonadota; class Alphaproteobacteria; order Caulobacterales; family Parvularculaceae; genus MED-G105. Next base: position 13,435 of record JBCBJV010000019.1, read on the forward strand.
CAACCAAGCCAGTTAGCCGGATCACGGCCGACGACTGTTTCATTCCGACAGGGCCCGCCTATGGGGCAACACTACCGAGCCGGGATGATGTGATCGCCGCGGCCCTTGCCCTGGTGACAACAGGGAGAAGGACGCAATGAGCCGCAAAACCGCTCTCGTTGTCGCCCCAGGCCGCGGGACCTATAACAAGGAAGAGCTGGGCTATCTAAAACGGCACCACGCCCACCATGTTGAACTCATTGCCGGATTTGACGCAGAGCGCCGCCGCATGGGCCAAAGGCCGCTTCATGATTTGGATGGCGCTGAACGCTACTCCGTAAACGAATTTTCGAGGGGTGATAATGCCTCTGGTCTGATCCACGCGTGCGCTATTTGCGATTTCCTTGATATTGACACGGACCAATACGAAGTCGTCGCAATCACCGGTAACTCTATGGGTTGGTATCTGGCCCTGGCTTGTAGCGGGAGCCTTGCGCAACAGGATGGCTTCAAGCTTGTGAACACGATGGGTACCTTCATGCAAGACGGCCTCATTGGTGGGCAGATGATTTACCCATTTGTGGACGATGCTTGGCGCGAAATTCCGGGCAAGCGGACGGCTTTGCTCAGTCTAATTGAGGAAGTCCCAGGGCTTTATCTTTCTATTGAACTCGGCGGGATGCTTGTTCTTGCTGGTGAGGAGAGTGCGTTGGCGGCGGCGGAAGCGCGCCTTGAGCCCATTGGTGGCCGCTTCCCCATGCGCCTTGCCAACCATGCTGCCTTTCACACGCCCTTGCAGCAGCCTGTTTCAGAACGGGGGCGCGGCGCGTTGCCCGTTGAGCTATTTGGGAAACCGTCCTGGCCGTTGGTCGATGGGCGCGGGCACATTTGGTATCCCTTTGAGACATCCGTACCGGACCTTTGGGACTACACTTTGGGCCATCAGGTTGTTCAGCACTACGATTTTTCCGCAGCCGTTCGCCATGGGGTGAGGGAGTTTGCGCCGGAAGTAATCATTCTTCTCGGACCTGGTGGAACCCTTGGCGGAGCAATTGCCCAGGTTCTGATTGCTGACGAATGGCGTGGGCTCACATCAAAGACTGAGTTCGCCGAACGTCAGTCCAGCGATCCTATTTTATTGTCCATGGGGCTAGCTGATCAGCGTGCCAAAGTGGTTTCTCGTGGAAAAGCTCAAACATCAAATTTGACGCCCTGGGCCAATGGGAGGTCTGCGGAGTAATTAACCGTGCTCGTCTGACGACGCATATAGCCTTTCCAGGCATCAGAGCCTGCTTCGCGCCCGCCACCGGTTTCTTTTTCACCGCCAAAGGCACCCCCGATTTCAGCGCCCGACGGGCCGATATTGACGTTTGCAATCCCACAATCCGATCCCGCCGCAGAAAGGAAGATCTCGGCTTCTTGCAGGTCTCTGGTGAAGATGCAGGATGATAAACCTTGCTTAACGCCGTTTTGCAGTGCGATTGCCTCATCCAGCGCATCATATGTAAGGCAGTACAGAATTGGTCCAAATGTCTCGGTCCGGACGATGTCGCTCTGGCTTGGCATATCGATGATAGCGGGCGATACGTAAGCACCGCCATCTCCCAGGTTCGCGTCTGTCCCGCCTACCAAGAGTGCGCCGTCCTCGGCTTGCGCGCGCTCAACAGCTTTGAGCACCGCACGGCGCGCCTCTTCGTCAATCAGTGGGCCGACAAGAACATCATTGTCCAGCGGATTACCAATGGCGAGGGATTGATAGGCGCTGACCAGTCGCGTGATTAGGTCTTCCTTGATAGAACGATGAACAATCAGACGTCTGAGGGATGTGCAGCGCTGCCCTGCAGTTCCGACTGCAGAAAAAACAATTGCACGCACAGCTAGATCCAGATTGGCGGAGGGCGCGACAATCATCGCATTGTTGCCGCCAAGTTCCAGGATGGGTCGCCCCCATCTTGCCGTGACCTTGGGCCCCACAAGCGCGCCCATGGCAGAAGAGCCGGTTGCAGACAGGATCGGCACGTTTGGCGCTTCGGCGAGGGCATTGCCAAGGTCCGCGCCGCCGATCGTCAGTTGGGCAAGGCCTTCCGGCGCATCGCTGCCAAAACGCGCTATGGCCCGTTCAAAGCATGCCATTACGGCCATGGCGGTGAGCGGTGATTTTTCCGATGGCTTCCAGATGATCGGGTTTCCACAAACAAGGGCAAGTGCGGCATTCCAAGACCAGACAGCGACCGGGAAATTGAACGCGGAAATGATCCCACACGGACCAATGGGATGCCATGTTTCGGCCATACGGTGACCAGCGCGCTCGGAGGCAATGACCTTCCCGTAAAGCTGGCGGGAAAGACCAACGGCAAACTCACAGATATCGATCATTTCCTGGACTTCACCGAGGCCTTCAGAACGGATCTTTCCAACTTCCAACGTCACCAACTGACCGAGCGCGTCTTTGCTGGCGCGCAACTCCTCACCGAGAAGACGAACTAGCTCGCCGCGTCGCGGTGCCGGGACTTGCCGCCACCTAAAGAACGCCTCGTTAGCGTTTTCGATGATGCCTTGCATAGAGGCGAGGGGCGTGGTGCGTACATGGGCAATGACGCTCCCATCGATTGGTGTGCTGACAGAAAGGTCGCCATCTGACATAGTCGAGGCAGCGAGACCGGCTTCTTCAAGGATCGTTGTGAAACCCGATAGCGTTGATGGCATGGAAGATCTCCTACAATGGATTATGTCTATTTACTGCCGGATTGGTCGCGGCAGTCCAGCGCCTGGTTAGAGTGGCAGATACTCAATGGGACCGCCGTCTGGGACACTGTCTGCATGGGGCAGGCGACGGATCAATGCGTCTGCGTCGGCAAACGTGGAGAGGAGGGAGCTATCCTGATTTCTGGCGGGGATTACAACGGCCCCCTCGTCAGTGAGGTTAATGTGCGCCCGCAGATAACCTTCGCGTGGCCCGTTGGCGTTCAAGGTTCCCCTCAGTTTGGCTCTGTGAAGAAAACTATCGTCGTCTTGGCTTTCGTCCAAAAACGCCTTGATTGCCACCTGCACAAATAGAATGGCAGTGACGAGCGCCGAGGCGGGATTTCCTGGAAGGCCAAGAATACGAGCATCTTCATGCTGAGCAAACCAGGTTGGCTTGCCGGGCTTTACAGCCACTTTCTCAAAGAGCAACTCGGCGCCCAGCTTTGAAAATGTTGGTCGCATCAAATCCTTGTCGCCGACCGACGCGCCACCGATGGGCACAACAAGATCGTAGGTGACCGCCTTTTCAGCCATCTCCCTCATGGCATCCGGTTCGTCGGGCGCGATGCCCATAAACTCAGGGTCACCGCCCCATGCCCTGATCATGGGGATGAGGCCGAAGGGAACCGAGCAGATAATCTGGTCTGCCCCCCTTGGGTCGCCGGGCATCACAAGCTCATCGCCATTGGCGATTAATGCCACCTTCGGGCGCTGCCGCACGGGCACGGTTGCATTGTTCCCTGCCGCCGCGAGGGCAAGGGCCGGGCCGGTGAGCCGGGTCCCGGCGTCAAGAAGAGCTTGCCCTTCTACAAAGTCGATGCCCGCCCGTCGGATGTGCTCGCCATCGTTGGCATTTGTCTTGACACGGATCTCATCGCCATGGCGATCGGTGTTTTCCTGAATGACGATGCAAGTAGCGTCGATCGGGACGGGGGCGCCGGTAAAAATTCGGACCGTTTCGCCGGGACCGACGCTACCGGTAAACTGTTCACCCGCCGAGGCTGTGCCGATAACACTAAGGCGGGCGCCATTGACGGCGTCTTCGACACGACAGGCATAGCCGTCCATGGCCGATGCATTGAACGGCGGCTGAGTGAGCTTAGCAGCGATGGGCCCAGCGAGGCGGCGATCCTGGCCGTGAAGCAAGGGCACATCTTCGATGGCAGTCGGGGTGATCTGCTGACGGATGATCTGCTGGGCTTGCCGGACGCTGATCATGTGTCGCGGGGCTTTCGCTGATAGTCGCCTGACTGCCCACCTGATTTTTCAAGGAGCGCGATACCGCTAATCACCATGGATTTGTCGATCGCTTTGACCATATCGTATAGAGTTAGGCATGCAGCTGAAACCGCCGTTAGCGCCTCCATCTCCACGCCGGTGCGTCCGCTGGTTTTCACCGTTGCAACAAACCGAACGTTAGCTGTGTCAGCTATTAGCTCCGTTCTGAGATGAACACCGCCAATGGGCAGAGGGTGGCACAAGGGGATGATATCCGCGGTGCGTTTGACCGCCATAATCCCTGCAAGTTCAGCGACTGCGATTGGGTCTCCTTTTTTGGTCGAGCGATCTTTAACGGCTTGATAGGCCATCTCAGACAGAGAAACGAACCCCTCCGCTGAGGCGGCTCGCTCTGTCACAGCCTTCTCCGTGACATCGACCATCTGAGGACGGCCTGATTTATCGAAATGGGTAAGCTCCGTCACAATCGATCCCTTGGTTATTATTCCATGAGGCGCGGCATGAGCTCCACCAGATTGCAAGGGCGATAGCGGGAATCGAGCTGGTGAGAAATGAGACCGTCCCAGCCATCTTTGACAGCGCCAGTTGAGCCAGGCAGCAGGAACAAGAATGTGCCCCGCGCAAGTCCCGCACAAGCCCGCGATTGCAGGGTGGAAAGGCCGACGGACTGATAACTGAGCTTATGGAAGATCACCGAAAACCCTTCAATCTCTTTGTCAAAAAGAGGCCGAAGGGCTTCCGGCGTGACATCGCGGCCTGTGAGGCCAGTTCCGCCAGTCGTGATAATGGCATCGATCGATGGATCATCAATCCACGCCTCGCAGCGTGCCCTTAACTTCCCGCCGTCATCTGGCAGGATTTCCCGGGCGGCAAGTTCATGTCCGGCGGCTTGGAGGCGCTGGACCAATGTTTCTCCGGAGGTGTCATTGGCAAGGGTGCGCGTGTCACTCACGGTCAGGATGGCAATCCGTACGGGGATGAATGAAAGTTGGTCGTTGATACCGGGCATGACTTTTCTATCTTCAAGTAAGGGAGGTTGAATTGTGCGCAAAGTCTAAAGGGTCCAGCGGTTCCGGTCGAGGAGATCGTTTTTGGTGGGTTCGATCCATCGAGCCCCGTCACGAGTGATCTCTTTCTTCCAAAAAGGGGCGGCTGATTTCAGATAGTCCATCAGAAAGTCCGCGGCTTCAAAAGCGGGCCGCCGATGATCGGCACTTGCGGCCACAAAGACCACGGTCTCGCCAGGCGCAATGTGCCCGACCCGATGGACTACGCGCGCATGACGGAGCGGCCAGCGCTCCTTAGCCTCCTGGATGAATTTTTCAATGTGACGCTCGGTGACCTCAGGATAGTGATCGAGCACAAGAGCCTGGACACTCCCATCTTCGGCGCGGACCTGACCGGTAAACGTGACGATGCCGCCGGCGCCCGCGTCCTCTTCCACGAATGCCTTGTAGAGCGCGCTCGGATCAATCGGCTGCTCAGAGACGAGAACACGTGGGGCAGTGGTCACACTAGCCCCCGCTGAAGGGGGGTAGAAAGCCGATTTCTTCTGGGCTTTCGAAACGCGCATCGCTCTCAACAACTTGCTGGTCGATACATAGGCGCACGCTTTCGGCGCTGAGGGCGGTCCGAAGCAGGTCATCCTCACCCGCGAGCCAGTCGATCAGGGCCGTCCGGACACGGATCTCTTTCGGTAAGATGACATCGCGGCCAGCTTCTCCGGCCACGTCCTTTAAATGGCCGAAAAAGAGGATGCGCGTCGGGCGTTGCTCGCTCACTGCCTAACCTCCCGTGACGGACATTGCGCGATCAACTGCCGGACCGTGGCGGCGATCGGAGATCTCAAAATCATGGCCCAGAGGTTTTCGAGTGATAGCCTCACGGAGGATCTCAGAGAGGTCGCTTTTACTCGCCCCTGCGCGTAGGGCCGCGCGAAAGTCCGTCTCGTTTCCTTGTCCAAGGCACATATAGAGTTTGCCGGTGCAGGTCAGGCGTATTCGGTTGCAGCCGCTGCAGAAGTTCTCAGTAAGGGGCGAAATGAAGCCAATCCGCCCGCCGGTTTCTTCGATGCGATGGTACCGGGATGGCCCACCAGTTCGGTAAGTATCGGGGGTCAGCTTCCAGCGCGTTTCAAGACCTTGGCGAACCTCCGTTAGCGGATAAAATTGATCGCGCCGGTCTTCATCCACATCGCCCATGGGCATGACTTCAATGAGGGAGATATCCATGGAGCTTTTGTGGGCCCACTCCACGATTGCCGGGATGTCGCCTGCGTTCTCTGATTTTAGCACGACCGTGTTGATTTTGACCTTCAGTCCGGCCGCTTGGGCCGCTTCGATTCCATCCAGAACCTCTGCGAGACGGTGGCGGCGGGTGATCCGTTCAAAGACATCGGGCCGAAGCGTATCAAGCGAAACGTTGATACGGCGAATGCCAGCTTTGGCGAGAGTATCGGCAAATCGCGCCAGCGCAACGCCATTCGTCGTAAGGGTCAGTTCATCAAGTTTGCCAGGAGAGACGAACTCACCGAGCTCCAGGAGCAGGCGATCCACGTCCCGCCTGACCAGTGGCTCCCCACCGGTTAGCCTCAAGCGTCTGACGCCCTGATCGACGAACACCCCAACCAGTCGGACGACTTCTTCAAAGGATAGAACATCCTTGCGCGGAAGAAACGTCATGCGTTCAGGCATGCAATAAGTACAGCGCAGGTCGCATCGATCGGTGATGGAAAGCCGCAGATAAGTAATCGCCCGTCCGAACGGGTCCACTAAAGGATCCTTTTGAGAGGAAAATAGACTTTTCGGAGCGCCATCTGCCATGCTGCCAATGTGGCTTATTTGGTCAGGTAAAGACAAGGCCCTGCCAGCGCCATAATAGCCGCAAGGCCACATAGGCAATAAGCAGGGCTGTTGCGCGTTTCATCACTGGTTCCGGTAGTATTTTTGCGCCAAGCCTGGAGCCGATCTGACCGCCCAGCAAAACGGCTAGGAAAAGCGGCCAATAGGCAATGAGGGACAGGCTGGAACCGTCAGCTGTAAGTTTGGTCACTTGGCCTGCAAGGCCGCTGAGCGAATTCACTAAAATGAAGAGACTGCTCGCCGCGGCGATTTCCCGAGGGCTGCCCCATCTGCCAAGATAAAGAAGGGGGGCGAGGAAAATTCCACCCCCAATCCCAACAAGGCCGCTCAATAGACCGATCCCAGCGCCGCTCGCCAAGGCGACACCCTTTCCAGAGGTAAACGTCGATTTTCTTGCCCGAATTTCTGTCGGTTGTTCTGGAGTGGCGCTGGTCGAGAGAAGGTGAACTGCCGAGGCCAAGAGCGAGGCCCCAAGCAAGCCTGTGAACACTGTCTCGCTGATGGAAAGGCGCCCGCCGATCCAGGCAAGCGGGACGGATCCGGCGAGGAATGGGAGTAAATCTCGCCACCGGAGCAGCCCTTCGCGGGCGAACCGCAAGGTCCCCCCGCTGACTACGATCAGATTACAGATCAGCGCAATCGAGGGAAGGAGACGATAGTCAGTGCCGTTCAGAACAAGGAGTGCATTGTATGTAGAGCCGCCGCCAAAGCCGACGCTAGCATAAAGGCAAGCGGTGGCAAGAAAAAGTAGGGCGAGGACGATCATTGTCGCCCAACGTTCAGCTTTCGGCGATCGGCTTCGGTGTCGATATCTGCAAGAATGCCGGGGTCGTCGACTTCAATAAGCTGGGTTCCCTCGGCATTGTTTTCAATGATGGACCGGCCTCCCTGATCGCCCGAAAGGTGGCGAAGATCATCGTAATGCTCTGCGGCGAAGATTATGGGGTGTCCTCTGCGCCCATCGATTGTTGGTGCAAAGATGGTTTGGTCGCCGCGCCCGAAGGCCTCCACAAGGCGTGAAATCGTCTCGGGACGGATCGAGGGCATGTCGCCGAGAGCGATCATGACACCGTCCGATAATGTCGCGTCGGCTAAGCCGTACTGGATGGAACTGGAGAGCCCTTGTTCTGGGTGCGGGTTAAAGACGATTTTGAAGGCGTGGTTTACAGCAATTGCTTCCAGATGTGGGCTGCCGGTGGGGATCACGAGCGTCCGGGATTGAAATTCCTGGGTCTCATAGGTCTTTAAGGTTTCTTCCAAAACCGTTGAAGAGCGAAACGGGGCCGCTAGTTTGTCTTGGGACCCGAACCGTGTCGAGTGACCTGCTGCCAAGACCAGAAGCGAAACCTCTCTGACAGATCTGTTAGCCCCCATCTTTGCTAGCCCCCGTCACTATTGGCCTCAGTCATTTACCCACAGCACACCCGCTGCGGTGGGCGATGATTTCAGCCAAAATAGAAACAGCGATCTCCTGAGGGTTTTTTGCGCCAATCGCCAGGCCAACCGGGCCTTGAATGTCGTCCGGCGATCGGTTCATCGGTGGGAGCCTCGATAGAGTAGCGAGGCGTTCGTTGTGGGTACGGCGACTGCCGAGCGCGCCGATATAGTGGGCCTTAGAGTTCAATGTGGCTTGGAGAAGGTTGGTCTCCCAGTCATGTTCATGGAAGAGAGTGATGACCGCCGACCAGGGGTCGATGGGGAGCTCAGCAAAATCCGTGGACTTCGTAATGTGTGTGCTCATAACTCCTAAGGATTGGGTATCATCGAGACACTCAGTGTCCGGTGAATACGCAAGAACCTCGAACCCTGCGGCATTTGCAACTCTCGTAAAGGACGACAGGTTCGGCCCTTCGCCAAAGACCAACAAGCGATAGGGCGGTAGCATCTCCTGAACGAATGAGCCTTCAGCAGGCTTCTCATAAGATGCAGTGAGCTGGTTCGTTTTGGTCTCCAGGGAAAGCCAGAACGGGCGGCGGGCTTTTTCAGCGATTGTGGCGAAGTCAATGAGGTCGGCGCAATTAGTTGTTGTAAGCAAGACATCGATACCTGACCCGCAGGGCAATACCACATCAAGATAGGGCGAGCCGCTGCCATACCTGACGATTTTGTCCGTACCGGTCTTAAGGCACGCCAGCGCTTCGGCGATGATCGCGCGTTCGGCGCATCCGCCGGTGATCATACCAACTGCATCGCCAGTGTCTTTGATCCCGATCTGACTGCCGACGGGCCGGGGAGATGACCCGTCAATGTGGATTAGCGTCGCCAGGGCGCATGTGTGGCCCATGTCCATGGTTCTCTTCAGGAACGGGAACACATTCTCTTCGAAGGTCATGGGTGATACTCAAACAGAGGCCTAACCCTTCACGTCCGTTATGTCCCGCTACTTACTCAGAGCTGGTCGGGCAAGGCATGCCCGCGGAGGTCCAGGTGACCATATCATCTAAGTGCGCTTGCATGGTTCCCGGCGCCGGTTCACGGCCTCCGCCGGGATTAAAGCCCCAGGTGATGAATGCCTTAATCTCAGCATCGTGAATAATATGCTCTACGAGCCCATCGCCATCGCGGCCGCCATTCCGTGTAGGATCGCTCATCTGTGTGCAAATCGTCTGGCTATCTTGCCCGAACCAGACGAACTCCACGGGCGCTAGCATCCAAGGGAGACCTGCATGGGGCGGCGCGTGCGTCACGGTGTTGGGCGCGGTGGATTCCATATGGCAAGTGGAGCAGGGAAGGGTCTCAATGCCGATGCGGCTTTCACCTGCATTGATGAGCATGCCGTGGGGACGGGTTTCGCCATAGGAAGGCCCCGACCACATCGGCACATTGGCTTCGCCAGTATGACAGTTGGAACACCGCGGGTGCGAGGTGACTTCGTATATGCGCGCCCATGCGGCTAGCCCTTCCTCAGTGGAAGGGGGCGTTTCGGGGGTGTTTACTACCAGATCGATTTCAGCATTGTCGTCGCCGCCGCCATGTGAAAATGCGACACCAACCAATGCAGCGGAAACGACAAGACCGGACAATACGGCTAGTTTTGCTCGCTTCATAACGTCCTCACACGAATTTTGCATGTTTATTGAAGGGCATTTCACGCAGACGTTTGCCCGTAGCAGCGAAGATCGCATTCGCAAGAGCTGGTGCAGCTGGCGGCACGGGAGGTTCGCCAATGCCGCGGATTTTTGCACCGTTCTCCAGGCCTTGAACAAGAATTTCCGGACACTGATAAAGGCGCATCCCCTCGTGAGCGTGATAGTTGGATTGCTGTGCCATCCCGTCCGAATAGGTGATCTCGCAGTTCATGGCGTGACCCAGGCCCCAAACAACCGCGCCCTTGACGTGATTATCAAAATTGATGGGGTCCACGACCTTGCCAACGTCCGCCGCCACGAACACCTTATCAACTTTGATGCCGTTTGGTGTGTCGGTCACCTCAATAACTTCTGCACATGGCACGCCGAAAGAGCGCACGAATGCGACGCCGCGCCCGCGCCCTTTTGGCAGAGAAGAGCCCCAGTTCGACATCTCGCCAACGGCCTCCAGCACTTTGCGCGAGACGTCATCGTTCATGATCCGCAAGCGTTCTTCGAGCTGGTCTGCACCCGCCTCATGGATCAGTTCGTCCAGGAAGGCATCGGCAAAAAAACCGTTTGTCGAAGCACCCACCGATCGCCAGGAACTGATCGGTGCGAGCGGCGGTGCTTTGTAGGCGGACATTCTGAACGCAGGCAAAGTATATGGAAGGTTCCACGCGCCCGCTGCGATCTGGCTGTCTGGTCCCGGGGGCGCCTCAAGAGGCTGGCGGGAGGTCTGGGAGTCCGTGACCGACGGCATCGCGATTGAAATATCGAGCGCTGAGACCTGACCGTCCTTGTGCGCACCTTGCATCCGCCCCATGGCGATTTGCCTTGGGAAGTCATGGGCGAAATCTTCTTCGCGGCTATAGGTGACCTTGACCGGCGTACCTTTCATGGCCACGGCGATTTCTGCGCAAGCCTTCACATGGTCATCTTCCAGCCTGTGACCAAAGCTGCCGCCTACATACTGGTTATGAAGGACGACGTCTTCCGGGTCGCAGCCCACGATTGCGGCGACATTGGTTTGGACAAACCGGGGCATCTGGGTGCCAACCCACACTTCCGCGCCATCGTCATCGGCCCGGACGATGGCTGAGATCGGCTCGAGAGGCTGATGGGCCACGTAAGGTGCCATGTATTCCGCCTGGAAAGATGTGGCGTTCGCCAATTCGTCGTCGAGATCGCCGTCGTCCCGCCAGACACTGTCGAGGTTTTCCTCCCCGAAAGATTGGCTAAGGGTCGCCCAGTGGTCGTCCATTTCAGCGGGGTAGGGCGCCGGGCCCCAGTCGAAGTCGATGGCGTCAGCCGCTTTGAAAGCGCGCCAGGTATTGTCCGCCACCACGGCAACGCCGTTTTTGATCGGGACAATTTCCAAGACACCGCGCATCGCTTGCGCTTTGCTGGCATCGAAACCATTGAGCGCGCCGCCCTGGCGCGGATTGAGCTTCACTGCCGCATGCACCATGCCGTCCACATTCACATCGATGCCGTAGCGGACGGTACCGGTGGATTTCGCCACAATGTCGATGCGTTCCATGGGCTTGCCGATGAGACGCCATTCGCTTTCTGGCCGAAGGTCGACATTCGTCACGGGTTTTGTTTTCGCGGCTCGTGCAGCAAGAGACGTGTACGGAATGCGTTGACCGTCGGGCAGGATCACATGCCCGCTTTCAGTGCTAAGATCGCCGACTTTGGCTTTGTATTCCTTTGCCGCTGCTTTTTTGAGTGTCTCGCGGGCGACCGCACCGGCAAGGCGGAGTTTTTCAAATGAGTCCGGGACCGTGCTCGATCCACCTGTGACCTGGGCGCCCAGAAGCTTGAAGGCCGACGTCATGACGCCGCGCATCATGTTTGCCTGAAAACTGGTGTCCGTTGACAGGAACGGCACCGCTTCTTCCGCCAGCGCTGCATTGTAATAGGCTGCTGCCGGTGGTCCGAAACTCACCTCGAACTGGCCGAAATCAAGGTCCATTTCCTCTGCGATGAGTGCCGCTTGTACGGAGGCGCCGCCCTGGCCAAGGTCGACATGGGGCGCGATGAGGGTGATCCCGGTATCGGAGATCTTGACCCAGGGATTGAAGGTGGCTTCGCCCTCGCCAAGGTCGTCTTTCAGGGGATTGGCGTGGGGCTTGCGGACCACATACGTCCCGAATGCCACGCCGCCCGCGATCGAAACAGAGCCAACGAGAAAAGTACGTCGCGCAATTTTGCCAAGGTCTGCCATTTACGCCTCCCCCCGCAATTTGGCCGCCGCCGTCTTAATCGCCTCACGGATCCGCGGATATGTGCCGCACCGGCAGAGATTTGCCGACATGGCCTGATCGATCTGGTCGTCAGTGGGCGAAGGGTTCAACAGCAAAAACGAAGCGGCCGACATGATCTGGCCGGACTGGCAGTAGCCGCACTGGGCGACTTGGTGTTCGATCCAGGCTTCCTGGACGGCGTGGCGCGTCTCATCGTTGCCTAACCCTTCAATTGTTGTGATGTCTTTGTCCGCGGCGAGTTGGGCGGGTATCGAGCAGGACCGCACCGCAAGCCCGTCAATATGAACAGTGCAAGCGCCGCATTGGGCGATGCCACATCCATATTTTGGTCCCTTGATATTCAGTTCATCTCGCAGCACCCACAACAGGGGCATTTCGTCTTCCACGTCTACATCATAGGACGTGCCATCGACGTTCATTTTCATGGCCAAACTCCCGTCAGGGTAAGCGCGTCACCGGAGAAATGCCCGTTAGACGCACATTGGATCTAAGAATTACCCGCTGACCGCAAAAGTATCAGTGCCCGCAGAGCCCAGCAAGATGGTGATACAGGTGCGCTGTTCGCAGGCCGCCAAGATTGCAAATGGGCTGAACTATGAGGATATGTGGACGTTTGACTTCCATCTGGGAGCGCCCCATGGCAATTGCCTGCGGAGAATAAACTGTATCCGGGACGGAAAGAGCAGGTTTTGAGCGAAAGGATCGTCATCGTTGGAGCTGGGCACGCGGCAGGGCAATGCGTTGCCAGCCTGCGCCAGAAAGGCTGGTCCGGAGAGATCGTGCTGGTCGGTGAGGAAGCGTTCCATCCCTATCAACGTCCGCCGCTCTCAAAGGCGTATCTGGCCGGAGACCTCACGGCGGACAGATTACTGGTCAAGCCTGAGGCGTTTTATGGAGATCAATCCGTTGAAGTTCGCCTTAGCACCAAGGCGCTCTCGCTTAATCGATCAGAAAAGTGCCTTCAGCTTTCCGGCGACACAAAGCTCACATACGACAAGCTGATCTTAGCGACCGGGGCCCGAGTGAGAAAGCTCTCTATACCTGGCGCTGACCTTCCCGGCGTTGGCTATGTGCGCACCATCGATGATGTCCACGGATTACAGTCCCGATTTGCCGAAGGTGCACGGATGGTAGTCGTTGGTGCCGGGTACATTGGGCTTGAAGTTGCCGCGGTGGCGGCACAGCGTGGCCTAAACGTGACTGTCCTGGAAGTAGCCGACCGGGTGATGGCCCGCGTCACGAGCCCTACAGTATCGGCGTTTTATCAAGCGCTTCATGCCGAGCACGGTGTCGATATCCGCCTCTCCACAGGGATCGACGCATTTGAAGCAGGCGAGGGCGGTGATCTTGCCGCTGCGGTCACCGCGACAGGCGAGCGAATGCCCTGTGAAATTGCTGTCGTTGGGATTGGCGTTATTCCGAATGCGGAGCTTGCTGACGAGGCAGGACTTTCTGTGGACGACGGTATTGTTGTCAACGAGGTTTGCCAAACGGAAGACCCGGCCATTTACGCCATCGGCGATTGCACACGGCACCCAAGCCGGTACTTTGGGGGAAAACTGAGACTAGAGTCCGTTCATAATGCCCTCGAACAAGCCAAGACAGCGGCAGCAGCGATTTGCGGCGCGCCAGTCGCTTATGATCAGGTCCCGTGGTTCTGGTCTGATCAGTATGATGTGAAGCTTCAGACGGTTGGCCTGTCGGCTGGCCGGGCAGATCGGGAAGTTCTCCGGGGCGAGCCGGCGGAGAAGGCGTTTTCGGTTTTCTACTTTGCCGATGAGAAGCTGATCGCTGTTGATTCTCTTAATCGGCCAGCCGATCATATGATCAGCCGCCAATTACTTGCTCACAATATTCCGCTCAGTGACGAACAGGTTCGCGATCCGGCGTTCGACCTGAAGTCGCTCCTTAAAAGATAAGGACCTCCACGATGAAAACCTGGACAGTCTATCTCTCCGGTGAGATTCACAATGACTGGCGCGGCGATCTGCAAGCCCAAGTAGAAGCGGCTGCTTTGCCTGTGGTTTTCACCAGCCCCGTCACCGACCATGGGTCGTCTGACGATTGCGGTGTTACCATCCTGGGTGAGGAAGAAAAGCCGTTCTGGAAGGATCGGAAAGGCGCGCAGTTGAACGCCATCCGTACCCAGACCTTACTCCGCGCAGCTGATATTGTCGTTGTCCGGTTTGGCGAAAAGTATAAACAATGGAATGCGGCGTTCGAAGCCGGATATGCAGCGGCCCTCGGTAAGCCGTTCATCGTAATGCATGACGACGCGCTGATTCATCCCTTGAAAGAAGTCGACGCAGCTGCTCTGGCGGTGGTTCAGGATGTCCCTCAACTTGTTTCGATCTTTCGGTATGTTACGTCGGGCGCGCTTGTTCCGCCTCAACGCTAGTTTGTTTACGATCATAAGAAGGCCAATAAACCCATGGATAAATCTCGCCTTCCATCCCGCCATGTTTCTGTTGGTGCCAAGAAAGCACCGCAGCGGTCTTACTACTATGCGCTTGGTCTGACAGAGGCCGACATTGATCAGCCGTTCATCGGTGTTGCATCGTGTTGGAACGAAGCGGCCCCCTGCAATATCGCGCTCATGCGCCAGGCGGCCGCGGTCAAAGAAGGCGTGCGTGCGGCGAAGGGCACGCCGTTCGAGTTCTGCACGATTTCCGTCACCGATGGCATCGCTATGGGCACGGAGGGCATGCGGTCTTCCTTGGCCTCAAGAGAGGTTATCGCCGATAGTGTTGAGCTTACCATGCGCGGTCACAGTTATGATGCGCTCGTTGGACTGGCCGGCTGCGATAAATCCCTGCCGGGCATGATGATGGCGATGCTACGGTTGAATGTGCCGAGCGTTTTTCTTTATGGCGGCTCGATCTTGCCCGGTTGCTGGAAGGGCAAAGACGTCACTGTGCTCGACGTGTTTGAAGCGGTGGGAGAGCATGCCGCTGGTAAAATGACGGATGCGGACATTACTGGCCTTGAAAAAGTTGCCTGTCCTTCTGCGGGCGCGTGCGGTGGCCAATTTACGGCAAACACCATGGCGTGTGTTGCCGAGGCGATAGGATTGGCGTTACCGTTTTCTTCCGCGTTGCCAGCGCCTGACACTGGACGTGATGCCTACTGCAAGGCAGCAGGCCATGAGATCATGAAGTTGATCGACGCCGATATCCGCCCGCGTCAGATCGCAACCCGTGCAGCCTTTGAAAACGCGGCGGCAGTGGTTGCCGCAACCGGTGGGTCCACCAATGCAGCCCTTCATTTGCCGGCCATGGCCAATGAAGCCGGGATCGAGTTTACGTTGCGCGACGTCGCAGAGGTTTTCGAACGTACGCCCTATCTGGCCGACCTAAAACCGGGCGGTCGCTATGTGGCGAAAGACATGGCCGAGGCTGGTGGCATGCCGATCTTGCTGAAGACCATGCTCGATGCCGGGCTAATCGATGGTAATTGCCTTACCGTGACCGGCAAGACGCTTGGCGAGAACCTGGAAGACGTTGTCTTTAATCAGGACCAGGACGTGATTCGCCCGGCTTCAAAGCCGATCACCCCCACCGGCGGTGTTGTCGGTCTTTGGGGGTCGCTCGCCCCCAATGGAGCGATTGTCAAAACTGCTGGCATGAAAGACTTGCGATTTGAAGGCCGCGCCCGGGTTTTCGATAGCGAAGAGGAGGCCTTTGCCGCCGTTGAAGCGCGGAACTATCGCGAAGGTGACGTTCTGATTATTCGCTATGAAGGGCCAAAGGGTGGCCCCGGCATGCGTGAAATGCTCGCCACGACTGCGGCCATTTATGGACAGGGTATGGGGGAGAAAGTCGCCCTCGTGACCGATGGCCGTTTTTCGGGAGCCACTCGCGGGTTCTGTATTGGGCACGTGGGACCGGAAGCAGCGGAAGGGGGACCGATCGGATTGGTCGAGGATGGTGACGTGATCGTGATCGATGCGAGTGCGGGGACGATCGACCTTCAGGTGCCGGAAGATGTGTTGTCGGCTCGGCGTGCTGCGTTCCAACCTAAGCAGACAATCTACGCAAACGGCGCGCTTTATAAGTTCGCCGAGACGGTCGGTCCGGCTCACCTGGGGGCGTGCACCCATCCGGGCGCATCCGCCGAAAAGCACAGCTACCCGGATCTATAGACCCTCTGCCTGCGACGTATTTCCGCTGACAGTCATTTAAGGCGGTCCCCCCATGACACGCTCCGCCAAGCAGGCTATCAGTCTCAACAGCGGCGTGCTGTGTGGTCTTGTTCATTCGGGGCCTGCCGTCTGAGGGGCCGGTGACGCAGCATAAGTATGGGTAGCAACATCAATCCGGTGCCGCTTTGGTATCGTAACCAATCCGTTGAATTTAAAACGGGTTACGGAGGAGTTCTTATGAACCAACGTTGGAAACAAACAACCTTGTCAGCAAGTGCCCTTGCAATGGCGTTCGCGCTTGCAGCATGCGGCGGCGGATCAACGGAAGAAACCGTCAGTGAGGCTGAAGCTGCTGTCGAAGAAGCCGCCGATGCCGTTGACGAGGCCGTCGATGATGCAGCGACCGCTGCAGAAAATATGGCAAATGATGCGGAAGAAGCTGCTGGCGATGCGATGGATGCCGTCGAAGATATGGCTGATGACGCTGAAGAAGCTCTCGAAGACGGCGGCGAAACGGCATCAAATGCCCTCGACGCAGCAGGCGACAAAGTAGCAAACCTCGGGTCGGCAGCCCAAGACGCGGCTGCGGGTGCCGCTGCAACCGCAGCCACGATGGCAGGCGACGCGAAAGCTGGCGTTGAGAACGCTGTTGCGTCAGCCCAAGACGCTGCAACTGACGCCGTCAAAACCGCCAGCTCAGCGCTAGACGGCCTGACCGGCGACGCCAAAAACGGCCGCCGCGTCTTCGCAAAATGCATGTCATGCCATGCAGTCCAGGAAGGCCAAAACCGCGTTGGCCCATCGCTTTACGGTGTTGTTGGCCGGGAAGCCGGCACTGTAGCGGGCTTCAATTACTCCGACGCGAATGCAAATTCCGGTATCACCTGGACGGAAGACGTTCTATTTGCCTATCTGGAAAATCCACAGGAATACATTCCAGGCACGAAAATGATCTTCCCGGGCCTGCCGGCGGAACAAGATCGTGCTGACGTGATCGCTTACTTGAAGTCAGCTGCTGAGTAAGTCCGCTAACCGCCTGATTTGGCGGTGTCTGATTATACTGGATAATCAATCCAATGAGCCGCCTGATCACCTGAATGCCAGGTCATCAGGCGGTTTTTTTTGTTCCCGGGCCATGCCATACTGGTGTCATATGAAATAGACAGCGGCAAATGCAGCTGGGCTAGACACTTGGAAGGCAGGGCATTTTGGCGACTTTCCCGTTCGCAGCCATCGTCGGTCAATCGGCGCTTAAACAGGCACTTCTGATCTGCGCGGTCGATCGTCATGTGGGCGGGGTGTTGGCTTTCGGAGACCGTGGGACTGGCAAGTCGACAACGATCCGTGCTTTGGCTGATCTTCTGCCGTCACAAGAGGTGGTGGCAGGCTGCGCCTATCGGTGCCCTCCTGCAAAGACCATCGGGCAATGTGACCTGTGCCAAGGCGGCCGGGCTCCCGGCGACGTCAAACGCGAACCAGCGCCGGTCGTGGACTTGCCCCTCGGTGCGACTGAGGATCGGATTGTCGGTGCACTGGATCTGGAGCGTGCCCTTGTCCATGGGGAAAAGCGCTTTGAGCCCGGGCTTCTTGCCGATGCCCACGGGGGGTTTCTTTACATTGACGAAGTTAATCTGCTTGAGGATCATCTGGTCGATGTGCTGCTCGACGTAGCCGCTTCCGGTGAAAACCTTGTGGAGCGCGAAGGGCTCAGTGTAACGCACCCGGCGCAATTTGTTCTGGTGGGCAGCGGAAATCCAGAAGAGGGCGAATTGCGTCCCCAGCTTTTGGATCGGTTTGGTTTATCCGTAGAAGTTCGAACACCAGGCAAGGTTGATGATCGAATTGAGATAGTCCGGCGTCGCGACACATTTGAACGCGACCCGGAAGGGTTTTCAGCCGACTGGCAAGCGGAAACTGACAAAATCCAGCAAAAGATAGACACCGCCAGGGAAACGCTCGCGACGGTCAACGTCCCCGATCAGCTCATGCGGTGGGCGACAGAGATTTGCATCCATCTGGGTACAGATGGGTTGCGCGGCGAGCTAACCCTTGTTCGAGCAGCCCGTGCAGCCGCGGCCCTGGAAGGGCGCACCGAGGTTGAGGTCAGCGATATGCGGTTTCTTGCGCCAATGGCTCTGCGTCATCGATTGCGCAAAGACCCGCTAGATGAAACCGATCCGGGCGACCGGGTGGAACGGGC
The DNA here is from genome assembly GCA_038522945.1 of Pseudomonadota bacterium. Lineage (GTDB taxonomy): Bacteria > Pseudomonadota > Alphaproteobacteria > Caulobacterales > Parvularculaceae > MED-G105. The sequence goes on from JBCBJV010000019.1 coordinate 31,938, forward strand.
TCTTGCTGAAGTCGCGCCGACATCGGCCTAGAGGTAGACGATGACGACTGACTTGCAGCGCTCCCGGTCTCACTCAGGTGATCTTTTGTCAGAAGACCTAATCGATCCACTGATACCGGATCCTTTGTTCAAAGAAGCACAATACTCAGTGGCCCGATCAGCCGCCGACCAGTCCGAGCTAGAGCTGCTGGCCGCGATCCAATGGGCTGATGGGCTAAAAACAATCGAAATCGTTGCCAATGCACTTCAGGCGGACGCGTCGACGACGCTCAACAGCATACGGGTGCGATCTCCGGCTGGTCCCGTGAGAGATGCTTGGGTTCAGTACCTGCGTGCCTCTCTGACTGACACCGCAAAGCTTGTTTGTCTGCCAGCGCACATGGGGGCGGATCGGCTCGTGGAGACCATAGATCTCGCGGCCACTTTGGCGGAGGGTCGTCCGGTCATGTCCAGTGCGCTGTTCGATGTGAGTGCGCCCACGGTGTTCCTTGTGCGGATGGCCGATTGCCTCTCTACGGAAATCGCTGGCTTGATGGCAACGTGTTGGCGGCAATCCCAGACAAAAACTGGCGGCGTACCGGTTGCCTTGGTGCTTTTGGATGAAAGCCTCGATGATGAGCCAGGGCCGCCCCACGTCCTTGCTGATCATATGAGCCTGGACATCACGTTGCCTGGCCGCTTTCCGCCAGGGGAAAGTGCCGGTTCGGTTGGAACACATGAAGCGCCATCGTTTCCACCCCTGACGGATGAAATTATTCAGTCCATTGATGAATTGGCAACAAGGCTCGATGTACCGGGGTCTGATCGACGGTTTATGGCCTGCCGGGCGGCACAATGGATTGCCGCTTTGGGCGGGCGAGAGAGCGTCGGGGAAGGCGATATTGAGCAGGCTGCTCGGTTGTCGCTGCTCCCGTCGGCGCGCCGGATGCCGGTTGCTGGCAATGACCCAGACCCAACACCTCCTGAACCACCGCCCGAGGAGCGGGACGAACCGAGTGCTGAGGCCGATCCGCAAGAGCAAAATGATCAAGAAGACGTCGTGGACAATGAAGCCATGCTGGAGCGGCTTGTGGAGATTGCTGCGGCGGCACGGCTCCAATTGGCGGCGATAGCCGATGCCAACCAGAGGGTTCGACAGTCTAATGCTCACCAGCAAGGTCGGTCGGGCGATCTGCAAAACGGGGCTCAACGGGGTCGGGTGATCGCCACCCGGAAAGGTAAGGACCCTCGGCGGCACCGGCTGGATCTTTTGGCGACACTGCGGACCGCCGCGCCTTGGCAATCCTACCGCGGCCGGTCGGTCGGTGCGCCCTTGGTTATTCGCAAGGAAGATCTGTGTACCAAGCGATATCAGGCCCATCGCGAAACAGCCATTTTGTTTCTGGTAGATGCATCCGGGTCGTCGGCAATCCACCGTATGGCTGAAGCAAAGGGGGCGGTGGAAGGGCTGTTATCTTCTTGCTACGCCCGGCGTGACTATGTGAGTGTCATTGCCTTTAAAGGTCAGGGAGCAGACTTATTGCTTCCATCGACACGGTCGGTTGCTCGCGCCCGCCGGGCACTCGCGGGATTGCCCGGCGGTGGTGGAACGCCCACGGCGAAGGGCTTGAAAGATCTTTACGAACTCGCCCGTCTTGAGCAGAAAAAAGGGCGCACGGTGCAGCTCGTGATTCTGACCGACGGCAAATCAAACATTGACCTTGAGGGGCACCAGGGCCGCGAGCAAGCCCACTTAGATGCAGTGAAGATCACTAGACTGTTTCGCGCTCAACCTTGGCAAAGTCTTTTCGTCGACACCGGAACAAGGCCCGGTGACCAGGCCGCAGAATTGGCGCGAAATATGGGTGCGCGTTACTTGCCGATGCCGTATGTGGAGGGCGGCGCAATTTCTGAAGCGGTTCGCCAAAATCTGTAAGGCAATCTGAGGTCATCGAAAAACCTCTAATCGCCGGGCAAAGAGAACCTTAAGGGCAGCAGAGTGTCGGTGGGAGCAGGGCAGTCTTCAAGGAGCGAGCGTATTATCGATGATGCGCCAGCGGCAGAGAATGTCGCAGGACAAGCGCCAGTTCCCCCGCAAGCGCATATGCCAGCGCCTTTGCCTAAGGGTTGGCCTCACCGTTCCCGAAGCCGGCTTGTCGGTCTAAATCGCCAGTCGGTCCACGTTCAGATGTGGGGAGCGGGAAAGACACTTCTGTTCCTTCATGGAGCAGGCGCCTCAGGCCATTCCTGGCACCCGGTGATGGAGCTCCTAGGTCAGGAGTACCAAGTTGTTGTTTTCGATTTGCCGGGCCATGGGTTCACAAAAACATCCGCTGGCTTCGCAGTTTCGATTGAAAACGTCGCGCAATCGACCGGTGCCCTCATTGATGCGCTCGATCTGGATCCGCATTTGATTATCGGTCACTCCGCGGGTGCAGCCATCGCTTTACATGGTTTGAGTACGGATATCCTCTCAAGCAATGGCTTTGTGGCAATCAATGGAGCGTTCATGCCGTTTCCCGGCGCGGCTGGGTTCTTGTTTCCGCTCTTTGCAAAACTATTGAGACTGAACCCGTTTGTGCCCCATCTTTTTGCCGGCCTTGGGGCCAAAACTGATCGTATCGAAAGGCTGGTACGCGAGACCGGGTCAGCAACAGATATTCCGACCCTTGACCAATATCAGTATTTGCTGGCGCAGCCTTCCCATGTAGCCGGAGCGTTGCGGATGATGGCGAATTGGGACTTGCGCCCGCTCATGGGGCTCGCCCGGGATTGCGCGGTACCTTCCTTGTTTGTCTGCGGTCAGGCGGACAAAGCGGTTGCACCGGAAGAATCCCGCATTGCGGCGCGGACGGTCTTACACGGGGAGTTGTCCGAACTCCCGGACCTCGGCCACCTTGCCCATGAGGAAGAGCCAAGCCTTGTCAGCGCGTTGATCAAATCCTTTGCGCAATCCGTAGCGGAATAGACCCAAGCGCGTCTCTTTAATGAGGCAACTGAAACACGCGGCGACCCCTGAAGCCGGGAAAGAGCGAAAGGCTAGAAACCATGGGCAGCAAATGGGCGGTCATGATCGAAATTCTCCTTTTCAACCTTGTCGCTCTTGGCTGGGTTACCTGGGAGTTTGTGAAAACCGACCGGCTACTCAAAAAATCCAAAGCCGACGAGGCCGCGCAAAAAGAGGCTCAATCCGAGACGGTTTCGGACTAGAGCATATCGCGGTCGTTCGGAGTTGCTTAATCGCCTTATCTGCTTGCTTTGTCGCAATTCTTTTGCGGGCAATTGCATCCGCTTGTCGTCAAAGCACTCTAGCGCGCAAGCCGCGGCATACGGAATGGCAAAAGCGACTTGACCACAGGCGAGCGTAATCGATGACACGAAAGTGATTCGTGTACGGTGTGAAAGTCCTTGCCAAAGAGCCGCGTTTCAATCACCGACCGGCTATAAAAGGGTACATCTTCGAGCGTCTTGACAATTCTTGGCGACGAGCTTTTTTCGCAGCGTGTACGGCGGGTGATGCGCCAGATCGGGGTTGATGGCATGGGTTGTATTGGCGGGCCTTTGAACATTTCAAGCTCACCGTGATTGTCAAAAAGCAAGGCAAGCGATTGCCGCCCACCATCGGCAAAGTCGGTATTGTAGGTTATAGCGGCCTCGCCATTGCCGAGGATTGACCGCGACCAGTCCCAATAATCAAAGCCTTCCGCCAGCGGTTCTTCGCCGTGATTGCTGTCCAGATAGGCATCGCCCGACCAGGAAAGATCCGGGGACGCCATATCCACTTCGACCCGTGAAGACGGCGACAAAGGATGCCAGATATGTTTGCCGAACCGGTCGATCACCATGGCCTGGTTGGAGATCCATGGCGGACGCACTTTAACCGTGCCTTTGACGCGCTGGGGCAGTGGCGCGCCTAATTCCTCGATATTGATCGTGAGCGTGGTTCCGTCCCAGCTGACCGCACTTGGGCCGATGACAAACTCCTGAGCAGAAATCTGAATATCCTTGCTGCCGCGTTCGGTCATGCACCAACGAGATTTGTCGGGCCCATAGAGAGCGACGTTCAATGCACAATGGTTGAACGGGTTCTGACTTTTTGACCATGCATAATATGGCGAGAAAACCGAACCGATAAAGGCGATAATCGTCAGAGCATACTTTCGATCATCGCTCAGGGCATCCACATACCACCAGGCATAGCCCCGCTCGTCGACTTTAAGGTCAAAGCGTAGGGAATCCTGCGGCGTGATTGTCTGCGGCGTGATTGTCTGTGGCCGGAAAGGTTTCGCTCCGATTGACGCTGAACCTTCAAAAAATCCAGGCAATCGCAGGTCAGGTTTTATAGTAGGGTGTGGTGACGGACTTATCTTGGCAGCGCCATTTCCGTTCGGTATTTTCGCGGCCCCGATGACACCAGATGCGCCTGGTGTTGGTCCGTCCTGGCGCGGTTTAAAGTCAAAATCACCGTCATCGGCCATGGCGAGCCCAATCTTGTTGTGTACGCAAGATCGCAGATCGCTGGCCAAACGTCGCTTGGCTTTCGGCGAGCGCGATCAAACGCATACTGAAAACAAGGCGATGGATAGAGTTTTACCCATTGCCGGTCCCTTCAAAACACTCCAATAGTCGATCGATAATGTCAATTCTAATTGACAAAATAGAATGTCTACGTAGGGTGACGTATAAGTCTTATGCAATATGACGCCATCATCGAACAAGCGTTAGAACGCTCGCTGGAAGGGGGCCGGTCAGGCCCACAGGCACCGCCGATTTTGGCAGAGGCCCTTCGGTATTCAGTGTTTCCCGGGGGCGCGCGAGTGCGCCCGCAACTTTGTTTTGCGGTGGCCCATGCCCATGGTGCTGAACCGCGACCGGGGCCTGTTGCCGGGGCGGGGGTTGCAATTGAACTCATGCATTGCGCGTCGCTAGTGCATGATGATTTACCCTGCTTCGATAACGCCGAGTTGCGCCGCGGTAAGCCCTCCGTCCACAAAACATTTGGCGAAGAGATCGCGGTACTTGCAGGCGACGGCCTCATTCTCTTGGCGATGGCAGCTTTAATGCGTGAATGCGCCGACGATCCTGTTGTCGCCATGAAGCTCCATGAAATCGTTATTGATGCCGTTGCGCCACCAACGGGCATAATTGCGGGACAAGCTTGGGAAAGCGAGCCGCAGATCGATCTGCGTGCGTATCACCGGTCAAAGACGGGCGCGTTGTTCGTGGCCGCGGTAAAGGCCGGTGCGGTCTGTGCCGGGGACGAACCAGCTGCATGGGCTGCTGTTGGTGAACGCCTCGGCGAGGCTTATCAGACGGCAGATGACCTTCTGGATGTCATGCGTCAGGAGCGAGCCAGCGGCAAACCGGGCGGGCAGGATCTGGCAAATGGTCGGCCCAATGCGGCTCGAACGCTCGGCGTGCAAGGGGCGATGGATCATCTTAATGCGCTGATCGATGACGCTGCGGAGGCGATCCCACCATGCGAGGGCGCGGACAAGCTTCGCCAGCTGGTGCGCGCACAAGCCATGCGTCTGGCACCGGAAAGACTAGTTGGAAATGCCAGCTGACGGCCATGGGCGGGCGTTTGTGCCAGAAAGAATGCCGCCGGTTCCCGTGCCGAAGGTATACGAGCAAGTGACCTCTCCGCTGGAAAATGGAGAGGATGTGCGCCATGCATTGGCAAGCTTGCTGGCCGCTGGTCGTGAGCGTTTTTTGCTGTGGCGCAACAAACTCCTTATGGACGCTCGATTTCAAAGGTTTGCTGCCTGGTTTCCTTTGACCCGTCCGCTTGCCAACAAAAAAGCGAGTGCGCTGTTCGATATTTGTGGCGGGTTCATTTATTCCCAGGTGCTGTATGCCGCGGTAGAGCTAGAGCTTTTTTCTGCTTTAGCGGACGCACCGAAGCCGATCGCGGATCTCAGCAAAACTCTCAATTTTCCAGAAGACGGCTTAACGCGCTTGCTGAAGGCTGGGGCTGCGCTCGACTTGTTTGCTGATCTCGGAGACGGGCGCTTTACCCTCGGTGAGCTTGGCGCCGCTTACATGGCCAACGCCTCGGTGGGCGATATGGTTCGACATCACATTCATCTTTATCGCGATCTTGAAGACCCGCTGGCGCTTCTGAAAAACCGTCACGCTGACACGCATCTTGGGCAATATTGGCGGTATGCGAATGATGCTGGGCGCCAAGCTTTGTCCGCGGAAAGTGTGGAAGAATCCACTGTTTACTCGCGCCTGATGGCTTCAACGCAAGACTTTGTCACGGAAGAAGTCATCAACGCGTATGATTTCTCCGGCCACAAACAAATTATGGATGTTGGGGGCGGGTCCGGCCGGTTTTTGTCAGCCGCGCTTGCGAGTGCTCCTTCCGCCCATGGTGTCCTTTTTGACCTGCCCAGCGTGACCCCCTTGGCGGAGGCGCAATTTAAATCAAAGGGCATTAGAGACCGGGCGCGCCCTGGGTCTCAGCAAGGGGTTCGGCAATCATCAA
>JBCBJV010000020.1:0-38017 GCA_038522945.1 Pseudomonadota bacterium
CGATGCTTAAACTGCACGGCTCAATCAATTGGAGATGCAGTACGGAGGACTTCTACAAAGGGCTATTGGGGACAAATGCCGAGTCCGACAAGCCTACAGAAATCGATATTTGGTTATCGGAAGACAAATGTCCCAAGCCCGATGATGACGTTTCGCCATTAATTGTCCCTCCGATCCCGGTGAAGCCAATCACAAGCATAGAAATATTCAGGTATCTTTGGACGCTTGCATATGAATATTTATCGGATACAGAAGAAATTGTTGTTTGTGGGTACTCCTTGCCAGAGACAGATCGTCTCGCAACTTCTCTTTTCGGGACATTCTATAATACTGGGCTCAAAAAAATAACTGTCATTGATCCGAACCCAGAAACACTTCTGAAGTGGCGTCGATTGCTCAAGCGAAAAGGGTTAAGCGAGGCTGATTGGACGTATTATGATGACTTTTCAACTTACGTGCGAAGAATCTACTCGCAACAAAATCCAAACAAACAACTTCCATAGCAAAGTATGTGTTGTCAGCAGCTGCGCCGCACGTGGACAGAGGCAGCGCAAACTAAAGCTGTCCAATTGTCATCCCCGCGTAGGCGGGAGTTCATAAACCATACCCACCACAGTTCCTGGCAAGCAATCTTTCCGCTACTATGTCTACAGCAGCGAAAAGCAGGTACAAACATGCAGGAACCTTATGAGACAGCTTTGGCCGAGGCGGAAGCCATGCTCATGGAAGCGCGCGACCTACTGGTGAAAGAAATAAGAGAGTATCCGAGCCCGATTTCGGGTTGCGATGCTCAATTCAACCGTCTACTGAGTGACCGTATGCGCATTTCAAGCGCGATTAATGCCCTGCGGGACCGGCCCTTTATCCCCACACCGAGAGTGCCCGAGCAAAACGAGGCACCCCAAAAACGAGTTGGTTCTTGCCTACCCCCGCCTGATCACCGACAAGATCAATGCAAGCAGTAGGGCAATCGTTAGCACCCAATTCACAGTATCAGCGGCGCTCATGTCTGGTCCAAGGCCGAGACCGTTCTCCGCGACTGACATGGCTTTGCGTCCACCCTGCTCCACCGTTAGCAGCAAGATCGCTAGCGGGATCATCGCCCGGTAACGCACCAGAGCAATTACACCAACAAGGCCTATCGTAAATAGCCCGAGCCCCCAGGCATTTGTGAAGAAGAGCAGATCCGTCACCGCAGACGCACTGTAGGTGTCGAGCGGAACGCCATCGACGTCCTGCAATATGCTCCGCACATCAATTGTTGGGTTAAACCCACCCATATTGAAACCCATCATCAGCTTGATCAGCAGTACGGGAACAAAAAAGATAAGGGCGAGCCACTGGCCACGATACGTATTATCGATCGTTTTGGGGAACAAAAGGCTAAACATGTTCGATCTCCTCCCCCGATTGTCGGATAGGAGATTTGATCGTGTAGGTGCGCTCGTGGAAAGGGGTCAGCGTGCAACTCACCGCGAGTAAAAGGCAGCCTGCCGCACGCGTGACCTCTTGTTATCTACGCGACGCGCTGGCGCAGATTTTCCAACGCTTCCTTCGCGGCGACGCAGTCCTCTGATTCAACGCCGTCTTCCTCCCAGAGCTCGATCAGCTCCGAGTTATCAGCCAACACCCGGAGCAATGCCTGATGGGCTTGCGGCTTCAGACCGGCGAGAGCGGATTTATCACCTGCAAACGAGGTAAAAACTTTTTTCGCGTCCTCGCTAAGGCCGCTGTCATCGCCGTTTGCGGCCGAGACGAATTCCGCCGCCGCGACTGCCGTCGTTGCCACATAAGCGTCGAGATAATCATCTGCCTTCAGCACTTCTTCCAGCGCTGACCGGACTGCTTCGATGCCGCCGTCAGCGAAATCACAAACGAAATCAGCAGCATCATCGTTTTCGAAATTTCCCGTGCCCCAGGTGCCCATCTCTCTCTCCTATAACCATTGCGCAAGGCGATGGCAGCTTCACTTAAAACCTGGAAAGGAACGGTGAAGATCCAATATCAATTTTGTCGACTGTAGAGCGGAGTATTACCTCTTATTGCCGGATCAGCCGTGGGCACCCAGTGGATTACAATTTCACTGGGAGAGTCTTGCGGTGAAACCAAACCTTCAACCTTGAACATTTTTTTCGCATTGCAGCAACCGCTGGTCCGTCACGGGATCATCCGGAAATTGCCTCGTTTGCGCCATTCGCCCGGCATCGAAATCGCGTTATACTGCAACGATAACAATGGAGGAGAGACACATGCCCAGAGTGCCATACCTGTTTGCTGCCTTGGTGGCAGTAGCTGTACTGATCATTCCCGCGAGCGCCGCCCAGCAATCAAATCCCCCACGGGACACGGCAAAGCAGGAAAAGATATCGCCCATGAAAGCGACGCTCGCCACGCGCGACCTGGCCCCAAAGGGTGATCCAGACATCGAAGCCTGCTTGAAAGAGAAGCTCGGTACAGAGAAGCTCTGTACAGACACTGAAGATCAGGCTCGGCGGGCCTGCGTCGAGAAGGCCTGGAACATGTGCCAGAAAAACGAGCGGATGAAAATCAACCCTGTCAGAAATCCGCTGAAGAAGAAGCCCGCGCGGTTAAACTCCAAACGGCCCGATGGGTCCATCAACTGCAAGGAAGGCGAGGCCGACTGCCAGGAGCAAACCGATGCGGCGCAAATGACGCCCATCAACACGCGGATCACAACCGGAACTGAAACTCGGAATAAGTGCTCGGCATGCAGCGGGACTTGCCAGACGGTTGCCTGGCTTTCCGGCCATTCCAGCTATGAAGGCGTTGACATTGGCGGCGGTCAGAGCCCGAGCCAGTGTATTGATGCGGTCAAAAAGCTTTGTGAATCGGGCGCCTCACGCTTCTTGGCCGGGGCAACCTGTAAGCAATAACATCTTAGAGGAAAAACAAGCCGAAGGCGCGCCCATTTGTTTGCGGCGCGCCTTTTTCTTGCCTAATCCAGTAGACAATATTCAATTGAAAATCGATCCGGGGAGAGCACTATGAAATTCATCTTCAGTTTTGTCGCCGTCTGTCTCGCGCTTACGTCGGCGGCGTCAGCCCAGCTTATTGTCAACGGCGAGACCGTTGCCGAGGCAGATCGGGCGAAACTGGCCGCTGCCTATGGCCCCGTCCCGGACGGCCAGTATTGGTATGATCCGGCGAGCGGTTTTTGGGGTGTTATTGGCGGACCGAGCATCGGCCGCATTATTGCCGGGCTGGATTTCGGCGCCCCCATGCCGGCGACTGCCTCCGGTGGTGGCAACGGTTCGTATACGGGGGTTTTCGTCAATGGCCGGGAAATTCATCCCGAAGAGCTTGCGCTCCTCACTCAGTTGTTCGGCTATGTGAATCCCGGCCGGTACTGGCTCGGCGCCAATCTTGTTGGCGGATACGAAGGCGGCCCCGCTGAGTTCGATTTGCGCGCAGCGGCCGCCAGCGCAACTGGCGGGGCTGGCTATAACCGCGACACCCTCTTTGGCGGGTTGATGAGCGACGGCCAGTGCTCCGGCTATTTGCACCCCGGGGGTTCAACCGTCATGACCGGTAACTGTTGAGCTAATATATTTTGGCAAGTGTCTTGACTCCCAAGACAGGAGTCGGTAGCCGGCATATTCATTTATTGGAGGACAGAAGATGATGATACAGACCATCTCAAGGCCTCCGCTTCACCGGGACGAAAAGAACCGGTAAAGCGGTCGTTCCGGAACAGTGCGGCAACGCCGCCCTCTTCCATCTTATTTCCTGACGTCTGAACGGATCGGTCTTGCCTGATCATCCGGACACAATTGCTGTCCGACAGGGGGGCCATTCGTCTAAAGAACTTCCCACGAGATAATCTCCGTGGGCGGAGGGCGGTCCCTTGTGCGCTCAAGCCTATATTCGTTTTATCGCGCCATTCCGCGCGTTCGGTAATCCCAAAAATGCCGCTGGCTTTTTTCGCCCTGCTTACGATTTTCGTAACGGGCGGCGGCCTGCGCCGGGATGGTTACGTGATGCCATTGCCGAAGAGATCGCCTGGTTTTGCGATTACTTGCCCGTTCCTCACCGGTTCGGTGTCGTGACCCGAAAGTCCCAACGGCGTTATGCCGGGATTTGCTGGTTCCGGGACGATGCACACGAGACGCTCCGCCACGCCTACAATCTAGCCGCCCTCGTCGAGATCGGCGATGTGCCGGTAACCCGGGTGATTGCCTATAATCCAGGGAACATTGTGTACCGGGATGCTCAGCAGGTCGTGGCGATCCCGCGCAAAGACGCACCGATCACTTTTCACTGACCGAAGGGCCTCCTGATTAGCGAAGCTGGGAAGACACGTTTTTCAGCTTGACGTGGTTGCGGTCCGGTTCAAACCGGACCGCTCTTTGACAAGCACTTGGCAAGTCTGATTGCACCGGCCATGATCAGTGCCCGGGCGTCCGTCCGGACTTTTTCTCATAAGCTTGGACTTCATGTTAGTTTGGACTTCTTGTTAGTTTGGACTTTTAGTTAGTTTGGACAGGGCAGCCTTTGAAAATCGGGGTATCAGGACATCGCGAACGGGACGGCGCCGATTGGGCCTGGACGCGCGACGAAATCACTAAAATCTTTCTCGGAAAGCCTGGTGCAATCGGCTGGTCCTGTCTCGCCATTGGCGCTGACCAGATTTTCGCTGAAGCAGCGATCTCGTTTGGCGCAGGGCACGTGGCCGTGATCCCCTCACCTAAAACCTATCGGGACGAATTCGAAGGCCAAGATGCCCTCCGTTACGATGCCCTGCTGACGCGCTCCCGTCGGACGGTCAAAGTCAACGCACGGACACGTGAAGCCGCGTTTCGGGTCGCCGGAGAGAAAATCGTCAAAAGCGTCGATGAAATGGTCGTCGTATGGGACGGCGACGGCGCGCGCCGCGAAGGCGGTACCGGCGAGGTTGTCGACTTTGCCAGGGCCCGAGGCGTGCCCTGCACCTGGCTCGACCCAATCGAAAAGATGGTGCGTACGTTTGGCCCAACATCATAGCAGGGCTTAAGCAGACGCACCCCAAAAATGCAAAGCGTTCTCCCGGCGCTTAACCTTCATTCGTGTAAAGAGCGTCTTCCGATTGCCTGTCGTCAACAATACGGCCGTCGGCGCCACTGCTCTCAAGGGCAGTGTCCAGGGCATAGATGTCAGGAGCGGTTGTGGACTCGCATGCACACAGGCCAACAGCCGCGACGATAATTGTCATAAGCGCTTTCATGGAGATGGTTCCTTCTCAGTTACTCCCGCGTGACGAGACCAGCACAGCGCCTCAGCCACGCCCGCGATTAATCAGCATAATGATCAAACTTGAAGCCAGCGATGCAGCCGCATAAACTGGCATCAGATAGGTCACGATCCAGGCTGGATCGGAATTGGCAAGTGCTTTGGCAACCGCCGCGTCGGGCATGGTATCCGGCAGGACTGAGATTTGCTCAATGAGGACCGAATACGCCTTGTAATTATCCATCTGGGCCATGTAATTCATAAACATGAAGCCGAGATAGGCGATGATCAGGACCAGACGCTCGGCCCGATGGATCCGACCACTGGCAATATAGACAATGCCGAACACTGCCAAATGCACGCTGAGGAAAAAGTTCCACGTATCGGAAATCAGCTCCCGATTCGCCGCCAGTAATTCATGAAGTTCGTAACCGGTCATCTTTTTTCCGGCATAGCCTCGCGCCATCCCGCCCCAAACCAAAGGTAATCCACTATTCACAACGGTAATCGTCCGCCCATGGAGGTCAATCGCGTTTGCGCAACGCTGGCTGAGAATTGTACTGTCAGCGAGTCCACCCGAACTGGTTATTTTTCTCCGGAGATGTCGATGGTCCCTTACGCTTCAAACATGCCCGCCCACCCGATTCTTTTCCGAAGCGCCGCGTTGGCGGGCTTCCTTTCTGTTGCGTTTGGCGCGTTTGGGGCTCACGGACTTGAGGAGGTACTTTCTCCAGAGGGCCAAGACTGGTGGGAGACGGCAACCCAATATGCCCTTATCCACGCAGTCGCTGCGATCTTTGCGGCCTATCTTTGCCACTCTGCCAGGGCGGCCGCCGCGTTTTTGATCGGCATCTTGCTGTTTTCTGGAACACTCTACGCAATGGCGCTTGGTGCGCCACGCGCCCTTGGGATGGTCACCCCTGGGGGCGGGGTTTGTCTGTTATTAGGCTGGGCATTTCTGGGCTTTTCGCTCAACAAGCGTACATTGTCAGGCGAATAGTCCCAAGACTTGTGAGACCTATCGGTTAACCTATAGACGCCCTTGCTCCATCGAGAAGCGCCAAAGCCCAATTGAGGCCACCAAATTCAGAATTTCTCAACCGTCTTAGGCAATAACCGAAGCATGGTTACCAAAGCTGGCATAAACTTTTTGAAGGGCTTGCGCGCCAAGCCTTCCACCGACAGAACTGACGAAGCGGAAAAGCTCGCAGAGCTTCAGCGCAAGGCCAAAGCCCGTGCTGATCGTCTCGCAGCAGACGTGAAAAAGCCCGAGACACAAAGCGACCTCCACGATTTCAACACCCGTGAGGGCAAGCGCGTAGAGACCGAACACCCGGCCACCGTCTTGACCGAAGGCGACGGCGAGATCACGGCGACAATCGCCGATATCTCCTCCACGGGCTTTCGTTTGCAATTACCACGCGGAGCATACCTGCCTGAAACGGTGATCGTGGAATGCGAAATGTTCCAGGGCATGATCGTCGCTAATGTGGTCTGGCAAGACGGCAAGTTTGCCGGTTTGAACATTGATCGCGACATCACGCGGCGGCTCGCCTCATCAACGGGTCAGTCTGATCCCATGACACAGCTGAGCGATATCAAAAAAGAAGCTTCCTAATCAGCTGTCGGAAAGTCCGACTCACAGTCGGCTCCGATTAACGGCGCTTTGGCTTCTTCCCTGTCACAAGACCAAAAGCTTCCACTGGTTGATCCGCCTCCGGTGTAATTGTCACGTGGGTGACATCGCGTACCCCATATGGAAACCCCGTCCGGCCAACGCCGGCGTCCCCAGCTGCATTCAACCGCCAGAGGTTTGGCGCTTCTTCGCCCGCAAAACTCTGGTTCAGCGTGAACGGCGCTGTGTCGCCATGAATAACAATGACGGGCCTTTCAAAAGCCAATGCCACATCCCTGATCTGGGCACGCAGATCGGTGAATGCATCGCAAGGGTGCTTATTAGACGCAGCAACGTCCGTACACATGATATCGGCCGGTTTGTCTTCGATGTCAGTTGGATCGGCCTGCATGGCGATTACCAACGCCCGGGCGCCTTTTTCGCTCGCATGGGCAGCTTCTCCCGCGAGCCACTCCTGGTTTGCGACATCTCGGGCCTCAACCGCTGTTTTGGCCTCATTCAACGGATCACCCGTGACCCAGTCGCGGCCATTGTTCGTGCCGGTCACGTGAAGGGTCAGGAAATGCACACCGCCATGGGACCAGGCGGCGTTTTCTGGGAGCGTCTCCTGCTGGCGGAAATCTAACCCTTCGGTATTTTTAATTCGCTCACTGAAGAACAACTCCCTGACCCGAGCAAGCCGATCGAGGTCAGAGTAACGCTCACCCGTTTCTGGGTCCTCAAAACGATCGCAATCTGTCCATTCATTATCGCCAGGAGTATAAATCACAGGCAGTGGCGAGAGGCTGGAAATCAATTCCTGGTGGCGAACGTCGTGGTCTGCGGTGCATGGTTTGCCGCCACCTTTATAGTCGCCAATATGGATGACAAACGGGAAGTCACCTTCTTTTACTTTTGGAATTGCCTTCCCAAGCATGACCTCATCTTTGTCACTATAGGGCGTATCGCCGACGACGATAAACGTAACCTCACCCGTCCCAGAGGTATCTGTGTCAGGTGTCGCAGCAGCGAGAACAGCAGGCACCGAGGGAGACGCGGCAAAAACCGAAGCGTTGACACATGCCATAACGCATGCGGATGAAATGACTATCCGCCCTAGCGTGAAAAAGTTTCTCGTCGTCACGGTATTCTTCTCTCCCCTCTTTAGAACCCGCAAGGTATCCCTCGCGTCAGCGCATCCCTTTTAGGCGCTCAGCCCCACCCGGCCAATTTGCAGGAATTTGTCACGACGGTGCGCTCTCAATTCGTCGGGCGATAAACCGTCTAGCTCTTGAAGCGCGGCTTCGATCGCGTCTCCGAGTCGCTCGATGGTAAGGGCCACGTCACGATGGGCACCGCCAACGGGTTCGACCACGATACCGTCAATAACACCAAGATCGCTTAGATCTTCGGCGGAGATCTTCATCGCTTCTGCCGCTTCCGGCGCTTTACTTTCCCCGCGCCCCGCCGCGTCCTTCCACAAAATAGAGGCACAGCCTTCGGGAGAGATGACCGAATAGATCGAATGTTCCAACATCAGAACTTTGTTCGCTGCCGCGAGGGCTACTGCCCCGCCGGAGCCGCCTTCGCCAACTACCGTTGAGACAACAGGCACACCAAGACCGAGGGTTTTTTCCGTGCACGATGCAATGGCTTCAGCTTGCCCGCGTTCCTCCGCCCCGCGGCCAGGATAAGCGCCAGGCGTATCCACCAAAGTAATGACCGGCAGGGAAAAACGCTCGGCAAGCTCCATCAGGCGGATTGCCTTGCGGTACCCCTCCGGGGAGGCCATGCCGAAGTTATGGGTTAATCGGGACTGTGTATCTGATCCCTTTTCGTGACCGATCAACACAATTGAGCGTCCCCTGAACCGAGCTGGGCCGCCAAGGATCGCCTGGTCCTCGCCAAACGCGCGATCGCCGCCCAAGGGGGTAAACTCTTCCACCAATTGGTCGGCGTACTCTGAAAAATGTGGACGGCCGGCGTGCCGGGCAACTTGCGTTTTCTGCCAGCGGGAGAGGTTTTCATAGGTTTCGCGCAATAGCTCATCGGCTTTTGTCTGCAGACGATCGATTTCATCAGAAACGTTGACCGCGTCTCCGTCCACATCGCGAAGCTCTTCGATTTTGCCCTCAAGCTCGGCAATTGGCTTTTCAAATTCCAGATATGTGCGCATAGCCTACCCTTTACTCTTTCCGCGAGAATTTTTCTCGCGACCATTGTGTACACCCGACTTTGCCAGGGGATGGGCTGAGGTCAGCAGCTTTTCCAACCGATCCTGGGCGGTATGGGTATAGATCTCCGTGGTCGAAATGTCAGCGTGACCGAGCATTGTTTGGACGGAACGCAAATCCGCGCCCCCTTCAACCAAATGCGTGGCAAACGCATGGCGCAAAACATGGGGGGAAATCCGGTTCGGCGCGATCCCCGCCTTAAGCGCGAGATCCTTTAAGAGCTGTCCTACTCGCTCCGGCGAGATGTGTCCGGCTGCACCGCGCGAGGGAAACAAAAAAGGGTTCTCCTCATCCATGGTCTTTGTGAGGAAATTTCTGCGAACGCTGAGATAACTCGAGAGCGACTCCCCTGCTGCCTGACCGAGGGGCACAAGTCGTTCCCGTCCACCCTTTCCTTTTATGATAAGCGAGCGTGACTGCGCAGTCACTGCGGCCTTCCTTAGCGTTACAAGCTCAGAGATACGCAGGCCCGCTGCATACAAAATCTCGACCATGGCCAGAAGCCGTTTGCCCTTAGGGCTCTGGTCACCGGCGGCGACTACAATCAGGTTGGTCATTTCTTCCGTCGTCAAATATTTCGGCAAGGGCCGCTGTGTTTTCGGCCTTGCCACTGACGCACACGGATTATCGCCGCGCAACCCTTCAGCGTACGCAAAGCCATAAAACTGGCGGACCGCCGAACTCATAAGCGCAGCAGTCGATGCTTTGCGGCCCTCTTCCTGAAGCGTGGCGAGCCAAGCGCTGACATCGTCCGCCCCGGCGGTCAGGAGCGTCTCGTCTCGGCCGGTAAGAAACGCAGCGTAATGAGACAGAGCACTCTCATAATTTCGCAATGTGTACGGGGCGGCAGCCCGGTCAACGGCCATCATATCCAGAAACTGGCTAACCTCAGCACGGTCGATTGTGCGTGATGCAGGATTAGAGGCAGTAGCTTTTGCGGGCATTAAGCGACGGCGCCTTATCTCTCTGAATGGCCTATCAATTGTTTGGCTTCAGGCGCGGTGTCATTCCCCGATCTTCACGTGGCTGAGTTACCGACACCGGGGCGTCGACGGGTTCGGGATAAAGCCCACGCCAGGCTTTTTGGAACGCGACGGTCCTAGCTGCTTGGTTTAAGCCTGCAGACTTCAAGACTGCATTGGCCGCCACATTCGCAACCGGGTCCCCACGATAATCCATTTCATGAAGAGCAAGGGTCGCCAGCGCCGCTTGTCCCTGGCTCTTGCGGTCGACAGCCCCAATGGCCGCCTGAACGAGATCCGCCAGTCGATCACGGTTTTCGTCCGCACCAGGAGGAGACAGATGCGCTCGAGGCTCGGAAAGTTCAACATTCGCCGCAGCTGCAACCGCGCCACCGGAAATCGGATCCAGCAAAGCCAGAAGGCCGTTCAATTCCAAAAAGCGCGTCGCCGTTTCGTCATCGAGAGTGGCAAGTCCGCCCCCAAGCATGGACAACATCCATTGAGAGGCCCGCTGCGTGTCGCCCTGGGCCATGGCAGCAAGGGCAAATGCGGCGGCTTCATCTGTGGAGACAATAATGCCATCAAAATCGGCAATCTCGTCAGCGAAAAGTGTTACTAGGGCGAAGGCGCGGTCGAAACCGGGCGCGGCATTAATCGCTGCCGCGATAAGTGCCGACCGGTCACGGACAAAATCAGGGGCCGCCATCAGTTCAACCGATTTGTAGACCAGAACATCCGTCAGCGGATCAAAAGGTGCGTCATCAATTTGAGCGCGCGCTAGGTCCACATCGCCCTCCACCGGCAGGACATCGTAAAGTCCGGCTAGCTCTTGCGTTGTCATGAGACCACTCGCCGCTGCGCGGATGGCTGCATCGGCTCGTGACGCAGAGGAAAAATCGTCGGACTTGGCGACAGCCTTCAGAACACCGACTGTCGCATGTGGACTGATGGTCACTTCTTCGGTTGGCCCCAGCGCTTTCACGATTGCCAATTGCAAGCCATTACGGGCGCCGATGGGCTCTTTGAGGGGTGCTGGAATAGAAATCGCCTCCAGCAGCGCCTCATCGTCCGAGGCTAGTCGTCCCTGCTCGCGCAGGATCTTCAAGGTCAGATCAGCCGCGTCGTACTTTTCGTTTACCGCATAACAGACAACGCGCAGTTGAACCCAAAACGACGCATCGCGCCCATCGCGAAGCTGGGCGTTGCGTCGGCATGCCTCATCCACATTGCCGTCCAGCAGATCAGCAACGGCAAGCGCCTGGCCGACCCAAGGGTCTGTCGTCGAGGCATTGGAAATTGACGCAATCGTCCGTACTTCTTCCGTATACCCCGCGGCGGCGAGCAAGAGGAGTTTCTGACCGCCAAGGCTTCGGGTTGGGGTCGAGGTCGCTTCGGTCGGTGCCGATCCGTTGGTTAGGAGCACGTCGCGGAAAAGCGTGCCCAACCCGGGCAAGGACGGGCGAGCATCGATTTCGTCCAACAATAGGGACAAGGCATCGGCGTTTGCGGTTTTCCACAAAGCCCCGTCGAACTCACTTTCCCCAGCTTCTAGAAGGCCTGTGGAAAATGGATCCCGCGCAATAGACGTCTCTTCTATCGGCGAAAGTGCGAGCCCTGTGCCTGTCTCAACGCTCCCCGCCTCGGGATCTTCATCTTGGGTGTTGAGCGCAATCGAAGACGGCGAACCAACGAGATAGTCTGGATCGTCATTAGCTAGAGCGAAAGACGATGCACTCGTGAACGCGAACAATCCCACTAGCAAGCAACTGGCATTTCGCGCAGATGGAAATCTCATCGACAAGGCCCCTTCAACTGTTTTTTGCGACCGGCGCAATTTTGCCGACGGTCATCGGTGCCGGAACTATGGGCTTCAGTCCTGCCGTGGCTCGGCGTCCTGAGTGATTACCTGCGTTTCCGGCTCCAAATTAAGGCCATAAAAGTACAATCCGGCGAGGATGACGACCACCGCACATGCGATAAATCCGATCATTTTCACAAACTTAATCTCCGCTGCCTTGTTTGCGCATCTTAAGCGCAGGCCCCTAACGTGGCGTTGCGCCTGCAATTGGACCAGCTAAAGCCTTAGGCATCACACCGACGTCCCGGTCTCCGGAAAAAGAGGCCCTGCCCTGGGACCGGAAACACGCAGTTCGCCCTAGCGATAAGGCCCTCAATTCCCTACATATTCTCTATGAATCGGGGAGAACCTCAAGACCAGACGGGTAGTCCAGTTGCCCGCACAATCGTCCTAGTTGGCATGATGGGGGTCGGCAAGACCACTGTCGGGCGACGCCTTGCGCCCCGCCTTGGCCTGCCCTTTAAGGATGCAGACCAGGAAATCGAAGCTGCCTCAGGCATGAGCGTCGGCGATCTGTTTGAAGCCCATGGGGAAGAAAGCTTCCGCGCGGGCGAAGCGCAAGTCATCAGGCGGCTGGTGACCGGGCCTCCTATCGTTTTGGCCACGGGCGGCGGCGCATTTGTGAACGAATCCACTCGCCAAGTGGTCAAAGATCACGCCGTATCGGTCTGGCTCCGCGCTGATGTGGACACCATTGTCCAGCGAGCCACCCGTCGGCCAACCCGTCCACTTCTCAAGAACGGCGATCCAAAGCAGATTATCTCGCGTCTCTTGAAAGAACGGGAAGTATTCTACAGTCAGGCTGATCTCTCCGTTGACAGCGCAAAAGGGCCCCATGCCCGCACAGTGGAAAAAATCGTGGACGCCATCGCCGCCTACACCAAGGTTGAGCTCGCTTAGATGAGACAGGAAACAGTTTCGGTTGGTCTTGGTGATCGCAGCTATGACGTGCTTATCGGACAGGATCTGTTGGAAACAGCAGGTCACCTCATTGCCGATCAATTAAGCCGCAAGTTTGTGGCTATTGTTACCGATGAAAATGTGGTTTCAGCCCAGGCCGCGCGACTGAAAGCCGGGCTCGATGAAGCTGGAATTACGTATAGGGTCATCGCTCTGCCTCCCGGCGAGGCAACAAAATCCTGGTCGCAGCTAGAAGCCCTCACCGATCAGCTTTTGGCGCTAGGGCTTGAACGCAACGACACGCTCCTTGCTTTTGGCGGCGGCGTGATCGGCGACCTTGCGGGATTTTCCGCGAGCCTCTTGAGAAGGGGCTGCCGATTCGTGCAAATCCCGACGAGCCTATTGGCCCAAGTGGATAGCTCCGTTGGCGGCAAGACAGCGATAAACACCAAGTTTGGCAAGAACCTGATCGGCGCCTTCTACCAGCCAACGCGCGTCCTTGCCGATGTCACCTGCCTTACAACCTTGCCCACGCGGGAGGTAAAAGCTGGGTATGCGGAAATTGTGAAGTACGGCGCCCTTGGTGACGCTGATTTCTTCCATTGGCTGTCGAGAAATGGATCACGTGTCTTGTCACTCAAACCCGGTGCCGTCATCGACGCAGTACGGGTCAGCGTCGAGGCCAAAGCGCGGATTGTCAGCGCCGATGAACGCGAACGCGGAAAACGAGCGTTACTGAACCTCGGACATACGTTTGGCCATGCGATTGAAGCATTGCTTGAATATGACGGCCGGGTCCTCCACGGAGAGGCTGTCGCCCTGGGCATGTGCCTTGCCTTTGACTTGTCAGCGGAGATTGGCATTTGCCCCGCAGAGGATGCACAAGCATTGCGCCGCCACCTAAAGGACGCTGGACTGCCGGTGACTTTCGCAGATCTTCCGGGCGGGAACGAATTCTCCGCAGCCGCGTTTGTCGACACCATGATGCAGGACAAAAAAGTCGATCAAGGCAAGCTGGTCCTCATCCTGGCTGAACGGCTCGGCGCTGCGGCTATCCGCACCGATATTGATCCCGCGACTGTTCACCAGTTTCTAATCAAACAAGGACTGCAAACTTAACATTGCCGGGCGATCGATTTCTTCAAGCTTGGCCTATTCACAGACAGACATGGACCTTTCAAACCTCCCTCTTTCCGTCACCGCCGGTATTTTCCTCGCGCTCTTGATCCTCTCAGGCTTCTTTTCCGGCTCGGAGACGGCGCTCACAGCCACCTCCCGGGCGCGCATGCACAAGCTTGAATCCGACGGGAACCGCCGCGCAAAGACGGTCAACTTTTTGATCAATGACCGCGAACGGATGCTCGGTGCCATTCTCCTGGGCAACAATCTCGTCAATAACTCCGCAGCTATTCTGAGCGGAATTGTCATGACACGTCTTATCGGAGAGGCTGGTGCCCTCTACGCGACCGTCTTCGTGACGGCGATGATCGTTATCTTTTCCGAAGTCACCCCCAAAACGCTCGCGATCGCCCGCCCAGACAGCTTTGCTATGGTTGTGGCCCCATTGATGCGCTGGGTGGTGATCATCTTTGCCCCAATTACCAAAATCGTTCAGACGATTGTCGGCGGGGCACTCGGCATTTTCGGCATAGACACCCGCGAGAACGCTTCCCCCTTTAGTGCAGCGGATGAATTGCGCGGTGCGGTTGATCTCCACCATGTGGAAGGCGGTCTCGAAAAAGAAGTGCGCGACCTTTTCCGCGGCGCCTTGGACCTGGACGATATTCGAGTCGAAGAAATCATGGTCCACCGCAAATCGATCGAGCTTCTCGATATTGACGCCCCGGCCCGGCAAGTTATCGAGGCCGCCCTTAAGAGCGCTTACACCCGCATCCCTCTCTACCGGGACAATCCCGATGAGATTATCGGTATTCTCCATGCGAAGGATTTGCTTCGGGCCTTGTGGGAAGTCGATGGTGACCCGGAGAAAGTCAATATCGAAGAGATTGCCCGGCCCACTTACTTTATTCCGGAAACAACAACCCTCCAAGAACAGCTGGATGCGTTCAAGCTAAAACAAGAGCACTTCGCACTCGTGGTTGACGAGTACGGAACAATCCGCGGGCTCGTGACGCTGGAAGATATTCTGGAAGAAATCGTCGGTGAAATCGAAGACGAACACGATAGCCCCGTGCAAGGGGTGCGGCCTCAACCGGATGGCTCCGTCAATGTGGACGGCGATGTGACAATTCGGGACCTGAACCGAGCAATGGACTGGTCTCTCCCCGACGAAGAAGCTGTCACCATTGCAGGCCTTGTGATCCACGAAGCACAGTCGATCCCCGATATCGGCCAGACGTTTTCTTTTTACGGCTGTCGCTTCAAGATCTTGCGGCGTCGGCGTAACCAGATTACCGCAGTCAAAATCACGTCGCTCACCGTCGGCGCCGGTCACCGGGCCGCCAACGACGTTTTGGAAAGTAGCCCGCGTTCATGACCACATCACAATCTTCCGCCAGCCCTGGCGATCAAATGGCCGAGGGCCTCCAATCCGGCGGCACGCGCAAACAGGCACCAGGTAAGAACGCCCTCGCCTTCATTTTCATCACAGTCATGCTGAACATGATCGGCTTTGGCGTGATCATTCCGGTGATGCCGCAACTATTGCAGGAAATCACTGGCCAAGGGGTCGCAGAAGCGGCCCGTTGGGGTGGCATTCTTTCTGCGACCTACGCGCTGATGCAGTTTATCTTCTCACCGATCATGGGAGGCCTTTCTGACCAGTTTGGCAGACGGCCAGTGATCCTGTTCTCACTGCTGATCTATTCCCTGGATTTCTTATTGTTAGCGCTGGCTCCGACTGTTGCCATTTTGCTCCTTGCGCGGATGATTGCCGGCGCGTTTGCAGCAACATTCACCACTGCAAATGCCTACATCGCAGACATTTCGCCTCCAGAAAAACGCGCCGCGAATTTTGGCCTTGTCGGCGCGGCCTTCGGGCTTGGGTTCATTATCGGCCCGGCCATTGGTGGTTATCTCGGTGAGCAGTATGGTGCCCGCGCCCCGTTTTTCTTCGTGGCTGGGCTCGGTATGGTGAACTTTATCTATGGGGCGATCTTTTTACCCGAAACTCTAGCCCCAGAAAACCGCCGTCGGTTTGACATTCGCCGCGCTAATGCATTCGGTAATTTCAAGCAATTCGCTCAGTACCCGATCATTCTTCCCATCGCGTTAGCCATGCTGATCTTCCAAATCGGCCATTGGACGTTTCCATCAGTCTGGGCATACTACGCCGAAGCCAAGTTCTCCTGGTCGCCGGGTGAAATCGCCGCCTCACTTGTGATGGTTGGACTTGCCGCGGCAATCGTTCAGGGCGGGCTCTCGCGCGTGATTGTGCCGCGTTTTGGTGAGCGCGCGACCGCTATTGCGGCCATTGCGCTGGCTGTGATCATCTACCCGCTTTACGGCTTTATCAACGACGGCCGCCTTGTTTACGCGGTTATTCCCATTGGGGCGCTTGTGGGCCTCGGCATGCCTGCCCTGCAAGGGATCATGTCACGGACCATCCCGGCCAATGCGCAAGGAGAGTTAAGCGGAGCAGTGGCAAGTATTAGCGGTCTGGCGATGATCGTGGGACCATTTCTGACCACCCAGATCTTTTCTGCTTTCACCGATCCGGGCTCGCCTGTCTCCATCGGCTCATGGGTCGTCCTAGAGCGAGGTGCCCCGTTTTTCTTCCCAGGAGCCCCGTTTGTTTTTTCCGGCATACTATCGGCGATCGCTCTGATCCCGCTAATCAGTGCCCTGAACCTCGTCAAACGCGGACGCGGTGAGGCAGTTCCTGACCTGGACGGAGCGGAAGTCGGCTCAGGCAAATAGCATGTCAGCTTGGGTGCTGACTAATACTTGCCATCCGCAATTTCGATGTCATTTCCAGCATGAACGCGGCCGACACGCCGAAGAGAAGAAGTCCATTGGCTGCTGCCGCCCCGGAGAGCAACCGCCATTCCTCCGGTAACAGAACGTCACCGAAGCCGAGGGTCGTAAAGCTCACTGCTGCAAAGTAAAGTGCTGCTTCAAGGGTTTCAAAGATATTCAGGTGCAAAAACGTTGCAGCCCACAAACCAATCTCAATGATATGGGCGACCATCATCATCAGGCTGAGCAACACCAGCATGAAGGCGTCCCGAAGAAAACGTGCGGGTCCCCACACCCTACGACTGGCTAAGCGAAACAATGCGCCTGCCGCCGCAACGAATACACCGTGCACAAATGTTGTTATCGCCATGAGGGCGGCTGAGATGAGAAGCTGCTGAGAAAGGGGTTGCGAAATGTCCATGGTCGCTCGTTATCCCACTGCCGGTGCATCCGGTAGATAAATTATCACATGATATTGGCGTCGGTGCAGCTCTATTCGCCTCAGGAGGCGTCCACCGCGCGTTTCATCGCATTGATAATGAGTTTGAGCCGCCCGTTCGCCCGGTTCAACGCCGCATCAAGCGATGAGATCTCCTTGCGCAGCGCCGATGCGATTTCTTCCTCGCGGCTCAGAAGATCGCGCGCATTGGAAAGTTCCACTTCCAAGTCTTTCAGCTTGTCTGGTTCAGATGCAATCGCGTCGTTCGATTGGGCGTCATCAGCAAGGGAAAGCTCACCGGAAAGTTGAGATCCTGAACCAGTGGCTGTCGCACCTTCCACTTCAATCTGCCGTGCTTTTGCCCGGACGCGTTCGGCAGCGGAAAGTTCCGCATTGGCAGACCGTCCCGTAATGAGCGAGCCTAAAGTCACACCTGCCAGGAAAGACGTGACGAGAACGAGCCAGAGGGGGATCGCGAACCCGCTCACATTCGCAACGATCATCGTAAATGCTGAACCGTCAACCATGTTAATCCCCGTCGAATTTGCCCTCAGCGCCCTTTACTTCACGCCATAAGACCCTGTTGCACGGGACACAAGCAAACGGCGCGCCAATTGGGGACGCGCCGGTGCAAATTCTGGAATCTTACAGAAGCTGGGGCGGTCGTTCGATCTCACCGACAGCCAACCACCAGACTCGTTAGCGCGGAGCCATGACCATCATCATTTGGCGGCCTTCAAGCTTTGGCAACTGCTCGACTTTGGCGATCTCTTCAAAGTCCGCCTGGACTTTTTGCAGGAGCTCCATGCCGCGTTCCTGGTGGGCCATCTCCCGGCCACGGAAGCGCAATGTCACCTTCACCTTGTCTCCATCGTCGAAAAAGCGCCGCATGGCTTTCGCTTTCACATCATAGTCGTGGCTATCGATGTTCGGGCGCATCTTGATCTCTTTGACCTCGACGACCTTCTGCTTCTTCTTGGCTTCGTTCTTCTTTTTCTGCTGCTGATATTTGAATTTGCCGTAGTCCATCACCTTACAGACAGGCGGCTGCGTGTTTGGTGAGACCTCGACAAGATCAAGCCCAGCCTCTGCGGCCATGGCAATCGCCCGATCGGTCGGCATGACGCCGCGCTTTTCTCCGGCATCATCGATAAGAAGGACTTGTGACGAAGTGATTGCGTCATTGATGCGGGGTCCGTCGTCTTTCGGGGCCCGATCGGGAAACGGTTTACGTGCTATGGATGGCTCTCCTTTTGTAGCTTCGACCAGTTGGGTGGAGGATGGTCCGGGCAAAGGCAGACGCGGGTGCGCGTGCACGCCACATCGGTCCCCCGCTCGTCACCGAGATCACATATAGGTTAAATTCCTGAATATTCAACGCGTCGCGGCCCGGCCAAGGGCGTCTTCCCGCGGTAATAGACCTAAATTCCCAAGGGCTTGCCAGACGTGGGTCGGTTCAGCCTCATTGAAGGAAAGCCGCGTGGTCAGGACAATGACATTCCGGCCTTCTGGGACAAGGGCTTCTTCGCCTGCCTTCTTGATGAGGACCCCGGAGCACCCCACTGCCGTCGCAAGATGCGCCTCATCGGCATGATCACTTACAAAGAAAAGCGCTTCCCGGGCGAGCGCAGAAAGCTGGAGGTGGTCGGTTTTTCCCGTCAGATCAACAACTTCCGGGGCAATATGAGCGACATCATCGCCAAATCCATGCAAATCCTTCGGCCCGCACAGGACCGGCATAATCCCAGACCGGGCCATAATGCCGGCAAGATTGCCGTACCCGGTCGCGGTCCAGCGACGACCGTCTTCCACGCCTGGCAAAAGCAAGCCGAACGCCCCTGAAATGCCGAACCAGGCCGGTTTCATATTGGCGGAATCTTTCCGAGCAGCGAGTGTCCAGGAAAAATCTGGTCGGCGTTCTGGCACGTCACCGCCCGCAGCCTTCATGATTCGCCCGAAATCAGGCCGCATAGCCTTTATCTCACCTTTTGGCGGCTTGGCCGGTGGATCAGCCGAATACCATTTCGGCCCAAACGGACCGATCGCCGACTGTAGCTTTTTGGAGCCATTGTTTACGGCCAGGTCATACACCCGGCTGAATTTCGCTGACTTTATTTGTTTGACGAACGCCTGGCGCGCAGCGGAATCTTTGAAATCGGGCATCGACGCGACCTGATCGAAGTATGGGGCGGCCCGCGCTACACGCTGAAGGGCCTTGGTCGTCAGAAGACTGATTTTCGCATCAGGATGTGCCGCGCGGATTTGCTCAAAAGCCGGTTCCGCAGCGATAAAGCCGGACAGCGTGTCCGGCTTCACAACCAATATATTCTCAGTTCGCTTGCCGAACATGAAAAACGCCCCATCAACGCAAACCACCCTACCCCAAGGGCGCCGCTAACGCCTCACAATATGCTGCAATCGTCGCAGATGTCATCTTTTGTAGAGAAAAATTTTCGGTAATCCTTTGTTGCGCTGCCGTCGCCATGGCGTCCGAGGTTGTATCAGGCAGGGCCAACACACGCTCAATGGATTTCGCCAGCGCTTCTGTATCGCCGGGCTCAACCAAAAACCCGGTCTCACCGTGAATAACCGTCTCTCGTGCGCCGCCATGGTCCGTTGCGATAACCACCCGGGCCATGGCCCCCGCCTCGGCAATGGTTCGCCCAAACGCTTCCGGCCTCGTGGATGGAACAATCACTATATCCGCTGCGGCATAAACCGCGGGCATATCCCCGCAATGGCCAGCAAAGACAACACGCTCGCCGAGCTCTGCCTGACGGACCATGTCACGCAAGTGCACTGCATAATCGGGCTTGCCCGCCGGGTCGCCCACGAGAACCAGCGTCAGCCGCTCGCTATGGGGCGTTTCAGTCATATGCGTAAGTGCATCAATTGCAACTTGCTGGCCTTTCCATGGGGTCAGCCGGGCTGGCAGTACCAAAGCTATGTCATCAGGTTTCAGGCCCCACCCTGCGCGCATGGCCCGTCGGCGCTCTGGCCTCACCTTGTCAGGGGAAAACGCTGCTAGATCCACACCTCGATGAATGATCTCTACACGTCCCTTCCGGTGTTTCATCTCATGGGCAATGGCGTCCGCGGTAAATGCCGAATTTGCAACCACGATATCTCCGCGCGTCATGGAGGAGTTATACCAGCGTTTCAGCCCATGGGTTTGCCCATAGGCACCATGATAGGTCGTGACAAAAGGGAGATTGTGTTTGCGTGCGGCAAGCAATGCGCTCCAGGCGGGCGCTCTCGATCGTGCGTGCACCAGATCAATGCTTTGGCTTTTGATCAGTTTACTGATTTTTTGAACGTTCAACAGGATTTGCACTGGATTTTTGCTGTCCAGTGGCAAGCTGACATGCACACCCCCTGCCGATTTGACTGCATCGGCCATGCGTCCCCCCCGCGAGGCCACAAGGGCGCGCCCGCCCACCTCAACGATTGCCGCGGCCATCTCAACGCAAGTTCGCTCAGCCCCGCCAGCCTCCAGCGCCGGGATCACTTGCAGGATAGTGCGACCCGCTAAAGGGGCCCGGTCGATAATCTCAGGTGTGTCCACCGATCGTCGAATCTCTTGAGGATTACTTTTTGTATCGGCCCGTCTAGCTGCTCTCGCGGCCATACACCATGCTTTTGGTGTTCATGGTGGGAAAGGCCCGGCTTGTGGACCTTACTATTTATCGAAATGCCATGATGGGAGAAGATGGGGGAAGAACGTTCTGCACGCCTGAGACAAACCAAACCAAAACAGACCAACAGGTATTCCTATGTCCCCAAATTATATTGATGGCCCCAACGGCAAACTTGCCATTGAAAAAATCGACGGAACAGGCCCAACAGTGATCTGGCTCGGCGGCTTCCGCTCGGACATGACCGGCACGAAGGCGGGGTATCTAGCGGATTGGGCAAAAGCACGCGGCCAGGCTTTTCTGCGGTTTGATTACTCCGGCCATGGCGCGTCAGCCGGAGAATTCGAGAAGGGTTGCATCTCCGATTGGGCGGCAGATGCCCGTCATGCCATTGAGACCCTGACAGAAGGCCCCGTCATCCCGGTGGGCTCGTCCATGGGCGGCTGGGTCTCCTGCCTGTTGATCCCTCACCTGAAGGCACGCCTTGCCGGGCTGGTTTTCATTGCCCCTGCGCCGGATTTTACCTCCGAGCTCATGTGGCCTTCTTTTTCCGAAGAAGTTCAGAAAACCATTCTGGAACAGGGTTTTATCGATGAACCCTCAGAATACGATGAAGCCCCGACGCGGATCACGCAAAAACTCATCGAAGACGGCGCGCAGAACAAAGTGCTTAATCGTCCGATTGAGGTCGAAGCTCCTGTGCGGGTCCTGCAAGGCATGGCGGACCCGGACGTCCCCTGGGAACATGCGATCCGTTTGGTGGAAACCCTGACCTCCAGCGATATCCAAATCCTGATGACCAAGTCCGGCGATCATCGGTTGTCGAGCCCAGAAGACTTGGCCCGGCTAGGTGCTGTTCTCGATGAATTAACATAAACCCTGACCGGCAATGCCGGTTTGCAACCAAAACACTCCCTCGGATAGCCTTGCTACAACTGTCGCAACCTGATAGACGAGCGAGAGCACATAGACCACAATTGTAGCACGACTCAGCGCGCGGGTGTGGAGAGACGGCCCGCGATCACCGACAAGAGGCACCGCTTCGACCGCCATGGGCGAACGGGCCGGAAAGGAACGGTTCCATGTCCTCCACTCAGCAAACGTCGCAGCCGACAAAACCTGAATTGGCGATCCTGAAATTGCTCTGGCAGAACCGGGGCCTCAGCGCGCGCGCCATCACAGATCAAGTCGCCCCGCAATTTGACTGGTCTTATTCCACCATGCGCACAGTTCTGGAGCGGATGTGCGACAAGGGCCTCTTGGAACGACGCGCGGCGGAAGGGGCCAACCTCTACACGGCCAAGGTTGGCAAGATCGCCCTCCTCAGCCGAATGATCCGCGACTTCTCAGATCGTGTTCTGGAGCTGGATGCGGCCCCGTCAGCAGTGATGTTCGCTGACTCCCGCCTGCTCGATGACGACGAAATCGCCGAGCTAGAGAAAATGTTGCAGGAAGACCGCTAGGCGGGTCGACAGATTATTTGCGTAGGGACGAAGCTATGACTTTTCTTCCGATGTCTGAATACCAGGTTGAGGCACTCTTGATTTGTCTCGCAGCCTCACTCATCTGGGCACCGATCGTATTGGGCGTTGCAACGCTCTTGGCGCGGAAAGACAGCTCCAATGAACGGCTTTGGATTGGCGCCCTGGTGATTGCCATCTTGCCGACGCTTGCCGCCCCGGTTCTTGCCAGTTTAGGGATTTCGCTCCGGGCCGCGCCGGAGCCGATTGAATTCACCCCGTCCATGGTGGAAGTCGCGTTCACTCTGCCCCCGGTGATCGAAGGCGCCGCACCAGAACCTGCCCGCATGCGAGCGCCGACAATGGAGCAAATGGTTGGTGCGACGGGCATTCTCTACGTCTACGGCACATTCCTGATGGTGATGATCTGGCTTGGCAAGGCCTCTGGATGCCTATTTGCCAGCGGCAGCGCACGGGCTTTTGAAAACAAGAAAATCCTTGCCGAGATCGAAAATTGGCGCGACCGTCTGGAGATCGATCATCAGGCGGAAGTGAAAACCTCTCCGCACTTTTCTAGCGTCTGCCTAACCGGGTTCCTCCGTCCTTTGATTATGATCCCGGCGGATATGCCATCAAAATTCGACGACGATGCCATTACGGCCATGTGTGCCCACGAACTGGCGCACCTGAAACGCCATGACCGTCGGCTATTCTCAGCGACAGGTCTTGCCCGTGCGTTGTTCTGGTTCAATCCGTTTGTGAAAACACTGACGTCCAAAGTTGAATACGCCGCGGAAGAGGAAGCTGACCGCCTGGTGATCGAAGGCGGCGTGGACCGCCGAGCCTATGCGACTTACTTCGTTGATGGCATTCGCTTTGCCGCCGCCAAAGCAACCCATCACCAGCGCATGGCGCTTGCCTTCACCCCGAACGAGCGCAACAGCCGCAAACGGCGCCTTGATTCCATTCTAAATCCGTCTTCTTCCGCCCCCGCCCCATTCCACCATCGCGCAATGTTGCTCGGCGCGGCGTCAATCGCGGGCCTGACCGCGGTTGCCCAAGCAGCCGCAGCTGTCGACCCGGAAAGTGAAAGCCTCCTGGATCAACTCTCATTGTCGAGCCCCCTAGACGGGGACGTGACGTTCGGGTTTGGCGAACGCGCCAACAAAGCCGACGAGAACGGCAAGGCACACCAGGGCATCGACATCAAAGCCAAGAAAGGGACGCCAGTCGTGGCGCCCCGAGACGGCAAGGTTGTCGCGGTAAAACGCCAGTACACGGAAGGTAAGGGCTACGGCAAGCTGCTGGTGCTCGACCACGGCAAGGGCCTGATGACCCGCTATGCGCATCTCGACACCATCAAAGTCGAGCCCGGCGACAAGGTTTTGCAAGGAGACATCGTGGCAACGGTGGGCTCAACGGGGCACTCCACCGGACCGCACCTTCATTTTGAAGCGTTAATCAATGGCCGTCATGTGGATCCGGAAGGGTTGCTGCAATCCTCCCTGTCAGTAGCACCAGGGTCGGCGCCAAGGTCGCAGCAAGGGCTCGACTGGAACGACAAGAATTCGCCATCGCGCGGCCTGCCTACAGATAAGGATGCCGGACATTACAGGTCCAAGGCCTCGGAACAAGAATTGAAAACCGCCGCCAAGCCAAAGGCAAAAGCCTCGCCCGCCCCGAAGCGGGAGGATAATGACTGGAACATCGATACCGATTGGACCACAAAGCAAGACCAGAACGGTGCAGAAGCTGCCCCGCGCTTTGCATTTAACGGCGATCTGTCAGATCTTGCTAAAGCTTTGGAGTTCTCCGGTACCTTTGAAGGTTTGGACTCTGTTGGCACACTGACTGCCAATGTCGACTGGTCGGACCTCTCAGATATCGATTTATCCGAACTCAGCGTTTCTGGCGGAGCGATTTTGCGATCGCCGGACGGGAAAGAGCTCATTGCCAAAGGTGCTATTGATGCCCTTGAAGGCACGCTGCTCGGCGGGAAAGCATCTTCTAACAAAGATCAAAAGATGAAACTCAGTCTGTCATTCAACGATGGCAGCAAGACCTACCGCTATTCAAGCGACGATCCTGTTAGCGCCGATGATCGCCGGACGGTGGAAGCAGCCATCGCGCGTATGCGCGAAGATCTAGCCGAAACGCGCCGGGAGCGCCAGCGTACACTCGATGATCAGCAACGCGAGGCAGCGGAACGCAGTCGGGCCCGAAGTGCCAAAGAACGGGAAAAAGCCTGGAAACGGCATATGAAAAACGCCGAAAACCAGGCGCGCATTGCCCAACAAAAAGCCATGAAACAGGCTGAACGCGCCCAAAAGCAGGCCATGGCGCAAATCCAGCGACAGCAGGAACAAATCAAGCTGCACCAACAAAAAATCGAGCAACAACACCTAAAGCACCAGAACAACAATCCTTGGGAACATGAACGGGAAGCCCGCGAGTTTCAGCGCGAAGCCGAGCGCGAAATGCGCGAACATCAGCGCGAGATTGAGCGAGAAATGCGTGAGCACCAGCGCGAGGTAGAGCGCGAGGCAAGTGAACACCTTCGCGATCTATTGCACTCACTCGAAGATGCGCGGCGCGATCTGATCGACCAGAAACGAGATATCGAAGGCGCCTGTCGCGATGCCTTGGACGACGTAAAGGACGCAAAACGCGATATTTATGACGAGGAGATGTCATCGAAGACGAGAGCAAAAGCCTTAAAGCAGCTGGAAGACATGGCCAAAGAGCTGGAGAAGAAAAAGAAGCTGCAAATCGCGACAATCGAAAGCTCAATTGATGATCTGAAAGATCAGCAAACGGAGATAAAACGGCGACTTGAAGGCAAGAGTTAATTTGTTTGAGGAAGTCTCACGCACAAAGACGTTCACAAATTATTCATAGATTTTCACCGCTGACATGCCTGTAATCTCAGTTTTCTAAAGCCGAAACGCCTCACCGCACTGCTACTTCAGTTTACCGCAAAACCACCTGAACGCCCTTCCAAACGGAGGGGCGTTCAGCGTATGGATCATGTGACATTTGTCGCGCATTAACCTTTTTCGGCTTAGGCAATGGGTGAAATTGGCAAGCGTGTTCGGGAGGAGCATCGGTTCATGTCGATTACCAAAACATGCCTGAAGAATCCGGCAGCGATTGCCGTGATGCTTGCACTGGTTGCCCTGCTCGGCACGTTGTCCATTCAACGCCTGCCGGTTCAACTGTTTCCGAATATCGAACGGCCGATGATTGGTGTGTGGACCGGTTGGCGCGCCGCTAGCCCGCGCGAAGTTGAGGCTGAAATCGTTGAACCCATTGAGCGTGAGCTCCGCGGTATCAGCGGCCTTCAGACCATGCAGTCTTGGTCGAACAATGGCGGCGGGTTTGTCTCGCTGGAATTTGCTCTTGGCACGGACATGGATAGCGCGTTCACGGAGGTGACCAGCCGCCTGCAACGGGTGCGCGGTCTGCCTGCGGACGCCGACCGCCCGAGGGTTCAAAACAATGGTGGCGGTGATTCTGGCGAAACCCTCATTTATCTCTTCCTGCAAAAACTTCCCGGCAATGTCACCGATGACTTCGGCATGGTGAAGTTCGCCGAAAGCAGGATCCGTCCTATGCTGGAATCGATTGATGGCGTTGGCGGCGTCGACATTAACTCAGACAAGGGAGAGGAAATAATCCGGGTCGAGTTCGATCCATTCCTTTTGGCCGACCGGGGCATATCGATCGAGCAAATCGCTCAGACGATCAATCGGTCATCGGATGTTTCCGGTGGAACCGTCGAAGTTGGGCGGCGAAATTACAATTTGCGCTTTGAAGGACGATTTTCCGCCGATGATTTGGCGGCGATGACCATCGCGTGGGTCAATGACGCCCCCATTCTGCTGGGCGATCTTGCGGAAATCCATGTGGGCCCAAACCCGCGCAATGTGGGCGTCGTCTACCAGAACGGTAATCCCGCCATTGGTATGCGGATTATCCGGGAACCGGGTGCCAATACCCTCGCGACGATCGATGCCCTTACCGTCGAGCTTGATGCCCTGAACGAGGGCATCCTTGCCAATATGGGCTACTCGATCCAGAAAAGCTTTGACCCATCGGTTTTCATTAATCGGGCTATTTCCCTCCTGACGGGCAATCTATTGATCGGCATTCTGCTCGCTATCGCGGCCCTTTGGCTGTTCCTACGCCAGAGCCGTGCGACGCTGCTCATTGCCTCTGCTATCCCGGTCAGCCTCCTTGCGACACTTATTGTGCTCAATATGACAGGCCGGTCTATCAATGTGATTTCTCTGGCGGGTTTGGCCTTTGCGACCGGCATGGTGCTCGACGCGGCCATTGTCGTGCTGGAAAATTTCGTCAGACTACGGGAGAAAGGCCAAGCCCCTGAAGCGGCAGCCAACAAATCAGTCGAGCAAGTTTTTGGTGCGCTCTTCGCCTCAACGGTGACCACAGTTGCGGTTTTCATGCCGGTAATCTTCTTCGAGGACGTGGAAGGACAATTGTTCGCTGATCTGGCCCTGACGATCGCCATTGCCGTCGTATTCAGCCTGATGATCGCCATCACGGTACTACCCACCGGAGCAGTCTATTTCCTCAAGGACGTCAGCCCCCGCAAAGGGGCCAGGTCAAACACTCACGACGGTGATGCCGAAAAGTCGAAGCCCGACTGGACCATTCGCCTGACGAATTTCATCATGATGCTGACGGGAACCTGGCGACGCCAGCTTGCCTGGTGCGTTGCGCTTATTGCAGTCCCCATTGCAGCGGGTTGGTTACTCTGGCCCCAGTTGAATTATCTGCCCCCGGTTAAAAGGGACGCCGTAGACGGCTTCATCTCGTTTCCTTCCGGAGCAAACGCGAACCTTGTAAGAGATGAGTTTGCGGAAATCGTGGTCGATCGTTTGCAACCATTTATGGACGGAGACCGGGAGCCAGCCCTTCGGAACTATTACCTATTTTCCGGGCCATGGGGCGCCAATATTGGGGTACGCGCAAAAGATCAGTCTAAGGTCGATGAGCTTGCTGATATTATCAACGAAGAGATCATCAGCGGTTTCCCTGATACGCGCGCCTTTGCGCAGCAGGGTGATCTCTTTGGCCAGTTTGGCGGCGGAGCATCGATCCGTATTGACCTCCAGGCATCCGACTTTGATGCGCTCGGCGATGCGGTCCCGAATGTCACCGATATTATTCAGTCAGCGATTCCGGACACGAATGTTTGGGCAAATCCGGACCCGCAAATTGTTACCCCTGAGATTTCCCTCATCCCCAATGACCGCCGGATCGCTGAAGTCGGTATGACCCGCGACGGTGTTGCCCGTGCCATGCGCGCCATGGGTGATGGCCTCTGGCTTGGAGAGTTTTTCCACCAGGGAGAACGCATCGATATTTTTCTTGAAGCACGAGACTGGACCGCACCGGAATTTATAGAGCAAACGCCGATCATCACACCTTCCGGTGCCCTGGTCCCTTTGGGCGAACTCGCCACCGCCCAGCGCAGCGTCGGGCCCCAGCAGATCCGCCGATATGATGGTAGACGGACGATTTCCCTCGCCATCAATGCGCCCGATGAACTGGCTCTGGGGGAAGTCATGGCGACCCTGAAGGAAAAAGCCGAAGCCGACATCTATGCTGCGCTTCCTGCCGATGCGACGGTCCAATACAAAGGCGAGGCGGATGCGCTGGCGCGGGCAGTGCGCAATCTCGGTGGCAATTTTGCCCTCGCAATCCTGATCCTGTTCCTCATCCTCGCGGCTCTCTTTAAGTCAGTTAGAGACGCTGGCATCGTTATTGTTTGCCTGCCCATGGCAGCGGTTGGTGGGGTTCTTGCCTTGCGCGGGTTGAACCTGATCTCCCCCACCCCGCTCGATCTCCTGGGCATGATTGGTTTCATCATTCTCTTGGGGCTGGTCGTCAACAATGCAATCCTGCTCGTGGCGCAAACGCGCGCCTCGCAAGCTGATGGCCACGACAGAGCCAGCGCGGTACGGGAGGCACTAACACGCCGTGTCAGGCCGATTTTCATGTCAACGTCCACATCTCTTATGGGTATGCTGCCCCTGGTTGTCACGCCGGGTGCCGGCAGCATGATCTATCGTGGACTTTCCACGGTGATTGTTGGTGGCATGGCGGTTTCAACTCTCTTTACCCTGATCCTTTTGCCCGCCCTGCTCCAGCTTTCAGGACGTGCATCTACAAGAATGCCCTCTCAGTCATTATCAACAGGGCCTGCAGCGATGCCGACCTCTCTTCAGCC
The DNA here is from genome assembly GCA_038522945.1 of Pseudomonadota bacterium. GTDB lineage: Bacteria > Pseudomonadota > Alphaproteobacteria > Caulobacterales > Parvularculaceae > MED-G105. The sequence goes on from JBCBJV010000020.1 coordinate 28,504, forward strand.
TGCGGAGTAATATAGATGCTTTTGCTATCGTCTCGCCGACGCCTTCTCATCGCCGCCAGCCTAACGACATTCATCGCAGCGGCGGGCCTCTGGTTCGCCTTTGGCCAAGAAAGCATTGCCGCTGAGGACACCGACGAAGAAGAAACCGAAACCGTCGACCAAGGCCCGCCGCCCGCGCCTGTCAGAGTGGCAGAGGCAGTTGAGACAACTCTTGCACCGCTATCGGACATTCCGGGTTCGGTCATTAGTTCATCGGACAGTTTAATCGCGTCCGCGACAGTGGGGAAATTGGAGTGGGTCGCCGAGATTGGTGCCGAAATCGACGAAGGCGCTGTGATCGCAAGGCTTGACCAACAGGACGCGGTCCTTGCTCGCGACGAAGCAAAATCGGACATTGGGCGCTTGCAAGCACGCTTTGAGTATTTGAGCAGCCTCTATGACCGATATGTAGGCCTCGGAGAAGATACCGGTGAGCCCGCGGCAACCCTTGACGAGATGCGGGCCAACAAAGAAGAGGCGCTGCAAAATTTAAAACGTGCGGAAGTTGCCTTGCGCCGAGCGGAAACCACCCTAGCACGGACGTCCATTCGGGCTCCCTTCCGAGGACGGATCGTCTCCCGTGAAATCGAGGTTGGTGAGTTCGCCAATGCTGGCACGCCCATTGCCCGGCTGGTGAACACCAGCGACACAGAGGTCACTGCCCAAGCGCCGGCATCGATCTTGGATGCGGTTTCTGCCGATGACCGGATCATGGTAATCCGAGGTAGCGAAGAAATCGAAGCAACCGTTAAGGCAATCGTTCCAGTTGGCGATCTTGTAAGCCGCACAATGGAACTGCGCATTTCAATGCCAGAGACCGACTGGCTAATCGGTGAAGCTGTCCGCGTCCGGGTGCCAGCGACCCGCCCACGGCTCGCCTTGGCCGCCCCACGCGATGCCCTGGTGCTGCGTGCAGACCGCGTGAGCGTCTTCAAGATTGACAATGAGATGGCGGCCAAGCAAATCGATGTTGATCTTGGTACGGCCGAAGGCGATCTGATCGAGATTGTCGGTGATATTGCGGCTGGAGACCGCCTTGTTGTGCGCGGCGGCGAACGCCTACGGGATGGCCAGAAAGTTACGATCAAAGAAGACGAAGACACCAATCAACGTCCAACAGAAAGCTAAGCCCACTGAAAGCTTAAAAAGCGCGCCTCAAACTATAAGGTCGGTATGTTGTTTAGCTAGCGCAAGTTAGTGCTTTAGTCTTCTTCGTGGAAACGATTTTCAATGAGTGCGGCTAGCGCTTCGAGGGCGGCGGAGGCGCCCTTTCCTGTCGCGGTGAGTGTGATTGTTGACCCCTTGCCCGCGCCCAGCATTAAAAGTCCCATAATCGAGCAGCCGCCAACTTCCATATCATCCTTGCGCACACGGATCACTGCGTCCTGCTCGGCAGCGAGCGCACAGAACTTCGCCGATGCCCGGGCGTGAAGCCCGCGGCGATTGCAAATAACCACATCGCGGCTCAAAGGGTCAGACACGGGGGGATACACTCGCGGATGGTTCTATTCCCTGCGTTGATCGTCGAGAGGTCTTTTTCAATCGGCGTGCATGGACCTTTGGAAGACAGACTTAGTCATCATCGTCGCCTGGCCCTTCGCCAGTCAGCACCCAGGAGGCGACGTTTATATACTTGCGTCCTGCTTCGTGAGCTTCCTTGACAGCCTCATCAAGGGTTTTCGTTGCACGGATCGATGCAAGCTTGATCATCATCGGGAGGTTAACCCCGGCGATCACTTCCGCCTTAGCTTTTTCCATCACAGAAATCGCAAGGTTAGAAGGCGTACCGCCAAACATATCCGTCAGGATGATGACCCCTTCACCCGCATCGACTTTCTCAGCTGCCTCCAGAATGTCGGTACGCCGCTTTTCCATATCGTCATCAGGGCCAATAGAAATAGCAACAATGGCGTCCTGAGGGCCGACAACATGCTCTGCCGCTGCCACGAACTCTTCGGCGAGCCGCCCGTGGGTGACAATGACAAGTCCGATCATGAGGTCTCTTTCCGGTTTGCAGTCAAAAATGCAAAGGCGTATTATGAGCCTCGTCCGGCCCGATTTGTCCAGAAATAAATAACCGCCCCAAAGCACGGATTTTTGAAGCGGGATCAATACAATGCATAAAGAACGGCAGATGCAATGGCGCTGGCGTGTCTTTCGCGCTTGGGCGCCCAGAAGCGTCGGCATCGGGCACAGTAGACGTAAGGCTCAAAATGCGGTCGCCGCGGCCCTCGCCGGGGGGTAAGAGATCGAAGACCAGCCGGATTTCTATCTCACCCACAGATCTGATCGGTTTTGGTCCGTATCCAAATAGTTCAATCTGTCCCGCGAGCACGGCAGGGGGCCTTGCTATCCAGCGCCCATTTCCGACGACCATCTCCACCTGATCATCTGCGACAAGTCGGCTGCGTCGCCAGGGGCATTGTTCGATGATGGACGACGCTAAGGAAGACTTGCCCGCGCCTGACGGCCCACGCAGCAAAGCCCCCAAAAGAGGACCGTCCGGATCGACGGCAATCGCAATAGCTGTCCCGTGCAATAAGCCCATGGGCTTAATCTTGAGTTAGGCCAGCGGAATTTCAACAATAAACCGGGCGCCGAGTGGCGCCTCTCCCGGCCCGCCCCTGTTTTCGGCCCAGATGCGCCCATTGTGGGACTCAATAATCTGACGGGAGATGGCCAGGCCGAGCCCTGAATTGTTGCCAAATGCCGCGCCTTGTGGGCGCTTGGTGTAGAATCTGCCAAAGATTTTTTCCAAGGCATCCGGTGGAATGCCGGGGCCGTCGTCCTCGACAAAGACGCGTGCCTTGGGGTCTTTATCGCTACCGGGATCAAGCACGACAATGACCTGACCGTCGTCCGGCGAGAAAGATCGGGCGTTATCAATCAGGTTACGGAAGACCTGACCAAGTGCTGATGGATTGCCGAAGAGATAAACCGGCGACCCGCTCGGGTCAAACGAGACCGGCGTATCGTCTTCGCGCCGTGTGGCATCATAAAGGTCGACGATGTCACTCAAGAGTTTCCTTAAGTCCACCGCCTCGCGGGCTTCCCGGCCAAGCTCCGCATCTAGACGGGACGCATTAGAAATATCCGTAATCAGACGGTCCATGCGCTCCACATCTTTTTTGATCACCCCCATGAGCTTCGCGCGCGCTTCCGGTGTTTTTGCAAGATCGAGTGTTTCTGTGGCGCTTCGAATAGACGTCAGTGGATTTTTAAGCTCATGGGCCACATCCGAGGCAAACGTCTCAATGGCCTCAATCCGTTGATAGATCGCTTGCGTCATGGACTTCAGCGACATGGACAATTCGCCGATTTCATCGCGCTTGTAAGAGTAATCGGGAATGCGCGCACGCCCGGCGGCGGAGATCCCCTCACGGACCTTGTCCGCTGCGATGGCGAGCTGACGGATCGGCTGGGCGATCGTCGCTGTCAACAGCAAGCTGGAAAGGACCGTCGCTGCAATGGCTAGACCGAAAAATGGTAGGATCGCCCGGCGCGCCTCCGCAACGAGATCATCAATACCGCCGATTTCTGCCGTCACCACTCCGTAGATCGCTTGCACCTTCCGTATGGGAACAGAAACCGATGCGACGAGTTCGCCGTTTTCGTCGAATCTGACCGACGCCGCCCCAGTGTCGTCGACAAAGGGCGAAGATGCGAGTGCCTCATTGAGTTCTGCCTCGATCGTACGGCGCGACGCACTTTTGCGAAACCCGCCGGTCATGAATGTCTTCAGGGCGTTTTCGGTGGTGCGCACAATCGCCCAGCGGGCCGAATCCGGATTGGCCGCGCCGATGGGCGCAAGGCGTTCTTCCACGATGGCATCAGCGCGCAGTACCACATCTTCGAGCAAAAGGTCAGATGCGTTAGCAACAGGCGGATTATTGGTGAAGTCCGGCGCATTAAACACCCGGACACGGCCCTCAAAGGAATCCCACACGCGATTGAAGACCTCGCGGACATCGGCCTCTCGAAGGGATCGTTGACAAAGCCGACCGCGGTCAGAAAGCACCTCATCCAGTGGGGCACAATTTGGCTCTTCGATGGCCGTTTGGGCCAACACGTCCGCAATCAACTGCGCCTGGGCACGCACGCCCTCCAGTTTGGATTGAACAAGGCCATCCCGGTACTGAGTAACCCCGAGGGAGCCCACAAGGAGAATAACCAGGCCAATCAAATTGGCGAGCAGGATCGTCAACGCAAGCCGAGAGACGGCAAAGCGCTTGTTGGCACGATTGCGCTGCGAAGCCCCCACCGCCATGGTCAGGTCTTAGTTCTCCTTGTACTTATACCCGACACCGTAAAGGGTCTCGATTGAGTCGAATTCCTTGTCGACCATGCGGAACTTTTTCCGTACCCGTTTGATGTGGCTATCAATGGTTCGGTCGTCCACGTAAATCTGGTCATCATAGGCGGCATCCATGAGCGAGTCCCGGGTTTTGACAAAACCCGGCCGCTGGGCGAGCGCCTCCAAAATCAGGAACTCTGTCACAGTGAGCGTCACATGCTGGCCTTTCCAGCTGCAGGCATGCCGCATGGGATCAAGCACCAGATCGCCGCGCCGGATAATCTGTTTTTCTTCTTCCTTGGTTGGCACCGGGCTGGCATTGCGCCGACGCAGCACCGCCTTGACCCGCTCCAGCAATAGCCGTTGGGAAAATGGTTTTTTGACATAATCATCAGCGCCCATGGTAAGGCCCAGGACTTCGTCGATTTCCTCGTCTTTGGACGTCAGGAAAATCAGCGGCAAATCAGAGGTCTGACGGACCCGGCGCAATAGTTCCATGCCGTCCATCATCGGCATCTTGATGTCAGACACGACCAGATCCGGCGGCGTTGCTGTGATCGCCTCCAGCGCCTGCTCGCCATCTTCATAGGTCTTCACCTGATGGCCTTCGGATTCCAGCGCGATCGATACGGACGTCAGAATGTTTTCGTCGTCATCAACAAGTGCGATATTCGCCATAGTCTTCCCCGAACTCTGTTTGTCTCTGCCTCGAACTCTAGCCAGCAAGGCTGGCTGTCACATGGCGCGAAACGGGCTTTTTTGGGTCGAATTATTCTTAAGCTGCCCCAGATTGCGCCGCAATCTCAATGGTTTTCGCTAAATCAACGTCTTTTTGCGAAAGCCCTCCCGCATCATGGGTTGTTAGCGTGATATCGACCCGATTGTAGACGTTAAACCACTCTGGATGATGGTCTGCTTTTTCTGCTGCCAGGGCCACACGGCTCATAAACCCCCAGGCTTCATTGAAATCGGCAAACTTGAAGGATTTCTGAACCGCATCGCGGCCAGATACCGCTTCCCAGCCGGGAACGTCGGCAAAGAAAGCTGCCCGTTCGGCCTCGTTCAATTTCTGAACCGTCATCTTCTGCTCCATTGCTGCGCTCTATGGTGTTGTAGACGGCCTAGCACGCGTCACCAGCGCGCGATACTAGATCAGCCTCGTCACTTCTCGCATTTGTATCGGCCCCGGCTTCCGCAGCTATGCCCCAAAGATATTGAGAGAAAGTCATGCCTCTCACCCCGCATGAATTCACGTTTGAACTTCTGTCAGACACCACATGGCCCGAGGCCTGGCCCATGTTGAAGACAGCATTCGAAGAAGGGGCATCCTATCCCTGCCCCATGGATATGGCCGAAGAAGATGCCCGGACCTATTGGATGACCGCCGCCCCTGGTTTGCCAAAATGGTCTTTTCTCACGCGCGATCACGACGGGACGGCTCTAGGGACATTTTATATCCGCACCGACCAAGGCGGGCTCGGCGACCATGTCTGTAATGCAGGCTATGTGGTTGCTCCCGGCCACAGTGGCAAAGGCATCGCTAAGGCCATGTGTCGCTGGTCACAAGGTAGAGCAGCTGAACTCGGCTTCAAGGCGATGCGGTTCAACCTCGTTGTGGCGACCAATCTTGGTGCCATAAAGGCCTGGACCGCTTGCGGCTTTGAGATTGTTGGTACCGTGCACAAAGCCTTCCGTCATCGGACGGAAGGCTTTGTTGATGCTCACATCATGTATCGATGGCTGGGCGACTAGTTATCGCTGTGGTCGGCGTCACATTGAAATATGTGGCCGCCTTGTCCCTCAATCGGATTAAGCTGTGCCTTGCACCCCACTGCGCGCAACCCCGATGTGCAAATGGCCTGGTTGGTATCGCCGCAGTTACAGCCCCACTTGCCGTCGTCGAGTTTGTCACACGCAATGATAGGCCGTTGCGGCGGTCCTGTGTAACGACTTGGCGCCACCATCTTTATCGGTTCTTGACGACGGTGAGTCGTTGCAGTGCCCGTGTGTCCTTGTGAAGAAGTGGTGCTGTCCTTAGGTCGCGAGTAAAGGGCACCTGCGGCAACATCGTATTCGATCTCATGTTCATCACCACTTGAGTGATCGTCAGCGTTGGCTGATCGGCCGGACTTGAACACAAATGTATTATTCTTCTCATTCAGTTCTGTGACGGCAGCTGGCTGATCAATTCGTGCGTATAGAGATTTAATTAATGTCGTCGGAATGATCGAGGTGAGCTTCAACTCATGGGTGTCTCCCTCGTCCAGTGCGGGTAAGGAGATCTCGCCGGTGATTTTGTCATCATCATTTGTCAGTCGAAGGAAAAACCTCACATTGGTTGCCGCTGACGGTGCTGAGCCCTGGTTGCCCACCAGCAAGATCCAGGACGTTTCGTCTTCCGGATCAAATCCCCCTGCGGCCGGGTAAAGGTCGGGCCGCGGCGAGGTCGCAACCTTGTCGGTTGGTGCAGACTTATCCCTCTGAGTACTCTGGTCCCTCGGAGAACTCTGGTCCCGAGGGGGGCTTTCTCGGGGCGGTTTCGTGTCGCGCACCTGCGCGCTCGCGCCGGAGGCAAAAACGATCATCAGCACAAGGCTCAGCCTGGCAAGAAGGCGTTTCATGGGCAAACTCCTTTATAATTGAACGTCAGGGGCAGTCAGGGGAAAAAAGAGCTGATGGAAACAACGCCGCCAGCTCCCACCCCGTTTACTGGGTTGTCAAAATAAGCAGCTTGTCGCGGCTCTCATCAAAGCGAATGCTTGAGAATGCAACCGTCTCTATACTGCCAAAGGCCGTTTGCAAAACCGTCATTGTGTCTGGCCCATTCTGGAGTTGGTCTCGAATGCTGCTTGTCAGTGCATCGCCGACCGCACGGCTGTTCAGTGTCGATTTCAGCCGTTTTTCGACCATTGGATAGATTTGCTTCTTGGCAAGTTCGTCCACCCATTTGCGGGCAACGCCGGAGTTACCGCCATGGCCGCCGCGAGCAATGGCGTACCCGGACAGATCAACGTCAGTTACGCGCATGCGCAAACTGCGCCCATAGCTGCGGCGGCTGCCGTTTTCGCGTTTCACGCGGGTGGATTTCATGGAAATGAACGCTTTGACCTTCATGTTCTCGATCTCAACGTCCCACGGCGCGTCCTTGGGACGGCCCTCCGGCCACGGATAAAACCCCTTGATTGTGCTCTTCTGTGGGAAATTCACGATCACCTCAAAATGGAGGCAGTTTTCGCAAAACTCCTTGTCCAGCTTGCCTTTCGATTTCATCCAATCGGCTGTGTGGGCAATAACTGAAATCGTTTCTGAACGCACATCATTTGGCGCATACCGCCGTGTCTTGATCTTGACGCCGCGCGGATCATCAGGAGGAAGTGAGTTCCAATCATAGGAGAGTTGTTCCGATGAAATCGGAAATCGCTGCGTCCGCAGCGGGGTGAACGACGTGGGGCACTGCACATAAGCGCCGCCATCCTTATACTTGAACCCATCGGACACCCTCAACGCATCCAGGGAAACCCGGCACTCACTGAAGTAAACATCGAGTGCTTTGGCAAAGGTCTTGATGGGAATTTCCGCCAGCTGACGGGTTTGCGCATGCCCTTTTGATATTCCGAGGCTTGCGAATAGAATCAGCAAAAACAGTGATTTACAGCGCTTTCTCATGATCAGCATCTCCCAAGTTGCGTCATGGGAAAACGCTATCACTCGTCGAATCTGGTCGGCATCATACCGGGGTATGATGGCTCAGTCCTTTTCGTCCGGCTCAACAATCGGCGGGGTGATTTTGCTTGCCAGCCTGACCAGATCAGCTCTGCTGGTTACATTGGATTTTCCGAAAATCGAGGCCACCTGCGATTTCACCGTGGGCAGAGCAACGCTATTGGCTTCGGCGATTTCCGCGTTGGACTGACCATCAAGGAGCTGCCGACACACCCGTTCCTCCGCCCCCGTTAAGCTGAACGCGGCGCTAATCCCTTCATGGGCCAGCAGGCTCGGTTGACCCGGATCCACAATAAAGACGAGCGCCCCGTGGAATTTCATATTCAACTCGCCCGCAACGTCATCGCAAAACGGCGCGAGATCGACAATGTAGGGGACTTCTTCGCCGCGTCGTTCGATGGGAACTGTTTTCCGAAACGTCGCATTGCTGCCACCCGCTGCTGCAATGGCTTCCTTAAGCCCCGCATTGAGAGCTGCCTCCCCTTCATCGGTTACGCCAGCGAGGCGTTTTTCATTGGAAAGACGCAAACCGTCACCGGCGTCAACGATCTGATCGAAAGCTTCATTCGTCAGCATGACCTCATAATTATCGAGCACCAAGGCCACCCCATAGCGCAAGAAATTCAACGCCGAAAAGATCGCCTGATAACGCGTTTCCAGTAGCTTGAATGCCCGCCGAATTTCACTTGCAACGCCAATATGGGGGACAAGGAACGCGACCATCTCCCGCACGCGCTCCGGGTTATCAAAGTCTGCCCTGTTATGGGCGAACATAAAGTAGTCGACCCAGGCGTTGTTCGGTTGGGCGTTGACGGTACCAATATGCTGGGCATCGTACTTTTCGTGGAGCAACTTCATGGTCGGTCGCTGCTGCAACTCGTCACGATCCGTATAGACATCAACATCAAGGAGAATGCGTTGAGGCCCTGCGGCCAGCATATTGTCTGAACCATCGGAATGGGACTGCGCGGCGAGGCCCAGAAACTCCATCGCCCCGGTCATGCCAATGGAACGCGGCGCAGAAAATCGATGCACATGGCGGGCCGGATCGTGGGGGTCGAACATGCCCATGACCATGAATTTCGCGCCGATGAGGTGCTGCACCCGATCCAGAAAATCGATGTACCGCTCTTCGTCCACCACAGCGCCGTAAAGCGTCTGAAGCGCGGCATTCCATTCAGTTGAAAAGTGAGACGTCATCCAGCTTGACCTTAGCCGACGTGCACTCATGGGAGATACTGCCTGCTAAAGGGACACAATTTGTCGCTCAACGCAATTCCAGCGGACTTGAGGTAGTGTCTCAGTTTGAATTCGATGGCAATTTCTCGCCAATTTTTGCCATTCGACACCGAAATCTGTATGGCGGCAATGCGTGCAAAAGGAGACTTTAAGAATTGAAAACTCTAGCGATATTCAGTCGTGTTAGTGATTAACATCGACGCTACCGTTTTTCCGTCA
>JBCBJV010000021.1:0-27096 GCA_038522945.1 Pseudomonadota bacterium
TGCGCGTATCCGAACAATATTGAGGCGCGCGCCCTCAGTTGAGCAAATCGAACAATTTGACAAACAAGTTTTTTATGCTTTCAACCAATTTACCCTCAATCCAGACACGCGAACCCTTCAAGAGGACGGTTCCATTGTTGAGCTAACCTCCGGTGAGTTTGCTGTTTTGCTGGCGCTTGTTGAACGTGCCCCGCGCATTCTCAGCCGTGACCAATTATTAGAATATTCGCGCGGCGCCGCCGCGAACCCTTTTGATCGCAGTATTGATACGCATATAAGCCGTCTACGAAGTAAATTAGAGAAAAATACGCGTCGCCCTGAGCTCATTAAAACAGTGCGCAATCTTGGCTATGCCTTTGCTGCAACGGTAGAAAAGGTATCGGAATGATGCGATTGCATTCTCTGCTCCAGCGGTCCCTGTTTCTGCAGGTGTCGTTGATACTTGCAACATCTCTGTTTCTATTCATTGTTCTGATGCAATTCATGCTTCAAACATCGTTGGTGTTTCGGCTGTTTCCGTCAGTTATGGAACCTCATGCGCGCGCGACGTCTGAATTGGTCTTTTTACTGGAAAACAATACTGAAGAAAGCATAACACCTATTTTGCTATCGTCATTTTCAAGCTCTAGTCGCAAAGCATTGACTAGGGAAAATTTTCCCGAGACGTCAACGCCTTCAAGACTACTTAGCCGGGCATTTGTCACGAAAGTCCCATCGCAATATCTCATTGGAGACCGCGATATCCGTTTTCGTATGATTAGCGTCAGAGAACTTTACAGGATCAATGAGCGTGATCACCGTAAACCAATAACAGGGATTTCTGCTCTGGAGATCTCCGTTCGTCTGGAAGACGGGTCTATCTTATCGGTGTTATCATCGCCAGTCGCGATTTTTGGTGCTTCCAGTAGTGCTTTGTTGATGATTGCGATGGGTTTATCCCTGCTCACCAGCATTTTGGGTATACGTCTCGCCTTTAGGCCATTGCATCGCCTCGAAACAGCGGCGCATTCCGTTGGACTAACCAGCAAACCATTCATCGTTGAGGAAGAGGGAACAGAAGATTTACGCCGTGTCACGCGTGCCCTGAATAATATGCAGGTGCGCGTGCAAGGCCTATTGGCCGATCGGTCAAGAATGCTTGCGGCGTTGGCACACGACATAAGAACCGGGCTGACGCATGTAAAACTAAGGCTTGACCAAGTTGACGCTAAAACCGCTCCATTAATTATGGACGATGTCGAGCATATGGAGCGGTTGATCAGCGATATGCTGCTTTATGCACGGGCGGAACAGCCAACCACTGAACCTGAATTGGTTGATATCTTTAGCTTCCTAAGAGAGCTCGCAGGTGCATTACCCTATTCAATCAGTACCGATCTTGGTTCTGAACAATTCCTAACGGCGGCCGATCCTAACGCGCTGAAACGTGCGTTCAGCAATATCATCGATAATGCGCATATCTATGCCGACTCGATCACTCTACGCAGTCACCTTGACGAACACGGTCTCAATATTTTTGTCGATGATCTGGGCCCTGGCATCCCTGAAGGTGATCTGGCGCACATATTTGATCCATTTTATCGCGTTGAGCCCTCCCGCAACCGAAATACTGGTGGAAGCGGCCTAGGACTGACGATTGCGCGCGCACTGCTGAGCGCTCAGGGCGCTACTCTAGAACTTAAAAACCGCGAGGGAGGAGGTCTGACAGCGCATATTCGTTTTCCGAGTACTCAGCGAGTGGATTGAGTACGGAGTTTTGTTTTGATAACTTATCACTCTGCCCTGATTGCGATCTAAATGACTGTCGAGTTTTGCCGCAAAATGGTCGTTTGTAGAATTAAGAGCAATGCCCGCCTTTGGCGATGAATGGACGGATTGCACTGCCGGGATTAACGGCAGCAATGCGGGCAAAACCGGACGTAAAAAAGCAGCCCGACGCAGTTCCGCAGGCAGGGCTTAGGACGATGTCAAAGGTTGATCCGGCGTGTTCGCCCCGCAAGGAGCCAAGCATCGCATTCTATATCTTGCGGTCGCTCGGCGCTGTATTGACAATATGTGCGAACATTTACAGATAATAGTGTTCTACGCGAATCGGCTTAAGTCTTCGAAAAATATTCTTCGAGGACTTTATGGCAGCATCACATCCATATATTTCTAGCGGCGGACCGTTGGTCCAAGCGATAACACAGTTTCGAAAGTCGTTCCCGAACGTTGTGGATGCTTCAACACTCAAAAAATTGGGTTTGGCGTCAAACAATGAGAGCTATCTAATCAATATTCTGAAGTTTCTAAAACTGATAGATGATGAGGGCAAAAAAACACAGGCGGCGTCCAAAATCTTTGTGCTGCATAAGGATGAAGATTTCCAGAAATCATTCTCGGATGCCGTCAAAAGTGCCTACACTGAGCTTTTTGAGCTACAGAAAGACGACGCTTGGACGCTCGACGACGAAGCTCTGATTACGTATTTCCGACAAACCGATCAAAGCACTGAAATTGTTGGCAAACGTCAAGCTGTAACGTTTAAATCGCTCGCAGGCCTTGCCGGCAAGCGGGAGATTAGCGCGCCACGGTCCTCGTCTGGCGCGAAGACTGCAAAAAAAGATTCGGGAAAGCCCGCGAAGAAGAAGGCAACGAAGTCAAAGGTTTCCGATCCGCCCGCACATTCGGGAGGAATTCCTCCGATAAACCAGAATCGGGACAATGCTTTTGGTTTAACTGTGCGTGTTGAAATTAATTTGCCGGCAGATGGGTCACAAGCGACATATGATCGAATTTTTAAGAGCATCAAAGAGAATCTGATTGATGCATATAAAGCTTGAAGAGTTCGAACGAATTTGTCGACGCGCGCACGTTGTAAATGAGTCGACGAGCACAGCGATAAATCAACACCCATTTGCAGCTCGAAACCTACATCAGGCCTTACCAAAAAAGACAAAGAAACTTTTTGACGACGGCCATTATTCGGAGGCGACTTTCGAGTCCTTGAAATTCTTGGATAAGCTTGTTCAACGACTTGGTGGGAGTCGAGAGAATGGAGTCAAGCTAATGATGAAGGTGTTTGGGGGAGAGACGCCGCCGATTAAGCTCAATACGTTGGCGAGTCAAAGTGACATCGACGAACAGGAAGGGTTTAAATTTATTTTTGCTGGCATAATGAGCGCCTTGCGGAATCCAAAAGGTCACGAATACGAAATCGAAGATGACCCGGACACATGTTTGGATCACCTAACGATAATTTCAGCCCTGTTTCGCAAATTGGAGAGCGCTGGCCACAAAATCTAATAGGCACGCCAATTTCGGTTGCTCAATTAACACTGAGGTCCGCTTTGAGGATCTTGGCGACATTGCGAAGCCTAGCTCTTGTCCCCGAGCGAACGCTAGGATGGTCGGACGCTATATGCCCGTCTTCGATCATGACGCCTGCTTTAGTTGATCGAGATAGTCGGCCCACCATTGCATCATGTTGACGCGCTCTTCCCAGTGCTCGCCGCGCGCATAGACGCGTCGGACTTCGTTTTGCTCCTGATGCGCGAGTTGCCGCTCGATAGCGTCCGGTTTCCATTTGCCGCTTTCATTTAGAAGCGTAGATGCGGTTGCGCGAAAGCCGTGAGGAACAACTTGTTCTTTCGTGTACCCCATATTCCGCAGGGCGGACGTCATTGCATTGTCCGAAATCGGTCGATGGATTGATCGCGGTCCCGGGAAGGCGAGCGCCGTGTCGAAGCTTTGGCGCTTCAATTCTTGAAGGATGTCGATTGCCTGCCTGGGCAAAGGAACTTTGTGAGCGCGTCGCATCTTCATGCGTTCGGCCGGGATGGACCAGACGGCTGTGCCGAAATCAAATTCTTCCCAATGCGCCTGGCGTAGTTCTCCGGGGCGAGGGAAAAGTATCGGCATTAACGTCAAAGCAGCGCGGACGGACGGCATGCCGTTATAGCCGTCAATCGATCGAAGCAATTTTCCAAGTTCGACCGGATCGGTTATTGCAGCGCGCGGCTTCGATTTGTGGGCAATGAGCGCGCCTTGTAAGGACGCTGTGGGGTCAAATTCCGCTCGTGATGTTGCAACGGCGTACCGGCAAACGCTTCCGATCGTTGAGCGAAGGCGCCGCGCGGTCTCAAAATTGCCGCGCGCTTCGATGCGGCGCAGCGCAACCAAAATATCCGCCGGCTTGAGTTTAGCGATCGGTTTTGGCCCGATATCGGGGTAAGCGAGCGACAACAACCATTCCAGTTTCGACATGGTTGATTTGGCGCGGCCCTCCTTGCGGCGCTTGTCGAGGTACTCTTCGGCGATAACCTTGAACGTGTTTGTTTCGGCTGCGGCTTTGATTTTTGCCTCGCGCTTGACGGACATGGGATCGACGCCGTCATTGAGGTGCTTTTTGGCTTCCCGCGCGGCGTCTCTTGCTTCAGACAATCCGACAAGAGGATAGGGGCCAATGGCGAACAGCTTCTGTTTGCCGCCATATCGGTAGGCTAGGCGCCATTGTTTTGATCCTGTCGGTTGAACCCAAAGTTGAAGCCCGCCGCCGTCGGCGAGCTTTCTCACCTTCTCGCCGGGCTTGGCATTTTTGCATTTAAGATCAGTCAGTTGCATGGCGGTTGTTGGTATATGAGTCCTGAGCTAACATCAGGGACTTGGTTCGATGACGATTGGCGGCATTGCAGCCAAAATCACCTATACCAACGCCTCAGAAATTGTACCAGCAAAAATACCAACAGATTTTTGCGCTTGGGTGAAATCGCATGACATCCGTTGAGACGAAAAATCAGCCCAAGACTCTGATTTATAACGCTAAATTCGCGCCAATGATACGTCTTGATACGGATTGAAATGGTGAGATGGTGCCCAGGGGCGGAATCGAACCACCGACACGCGGATTTTCAATCCGCTGCTCTACCAACTGAGCTACCTGGGCAGGCGGGGTCGCCAGAAGGGCGTCGCGCCGAGCCGCGGTGTATAGGCGAAGCAGGCAAGCGTGTCTACGGCAAACTTGCCTGAGACTGATCGTGATTGTATTCGCTCGCGACCAGACCGACATTGACTCAAGGCAACGCCTGCCAGAGCTCGGCGGGTGTTGTTTTCGACTTCAAAGGCAACCGGCAACAGCCGCAAAAAGACCAGGCAGAAATGACCGAAAAGAACGAAGATCCCACATTTCTTGGTAAGTTGAGCGCGATGCCCGCATCGCCCGAAGAAGCGAGCCTGGACCCGGTCCCAAACCCCCATCCGGGCACGCTTTATCTGACCCGGTTTGTTTGCCCTGAGTTTACTTCGCTTTGTCCGGTAACCGGCCAGCCGGATTTTGCCCATCTGGTCATTGACTATGCGCCGGGCAAATTGCTCGTGGAATCAAAGTCTTTGAAGCTATTCTTGTCATCCTTTCGGAACCATGGCGCGTTCCATGAAGACTGCACGGTTGCCGTCGCCAAACGGATTGTGGATGCCATCTCACCCACGTGGCTGCGCATTGCTGGGTACTGGTATCCGAGGGGCGGCATTCCGATCGATGTATTCTACCAGACCGGACCTGCCCCAGAAGGGCTTTGGGTGCCGGAGCCGGGCGTTGCGCCCTATCGTGGCCGCGGATAACAGGGCTGGCGTGGCCCAGCCCGTTCAACCCCAGGGCAGCCCGTTCGAACCAAGTGGGAGGAGAGTCGGAATGAAAACGAATACTGCGTTGGCGGCGGTGGTGGGCGCGTTCGCGGCGCTCTGGACCGCGCCTGCTTTCAGCGATGCGCTGGAGGGGAAAATGTCGCCGGCGGATGTTCTAGATGCGACCACTGCAGAAGACTGGCGCATGATTTCGCCCGAAAACCTGCTGGTGATTCAAGTCGAAAGCGGGCAGGCGGTCGTTGCGCTATCGCCGGTGCTCGCCAGTGAGAACATGGCCCAGATCAAGCGGCTGGCAAGTGAGGGCTTTTATGATGGGCTCTCTTTCTACCGGGTGATTGACGGGTTCGTGGCTCAGGGCGGCGATCTGTTCGACGAGCGGGGCGAGACTTTCAAAGTTCAGCCGCTCTCGGCCCAGTTTGACGAAAAAGTCAGCATGGAGACGTTATCGTTTTTCCGGCTAAAGGATGGCGATGGGTATGCGCCGGAAATCGGGTTTGTGGCCAGCTTGCCAACCGGTCTTGACCGCGATCAATCTACCGCGTGGCATCTCCACTGCACCGGCGCATTCGCTTTGGGTCGCAACAATGAACGAGACTCCGCCGGCAGCGAGTTTTACATTACCCTTCAACCTCAGCGTTATCTGGACCGCAACCTCACTGTCCTAGGACGGGTCATCTATGGCATGGACGTTATTCAACGATTGCCCCGTGTGGCACCGGCTAGTTCTCGCGATGAGTACTTGGGAGAGACCATCATCTCAATGCGGATGATGTCGGATTTGCCGGCAGCGGAACAAACCGCCTTTGAGATCCTCCACAGCGAAAGCCCTGCGTTTGCCAAATTGGCAGAAGCCCGGCGGAATCGTCCGGAAGCGTTCTTTTATCACCGCCCGGACCATCTGGATGTGTGCGCCCTTCCGGTTCCTGTACGGATTATTGAAGCAGGACGAATTTCCGATAATTCTGCAGAAGAAGGCGGCGAATAGTTGAGCGGCGAACGGCGTGGCCCCTGGCGCATGGGCAATCGACGCACGGTTTACGATAACCCGTGGATTGAAGTGATCGACCATGAGGTCTTTCTGGCCGATGAGACGCCTCGGCAATATGGCGTTGTTCACTTTAAAAACAGGGCAATCGGCGTTTTGCCGATCCTTGCCGACGGCACCGTGCCACTCGTGGGTCAGCATCGTTTTCCGGCGAACACCTATTCCTGGGAGCTCCCCGAGGGAGGTGGGCCGCTTGACGAGGATCCTCTGGCAAGTGCCAAGCGGGAGTTGCGGGAGGAAACCGGCTACACCGCCGAAAACTGGCAAGAGATCGCTTCGTTTGACCTGTCGAACTCGGTAACAGATGAGGCGTCGATCTGTTACCTCGCCTGGGATCTGACCCCGGGGGCACCCGCGCCAGAAGAAAGCGAGGCATTTTCTTACGAGCGGATCACTTTTTCTGCCCTTCACGAACGTGTGCTGAGTGGCAATATCAGAGACTCATTGACGGTGATTATGGTATTGACCGCCACTGAACTTGCACGCCAGAACCGGTTACCCCAAGAGGTAGCCCGGATCTTGCTGGGGTCATTTGGACCTTGAATGAAACGAGTTGTGGCGTCTTGCTGGGCATTAACCAATGGCGCCGACCCGACGACCAAATGGAGGTCGATTATGGCTAAAGCGGATAACGTGATCCGTCTTACAACGGACAAAACCTGGTCCCGCTTGCGGGTTGAAGCAGCAACAACTGCCGCACGCGAGCCGGCGTTGGCAAGCTTCCTCCACGCAACTGTGTTGAACCATGACACGTTTGAAGAAGCGCTTTCGTATCGGTTGGCCCAAAAGCTATCCGACGCGGAAATGAACGCCATGTTGTGGCGAGAGGTCTGCAACGAAATTTACGCCAATGAGCCGGCAATTGTCTCTGCCGCCTTAGCTGATATTCTCGCGGTCTTTGAACGCGATCCGGCGTGTAAGGAACATGTCCAGCCATTTCTCTATTTCAAAGGATATCTGGCGCTCCAGTGCCAGCGGGTGGCGAACAAGCTTTGGCGCAGTGATCGCCAGCCTTTAGCGCTTTATCTTCAGAGCCGCATGTCGGAACTGTTCCAGGTGGACATCCATCCCGCAACGCGGATCGGGAAGGGCGTTTTCATTGATCACGCAACTGGCGTGGTTATCGGTGAGACCGCTGTCATCGAAGATGACGTTTCGATTTTCCAGAACGTGACGCTCGGCGGCACGGGCAAGGAGACCGAAGACCGTCATCCGAAGATCCGCAAAGGCGCCCTCATCAGTGTGGGCGCGAAAGTCCTCGGCAATATCGAAGTAGGCGAAAATGCCAAAGTCGCCGCCGGGAGCGTCGTCCTCCATCCGGTTAAAGCTGGGTGCACGGTTGCCGGCGTGCCTGCCAAGCCCGTTGGTGATTGCGCCCGGGCGCCATCGGAAACCATGGATCAAAGTTTCGGGGGCTGAAGACGCTGTTCGTCCTTAAGCCCGGCGACGCACCTTTACGCTCTCCATAAAGCAGCTGACGGTATCGAACGGCAGCTTTTTACTCATGATGCAGAAGTACTGCGCCTGATGGGTAAAGACCTCGCGATCATCTATGGCGCTCGTGCATTCCTTTGCCCGCGGATGTGGGTCCGGCTCGATGGCAATTTCGAAATTGTTTACACTGAATACGCCGGCGACTAGCGCAGCTAACGCAAACCCGTTCATTGGCAACTCCCCGTCTGGCCAATTGAGCTAACGCAACGAGTGAATACTCACATGTACGGATTGTAAGGTCAATGGGCGAGCATTCAGCCATCGCCTTCAGTGGCTGCTGTGATCCGCCGCTGCATCTGCCGCGAGATCTTCAACCATCACAGGTGTCTCAATCGCTGGGCCATCCTGCTGGGCAAACGACAAGGTCAAGCCGCTTTCTTCGTCCAGCTTTGCGCCGAAGATCATGACGTGGAGCCCGCCGGGTTGGAACAACACGCCATTGCCTGCTTTCACCGGGATTTCCGCCCTGGGAGCCATAGAGACAATGCCGCTATCGCTGCGGGTGGTTTCGTGAAGTTCGGCCGACCTGGCAAAGCTTGCACTGACACCGGTGAGCGTGATGTCTGCGCTAGTTAGGTTGCAAAGCGTCCCGTAGGCGGCAGTCGGCGCAGATGGGACCGCGGGCCGTCTTACGCGGGGCGCAATGACTGAGACGACGCCCGGCCTTGCATTGGTGCAGTCTGCCTGGTCCGGCGTGGTGGTTATGGCATGGGAGGAGTGGGTCTCACGCGTCGCTGATCCTTGCTTGTCCCCGTTCTGCGGCGTGTTTCCACAGCCTGTTGCAAGCGATGCTAGAAAGAGGGCCGAAATGGTACCAGCGCGGATCATGGACTTTCCTTTTTGAGAGCTCGCGCGCCGTTATGGCCTGACGCGCCGGATCGATAATCTGAATTTGCCTTTGTCAGCGATATAGATAAGACAGAGAGAAGATCAAGAAACCCTACCTGAAGGACGGCTCACATGGACCCGACGGAAATTGCCCGGCTGCAGAATTATCTCCGATTGAAACTTGGGTCGGAGGAGTTGTCCGTCCGTGCGCGTCCGAAGAAGGACGATTCTGCGGAAGTCTACGTTCAGGATGAATTCATCGGTGTGCTGTTCAAAGATGAAGAGGGTGACTATAACTTCGATATGGCGATCCTCGAAATTGACCTGCCTGAAATCAACTGACGGGCCCTGATCCTGGCCTTGACCCTGATCCCTCCCGGAACCAGTATTCCATGCGTGCCCCATGTTTGCCCGTCTAACGGCTGACCGGCCAATCCTATTGTCTGTGCTTAGCGCTCTTGCCGCGATGGCCCTGGCGGCAATTGCTGCGCGGCAGTCTGCATTGAGTTTGGCCGGGCTCGATTTTGTTGTGAGCCTTTTGGTGGTGCTTGTTGGCTCGTTTGTCTTGAGCCTAACGGCGCCGCAGAACCTGCCGTACAAAATATCCTGGATTGCATTCTTTCTCTTTGTACTGGGCGGCATCCGGCTCCTGCCAATGGAGATCGCGGATGTGCTGAACGCCCATGCGGTTCCGGTCGATATGCTTCAAATTGGGATTTGCCTTGCAATTTCCATTGCGATTGCCAGCGACTTAATTCGTCCGTTGCCCACGTATTTTCACACATCAGCAGCGGCGCTCTGCCTCGGGGTTGCGGGGGCGGTGAGTGCAGCGGCACTGGCTGGGGCAAGTCCGGGCGTGGTAGTCGCCGGGGCCGGGATTGCCGCGGCGCTGGTACCGACCTTCCTTGTACGGTTTAGCGTGTCGTTTTCGGAAGGGGGTGACAACCATACCAACGCAGTTGCGAGCCTTGATCAGCGTATTGGCGTTGCAGCTTTCGGTATCTTCTTTGCTGCCATCGCAATTGGCTTTCATTTGATTGCGTTGAGCGGAATCGCGAATACGCTTCCGTCTTTGCAAGTGCAGGGTTTGGTGGGTGTTAGCGCGATATTGCCGCTTTTGGTGATGACGTCTGTCGGCGTTGGGGCGCTCGCCCTTATGGGCCATAACGAACACATCGCCGAGGCATCGAACCTGCGCATTGCAGCCTATCGCGGTGTCTTCAAAGGTTTGCTCCGGCCAGTCAACGCGAGCCTGTCGTTGGGCCTGTGCGGCGTTGCGTCGATTCTGGTCATTGTTCTGCTCTTTGAGGTCAAGAGCCTTTCTGCGACATTGGTTATATTGGTTACGGCATCGGCGATTGGTGTAGGTATCTGCTTTGCATCCCTGCGGACGTCGATCCTGTTTGCGGCGTTTGCTCTTATTGTCACCATCGTCGCGGCAGGGCTGGCAACGATCCTTTTGGGTGTGCGCACACCATTGACGAGCCTCTTTGCCGTTGAGGCAAACCTTGCGACAATCCTCGCCCTGACAACTTGGGCACCGTTGTTTCTGGAGTGGCGGGAAGCCCGCCATCGGCGACGCCACAATCGTGATGTTACCGTGGAAGCGATTGTCCAGGGTGCACCAGCGCTCTTGTTGGCGGTTGTTTCGGTCTCAGTTGTGCTAATCGCCGCTTCCACCAGTGGCTACTTGCCGGCAGCAATCACCGAATTGATCCGGTACGGACTAATGATGATGGTTGGTGCCGTGCTCGCTGTCCCGATTATGATCGGCTATGGGGCCCTGATCGGGCGGCATTAGCCGCAGCCAACAACATGATTGATAAATGCTTCACGGCGCCTTCGAGAAGCTGCCCCTCCGATCAAGGTCCTGTTCAGATACTATCCTGTAGGATGAAGTGTGGCGCGATCTTCCCAGTCGGCGAGAGTAATCACTCTCATCCTGACGATGACGACCGCAAACACGTGTGCTGACCAGCAAGGGGGTTCTGCTATGGTCGCGTTTCTCATCTTTTTTTTCGGCGTCGTTTTGCTGTTTGGTGTGCTGTTCTTCGAGATCAGCCAGGTGGACAACAAGGCAATTAAGAACGGCTACGGGCCGAAATTGCAGATCTCTGGTGCGCAAAGTGCAGATGGAAAGCTCGTCTGCGTCAACGCAAACGCGCCCACGCTGAACAAGTCGATTTCGTTTCCTTATTCGTTTCGGCTCAACTCGAGTAAGGGCAATTTGACAGGTGCCTACAAGTACAAGGCAAACAGGTCCAAATTCCACGATACGGTCTACAATGGGGAACTTTTCCTAAGCTTCAACAAAGACCACGTGAAAGGGCGCACTCTGATGGGTGGTCTGAAAACCGTCGACGGTGTTGTCGACGCAACCAAAGCCCGGCTCGTCCGCGGACATCCCGAGCAGAGCTTCCTGTCCTTTATGAACGGGCCTTATGAGTACAGTGTTCATCGAGGCAAGGTTCGGTTCGACAAAACAACCCTTGCCGGAAACATCAGTAAGGAAAGTGATTTACGGATTGAGCGCGATCGCATTTCTGGACGCGTGTTGCACGGACCTCAAAAGACCTGGGCTGTCGATGTGGATGTCAGGTATAATAATGTTGCCAGTGAGAAGGCAGCGCTTGCGGTGATCCTCGCGTGCAACGATATTCTCAGTGTGCATCACGGGGACTGAATAAGCGAGTTGAGGGGATGCCAGGTTGCGGAGCCGACAGCTACCCATCAGCCCTCAGCCGCTCCACAAATGCGAGCACTTCAGCGTCGATCTGTTTCCATTCCGGCAAGTAAGGGCGCTTGAAGCGATAGGTTATGCGCAGGCCATCAGGGGTTTCGGTCTGACGCCAGCAGTCTGGGCTCACAATGTCTTCCCGGTCCTTATTGCAGATTATCGCCAGCACATCGGACGTTTCTGATTTGCCAAGATAAAGTTCCGTATCGGAATAACCGCTGGACGGGACATCGGCGCGCTGCTCTTTGAATTCGTACAGCAACAACTCATAGGGTGTGATCTGTTCGGGTTGCTCTACGGTCTCCGGCATGAACAGTTTCTCGATCCGGTCCCGCTCGGTGAAATAACCGGATTTCTTCGCAATCTCGATGTCGAGCCGGCGTGTATCATCGGCGTTTTCCATAAAGTCCTGGCGCCGCGAAGGGGCAAAGCCGGACATGGTCGGCCACATGGCATAGAGCGTGACATTTTCGCGTTCTCCGCCGCGCCGGTCACGGGGAAAGACCGTGTAGTTAGCCGGAATGGAGAAGGGGCGTCCATTGACGGTCAACTCGACCGATTCTTCGCTGACCGCAGGGCTCGGCACATTGCCGCCAAGCTCATCAACGCTAGGACCCACATAGTAGTAGAGGAACACGGCTGACAGGACCAAAATTACGACAAAGATCGCGAGCGGATACCGCCAGCTTGATTCCTGCCGAATTTCTTCGCCGCCAAATCCACCACTCGTCATACCGCAACACCATTTATGCCCAACATCTAAGCGCTATGGCTAACACGCGTTGTCGGCCCAGAGAAGGATGCACTTAATATGTGGGCCTTTTGCGCATACAAAAAAACAGCGCACCCCTCAGGAAAGGGCGCGCCGTTCAGATTAAATCTCTAAAGGCTGGTTGCCTTAAAGAACGTCAATCATTTCCGCGACAAGCGGGTGTCGCACAACGTCCTCCCGGGAAAAGCGCACAACGGACACTTTTTCAACCGCTTCAAGTTTCGTGACTACGTCATCGAAGCCTGACATGCCGGGCAAGAGGTCGGTCTGGGCCGGATCGCCCGTTACCACCATGGATGAATTCCAGCCCAATCGCGTCAGCAGCATTTTCAGCTGGCTGTAGGTGCAGTTTTGGGCCTCGTCGATCACCACATACGCGTTGTTGAGTGTGCGCCCGCGCATATAGGCGATAGGCGCGATTTCGATGACACCTTCTGCGGTCAATGCTTTCAGGCGCTTAATGGAAAGGCGATCGCAAAGCGCATCGTAAAGCGGGCGCAGATAAGGAGAGAGTTTCTCTTCCATATCGCCTGGCAGAAAGCCGAGGCTTTCCCCAGCCTCTACAGCCGGACGGGACAAAACAATCCGTTTGACCCGGCCGCTCTCCAGCGCCTCGACGCCTTTGGCGACAGCGAGATAGGTTTTGCCCGTGCCGGCCGCGCCGGCGGCAAAGACCAGCGGTGAGCTATCGATGGCATCCAGCAGTGCCTGTTGGCTTTCGTTTTGAGGCTTGATGTTCTTGCGATATTTTTGATCGCGGGCGTGTTCGGTTTGTTGATGGCTCGGCACAGGGGACCAGGCAGGTTCGTCAAACAGTTTGCGGACATTGTCCCCCTCATAAGCATCCTGTCCGTATGCGTGGGCTGCTTGTTTTTGCATCCGTCGCGCTGACCGTTTCGCCATCATATCTCTCCTCTTACAGGGACAAAAAAACCGCCACGCAGGATGCGATGGCGGCAACGAAAAAACTTAAGTAAAAAGACACCGGAGAAAGGCAGTCCGCCGCTCGGATCAGAGCGATGACAATTCCATGACGGCCAACTGTGCATCCAGTAACATCTCCGGAAGCTTTAAGCGTGGTGTCCCAAGGCAAAGGCTCAATCTGTTCGCCAGAAAAAGCGAGGGGCACCATCAATTTTTTCTTGGGGTCAGCTTATGCCGTTAAGGTTGATGTGTCGTAAATCACACACATCTTTTCGGCATTGTAATGTCGAAATATAGATCAAGTAATAAATATTTTTATTTGCGCTGCAGCATGTAAGCGGCAGAAATCTTTGAGTGAGACTCAGGCGGATAGTTTTGCCAAGATGTCCGTCCATTTGTCGCGTCTGCCACGAAGATGGTCTCGGTTGGACGCAGATACGGGGCCAAAGCATTCCGTACACCGATGGCTGTCAGGCCACATCTGACGGACCACACATTGTCTGCGATGCGTAAGGCAGGACCGAGGTTCTGAATGGCATTTTGCAAACGAACAGCGGCAATCGATTCTGTGTCGAAGACGAGAATGAAGTTTGCTTCTTTGGAAACTTCTGCTGCCCGGTGTTGGCTGCCGTCAAGTCCCGGGCGCCCTGTGATACGACGACGGGCAGGGCCGCCGGACCGATCTGTGGATGCGTCGTTGGCGGTGCCTTCCGTGCCGTCGCGACGACCGAAGGTCCGTTCACGAACCGTAGCGCGCTTGTTGGTCTCGCCAAAAAACGAGGCAAAGGTGTTGTCGTCGCGGGCCTGTCGCCACCCATTGCTTCCTGCGGGGGCGATCATAGACCAGCCGGCAAGCCGGCCTTCGTGGGCAAACTTGCGCAATTGAGCTGAGGAATAAGGTCCGTAGACCTTATCGTTAACTTTGACGCACCAGTTGTCGGCAGTCAGCATCGTTGTTTTTCCCGCTTAAGTGTCGCGAATTCAAACGTCCGCACTCTTCTTGCCGAAGGAGGGAGCAATATTCGCGCCACCAAAGTCGGCGGTGGGGTCTGTTTTGGCTTTTCCTTGCGCTTCGGCAATAACGTCGTCCATTTTTTGGGCTGGGCCCGTGAAGACCACCCCGACACCTTTGTCGTGTCGACGGACGACTTTGGCTTTCATTTTGCCGACGGTGAGAGGTGTCCCAAGTTCAGGCTTCGGGTCGATCTCGATGGAAGCACCCGTCAGAGAGATGTCGATAATTGAACAAGGCTGAGTTTCACCGGATTCCAAGGTGACGATCGTTGCCTTGTCCTGGCGGATCCGAGGGGCATGGCGGCGGTCGGCGCCTTTCGGCGCTTGGTTCAGCGCAATCGTGAGGGCGTCAGCGGTGCGTTTGGTTTTCGCTTTGCGTCCACGGTAGTCTACGGCGAACAAATGCTGACCGGAGCGGATCACCTTACCTTCAAAGCGACCAATGTTATCGATGTAAAGAACGACCCGCTCATCTTTGGCGGGGGGCACTTTAGCCTTCAGAAGGGCGCCGCCGGCGGAAATATTGACTAGGATCGCAGGCGCTTCCTCCCCGTTTTGATGGAGGACGCGCGCTTTGCTGTTCATGGAAACGCGGGCGTGACGCCTGCGTTCATCGCCCGAAGGCTCTTCCTGGTCTTGATTGTCTGGAGATTGCTGATCTGATGAGAGTGGGGGTGTACCGGACATGAATTCAAACCGCATGGTTAAGGCTTCGTTTCAGATCACCGTAACCAGATGAGGTGAAAAAAGGATTGCCGCGGGGCCAGTTGATGCTCATCTGTGGACAATGATCGTCTCAATCAAAGACGACGTTAAGTTGGCCACCGAAACAATAAGGTGGCCCTGAAGGGCGGGTGGGTCTGGCGGGTAAGGCCCGAATACAGGAGCGGGGATGGTTAATGTTAACGAAGACGGGCCGGAACGGACCCGCGCGCCGCGCCAGCGGATATTCTTGATCCCGTCGACCGTCGTCTGGTTGCTCGGGGTCCTATGGGCGGTATTCGCCGTCGAAGTCGTGACCGACGTGTTCGGGTCGAGCGCCTTGAAGATTCTCGTCTTTGATTTCTTCTTCTTTGTGCCCGGGGAGCTTACCGGGACCCAGCGCTGGTCGGGGGTTTCGCCAGCGATTTCCCTAGTGACCCATATTTTCGCCCATGCGGACTTGCTCCATATCGGGTCAAACTCGATCTGGCTGATGATCTGCGGGACGCCGGTTTACCGGCGCTTGCGCGGTGAGGGGATCGTGCCCATGGGCGGGGTCTCGTTTCTGGCGCACAAACGCCCTGCCGCGTTCGCGCCGGCTGTATTTTTGACGCTCTTTGTTTTGGGTGGAATTGCTGGCGTTTTGGTCCTGACGGCGATGCAGTGGAACAGCAACATCGCGGTCATTGGCGCGTCCGGCGGTGTATCAGCGCTTTTGGGGGCTCTCATGCGGTTCGGTTTTCGCCGCCCGCGATACTTCGCGCCCGTCCTTCAGCCATTGACGCCGCTCAATGACCGGATCGTGATCGTGTTTACGGTGGTCTTTACGTTTTTGAACGCCGCGGGCGGGATGCTGGGCCTTGAGCCGAAAGGGGTTGAAGTGGCCTGGGAAGCCCATGTGGGCGGCTACTTGTTTGGCCTTTTGACGTTTCCACTTTTCGACCGGGTGGCGGGAAACACGTTTCGCGCGCCTGGATGAAGCTTGCCTCTTAAGGAGCCACCGAAGGCCGATTCTGGCTTTCTAACAGAAAATAGCGCACACTGTCCGAACAACCTGAAAAAAGGGAGGACTATCGATGAAGGTTGAACAAATCCTCCATTCGAAAGGCGTCGACGTCTTTGCGGTCAATGAGAGTGACACGGTCCGATCAGCCATTGATGTGCTGGGCGAGAAGAATATTGGTGCCGTCGTTGTGAAGGCTGGCAATGGTCAAGTGGCAGGCATTCTCTCAGAAAGAGATGTGGTCAGGCAATTGCGCCAAGAAGGGCCGGCTCTTTTTGAGAAGCCGGTTACCGCTTGCATGACCGCTGACCCCTTCACCTGTTCGCGCCAGACGTCAGTGAACGATCTGATGGTGGAGATGACGAATAAGCGCGTGCGGCACATGCCAGTAGTGGAGGATGGGACCCTTGTTGGCCTTGTTTCCATTGGCGATGTGGTCAAGCGCAAGATCGAGGAAGCCGAGCGTGAGGCTGCCGAACTGAAAGACTATATTTCCTCGTAACAAAAAAGAATGCGCCGATTAACGCCGGCGCATTCTTCTTACTCAAACTCTACTGGGTACTGAACAAGTAAGCCAGCTGAGAGCTGCGATTACATCGTGTCCTGGACCGGTGGCATCAGGACAGTGTCGATCACGTGGATCACGCCGTTTGACGTGTAGATGTCAGCTTTGACGACGTTTGCATTGCCAACTTTGACACCGTTGGTGCCGTCAATGGCGACTTCGGCGCCGTTTACGGTTGCAACGCTAAGCGTCTGACCAGCGAGATCTTTGGATTTTGTCTTACCAGAGACGACGTGATACGTCAGGATGCTGACGAGCTGGTCTTTATTTTCCGGCTTCAGAAGGTCTTCTACCGTACCGGCAGGAAGCGCGGCAAACGCCTCGTCGGTTGGGGCGAAAACCGTGAACGGACCTTCGCTGCGAAGCGTGTCCTCAAGGCCGGCTGCCTGAACCGCGGCAACGAGGGTGTTGAACGAACCAGCCGCGACAGCCGTGTCGACGATGTCGGCTTTTTCAGCTTTCATCTCGCCTTTTTCGTGGTGACCGGCGAAAACTGGCGTTGCGGCCAGACCGAGCGTTGCTACAGCAGCAGCAATCATGTGCAATTTCATAGTATTCTCCGTTTCCAGGATGAACGAATGCATCCACACGGGCCTACGAGTAACGGTTACTCACGGTTTAACGACTTAAAAGAAATTCATTAGCAATAAAAATCGCGTAATGTCGTGATCTGAATTTTCTGTAATTTCGTGCGAGCGCGTGATTTTGCTTAGGCGAGTGCTGTAATTGCTTGGCGGATACGAGGTGCCGCGTAGTCCACGGCCTCTTCTCCAAGGGCAATCAGCTCTTCTGCTTTGTCGAAATCAAGAAGGCCGATATGTCCGGCTTGGGGCAATATCTGAACATCCGGCGGGTCGCCGGCAAGGCGCGCCTTGGTGATCCGGTCCATGACGATGTTAAATGACGCAAGCATGACAGACCCAACCCCGGGCGAGGCCCCGCTCGACCGGAAGAGCCGTTTGATGATCAGGCGCTCATTCCATTTGCCCCCGCGCGCGGCTTTTTCTAAATCCGAGGTATCACTGAGATTGGGATTTTCATACTTTTCGCGTCGGAGTGTGCTCGCCCGCCCGAATGCGTCGGCATGAAGCCCAGCTGCCAGAACAACCCGGGCGTCAAACGCCCGGCAAACAGAAACAGGCAATGGATTGACCAGTGCCCCGTCGATCAGCCAGCGTCCGTTCACTGAGCGGGGCGGGAACACACCCGGCAGGGCATAAGAGGCGGTGATGGCATCAACCAGATTGCCTTCCCGGATCCAGGCCTCGTGGCCAGAGGCGAGTTCCGCAGCAACGGCAACGTATCGCCCGGGCAAGTCTTCAATTCTGGTGTCGCCCAGATATTCGCTCATGGCCGCGTAAAGCCGGTTGCCACCGATAATGCCGGGCCCGTTCACCACCAAATCGAAATAGCTCAGCATACGACGTTTGCTGAAAGAAAGGGCCCAGTCTTCCAATGCGTCCAGCTTCCCGGCGAGCCAGAACCCGCCGACAAGTGCACCCACGGAGGTCCCGGCAATGACGACAGGCTTGATCCCGTGGCGGTCGAGCGCTTTCAAGATCCCAATATGACACCAGCCGCGTGCGACACCGCCCCCTAGAGCAAGCCCAATAGAAGGCTCGCGGTCGTGGTCGGCGACCGGTGGGGACATGGCGTTGTCAATGCCAGGCGCGTCTGTGTTATCGCCTAACTCACCGGCAGTGGGGTCTTGGTGGTTATTATCCCGTTCAGTCACGTCCATGGGCTCTCATTGATAGAAGCAAGCTCTTAATACCCCGCCCATATTAACCAGAACAAAACCCGGTGCCCATTAAGCATTTCCGAACACAATCGGCCTAACTTCCGCGAGACTTGTTAACGGAGGCAGGATGCGATGACCCAGGCAAACAATGCGCCATCAATGAATTTCACCGGTGATACCACCGGCGCGGCGCAAGATGGCCTGAGCCTTTGGGCGCAACGCTTCCAAGCCTTCAAAACCATGCTGGCCGGCCCTCCGTGGCTGATGATTGGCATCTATCTAATGGCGATCGGTGCGGTCATGTATGTCATTGGCGTCATGCTTGTGGTGCCGCGCGTTCTGTTCGGCCTTGAGACCGCCCTGCGTCCGTTCGCTGAAGATCTGGTTTGGTACAGCGGGGTGCCGGTCTTTTTGGGATTGGCGTTTGCCCTCAGCGATCTATTGATTTTCTTTGAAGGCAAAAGAGCGCCGCGGGCCTATCGGAATGATCCGGTAGTTTCACCGCGGATCACCGTTGCCCTGACGGCGTATAATGACGAAGAAAGTATCGGCCCAGCAGTTGCGGACTTTAAATCTCACCCGGCCGTCGCCGACGTGATTGTTGTTTCAAACAATAGCTCCGATGGCACCTTTGCCGCGGCAGAAGCGGCAGGGGCCATGACGTTCAATGAGCCTACTCAAGGCTATGGTGCATGTGTGTATCGGTGTTTCCGCGAGGCGCTCTCGCGTACGGATAATGAAATCATTGTGCTGTGCGAAGGGGATATGACGTTCCGCGCTGCCGACATCAGCAAGTTGCTCGCTTATGCGCCCCACGCAGATGTTGTCAATGGAACGCGTACGTCAGAAATGCTCCGAGCTAAGACCACTCAGCTGACAACGTTCATGTTCTACGGCAATCTCTTTGCGGCGAAGCTATTGGAAGCTAAGCATCTGGGCAGGGCGACGCTCACCGACCTCGGCACAACATACAAGCTTATGCGCCGCGATGCTTTAGAACAGCTGATGGCAAAACTGACACCGGGCGTTAATCTGGAATTCAATGCCCACTTTATCGACGTTGCCATGTCGTCAGGCGTCTCGCTGATCGAGTGCCCGATTACTTTCCACCAACGCACTGGGGAAAGCAAAGGCGGCAATACGAGCAACATAAGAGCAATCAAAGTTGGCCTTGGCATGATCCGAGGGCTGACATTCGGCTGGAGACCTACTCGATGAGTGAAGCAGTACTTGATCCGAAATCAACTGGCACGCTTTCAGGTGCTTCATCAGGGTCATCTTCGAACGAAGGCTATCACGACAGCCGGTTGACGGCGGACCCGCGCCGCAATGTCGTTTGGCAGACGCTGTGGGATGCCTATTTCCGTTACCGCGTGCCGGCGGATGGATGCGTCCTCGATATTGGGTCGGGATATGGCGAGTTCATCAACAATGTGGTTGCTGAAAAGCGCATCGCTCTTGATATCTGGCCAGGCTTTACGTCGTATCTGGCAAACGGCGTTGATGGCATGGTTGGGGACTTGTCGCGGATCCGCGAGTTACCTGACGGGAGCCTTGACTATGCCTTTGCAAGCAATCTCTTTGAGCATGTGACCAAGGAAGATTTTGGGTCGACCCTTGGGGTGCTGAAAAAGAAGCTCTCATCGCGGGGCGTTCTGACGGTGCTCCAGCCGAACTACACCTATGCGTACAAAGAATACTTCGATGATTATACACACATTTCGGTGTGGTCCCATATCTCGATTGCGGATTTCTTCGATGCCAATGGCTACGAGGTCATCGAGGCGCATCCGAAGTTTCTGCCGCTGACGATCAAGTCGCGTTTGCCGGTTTCGCCGACCCTTATTCGCGCGTACCTTGCCTCACCGATTAAGCCCATGGGCAAGCAGATGCTCTTCTCTGCCAAGCCAAAGGCGTAGGTGCGTCCTCCCTCGGCCAAGGCGAAAGTTATTGCTGTACTAAGTTGTGCATCCCCGATCCCCGAAACGCCATCTGCGTCTTCCGGGATTTTTGCACGCCGCTATTTGACCCCTAACGCGAGATGTAAATTAAACATCATGAGGCCGAGGCAAAGCCTTCGGGACTGACTCAATCTGGGCGTGACTATAGGACAAACCGGATAAGATCTGGCGGGGGTCGTTCTAGCTGGCCGACTTGTCAGCGTTGTGAGCTGCCAGGTCCGGACCATTGTCTGCGGCGATGGCAGTCTTCAGCCGCAAGATCCTGACACCTCGGTCTTCTGCGATTGGTGCATAGGGCTCAAGCAAATCTGGTGCATAAGAGAGGATGCCATCGCTCACGTCCCGGGAGTCTTCCATGATGTCGTGGATGATGATCTCTGGTTTTTCGTCCTGGATCAGCTGAACTACCCGCTTTAGTTCATTCTCGCGCCAACGCTCAAACGGCTCGCGTTCTTCCTCGCTCAGTGAGGACCGGGACAGCATGACATTCGCATACCGCACCACCCATTGACTGTGGATCCGATCGATCCATTTGGCTTTGATCGACCGTGAAAGCGGAAAACAAATATTGATCGATGGCGAGATGCTGAGCGCCGTGGGCCGATCAAGGTCCTTCGCCCAGGAAAGGTCTGAAAAAGCCTCTTCTTTATCTGCATAAAGATTGTAGCTGATCAGAGGAACGACAGCGAAAGCGGCCAGACCGAAGAATGCAAGGTCGAACTGGGCTGGCGTGAGCTTAATCCCGAAGATGTTGCGGCGCTTGCCTTCAGCCGATTTCAGTTTGTTAAATGCAAGACCTGCGGCGCAGGAGAGGGCAAGGAACCCGAAGTAAACAGCAGGCAGCGCGTGATAGTGGAACATTTTGCCCTGCATCATGAAGACCGCGAAGAAGCCGCCGGCCATAATCATCAGGATCCCAAGGGTCGGCGTCATTTGGGTTCTGCGGATCAGGGCCATTGTCGTGACGGCAATGGTCATCAGCAGAAAAAGTGTCGTACTGCCAAGGTAAGTGGCCAGGCCAACGGTGGTACGGACGTACACCTCTTTCATCAGTGGTACGACACCTGTGATATACTCCGGAAACAAGGCCAGCGACACTGCCGTCATGGCGGTGAAGACCGCCGCTGATGTGATAAGCCCACTTTTCAGGAGTGTATCCAGACGTCTTTCGCGGACAAGAAGATATAGTCCAAGCAGCATCAGTGGGACCGTCAGGATGGGCGGCTTAACGGCAGCGCCAAAGCCCGCAAGAAATCCTATCGCCAACTGGTGGTACCAGGCGGGCCAGTCATTGCCCTCGACCCGTTTAAGGCATGACGCAACTAGGGGTGTCATGGCGGCAAGAGCAACGGCTTCTCGTTGCGCAAATGTATCATGCGAAAGCACAAAGATAAAAATCGCCGCAGGGGCGATGAACCAGGTGCGGAATGATCCGACACCTTCAAGTGATTTTGGCGCGAGATGTGCGGCATAAATCAGGGTAAAGACATAAAACACCGAGAGATAAGCGATGATCACCGGTTCAGCGGCAATACCGAGAAAAAACTCGGCAGCAGCGCCTGGCATATAGAGCAGTGTCGGGATCGGCGGTGTGGTTTCAAAAATGTCCACATAGGCCTGCTCGCCAGCCAGAATGCGCATGCACATATCCGTCAGCCAACTGACGTCCGGCGTTTCGGCTGCGGTGTGGAATGCGAACATGAAAACCGCAAGGCCGGTGAGCAACAAGCTGATAGGCGCTTCATAAAGAACACGAGCAAGTTTTGTGGGCATTTGACATAGTCCTTGTGCCGTCGATCATTGGGCGGCGGATTTGGCTTGGCCAAACTTAGGCGGCAGGCGTAAACGCTGGGTTACATTGAAGGTTTGACCCAGCCCTGCGCGACCTGGCCTTCTGTCTTCAGTCAGATTGAACGTCCGATTCAAACGCAATGCGATCGTCCGTTCGATCGCCGCCAATTGCGCTCGTGCGTCTCAAGATCCGGATGCCGCGCTCTTCGGCAATTGCCGTGTAGGGGGCGAGCAAGTTCGGGGAAAGGTCCAGGAGCCGCTCGTTCAGTTCTCTGGCGCCGCCCATGACGCAATGAATAATGATCTCCGGCTGCTCGTCTCGAATGAGATCCGCAACGCGCTCCAGTTCATTATCCCGCCAGCGTTCATACTTTGCGCGTATCTCAGGGGAAGTCGCCTCCCGCGAAAGCATGATATTTGAGTAGTGGACCACCCATTGGCTGTGGATTCGATCAATCCACCTGGCGTCAATAGTGCGTGACAAGGGAAAGCTAGTGAGTATCGTTGGGGAAATGCCAAGAGCGGTCGGTTTATCAAGATCCTCTGACCATGCTAGATCAGCAAATGGGTACTTATCATCGGTACAGAGATCATATGTAATCGCGGGGATAATGATCGAAATACCTGAGATCAAAGCAATCTGCTTGAAACCAACTGGAACTGAACCAAGGGAGAAGAAAGTGTTTGGTTGATCGTTCGATGCCATCCACTTTTGCAAGGCGAGGCCGCCGGCGAGACAAAGCGCAAGATACCCGAAATAGACAGCGGGGAGTGCGTGATAGTGAAAAAGCTTCCCTTGTAGAATGAACACTACGAAAAACCCGAGAGCCATTACGGCCGGGATCGACAAGGTTGGTGTGATCTTTTCTTTACGGATCAATATCAGGAATCCAGCCGTCAGTGTCAGGAACACAAATAGCGGTTTGCTTCCAAGATAAGTGGATAGGCTGACCGTTGTGCGCACATAGATCTCCTGCATAAGCGGGACAACGTCGGTCAGGTATTCCGGGAACATCAACAGTGAGAAGCCGGTCAGGGTCGTGAATGTGATCGCTGAGGTGATCAGCCCGCTTTTCCAGAGCGGGTCGAGACGGCGTTCGCTAATGACCAGATAGGCCCCAAGGATCAAAAGCGGGATGGCAAAGATCGGTGGTTTGACGGCCGCGCCAAAGCCAGCGAGCGCGCCAATCACAACCTGATGATACCATAAAGGCCAGTCATGACCTTCAGTGCGTTTGATCGCGGCGCTCAAAAGCGGTGTCATTGCGGCGAGGGCAATCGCTTCACGTTGGGCAAAGGTATCGTGCGTTAGAACGAAGATAAAGAACGCAGCCGGGGCGATGAAAATGGCCTTGAATGAAACTGCGTCTTTTATCGATACGGGTCCCAATTGCGCTGCATAAGTCAGTACTAGGACGTAAAAAATCGAGACGTAACCAATAATAACAGCTTCAGCGGGCCAACCGAAGTAAAGCTCTGCCGCCGCGCCGGGCATATAGAGGAGGGCGGGAATTGGCGGTGTCGTCTCGAAGATATCGACATAGGCACGTTCGCCAGCGAGAATTCGGGCACACATGTCTGTCAGCCAACTGACGTCCGCATTATGCGCGCCGGATTGAAAGCCAAACATCAACAAAGCCAATGCCGAGAGTAAAATACCGGTTGGCGCTTGGCTGGACAGTCGGAGTGTTTTGCGGAAGAGCTGCATAAATTATGTGTTTTCAGATGACCCGATCGAGGAACTCAATTGGCTTGAGTTTCGGAGATACGTTGCCAAATGCGAAATACATCGTCTTCGGCAACGACAGCATAGCCATCGAACAAGGTCGGGTCGCGTTTCAGTAGTTCTTTGGTGAGATAGTCATCGGTCGGCCGCGCACCATGGATAATGATCTCCGGTTTTTTCTCGGAGACAACGGCGATCGTACGATTTAGTTCAGCATCTTGATAATTCACAAAGAGTGTGCGCTGATCTTTTGACACAGTTTGCTTTTGCATGACCGCCTCTGGGTAGGTTACTGCCCATTGGGAATGGACCCGGTTAACCCAGCGCGCATTGATTTCCCGCGCTAATGGAAAGCCATTGATGTACCCTGATGAAATCGACATAGCTGTCGGTTGGTCGAGGTCCTCCGCCCACGACCGATCCAGCAGTTTTGGTTCATTATCGTCAAAGCTCAGAAAAAGACCTGTGCAGAGCACCATGAAAAGGCCCATTTTAATCGCGGATAGAATCGTTGCGAGGGGGGGCTTGGACTGCTGTTTCGGTGCTGTGATATCAGTTTGCAGCGCAAGCAGGACACTCGACCATCCAACCAAAAAGCAGAAAAAGGCGATAGGGATAACGTGATAGTCGAAGTGCTTGGCCTGATACAAATAGGCGAAGAAAAAGCCGGCGGCAGCGAGCAGGAAAAACCTGTCGGTTTCGTTTAGCTTTCGATGCAGTGTAGGTCGAAGCAGAATGAACGACGCGAAAAACAGACAGAAATGGATGCTATTCGTGACCGTCTTCAACAAAACGGTTGTGATAAAGTTATGGCGCAGCGGTACGTAGATATCGCGCATCATTTGATAGACGCCGTCGAAATAGGCGGGAAACATTGCAAAGGTACCGGCTGTCACGGCGGCGAAGACGACAGCGCTCGCGATAAAACCGCAGGAATAGAGCTCGCGAGGATTGCGCGTCTTGAATAGGACGTAGCCGCCACAGAGCAATAACGGTGCGGCAAAGAGCGGTGGCTTTATCGCGGCGCCAATCCCTGCAAGGGCAATAGCGACCGAGCGCCACAAAATGCCTGGATGTTTGCCGGTTTGTGCGCGTGCAATCAGTGCACAAATCATTGGCAGTGTGAAGGCAACAGCAAAGCCTTCTCGTTGGGCGAATGCGTCATTGGTTAGTATGAAGAGGAATATGCTCGCGGGCAGGATCACGAACCAGTGTGACGGGCCGAGACCCTCCAGTTGTTTTGGGAGTAAGCGGGCAGATAGCCAAAGCGCACCCAAATAACTGAGATAGGCGTAGCAGATGACGGCTGTTTCGGCCCGGATCCCAGCAAATTTTTCCAGAAGGGCGCCCGGCATGTAGAGCAACATCGGCACGGGCGGTGTCGTTTCGAAGATGTCGATATAGGCGGTCTCTCCGTCCAGAACGCGCGCGCACATATCGATCAGCCAGCTCACGTCTGGTGTGGCGCTGCCAAACCGAAGGGGCAGGGAAGCGATAACAGTCGCGACCATCGCCGTGGGAAAGAGCAGATGATGAGGAAGGGTCGGCGCGACTTTGTCTGGAAGGGGGCGAGCCTCAGACGCTGTGGTCATTCGTGGTTCTCCAGGGCTGCCAAGATCGCTGTCGCAAATGGACGGGTGTCTAAATTCGGTTGCCAAGTTCGGGGTAGTGGGCAGCGAAAGCGCGGTAACTACCCGCAGGAAGTACCCAAACGTGCTTAAAAGAGGATGAAAACGGCTGATGCGGGCCATTCTCCGCATCAGGCGCGGGCTATCCTCCGCAACGGGAAAGGGCGACTATCCCAATTTGCAGGCATGATTTTCGCTGACAGAGATAAGGCTGTTGAAAAAATCGAGAATCAGGTAGTGAAAAACGCTTGCGCGGTCGGGGCCCGAGGGCTATGTATCGCGTCTCAGCGACTTTCTGAGTGTTTTGACGGGGCTCCCGCCCCGCAGGACCCTTTTTGACGCTGATTTTCAGAATTTACCCGATTTGGGTGTGTGGAAATCAGCCGAAAAAAAGTTTCAAAAAATCGTTGACAGGGGCGCGGCTCAGACCTAGATACGCGCCTCACCGACGCGGCCGGGGCGGCCGCCACTGACCATCTGGTCAGAGGGGCGGTCTCGGAAGGGTCGGTTTTTTGTCGGCTTTTTTCGTTAACACGAAGTAAAGCTGGTAGCTCAAACAGCCGGTGGTTGTGCGGGCAGCTCTTTGAAAATTGAATATTTGAGGAAGAGAAACGTGGGCGGCTGGCGTCCTGGCGATATCTCTGAAAAGAGATTTCCTTTGGATCACGCTGTTGACGTTTCTACAATACAATTACCATGATCTTCGTTAAATCGAGGAGTTTGGTTTTTGTGACCTGGTCTTCTGCCCTCCACGGCAGGAGATCAACGAACTGTCAGTAAGCGAGCTGTCGGGACAATTCCTCCCGACTTTAAGGATCCACAAACTCAACTTGAGAGTTTGATCCTGGCTCAGGACGAACGCTGGCGGCAGGCTTAATACATGCAAGTCGAGCGCCCTGCTTGCAGGGAGCGGCAGACGGGTGAGTAACGCGTGGGAACGTGCCCTTCGGTACGGAATAGCCCCGGGAAACTGGGTGTAATACCGTATACGACCTCCGGGTGAAAGATTTATCGCCGAAGGATCGGCCCGCGTTAGATTAGCTAGTTGGTGAGGTAAAGGCTTACCAAGGCTACGATCTATAGCTGGTGTGAGAGCACGACCAGCCACACTGGGACTGAGACACGGCCCAGACTCCTACGGGAGGCAGCAGTAGGGAATATTGGACAATGGGGGAAACCCTGATCCAGCCATGCCGCGTGGATGAAGAAGGCCCTAGGGTTGTAAAGTCCTTTCGCTAGGGAAGATAATGACGGTACCTAGTAAAGAAGCCCCGGCTAATTTCGTGCCAGCAGCCGCGGTAATACGAAAGGGGCTAGCGTTGTTCGGAATTACTGGGCGTAAAGCGCGCGTAGGCGGGCATTTAAGTCGGGGGTGAAATCCCGGGGCTCAACCCCGGAACTGCCTTCGATACTGGGTGCCTAGAGGTCGAGAGAGGTGAGTGGAATGGCGAGTGTAGAGGTGAAATTCGTAGATATTCGCCGGAACACCAGTGGCGAAGGCGGCTCACTGGCTCGATACTGACGCTGAGGTGCGAAAGCGTGG
>JBCBJV010000022.1:0-17746 GCA_038522945.1 Pseudomonadota bacterium
AACGCGCGGTCCATCGGTCTCTACGCTACCAGAAGGCACAACTGCATTCTGACCTTCAAGTGAGCGAAAAATCGCGTCCGGGGCGATGCCTAGCGTGGCAAGCTTCGTATACGACAGCTCAACGTAGATCTTCCTGTCCTGCTCACCAA
Organism: Pseudomonadota bacterium; assembly: GCA_038522945.1. GTDB lineage: Bacteria > Pseudomonadota > Alphaproteobacteria > Caulobacterales > Parvularculaceae > MED-G105. Next base: position 150 of record JBCBJV010000022.1, read on the forward strand.
GGATCTCCACCTTTTCCACCGCCTCAACTCGCTCAAGGCGCTGCCGCGCACGCTCGGCATAAGCGACAAGATCATCTTGCGACGCATCTTTTGAAGTTATTGCGTATACTGCGAACGAAACGTCAGAATACTCATCATTGAAAAACGGACCGATGACGCCTTCTGGCAATTCAGCGCTTATATCGCCAACCTTTTTGCGCACGTGATACCAAAGGTCTTCGATATCATCCGGATTAGTTGTATCTTCTAGTTGAACACGGATAAATGTCTGGTTTGGTTTTGAGTATGTTTCCACGTAATCAAGGTTGGGAAGATCCTGGATGCGCGATTCAATTCGGTCAGCAACCTGCTTCTCCATTTCATTGGTGGTAGCACCCGGCCAAACCGCGCTCACCACCATGGTCTTGATTGTAAACGACGGGTCTTCGGCGCGCCCGAGCTTCATAAATGCTCCAACACCCAGTCCTGTAATCACGACCATCAAAAAAAACATCAGCGACCGATTGTTGATCGCCCAAGCCGAAAAGTTAAATCGCTCAAACATTGCTATGCCCTTTCGGCTCTTTAATTGGAGGCAGCCAGAGAGGTGCTGCCCGTCGGCGCCTCTCCTTCGACCTTAACCAGCTGCCCTTCCTTAAGCAGATGAACGCCAAGCGAGACGACCTTCTGTCCGCGCTGCAGACCGGTTTCGACAACAACCTTCCCATCTTCGAACCCGTTTATTTCAATGGCTTGCCGTCGCAGTCGCTGGCTATCGTCCACCAGCCAGACACTACTTGTGTCGCCGTGGCCAAAGATCGCCTCTTTCGGCACAAACAGGGCGTCATTGTTGCCTGCGCTCAAATGAACCGTAGCCGTCATACCGAGCTGGGCCGGTGTATCGGCAGAAATGGCGTAGCGCGCGTCGTACGTGCGTGTTTGCGGGTTCGCGCGTGGCGAGATCTCACGTAAGTAGGCGTCGTAGCGCTCTCCATTACCGACCCATAGAGTTACGTCCGCAGGTTGACTGGCGAGCTCAATTTTGTTTTCAGGAATAGCGATTTCGACTTCTATGCCGCCCTCACGGGCATAAGAGGCGATCGGTTGAGCGGCGGCGACTACCTGACCTTCCTCTGCATATAACTCCGTGATGACACCATTCTGTGTTGCAACGAGTTGCGTATATTCGAGAGCGTTCTCGGCTAAGCTAAGTTGGGCCTTTAGCGCTAAAACAGCCTCTTTCGCGGCGCGCGCTTCTGCAACGACAGCATCGTACGCCGAGCGGGACACTGCACCCGGCCCTACAAGCTCAGCGTACCGCCGTTCATCAGCTTGCGCTCGAATTAGGCTTGCGCTGGCCGATTTCAGATCTGCACCGGCAGCTTCTGCTGAAAGACGGTAATCAATGGGGTCAAGTTCGGCGATGACATCGCCCTTACTGACTTGATCGCCGACATTCACGTGCCGACGCACCATTCGACCACCCACCTGAAAGGCCAACTGCGCCTCGTAACGGGCGACTACTGAACCCGCAAAACTCTCAGTGGCAGCGTTTGTAAGCGATGAGACAGATGCCGCCCTCACGAGCTTGGCCTTCTCCTCAACGGCAGCGTCGTCACTCGTCCCACACCCCGCCAACACCGCAATCGACACTCCCGAAACTATTGTCGCGAGAACCGCGCGCCGCTGAATAGCTCTAACCTTTATCTTCATATCGATCCACGCCCCAGGCGCGCTCCTTTTTAGATGAATATGTGAAATACGGTTTTTTCGTATTTCTGTCAATGGCGCTTTATCGCGGTTTTGACTTATTTAATCACACTCTAACATGACAAAAACATGATTTTCTTATTTTATGATTGACAAATATACGATTTTTCCGCATTTCGTATATTCAATCATGGAGGTCACATGCGCAACCGTCTTAAAATGGCTACGGCCGCATCGCTCACAATCTTGATGAGCGCGTGCGCGACGGGCCCTGACTACCAGGAGCCAACACTCCGATTGCCCGGAACATTCGACTCGAGTCTGGCGACAAAGGGTCAAGACGAAAAGAGCATCAACACTGTCATAGACGACGAAGCATTGGCCGAATGGTGGACGTCCTTCGACGACCCAGCCCTAGACAGACTGGTCGACCGGGCGCTCGCTCAAAATCTCGATATCGCAAAAGCGCGCGCGCGTGTTGCGCAAGCTCGCGGGATCTTGACGATCGCAAAAGGTGAACTCATGCCTAACATCGCAGCGGTTGCTGCTGGTGGTTACCAACAAGCAAGCCTTGAAGATCAAACCGGAGGATTGTTCCGAAACGGCCTCGCACCAAGGGATACGGAGTTTTACCAGGTCGGCCTCGACTCAAGCTGGGAGTTGGACATTTTCGGTGGACGAAGGCGAGCGCTAGAGAGCGCACAAGCTGATACCGAAGCGGCAGTAGACGGCGTGCTTGCCAGTCGAGCCATTATAGCCGCCGAAACCGCGCGCACCTATTTCAACATTCTCGCGCTTGAAGCGAGGATCAGCGTTGCAGAACGGTCAATCAAAAATGCGGAAGACCTCTATTCGTTGACGTCCCAGCGCTACGAAAAGGGGATTAGTCCGAAATTGGATGTGACACAGTCTCGGACCCTCCTCTCAAACGCTCAAGCGCTTCTCCCGCAGCTTAAAGCTGGGCTCGTTAGAGCACGCACGGGACTTGCGGTGCTGACCGGGGGGTATCTTGGCGATAACGAAGACCTACTGACGTCAGATGCCACTGGCTTACCGAAGAATTTGCCGATCGTTGACCTTCTCGAGGCACCCGTAGACGTTCTTCGCAGACGACCCGACATTCGGGCTGCGGAACGACAACTCAAGGCACGAAACGCCGACATTGGTGTTGCGACCGCGGAGTATTTTCCGAAAGTAACGTTCGGTGGTGCCATCGGATACTCTGCCTTGAGCGTTGATAACCTTGTTGGCTCAGATGCCGTCCAATACTCGATCGGCCCGAGGATATCATGGCGCATTCTAGACAGAGCACGTATTGCCGGTCAGATTCGTTCAGCTAAAGGTCGGCTTGCTGAGCAACTATCCACCTATCAACAAACGGCTGTTACCGCCGTCGCCGAGGTCGAAACGGCAATCGCCGCTTATGATAATAGTCGGCGTACGGAAGCCAAGCTCAATGTGAGCCTTAACGCGGCGCGCGAAACCAGAGACCTATCGCGCCGCGCGTATGACGGCGGAATCGTATCTTTTCTACAGGTCATTGATGCGCAGCGGCAGCTGGACATCGCGGACGATCAGCTCGTCGCCGCTCGACTTCGGACCGCTGAAAATGTTGTTGCACTCTACAAGTCTCTTGGCGGCGGATGGTCAGAGGCAGATAGGCTAAACGTGATCCAAAAAGTGGCGCGGACATTTGAGGACAAAAAGTAAAATAACAAACGCTCAATATACTGAACGCTCGAGGAACGGTTCCTCAATGGTGCTATCGTCATGGATTTATACTCACGTCATATTATTGGCTGGTCGGCTTTGGGTCGGCTGAAACGCGACCTCGCTCTCGAAGCCCTGCGCCGGGCTGTCGCGCTGCGGCGGCCTCGCCCGGGTGTCCGACGACTGCGTTTGCTCCGCAAACGGTCCATCGAACTCAAGACCATGAAGTCAGAACTCGGCTGGCGAACGAGCTTCGTATCACGCATCGAAGCGACGAGGAATATTGCTCAGTATATTGACGGCTTCTACAATCCCGTCGGAAGACATTCATCGCTCGGCGATCAATCGCCGATCGCTTATGAGAGGGTGGCCGCGTAGCGAAATGGCTCTCCACTAAACCGAAGCAAGTCCATCTAAGTCAACACCGCTCCTCACTGACGAAGAAGCAAAACCCCGCATTTTACAGCGCGCGATTGAGATCCGTCAGGTGCAAGAACGTTCTTCTGAGGTTCAAGGCATCCCGGCGTATGACAGCGCTATTGTCGTGAAGGAACTTGTCGCGGCATCAAAGAAGCCGAAAACGGCCGCCGTGAAATCGGTCGCCAAGGCGGTGTTGTCATTGAGTGGAACGACGCTCTTCGAGGTTGAAAAAGGGCGAAAGTTCGACACGATTAAAATCCCAATTGCGCAGACCGGCAATACTGCTGAGATCGCCAAGGTATTAAAGAAAGAGATTACGCGTCAAGATGAGTGTGCATACGTATGAATATTTACGACTTAGTGAGTCCATATTTGCTTTTGGGTTTTGCCAGGCTGAGAAGTAGGGAGCAGGCGAATCGCAAAAGGGGAGGGGACCCCCGCCTTTAGCTCAGTAGTTAAGGGTTATCTCACGGCGGGCCCCAAATCGGGTCCTTGACCCGGGGCGTCGTGTGTAACTCGCAACCCAACTTGTTATGCGTAGATTTATCCATAAGGCGACATCACCGATCGTAAGTACGGCGTCCGCTAAGGGAGCAAAAGAAGTCGTAAGATGGGCAGCGGGAAAGACCCCAAGGGGCTTCTTGCATTCTCCGAAAATGAATTCGTCTCCGAATATTAACGATGGAAACGGACTGATGAAGAACACCACTATAGTGTGCGCGCCTTTAACAGCTTTCGACGACCTACCGGCCCATTCTTTTTTCATGAAAAATATGCGGCACGAGCGTTCGCCCGAGTAGGTCGGCCTCATATTCGGCAAGGATTGGGCTCGTCGTCAGACGGGCAGGCGATGTTCTCGACCTTGCTATTTTTGAAGGACTGTGTCGGTTCAAGGTTGATCATCGGCGATCTAACTCAGCTTCTTTCAAAGACTCCGTTTTTGTGTAGAGTGTTGGGATGAGTTCCCGTTTTGCCGTCGCTACGCAGATCCTCACTGTTGTCGCATCCGAGCCGGATCGCGCCCATCGGTCAGAGGATCTAGCGACCTGGGCAGGTACGAACCCAGCTGTTATTCGCCGCATTTTACAAATGCTCGGGCGGGCGGGCCTTACCTGTTCGCAACTGGGCAAAGGGGGGGGCTCACAACTGTCGCGCGACGCGCATGAAATTAGTCTTGCTGATATATACAACGCCGTTGAAGACGGCGAGCTACTCGCAATGCCGCGATGCGGGCCGGATGAAACCTGTCGAATCGGGGCGCATATTGGCGATATGGTCCGTGACGCTGCCAAACGCGCCGAGACCGCGCTTGAACAAGAATTGTCTTTGACCAGTCTGGGTGACTTAGTTGCAGCCCTGAATATGCAGACAACAGCGACTGAACACACTTAACAATAAAAATTTTTATGTTTGTCCTTTCGAAGGAGCTTGACATCATAGTTAATGGGTAACAGTGTCGGCGACACACATACGTATTGGCTATAGGACACCCTTATGTTTGACCTCTACACCCACGCCACGCCCAACGGCTACAAGGCAACCGTCGCCCTTGAAGAGTTAGGACTGCCCTATGAAGCCCACATGGTCGATTCTCGAGGCGGCATTAAAGACCCAAAGCTACTGGCGATGAATCCGAATGCTAAAATCCCGATCCTGTATGATCGCGAGACGGATATTTCAGTTTATGAATCAGGTGCTATCTTGATGTATCTGGCCACTACATCCGGAAAGCTTTTTCCTGCGCAGAGCGATGCGAAAGCGCATTTTGAGGGTGTTCAAAAACTCTTCTTCGCCAGCGCCTGGCTGGGGCCAATGTTTGGGCAACGTATGCAATATGCCTTCTTTGAAGAAGGCACCCATGTTCACGGCATCCAGCGCTATGAGCGTGAGGGCGAACGCACGACAGGTGTGGCGGAAGCGATGTTGGGCGATCAGGAGTGGTTTCTATCCTGGGGGTTTTCGATCGTCGATATCGCTTTATTCTGCTGGCTCTATGTTGCCGACTTGGCTGGCTATGTTGATGCGGACGCTCACCCGAAGCTGCGCGCATGGATGGACCGATGTCTTGCACGTCCCGCCCTCGCCAAAGGGATCACCGTTCCGGTAGATCGCGCGGATTTGCCCATGCCGCCGCGCAAAGTGGTGGCGTAAGTGCCGGACGAAGGCACAGGTCGGCCAGTCGCGGTGGTGACAGGAACGACAGGCGGCATTGGCGGCGCATTGGCGCCGATACTGGTCAAATCCGGATGGGATTTGGCGCTCATCAATCGCAGCGCTGCGCACACGGAAGACATCGCGGCAAGTTTACGGCGGACTGAGCCGCAGGCCGACATCGGCGTGTTCGAAGCCGATCTCGCCGACCATGGAGCGATCAAGACCGCCGCCGACGCCATCGCCGAGCGCTATAACGCCGTACACGCTCTTTTTAATGTTGCGGGGTATCTGGGCAGTGATTTGAAGTTTTCGCCGCAAGGCCATGATCTTCACTTTGAGTTGAATACACTCGGCCCCCTCTTGCTGACCGACCACCTTTGCCAAGCCCTCGCCAAAGGCGCTGTTGAACGTGGGCGCTGTGTTGTCGTAAACACTTCGTCCAATGCCATAGGCATGTCCGGTCCGCTTAACGTGGACCGGCTGACCCATAATCCGAAGCAAGGTATTTTCGGGGCCTATGGCCAGACCAAGCTGGCCTTAACCGCCGCCACGAATGCACTCGCGGGCGATTACGCGAAAGACAATATCCATCTTTATGCGGTCGATCCGGGCAGCAATCGCAGCGCCATGACCAAAGGCCAGAGCGCACCCTTTTTCGTGCGCTGGATGTCATCTTTGCTGCCGGGCCCAGAAACCGGGGCTGCCAAGCTCATGGCGCCATTGAACGCTGAGGCCCGCTTTGCGCCGGGCGCTTTGATCGTTGGCGGCAAGCCAAAGCCGCAACCCAAACAGGCCGGTGAGGCCGCCAATGTTGCGGCTTTAATGACGCTGCTTAGGGATAAAGCCGGGCTCGATCTGTCAACACAAGCAGGACGCTAACATGCCCGACATTTTCTCTTCCTTCACCCTCGGCGGTCTAGCTTTGCCCAGCCGCATTGTCATGGCGCCGATGACGCGGTCACGCGCGTCGATGGAGGGCGTGCCTTCGCCATTGGCGCCGACATATTACGCGCAGCGCGCCTCAGCTGGCCTGATTGTTACAGAGGCCAGCCAAATTAGCGCCCAAGGCGTAGGCTATATCAGAACGCCCGGTTGCTATACGGATGAAATGGTGGACGCATGGTCCGCCGTAACGGAGACGGTGCACGCCACGGGCGGCCGGATCTACTTGCAGATCTGGCATGTGGGACGCACCTCACATCCTGATTTTCACGGCGGGACACTGCCCGTTGCACCTTCAGCGATTGGCTATGACGGCGAAGTCTTCACGCCCGACGGTAAGAAGACAATTGTCACGCCACGCGCATTGGATGCTAGCGAGTTGCCCGGCATTGTGGAGGATTTCGCGCGGGCGGCCCGCAACGCCATGCGTGCCGGGTTTGACGGCGTTGAGATCCATGGCGCGAACAGCTATCTCCTCGACCAGTTTCTGCGCGACGGATCAAACCAGCGCGATGACGCTTATGGCGGCTCAGTCGAGAACCGCGCGCGGTTTCCACTGGAGGTCGTCGATGCGGTGATTGCAGAAATTGGTGCGGCAAAAACAGGGTATCGGATTAATCCCTTAAACATCCCGCCTTTCGGTATGCTGGACAGCGACCCGAAAGCGACGTTCGGCTATTTGGTGGGCGAACTGTCTGCACGTAGTATAGGATATTTGCACGTCTTGGAGCCGCTAACGACCGGCGGCGACGTCCATGGCCAGGAGGTGGCTTTCGAGGCACCAGAACGGCTGACGCCCCATTTTCGGAGTCTGTTCGATGGCCCGCTTATCGCCAATGGCGGCTACACCAAAGCGACCGCCGAAGCGGCTTTAGCCTCTGGCGAGGCGGACCTGATTGCGTTTGGCGCGCTTTTTCTTGCCAATCCTGATTTACCAGAGCGCCTGCGCGGCGACGCGCCCCTTAACAAGCCGGATCCGGACACTTTCTATCAGGGAGAAGAAAAGGGCTACACGGATTACCCAACACTGGCTGAGGTCGGCCTGGCTGAGGTTGACCATGAATAGCAAGCGGCCTGCTTTACACATTTGGGCCGTCGCCCTGACGGCGCTCATGACGTACCGTCTTTTACCGTTGGTGAGTTATGGCGACCTCGGCGACAGCGTCCCGATCTCCTGGGTTAATCCGTTTACCGGCGACATTCTGATCGGGCTTACGGCACCCATCATGGCGTTCCTTCTGGCCCGACGCCAAACGCTGTTTGTTTGGACTGTTGCTATTGTCTGGCACGCCCTTGGCATTTGGGATTACTGCACAGGCATTATTCTTGATTTTGTTGATCCCATAACCTGGGCGCCGCCTGGCGCGTTGGAACTGCTTGTCGCGGGCGTGCTCATACAATTGCTCAACGTCTACATTCTGACGCGTCCCCGCATGATCCAAGCCTATATAGGGAACAGGCGATGATTTATGCGCGTATTGGAGCAATTGTTTATATCATTTGGGGCCTGATGCATCTCGTTGCTGGCGCAGTCGGCATCTGGTTGACTGGCCAACCAATCACGCCGGATTGGGCCGCTGGCATGGCGGCCGTTCCGTCTGGCGATAGCGGTGTTGCAGATGCGACGGTGGGCCTGGTGCGCCAGCATTCGTTCAACATCGCGGTTGGCGGTGCAATGGCGATCCTTATTGCTGTATTTGGCAATTGGAACAATCGACGCCTGGCGTGGATCCTGAACGGCATTCTGATTGCGTTGCTCGATCTGGGCATGATTATCTTTATGCTCATTCCTGGCTACGTGCCTTTGATCGATGGACTTATCGGTCCAGCGCTGTGGATTGCAGGTCTCGCGCTTACGACCCTCGGACGGACGAAGGGCGCTTCAAATAGAGACGCAGTATCGTCGGCAGCGATAGAATGAGCACGCCCAGCACACTCTTCTTAACGGGCGCCAATGGATATATTGGCCGGGTCGTTGGCGAACGGCTTGTCGCGGCTGGGTATCGCGTACGTGGGCTTGTCCGAAAAGCCGAACAGGCGCCACAGATCGTCGCCGCAGGCATGTTCCCCGTGATTGGCGATCTGCTCGATTCAGACTGTCTCGATCAGGCGACACACGGCGTCGACGCCATCGTCCATACGGCGTCGTTTGGGCCTTTGCCTGAGGGCGATCTTGGCCAGCAGCTGAATACCGCGATGCGGGCGATGTCTGATCTCGCGCAACGCAGCGCACGCCTTGGCGTTCGCTTGGTGCTCACGAGTGGCGGATCAGCCTATGGTGATCGCAGTCACGCACCGGCGGACGAGACGACCCATCTCGACAGAGAAGGGTTTTTTGGGCCACTCGCCGAGCTTGAAGAAAGCCTCGGTCAGCAGGCCAATATCACGATCATTCGTGCAGGGATTGTTTACGGCCGCGGCGCAAGCAAGCCGCTTTTGGCGAGTCTTGCGCCGATCAGACAGCTCGGATCTGCCGTCAGGGTCGAAGCCGGACACCGTGTCGCCGTCGTTCACGTTGATGATCTTGCGGATCTATATGTCAAAACCGTTGCGGCGAGCGCGCCTCCGCCGGTGTTAATCGGTGCCGCCGACATGGTGGAGACCGAGGCGATCATGGCTGCAGCAGCCAATATTCTCGGGTATGAACACACCGCGCGCAGCATTCCCCCAGAACGCGCCGCAGACTATTCAGTCCTCGGCATTTATACCTCGCGGAGCATGTGGCTCAATTCAGCCGTCACCCAATCCGCCATGGCATGGCGCCCACACCGTATGGGAATAGAAGATGACATCCGCGAAGGGTCTTATCCGCCGGTTCTACACCAAAACTTGCAGCCTTTTTTGATAGATGAAGGAGACAAGGCATGACCGAATTTCAGATACATACGCCCGAAACCGTCGACGCCGCACTCAAGGAGGATTTTGAAAGAACGGAACGTATGTTGGGTTATATCCCTAACGTATACGGCGTTATGGCGGAAAGCCCAGAGCTCGCGCAGTCCTATCAATTCGTTCAGCAAAGAGTGATGGAATCAAGCCTTACGCCGATAGAGCGGAACATTGTCTGGCTTGAAATCAGTTATCAGAACAATTGCACCTATTGCATGGCTGGTCATTCGGCTTTGGCAACAGGCCCTGGCCAAAACACACCACCAGACATCGTTCGCGCCCTCCGGGACGGCGCGCCACTTAATGACCCAAAACTGGAAGCTCTGCGGCAATTCGCCGGTGCGGTCGTCAACGGGCGCGGCGTGGTGGACCCAACACTTACAGACACGCTAAAAACGCACAGGTACACGAATAGAACAGTTCTTGACGTTATTCTGGCGGTTTCACAAAAAATCATGACGAATTACGTCAACCACTTCGCCCATACCTCGATCGATGATGCGAACGCGGATCATGAATGGATCCGCCCAAATCATTGAGAGCTGACTGAAATGAAGATATCGCGGTTTAGCGAAATGCAGATCATCGCGATCCCGAAACAGCGGGAAACCGGCTGAGGGCGACGAACTGGCAATGTGGTAATTCTAGTGACCAGGGTTCATTGAGTGGTCCAGCCTGAGCGTTAGAGCCTGGCCGCACTTTCAGCGTAATCTAATGATGTCTTCAGCGGCAAGACGGTCTCTGGCGCGGGCGGGCGATAACCTAGAGATGAATGCGGACGTTCTGTGTTGTAGAAGCGTCACCATTGTTCGATGAGCACCTGCGCTTCCTTCAAGGTGTAAAAGATTTCGCGGTTTAAGCATCCGGCCTTAGGTAGCAAGCGCACCAGATCGTCCGTAAGCGGTTGAGTTTGATTCCTGATTTCGGATTGTCGATTTCGCTTGCGGTATTGCGGATAAGAACATCTCATGAACATACAAATTGAAGTGAGCGATGGCAGCGCATTTTCTCTTGTCTGCAGCCGCGCGAACGCTGTCGTTGCGGGCGATTTATGCCGGCGGCGAGCAAAGAGCGTATCGGCGGTTCTGCAAATTACGCTGGGCGGAGACGGGCGGCTCGCCAAGTGGGTCTCTCGTACGGTAGGCGGACGGTCGCTGCGCCTCAGACCAACTGCCCATTCCAATCATCCAGCCTTCCAACATCTCCCTCATCTAATGTTCGCTTGACGAGCTCGATAGAGTGTTGATTAGCGCAAAACTTTGTGCGGGTTCTCATCAAGACCGAAAGTCGGACTTTGCATAGGGGGCGGCGGTGATGGCCTGACCCCACGAGGTGGTCCGACGGTGGAAAACGAATTCGGATTCCCTGAAACTAGTGTCGTTTCGTTCGAAGATCTGTTTGCGGGCAAGCTCCACGCGCCCCTGAATCGGCAATATCCGCGCAATCTTTTTGATGTGAAATTGCTTTATGAAAACGAAGGTCTGACCGATGATTTGGTTCGCGCATTCATGGTCTATGTCGCGAGTTCCAATCGCCCAGCGCATGAAATTCTGGCTCCCAATCTGATTGATCTTGAGCCCGCATACGAGCGAGAATTCGTTGGAATGACGACTGAGCCAATTAGTCTTGACGTCCTACAGGAGACGAGGGAGCGGCTGATTGCGGACGTTAAACCACGCCTGACAGTTTCCGCTGCGAAGTTTCTCCGGACCTTGCAAAGCGGCGCTCCAGAATTCGAAACAAATAGGCTTGCCGAATGCGGCTGAGCTACCTGCGATCCGCTGGAAGATGCTCAACATAGAAAAGCTAGGCTCCAGACTCAATCATCTGTGATCAAATGCACCTTCAGCCCGTCGAGATTCGATTATTCTAATAACGCCGTCTCGAAGTTCGCCTAGGTTTACCTGCTCTTTCTTCGCTATTCGCTTTTGCAATATGCTGATTGGATGGCATGCGGCTTTAAGGCCGGCTGGGGATAGTGCGGTTTCTTCTCCGTATTCGTCTTTTACCCGTACCCACTCATAATCAGTCACCGAAGCGATCGTTTGTCCAAAGGCTAAGCCTACAGCGATCTGCGCCTCGAGGTTCTCCGAGTGATTTTGGCAAATCACATCATAAAGGCTTTGAACTTGGTCAAGAGATAGAGGCAGCTCATCGTCAACATAGCGTGCAGCAAGCTTTAGCCCGTCGTTCAGTGCAGAATGCTCTTCTTCATTTAGCGGCCTGATTTCCACACCTGTTGCTCCCATCTTATTGCTAAATCCAAAACGCCACGACTGTAGCTATTGCGGCCGCCGAAAGGAAGTTCTTGCCAAGCTTGTCATATCTCGTCGCGATCCGGCGGAAGTCTTTGAGGCGGCAGAACGCATTCTCGACCAGATGCCGTTCCCGGTAGCGTGCTTTGTCATAGGCGATCTTCCGCTTGCGGTTAGACCTACCAGAAATAACAGGCCGCGTTCCTTGCTCGCGGAGGGCGTTGCGAAAGGCGTTCGCGTCGTAGCCCTTGTCGGCAATGAGGTGTTTTGCGCCCTGCATGCCTTCCGAAAGCAGCTCGTCGGCCGCTCGGACGTCGCTGACATTACCGGGTGTGAGGCTGAGTGAGAATGGTCGCCCGATCACGTCGGTAAGGACATAGATTTTGCTCGTCTGGCCGCCGCGCGATGGGCCGATGCCTTGCGCTTTCGCCCCCCTTTACCCCCGAAGGCTGAGCGCTGTGCCTTCACGTAGGTGCTGTCGATGGATGTGCTTGTCGTGACGGCTCCGGCAGCGGCCAACGCCTCGAGCATCCCGGTCCAGAACCGCTTTCGGGACCAGCGATTGAACCGATTGTAGACCGTAGTGTGTGGCCCGTACTCCTGCGGGCAATCGACCCAACGACAGCCGGTCTTGAGAACATGAATGATGCCTGAGATCACCCGCCGATCATCGACCCGCCGTGCTCCGGGTTGGTTCTTCGGCATGAAAGGCTCAATCGCCGCCCACTGCTCGTCGTCCAGCCAAAACAGCCTGCTCATTCCTCGCTCCGTCTTCATTCTGACAGTGCGAATCACGATTTGCTATCAAGTATCAATGGGCTGATTGAGTTTGGAGCCTAGCCACGCAGAATCCTTAAAAGCACGCGGAACAGGCACAGGCGCTTGAAAGTCTCCTGTCGTGGGCTGGTGATTTTTACCCTACGAATTCAACTTTTGTAGGGCAAACACTGCAGGGACAGTAGTCTTCCCGAACGGGAAAATTTCGCCCACAACAGCTCAAATTGTCGGGAAATGTGCCGATCGGGAATTTTTTAGGGCGATGACCAGTTATGCCCGGTTCCGGAAACCGGGTGTGACTGACTGATTGAGAATGAATATCTATCTCAAATTCTATGACACGCTGGTTGATTGGAATTGTTGAGATGTATGCGAAAAGTTGGGTGACCGAGTTCGAATCAGTTCTACCGCTCCATGCGTTTTTAAGAGCGAGTCGCAACTAATTGGCGTGCAGAACAAAAGCGCCATTGTGATAGAAAATGGATAGTATTTGAGATAGAATCGACGACTTGCAATTTTCTAAGTCATTGATTATACTAAGTTTTGTGGAAGATTCGGCGCGCATCGCCCGCTCCAGTTTGGTTTTCCAACAGTTCATTGAAAACAGGCAAATAGCCCAATCAATTCCTGCGATATCGCGATAATCATTGGCACTACAAGCGCCGGGTACCAACCCGATATGCTGTTTATGATGATCGCGGGGTAATCCGGTTCTCGCTCAAAACCGAAAGCCTCGACATCGCGAGAATTCGGCGTGACGCGCAGGTTCAAGCGGACGATTTGTATTGGGCGTCTCTGATGGGGCAAGAAGGCGATCTGACCGACCTCGGTGTCGCAGCACAGCGAAAAGGTCGCTCAGAAACCACACAAGGCTGCAACCCTTCGCTCGCTCGCCCGAGGCTTCATTTACGCCATGGCAGGTGAGCTAGCCCGTGGTACGAGCAATACGCCAAAGATCTAGCCTGGCAAAGCCATCATACTTCGACGCGCCTCCATCAACTGGCAGACAAATACCTGCCCTAGAGTAGAAGGCCTCCGCAATCAGGAATACAGCAGCACGCGCTTCGAAAAAACCGTCATGCTAAATGACGATACAATCTTGGTTATTACAATCGGTAGCTCGATATCCAATTGGTTGTTGGTTCGTTTAAAACCTCAATAAATACGACTGAGTTCGGAAGCAGTACTTTCGGGATTATCCAACTTAATGCAGTCAATTTCGAAAATTTACTCAAGGTCAATTTCAGAATTCATCCCAAAATTTGCGAGGCACGAAAAAACATCTGAAAATTCTAGAACCTTGATGTCTTTACCGCTCGAAGAGACAAGTCCAGTTCTAATCAAATTACATTGAAGAGAATAGTCGATATCGGAAATTTGATAGCTGCGCAGTCCTTCGACGTTGCTCGTATCAAGAAACTGCATTTTTGCTCACCAGTTAATTTTCCCGATCAACTTTCTCATCAGGATTGTGATCATCCGTTTCCCTCCCTTCGCTATCAACTCGACGAACCCGACGGTCTTAATGCTATGCGGGTGCTGTCCGTTTCTTCGCCCAACGCCAGATTGGCACATCCGCAGGCGCACCATCACAAAACGGATCACGTTAGAGTCTGATGCCTGACGCCGACGCGGCTTGTCCCCCAACTCCAGGAAATACGAAGAGCCGTATGGACCCAAACCGGTAAACCAAGACAGCCCCATGCCGCTGATCTACTCACAACTAGCCAGAATTAACCTATGGCGCAGTTCACCTAGCGTCTACAAAAACAGCCTCAGCTAAACGATGCTCATAGGCGCTCGCCTTTAAAAAAAGTGCGAATATATGCGCCGACTATATGCGGTTGCTCCGACGCAATGAAATGACCTGCACCTTCAAGAATAACGACTTCATTGTTCTCATTCGGAAAGAATTCAGCCGTGTTCTCATACTCTTCCGGGTGCTGCCCTGGATCGAATTCACCCTGAAGAAACAAAATCGGCATGGTCATTGTCTCGATTAATCCCGGTGAGCCGTCCGTACCAAGTCGCTCAGCAAGTTCAATGTCGAAATTCGATGTCTGGAAGTTGGCGTTGACGGCCTCGGCGACGCCTTCGAAATGCCATTCATATCTAATCCGCTCAAAGATTTCCTCAGGAAGATCTCTGGCCACAGCGGCGATTTCGGCGCTTGCGTCGTAGCTTGTCCGAACCCAGCCGCTAGACTTGAAGAGTATCGGTCCATATTGCGGGTCGCCGAACAGGGCATGTGGCGGGCGGGGCTCGCCATGGGGCTCATTTGCCGTTTGCTCCATTCTCACCCAGCGGACTATCCGGTCTTCCATGTCCGGAACCGCCGTCAAGTAATCCCCGAGAACGCTTCCACGATCATGCGTGACAAGATAAAATTCACGCTCGCCTAACTTGTCCAAAAGCGCCGCTGTATAACGCGCATGCCCGGGAAAAGTATGATCAAGGGTCAATCGCTTATCGGATTGGCCATAGCCTGGCAGGTCTATCGCAATAACATAGTACTCATCGGAAAGTTCGGCGACTTGATGATGAAAGCCGAACCAGGACTCAGGCAGCCCGTGAACCATCAGGATTGTCGGGTTTTCGGGATTCCCGGCCGTAACAAAGTGAAACGTCATTCCGCCGGCTTCGGTAAAATGATGGGTCATTGCAACGCCCTGCAGAAACTCAATCTCACCATGACGGTTCACGGAACATGGTGGAGGCGTTGCTGCCGGGTAGCGGGATTTGCTGTGGGTTACGGGGCCCAGAACATTTTCGTTACAATGGGTGTAACTTTCCATGTCCAAAACGGCTTTAAACTGTGCGATTTGCGCTTGAAGTCGACTGCTATGGTCATCCGTATCTTGAGCAAAGGAAGAATCATTCGAGCAAGCGGACAATGCCAAGACAACTAAATACAATATGCGGTAAACGTCCCGTCTCTCTTTCATCAGAAGATCCTTACTAAAGCGCCTGCAAATATTTTTATTGACGAAGGCATTTCCGCTCTAGCGCCCAATCCAACAACAGTTGAAAGTCGAGCTTCGTCTTCCCATTCAATTTGGCCATTCAATTTGGCCATTCAACTTTGCCCGGGCGGAATAAAGACAGAAAAGGCGCGCCGGCGCTTACCAGACAAGCGCGCCTTTAGTCACTTGCAACTTCACAGACTTCTAGGATCAATGGGATCGGTTCCCGCCTTTATCTCGTCAGGATCACTAATGCCATCGCCGTCGGAGTCAGCTTTGTACGGGTATGTTCCCCCACTCACTTCTCGTGCATTCGAAATCCCGTCGCCATCGATGTCCGGGTCTTTGGAGTCTTCGATACCGTCGCCGTCAGTATCCGCCCACCGGGACGGATCTTTAGGGAAGCCGTCGAAGTAGTCCTCAACACCGTCATCGTCGGCGTCAATCGCCGGCGGTGTGAACGCCCCATTCCACTTGGTCGCCGCGTCCGTGACTTTGCCACTGTTGACGTCGGCCATGATGAGGTCAAACAACTCGCTCATGTGATAGCCGCGCTGCTCGCTTGGTAAACCCAGATGCACGCCCGGCCGCCACCCGGCCGGCCCAAGATTGCGCAACATCCAGCTCATGGACAGCTGATCGGTGACGACGGCGATCGACTGCATCGAGCCAGACAGCCAGGCCATCACGATCTGCGTCGCGAGGATCTCCTGGATTTCACGGTCGCTGTAATGACGCCGCAGCTCTTCGATGTGGGCCGCCGTCATCCGCGTTGGCAAACGCGCCGCATCGCGCGCCACGCGCATTCGCGCGCGCGCGGCCGGATCGAGGGACTCAGAGCGCTCGAAATCCATCAACGAGCGGATATATTCAAGAAGAGGCCCTTTCTCCTCTTCCGGTATCTCATTGCGAAAATTGTCCGCTTCGGTGTAGTCCCAGATCCCGAAGGCGCCATGGGCCTGACAGTGCACGCACCCCGACGCGAGCTGGTGGACGAAGAACATTGACCAGATTTCCGGAAACGTCATTGAGCGTTCGGCTTGCAGGATGTATTCGTCCATCGAGTTGCCGCCCAACGCGGCGCCACGGTCCCAGAAGGTGTCGAGCATGTTTCGATCACTGTACGGCACAGTGGATGTGACGTCGGGCGGACCGGTGTAATAGTCGTAGTCATAGGCGCGGACGTTAAAGCGAGGCGTCCGCCGTGGCGGCAGGTTGGCCTCTTTCGCCCCTTCAGTTTCCCACTTCAAATAGGTGCTCGGGAAAGCGTCGAAAGGCTCTTCAATACCATCGCCATCGCCGTCGAACGTGACCATAGACACGTCGTACCCCGTGACCTCATTCAGCCAATCGGTTTCCAAAACCGGATCGACGGCGCCATAGTCATCGCGCACCCAGGTTGCGTCGATCTCGGCCACGAAGCCATCGAGACGATCGCCCACAAAGGGATTGGCGCGCTGTTCTTCGGGCGAGGTTTGAGCGTTATGACCAACTTCCCATCCAACCACGGTCAAGTTCTCTGTCGCCCAGTCAACCGTTTCTTGGTCCGTCACGATGGGCAAAACCGCATCATGGGTCGCGGACGCATTGTTGATCGCGCCCACCTGCATGAGCTCGGCAATCGCCCGGTCGGGGTAGTGGGTGCGCAGCAGTGCGTGCAGATCCGCTGAGGCCGTGATGGGATAGCGCCCCATGCCGTCGATGTAGGTGAAGGCCGCTTTCAGGCGTGGATCCTCCAAGTTTTCGACGTATTCTGGGTTGAAGATCGCGTGGATCTCCTCCAGCGGCACGCCCATCA
>JBCBJV010000023.1:0-14855 GCA_038522945.1 Pseudomonadota bacterium
CGGTCAGACAACAATTCGTGGCGACGATATCAACAGCAGAAGCGGCCGCTGACAATCGCGAGACACTGCTACAAGATTTCTGGGACTATCAAAAATCCGCCATTGAGGAAGGAAGCACGGAAGACATCAAGAGTTACATCTTGCGCGGCGAGAAAGATCCAGACGCGGCGGCCCGACTTGCCAGACTCCTAGTTCGCCAAGGCGCGACCGTCAAAAAGGCAAGCGCGAACTTCACCGCATGCGGACAGCTCTATAAAGCTGGCGCCTTTGCGATCCCGCTGGACCAGCCAGCAAAGCGCTTTTTGCGGACACTGCTCGACGAAAATGTTCCAATCGAAGAAGAATTCCTCGCCGAGCAAGAGCGTTTGCGCACGAAAGACCTGCCCGATTCCCTTTATGACGTGACCGCCTGGTCGCTGCCCCATATGTACAATGTTGAGATTGATACCTGCAGCGCGATCACCGGCAATGGTCCGGCTTTCGACGATTTTGACGGCAAGAAAGCGTTGGGTGCCATTGTCGGGCCTCGCGAGGCTGTCGCCTATGTTGTCAATTGGGGCGATCGCCGCGCGATCCAGTTCCTTTCAGCGGCCTTGCGCAAAGGGCTCGTTGTAAAGTCTTCCGACAAAGCCTTCACCATCGGCGAAGATGACTATCGGGCAGGCTCTCTGATTCTGACGGCTGCTGACAATCCGAACGACCTCCGCACCCATCTGACGGAACTGGCCGAGCAAACCGGCATTGCCGTCTCAGCTCTGGACAGCACCTGGGTCGATGAAGGCCCGAACTTCGGCTCCGGAAATGTGGTCCGCATGGTGGCACCGAAAATTGCCATTGCCTGGGACTCCCCCACCAACCCTTATCAGGCGGGGAATACAAGGTTTGTGATCGAACGCCAGCTTGGCTTTCCAGTCGTCCCGGTACGGAGCTATGACCTGACCGACAAAGCGCTGGCGCAATTCGATGTCTTAATCCTGCCTGGACAAATCACCTGGTACGGCGATGGCTATAAGTCACTGCTCGGCGGCAGCGACGGGGCAATCGCGAAATGGGTCCGCGATGGCGGCACGCTTGTCGCCATTACGGGGGCAATGCGTTGGGCCACAGATCCGGACGTCAACCTTTTGTCCACGCGCCTGGAAAAAGCGGCGACTGAAGAGGAAAAGAAAGAAGACGAAGAAGAGAACGCGACGGTCAAAGGGACGAACCTCGCAAGCGAGGAAGATGCGGCGAAGGCATTGCAGCCTGCCAATGGCACACCGGATCCGTCTTCCGGTGTGATGGCTCGCGCAACGGTAGACCCGGACCATTGGCTTGGCGCAGGCGCACAGGAAACTGTGGTCACCCTCCTGCGAGGCGCTGACATCTACACGCCAGTGACGCTCGACAACGGCGTCAATGTCGCGCGTTTCGCAGGACCTGACGATCTGGTGGCCAGTGGCTATCTCTGGGAAGAGACAAAAGCACAGTACGCCTACAAACCTTTTGTCATTGCCGAGCGCCATGGCCAGGGCACTGTGATTGGCTTTACCCAGGACCCGGCTTTCC
Source organism: Pseudomonadota bacterium (assembly GCA_038522945.1). Lineage (GTDB taxonomy): Bacteria > Pseudomonadota > Alphaproteobacteria > Caulobacterales > Parvularculaceae > MED-G105. Next base: position 1,549 of record JBCBJV010000023.1, read on the forward strand.
GTGCCCAGATGGATGGATTGAATGTCCTGCTTGCCAACGCCGTTTTTCGGGCCCCAGCTCACTCAGGCAAAATGCGTGGGCAGCGTTAGTCCGGCTTCACGAAAAAAATTGTGAATGCCGTCAAGCCTGTTAAAACAGCGGCGGGTATCATTGGGAGAGAACCTTGCCGCTTTTCATCGGTCGCGTTGCCAGCATCCTTGGCGTCATAGTGTTGTTGTTTCTGGTTGTGTGGATGGCGATTGGCCGCGACTGGCGGGCGCTGTTGTCCGATCCTCCCAAAGACACTGACATCCTCTTCTGGAGCCAGAGCCAGCGCGATACAGGCTTCCGGATGCTGGATCGTATTCCGTTTATTGCTGGTAACAATTCAATTCCCTCAGGCGAAGAAAAACCGCTGCCCGAAGGCGACCCTTTCGTCCTCGATTTCGAAGTTAGTAAGTACATTACTGAAAACCGCCATTCGGCGATCGTGGTGCTGCACAAGGGTAGCGTTCGTTTGGAAGAGTACGGGCTTGATTTTTCCGCCGAAGGACGATGGACAAGTTTCTCCGTAGGCAAATCACTGACATCAACGCTGATCGGGGCAGCCATCAAAGACGGCTATATAGAAAGCGTTGATGAGCCCGTGACGAAATATATCCAGGCTCTTTCAGGTTCAGCTTATGACGACGTCACAATTGAACAGCTTCTGACGATGACGTCCGGTGTTGCCTGGAACGAAGATTATGAAGATCCCACGTCCGATGTCGCGCTGTTTGCCAATCACGAGCCGGAAGATGGTCTGCCCCAAATTGTCAGTTACATGCGGGGTTTGGGGCGCGCCCATGAACCGGGCAAGGTCTGGAACTACTCAACGGGCGAGACCAATCTGGTCGGCATTCTTCTCGGCAATGCAATTGAGAAACCGATCGCGACATATCTTTCAGAGAAAATCTGGACCCCTTACGGCATGGGAGCGGACGCCTCATGGCTATTGGGCCTTGATGGAAACGAGCTCAGCGGCTGCTGTATTCAGGCCGCGACCCGCGACATGGCCCGCTTTGGTCAATTCATGCTCGACGGCGGCGTGATTGACGGCGTGGCGACGCTGCCATCTGATTGGATCGATAACGCAACGCGCAAACATGTTGACGAGACAGGGCCCGCTGGTCGTGGGTACGGATATCAGTGGTGGGTCTATGACGGCGGGGCATTTGCCGCAATCGGCATTTTCGGCCAGGGGATACTCATTGATCCGTCTAGGGATCTTGTTATTGCCGTCAACAGCAGCTGGCAAACTGCCGAAGGATTTAGGACTGGCGAAAACGAGCGTCGGACAACCTTCTACCGCCAGGTCCAAGAGGCGATCGACCGCGAAATCAGCAATGGGTGATCAGTGTGCTGAAGCGTCAGCGCGCTGGGTATTCAGATCCAGCCGCTTTTTTTAAAACAGCCAGACACCTGTTTGCAGGGATACGATCGCAAGGCCAGCGTACGACGACAGGATTGAAACAAGAATGGTCAAGGTGCCGAGCCATATCGCCAGGGCCAACGCACGCAATATCCGGATAACCCATTTGCTCGCCGAAAAAGCGCCACGGGAGGATGTCGAAAAGTCGAAAATGAACGCGATGCCCGCGCCGAGCAAACTATAGTCTGTTGAAATCTGGTCCGGTGCCAGCCGTGTTGTGAGAATAACCAAGATCAAACTGGCGATTGAACTCGGGATAACGGTAATAAAGGTTGAGCGGATCCGTGTCGCAGGCGAATGACCCTTACCCCAGAATGGAAAGACCATGCCCCCAAGCGTGAGCGCGATCAGGGCGAGAACCGGGAAGGCTGTATAGGCGGCCGCATACACGCCCTGACTTAATTCGTCGGCTGACATATCTGGCGGAAGCGCCTGGCCGCTTTCGGTTATCTGTGCCGCAGTAAAGGCAACAAGTGGGCTATCGGCATTTAGCCAAATGAACTGCAAAAAAGACAACAGCGCAAACAGCGAAAGCCACATGCGCATGGACGGCGTGAAGCGCCCTTCCCAGTATTTGTCGTGGGCGGCAGCGTAATAGTCTGCCGGCCGATTAAATAGGGTTGTGACTGTCTTGATCGCCCGGACACTCAACCCGAAGAGATCTTCCAGGACATCGTCAAAAGTGATCTTGTTGCCCTGTGCCATGAATTCCCCCCCTGTGATCAGCTTAAGATCTGACCTGCTCCCCGCCAGTATCATCTAAATGAAGACTAGGACAAAACAGGTCCACGTGCGAGCGTGGATGCGTGTGGCACATCCATCGGCAGACCGAAAGCTGGCTTGGCCGTCTTGAAGCGGATCAGTAAAGCTGAACTGGCTTGGTGTTATCTTCCGGCTGGAGCACCCAGCGACCGTCTTCCAGACAAGCAACGCCTTCCCAGCGATCCGATCGCCCGGTGTAGGAAATGCGCTGTTCAAACTCGCGACACTTCATTGGCGTCTTCGTCGGCCCACCGGCGAGCAAAAGCTCCGTGCCCGGCGCTTTGACCATGAGGTTTTCGTGAATGTACCCGACGACCCGGCCGTCTTTTTCCGCCAGGATCCAGGGTTTGCCCACAACGCGGCCAACACCGTCAATACCATCACCTGAGACCAGCTCCGCCAGAACCGGATATTCGGTCGACGGGCCAGCGCGCACATTGGAATTGCGGGTCAGGGCATAAAGGCCAAGCTCGGTTTCCATCGGAAAGCTGAGGTCGACTTCTTTCGGCGCTACCGGGCGGTCGTGGCGGCTGGGTTTCACATTACCGACCACGTGATCGCGCACTTTAACCCATCCGAAACTATCAGGCCCACGCCAGTCGAACCGTTCTCCGCTTGCCCCGCGCGCCACCGCCTGGAGGAAAACCGGCTCCAGAGCCGCCTGATCTTTCGATGGCAGCTGCACCCCAAGGGCTGACCCGGAGGCATAGTTAACCGATGCATCGGCTAGAGGGTTAAAATTTCCGCCGCCCTGACAGGCACTTAGGGCCACCGCCAGCGACAGGGATGCGATCTTGAGGGTGGGGGATCGTTTATCCATCAGCAATACTCCTAAGCAACTCTGCTACTTTATACCGTCGTCTTCAGAGAAGCGTAAACGCCAAGCGTTATCGAGACCGGAAAGATCACCCGACTCGGCGGCGACCGCCACCCTGCCCGCATGGGCGCTTAGCGAAAATTTACTCTTTCGCCGTTACATTATCCCCAAATTCTGGAGAGAGAAAATGACAGCAAAGCCTGTCGGTGTATCGAAGCTGAAACAGCTGATCGAAGTTGCACGCGAAGGGAGTGACGAAACCCGTTCTGATCTCCTGCGCGATATCACCGATGTCTTCATGGCATCGCCTGATCGTTACACGTCAACTGAGATGCAGCATTTCGATGTGATCCTGACCAAGGTCACTGAGTCGGTCGAAGTCGCGCTGCGCAAAGAAATTGCCGAAAAACTGGCCGACGTGCCGACGGCACCGAAAAATCTGATTCGTCAGCTGGCCCGGGACGAGATCTCCGTGGCAGCACCAGTGCTAGAGCGCTCACGGGTTCTTTCTGACGAAGATCTGATCGGCATCATCCGTCAGCGCGGTCAGGATCATATGAGGGCGATCACGCGCAGGCGCGAAGTGGCCGAGCCCGTCTCGTCGGAACTGGTTGAACGCGGCGACAAGGATGTTCTGGTTTCCCTTGCGGAAAACAAGGGTGCCAAGCTTGCGCCGGACACCATGTCCAAGCTGGTGCTGCACTCCAAGTCCATCGCCGAATTGCAAGAGCCCATGGCCGGTCGCTACGATCTTCCGCCGCAGCTTTTGACGCAAATGTATTTCTTTGTGTCTTCGGCTCTGAAGCGCGAAATCCTGAAGCGCTCAGATATGCTCGACCCGAGCCTCATCGACGAGGCAGTGGATTCCAACCGCGCCAAGATCCTGACCGAAGCGGTCACCTCCGCCAAAGCCGACGTGCAGTCGGCGCAGCGGTTCATCGAAGACCGCGTGCGGTCCGATACGCTCAATGAAGCGCTCTTGAAATCGCTCATCGAAGCCCGGCGCTCAACGGAATTCCTTCTGGGCTTTGCCCACTATGTTGGCGTTGATCCGTCTACAGCTCAACGCATCCTGCAGGACCGTAGCTGGGAGTCCCTTGCTATTTCTTGTCGCGCTGCTGGTCTGGAACGCTCCACGTTCGCCAAAATTGTCTTTGGCTTGCAACGGGGTGAACAGGAACAGACCAAAGCTCTCAGGATCCTCGATCTTTATCTAAAAGTGCCACAAGAGGCAGCCGATCGAGTGATGCGCTTCTGGCGGGTACGCAACGAAGCGCCGACCGAACAATCAAAGCCCGAAGATCAGCCCAAGAAGAAGACATCAATCCACGCAATTGCCGACAAAATCGCCGCCCGCGCTCAATAGCGAAAAGAAAGAAACCGCCGCACCTGAAGGCTCAGGAACGGCGGCAATGATTAAACTCATTTATATGTCGGCAGATCAGAAAATCCTGATCTCAGCGCGCCTTGAACAATAACGGTCAGCTATGTTCTGCAGGCGGCGGTAAGGTACGCGCCGTCTGTCAGGACCCGTGACCGTCACCGTACAAATCCGGCGATTGCGGCCGCGGCGGTAGATCTCCTCTTCCACCAACCTGATCCGGGCCCGTCCCCGAGTGTCAAAACTCTGGCGACGAATGATCCGGCTGCCCCGACGACCGCGTCGGTCGTTATAACGGCGGTCATTGTAGTAGCGCCGATCATCGCGATAGCGACGGTCATTGCGGTAGCGACGATCAGCGTAGTAACGGTCTCGTCCTAGATCGATGGTCACGTTTACATCGCGATCACGGTGACGTCGCCCGCGACGATCTCGGTCCCTGGACCGGTTCTCGTAGCATTCACGTCTATTTCTTCGGTCCTCATACTTGGAATCGCATTCAACTCGGCGATCATTGTGACGTCTGCGGTCGTCTGCAGAAGCTTCTGAGAAACCCATCACAGCCAGGCCCACGAGCGCAGCAGTGAATATTGTAAGTAGTCTGGTCATTAACGAACTCCCAAAGCAAACGCCCCAGCCGCTTCGGATGCATTGAGAGATAGCGATCAATTGCGGCGACAATTGGCGCTGAGGCACACGTTTTCGTGAGTCGATTGCCTAAAAATCGCCTTATTTGGGAAAACTTGAGTTTACCAAGGGAAGGCCCAATTCCAGTAAACCAGTTCCAGTCAACCAGTTTCCGTCAACCAGTCCCGGTCAACTCAGTCTTACGGCGCACAAGCAGAGAACCATAACGAGTTCCACGCCATGCATCGTCACGAAGCCAGAGGCCTGCACGTTCCCCACCCACCGCTCAGGCGGCGAGTACCTAATACTGTTCAGCGATGCTCACCAAAGTGGAATCAATTGCATTCCGCGCGGAAGGTGAATCCAGTGGTCGGTCGTTGACAATGACGGAAAAGACAAGCGTTTTCCCGCTGCGGGCCTGCATGTAACCAGACAACGCGTCCACGTGGTTGAGGGAACCTGTCTTGGCAAAGATCTTCCCTTCGAGGGCTGTCCCGCGAAACCGGTATTTCAGTGTCCCGGCTGGGTCTCCCCCCACTGGCAAGCTCGCCTTATAAGCCTTTCCCCAAGGGGCTTTGGCCGCATGGCCCAAGAGCGCCGTTATGGCCGCAGGCGTCGCACGGTTGTAGTTGGAAAGGCCAGATCCATCAGCGATGTCAAAGGCGGTCCGAGGGACACCGATACCTTCCAAAAACTTTTGGATCTGCAATCGGCCGCAAAAGGAAGAACCGGTTCCGGCTGTGCGACCTAGTTGACGTAGCAGCACCTCCGCATACAGATTTTGGCTGTCACGATTGACGTCAAAAACAATCTCGCGGATCGGCGCAGGATCGAGCGCTGCGATTACAGCGTCATTTGCCGTGGATTTTCCCTGCTTGGTACATCGCAATTGGGCATCCGGATCGTCTTGGTCGGTCGGTACGGGCTCGTCAGTGTACTGCAGAGGCCTGCGACGGGTGCGTAGCTTTCCGGAAACGGACACACCCTCAGCCTGAAGCGCCTGTCTAAAGTACCACGCCGCCAAGTAAGCCGGATCGTCGACACCCAAATCGAGGGTTATCGCTCGCGAACCCGAAGGCAATTCCCCGTATAGCCGCGCTTTATTTTCCCCAATGCGGCGCTCTAACCGCAGCGCCATCGACGCATCCGAAGCGCTTGTTCTGGCCTCATTCTCGAGGTCAAAAAAGTTGGGCCCCTCATCGACCCAGGCGGCCCGAACGCCGCCGCCGACTTTGGTCGACGGTGACACCTTTAACGAAACGATGCTCTCATTGACGGCAATCGCGGAAATCGACGTCGCGTGGCCGAATTTTAGATCGTCCCAATTCCACCCAAGCGGTCGGCGTTCATCTGCAAACCAACGATCATCGCCGACAATATCGCCAACTTCGGTGATCCCTGACGCAGCGACAGCCTCAGCCAGCGTTTCGATACATCGCGCCTCACATTCTTCTCCGTACCCGACCGTCGGGTCACCGCGACCAATTAGGGCGAGGGTCGGCAGCGCCGTTTCGCCTCGCTCCGACACAACCCTCAGTGCAGGATCTAACGCCGTCAATTCAGTTTCCGACGCGAGAGCCGCCGCAGTCACAAACAGTTTGGCATTTGAGGCGGGCACAAACCTTTCGTCCGCACGATGGGCCACGAGGACATTGCCCTCCAGGTCGGTCACAGAAATCCCAAATCGCAGCCCGGCCAGGTCCTGAAAGCCGTCGGCCTCGTCCGAAATCTGAGCCTGGCTTGTGCCCGTCATCACGGCCATCGAAACCGCGATTGAAATAGCGCCGACGACGAACAATGCCAGGTAGCGCCCTGCACCAATCCGAGGAGCAAGGCGTTTTCCCCGCGCTTGGTTTATCAATGAAAGAAATGCCTTCATGGCCCTTGTTCTTTTCCCCGCATTCATTCCGGCAATCGGAAAGCTGTTTCCAAGTCGTCATAGACTAAATCGATCCCCTGCCGCGGGTCCATGCTCAATCCGCGGGACCGGGTTTTGTTCTAAGGCGACATTGGCGATGTCGATTTGTATGTCTGAAAACTGATGCTACTTTGCCTGAGATCAGAGGCTTAATCCGCCCTAAAACGGATGCTCGGGCTTTGGCGGGAATTCGCCAAAAGTGGAAGTAGCAACAACCTCTGCGAAAGGGAGGTTTGCAATTGGTTCCAGCCTTAGGTTGCTGAGGCATCGGCCCCAAGGAAGTCTTCGTTAGGCATGCATGATTGTTCGTGCGACCTCTATAGCTTTATCCCAATCAATGCCCTCACGTTGATCTACCGAAAGTGGATGTTCAGAATGGTGGAGAATAAGTTTCGGTCGTTGCCCTGCGACTCCCCACTCTACATCGCATTCAAGATGCTCAAGTGGTTCTCCCGTGGCGACTCTATTGTAATAGGCCATCGTAACTGCGAGCCATCCGAAACTTCCATCGTTAGATTGATCCTGTGAATAGGTAGCTACATATCGATCAAAGTTCTCTTTTGATTGTGTTACCCAAACGCCCCAACAAAATGGCTTTGCCGCCCCCGTGATGGGTATATCTAACGTTGCTCGAATACAGAAAATATCCTCACCGCCATCATCGATTGCCGAAGGTGCAATCGTGCACAAATCCTCCGACAACGAAATGCGTGAATCGCGTTCCTCCTCAGGGACATCGAAATAGTAGGTGGGTTTAGCATAAACGAAGGATGGCGAGCCTCTGTGGATGTCGCCACAGTCAGGACATTTAAACTCAAACGTTTTGGGATTTTTGCCCAGTCCAAACAAGCGCCTCATTCCCAGAACTTCCAGTTGGAGCGCTGTAATTTACCACTGGTATATCGCTTTTCGAGCATGGATGAATATTTTCGGTAGTCAATTTCTTTCTCTGCAACACGATACGCGCGTTCCCCAATCAATTTCATAAAGTCAATCAGGTAATACCCTTTTTCACCATAGTATTCTCTCGCAAACTTGTTGCCGTTTTCAGTAAAATCCTCATTGGTAAGTTTTCCATCACAGTACTGAAGGAAAAAATCCACGGCGGGCATTGCACCATCCATAACCTTTTTTACTGCATCGGGTTCATCAGAGACGTGAAGTTCGCCCGCCCATCCTTTTTGGAAACACCATCTTAAAAACAATGCAATACGGACAGCACCGTATTCTTCTGGGGAGGAAGAAGGAAAATCGTCAGCGCCGTAGTGCCAGCTTGCATCATCGTACTTCATGATAAAACACCTATCTTTTGGTGAAACTACAATGCCTGAATGGATGGTCTGGATTCTCGGCAATGAAATCATCAACTTCACGAAGCTTTTCCGGATACGCAGGAGCTTTTGTTGAAGTCATCGGGAATCCGTACCCCGCCCGTCGAAGCTTCTCAACTTTTTTCCACTGCTCGGTATTGTTCCGCTTTGGCGCTTTGAACGCTCGCCCCATATTGTAAAGCTCGCCTTCACAGTTCGGGCACTTTTTGGAACTACGTTCGGCATCAAGTTTGAAACTGACACGGCAACTAAAACACGCATGGGGCCACAGATATCTAGGGCCACGATTGTCCGGAGGTACCTCCAGCTCATCAATAACGCGTGTCCCTGTCCCCTTGCGGAGTTGCATTCGGCGCACTTTTTCTTCTTTGGTAGTCATAAGGCTAAAATACCTGTGTTTTTATATTATAGCTCAATATTCGAGGAAATCGTAAGTGCATCTTCGACATCGACGCCAAGATAACGAACTGTGCTCTAAATTTTGGTGTGACCCAGCAAGAGTTGAACAGCGCGCAAATTCCCAGTCTTACAGTAAATCTGTGTGGCCTTGGTGCGACGGAGCGAATGTGTTCCGTAATTTGACGGATCAAGCCCGATTTCCTCAACCCAGCCTAAGACGATACGATTGTATTGTCGTTCTGAAAGATGTTCACGAGTTGAGATACGAGACGGAAAGAGGGAGTCTTCCGATTTGAGGCCTTGTCCATTTATCCAAACTTTCAGTGATGTCGCCGTGGTCGCAGTAATTTCGAACTGGACAGGGCGGCCAGTTTTCTTTTGAACGATCATAGCGCGATCACGAATAGAACCTCCTGCATAAACATCCTCGACGCGAAGGCGAACTAAGTCACAGCCGCGCAGTTTGCTATCGATTGCAAGATTGACAAGCGCCAAATCACGATGGCTTTCCTTCATCTCAAGTCTTGCTCGGATTGCCCAGACCTCCGCGGGACGGAGCGGTCGCTTTTGCCCTTTGATACTAGTCAAAGGGCAAGAAATGGAATGATGTACGGTTTTTTTTGTTGCATTTAAGCCTCCTGAGATTTCAGGAAATTCAAGCAACGAATGTACCAGTTGCGCTACAAATCAGACATTTGATTAATTGCCTGCTATGGCAAAAAAGGGCCAATCCCGGCCAACCACAGCGTTCCGCCAGCGTCCCTTTCTCGCCCAAGTTGGTCACACTAGGCGTTTCATTGCTAACGACCGCCCCTGGCGATCTCTGACCGTTCTGATTGAGTCTGAGCGGTCGTTCCAATTTGCACCTCATCACAACAGCGCAGCGCGCGGTTTTCTTCCGAGTTATTTGCCGCTGACCCGCAACGGCTCTTGAATTTTGACCGAAGCTCCCAGAAAATTACAGCATGACTACTCGCTCGTTTTCAAAAATCGCTACCGCGGTCATTTCTCTCCTATCCCTTGCGGGAGCCGGACTTGTCGCGGCGGCGCCCGCCACTGCGGAGGAAGCCCCCGCCCTGATGACGTGGCCGGACTTGTTGGCACGCAACCTCCCCCGGCCCGACGAGACACTCTTGTTCGGGCCGCTTGAACAGAATTCCGGCGATCTCTGGCTCCCCACCGAACGAGAGGAAGGGTCTTCGCCGCCCGTGGTCATTATGATCCATGGAGGTTGCTGGCAGAAGTCCATCGCCGACCGTACCCTGATGAATTACGCGGCCCGCGCCCTGGCTGATGCCGGGTTTGCAGTCTGGAACATTGAATATCGCGGCGTTGACGAACAAGGTGGCGGCTATCCCGGGACGTTCCAGGATGTGGCCCTAGCCGGTGACGTGATGCGCGACCTGGCGGTTGAATTCAATCTCGACCTCGATAGGACCATCGCATACGGACACTCAGCTGGCGGGCATCTGGCGGTATGGCTGGCGAGCCGTTTGAGGCTGCCAAAATCCAGTCCTCTTTACACAGAAGACCCGGTCGCCTTGACGGGCGTTGTCAACACGGGCGGCTTAGCGGATCTGGAAGCCTCCGCGCCGGTGACCCTGCCCACTTGCCTTGCTGCCATTGAAGACACGCTTATCGGTCGTGGCCTTCCAGACCGGGAAGATCCTTACGCGGATACCTCGCCAGATCGCCTTTTGCCGATTGGCACCCCTATTGTCAGTATCAATGGCGACAGGGACGGCATTGCGCCGCCTTCCCTCGGGGAAGCATTCACCGAAGAAGCACGCGCGGCCGGGGACACCGCTCGCACGGTGGTCGTCCCGAACACAGGGCATGTGGAGTTGATTGCACCGGGCACGGCCGCGTTTGACGAGACCATCGCGGTCATCCGCGAGCTCACTGATACCCCATCAGCTCCCTGATCAGTCTCCTGCTCAGCCCCCTGCTCAGTCCCCTGGTCAGTCATAGAGTTCACGCACGCCGGTAATGTTTAGGTCGCCAAGGCCATTTTTCGCCGCACGCTGATAGACCTTGTCCACGCACTCTGTGACAGGCATTGATGCCTTGACTGAACGCGCGGTCTCGGAGATGAGGCCAAAGTCTTTCTTGACGAGATCAATCGGGAATTGCGGGGCAAAAGCCCGATCGGCCATTGCGGCTGCGGCGAGCTGCGCGGCAGGGCTCATCAGAGGTGTTTCGGCCAAAACTGACATCGCCGCATCGCTACGGAGCCCCATTTTATTTGCAAACTGAGCGAGCTCAGCAACAGCCGCAACTTGCAAGCCAAAAAACGCGTTCACAATCAGCTTCATCGCCGTACCGGCGCCAACTTCTCCCATATCGTGCTGTTTTTGACCGAGCACATCGGAAACTTCGCGAAACCTATCGCAAACAGACGGAGTGCCGCCGACAAAAAAGATGAGCTGGCCGGCTTCAGCTTGCGGGCGGGACCCCGCGACAGGCGCATCAATAAAGCCCCGGCCGGCTTTAGCGAAATGTCTGGCAAGGGTGTGTGTCCAATCAAGCGACAGCGTGCTGCACTCGACCGCAAGACTTGCCTCAGCAAGACCTTTCAACGCGCCGTTTGATCGGTCCAGCCAGACCGACTTCGATGCCGCGTCATCGCGCACCATGGAAATCGCGATTTCCACCTCATGGACCGCTTCTCGCGGCGTGGCAGCAGCTCGGATCCTTTCCGATACGAGCACCTCAGCACGCGCCGGGTTTCGGTTCCAAACCGTGACCCAATGACCAGCATCCTCAAGCCGCCGCGCCATACGGCTACCCATTTCACCAGTCCCAAGGATCGCAATGCGGCTCATGTCAGTTCTCCAATGCCATTACCTGACCGGAGCTACCCAATTCGAATTGTGCGATAAATGCAGCTACCCGCACTATATTCGTGCTATATGCGCACGAATGGATCTGGAGCGATTGAAGATTTTTCTGGCGGTTTTTCGTGCGGGCGGGTTCGCGTCCGTTGCCAGGGATCTCAATGTTGCACCGTCGTCGATTTCGCGGGCGATTGCGGGATTGGAGGAAGACCTTCGTACACGTCTGTTTGAGCGATCCACACGCAAGCTGATACCCACGGAGGCAGGGGAAGATCTGTTCAATCGACTATCGCCGGTCCTGGATGCACTGGGCGAGGCTTTGGAGAAGACGCGCGATAGCGCCAACACCCCGACGGGCCGTTTGCGCGTCACAGCATCTTCTGCATTTGGGACTATCGTCCTTCCCCGGATTATAGCGGCTTTTCGAGCCGCGTATCCTGAAGTGATGGTCGAACTCGTCCTTTCTGACCGGCCAATTGATTTTATCGCGAACCGCATCGATCTCGGCATTCGCCATGGCCCGATTACCGACACGTCTCTACAAACGAAAGTCCTACGCAGAGCGACGTATAAAATTGTCGCCTCCCCGGACTATGTCGGCCGCTTTGACACAATAAATCAGCCTAAAGACCTTACCGATCATCACCTGCTCGCATTTCCGTTTGTGGCATTTCAAAACAAATGGCAACTAAAGCTAAACGCAGATCAATTGTTCAGTATAGACATATCACCAGTTCTAACGGCTCCGAATGCGGCCGTGCTTCTGGAGTGCGCATGCGAAGGTATGGGTCTTGCGATGTTGGCAGACTGGACAGTTGAAGGTGCCTTGCAAGACGGACGGTTGGTTCAGGTCCTCAAGGGCTGGCAGGCAAGCCCCAGCAATTTCGACCATCCGATTTCGCTCGTGTTTCCCTCTCGAGACTTTCGCCCCGCAAAGACAATGGCATTTGCGGCGTTTCTGAATAAGTCGCTTAATGCTAACAAGTGAATGGGATTGGTTGGGCGTCGACCGGCTACGTCGCGAAACCAAGTACATTGCGCCATGTGCGCGCAGAGGAGATCATATGTCCGCCTGGATCCTGCTGGCCTTTTCCATCGTGCTGGAAATCTGCGGCACAACGCTCCTAAAGCTCTCCGATGGGTTTGATAAACCCTTGATCGGGTTTGCCGCGATCGCCGCTTACACTGGCTCTCTCTGGCTATTCGCCCCGGCGCTGAAAGTGATCCCTATTGGGATTGCCTATGCCATTTGGGCGGGCGCCGGGATTATGACAGTTAGCGTGATTGGTTTTTTCTTTTTCAACCAGTCGCTCGGCGCGCTGCAGTACTTGTTTATTGCGCTCATATTGATCGGCGCTGTGGGCCTGCGTTTGACGACCACAATCGACGTATGACCGAGACACATGTGGGCTCGACGTCAGTTTGCCCCGTTGCGGGGGACGCGCGCACCGCCTAAGTGAGTCTCATGACGAATTTTAACGATATCCTCGCAGACTTTGCCTTTCTGGACGACTGGGACGACCGGTACAAATACCTGATCGATCTAGGACGTAGCCTTGATCCTTATCCGGATGAAGCTCGAACTGAAGAGTTCAAGGTGAAAGGCTGCGCGAGCCAAGTCTGGCTGTTACCAGCTGTCGAAGGCAACGGATCTGAAGCGGTGATCCGTCTTCAGGGCGATAGCGATGCCCACATCGTCAAAGGGCTGGTTGCAGTGTTGCAATCGCTTCTTGCGGGTCCATGTCGTTGATCGCGCGGGCGGTCTTGCCAGAAAAGAGCGATAGC
>JBCBJV010000024.1:0-11397 GCA_038522945.1 Pseudomonadota bacterium
CTATGCGCTTCGACTTATATTTTCTATAAGGCTTACGATATGGAAATGTTGCGCTGACAGCATCCGCCTTCGATGGAATTTGTCCCCGTTGCGGTGAATGCGAGAAACGGAGCGACGTCACTTTCTCGCCAAATTCCCTTAACAAAATGAGGTATAACAGTTTGGGAGATTCGGCGATGGGACGCCTTCGGCTTATTATCTTGTGTGTAGTAATGACAAGTCTCACCGCATGCGGTTCAATGTCTTTCGGCGAAACCGCTCTGCATACGGTGGGCGTATTCACAGAAGCGAGCGCGATCAAGCAATGCTATGAGCAAGGTGGCAGCAGGGATTTGTGCGAAGACACTGGTTGGTGATGCCCCACCTGGCCTTTGCAGCCAAACGGCCGACACAAACAACCCAAGTGGGCCGCGACCTTAGGAAATCGCTATAACACCATTCACTTTCTTGGAGAAAATGGCGCGAGTGACGGGGCTCGAACCCGCGACCTCCGGCGTGACAGTCCTAGGCTTACCTGTTTGTGCCAGTTTGCTCATGTTTGCGCCAGTTTGATTTAAGCTTGTTTTTAGTGGATAAATCATACTTTCGCAAGCCGAAACTATAGTTATCAATTGCGCGTGTTTGTGCGTTCGTGCTTACCATGTGCTTACCAGCCCATCCCGGTAAGCAAAGGCAATAACCTGGACCGTGCCGCAGATTACGAAAAAACTCATTGCTGCCCTTGAGCCGACGGCCAAGAAATACTTTGTCTGGGACAGCCAACCGCCGGGCTTTGGGATCTGCGTCACGCCGGCCGGCAACATTTCTTTCGTATACCAGTTTAGGAATTCATCCGGGCAATCACGACGCCTGAAGATTGGTGCCACGTCTGCCCTGAGCCCTGACCAGGCGCGCAAGCACGCACGCGACCTGGCGCACCAGGTTTCAACCGGCCTCGACCCGTCAGAGATACGCGCAGAGGCTCGCGCGGCTCAGTCGCTGGACAATCTGTTTGAGGCCTATCTCGCGAGTGAAACATTCGCGGAGAAAGCCGAATCGACCAGGGCGACCGACGTCGGCCGTCTACGCAATCACCTCACCCCCACCCTGGGAAAGAAAATCGCAGCCAACATCACCTCGGAAGACGTGAAAGCGGCATACCGGGCCATCCGCGACGGCAAAACGGAACGCGACGAAAAAATCGGCTGGCGGGCCCGGTCACGCGTGCGCGGCGGCGAAGGGGCGGCGCGCCAATCGATAAGGTTGCTCAAGGCCGTCTTCTCGTGGGCGATTTCCAACAGGCACGTCGACCGCCCCGACAATCCCGCCAGCGACGTTTCCGTCACCCCCGACGGCGAGCGGGAGCAAATTATGGGTGGCCCGGACGATTACCGCCGACTCTTCGAGACACTTGACAACATGCAAACGGAACGCCGCATTCAGCCCGCCGTCGCCGACATCGTTCGATTACTCGCGCTCACCGGCGCGCGGCGTGGCGAAATCACCGGGCTCAAATGGCGCGAAGTGAATTTTGAAAAGCGCCTTATCATTAAGCCCCCAGGCAACCACAAAACAGGACGCCGAACAGGCAAGCCACGCCTCATCGGGCTGCCCTCCCTCGCCATCACAATTTTGAAGCGACAGCCAGCCGGCGATGTCGATGATTTGGTGTTCCCGCCCACGCGCATCGACGCGGCAGGCAGGCGGTATCCGGCCTCGAAAAAACAGCGCGACGGCAGGGTTAATGTCTCAGCGCCTTGGCGCAAGATTCGCGCAGAAGCGTCCCTGCCGGAAGGTATTGGTCTGCATGGGCTTCGCCATAGTCTCGCCAGCCACATGGCCATGCAAGGCGCGGAAGCGGCACAAATCATGACGCAGATGGGACACCGCCAAATGCGCACCGTGCAGCGCTATATTCACTATGCTGAGGATGCCCGCTCCCAGCTCGCTGAAGACGCGGCCCGCATGATTTTGCGAGACGTTGAAGGGGACAACGATGGAAAGTGAAGAATTTTTTCAGCACCTTAAGTCCTTCGACGGCAAGGATGACCAAACGGCCTGGGCACTGGTCGATGTCATGGTCGATGCCTTTTTCGTCGCGCATCCCGAACTAGATGATTCCTCAGTCCTCTTGCGCGAATGGCTTGCGACAAATCGGTTTGGGAAAGGCCGTAGGCTTCGAGCCATGGCGATAAGCGCCGCTTACGCCCGTGAGCTGAGTGTCAGGCGCGGCGACGGCGACGCGTGGGAGCGGGTGCGCCACTTGCTCAAAGACTTTGGGTATAGTCCGCCTGCCGATTTTCATAACTGGGCAATGCGTGACCGGAAGAAAAGTCCGCAAGCAGACCGATTCTATGAACTTGCGAAGAGTGATATTTCGGCCTGGACCGATGAGCAGCTAAAAGACTGGCCACGATTTGTGGACCTAGTTGGCCGTCTCGATTGGCCAGACCCGGAATAAATCGCTCGCCTTCCGGTGGGAAAAAATCGGTTTTTTTCCCAATTCCAGCGCGCCCAAAAACGCGCCTATCTGTGCTCATCACTGTTTATCAATAGAGGAACAAAGATGAGCACGCTATACCTTACCCGGCCCGAACAGGCTGAATATTTAAAAAGTCAGTACGGATATAAAATTTCGCCGTACACTTTGGCAAGCTATGCCTGTCGCGGCGGCGGGCCCCGCGAAATCGCCCTCGGCCACCGGCGGCTCTCAACCGCGGCTTGGCTAGACAACTGGGTCACGTCAAAGATTTCAGACGACAAAGAAAATTTAAAAAAATAACCGCCCGGCGGACAAGCGCGCGGACGGCTTAGGAAAAGTTGCACGCTCCTAGCATAGCGCAGGCGCTCGTCCCAAGCAATCATTAAGGACGAAAAATCATGACCAAAAATCAGTACACCGAGCGCCCTGTTTGCGCGCGGTGTTTCTTCTTTCAAAAATTTCAGGGCGCGCAAGACCCATTTCTGGCCGAGCACGGGGAGTGCCACCGCTGGCCTCCTGCTGTGGGCCGAGCGAGCATTTTCCACGACGACGGCACAACCCTCACGCACCGCTTTAACTGGTGTGGCGAATTTAAGGGCCGTGCCGAGACGATTGCTAAAATGAACATCACCGCGAGGCAGGTAATGGGGGGTGCTGATGAATAACCCTCTTGACGCGGCCGAAGCGTTTATTAGGCGCTTTTGCGCCCTTCCCGACGAACACGCATATGTGGCGGTAGCTTTATGGACTGCCCATGCTCACTGTGCGGAATATTTTCATACATCGCTGCGTCTGGCTTTTCTCTCGGCCGAGCCAGGTAGTGGCAAGTCGCGCGCGCTGGAGGTGTGCGCGGCGTTATCGCCGAGCCCCATGTTTTGCTTTAGCGCTAGCCCGGCTGCCGTTTTTAGGACGCTTGCGGAAGAAGAGATAACCCTGCTTGTAGACGAGGCGGACGCAGTTTTTGGGCGGCATGGCGGGGACGATGGCCGGGAAGACCTCAGGGCGTTGCTCAATGCCGGGTATCGCCGGGGCGCGGTTATTCCAAGGTGTGTGGGGCCTCGACATGAGGTTAAAAAATTCAACGTTTTTTGCCCCACCGCCTTGGCTGGTATCGGCGATTTGCCGGAAACCATCATGACGCGAGCGTTGGTGGTGCGTATGCGACGCCGCTCGCCGGACGAATTTGTGGAACCCTACAGGGAACGCATTAATTCGCCGGAAGGCGCGGTCATCGCCGCCGAGCTGGCGGATTGGGCGGAAGAATTTGGCCCGGCCTGCGGGGAAGTGTTTCCCGTGTTGCCGGCTTGCGTGGTGGACCGCCCCGCAGAAATTTGGGAACCCCTGATTGCCATCGCTGACGCGGCGGGCGGCGACTGGCCTGAGCGTGCCCGGGACGCGGCGGTATTTTTCGTGATGGCCGCTGATGCACGGCCGCAGAGCCTTGGGGTGAGGTTGCTTGAAGATTTACGCCTCCTGTTCGGTGGCCGCCTTGCGATGGCGTCCGGTGACGTTATCGAGGGTCTTTGCAATCCGGAAGAGCACGGCCTTGCGGCAGATGCGCCGTGGGCGGACCTTCGCGGAAGGCCAATCGACAGCCGCAAACTTGCCAGATTGCTTAAAAAGTACGACGTCGCGCCCCGCAAAGTGAAGACGGATGGCAAGTCGCTCCAAGGGTATCATGTTGACGACTTGAGCGATGCTTGGGCGAGGTACCTCGCCCCCACCCCGAAAAAAGCGGAACCTGCAGAACCTCCGGAACCCGCCAATAAAATCAACGGGTTAGCGGTTCCGGAAAAATGCCGGGTTCCGGACGCAAGCGGAACCTTTTTTTCAGCGGAACCACATCCGGAACCCCATAACGCGTTGAAATTATTGGATAAACACCCTGAGGTTCCGGAACCTGACGGGGGTGAGTGCCCGCGCTGCGGCGGAGAAGGGTGCCGGTGGTGCGGCGACGACGCGCGCATTGAAACATGAGCAAAAACTGAACTTATTGAAGCGGTGCAAATAGCTGCCTGACTGACTGCTGGCGGCACTCTCGTCGTGCCTAGCCTGCGTTATCATAACATTGATCGCCGTACTTATCGACATGGCTAACAAAGTGGCTATTCTTCAACCGCGGCAAAATGACTAAGGGGAAACCAATGAATAATTCTAACACCTATAAAGCAATATTTTTTGCAGCCTTGCTTCCCAGTTGCGCCTCTCAAGACCTGTTGACCTCGAATAGGCAACTCCCGAGCAAACCAATCTATATTCCCTATAGTCTGCCGGAGGGACTGCTAAAGGTAACGTTCAAGCGAGCAGAGGCCGGAGGTGATGTCTCACTAGAATTCGGCGAAGTCCAATATCGTCCAGATCCGGAATATCAGTTCTTTCTAGAGTATGGGCATTCCTCATTCAGTGAGGACGACATCTCGGTTCAGATTACCGATGAAGGCTACCTTAAATCAATTACAGCAAAAACCGAGGATCAGACCGGTGAAGTAGTATCAAAAGTAATCGAGCTTGCAACGGAGGTGGCTAAGGCAGGAATTGCCATAAGGTCCGATCAGGATCTGCCGCCGTTTAGTTACACAGCATTTTTTGATCCAACCGATGCGGCCGAACGCGAAGAGGTGAAAGGGGTCCTTGGAGCATACGGTGTTGATGTCAAATCCATCAAGACTGATAAGATTGCGGGGACTGAGCCGCTCAAGGCTGGCAGACCGTCTGATTGCACTCGGGGTGCCTGTTTCCGTCCGGCGCAGCCACATAAAGTCACTATTAAATACGCCAACAAGCTGACAGGTTCCACTGTGACGGAATACACCAAAAAGGCACTTGTTACGCTGCCAAACGATGCGCCGGTCCTTTCCGTTCGACTCGACCGTTATGCCTTCGTCGAGGCGGAAACCAAAGTTAGCTTCAATAATGGCATGCTCACCAAAGTCGAACTGAAAAAGCCGTCCGAGGCCGTCGGATTTATGGAGATACCAATCGACGTCGCTAAATCAATCGTCTCAATTCCCTCTGCTCTATTTGACTTTAAGGTGTCCGGCTTTGAAAGTGATGAGAAGTTGCTAGACGCTCAAGCCGATTTAATTTCTTCCCAAATCGAGCTGTCCGATAAGCAGGCCGAATTGCTGGCCGCTCAGGCAGAAGCAATGTCCAGCATGTCAGGTACAAATGAAGAAAAATAACTAAGTTTAAGAACAAGATCTACCTTATATCATTCACGCATTTGACTAAATGAATGCAGAAAGACTATTTTAAGGTCTTCTCATTTTATAGCCTAACAGTCGCACAAAGTTAAAATTAAAAATAATTGCTTTAGAAAGAAGACTTTCGAAAGGGTCGGCGACCACTTGTCGTTGCGGCAAAAGACGTTTTGCAAAACTCAAACTCTCATGTGTCAGTTCACGTGCGTTAACTCAAAATCCAGATATTCTTTTTTATACGAAGCAATATTAGGCACTTGTCTTGTTTTTTTTTCCTCTTTGACCAGTAGCGGCACGGTCTTTTCCAGAAAAGCTCTAACTTCGCGAACCACTATTCGCCCATCCCTTTTACCTTCTAAATCTGTATCGTCAGCGTCGCGACGACCTCGCAATGCCTCCAACAACGCGTATGTAAAAGCTCCGTGACCTTGGCCCCAGTTTGGAGATTCCCAAGACGGTTGCCCATCGGATGATGAGGTAAGAACGATTGTCCTTGGGTATTTAGTCAGTTCATTCGTGAGGTTGCTTGAGTTAAATGGGCCGTACACACCTTCGCCTGGTTGGCTCGATGGCCCGCCATCGAAACAAGCATCAATAGCAAGAATATTTACACTATCAGAAAAACTCTCCAATTTATCACGAATTATATTTGCACTAATATAGGTGTCATTTTTATCAACATTGAATTTGTTCGGCAAATAAAGAAACGTTCCATACTGATTTTGCATGCCGTGACCCGCGAGATAAATCATCACGACGTCATTATTGGTTTTACGCTCTTTTTCGATCAATTTATCCATTTCTTCAATTATATTTGAAGCCGTAGCGTTTTCCCTAATTAGAAGTTTTGCATCAACTTTGTCGTATGCTAACCCTTCCTGAGCCTCAAACAACGCGTGCATTTCAGTCGCGTCATTCTCAGTAAAGTTAAGGTTGTTGTACGGAATATTGAATTGTTGCGCGCCGACAAAAAGCCCATATAACGTGCGCTCCCGGGGTGTTTCGACAGGTGCATCACATGATTGGCCAAGCTTCTCCGGCTCAATCGAAAATTCAACAGCCTCACCTTGCGCGTCACCGCGAAATGAGATGACTCGCACATTAAGCGCACCGCATGAGGCATCAAAATTTTTCATTGCGGTGAGACCACCCGCGTTTCCGTCAGAAGGTGCCTCGTTGAAGATAACTAACTCGCCTTTCTCGAAATCCGCCGCATATCGTTTCTTCGCTTCATTGACAAAAATCGAATATCTATCAATCTCACCATTCCCAATCGATACTGTGTCGAACTTGACCTTTATCCTATTCCGAAAAACTGAGGCTTCGCCTATCCTTCGGAATTTTGGCACCAAATTGTCGGTTAATGACCGAGAGCCAAGTTTTGGTGGTCGCCGCTTCGGATTTTCCTTCGCACCTTTAATGGCATCGATAATGCGCTTCTCTCCCCCTAGTAGGGCGTCGCCAAAGGAGGCTGCAGAGTTGATAACAGCGCCAGTCCGGTCTTTTCCTTCTAGGCGCAAACCGACCAAATCGTAACCGCCGCTACTAGCAACAAGATAACCGTCACTCCCCCAGGCCGCCCACTCATAGGAGGCGACATCATCGAGATCTTCGTCGCCTCTCGCTCGTGCGAAATAAAAATTAGCTAACAGTTCGCCATCTGAAAGTCTGCGCCATTCAAAAAATCCTTCTCGATCCGCAACAACGAGAATATTGGATTCTGGTACGGCAACGAGTTGAGCAACGCCATTCGCAATTGGCTTTTTCCAAACCTGTCGCGCACCACCTTCTTCAAAATAAATAATGTTCTTTGTGGTACCGAGAACGACTTTTGAAGAGTTTATATAATCAATTGCCGCTGCACGCTCCTCAGCTGCCGGATCAAGGAAGGTGGTATTCGTGCCAATATTTGCCTCGGAGCGGAATAATTTTGTCTCTGGACCTCCCGCTGGATTTGAAAAGATGGGTCTTTCAAATGCCGCGAGCCCCAAGTTTTTCTCTTCTCCCACCCGAAATGAGAGATCGTCTAAGGAGAAACGAAAGTACCGAACGTCGTCTTCGCGGTCTCTCCCCAATTTACCATTGACGGGGCCGGCTAATGTCATCCCATCACGGGATACACGCATCTGGCGGAAGCCTCGCTTGAGAAAATACTCCGCTGCGCCAATTTCTAATGGTTTAAGTTGACCACCAATATGACGAACTTGATCGTCCGAAATACTGCCAACGAATACACTCCGTTCACTGTCTGCCACCGCAAAACGCCCTCCTCCGAGCATGGCTGGCGGGGCATCCAAAAACTTCACATTTACAAAAATGTCTCGAACGTTGCCAAAGGGGTCGCCGACTTCGGCCATCTCAACAATGCGAATATTGACAATGGTTAGCGGCGACAATGAGCGAGGATTACGTGCTTGGCCGGTTAACACGAGATGGCGACCATCTTCGGTCCAATTTGAATATGAAAAATAGTTACTCTTCAAGTCTGACGGCACGTATGCGCCGTCATTCTCCAATGAGCCCGCTTTATAGAAGTCGACCCGAGGCTCGGCATCAAAATATCGAGAATAGGTGATAGCTATTCGATCGGTAGCAGAAGAATAGGCTAGATGATGAGGAATATGTTCAAGGCGCTGTTTGATGACGGAAGCATTCTTCGCCCCGCGGAAAAGCCGTATCGCCTTCTCAGGCAAGCTTCCATCCTTCCTAGGATAATTCTTACCCGACAGCGTTAAAAGATCACCAGATGTTGTGAACTGAACAGTCCTAACTGTTGAGCCGTGATCAAGCTGGTCAACTGCCCCTCCCCTGGAAAAAGACCAAACGATAACCCCTTTTCCGTTGCTAAACCCATCGCCATCGTCCTTGAAGCCGATAGCGAGTTTGTCCCCATCTGGGGAAAACGCGAGGCTTTCAATCGGGTGTGGGAGCCCAGTGATTTCCTCAACGATCAATGTCGATTTCTTGTCAAATACATAAACACTATAACCTTGTTTCTCCGAAGGCGTCGTACCGCCGACAGCGATAAAGTTGCTATTGTGAGAAATTGAAACGCTATGGATCATTCCGAACCCGCTATGACCGGGTCGACGGGATCGAGGTAAGAGTAGGAGGCTCTCGTACGTCAGCTCCCAATCTGACGAGTTTGGGCCCCGCGGATGGACCGACCAAATAATCGCCGAACCGCTCTTATCTACAGAAACAACATATGAATGGTCCGGGGCGGCAGCAATCTCTTCGATTGACCCCAAATGCCCTTTGTTCGCGTGCGGGTTTGCCACAAGGCGTTCGAACAAGGCGACATCTTCGGCACTCGCCTCTCCAATACGAAAAATCAATATACTGATCAACACTAAAAGCCAAAACTTCTTTGTGATTGATCGGTTCAGCAACACGAATAGCTCCGACCGGACGGCTAACAGTTGATGCACAGCGTTACACTCCCCAGTACCAAACAGCTTGCGAGCACTTTCAGGATCAACCCTAACGCTGCCGACGCATGTGCCGCATGAGCTATTTTAACAATGTGCGGAGTTTAGGCTTACTTCAGTCTGTGAGAACCTAACCAGCGCCCTACCCCCACACCGTCGTTGACATTGCTATTTCCGTCTTCAAGAAGTGGTGTTTTCGTCTTCAGGACAGGGTTTGTAAACAGGTACACTTGTTCCGTCCGGGCAGTCCCTAGTTTCACCCAATTGATCACTCCCAGACAATTGATCACTCCCAGAAGGATTAGTAGCCCCTTCGACAGGCGAAGAATTATCTTCTTCGGGGCCATACGACGCGCATCCACCGAGGGCAAAGCTAAGCGCTAAAGCTGACGCAATTCGCCGTTTCGACGCCAATTCCAGTTTTGAGTGCATGTTATCTCCTCTCCCCCGCCGGCCCCGTAAAGGCGACGAGCGTTCCCAGTTAAGACAAGTTCCATTTGGCAACGCCACAGGTATCGCTCACTCTAACACGCGGAAACAACGATACGATTTTAGCTTTAAACACCAGCTATACCGGGTCAACTCACTTTGGGTGTTCATCCCAGACATGTCTTAGAAATTATTCGAGTATGGCGGGTTTCCTTCACCGACCGCTTTTAATATAACGCGAGGGATGTGGGTGGGGACAAGAATACTAGTGCTGACGAGCGGCTTGTTTGCCGCGGTTCCGTCAATCGGGCATGCCGCTGAGCCATCTATCGACGCCGAACTTATCGTTCTACTTGACGAAACTGCTTTTGAAGCCTCGAGCAAGAGTTTTCCTCGCGATTCCAACATGACGGGATTTGCGATTGGCGGCAGCCGTATCGTTTATGATGGCGTGCTGATAAAGGCCGCCCCAATTGATCGATCCGGCAATAAGTGCCTGACTGCCGGAAACTTTTTGGCCGTACGGTTTAAACCAAGCACCGATATGCGTGTTGCAATTTACGATATCGACGAGGATGGTCAGTGCAAGAGACTGTCTCCAATAGGAGTGACGAAATCCACAGAAGTAAGCGGTCTGCAAGATTATTTTCTTGGCACCTGGAATTCAGATGTGACTATCGAAATAGAGACGCCAGTGAAAACTGGTGTTCGGAAGCTATATCTCAGCGGTGCGGTAAATAGTGAACCACTCAATTGCAGTGGGCCGATCGGCGGTGGCCAGCGTAGCGTCGGAGAATATCCGGACAAATCTATTGAATACGTCATAAAAGATAAGTGCCCAAAGCCGTGATACAATTCATCCAATCAAGCAGCGCACTCAGAAACCTCCGCTTATTCGGGTCGACGGTCATTTTGTGCGGAATGTTCAGCCCGAGCGTTCTAAGTGCCGAAACCGAGAACATTTGTTTCGACCGCAGTGTTGGTGAAACCATTTCGTACGGCGAAGTTCAGGCAGAGGAGATCGAAAAAGAACATGCGCCATGGATGGTGAATATTTCCGACGGTAACCGTGTGAGATGTGGCGGGACATTGGTGACCCCGGAGTTTATCATCACTGCAGCCCACTGCTTGACCGAAAATCCTCTCCCTAAATCTGAAATAGTTATTTCTCAAGTCGCCGAAAATGGTAATCGGTTTGGAGACTCTCGAAAAGTAAAGGACTGGCGCTTGCACCCAGGATACTTACGCGGAGAATACCCCAACGACATCGCCGTGTTGCAATTGGAAGAAGCGTTCAATGTTAGTCAAAACCGATTGCCTAATCCGCTCAGCCGGACAGACGCGATGGCACGGGCGTTACCGGGCGACTGCGCTATAGTCATGGGCTGGGGCGATGATGGACGAACAAACACGGTCGAAAAACTGGTTCGCGTCAAGGTAAAAATCTGGACACAGGAAAAATGCAAAGCAGTTAAGTGGTGGCAGTGTCGTGACTTAGAGACTTGCGACCTCATAGACGATCGTACCATGTGCGCTGGGTTTTCCGCTGGTGGAACTGATAGTTGCAACCGCGACAGTGGTGGTCCACTCATCGTGCCCGGCGGCCAATCCGACCACGTTCTTGCTGGAGTTGTTAGTTGGGGAGACGCTAGACGCTGTGGTCAGGAAAACACGGCAGGTGTCTATCAACGAATGTCGGCTTTTTATGGCTGGGTTGATAAAACGATCAAAGAAATGAAACGCGCAGAACCGAAAAAATGAATTCTTTCCGCGAGCTACTATTGCAAGGGATTGACCGACGTCAGTTGATGGCCTGCACGGTCCTGAGCGCGTTCGGCTCGCAGTTTTCAAATGAAGCAGTCGCAAAAAAGCCTGA
>JBCBJV010000025.1:0-9541 GCA_038522945.1 Pseudomonadota bacterium
CGGGGCCCAGTGCCTCGCCGGTTAAAAGAACTGTGGCCATGAGACCAGCGATTATATGCTGGCGCAGCTGTCCGAAAGTCATGATGAAATCCCCTGAAATCCAACCCACAAAACGCGACCAATCCGGGCACAATTCGAGATGGCTACGATCGCCGTCTCCCGAGACGTGCAAGCCTTGTTCCGGCCCGCTACCGACGGCCACCCAACCCTTACCGCGCCGTAAGGTTAAAAGGGCGATGGTAATAATTGCAATGGGCAAAGTCGCGCGCTCTCAGCAATTGCGACCATTGTTGCCAATTCGTCGGACCTGGCGGCGTAAACGGAAAAATTTTGGCGATCGGCTTTGTTTTTTATCTTTGCCCCCCTTGCAATGCGGCTGCGCTGGTGTATCACCGCGGCTCGATTACGACCTGTCCGAGAGGGTTGGCGGCGCGAGCCTTAATTTCCAGCCTTAGACAAAGCCTAATAATCGGTTTGGCGCCTGCCGAACCCGTGGCGCGTCGAAGTGACAGGCTCTTGTGCTGTGGATGCATGGGGGCCTTTTTTGTGGCCTTTTTCCGTTTGCAGTTCAGGACCTACCGCTCGCGCGGGCTCTTCTCCCCGGGACGAGTGCGGGCTTGTAAGCTGATGAGGAATTTGGATGAACAGAACTGAAAAAGCCGAAATGGTCCAGTGGATTGGCGAGGTGTTCGAGAAGAACGCTGTTGTCGTACTGGTGGCCAATAAAGGCCTGTCGGTGACCGAAATGTCGGGCTTGCGCAATGAATTGCGCGGCGTTGATGCGCGCATGCGGGTTGTAAAGAACCGGCTTGCCAAAATTGCCATCGCCGATCGCGAACAGGCGCCCTTGGCCGATATGTTTGAAGGGCCAACTGCCATCGTCTTTGCTGAGGACCCCGTGGCCCCGGCGAAGATCGTCGAAAAGTTCGCAAAGGATAACGACAAGCTCGAAATCCTCGGCGGCGCCATGGGTCCGGAGATCATGGACCAGAAGGGCGTTAAAGCGCTGGCTGCAATGCCATCACGTGAAGAACTGATTGCGGAGATTGCGACGCTGATTGGCTCGCCGGCCTCCAATATCGCTGGTGCGGTGGGTGCCCCTGCGGCCAATATCGCGGGCATTCTAAAAACCATCGAAGAGCGCGACGCCGCCTGACCGGCTAGCGCAAAACAATCCTTTTACCCATTGAAATACCAAGAAAAGACAGGAAAACATCATGGCCGATCTTAAAAAACTCGCAGAAGAAATCGTTGGGCTGACGCTGCTGGAAGCGAAAGAACTCAAAGACATCCTCAAGGACGAATACGGCATTGAGCCAGCTGCTGGTGGCGCCGTTATGATGGCAGGTCCGGCCGGCGGTGACGGCGGCGAAGCGGCAGAGGAAAAAGACGAATTCGACGTCATTCTGGTTGCCGCAGGTGACAAGAAAATCAATGTGATCAAGGAAGTACGCGCGATCACCGGTCTTGGCCTGAAAGAAGCCAAAGAGCTCGTCGAAGCGGGTGGCAAGCCCGTCAAGGAAGCCGTTTCGAAAGGCGAAGCCGAAGAGCTCAAGAAAAAGCTCGAAGAGGCAGGCGCCAAGGTCGAGCTCAAGTAATCAATCGCGGTTTTGTTCCTGGCGCGGTGTCGTTTCCGACACTGGCGCCCGGGGCTTTTCGTGGCGCTTGGGCATGGGCCGCGAGGACGGATGGACAACGCGGCGCCGTCGAGGTGTTTCGTGGTTAACCGGTGGCTGCGATGGTGGCCGAAAAAGTCCTTGCGGAAATGTCTTGACACGCCTATATCGACGCTCTGGCAGTGGATTTAATCTCCGCTGTCACGGATGATGCGGCACCGTGATTCACTTTATTGAGCTCTAAATTCTAAACAGTTGTGGTCGGCGATTGCCTTGGGCGATCTGCCGACATTTGTGTTGGGCCTACCCATGACCATGGCGGTTCGCCGCTGCGCCTTTACAGGGTAGTTGGTGTTTCTAAACGGGTATCGGTCCACGGCGCGCTGGCAATCTCAGGCCAGTGCATCGGTACACAGCCCGGCCCGTGGTCGGCAAGCCTGTTTACGGCGCCCGCAAGGGCGGGGCCGGAAAAAGAGCGCGGCGCGACCGACGATCATCCCAAAGGCGTACCCCGGAACGGGTATGCCGTGACGCATTTTACGCCCCCGAAAAGGGGCACCTGTCCAGTAGGCGGGCAGCCGTGATTTCCCCCGATCATGGCACCGGTCCACGCGAGATAAATGAGGACTTTGATGGCACAATCATTCGTCGAGAAAAAACGCATCCGCAAAAGCTTTGGCCGGATTGGCGATGCAGCCGCCATGCCAAACCTGATCCAGGTGCAAAAAGACAGCTATGAGCAATTCCTGCAGCGGTTGATCCCCCATGCCGAGCGCAAGCAGGAAGGCATTGAGGCGGTCTTCAAGTCGGTATTTCCAATTACCGATTTCACCGAGACGGCTGTGCTTGAGTATGTCTCGTACGAATTCGAGCCCCCGAAATATGACACCGAGGAGTGTCAGCAACGAGATATGACCTACGCGGCACCGCTGAAGGTGACGCTGCGTCTCATCGTGTTTGAGGTTGACGAGGATACCGGCGCCAAATCCGTAAAGGATATCAAGGAGCAAGAAGTTTATATGGGCGACATGCCGCTCATGACGGACAACGGTACGTTCATTGTCAACGGCACCGAGCGGGTCATTGTCAGCCAGATGCATCGCTCGCCCGGCGTTTTCTTTGACCATGATAAAGGCAAGTCGCATTCATCCGGTAAGCTCTTGTTTGGTGCGCGGATTATTCCCTACCGCGGCTCGTGGCTGGATTTTGAGTTTGACCCCAAAGACATTGTGAACGTGCGGATCGACCGGCGCCGGAAACTGCCCGCGACGACGCTTCTCTATGCGCTGGGGATGGATCAGGAAGAAATCCTCGACGAGTTCTTTTCCCGCGTGGGTCACAAGCGGGTCGAGGGCGGTTTTGCCGTGCCGTTCAATCCGGAGCGTTACAAAGGCGTCAAGCTGGAGCGCGATCTTATTAATGCGGACACTGGCGATGTGGTGGCCGAGCTTGGCAAGAAATTGTCAGCGCGGGCGGCGAAGAAACTTGCCGAAGACGGTCTGAAAAATCTGCTCTTTACGGATGAGCAGATGATCGGGCGCTATTTCGCGTCCGATCTTGTGAATTTCGACACAGGTGAAATTTACGCAGAAGCGGGCCAGGAAATTGAAGAGAAAACGCTTGAGCTGCTGAGTGACATTGGCATCGATGAGTTTGACACGCTCGATGTGGATCACGTTTCCATCGGCGGTTATGTGCGCAACACGCTGGCGGCGGATAAGAACTCCAACCGCGATATGGCGCTCATCGATATCTACCGGGTCATGCGTCCAGGTGAGCCACCGACACTCGAAACTGCCGAAGGGCTTTTCTATAGCCTGTTCTTTGATCCCGAGCGCTATGATCTGTCCGCGGTGGGCCGGGTGAAAATGAATATCCGCCTCAATTTTGAGGATGTGTCCGATGAGATCCGGACACTGCGTAAAGAAGATATCCTGTCGGTGCTCGGTAACCTCGTTGATCTGCGCGACGGGCGCGGCGACATTGACGATATCGACAATCTTGGCAATCGGCGCGTTCGGTCCGTGGGTGAACTGATGGAAAATCAGTACCGCATCGGTCTGTTGCGGATGGAGCGTGCCATCAAGGAACGCATGTCCTCGGCCGAACTTGAAACGTTGATGCCGCACGATCTGATCAATGCGAAGCCGGTGGCGGCAGCCGTGCGGGAATTCTTTGGGTCCTCCCAGCTGTCCCAGTTTATGGATCAGACCAATCCGCTGTCTGAGATTACCCATAAGCGCCGTCTGTCGGCGCTTGGTCCGGGTGGTCTGACACGCGAGCGGGCGGGTTTCGAGGTGCGCGACGTGCACCCGACCCATTACGGCCGCATCTGTCCCATTGAAACGCCGGAAGGCCCGAACATTGGTTTGATCAACTCGCTGGCAACCCACGCCCAGGTGAACAAATATGGCTTTATCGAAAGCCCCTATCGCCGGGTAGTCGACTGCAAAGTGACCGATGAGGTTGTGTACCTGTCGGCCATGGAAGAGCAGCGGTTTGCCATCGCCCAGGCGAATGCCGAGGTCGATGAAAACAAGATGTTGCTCAACGAGTTTGTAAACTGCCGGGTAGGCGGTGACGCAACGCTCGTGCCGAAGGAAGATGTTGGCTATATCGACGTCTCGCCGAAACAGCTTGTTTCTGTGGCGGCGGCCCTGATCCCGTTTCTTGAGAATGACGACGCGAACCGCGCCCTGATGGGCTCGAACATGCAACGCCAGGCCGTGCCGCTTCTCCAGGCTGAGGCGCCCTATGTGGGCACCGGTATGGAAAGCATTGTGGCCCGCGACTCGGGCGCTGCGGTGGCGGCACGCCGTCCGGGGATCATCGAGCAGGTTGATGCCCAGCGGATTGTTGTGCGCGCAACCGAAGAAAAAGACCCCACCAAGCCAGGCGTCGATATCTACAATCTGCGCAAATTCCAGCGCTCGAACCAGAATACCTGTATCAATCAGCGGCCGCTGGTCAAGATTGGCGACCAGGTGCGCGAAGGCGATATCATCGCCGATGGCCCGTCCACGGATCTGGGCGAACTGGCTCTCGGCAAGAACGTGCTCGTGGCGTTTATGCCGTGGAATGGATACAACTTTGAGGACTCGATTCTGATCAGTGAGCGGATCGTACGGGACGATGTCTTTACGTCCGTGCACCTTGAAGAATTCGAAGTGATGGCCCGCGACACGAAGCTCGGCCCCGAAGAGATTACCCGTGATATCCCGAACGTCTCCGAAGAGGCGCTGCGCAATCTTGACGAGGCGGGCATCGTCGCCATCGGCGCCGAGGTGCATCCGGGCGATATCCTCGTGGGTAAGATTACGCCAAAAGGCGAATCGCCCATGACGCCTGAGGAAAAACTTCTGCGGGCGATCTTTGGGGAAAAAGCCTCTGATGTGCGTGATACCTCTTTGAAACTGCCCCCCGGTGTGGCCGGCACGGTTGTTGAGGTCCGCGTCTTTAACCGCCACGGTATCGACAAGGACGAGCGAGCGATTGCCATTGAGCGTGAAGAAATCGAGCGTCTGGCAAAAGACCGCGACGATGAATTGGCGATCCTTGAACGGAACATTTTTGGTCGCCTGAAAGATTTGCTGCTGGGACGCGAAGCGGTATCGGGGCCGAAGGAATTTGAAAAAGGCACCGTCACCGCGATGATCCTCGATAATTTGACCCGCGGTCAGTGGTGGAAGATCGGTTTGTCCGATGAGGCAGCCATGGCCGAGGTGGAGGCCCTGCGCACCCAGTATGACGAGAGCCGCTCGCGGCTTGAGGCCCGGTTTGAGGATAAGGTGGACAAGCTTAAGCGCGGTGATGAATTGCCGCCGGGCGTGATGAAAATGGTCAAGGTCTTCGTGGCCGTGAAGCGCAAGCTACAGCCCGGTGACAAGATGGCCGGTCGCCATGGCAACAAGGGTGTGATCTCCAAGATTGCGCCCATGGAAGATATGCCGTTTCTCGATGACGGGACACCGGTGGATATCGTGCTCAACCCGCTGGGCGTGCCCTCGCGGATGAATGTGGGTCAGATCCTCGAAACGCATCTTGGTTGGGCGTGCCGGGGTCTTGGCGGTCAGATCAAGGAGATGCTCGAAGCCTGGCAACAGGCGGGCGAGGGCCGGGATGATTTGATCGGTAAGCTGAAAGACGTTTATGGCGAGGATCAAACCCTGCCGCGTTCCAACGAAGAGCTGAAGGAACTGGCCGGGAACCTCGTCAAAGGCGTGCCCATCGCCACGCCGGTATTTGACGGCGCGCGCGAGCCGGACATCGTCAAGATGCTCGAAAAAGCGGGCCTGCGCGAAACCGGGCAGGTGGACCTCTATGATGGCCGCACGGGCGAAAAGTTCGTACGCCCCGTAACGGTTGGCTACAAATATCTGCTCAAGCTGCACCACCTCGTGGATGACAAGATCCACGCCCGGTCCATCGGTCCGTACTCCCTCGTCACCCAGCAGCCGCTGGGCGGTAAGGCCCAGTTCGGTGGTCAGCGCTTTGGTGAGATGGAGGTCTGGGCACTGGAAGCTTACGGCGCTGCCTACACCTTGCAGGAAATGCTGACGGTGAAATCAGATGATGTCGCCGGCCGGACGAAAGTCTATGAAGCCATCGTGCGCGGTGACGACACCTTTGAGGCGGGTATCCCCGAAAGCTTCAACGTGCTGGTCAAAGAGATGCGCTCACTTGGCCTGAATGTGGAGCTGCAAACCGGGTGACCGGACGGTCGACACGGTGTTGAGAACAAGATTTCCTCGTTGCTGAAACAGGCGGCGGGTCAAGAGTAATTTGGCGTTGGCCAAAAGCACAGAAAGGACACAGAACCCATGTCCCAGGAAATGATGAACGTCTTCAATCCGGCTGCCTTGCAGTCCACGTTCAACCAGATCCGAATTTCCCTGGCGAGCCCGGAGAAAATTCTCTCCTGGTCGTTTGGCGAAATCAAAAAGCCAGAGACGATCAATTACCGGACGTTTAAGCCCGAGCGTGACGGTCTATTCTGTGCACGGATTTTTGGTCCCGTTAAAGACTATGAGTGCCTTTGCGGTAAGTACAAGCGCATGAAGTATAAGGGCATCACCTGTGAAAAGTGTGGTGTCGAGGTGACGTTGACTAAAGTGCGCCGTGACCGCATGGGCCATATCGAACTGGCCGCGCCGGTCGCCCACATCTGGTTCCTGAAATCTCTGCCGTCTCGCATTTCGCTCATGCTCGACATGACGTTGAAAGATGTGGAGCGGGTGCTCTATTTCGAAAAATATATCGTGATCGAGCCCGGTCTCACGGCGCTGGATCCCATGCAGCTTCTCACCGAAGAGGAGTACATGACGGCCCAGGAGGAGTATGGCGAGGACAGCTTTACCGCCGGGATCGGTGCGGAAGCGATCCGCGAAATTCTTATGGCCATGGACCTCGAAGCAATCTCCGCGCAGTTAGCGGTTGAAATTGCAGAATCTACGACCGAGCTCAAGCCAAAGAAACTGGCCAAACGCAAAAAGATCATTGATGCGTTTACTCAGTCCGGGAACAAACCAGAATGGATGATCATGACGGTCATTCCGGTGATTCCGCCGGAACTGCGCCCGCTTGTTCCGCTGGACGGGGGCCGGTTTGCCACTTCCGATCTCAATGATCTTTATCGCCGGGTGATCAACCGAAACAATCGCCTGAAGCGCCTTATCGAACTGCGTGCGCCAGACATCATTGTCCGGAACGAAAAGCGGATGCTCCAAGAGGCGGTTGACGCGCTGTTCGATAATGGTCGCCGGGGCCGGGTCATCACAGGTACCAACAAGCGCCCGCTAAAGTCCCTGTCGGACATGCTGAAAGGCAAGCAAGGCCGGTTCCGTCAGAACCTGCTTGGCAAACGCGTGGATTATTCCGGTCGCTCGGTCATCGTTGTTGGGCCTGAACTGAAACTGCACGAATGCGGTCTGCCCAAGAAAATGGCGCTGGAACTGTTCAAGCCGTTTATCTATTCGCGGCTGGACGCCAAGGGTTTGTCCGCCACGGTAAAACAGGCGAAAAAGCTGGTGGAGAAAGAACGCCCTGAGGTGTGGGATATCCTTGATGAGGTCATCCGTGAACATCCGGTGATGCTTAACCGCGCGCCGACGCTCCACCGTCTTGGTATTCAGGCGTTTGAACCCAAGCTGATCGAAGGCAAGGCGATTCAGCTGCACCCGCTGGTTTGTACGGCCTTTAACGCCGACTTTGATGGTGACCAGATGGCCGTGCACGTACCGCTGTCGCTGGAGGCACAGCTCGAAGCGCGTGTCCTGATGATGTCCACCAACAACATCCTGTCACCGGCCAATGGGAAACCGATTATTGTTCCGTCCCAGGACATTGTTCTCGGCCTCTACTATATCTCCCTAATGCGCGAAGGGGAGCCGGGCGAGGGCATGACCTTTGGCACTATTGAGGAGATCCAGCATGCGCTCGACGCGGGCGTTGTCTCGCTCCACGCCAAGGTCAAAGCGCTTTGGGAATCCGTCGATCTTGACGGCAATCCGATCCGCGAAATCGTGGATACAACGCCGGGCCGCATGAAGGTGGCGCAGGTCTTGCCGAAAGATGGGAATGTCCCGTTTGAGGTGATCAACCAGGTTCTCACCAAGAAATCGATCCAGGGTTTGATCGACGTTGTTTATCGCCATTGCGGTCAGAAAAAGACCGTGATCTTCGCCGACCACATCATGGACCTCGGCTTCAAGGAAGCGTGTAAAGCGGGTATCTCCTTCGGTAAGGATGACATGATCATTCCCGAAGCGAAAACCGCCCTCGTCGAGGAAACACGGTTACTCGTTCGTGATTATGAACAGCAATATGCCGACGGCTTCATTACGCGCGGTGAAAAATACAACAAAGTCATCGACGCATGGGCGAAGTGTACGGACAAAGTTGCCGACGAGATGATGAAGGAAATTTCCACTGCCGAGATTGACGAAGTGCTCGGCCAGGAAATGGAAATCAACTCAGTCTATATGATGTCCCACTCCGGGGCCCGCGGTTCGCCCACACAGATGCGCCAGCTGGGCGCCATGCGAGGCTTGATGGCGAAACCATCGGGTGAAATTATTGAGACACCGATTATCTCCAACTTTAAGGAGGGGCTGACGGTTCTTGAATACTTTAACTCGACCCACGGTGCGCGGAAGGGTCTTGCCGATACGGCCCTGAAAACCGCGAACTCCGGGTACCTGACACGGCGTCTTGTTGATGTGGCTCAGGATTGCATCATCCGCGAAGTTGATTGTGGCACGACTGAGGGAATAACCCTTGGCCCTGTGGTGAAGTCCGGTGATATTGTTGTGCCCCTGTCCCAGCGTATTCTGGGTCGCACGCTTCTTGATGATATCGTTGATCAGAATGGCAATGTCGTTGGCAAGGTTGGCGATGAGGTTGATGAAGCCCAGTCAGAGTTGATTGAACGATCTGGTGTTCAAACCGTCCTTGTACGCTCGCCCCTGACCTGTGAAACGCAGGTGGGCATCTGTGGAAAATGCTACGGTCGTGATCTCGCGCGTGGTAGCCACGTGAATATTGGGGAAGCCGTTGGCGTGATCGCGGCTCAATCCATCGGGGAGCCGGGAACGCAGTTGACCATGCGGACCTTCCACGTGGGCGGTACCGCCCAAGTTGGCGACACCTCCTTCATCGAGGCGAGCCACGAAGGCACAATCAAGCTGGAAGCCCGCAATGTGGTGAAAGACTCCGATGGCGATCTGATCGTCATGGGACGGAACACCCTGATCAAAATCATTGCCGCCGACGATACTGAAAGCGCATCTTTCAAGGTGAGCCATGGCACAAAGCTGCGTATTGATGACGGCTCAAAGGTGGAGCGTGGCCAGCGTCTTGCTGACTGGGACCCTTACACTATCCCAATCCTGACCGAACTTGCTGGTAAGGTAAAATATGAGGATCTG
>JBCBJV010000026.1:0-7800 GCA_038522945.1 Pseudomonadota bacterium
CTTCTTCGCCCAGAAACGCAGCCGCCACGACCAGACTGGCCCAGGCGAGCGGGTTGCATCGGTTCAGCTCCAGCGCACGGGCTGACAGGTCAAAGGCGTTCCCATAGGCGTTGTGCAGCATGTTCTCCACATGCGCACAAAGCGCCAGCACCATGGAATTGTGCGGCTCATGCTCCAGCGCTCGCCGCGCCAGAACCGTGCCTTCTTCGACGATGGCGTCCTTATCGACGAATTCCAGTTCGCCAATAAGAAGTGTGCGCAGATACGCGCGCCAGGCAAGATAGCTGCCGTGCGGCGCCTGCTGATGCGCGCGTTTCAGCATCTGATCGGCCGTTTCAAAATTCTGGGAGCCAAGCTTGAAGATACGGTGCATGCCAGCGACAGCAAGCAGCGACGCGGGCATGTTCTGATCCAGCCACTGGAACGGCCTGAGCAGGTGTTCGGACAAAACATCGACAAATTCGGCGACCACGCCAATGGTGGCCGGATTGTCCAATTCGAAGGCGGTGGTACCGGTAATGCTTTTGCTCCAGATCAGGCGGGTCGAGGCGGTCTCGACGACCTTCAGCCGGGCGATTGACCCTTGCGCGGTTTCGGCGGATTCCGAGATAAGCACCAGATCGCAATTCGCGGCGTCGGCGGCGTTCAGGAAGCTTTCCATGGTTTCGCCCCGGCCGCGCCCGTCAAAAGTTTCGGCCAGGCTCAGATCCTCGACCGATTTGGCGATGCTGTCGACCAGAGAGTCGCATTGCATGCGGGTCAAGTTGAAGTCACTGCCGTTCCGCGCGGCCAGGTACAGTTTGCACACTTCCTCGGTCGTCGCGGGGACGGCCTGGATTGCGGTTGGCGGAGCACCAGCGGCTTCGGTTTTCAGCTCAAATGCGGTGCGGGCATCGCGCAACCAGTCTTCGAACGCGTCGGCATGCGG
This sequence comes from Pseudomonadota bacterium, assembly GCA_038522945.1. GTDB lineage: Bacteria > Pseudomonadota > Alphaproteobacteria > Caulobacterales > Parvularculaceae > MED-G105. The sequence continues at coordinate 929 of JBCBJV010000026.1, forward strand.
GATGTCGAACCCTTCCAGCAGCGTGCCCGTTGGGGTTGGGGTCGCGGCGATATCGACCTCGATCAAAGCCGGGTCCAACGCGACGTCCGAGTGATCCGTGATCAGCGCCGGGGCTAGCGGTCCCAGATGTCTGCGGACGTCCGTCAGTGCCGAGCGCAAGCTGGACAGGGCCTGTTCATGCTGCCGGTCATGCCAAAGCATGGATTGAAACCAGGCGCGGCTGTGCCGGTGCCCCGGTGTCACGGCAAGAACCGCCAGGATCGCACGGGCTTTCATCAGTTTCGGACGGCGATCCACGCCATCCGCGTCTGTCATGGTCAAAGGACCAATAAGCCGAAACTTCAGCATTCGCTCACTCCCATTCCCCAGCAAGTCACAAACTTAACGCAACGGTAAAGACTGTAACCCAGCTGCCCGAATTCGCAAAATCGGGGCAATTCGGGTGGATCGTGAATTTTGAGTGAATTCGATTTTCGGCGGCCTTTGATGGCTTGACCGAATTTGAATCGCATTTCTAGGCTGAGCCAGGAAATGGGAGGGTAACCATGTCAATTTACGGGGTTCGAGGTGTTCGCGGTGTCCGGGGCGTGCGTGGTGTGCGCGGTGTCCGGGGGGTTCGCGGCGTGCGCGGTGTCCGATCCGAAGGAACGGACGATTTCTATGCAGATGCGTATCATTCGCCGTACCTGGGCGACGCCATTAACTCGGCCCGAAGCGGGGTAATCGGCGCAGATCCGTGGGCTGCCCAGCCCAGGCCCGAGCCACCGGACAGTCCGGTGTCGCTGGGTAACAATATTTTCCGCTGGGCACCCGAATATCGGTATGACCTGATGCTGCGGTCCTTGATGAACGGCATATCGTTTGATGCGTCCGGAAACGTCGCACGCGTGGATTTGGTTGGCGGGAGCGACATCAGGATTACTCAGCCCGCCGTTCGCGACTTGCAAAAGCCAGACCAGATCGGCGTTGTCCTGAATGCCGCGCGCCTCAGGGCCGAACGCGAAGCTGAAATCAACGTTCAGACAGACGACATCCTGCCCTTCCTGGGCGCTGTCGTGAATCTCAACCCGGATCGACACGAACATACTATCCAGATGCTGGAAGCCGTCCACAGTGCGGTCGTCCTCTGCCACCAACGCGTAAAACATATTCTATCGGTCCCTCGGCCATCCGAGCTGGACCCGCGCGTTCAACCGATGATCCCCGTGCCCGGGCACGGCAGCTGTCCCAGCGGCCACGCCGCTGAAATCGAAGCGCTGCGCGTCGTGTTTCTGAATTTCCTGGCGGCTGCATGGGACATCGAAACCAAGCAGAAAGATGGTGTTAACGTAAGCTACTTCACGGTGATCGCCCAACAATTCGAACGTCATGCAGAACGGATCGCCTTTAACCGCATTGTGGCGGGCGTGCACTATCCGGTCGATAACGAAGCAGGCGGCGAGCTTGGCATGAAGCTCGCCGTCTACTTCAACTATTGGCTGACGGCCGACCCAATTCTGAAACAGATTTGGATTGCAGCCTTGGGCGAATGGAATGATCCGCCAAGGTTTCCATAAGCAATGAAGCACTTCGTCACCAGTATTCGCCTCAGGCGACTTAACACATAACGGTTTAGGACGCGGATCATGGCCAATTGGGAAAGTTTCACACGTCTACGCGATGACGACCCGTATCATGCATGGATGATGCACCGGCGTAGGTCGGAAAGCGCTGCGCGTGGCACCATTCCGGACCCCGGCCCCGTTTGCCCGATCATTATCGAGGCGTTGGGAAACGCGTTCCGCGACAAGGGCGAAGACGGACCGGCTCCGACGTTTGACGATTTAAGAGGAAGTCTGGAGTTCATTCGAGAACTGTTCAATTCCGAACGCCTGTTTATGTCTGCTTTCGACGAGGCGCATTTGGATCGTAGTTTGAACGAAATCGACGGGCTTTCGGGCGAACTAAACGAAACTCACGACTACTTTCGCTACTACCTGGTCTATGACTTCGAAGATGACATCTTCCCTGTGCCGAAGGAAGACTGGTCGAAATACTTTTCTTTCAAATACATCGGCGCGGGCATCACTGATATTGTAAGAGGCGATCGCACGATACAGAGACCACCTGCTGCATCACCGAATTTCGACGTCGCCCTGACGGTTATCGACGATAGTTTTGCCTTTCTGAACGAGGAATTCGTTCATCGCGCCCCTATTCGCGGGGGTGGCGTCTCGTACAAATGGCAGTTCGAGGAGATCTGGATCCAGGAATACGAACCCATGTTCGGGTCGTTCGTGTTCAACGGGTTCCGGCTTGGGAATAGTGCAGTCGGGAATGGGCTGACGAATCCGCACGGCAGGTCGGACTTCAACCTCTACCGGGACGCCTACAGGGCCATAGATGGCCGTGATTACATCCCGCTCAGTCTTGGTGCGACCAGTCATCAACAGTTGGCGTTCTTGGAAAGCCACGGGACGCATGTTACCTCGCGTGCGATGCGTGTATTCGACGAATGCAATGACCACGGCCTGAACCTCAGCCTGACGGGTGTGGCGCTACCGGTGCAGGTGACCGAAAATACCTCTGGCTCAACGCTCGGGTCCTATGTGCTGGCCGGCATTCGCCAGGCGATGATGTGGAACGACCAGTACTATCGCAAGGTGGACAGCGACGAGGTAAAGGAAGTCCCGCTGGTGGTCAACTTCAGCTACGGAATCCTGGCCGGCATGAAGGACGGGACAAGCAAGCTGAATTGCGCGATTTCCGCGATGATCGACGCGCGGAACAACTTCCTGCAACGCCGTCCGACCGCCCTGGTCGTGCCGATGGGTAACAGCTTCGACACCAGAAGTGTCGCAGAGGATACCCTTGCTCCGGGTGGCGACCCGCTGGAGTTGGATTGGGTGGTTTTGCCCGACGACCGGACGTCGAGCTTCATTGAAGTTTATGCCTATTCGAGGGGCGATGCTGATCTGGCTTTCGAGTTCGCCCCTCCTGCGGGCGAAGTTGATCCGCTGACCGTTTCGACCGCCAAGAAAGGAAAGGACTACAAGACTTACGTCTGGAAAAGAGACGTTCGAGAAGAGAAGGGCGAGGAAGTCTATCGCCATGCCGCCGAATGGAGCGAATGGGCGCCTGAAAAGGACTCGCGTTGGAAACGACGCGTGTTGATCGCGCTTGGTCCAACCCAGACATTCGACCCCGCCGTCGGCGATGTGCCACACGGGCGGTGGAAGCTGCGCATCACCAATGCCTCCGACGAGGACGTTGAAATCCTGGCTATGGTCCAACGCGACGACACGCCGGGATCGTATCCCGAGCGTGGCAAGCAATCCTTCTTCGACCACCCGGATGCCTGGCAGGAAGGCGCATCTGACTATGACGCGACCTACTTTCCGAAAAGCGGCAACTATACGCGGCTGGGTGGTCCCGTGGCCTATGACAAGACCGCGTCCAGCTTCGCGGCCATCGACAGCAAGCACGTCTTCGTCGTTGGGGCCGCGAAAGGGGAACACGGCGACGGAATTGATCCGACGACCGGACAGACCGATTTGCCGATAGCCTTCGAGGAATCATATTACACCGCGAAGGGGCCTCGGCGCGAAGGGAAATCTTCGTGCAACGATGGACCGGATTATTCCGGTTTGGCAGACAGAAGCGATACGAGCCTGGGCATCTACGCCGCAGGAACCTATTCGAACATCGACATTACCTTGGGCGGGTCGAGCGTGGCGGCCCCGGAGCTTGCCGGGCTTTGCGCCGCCGAGCCGAAGCTGATCGTTCTGGGGACGGACTATTTCACGTACTACAACAACACGAACCCCGCGCCGATCAAACCACCGGACAGCCGGTTCGGACTGATCAAGGAGGCGATCAAGTAAATGTGGCGTGCCCCCATCGCGTCGTCCGGTTTGATTGTTGGTGCATCGTGGGACTCTGGTCCATTGGCGCAATGCTTTCCGGCGCAGGCGGACGATAGCCCAATGAGCTATGTGGCCTGACCGTGTTGTAGTGAACGCGCCATTGCTCGATCAGGATTTGAGCTTCCCGCAGGGTGTAGAACAACTCGCCATTAAGGAGCTTCATCCCGGAACCGGGCGTTGAAGCTTTCACAGTATCCGTTCTCCCGGGGTGATCCCGGCTCGATATAGGCCGTTTTCGCCCCGACCGCTGCGATCCAGTCCCTCACCTTCTGAGCGATAAATTCGGGCCCATAGCACGTCGGGAAGAAGCGCTGTTTTGAGTTTATGGCCGCGCGCGCAGACCCCAGATAGCGCAGCGGGTGGCCATAACCGGGTCTCAGGTCTCAACAGTGGTTTTGCACAAACCACACTGCTGAGGAGACCGGCTATGACCACCATCTATTTTACTTCTTCGACCCTTGTCGTTGTGCCCTAATTAAAGAGAATAGCGACTAATTTTTCCCTGAATTTTCAATAGCTGCTTGTACCCCTATTTATGGAATTGTGCCGCTAATTAGGATACTGTACCCTAATTGAGGATACAAGATTATCTGTGGATAACTGTCGGTGATTTGTGATGAAGACGCGCTGTGAAGTCTGAAGCCGTTGCGAAACATCGTGCTGCTATTCTGCGGCCGCTTCTGGAGCTTGAGAAAAAGGGCGGCCCAATTGGTCGTGCCATTGGCGACGCGGCATGGGAGTTGGGTCTTTCCAAAAGCTATACTTGGAAGCTTTACCGTCGTCTCAAAGAGAACGATGCGCGATCCGTTGCGCTGCAACCGGGTCGGCGCGGACCTAAACCTGGAAATGGGCGACTTGTTCCTGACGTTGAGCGTATCATAAGCACCACCCTTAGCCGCTACTATCTGGTTCGAGAACGTCCAAGTTTTTTACGCATTTGGCGTGAGATACGCGCGGAGTGCGATGCGAAGGGCTTCCAGCCTCCGACCCGTCGAACTGTTAAGCGGCGGCTTGATGCGATGGACCAGCGTAAAGTCATCTCAAAGCGACATGGTGCGGACGAAGCTGGACAATTGTTCGCAGCGCGTCCTGGCAAACTCGACGTTCCCGACCCACTCGACGTTGTGCAAATCGATCATACCCAGGCCGATGTATTTTTGGTCGATCACATCGATCGACAGCCTCTTGCGAGACCGAACCTGACGATGGCGATCGATGTCAGCAAACGTGTGGTGTTGGGCGTTTACGTGAGCTTCGATGCACCGTCCGTTCTGTCGGTTGCGCTTTGTCTCGACCATTGTGTGCGCCGAAAGACAGTGCACGTGCCGGGCACCCTTGAAGGGGACTGTTGCGTTAATCGTCTGCGTCGGCCAATTTTGGGCTTTTGAGGTCTCACATGCCGCGTCAGTCCCCATTCAAGCATCACCGTTTCCCACGTGAGATGATTCTTTGTGCCGTGCGATGGTACCTTCGGTATCCTCTGTCCTACCAGGATGTCGTGGATCTGCTGGCCGAGCGCGGCTTGATGGTTGATCGATCTACCGTGTATCGCTGGGTCCAAAAGTTCGGCCCTGAAATGACCAAGCGCACTGAGAAGCACTTGCGCCGGGCCAGCGTCGATTGGCATGTTGATGAGACCTATGTCCGCGTCGGCGGGAAGTGGCGCTACCTGTGGCGAGCTGTCGACGCCAACGGTCAGATGGTTGATTTCCGCCTCACCGCACGGCGGGACGCGAAAGCCGCAAAAGCGTTTCTGAACAAAGCGATTGAGCGTGTTCGGCTACACCGGCCCGTGACAATTGTGACCGACAAGGCGCAGGCCTATCGGCGCGTCATTCGCGAAATCAATCGTCGGTATGATCCGCATTTTGACGGTATCCGGCACATCGACAGAAAGTGGCGCAACAATCGGATCGAGAGCGATCACGCGGCCATGAAACGACTTCTCGGCTACAGGCAATGCTTCCGATCTTTGCGATCAGCCAAAGCGACCCTGAGCGGGATTGAGACGATCCGAACCATCAAACGCGGCCACATTCATCACAAACAACCAGGAGTGCTAGGGGAGATAAAGTTCATCAAACAGCTATTCGCTGTCGCATGATCCAAGAAATCTGCAACGCCCGAACTCGGTATCGTTAGACTAATGCAACAGTCCCGTTTCAAATGCTCTGGCCTTTGGGTTGGAAGTCCTGAATGCGGATGCACTTGATATCGAAGTGCCGTTCCAAATGCGCCGCCGAGGAGTGGAGCTAAAGCTCTATCTCGGCGACCCTCCGCCGGAGATCGATCGCACCTTGGTCCAGAACATAATAAAGGCGCGGCAATACCTCTCCCAAATCATTGAAGGCAAAACCTTCGCGGAGATTGCCGACGTCGTAGGTGTCTCCAAACGCCGCATCCAGGACGTAACGAATTTGGCTCTGCTTGCGCCTTCGATAATTGAGGCCATCGTGTCTGGCGAAAATCCGCCCGCACTTACGACCGACTATCTGATTAAGAACCGCTTCTCGGCTGTCTGGTCAGAACAGAGCGCCCAGTTCGCCGCGCTCTAACCCTTCACAATCCGCAAACTCGTACCGCCGACATCGCAAACAGAGACTGCTCCGCCAATTGCGGCCAGATTCGCGAAACCACGCTGTCTCTGTAGGAAGAACGCACGGCTAAACCTCGGAACCAGCGGCACTATTTCAAGTAAGCTGGTGCACGGCCAAAAGTGGGAGAGTGCTTGGCTGGGGTGGTAGGATTCGAACCTACGGTACACGGTACCAAAAACCGCTGCCTTACCGCTTGGCTACACCCCAACGTGACGCGCTAATTAAGCCGGGCAGATGCCCCGTGCAAGCCTAAAATCCCCGAAAAACACTCTCTGGGGCGAATTGGGCCACGTCTCTGGCCAAGGCGGCATCTTGAGTTGAGGGTCGGCTCGGCAAAGCCCGATGATGTTGGCTGACCGTTAACCTTTGC
>JBCBJV010000027.1:0-6741 GCA_038522945.1 Pseudomonadota bacterium
GGTGGAGGGCGAGCGCGGCGTCGGCTACATGATCACGAGCGCGATCAGCCTGCCGCCACTGACCCTGACCGCCGAAGTGCTCGAGGCGCTCAACCTCGGCATGGCCATCGTCGCCGAGGCGGCAGATGAGACGCTGAAATCCGCGGCCCTCAGCCTCGCGTCCAAGGTAGATGCCGTGCTGCCCGAACGCACGATCGCAGAGGCTGACAAGTGGAAATTCGCCGTCTACCCCTTTGCAGATGCCGCGCGCGGGGCCGCGCATATGCCAAGCCTACGCGCCGCCATCCGCGCCCGGCAAAAGCTGCGGCTGACCTATCACTCCAAGGGCGACCGCATCACCACCCGCACCGTGCGCCCGCTGCACATGGAATATTGGGGCCGCGTGTGGACCCTGACCAGCTGGTGCGAGATGCGCGACGCCTTCCGCGTTTTTCGGGTGGACTTGATCCAAGGCGCCGAAGCGCTGCCCGAAATGTTCGTGGACGAGCCGGGCAAGTCACTCAAGGACTACGACCCGTCCCTGTGACGCCGACTGGGGCGTCGGACCTGCAAAACCGGGTACCAATGGCAGCAGTGAGCCCACTTCGACCGATGCTGCGGCATCGTCGAATGTCGTCTATTGCCTTGCGACTTTCGCGGAAGTAACGGCGGCCACTTCTTCCGAGACCAGCGCGCGAAACCAGTCGAGCGCCTTGTCGTTTGTGGATCGTACATGACTGATCAACACAACCTCGAACGCTGGAAAGTCGACGGGGGGCGTATGAACCTGTAGATCGAATTGCTTAGCAAACCACTTGGCTGCCGTGCCGGGGACATTTGCAAGCATCGGGGTAGATTTGAGGATGTGTGGGATCGTTGGGAAATGGGTTACAGCGACGCGAACGTTACGTGCCCGTCCGCGCTCCGCAAGTGTCCGGTCTAGGCCGCTTTCCAATGCCCCGTCCAGCGACAGCAGCGCGTGCGGCGTCGACATATAGGTTTCCAGCGGCAACGGTCCAGTGCGGCCAAGTTGCCGGGCGTCGTACAAGACTTTGAACCGCTCGCTATAGACAGGATCAACCCTGTGCCGTCTTTCGATGCCCCTTTCGGGCGCGGCGCTCAGCATGAGGTCCGCCTCGTCGTTATCCAGAACGCCCAAAAGGCTTCGGAAGTCCGAGTGCCTAACAGCCAGACGCGTGTTTGGTGCCTCCACCTGTAGGCGCGCCATCAACCTTGGAACGAGAATACCTTCCAGATCGTCGGGAGCGCCAAAGCGGAAAATCCGATCTGCCTTCGCAGGGTCAAAGGGTTGAGACGCGCGCACGGCTTGATCGATGTCTGCTAGGGCCGGTGCAAGCTCTTCCCAGAAAGCTGCGGCACGGGCGGTCGGTTCCATGGACGATCCGACGCGCACGAAAAGCGGATCGTCGAAGGTATCCCGCAATCTCCCCAGAGCCATGCTGATCGCGGAAGCGCCCAGGTAAAGCCGATCCGCTGCACGGCTCACACTGCGTTCCCGCATGACGGCTGAAAAGACCAGAAGCAGGTTCAGGTCGAGCTTCCTTAAATCAATCTCACTGAATGTATCCTTCATTATGATCAATTTGATTGGTGAATGGCGCAATGTCAATTTCGGCTCATCAGAAACGGAGCTTACCAATGACACTGACTCGCAGACAGTTCTCGACATCCCTGCTCGCCCTGGCCTCGACCCTTCCCCTGGCCAGCGCCGCGTTCGCCGCCGTTCCGTACAAAACGAGGCACTACACTTACGCTGGTCACGGCAGCGTCAACACGCACTGGATCGAAACAGGCGACAGCGTCATCGTGATCGACGTGCAGCGCGACACCACGCATGCAGCCGAGGCCATCGATGCCATTCGGGCATTGGGCAAGCCGGTCAGTGCCATTCTGATCACCCACGGCCACCCTGATCATTACGTCGGCGTGCACCAGTTCCAGCAGGTCTGGCCTGACCTGAAAGTCTACGCGTCGCCGGAAACCACACGGGTGATTGAAACCGACCACTACGGCTATCACGAGGTGGTCCGCCAACTTACGCCGGATGAGGCACCGGAAGTCTTCGTGGTGCCTGACCAGGTGTTCGCCGATGGCGCGACGCTTGAGATCGACGGCGTGACCATCCAAACGCGTGAGATGGGTCCGGCCGAAGCGACCAGCACCACCGCGTTCTACCTACCCGCAACCGGTGACCTTTACCCCGGCGACTTGATCCTCAACGACATGCATGGGTTCTTCTACGAAGAACGCTCCGGTCTTATTCTGGATGCGTTGAACAGGCTGCGCGTCCTGTTTCCGGGCGCGGTGACCGCGCATTCGGGTCACGGCGCGCCGGGCGCATTCCATGCCCTGGTCGACAAGCAAGAGGAATACACCGAGACCGCACGCACCTTCGTCGCCCGGGCCCTGTCCGAAGACCTGAGCGGTGACGCCCTGATCGCGAAAGTCACTCAACAACTCAAAACACGCTACCCGGACTTTGGCATCCCGGGTGGGCAGCCGAACATGATCGAACTGAGCGTTTCCGGACTGGCCGAAGAGCTGTCCACATTGCGCAGCATTGTGGCGGGGCAGCAACTATGAGCGCCGTTACCGACACCCAGCGGGTCCTGATCCTTGGCGGCAGCGGTCGGATGGGCCGCGCCACCGCAAAGGCCGTAATTGAGCGCGGCGGCACAGCGATCCTCGTGGGTCGCGACGCCGGCAAGCTGTCCAGAGTTGCCGGTGCTCTCGGCGACAAGGCCACGGCGGTCGTGGCAGATGGGAATGCGGACGGCGCAATATCAAATCTCGTCACCAGCGAACAACCGGATCACATCGTCGTCGCTGTTTCAGCAAGTGCGCGTGCTTCAGACATCCCTGGCACGTCGGCCGATCAGGCGAAACGCGCGTTCGGTCGGTTCTGGATCAGCTACGCCGCCGTGCAGGCGGCGGCATCGCTGCCCAGCCATGGTTCGATCACACTGTTGTCCGGTTCAAGCGCCCGCACACCGGCACCGGGATACGGCGTGTGGAGCACGCTGCACGGGTCGATCGAAGCCCTGGCGCGCGCCGCAGTGATTGAAATCGCCCCGGTCCGTCTGAACGTGGTCTCGCCCGGCGGGATAGACATGTCGCCCGACCGCCAATTGGTTCCGCGAGCCGGGACGGCAGATGACATCGGCCAAGCCATCGCAGCACTCATCTACAACCCAGCCATCACAGGGGCTGTCCTCGACGTCGATTCCGGAGAGCGCAAAGGCACCTGGTCCGGCGATTGAAACACCGAAAAGAAAACCTCATGTCTCTCAATCCCTTCGACTTGACCGACCAGACCGTTGTCATTGTCGGAGCCTCTTCCGGCATCGGCGCGGCGACTGCCCGCCTGTCGTCACAGCTAGGGTCGCACGTGATCTTGGTGAGCCGGTCCATGGACAAGCTCGAAGCTGTTCGCGCCACCTTGCCCCACCCTGAAAATGCGCGATCCATCGCGGCGGGCTATCTGGATCGCGATGCATTGAATGCGGCGTTCTCCGATGTCGGTTCCATCCACCACATCGTCATTCCCGCCGTGGCCAACGAAAACAAGAAGCGGGGTGCATTCACGGCATTGCCCGTCGATACGATGCGCGCGAGCTTTGACAAATTCTGGGGACAAACATTTGTCGTTCAGGCGCTCGGCCAACGGATCGTTCAAGGTGGGTCTGTCACACTTTTTGCCAGCGTGGCTGGGCTAAAGCCGTCGGGTGCAGACTCGGGTCTGTCCATCATGAATGGAGTCCAGGCCGCGGTGATGCAAACAGGCCGATCCCTCGCAATCGAACTCGCGCCCGTGCGCGTGAATGTGCTTGCGCCTGGCGTGGTTCTGACCAGCGTCTGGACGTCAGAGCCACGAGGTGACTTGAAGAGCTGGATGGAGAAATCTCTGCCTGCACGGATTGCAGGCGAGCCGGAGCACATTGCCCAAGCCGCTGTGTCGCTGATGACCAACCGGTACATTACTGGCGCGGTGCTGCCCGTGGATGGTGGTTTGCAAACTACTTAAGCTGGAACTGGCCAAAAGGCTGTCAAAGCAGTCACTTGGGCGCCCGCAGCGAATGGCCGATAGGCGGGCGCAATCGAAGCTCCGAAGCAGTAAGGCCAACGGCAGCTCCGGGCTGGCACCAGTCATCTGACCAAAAGCGTCGGATGTCGGCTGAGAGCCCGGAGTAACAGATGCTGCATGATGCATTTTGGGCGGCAGAGCGCAGAAAGCCGACTTTGCAGTTTTTTGCAAACTTCTGCGGCTGACGGGCTATTGGTGATCAGTAGTCGAAAGCGTCGAACAGCGATGAAACGTCGAATGAAGAGTCATATCCCGGTGCCTGCACGCCTTCCAATCCGAAGGTAAAGAAGTGCTTCCTCGCAGCTCGCCAACCGCGAACCAAGCTCGGAAAGATCGCCTCGACATCCTCGGCAGTATCATTTTCGTCGCGCCACGCGGATTGATCAAACCAAGTTCCAAGTATCAACTCTTCGTTGGATGGCGTGGGGCAGTTTCTACGATACTTGGTTCTAAGAATACGCCTGCGCTCGACGCACGCGCGACGCACAATATTGACAACCCAACCATCCAAATCCTTCAACACTTGCGGGTCTTCGATAAGGCAATAAAAGCCCATCAGGCCGCGCATCGTTTTTAGCTTCCCCTCGTGGTATAAGAAGTCTTGGATATCCTGTTCTCTTAATCCACCGTAAAAGCCCCGGCGAAGCTCATAAACTAGCCCCAATAAGTCCCAATCATATTTTCTCCGCCGGTTGGCGCGCTTCGTATTGAAACCGTGCGATAGGGAGTTGATGAGATAGATGTTGATGAGGCGGGAAACCTTTTGTTGCAGTTTGCGCTTGGTCTTGTCGGGCATGGTCAAGCCAGAATCCCTGAAACCGTAACCCAAGTAGGTGAAATCGTTTATCGTTCGAATTTCGTGTGGATAGTCGGAGATAACCGCGATCCCCGGAGACTTTCGTCGATTGATGATTAGTCCGCTATCCGAACAATGTCGATCAAAACAACGCTCTAAGCGTTGCGCTTTCTCATAGCTTCCACAGATGGCAACTACATCGTCTGCAAACCTAACAAATTTCCCAGACTCTGCCGACAACTTTCTGTCCAAGTCGTGATTGGCAAGGTTCGCAAGGAACAGAGATGCAGAGGAACCTTGAGGTGTGCCTTTTACCTTTCTTTTAAAGGTCGAAGCCCGATGGGCTTCCGAAGTCCCTAAGCGATGATGAAGGAATGCTTCAAAAACATGGCGCTCATGAGGCGTAAGGCTCACAGTGGTGCGATCAGAAATTTTTCTTTTGAGATGGCTGGCAGGAATGTTATCGAAATATTTCTCGAAATCAATTTGAACCGCAAACATCTTACCATCCTTGTCAAAGTCACGAAGTGCAAGGATTGCATCGAAAACGTTTTTGTCTGGATGATATGCGTAGGGATTTGGTGAAAGCCTCTTTTTGTTCCGGTTAAGTGTCCGGCGATGTAAAACATTAGCTACGGCCGCGTCCGGTATCCCAAATGCAGTAACCTCGCGTTTTGATCCGTCTGGCTTCGGAAGTTCGAATAACACTGCGGGTTCGGGATCGTAGTTCTTATTGAGGATCTTGTGCCAAATTGCAGTGGCGATGGCATTCGCATTGCGCTTGCAATGTTTAGGGTCGAAGTGGCGATGCAACGGAGCCCGCGCTCTCGTGGCAGGAACCCTTGCCACACCTCCGGTCCTCCGCTCAAATTTCTCTTTGTACTTTTCTTCTTTGTCCGCCCGCTTTCGATCTTTGTCGAAGGCTTTTTTGCCAAGGCGCTTGATTTCAAACTTTATCTCGTTCCGCATCAATTCTTCCATGAAATGTCGGTGAGGCGCATAGAGTAAGGGGAAACGACGATTGTGGTCGTCGATACCGTCCAGTAGTTCTCTCAAACCATTGTCGCCAAATCAGTTTCCCAAAATGGACGTCATCGACCCCATAAGGGTCGGGTAGGTCGCGCCTCACCTAGGCTCCACGCCCTGCAAGCATTTGGATCAAAAGCCGCGAGAGGAGTCAATCACACATTGCGGGTTCAAAAGTCAGGCGGCTGTTAAAGTTCATTCGGGCCGATGATCGGTGATTGATGGAGGTCGCACGTAAAGCGAACGTCCGCTCCCCGCCCACCTAACGGAGCCCATCATTCGAGGCAGAACGAAACGAATGTCTCCTTCGGGCTGGCACCGGCCCACCGGGTAAGGCACCAGACGTCGGCTTCGAGCCCAAACTGCATGATGCTGCGCAGTGCTCCAATGTCCACTATGGCGCAGTGCTAACCAAGCTTCCGAATGAGCAACTTCAACGTTCTCAGATCAATCGCATTGTGCCCGTCGGATTTTTTTGTGAAGGGAAAGCTCGTCCATTGTTCACCGTCCCAGTGGTTTGAGAGTATTCTCATTGCAGTTAGGTGGTCACGTTTATTCAACGCTGCTACGGCTTTCCGTCGGACAACCCAAGGTAAGGTTTCAGCCATTTTCGCTGCGTTCTCTTCGCGAAGCTCTTGCTCGCGCTCTGCACGGCATTCGCCGTTCTCATCCCAAATGTACCACCGCTTCATTATGGGGCCTATTTTTTCGGTCCACCTGAACTTGTCTTCCTGCTTTTCAGCGAAGCCATTGGCGACGAGTAAATCTACCGCGCAAGCCAAATTTTTATTGACCAAAAAGCTGCGTCGTCCGCCACTTAATGTGCCCTCGTATG
>JBCBJV010000028.1:0-4579 GCA_038522945.1 Pseudomonadota bacterium
CGCATCCTCGGCTGCCCTCGCGGCATCCCTAAAGGCGTCAAGCGACATCATGGCGTTTTGCGGAAAATCCGGCATTCGCCAGGCGGCGCGATGATATCCCAATTTGTAGACAGACAAACCGAGCGTCATCTGAGAAAATACTTGGGTCATTGGATTGCCCCCTGATCAGTCCGCATAGTCGGGTTCATTGGCATCCAAGAGCAGCTTCATCTCTTCGAAATGGGCGATGCGCATGTCGGGATAGCGTTCCCAGCCCTGGGCGGTTTTTTCGGCCAGATCGTCCGGCATAACCGAAAGTGGTTGCTGCATGGCATAGGCGATGGCCAGAGTTTTGCAGGCGCGTTCCAGATAGTAGAGCGTGTCATAGGTATCCGCGATGGTTTCGCCGGTCACCAACACGCCGTGGTTGCCCATCAAAAGGCACTGTTTGTCGCCGAGAGATTCGGCAATTCGATTGGCTTCGTCTTCCCCGTCAGCCAGTCCGCCGAAGTCTTTGTCGATCGCCACGCGATTGAAGAAGCGCGCTGTGTTCTGGTCGACGGGTTTGATTTCGGGCTCCGCCAAAGCCGTCAGCGCGGTGGCGTATTCGGAATGGACGTGAAACACGCATCGAGCTTTTTGGTTGGCCGCGTGCACCCGCCCGTGAATGGCGAAGGCTGTTGGATCAGGGCCATCGGCGCGATCCATCTCTAAGGGGTCATCGCCATCGACCTCCACCAGCATGGAGGCCGTCAGCCGCGAAAAATGCCGATATTTGGGATTGATCAGAAAGCGGTTGCCGTCGCCCGGCAAAGCAACACTGAAATGGTTCGCCACGCTTTCATGCCAGTCGTTCCAAACTGCCAGGCGAAATGCGGCCGCCAGATCTCTGCGATTTTCGTAGTGGTCGATATTGCGATTAATCATCCTGCGCTCCGGTCGTCGAACAAGCTTAGGCGGCGACAGAACAGTTCGGGAAGTGAATGTTTGACATAGCTATCATGACGAATGATCATCTTCAGCATGGCCAGCCGCATTCCAGATATCGAGTTGTTGCGTGCGTTCCGGCAAGTCGCTGTCGATCTCAGCTTCACCCGCGCTGCATCCGCCATGCATATCACGCAGTCGGCGGTTAGCCACCGTGTGAAACGGCTGGAACGTCAGTTGGGCAAAGTCTTGTTTCGGCGCAACCCACATGACGTCCAACTCACCACGGCGGGCAAGGCGCTTTTGACCCAGATATCTCCGGCGTTGGAGCAACTGGAGCGGACCTTTGATCACACGAACTTGCAGGCAAAGAGGGTCTTAAAGATCGAGTTGGAAAGCGCTTTTGCATCAAACTGGCTGACCCCTAGATTAGGCGATTTCATGGCCACACATCCCGACGCGAACGTCCAATTCGCGTTTTCCACCCGAGAGCCAGAGTTTTCCGAGGGCACGGAAGTCGCCATAAAGTGGGGCAAAGGGGGATGGTCCGGATTGCGGTCGACGTGGTTGATGGGCTCGGAGGTGACGCCCATGTATGCGCCATCTTTGATTCGCGAAGCCCCGTTGAATTCGACACAAGATTTGACCCGCCATACGCTCTTGCATGACAGGGATACCACAAGTTGGAGGGAGTGGGCGAAATCCGCAAATGTAAAAGGGCTGATGATCGACGGGGGCCACGTCTATGATGACACGCTTGCGTTGCAACAGGCCGCGATCGACGGCCACGGCGTGGCGCTCTACCCGGTTGAATTGGGGCAAAGGTCTGTTGCACGCGGCGATCTAATCATACCTTTCCCATCACTCGTTTTTCCAGGGCCGGGATCCTATTACCTACTTACAAAACCTCGGGCCCTGTCACCAATGGCGAAATCGTTCATACTGTGGCTTGAAGGCGCTGTCAGATCGCTTGCTTGAAAACTGAGAGGGCCAATAACCGTGCAGGTTCTGGAACAAAGCGGAAGATCAATGTTGCGTTTTCCTTGGTCCAACCGAACCGGGCTAGAAATGACTGCGAAGAGAAGCTTGACCCGAATGAGAGACCCGATCCCAACAGGCGGAAACGAAACGTAGAAGCGAACTTGACCCAAACGCCCGATTAGAGACGCTGGCGTTCATTCTGGTCTAAGATGGTGGAAGAGGTCTGCCGCCGGATGGCGCTACAAATTGGCCTTTCAAGGGCAAGTCGATGCGGACCGATTTCGCGGGATTGTTCACCGGCAGACTCCGCGAGAAACGAGTGGCTTTGAACCTGCTCAGGAGCCTCGCAGTGGCGTGTCAAAAGAATGAGTGGCGAGAATGCCGCGAAATGCCGTTTGGCTGGGTTCTGCGGCAAGCATCAAGTGACCTTGGCGCAAGAGGTTTTTTCCGACTGGTTTTGTTTGAGCTCCACGAGTGCTCCGTTTGGCCTTGAGGGTCACTCGTTGAACAGACAGAAACAGTACGAATTCCACGCCAGGATTGCCTGGTTTAGGCGGCAATTTCACGGTCTTTTGAGCTGGATTTGTTGCAGCAATAATCTATTGTGGCCTGGGTTGGGACGGAATAATGATATTATAGTTTGGCCCTCATCAATTTCGTCTATCTCAATAGTAGGTGTTTAGACACATGTTGAAGTATGTAAATGGTACGACAAGCGTGGGGTCACACAAGGCTCCGATTGCCAGTGCGTTAGTGGTCCTGGCGCTCATGTTTTCTTGGGCAACATCAGCCTCGGCGGCCCCCATCGGTGACCTCTTATCGGCCAACCGCGATACTCAAGCTGCGCCGAACCATTTGCGCGCTCCGTCGCGCGGTCCGGGCAATGATGCAAAACGAGTTGGCTCGGTATCTTACGAAAAGGATGAGAACGACCCGGCGGTTTGGAAAACGGTTCACAAGGCAACATACCCCACGACGTACGCCACGACGCTGCCGCCAAAAGCAAACGGCGTTACTTTTGGACGTCAGGCTCGTGACATGGATTTTAGCCTGATCCGAGTTGCGAGTGACGATCTCGATGTCGCGGAAGCGGAAGAAAATGAGAATTCCAAAGCAGACGGCAACAGCGCCACGATCGCCGCACCCAATCCAATAACGGACACTGACTACGAAGCGCTCGTGAACAACGCGGCCGGTTTTGGCCAAGGCGTATCTGGTGGGCTTGGCGCCGAACTCTGCCGGGTTACCTCGCTCGAGGATAAGGGCGCCGGTACGTTGCGGAACTGTGCCAGAAAGGGAAATCGCTGGATTGTGTTTGATGTCTCAGGCGAGATTTCTCTGGAAAAAGTGGTGCGGATCGCCAACGACACCACTATTGATGGTCGTGGTGCCGACATAACCCTCACCAACCACGGTCTGAGTGCCGTTCGTCGCGAAAACATCATCATCCACAATCTGAAGATCGAACGGATCAATGGCGACGGCGTCACTGTTTTCGAGGCCAAGAACATCTGGATCAATCACGTCACCGTTGGCCCTACGACGGATGGCACCATAGACATCACCGATCAGTCCCAAAATGTCACGGTGTCCTGGTCACATATCAAAGAACAAGACAAAACCATGTTGATTGGAAACAGGAACGACAAAGTCGAGGATGCGGCTATGACGGTGACCCTGCATCACAACTGGTATGACAACACTTTCGAACGCAATCCACTGGTTCGCTTTGCGTCGGTCCATATGTACAACAATGTCCTGAGTGACTGGGGAGAGGGGGAAGGCGGCGGTGGTGTGAAAGCCGTCTACGGAGCGCAGATGTTACTCGAAAACAACGTCTTTCAGGCCGGCACCAACACGGAGGCTGTTCTGAATGTCGTTCCAGGTTGGTTGGACGTGCCAGGATACATAAATGCCCGGGGAAACTCCCCGCTCAACGGAGCACGCGTCTTCAGTGCGGAACCAGACAGGGTGTTTGAGGCCCGTGATTTCTACGACTACCGCCTTGATAACCCTACCCATGAGTTCATGACCACGGTCAAGACCTATGCCGGGTGGCAGCCAGCCAGTTTCTTTCAGAGCGATGTGTTCGCCGCGGAAGCGGGCGCGCGCACCTCTGGCGGAGACTAAAGCGTTTCGAGAAAAACTTGGATCACAGCTTTTCTCGAAACGCAGTCTAACGTTCGTAAGTTGCACGCGTTTCGACTTTCGTTGATGTCTCAAGGTAAAGTCGAAACGCTTTAATTGCGCGCGGATCCTTGCCGTTCAGGATGCGCAAAAACGCGCATGCCTACGTCGAGGCAGAGTTGGATCAATACCTCCCTTGGCTGAACATGTGGCGTTTGTCTGGGAAACTGCTGAGCTGCTGTCATCACGGGGATTCGTCCGCGAGGGTCTGACTGAAGTTAAAGGCTCCTGGCTGATCTGGCTGTCAATGGACCGGTTCAAGAGGAAATGAACGGGTGCATTTTGCATTGGGGCGCCAGCGTGCCTCGGGTTAAGAGCCAGCAGGCAGAGGTTTTAGAGCCAGCAGGAAGAGGTTTTAGAGCGCGACAATCCCGAGCTTGCTCTTGGCGCTGAGTTGGCACCTCTGGCTATTCCCGTAAAAGGTCTCGCGAACGCAACAACACGAGGGACTAATCTCGGCCTATCGATGCTGCGTGTGGGTGCTCTGGCAGGCGCACAGGGCGCG
>JBCBJV010000029.1:0-722 GCA_038522945.1 Pseudomonadota bacterium
CCGTCGTGCAGGATGTCGTAGAGGCGGATATGCGCCGGCGCCTCCGCCAGCATGCGCGCACCGGGTGCCTTGCGCCCCAGCCGGCGCTGCAGATCGGCGAAGGGGGCCACGACCCCCTCGCGCATCACCAGCAGCTCACCGTCGACACAGCCTTCCCAGTCCATGCTGCCGAGCACATCGGGAAAGGCCGCTGCAATGTCCTCGCCCGTGCGGCTGAACAGGCGCCGTTCGCCGCCGAAGGCGACCGCCTGCACGCGGATCCCGTCCCACTTCCACTCCGCCCGATAGGCCGCCGCATCCAGGCTCGCCAACCGATCCTCCACCGGATGGGCCAGCATCATGGGGCGAAAGGCCAGCGCCAGATCCACCGCCGGCTCAGGCCCGCCGTTGAGCCAGGCGAAGAGCGGCTCATAGGGCGCCTCGATCCCGAACCACAGCTCCTCGATCCGGCCGAGCAGGGCGTCGGGCGCCTGCCCCAGCCGTTCGGCGCCCATCTGCGCCAGCGCCGACCGCGCCAGACGCGCCGAGACGCCGACGCGCAGCCCGCCCGTCACCAGCTTGATCAGCGCCAGCCGCTCACCAGGTTCCAGCCGGTCGAGCAGTCCCGCAAAGATCCCCGCGATGTCGGAGCGGGAGGCGCCCTGCAGGATCGCGACCACCTCCGACAGGGCCGGCGCGGGCGCCGCGGCCTCCGCTGCCGGGCTCGGCCAGATCAGGGAGAC
>JBCBJV010000030.1:0-556 GCA_038522945.1 Pseudomonadota bacterium
TTACCGTCAGTTGAGCTATGGCGAGATTGGTATCGCCAAACCAACGGAAAAGCCTTAGCGGCCGACTTCACGACCGAGGAAGCTGGACCGCTTGCGGACGGGCCTTTCCGTTCAAACGCGGTTGGTGCGGCGATCTCGAACGCCCGCGCAACCTATCTGCATGAACTTGTGATTTCAAAGCTACAGACCGGCGATACGGTCCTGGTTGTCTACGGCGCGAGCCATCTGATGATCCATCAGCCGGCATTAGACGCGAGCTTGGGCAGAGGATGTCAGGTCCTGGCCAGTGATTCATTTAGGCGCATTACGGATTGCTTGTAGTTGGCGTCCTAAAGGCTTGGCGCGCGCGGACGTCTACGACCGGTCCAAACGGTCAGTGACCGTTTTGGGGCGCTTTAAGCCACTCACGACCAGGATGCTGTCTGGCTACAACGGGCCAATAGCCGCCCTCCAATTTCAAACTGAGGCACTACCGGGACGCTTGGCTTCTTAACACGCTCCCGGTAACCGCTAAGACCAAAAGCTCCGGAGCAACCCTGTCGTCGACCGATACGCC
>JBCBJV010000031.1:0-539 GCA_038522945.1 Pseudomonadota bacterium
CGCCCAGGATCGTGGCAAACGACAAGGGCATCAGCGACAGCCCGGGTATCCGCCCCGCTTTGCGTGCGGTCTGTACATCCACCGGCATCAGCAGGGCCAGTGCAGCGACGTTGTTCATGAACGCCGACAAGACACCACCGACACCCCCCATGATCGCGATATGGGTGCCCAGACTGCGCGTGCTGTCGACCAGGGTGCGCGTGATCAAGAACACCGCGCCTGACCGGACCAGCCCGGCAGAGACCACCAGTACAAGCGCCACCACCAGCGTCGCGGGGTGCCCAAACCCCGCAAAAGCGTCGTTCGCGGGCACAACGCCCACCACAACCCCGATCAACAGCGCAGAAAAGGCCACGATGTCATAGCGAAACCGACCCCAGAGCATCATGCCAAAGACGATCGCAAAAAGTGCGAAGAGAATGGCCTGATCTGTGGTCATATGCCTGCTTTCTGTCGCACGTCGTGCGCGCGCCATAATGACAGAGCGGGCCCCACCCTCAACCCCGAACACCAATTCCGCCTTCGGCGAGAGTATTTGG
>JBCBJV010000032.1:0-526 GCA_038522945.1 Pseudomonadota bacterium
CTGCGCCGCGCTCGCTGGGTCCCGCCGTTCCGCCGGATCTGCCCGTCGTCCTGCTGTCGCCCTGGGCATGTGTGGGGTTGCGTTGTCATCGTGGGGCACGCCATGGCGCTCAGACTGGTGGACTCGCTCACCTCAGCCGCTGCGCCGCGCTCGCTGGGCCCCGCCGTTCCGCCGGATCTGCCCCCCGTCCTGCTGTCGCCCTGGGCATGTGTGGGGTTGCGTTGTCATCGTGGGGCACGCCATGGCGCTCAGACTGGTGGACTCGCTCACCTCAGCCGCTGCGCCGCGCTCGCTGGGCCCCGCCGTTCCGCCGGATCTGCCCGTCGTCCTGCTGTCGCCCTGGGCATGTGTGGGGGAGCATTGTCATCGTGGGGCACGCCATGGCGCTCAGACTGGTGGACTCGCTCACCTCAGCCGCTACGCCGCGCTCGCTGGGCCCCGCCGTTCCGCCGGATCTGCCCGTCGTCCTGCTGTCGCCCTGGGCATGTGTGGGGGAGCATTGTCATCGTGGGGCACGCCATGGCGC
>JBCBJV010000033.1:0-502 GCA_038522945.1 Pseudomonadota bacterium
TATGCGGTGGCACAGGGGCCCATTGCCGTTGCGGGTTTCGCCGCACAGGGGATCAACGCGTCCATCGTCGAGGGTGTGCCCACAGCGGCCCGGATCGAAAACGGGGCGACGGTTGAAAATGAGATCGCCTTCGACTTTGACAGCCTGAACAGCATACGCCTTGCGCTGCGCTCCCCCGATTTCACAACGGCCCTGCGCATCGAAGAGGCGATCAACGCAACGCTCGGGCGCAACCGCGCCGATGCCATTGATTCCGGGACCGTCGTCATCGATGCCCCGGCCCGAACCGATCTGCCAGAACTGATGGCCCGGATCGAAAACCTGCGGATCGAGCCTGACACGGTGGCCAAGGTCGTCATCGATGCCCGGTCGGGCACCATCGTTGTCGGCGCCGACGTCCAGATCAGCGAGGTCGCGATCAGCCAGGGTGGGCTGACGGTCATTGTCAAAGAAGACATCGTCGTCTCGCAGCCTGCGCCATTCTCGATCGGCGAAACCGTGG